>NZ_JBWKLF010000007.1:193119-484651 GCF_056430475.1 Streptomyces sp. NPDC045968 | reverse complement strand
TTTCCGCCGCGACGATAACCGTGGTGGCAGCAGCTCCGGTGGCAGCTTCCGTCGTGACGACCGTGCTCCGCGTCGTGATGACGACCGTGGCGGCCGCCCCAGTGGTGGTTTCGAGCGCCGTGACGACCGGCCGCGTGGCCCGCGTCGCGACGACGACCGCCCCAGCAGCGGCTTCCGCCGCGACGACAGCCGGCCCACCGGTGGTGGCTCCGGTGGCGGTTTCCGTCGCGACGACCGCGACCGTGACCGTGACCGGCCGCGTGGGCCGCGTCGTGATGACGACCGTGGTGGATACCGCGGCGGTCAGCGCGACGACCGCGGTGGCCGTTCCGGTGGTTTCGAGCGGCGTGACGAGCGGGATCGTGAGCCGATCAAGCGGCTCCCCATTCCCGACGACGTCACCGGTCACGAGATCGACAAGGACGTTCGCCAGGAGCTCATGAGCCTGCCGAAGACGCTCGCCGAGGACGTGGCGCGCAACCTCGTCATGGTGGCCAATCTGATCGACGAGGACCCCGAGCAGGCGTACGCGTACTCGCGCATCGCTCTGCGGCTGGCCTCGCGTGTGGCCGCTGTGCGGGAGGCCGCCGGCTTCGCCGCGTACGCCACGCAGAAGTACGCCGAGGCGCTGGCGGAGTTCCGGGCGTCCCGTCGGATGACCGGCTCCGTGGAGCTGTGGCCCGTCATGGCCGACTGCGAGCGCGGTCTCGGCCGGCCCGAGCGGGCGATGGACATGGCCGGTGAGCCCGAGGTGCAGAAGCTGGACAAGGCCGGACAGGTCGAGATGCGTCTCGTGGCTGCCGGAGCCCGCAGGGACATGGGGCAGATCGATGCCGCCATCGTCACGCTGCAGGGCCCCGAGCTGGCGTCGAGCGCCGTGCACTCGTGGACTCCGCGACTGCGTTACGCGTACGCGGACGCGCTGCTCGAAGCGGGTCGTGAGGACGAGGCGCGCGAGTGGTTCGGCAAGGCGCTGGAGGCCGACAAGGACGGTTCGACCGACGCGTCGGACCGGCTGGCCGCGCTGGACGGCGTCGAGTTCGTCGACGCTCTCGGTGAGGGCGACCACGAGGCCGTCGAGGCCGACGAGGCCGACGAGCCCGTGGCTGCGGACGACGACCTCGATGAGGACGACGACGAGGACGACGACGAGGCCCCGAAGGCGTAAGCGGTGAAGAAGAGGGCGGCACCCCGGAAGGGGTGCCGCCCTCTTCTGTTTCCGGGGCCGGGCCCGGTCAGTCGAGATCCAAGCTGCGCAGCACGATGCCCGTGGCCGGCTTGGGGCCGAACGAGGTCGACTTGCGCGGCATGGTGACGCCCTGCCGGGCCAGGTCGCGGACGACCTCTTCCCGTACCGGGTGGAGCAGTACCGCCGTCGCGTTGCGGCGTTCGGCCTGTTCGACGGCGGCGGCGGTGTCGTGGATGTACGCGATGTGCTCAGGGGCGTCGGGGATCTGCCAGACGTGGTTGAGCAGAGTGGAGTGCAGGACCGTCGCGTCCAGCGTGCGCCAGGCGAGCGGGCGGTCCGCCGGGACCGTACGGGCCAGGAGTGCCTCGTCCGGGCGGTCGACGAGGTGGAAGCGGCCGTCGCCCGCGAGCAGGAACGCGTTGCCTTCCGTCGTGGCCTCGGCGAGGGCGTCGAGCGCGTGGGGGAGTGGCCCCTCGACGTCCCGGACGCGGAAGAGGCCGTCCAGGGCCGTGAGCGCGTCGGAGACAGGGAGCCCGTGCAGCAGCCGGTGGATGGCGCGGACCTGAAGCGGGTAGCGGGCCGTGTCGACGAGAAGGACAAGGCCGAAGTCCCAGGGGCCGGGGCGGGTCTGTTCCCGCTGGAGCCTGAGGTAGGTGGCCCAGCGGTGGTGACCGTCGGCGATCAGCGCCTGGTGGTGGGAGAGATCCGACTCGATCTCGGCCCTCTCCGCGGGGTCCGTGACGGCCCACAGACGGTGGCTGAACCCGTCCTCGGTCGTGGTGGCGAGGAGCGGCGGGCGCCCCACCATCCGTTCGATCACGGCTGTCGCGCCGGTGCGCCGGCCGTCGCTGCGGTAGGTGAGGAGCAGCGGTTCCAGATGGGCCGCCGTCGTCCGCATCAGGGCGGCCCGGTCCTCGACGACATGGGCCATGACGTCCTCGTGCGGGAGCACGATGCCGTCGGCGGCGGGCGAGAGTGCCAGGGCGCCGATCAGACCGCGTTGCAGGATCTCGCTGTTGCGCTGCTCGTAGACGTACAGCGCAGGGGCCGGGTCGGGCGCGAGCACGCCCTCCGCGAGCCAGTCGTCGAGCGTTGCGGCGGCCTGCTGGTGGCGGGCCGCGGCCGAGTCGGCCTGCGGCAGGATCAGCCGCACGATGTTGTACGGGTCCGCGGACTCCAGGTGGTGGAGCCCGTCGGGCCTGACGACGACGTCGTACGGCGGTGAGGTCACCGCGGCGAGGCTGCCGACCCGCTCGGGGACGTAACGAAGTCCACGGAACGGGATCAGACGCAGCCCCTGTTCGGCGGGACCTGATGTGTTCATTTCTGCATCGTATGTGCGCTCCGCGCATGCGCGATGATCGGGGGAGAGGCATGAACGAGGAGCGTAGGTATATGAGCCAGAAGTACAGGTCCCGACCGCTCGGAAGCAGTGCGGCGCTGAGCGAGGCGTACGACACGGCCCTGCTCGATCTCGACGGGGTGGTGTACGCGGGCGGCCAGGCCATCGTCCATGCCGTCGACTCGCTGAGCACCGCGCGGGACGGCGGGATGCATCTCGCCTATGTGACGAACAACGCGCTGCGGACGCCGGAAGCGGTGGCGGAGCATCTGACCGAACTCGGTGTGCCCGCCGGGGCCGCCGATGTGATCACCTCCGCGCAGGCGGTCGCCCGGCTGATGGCGGATCAACTGCCGTCCGGCGCGCGGGTGCTGGTGATCGGCGGGGAAGGGCTGCGGGTCGCGCTGCGCGAACGCGGTCTGGTGCCCGTGGAGTCGGCGGACGACGATCCGGTGGCCGTGGCCCAGGGGTACGGCGGCCCGGACCTGCCCTGGGGCCGTCTGGCCGAGGCGAGTTACGCGGTCGCGCGCGGTCTGCCGTGGTTCGCGTCCAACACCGACCTGACGATCCCGAGTGCGCGCGGTATCGCTCCCGGCAATGGTGCGGCGGTGGAGGTCGTACGGATCGCGACGGGCGCCGAGCCGCAGGTCGCGGGGAAGCCGTTGCCGCCGATGCACCGCGAGACCGTGCTGCGGACCGGGGCGGAGCGGCCGTTGGTCGTCGGCGACCGGCTGGACACGGACATCGAGGGCGCGTTCAACGGGGGCGTCGACTCGCTGCTGGTGCTCACCGGGGTGACGGACGCCGCTCAGCTCCTGGCGGCCGAGCCGCGGTTCCGGCCGACGTACGTGGACCGGGATCTGCGCGGGCTGCTCACCGGGCAGCCCGAGGTGACGGCGGAGGGCGACGCGGTGCGCTGCGGCGGCTGGCGGGCGTCCGTGCGCGGGGAGGAGCTGGTCCTGGAGGGCGAGGGCGACGAACTCGACGGGCTGCGGGCCCTCTGCGGAGCGGCCTGGACGTCTGCGGGCGAGGGGTCGTGCGGCCTGGACGCGGGGAAGGTGCTGGCGAGGCTGGGGCTGTAGGAGTACGGCGCGGGACGGGGCGGCCGTGACCTGCGGAGCCATGTCGTGCGAGGGTAGGCTAACCTAACTTGGTGTTGGTCGACATGGCTCCCGACCGGCCACGGGGCCGGTCGCCCCGCAGATGACGCCACCGACTCCGGGAGTACGACCATGCAGCGCCTCACCGCAGACTCGGTGACCCTCGGCTACGACCAGCGGGTCATCGCCGAGGACCTCTCGGTCGAGATACCCGACCACTCCTTCACGGTGATCGTCGGCCCCAACGCCTGCGGGAAGTCGACTCTGCTGCGCGCGCTGTCCCGGATGCTGAAGCCGAGTCGGGGGCAGGTCCTCCTGGACGGGCAGTCCATTCACGCGATGCCCGCCAAGAAGGTCGCGAAGCTGCTCGGGCTGCTGCCCCAGACCTCCATCGCTCCGGACGGCATCACCGTCTCCGACCTCGTCGCGCGCGGTCGCTACCCGCACCAGGGCCTGCTGCGGCAGTGGTCGCCCGAGGACGAGCGCGTCGTCGTGGAGTCCATGGAGTCCACGGGCGTCGGCGAGCTGGCCGATCGCTATGTCGACGAATTGTCCGGCGGGCAGCGTCAGCGTGTCTGGATCGCAATGGCGCTCGCCCAGCAGACCCCGCTGCTGCTGCTGGACGAGCCGACGACGTACCTCGACATCCAGCACCAGATCGACGTGCTCGACCTGTGCGCGGAACTGCACGAGACCCGTGGGCGCACGCTCGTCGCCGTCCTGCACGACCTGAACCACGCCGCGCGGTACGCCACCCACCTCATCGCCATGCGCGGGGGCCGGATCGTCGCCGAGGGGCCGCCCGGCGAGGTCGTCACGGCGGAACTCGTCGAGGAGGTGTTCGGGATGCGCTGCCAGGTCATCGACGACCCCGAGACGGGCACACCTCTGGTGGTCCCGGCCGCGCGGAAGGCACGGGCCGGGATCAAGGCCTGAACGGAGGCTCCCTAGAGCAGGGATCTGAGCTTCAGGAGATCCCGGAAGCCGGCCTCCAGACGGACCCGGCCCGAGCCCCAGGCCTTCGCGAAGTTCAGCTCGCCGTCCACCAGGGCCACCAGATCGTCGCCGGTCATCGCCAGGCGGATCTGGGCCTTCTCCCGGGGTGGCCCCTCGACGGTGTCGTCCACCCGGATCCGGCCGTCCTTCAGCCGTCCGGTGAAGGTCACATCGAGATCCTTGATGTGACAGCTCAGTGACCGGTCGAGGTCGGCGGCGGCACGCACGTCCCCCTCGGCCCCGGTGAGGTTGTCGGAAAGTCTGTCGAGTGCGCTGCGGCACTCCGCCATGGTCGCCATATCGCCTCGACGCTACCTCAGCCCTTCGGGGTAGCGTTTCGGCATGAGCGACGACTGGACGCCGGGGCCGGAGACGGCGCCCGGGAGCACGCCCGGGGAACCGGAACCGGCAGCCCCGCCCTCCTTCGAGCCCGCGGCGCCCGCCCCCCTGGGCCTCGTGCGCACCCCCACCGGGAACGCCGAGGTGGACGCGCGGCTGGAGCGTCTGGCCGATGCGGACCACCTCCCGGCGGACGGGCACACCGAGGTGTACGAGGATGTACACCGCGGGCTGCGCGAAGCGCTGTCCGCACTGGACGCCCGGCCCGCACCCGCGCCGATGGCCCCGTACAACCACAGGAGCTGAACCGAACGTGGCAGGAGTGGCACGTCGCCGCCTCGACGCCGAGCTGGTACGCCGTAATCTCGCCCGCTCTCGTGAGCACGCGAGCCAGCTGATCGCAGCGGGGCGGGTGACCGTCGGCGGCACCACCGCGACCAAACCCGCCACGCAGGTCGAGACCAGCGCCGCGGTCGTCGTCACGAAGGACGACAGCGATCCGGAGTACGTCTCGCGCGGCGGGCACAAACTGGCCGGCGCCCTCGCGGCCTTCGTACCTCTGGGGCTGGCGGTGGAGGGGCGGCGGGCGCTGGACGCCGGGGCGTCGACCGGTGGCTTCACCGACGTACTGCTGCGGGCCGGAGCCGACCATGTCGTCGCCGTCGACGTCGGCTACGGGCAGCTCGCCTGGTCGTTGCAGTCCGATGAACGCGTCACCGTCAAGGACCGTACCAACGTACGGGAACTGACGTTGGAGCAGATCGACGGAGTCCCCGTCGACCTGGTGGTCGGCGATCTGTCGTTCATCCCGCTGGGGCTCGTGCTGCCCGCTCTCGCGCGCTGCGCCGCCCCGGACGCGGATCTGGTCCTCATGGTCAAGCCGCAGTTCGAGGTGGGCAAGGAACGGCTCGGCAGCGGCGGAGTGGTCCGCAGCCCCGAACTGCGGGCCGAGGCGGTACGGGAGGTGGCGCGCCGGGCCGGTCTGCTGGGCCTGGGGGTGCGGGGTGTGACGGCGAGTCCGCTGCCCGGGCCTTCGGGGAACGTCGAGTACTTTCTGTGGCTGCGGGCCGGAGCACCTGAGCTGGATCCCGCGGATGTCGACCGTGCAGTGGCGGAGGGGCCTCGTTGACGACGAATACGGCACGAACAGTATTTCTTCTCGCGCACACCGGGCGGCCGGCCGCGATCCGCAGCGCCGAACTCGTCGTGCAGGGGCTGCTGCGCAGCGGCCTCGGTGTGCGGGTGCTGGCGCATGAGGCGGCCGATCTGCCGCTGCCGCCGGCCGTCGAGATCGTCAGCGAGACCGGCCCCGCGGCGGTGGACGGCTGCGAGCTGCTGATCGTCCTCGGCGGGGACGGCACCCTGCTGCGCGGCGCCGAGATCTCCCGGGCCTCCGGGGTGCCGATGCTCGGCGTCAACCTCGGTCGCGTCGGCTTCCTCGCGGAGGCCGAGCGGGACGACCTGGACCAGGTGGTCGAGCGGGTCGTCACCCGGGCCTACCAGGTCGAGGAGCGTATGACGCTCGATGTCGTCGTGCACAGCAACGGCGACATCGTGCACACCGACTGGGCGCTCAACGAGGCCGCCGTGCAGAAGGTGTCGCCCGACCGGATGCTGGAAGTCGTCCTGGAGATCGACGGCCGGCCGGTCACCGGGTTCGGCTGCGACGGCATCGTCTGCGCGACTCCGACCGGTTCCACCGCATACGCGTTCTCGGCGGGCGGACCCGTGGTCTGGCCGGAGGTCGAGGCACTGCTGATGGTGCCGATCAGCGCCCACGCGCTGTTCGCGAAACCGCTCGTGACCTCCCCGACCTCGGTGCTCGCCGTCGAGGTCCAGCCGCACACCCCGCACGGGGTGCTGTGGTGCGACGGTCGCAGGACCGTGGAGCTGCCCGCGGGCGCGCGGGTCGAGGTGCGGCGCGGTGCGGTGCCCGTACGGCTGGCGCGGCTGCACCAGGCATCGTTCACGGACCGGCTCGTCGCCAAGTTCGCGCTGCCCGTTTCGGGGTGGCGGGGAGCGCCCCACTGATCGGCCGGATGCCCGGCATCGTCACCGTCCCGCGCACCGGAGAGTGAACCGGGGACCGGGCCCCGTCGCATACCGGGGTCCGGACCTCGTAAGGTCGTGTCCGTGTTGGAGGAGATGCGGATACGGTCGCTCGGAGTCATCGACGACGCGGTGGTGGAGCTGTCACCCGGTTTCACCGCGGTGACGGGCGAGACCGGCGCGGGCAAGACCATGGTCGTCACCAGTCTGGGGCTGCTGCTCGGAGGGCGTGCCGACCCCGCCCTCGTGCGGGTCGGGGCCAAGGCCGCGGTCGTCGAGGGGCGGATCACGGTCTCCGAGGGCGACGCGGCGGCGCTGCGCGCCGAGGAGGCCGGGGCCGAGCTCGACGACGGCGCCCTGCTCATCAGCCGTACCGTTTCGGCCGAGGGGCGTTCCCGCGCTCATCTCGGCGGGAGGTCCGTGCCCGTCGGGGTGCTGGCCGAGCTCGCCGACGAACTCGTCGCCGTACACGGACAGACCGATCAGCAGGGGCTCCTGAAGCCCGCCCGGCAGCGTCAGGCACTCGACCGGTACGCGGGTGACGCCGTGGACGTGCCCCGTACCACGTACGCGTCCGCCTACCGGCGGCTGCGCGCGGTCGCCGCCGAGCTCGACGAGCTGACCACGCGCGCCCGCGAACGGGCCCAGGAAGCGGACCTGCTGCGCTTCGGTCTCAACGAGGTCGCCTCCGTCGAACCGCGGCCGGGCGAGGACGTCGAACTGGCCGCGGAGGCGGAACGGCTCGGTCACGCCGACGCGCTCGCCTCCGCCGCGGCCCTCGCCCACGGAGCGCTCGCGGGCGATCCGGAGGACCAGGAAGGCGTCGACGCCACGACGGTGGTCGCGGCCGCCGGCCGGTCCCTGGAGGCCGTCCGGGCCCACGATCCGGCGCTGGCCGGGCTCGCGGACCGGATCGGAGAGATCTCCATCCTGCTGGCCGACGTGGCCGGGGAGCTGGCCGGATACGCCGACCAGCTGGAATCCGATCCGCTGCGGCTCGCCGCGGTCGAGGAACGGCGCGCGGCGCTCGGTACGCTCACCCGCAAATACGGCGAGGACATCGCCGCGGTGCTGGCCTGGGCCGAGGACGGAGCCGCCCGGCTCACCGAGCTGGAGGGCGACGACGACCGGATCGGCGAGCTCACGGCGGAGCGCGACGCGCTGCGGGGCGAACTCTCCGGACTCGGACAGGCGTTGACCGACGCGCGTACGGAGGCGGCGGAGCGTTTCGCCGAGGCCGTGACCGAGGAGCTGGCGGAGCTCGCGATGCCCCACGCCAGGGTCTCGTTCGCGATCAGGCAGACCGAGGCGCCGGACGAGGCGTCCGGCATCGACATCGGTGGCCGGAGCGTCCTCTACGGTCCCTCCGGCGCCGACGAGGTCGAACTGCTGCTGGCGCCGCACCCCGGAGCCCAGCCGCGGCCGATCGCCAAGGGCGCTTCGGGCGGTGAGCTGTCCCGCGTGATGCTGGCCGTCGAGGTGGTGTTCGCGGGGTCCGCCCCGGTGCCGACGTACCTCTTCGACGAGGTCGACGCGGGAGTCGGCGGTAAGGCCGCCGTCGAGGTCGGCCGGCGCCTGGCGAAGCTCGCCCGGTCCGCGCAGGTCGTGGTCGTGACCCATCTCCCCCAGGTGGCCGCGTTCGCGGACCGGCAACTGCTGGTCGAGAAGACGGTCGACGGTTCCGTGACGAGGAGTGGCGTCACGGTCCTGGAGGGCGAGGACAGGGTCCGGGAGCTCTCGCGGATGCTCGCCGGCCAGGAGGACTCGGAGACCGCCCGCGCCCACGCGGAGGAGCTGCTGGCCTCGGCACGGGCGGACAGGTAGGGCGGGTACGAGGACGGGGACGGGGGCCGGGACCCCGGCCGCCGACTCGCCGGGCCACCGCGCCCGGGCGGTCGTACGGCCCCGGTACGGGCGCCGGCGGGCTGCCCGCCGGGCCCGGCCTCCGGTGCCCGGGTGGCAAGGGCGCGCCAGCCGTCTCACCCGTTCGGGTGGGGTGGTACGGCTCGTTGTCACCAGGCGCACGGCAACAAGGTCCCGGCGGTCCCGGAACGTGCGTACGGACTGGCATCCTTGGCGCTGTACGTACCGCCGACTCGGGAGCCCCGGGAGCCATCCAACGTGTCACAGCTGCATACGGTCCAAGTCCTGGGCGGGGGCAGTGCGGGCAGCAGCGCGCATGTCAGCTCGCTGTCCGCGGGGCTCGTGGCCAGGGGCGTGCGGGTCACGGTCTGCGCACCGGCCGAGCTGGACCGCGCCTACGACTTCCCCGCCACCGGAGCGCACTTCGCACCGGTTCCCCGGCGCAGTGACCCCTCCGCCGTCGCGGCGCTGCGTGCCGCCTGCGCGGACGCCGACGTCGTGCACGCCCATGGACTGCACGCGGCGGTACGCGCCGGGCTCGCGCTCAGCGGACGGCGCACCCCGCTGGTCCTGACCTGGCACACCCGGTCCCACGCCGAAGGCGCCCGGCGCCGGCTGGTGCGTCTGCTGGAGCGAAGGGCCGCCCGTGCGGCGGCCGTTGTCCTCGGTACGTCGTCGGATCTGGTCGACCGGGCCCGCAGGTGCGGTGCGCGCGACGCCAGGCTCGCGCCGGTCGCGGTACCGCTCGCCCGGTTCCCTGTCAGCCTGCACGACGGCAAGGCGCGGGCCGAACTGGGCGCGGTGGACAGGCCGTTGCTGATGTCCGTGGGCAGCCTCGTGCCGGCCCACGGATACGACACGCTGCTGGACGCCGCACGCATGTGGCGTGAACTCGACCCCGTACCCCTGCTGATCATCGCGGGGGAGGGGCCGTGCAGGGCGGCCCTGCAACGCCGGATCAGGGACGAGCAGCTGCCCGTCGTCCTGATCGGCTGCCGGGAGGACGTCGGTGAGCTCCTCGCGGCAGCCGATGTGGCGATCCTGTCCAGCCGCTGGGAGGCCCGGTCGCTCCTGGCCCAGGAGGCGTTGCGGCTCGGTGTTCCGCTGGTCGCCACCGAGGTCGGCGGTGTACCCGAACTCGTGGGTGACGCCGCCGAGCTGGTCCCGTACGGGAACGCCGAAGCGCTCGCCCGCGCGGTGACCCGGCTGCTCGGCGACCCGGAGCAGCGGGAACGGCTCGCGGCCGCGGGGCCCGTACAGGCAGCCGGCTGGCCGACCGAGGACGACACGATCGCGCACGTGCTGTCCGTGTACGACGAGGTGGCCCAGCCGCAGCTGCTCCGCCCGCACTGACTCGCGGACCGGGGCGGGGTGTTACGAGGCGTGGCGGCGGGCGCGCAGGGCGAGGCTCAGCGCCAGCACCGTCTGCGGATCGTCCAGATCGGTGCCCAGCAGCTCACCGATGCGGGCCAGCCTGTTGTAGAGCGTCTGCCGGTTCAGATGCAGTTCGCGGGCGGTCTCCGCCTTGCGGCCCGCATGGGCGAGGTAGGCCTCCAGGGTGGGCAGGAGCGGGGGCCGCGAGGTGCGGTCGTGATCACGCAGCGGGCCGATCGCCCGGTCCACGAAGGCCGCCAGATCCGGATGGTCCCTCAGCCGCCACAGCAGCAGATCGATATCGAGGCGCCGGGCGTCGTACCACGGACGGTCGCTGAGACCCTGCGCCGCGGCTGCCGTCTCCGCCGCGTGGCGCAGCCCTGCTCCGGCCGCCGCCCAGCCGCCCGCCACACCGACCACGACGACCGGCGGATGCGATCCGGCGCGCTCCAGGCCGGCGCGTGCCACGCCCGCCCGCAGCGCCGCCGCGACCCGGTCGGCCACCGCCGTGCGCTCGGTCTCCGAACGCAGCCCCAGCAGCAACGGAACCCTGCCTTCCACCGGCCGGACACCGAGCAGCACGGGCACGCCGACCGATGACAGCTCCTCCAGGACGGCGCGGGCGAGGAGCGCCCAGTTGCCCGAGGGGGAGAGTTCCGGTGCCAGTCGCATCACCACGGGCAGCAGCGGAGCCTCGCCCGGCTTGAAACCGAGGACCTTGGCCTGGGCGGGCGCGTCCTCGGCGGTGATCCGGCCCTCGGCGAGGTCGGTGAGGAAGTCTCCCCGGCCGCGCGCCGCCAGCTCCTCCTCCTGGCGCGCCTGCATCAGGACGACGGCGATGAGGCCCGCGGCCCGGTCGGCCGCCATCCGGTGCACGGGCACCAGTGGCCCGTCCACGGCCAGCAGCACCAGCCTGGCCCGCACCGAGCCGGCCCCCGCGCCACCGCCCGGCACGTCCACCAGCAGCGCACCGGTGGGCGGGGCCTCGCGGGCCGCCCGCCCACCGCGCATCCCGTCCCAGACCTGGAGCGGGTCCGCGCTCCCCGGCCGGGTCCCGGTGCCCGCCGCGTACAGCAACTGGCCGTCGGCGGTCTCCAGGAAGACCGGGTTGGCGGTGAAGTCCGCGAGGATGCCGAGCACCTGCGGGACCCCGCCACCGCCCAGCAGGGCGTGGGTGCAGCGCCTGTGCACCTCCTCGGCCTGCTGGAGCAGCGCGTAGTGCCCGTTGACGATCTCGGTGTGGACCTCCTCGGTCACCGCCACGAACGGCACCTCGCGGTGCAGCTGCACGAGCGGCAGCCCGGCGGCCCGCGCGGCGTCCACGATGGACGCGGGAAGGCGGCTGAAACGCGGCCCGAGCTCCACGACGAGCGCGGCTATCCCGCGGTCGGCGAGACGGCGGACGAAGGCCCGCTGCTCGGCGGGGCGGGTTCCGAGCCCCAGGCCGGTGGTGAGCAGCAGCTCGCCGCCCTTGAGGAGCGACGCGATGTTGGGCACCTCGCCCGCGTGCACCCAGCGCACCGTACGGTTCAGCCGGTCCGCGCCGGCCACGACCTCTGGTAGCCCGCCGCGCAGCCCGGGGAGCTCCAGCGCGCGCTGGACGGTTATTCCGCCTTGGGTCTCCACTGACTGCGGCCTCACGCTTCCACTCGGGTCCGACGGGCTGTCGTCCTGACCAGGAAGCTACCGGCATAAGGGGGCCCTGAACATCGACGCGGCGGCCCGTCCGGCAGCGGGGTGCACACAGGCTGGACAACTCGTCGCGCGCACGGCCGGTTTGCCCGCCGCTCTGCCGGTGTGCCGTGCCTCACACCGGTGAGGCCGGCTGGATGTTGTGGTTGAGGCGGAACGCGTTGCCGGGGTCGTACCGGGCCTTGACCTCTGCCAGCCGCGCGTAGTTCTGGGCGCCGACGCCCTCGACGACCCGGTCCGCTCCCTCGTTCCCGATGAAGTTCAGGTACACGGCGCCACCGGACCAGGGGCGCATGGCGGCGCGTACGTCGCGTACCCACTGTCTGGCCCGCGCGTCGTCGGACGGGCTGTCCCACACGCCGAAGGGATGGACCGCCCAGGGGGCGGAGCGCCACGGCAGCGGGTATCCGGCGGTGTTCCTGGCCACCGCACCGCCCATCGGGAACAACACGTGCTGGGTCGCCGAGGGCATCGGAATGTCCGAAGCGCGGGCGCAGAACGCGCTCACCGCCGCGTCCGGGAGGCTCTCCAGGTACTCGGCGGACCAGTAGTTCCGCTTGCCGGGCGGGTCGTCCAGCATGCACTGGAGATCCGCGTACGGCAGTTCGGCGACGACCTCCGCCTCGGGCCCGAGCGCGAGCAGCGGGGCGGCCACGGAGCGGACCTGCTCCTCCGGCCCCGCGCAGGTGATCAGCGTCAAGCAGACCAGTGTGCCGACCAGATGCTCCGGTACGAAGTCCTCCGGCGGCGCGGTCAGGTAGAGGCAGCCGCCGCCCGCCTCGTCCGGCGCCGACTCCATCACGTCGCGGAACGTCTCCACCGCGCGGGGGCCGCCCTCCGGCCGGTGGAGCAGCAGGGCCATGCTCATCGCCGGCAGGTCGTGCAGTTCGAGGGTGAGGGAGGTGGCGACGCCGAAGTTGCCGCCGCCGCCGTGCAGGGCCCAGAACAGGTCGGGGTTCTCGTCCGCGCTCGCGTGCACCGTCTCGCCGTCGGCGGTGACCAGGTCGGCGCCCAGCAGGTTGTCGCAGGCGAGGCCGAACTTCCGCTCCAGCCACCCGGAACCGCCGCCGAGAGTGAAGCCTCCGACACCGGTGGTGGAGACCCGGCCGCCGGTCGTCGCCAGGGCGTACGGCTGGGTGGCCCGGTCCAGGTCGCCCATGACGGCGCCGCCACCGACGTGTGCCGCGCGGGAAGCGGGGTCGACCGTCACTTCGTTCATGCGGCGCAGGTCCACGACGAGGCCGCCTTCGCTCAACGCCATGCCGGCCACGCCGTGGCCGCCACCGCGCACAGCGATCTCCAGGCCGTGTGCGGTGGCGAAACGCACGGCGTGCGCCACATCGGCGGGGGACTCGCACTGGGCGATGACGGAGGGGTGCCGGTCGATCATGGCGTTGAAGACGGTGCGGGCCTCGTCGTAGCCGGCGTCGGCGGGCGTGAGCACATCTCCCGCGAAATCCTCACGAAAGCCGGTGAGGTGGGCTTCGGCTGTGCTGCGGGGCGCCATCGCGGGCCCCCTTCCGGAGGCGTGACAGGACAGTCCAAGCGTATGACCGCTTGCTCGTACCGGCCCTTCGGCGTCTGTCCTGCCACCGCACCGTGCCTGCGGAATCGAGCGGTCAGCAGTGGACCGCTTTTGTCTCGGTGTGCGCCAGGCTGTAATTGCTGGAGGGGTCCTCGACCCAGCCCGCCAGCTGCACACAGCGATTGGCCATCCCGGTCCATGAGCGGGGACCGGCGTAGGAATAATAACTACCGCTGTCCGTCTGCCCCGCTGCGCCGTTGTAATTGCAGTCATAGCCTGCCGACACACCGGACTGGCATTTCCAGATGGACACCAGGATGTCCTTCCTGACGCTGTGACTGAAGCGCGTGTCGACAGTGACGGCGCAGTTGGTTCCGCCGTCCGCCGTGCTGTAGTAAAGCTGTATCTCGCCGTACTTCACGCCGCCGCCGGTCCTCACGTCGTACGTGTCGACGAGGTTCCCGGGGCATCCGTAAGCACCCAGCGCTCCGGCTTCGGCCGCAGATGCCTGAGGTGCGGAAATGCCGAGCAGAAGGATTCCGCAAACGGCGGACAGGACCGTCAATCTTCGCATGGTGCTTCCTTTTGTGGCCGGTGTTCGCCTCGTGCGACGCACGGTCCACAGTTAAGCAATGCGTCAGTTGACCCTCAAGGTTCCCGGATTGGTTGGCGTAAATACGCCAGCCTTACCTGAGGTGAGGAAATCACTGATTAATAATTGCGTTCGGCAGCGATATGCCCCGGCCGCGCCTTTTGGCGGCGGCCGGGGCATTCCGTACTCGCAGAGACGGCGCCGTGCGCTCAGCCGACGTACGCCCCGCTCGCCGTCAGCCGAAGGGCCGTGTCGATCAGCGGCACGTGACTGAACGCCTGCGGGAAGTTGCCCACCTGACGTTGCAGCCGGGGGTCCCACTCCTCCGCGAGCAGCCCCAGGTCGTTGCGGAGCGCGAGCAGCTTCTCGAAGAGCCGGCGGGCCTCGTCGACCCGCCCGATCATGGCGAGGTCGTCCGCGAGCCAGAACGAACACGCCAGGAACGCGCCCTCGTCGCCCTCCAGGCCGTCCACGCCCGCGTTCTCGCCCGAGGTCGGATAGCGGAGCACGAAACCGTCCTCCGTGGACAGCTCCCGCTGGATCGCCTCGATCGTGCCGATGACCCGTTTGTCGTCCGGCGGCAGGAAGCCCATCTGCGGAATCAGCAGCAGCGACGCGTCCAGCTCCTTCGAGCCGTAGGACTGCGTGAAGGTGTTGCGTTCCGCGTCGTAACCCCGGTCGCAGACATCGCGGTGGATGTCGTCGCGCAGCTCGCGCCAGCGCTCCAGCGGTCCCTCCGCGTCGCCGGACTCGATCAGCTTGATGGTGCGGTCGACCGCTACCCAGGCCATCACCTTGGAGTGCACGAAGTGGCGGCGCGGGCCGCGTACCTCCCAGATGCCCTCGTCCGGCTCGTCCCAGTGCTTCTCCAGGTACTCGATCAGCTTGAGCTGGAGGCCCATCGCGTAGTCGTTGCGGGTCAGGCCGGTCATGTGCGCCAGGTGCAGCGCCTCGGTGACCTCGCCGTACACATCGAGCTGGAGCTGCCCCGCCGCGCCGTTGCCGACGCGGACCGGGCCGGAGTTCTCGTAGCCGGGCAGCCAGTCCAGCTCCGCCTCGCCCAGCTCCCGTTCGCCCGCGATCCCGTACATGATCTGGAGGTTCTCCGGGTCTCCGGCGACGGCCCGCAGCAGCCATTCGCGCCAGGCCCGGGCCTCCTCGCGGTAGCCGGTGCGCAGCAGCGAGGACAGGGTGATCGCCGCGTCACGCAGCCAGGTGTAGCGGTAGTCCCAGTTGCGTACGCCCCCGATCTCCTCCGGCAGGGAGGTCGTCGGGGCCGCCACGATGCCGCCCGTGGGCGCGTACGTCAGGGCCTTGAGGGTGATCAGGGAGCGGACCACGGCCTCCCGGTAGGGCCCGTGGTACGTGCACTGGTCGACCCACTCGCGCCAGAACTGCTCCGTCGCCTCCAGGGACCCTTCCGGGTCGGGGAGGGCGGGGGGCTCGCGGTGCGAGGGCTGCCAGCTGATCGTGAGCGCGACCCGGTCACCCGGCCCGACGGTGAAGTCGGAGTACGTCGTCAGGTTCTTTCCGTAGGTCTCGGCCGGAGTGTCCAGCCAGACCGAGTCGGGACCGGCGACGGCGACGGTACGGCCGTCGACCTTGTGCACCCAGGGCGTGACCCGTCCGTAGCTGAACCGCATGCGCAGTTCCGAGCGCATCGGCACACGGCCGCTCACGCCCTCCACGATGCGGATCAGCTGCGGCGCACCGTCACGCGGCGGCATGAAATCGGTCACGCGGACGGTGCCGCGCGGCGTGTCCCACTCCGATTCCAGGATGAGGGAATCCCCTCGGTAGCGGCGACGGTCCGCGTAAGGCGGTGGTGTCTCCGAGCCGGTCGTCGGAGCCAGACGCCAGAAGCCGTGCTCCTCGGTGCCCAGCAGTCCTGCGAAGACGGCGTGTGAATCGAAGCGGGGCAGGCACAGCCAGTCGGCTGTGCCGTCCCGGCAGACCAGGGCAGCGGTCTGCATGTCTCCGATGAGTGCGTAATCCTCGATGCGCCCGGCCACGTGCGTCTCCAGTCGAACGGCCATGTCGCCCCGAGGGGCGCTTACTGCGGGTCAAGGGTCTTGTAGAAGAACCGACGAGATCTCGCACCGGCCGTGCGGGCGGGGGTGGTGCCGCTGGCCGGCCAACTCGGCAGCGAGTGTCCGAGCAGGATACGACGCAAAAGGATGATCCGCGCGACCGTCTTGACAACGCCGCTGCGCCGAACGGGTGGGACGTGAAACGAGTGCGGTCATCCTGTGTGGCCCGTGTGACGGAGTGTGGCCGGAAGCAGCCTCTCGCGGTCGCTGTTACCCTGGTAGCCCGTGGACCGGTGGTCGTTCCCGACAGTGGACGAGGCCCCCGAACCGCAGCGACGGCACCTCCGGAATCCCCGGTACGGCACGCCGGTACGCACCTCACGATCGCGACCACGGGAGCCCCCTTTGGCTATGCAGCCCACATCCACGACGACCAAGCACATCTTCGTCACCGGGGGTGTCGCCTCCTCCCTCGGCAAGGGTCTGACTGCCTCCAGCCTGGGTGCCCTGCTCAAGGCACGGGGCCTGCGGGTCACCATGCAGAAGCTCGACCCCTACCTCAATGTCGACCCGGGCACGATGAACCCCTTCCAGCACGGAGAGGTGTTCGTCACCAACGACGGCGCCGAGACCGACCTGGACATCGGCCACTACGAGCGTTTCCTCGACGTCGACCTCGACGGCTCGGCCAACGTCACCACCGGCCAGGTCTACAACACGGTCATCGCCAAGGAGCGCCGCGGTGAGTACCTGGGCGACACCGTCCAGGTCATCCCGCACATCACCAACGAGATCAAGCACCGCATCCGCCGCATGGCGACCGACGACGTCGACGTCGTCATCACCGAGGTCGGCGGCACGGTCGGCGACATCGAGTCGCTGCCGTTCCTGGAGACCGTCCGCCAGGTCCGCCACGAGGTCGGCCGGGACAACGTCTTCGTGGTCCACATCTCGCTGCTGCCCTACATCGGGCCGTCCGGCGAGCTGAAGACCAAGCCCACCCAGCACTCGGTCGCGGCCCTGCGCAACATCGGTATCCAGCCGGACGCCATCGTCCTGCGCGCCGACCGTGAGGTCCCCACCGCCATCAAGCGCAAGATCTCGCTGATGTGCGACGTCGACGAGACCGCCGTGGTGGCCTGCCCGGACGCCCGTTCGATCTACGACATCCCCAAGGTGCTGCACACCGAGGGTCTGGACGCCTACGTCGTGCGCAAGCTCGACCTGCCGTTCCGCGATGTCGACTGGACCACGTGGGACGACCTGCTGGACCGCGTCCACAACCCCGACCACGAGGTCACCGTCGCGCTCGTCGGCAAGTACATCGACCTGCCCGACGCGTACCTCTCCGTCACCGAGGCCATCCGGGCCGGCGGTTTCGCGAACAGGGCCCGTGTCCAGGTCAAGTGGGTCGCGTCCGACGACTGCAAGACCCCGGCCGGCGCCGCGAAGCAGCTCGCCGACGTCGACGCGATCTGCGTCCCCGGCGGCTTCGGCGACCGCGGTGTCAACGGCAAGATCGGCGCCATCCAGTACGCCCGCGAGAACAAGGTGCCGCTGCTCGGCCTCTGCCTCGGCCTCCAGTGCATCGTGATCGAGGCGGCGCGCAACCTCGCCGAGATCCCCGACGCCAACTCCACCGAGTTCGACGCCGCCACCTCCCACCCCGTCATCTCGACGATGGAGGAGCAGCTGGCGTACGTCGAGGGCGCGGGCGACCTGGGCGGCACGATGCGCCTCGGTCTCTACCCGGCGAAGCTCGCCGAGGGTTCGGTCGTCCGTGAGGCGTACGCCGACCAGCCCTACGTGGAGGAGCGTCACCGCCACCGCTACGAGGTCAACAACACCTACCGCGCGGAGCTGGAGAAGAAGGCCGGTCTGGTCTTCTCCGGCACCTCCCCGGACAACAAGCTCGTCGAGTTCGTCGAGTACCCGCGCGACGTCCACCCCTACCTGGTCGCGACCCAGGCGCACCCGGAGCTCATGTCCCGCCCGACCCGCCCGCACCCGCTCTTCGCGGGCCTGGTGAAGGCGGCCGTGGAGCGCAAGACGGCCAAGTAGCCGGCACGGGATACGGTTGGCCGGGGTACGGGTCCGCAAGGACGCGTACCCCGGTTTCTGTTTTCGTGGGAGGACGTACATGGGTTTCCAGGACACGCCCGAGGAGTGGCAGGTCACCGCGACCGCGACGCCCTTCACCGGTAAGAAGACCAGCATCCGGGCCGACGACGTCGTCATGCCCGACGGCAGCGTCGCCCGCCGCGACTACCAGGTCCACCCCGGCTCCGTCGCCGTCCTCGCGCTCGACGAGGACGGCCGGGTCCTCGTTCTGCGGCAGTACCGCCACCCCGTGCGCCACAAGCTCTGGGAGATCCCGGCCGGGCTGCTCGACATCCCCGGTGAGAACCCCTTGCACGCCGCCCAGCGCGAGCTGTACGAGGAGGCGCACGTCAAGGCCGAGGACTGGCGGGTGCTGACCGACGTCTACACCACTCCGGGCGGCTGCGACGAAGCCGTGCGGATCTTCCTGGCCCGGGACCTCTCCGAGGTGGTGGGCGAACGCTTCGAGGTCGCCGAGGAGGAGGCCGACATGGAGCTGGCGCGGGTGCCGCTCCAGGAGCTCGTACGCGGTGTGCTCGCCGGGGATCTGCACAACAACTGTCTGGTCGTGGGAGTCCTCGCGCTCACCGCCGTACTCGGTGGCGAGGGCCTGGAGTCACTGCGTCCAGCCGAAGCCCCGTGGCCGGCCAGGCCGTTCGAGGCCTGACGCTCCGTCCGCCGCTCCTCGCCGTGAACCCTTGCCTCCGGTCGGACGATCGTAAGAAACGCTGATCCGATCGGGGGACCCCTCCGCCGCGCTCCACCGTGATCTTCCGCACCCCTGAACTACGCTCGGTAAGCCCCGACCGGAGTTCCGGCGGGCACCGCGTGCAGCGAAGTGGAGCGTGGCTCGTGACCGATCAGGCGGTGGACACCAGCGGCCCGGCCGGAGCAGCGGGGACCGAGGAGCCGTCCGGTGCCGTCCCACCCCAATTCTTCGGGCGGGAACGCGAGTTGAAGGAGCTCCGGGCCGATATCGAGCGGGCCGGGCTGGATACGCTCGCGGGGCGGGGGAGCGCCCGGGCCAGGGTGCTGCTGATCGCGGGCCGGCCGGGTTCGGGCCGCAGCGCGCTGGCCGCCGAGCTCGCTCGGCGCCTCGCAGGCTCCGCTTCCTCTTCCGCTTCGGGTTCCGGTCCGGCCCTTTCGGGTGACTATCCCGACGGTGTGCTGCGGGTGGGGCTCACCGACCCGGACGGCCACCGGGTCCCCACCGAACGTACCGCCCGCGACATCCTCGGCCTGCTCGGTGTCACCGGCCCGCCCGGCGCCGACGAGGACGAACTCTCCGAGATGGTCCGCGAGGCCCTCGCCGTACGCCGTGTCCTGCTCCTGCTCGACGACGCGGTGGACGCCGAGCAGGTCGACCCGCTCCTGCCCGACAACCCGGACTGCCTGGTCGTCGCCACCGCGACGGGCCCGCTCACCGGAATCCCCGGCGTCCGCCCCTGCACCATCGGCGGCCTGGACGCGGGCTCCGCGGTGCAGCTGCTCGGCCGGATCATCGGCGAGGTCCGCATCACGGTCGACCCGCGCACCGCCGAGACACTCGCCGAGGAGTGCGGCGGGCAGCCCGCCGCACTGGTCCTGGTCGGCGGCTGGCTCGCCGCCCATCCCCATGCGTCCGTGGCCGATGTCACCAAGCAGGTGCACGAGCTGCCGGACGACGTGGAGCAGCCCACCGGCGCGCGGCCGCTGGCCCGCGCGTTCCGCTTGGTCTACGAGTCCCTGCCGCAGGCCGCCGCCCGGATACTGCGACTGCTCGCCCTCGCGCCCGCCGGACTCGCCGACGCCCACACCGCCTCCGCGCTGGCCGGCTGTTCCGTGTCGGCGGCCCAGTCGACGCTGGACGACTTCGTCGGCCTCGGTCTGCTGCGTACGAACGGTGCCGCGCTCCCGCAGTACGAGGTGCCCGGCTGTCTGGCTCCGATGCTGCGCGCGCTCCTGGAGGACCGGGAGAGGCCGGCCGAGATCCAGCTGGCCAGGGCCCGGATGCTGGAGCGGACCGTGCGCCGGCTCCAGTCCTGCCGGGCGGTCACCGACCCGGAGGACTCCCCGTCCCAGCGGAAGCTGGCCGGGCTGCCCCGGTCCCTGCGGTTCTCCCATGCCGAGTCGGCCGCCGCATGGCTGCGGATGCGCCAGCCCGCCCTGCTGGCCTCGGCCAGGATCGCCGTCGAGGACGGGGAGCTGGACACCCTGGCCAGGAGGCTGGTGGCCGCACTCGTACGGGCGCTGGCCGTGCACCGGGGGACCGAGGCGGCGGCGCCGGAGCTGTACGGGCTGCACCAGCTGGTCCTGGATGTCGCCGAACGCCGCGATCTGCCGCGCGAGAAGGCCGCCGCTCTGCTGAATCTCGCCGATCTGGACGCCAGGACCGGCCGTACGCAGGATGCGCTGACCCGCTACCGGGCCGCACTGGACGCCGGACGCGAGGCGAAGGACCTGTACGCGACCGGTCGCGCGATGGAATCCGTAGGCGGGGCCTACGCCGAGCTCGGCGACTTCCACCGTGCCTCCGACTGGTACGGCCGGGCGCTCGCGCAGCGGCTCACCCAGGGGGAGCGCGCCGACGAGGCGCGGCTGTACGGGCGCCTCGGCGCGGTCCACACCTATGCCGGGCGGTACGGCGAGGCCCTGCGGAACTGGCGGGCCGCCGCGGCCGGGTACCGCAGGCTCGGTGACCTGCCCGCCCAGGCACGGGCGCTCAGCGAGGCCGCGCGGGTGCAGGAGTACGCGGGCCGCCCGCAGGAGTCGCTCCACACCTGCCGGGAAGCGGTGGAGCTGGCGCGGCAGGCGAAGGACGTGCGGCTTCAGGCGGCGCTCCAGCTGAGGCTGGCCGACACGCTTGACCGGCTGGGAGACCCCGCGGCGGCCAGGTTGCACCGGGGTGCTGCCGACAGATTGCTTGGTGAGGAAGGTTCTGCCTACGAAATCCGCAGTGCTTCGGCTGAAAGTTAATGCTTTGTAAGGCTAGACAGCGCGAAGTCCTTCATTAAACTGGCTCCTGCCGCGTGTCACTGCGGTGTCTCCATTTATGCTGGGTGTATCCGGGTATCCACCGCTATGCCCGGACCCCCTCCGAGCCAAGGACCGTGATCGACGTGAAGGTCGGCATCCCCCGCGAAGTCAAGAACAACGAGTTCCGGGTGGCGATCACCCCTGCCGGAGTGCATGAGCTCGCCCGCCATGGCCACCAGGTCCTGGTCGAGCGGAACGCCGGCGCCGGCTCGTCCATCACGGACGAGGAGTACATCGCCGCCGGAGCGCAGATCCTGGCCACGGCCGACGAGGTCTGGGCCGCCGCCGACCTGCTGCTCAAGGTCAAGGAGCCGGTCGCCGAGGAGTACCACCGCCTCCGCAAGGGCCAGACGCTCTTCACCTACCTGCACCTCGCCGCCTCCCGCGAGTGCACCGACGCCCTGCTCGAGTCGGGCACCACGGCCATCGCGTACGAGACGGTCGAGACCGCCAACCGCGCGCTGCCGCTGCTCGCCCCGATGTCCGAGGTCGCGGGCCGGCTGGCCCCGCAGGTCGGCGCCTACCACCTGATGCGCTCGGTCGGTGGCCGTGGTGTCCTGCCGGGCGGCGTCCCGGGCACGGCCGCGGGCAAGGCCGTCGTCATCGGCGGCGGTGTCTCCGGCTGGAACGCCACGCAGATCGCGGTCGGTCTCGGCTTCCACGTCACGCTGCTCGACCGTGACATCAACAAGCTCCGTGAGGCCGACAAGATCTTCGGCACCAAGGTGCAGACGGTCGTCTCCAACGCCTTCGAACTGGAGAAGGCCGTCGTCGAGGCCGACCTCGTCATCGGCGCCGTTCTGATCCCCGGAGCGAAGGCCCCGAAGCTGGTCACCAACGAGCTCGTCGCCAAGATGAAGCCCGGAAGTGTACTTGTCGACATTGCAATCGATCAGGGTGGCTGCTTCGAGGACTCGCACCCGACGACGCACGCCGAGCCGATCTTCACGGTCCACAACTCGGTCTTCTACTGCGTCGCCAACATGCCGGGCGCCGTGCCGAACACCTCCACGTACGCGCTCACCAACGCCACGCTGCCCTACATCGTGGAGCTCGCGAACCGGGGCTGGGTCGAGGCCCTGCGCCGTGACGCCGCGCTCGCCAAGGGGCTCAACACCCATGACGGGCAGGTCGTTTACCGCGAGGTGGCCGAGGCTCACGGCCTCGACCACGTCGAGCTGAACACGCTTCTCGGCTGACGGGTCAACTCCTCCCGTCAACCTCACGCGTCCGGCCGGACCTTGCCGAGCAAGGTCCGGCCGGAGGCATGTCGGGGCCCTGTGGGGTGTCCGTTCAACTCGCCTCGAACGTAACCCTTTACCCGTTTCGTGCCCCCGCGAAATGTGCGGCTTGTTCTCCGTGCACCCTTGACAGAGGGGTGTTCGATTGCCGACACATCGGGCCGGGTCCGGCGGATTGTGTTGCTGCGGACCGGTGACACGCCATAGAGTCGCCAATCGTCGGCATGGTGCCACGCTGACCTATCGATAAGTTTCCTGGTCACATCCAAGGAGGTAAGACGACTTGTGAATGAGTCGACATTTACTCCTGGGGGTGGTCAGCCAGGGATGCCCGCGCGGGGTCTGAGCCCGATCGGGCTCGAAGCTGTCGGCTCCGTCGCTGTCCGCACCTTCGCCACTCACCAGCACATGACGACAGCCCCCCAGACGATGGACGGCCTACACGTGAACGCCACGGCCGGCAACGAGAGTGGTCGCAAGTCCGACCACTTCGCCGACTTCGCCGAGGTGCCCGAGGGGCACTTCTACGACCCCGATGCCGAGTACGAGCCCGATCCGGAGTACGCGGCCACGCTCGCACCCGACGCCGCACGCCAGCGCCGCGAGCGGATCGGTCCCACGGGCCGCCCGCTGCCGTACTTCCCGATCCCGGGCCCGCTGACCGATCACGGCCCCGCGAAGATCATCGCGATGTGCAACCAGAAGGGCGGCGTCGGCAAGACCACGTCGACCATCAACCTGGGTGCCGCCCTCGCGGAGTACGGACGACGCGTCCTGCTCGTCGACTTCGACCCGCAGGGTGCCCTGTCGGTCGGCCTCGGGGTCAACCCGATGGAGCTCGACCTCACCGTCTACAACCTGCTCATGGAGCGGGGCATGTCGGCCGACGAGGTCCTGCTGAAGACCGCGGTGCCCAACATGGACCTGCTCCCGAGCAACATCGACCTCTCGGCCGCGGAAGTGCAGCTGGTCAGCGAGGTGGCCCGCGAGTCCACCCTGCAGCGCGCCCTCAAGCCGCTGATGGCCGACTACGACTACATCGTGATCGACTGTCAGCCCTCGCTCGGCCTGCTCACCGTGAACGCCCTGACGGCGGCTCACAAGGTGATAGTGCCGCTCGAGTGCGAGTTCTTCGCGCTGCGAGGTGTGGCACTGCTCACCGAGACCATCGAGAAGGTCCAGGAGCGGCTCAACCCGGAACTGGAGCTCGACGGCATCCTCGCCACCATGTACGACTCCCGCACGGTGCACAGCCGCGAGGTGCTCGCGCGCGTCGTCGAGGCATTCGACGACCACGTCTACCACACGGTCATCGGACGCACGGTGCGCTTCCCGGAGACCACGGTCGCCGGTGAGCCCATCACCACGTACGCCTCCAACTCGGTCGGTGCGGCCGCCTACCGTCAGCTCGCCAGGGAGGTGCTCGCCCGGTGTCACGCCGAGTGAGTCTCCCGGGGGCCGACGAACTGTTCCGTACGACCGGGGGAATGGGCCTCCAGGCCTCCTCACCCGCGGAGCGGCGACGCAAGGCGAACGGTGAGGCACGCGTGCCGGCGCCGGCCGGGGAGAGCGACTCCCGGACGGACGCGCCGGGACAGAGCGGGGGACCGGCAGGAGCGGGGGGCGGTTCGGCCGACCCGTCCCGCGAGGAGCACGCGGCGGCCGACGCCGACGGGAACGAGTCGCGCAGCCGTGGCGGCGAGGCCGACCGTGCCGCACCGGCCGGTTCGTCCGGGCCCCGCCCGGCGTCCTCGCAGGAGCCCGTCCCCGCCGTGCAGCAGCAGCGCAGGCGCGGTGGCGGGCGCGGTGCGAACCGCAGGCCCAGCGGCCGCGAGCGCCACGACGAGAAGATCACGGTCTATGTGTCGGCCGAGGAACTGATGGACCTCGAACACGCCCGGCTCGTCCTGCGCGGCGAGCACGGGCTCGCGGTCGACCGCGGACGCATCGTCCGCGAGGCCGTCGCGGTGGTCCTCGCGGACCTGGAGTCGCGGGGCGACGCGAGCATCCTCGTACGGCGCCTGCGCGGCCGCTGAGCGGAGCGGCGCCGGTAGCCTGCCCGGGAGGGCCGCCGACCGGGTGGCCCGGCCCTCGGGCACGGGCCACCGCCCGCCCCTCTCCCCGCCGCACCCCTGGACCGCGATGCCGACGACCGACGACGCCGCCCGCCCGCCCCGCCGGACCCTCGGCCGCGGGCCGGGCGCCGCGCACACGCCGGCCTCGTCGGCCCCGTCGCCCTCCGGACCACCGGGGGACACCGACGCCGCCGTACCGGCTCCCGCGCCGGAGGCACCGGCCCCCGCGGACGGGACGGCCGAAGCCGTCCCCGCGACCGCCCCCGGCCCCGCCCCCGTGCCCGACGCGCCGCGCGAAACGGTCCCGGCGGAGCCCGGCGAGGCCGACGGCAAGCGGTTCACCGTGCGGCTGGTGAACTTCGAGGGGCCCTTCGATCTCCTGCTCCAGCTGATCTCGAAGCACAAGCTCGATGTGACCGAGGTCGCCCTGTCCAAGGTCACCGACGAGTTCATGGCGTACATCCGCGCCATGGGCCCGGACTGGGATCTCGACCAGACCACCGAATTCCTCGTGGTCGCCGCGACCCTGCTGGACCTCAAGGCCGCCAGGCTGCTTCCCACCGCCGAGGTGGAGGACGAGGCGGACCTCGCACTCCTGGAAGCGCGCGACCTGCTCTTCGCCCGGTTGCTGCAGTACCGCGCGTACAAACAGATCGCCGAGATCTTCCGGACCAGGCTGGAGGCCGAGGCCCGCCGTTATCCCCGTACCGTCGGCCTCGAACCGCACCACGCGGAGCTGCTGCCCGAGGTCGTCATCAGCATCGGCCCCGAGGGTTTCGCGAAGCTGGCCGTGAAGGCGATGCAGCCGAAGGCCGAGCCGCAGGTGTACACCGACCACATCCACGCTCCGCTGGTCAGCGTGCGGGAACAGGCCGAGATCGTGGTCGTACGGCTGCGCGAGGCGGGCGAGCTGAACTTCCGCGACCTCACCGACGACGCACCGGACACTCTCACGGTCGTGGCCCGGTTCCTCGCGCTGCTGGAGCTGTACCGGGAGAAGGCCGTCACCCTCGACCAGGAGGAGGCGCTCGGTGAGCTCGTCGTGCGCTGGTCCGGCGGCGAGAACGCCGCTCCCACCGTGACGGACGAGTTCGACCAGGAGATACAGGAGAACCAGGAGATCCAGGAGATCGACGAGACGCACGAGGAAGCAAAGGACGTACCGGCATGAGCGAGCAGAGCCACGAGGAGGGGCAGGGGACCGCCGTCGCCGGCCTCGACCTCAAGCCCGCCCTGGAGGCGGTCCTCATGGTCGTCGACGAGCCCGCCACCGAGGAACACCTCGCCAAGGTGCTCCAGCGCCCCCGCAGGGCCGTGGCGGACGCTCTGCGGGAACTGGCCGACGAGTACACCGTGCAGCGCCGTGGATTCGATCTGCGGCTCGTCGCGGGCGGCTGGCGCTTCTACACCCGCCCGGAGTACGCGGAGGCCGTCGAGGGCTTCGTCCTGGACGGCCAGCACGCACGCCTCACCCAGGCGGCTCTGGAGACCCTCGCGGTCGTCGCGTACCGCCAGCCGGTGAGCCGATCCAGGGTCTCCGCGGTGCGCGGAGTCAACTGCGACGGCGTGATGCGGACCCTCCTCCAGAGGGGCCTGGTGGAGGAGGCGGGCGCGGAACCCGAAACAGGTGCGATCCTGTACAGGACGACGAACTACTTTCTGGAGCGTATGGGCCTGCGAGGCCTGGACGAGCTCCCGGAGCTCGCGCCCTTCCTCCCGGAGGCGGACGCGATCGAGGCTGAGACGCTAGAGGGTGTGCCGTCGTTCGATCCGGACGCACCGGACACCCCGGATACTCACGCAGACGACAAGACGGAATTTTGATGCGAAGCAGTGGCAGGAACAGCGGAAGCGGCAGCGGCAGCGGCAAGAGCGGCGGCAACCGGGACAACCGGGGTGCCGGCGCCGGCCGCGGCTCCCAGCCGAGGACCGGTGGCGGGCGCGATGACCGTGGCTCCCAGTCGAGGACTGGCGGTGGGCGCGATGACCGTGGCTCCCAGCCTAGGACCGGTGGCGGGCGCGACGACAAGCAGGAGGAGAAGCGTCTCCGCAAGCCCCGTCCCGAGCAGCGCCGCTACGACGTGGGCTCCGACAAGCCGGGCGGCGACGGAGGCCCCCGCAAGGGGCGCGGCGAGGCGGCACGCGGCGGAGCCAAGGGTGGCCCGAAGGCCGCACAGCACGTGACCAAGGGCGGACGCCGTGTGGGCGCCCCGTCCCGTCCGCGCGAGCTCGACGCCAAGATCGAGCAGCGCAACCGTGACCGGTACGCGGACAAGCCCGAGATCAAGACCCCCAGGACGAACCCGGGCGCCGAGCAGGAGGGCGAGCGTCTGCAGAAGATCCTCGCCCGCGCCGGCATGGGTTCGCGCCGGGCGTGCGAGGAGCTCATCGAGCAGGCCAGGGTCGAGGTCAACGGCGAGATCGTCCTGGAGCAGGGCAAGCGCGTCGACCCGACGAGGGACGAGATCAAGGTCGACGGCCTGACCGTCGCGACCCAGTCGTACCTCTTCTTCGCGCTGAACAAGCCGGCCGGTGTCGTCTCCACCATGGGTGACCCGGACGGCCGTCAGAACCTCGGTGACTACGTGAACAACCGCGAGACGCGGCTGTTCCACGTCGGCCGTCTCGACACCGAGACCGAGGGCATCATCCTGCTCACCAACCACGGCGAGCTGGCCCACCGTCTGACGCACCCCAGGTACGGCGTGAAGAAGACCTACCTGGCCGCCATCCAGGGCCCGCTGCCGCGTGACCTCGGCAAGCAGCTCAAGGACGGCATCCAGCTGGAGGACGGCTACGCCCGCGCCGACCACTTCCGGGTCGTCGAGAACGTCGGCAAGAACTACCTGGTCGAGGTGACCCTCCACGAGGGCCGCAAGCACATCGTCCGCCGGATGCTGGACGAGGCCGGCTTCCCGGTCGAGCGGCTCGTGCGTACGTCCTTCGGGCCCATCCCGCTGGGCGACCAGAAGTCCGGCTGGCTGCGTCGGCTCACCAACACCGAGGTGGGCATGCTGATGAACGAGGTCGGTCTGTAACCGCACTCCTCAAGGGGCCCGCGTCCGGCTCCTGTTCGTCTCGAACAGGAAATCGGCCGCGGGCCTTTTGCTGTCG
The DNA here is from genome assembly GCF_056430475.1 of Streptomyces sp. NPDC045968. Lineage (NCBI taxonomy): Bacteria > Bacillati > Actinomycetota > Actinomycetes > Kitasatosporales > Streptomycetaceae > Streptomyces > Streptomyces sp. NPDC045968. The sequence goes on along the minus strand of NZ_JBWKLF010000007.1, from coordinate 457,015 downwards.
CCGTTCCTCCTTTATAGTCAGAATGACTATAAAGGAGGCGGGCGTGAGTCTCGCGGACATTCTCGATCCCCTGCAGCAACCCCTGGTGACGGTCCTCGGTACGCCGGTCAGCTGGACCGAGGTCCTGGGCTTCGGCAGCGGAGCGCTCTGCGTCTGGCTCGTGGCCCGCCAGCACCTCGCCAACTGGCCGATCGGCATCGCCAACAACCTCTTCTTCATCCTGCTGTTCACGCAGGCCGGCCTCTACGCAGACGCCGGCCTCCAGATCGTCTTCATCGCCCTCGCCGCGTACGGCTGGTGGACCTGGACCCACGGGGGTGGACCAGGTACGCGGGTCCTGCCGGTGCGCAGCACCACCCGCACCGAATGGACCTGGCTGCTCACGGCGGGGGCGGTGGGGACACTCGCCCTGACCCTTCTGCTCTCCCGGGCCACCGACTCGACGGTCCCGTTCTGGGACGCGCTGACCACGTCGCTCTCGCTCATGGCGACGTACGGACAGTGCCGCAAGCGGGTGGAGTCCTGGTGGCTGTGGATCGCCGCCGATGTGGTCTACATCCCGCTGTACGCGTACAAGGAGCTCTACCTCACCTCGCTCCTGTACGCGGGCTTCCTGACGCTCTGCCTCATCGGCCTGCGTAACTGGAGTCGCGAACTTGCTCCCAAGGCACCGGAATTGACGGGGGCGTCGGCATGAAGCGCTACGAACACGGCCTGGTCCTCGGCAAGTTCTACCCGCCCCACGCCGGTCACCACCACCTCGTCCGCACCGCCCAGGACCGCTGCGAACGGCTGACCGTCCTGGTCTGCGCCGCCTCCGTGGAGTCCGTCCCCCTCGCCGACCGGGTCGCCTGGATGCGGGAGATCCACCCGGAGGCGACCGTGGTGGGCGCCGTCGACGACACCCGCATGGACCTCCACGACCCGGCCGTCTGGGACGCCCACATGGCCGTGTTCACCGAAGCCGTCCCGGAGCGGGTCGACGCCGTCTTCACCTCGGAGTCGTACGGGGACGAGCTGGCCCGCCGCTTCGGCGCCGCATCCGTCTGCGTCGACCCCGACCGCACCGTGTTCCCGGTCTCCGGCACGGCGGTGCGCAAGGACCCGGTCGGCTCCTGGGACTTCCTCGAACCGCCCGTACGGGTCGCGCTCACCCGCCGGATCGTCGTCCTCGGCGCCGAATCCACCGGCACCACGACGATGGCCAGGGCCCTCGCCGAGCACTACCGCGAGCGGGGTGGCGTCTGGGCGCGAACCGGCTGGGTCGCCGAGTACGGACGGGAGTTCAGCGAACAGAAGCTGGCCGCCCTGCGCCGCCTGGAGCCGGGCGCGCAATGGGAGGACGTGAACTTCACCACGGACGACTTCCCGCTGATCGCCGCAGCCCAGAACGCACGGGAGAACGCGGCCGCCCGGACCGGCTCCCCGGTCCTCTTCTGCGACACGGACTCCTTCGCCACCACTGTCTGGCACGAGCGGTACGTCGGCGGACGCAATCCGCTCGTCGAGCGGACCGCCGACCTGGTCGGCCACCATCTCTGGCTGCTCACCGACCACGAAGGGGTCGCCTTCGAGGACGACGGGCTGCGCGACGGCGAGGAACTGCGGCCCTGGATGACGGACCGGTTCCGCGCCGAACTCACGCGGACGGGCCGGGAGTTCATCGAGCTGTCCGGCCCTCACCCCGAACGCCTCACCACGGCCGTGGCGGCCGTGGACGCCCTGCTCGCCAGAGGCTGGGACTTCGCCGCGCCGCTCCCGGAGCGGCGATGAACACGGCTCCCGAGGGCTACGACCCCCATGCCTTCGCCCCCTTCGCTGTCACCGTCGACCTGGCCGTCTTCACGGTCCGCGGCGCACGGCTCCATGTGCTCCTCGTGGAGCGGGGCGGGGAACCGTACAAGGGCCGATGGGCGCTGCCGGGCGGCTTCATCCTGCCCAGGGAGTCCGCGGAGGAGGCCGCCCGCCGGGAACTCGCGGAAGAGACCGGCCTCACCCAGGACACCGTCGGCGGCCTCCACCTCGAACAGCTCCGCACCTACACCGAACCGGACCGGGACCCCCGGATGCGGGTCGTCTCCGTCGCCTACGCCGCGCTCCTGCCCGACCTGCCCGAACCGCGCGGCGGCGGGGACGCCACGCACGCCCAGTGGTGGGACGCGAGCGAGCCCGGCGACCTCGCCTTCGACCACGAGCGCATCCTCGCCGACGCGTACGACCGGATCGGCGCCAAACTCGAGTACACCTGCCTGGCCACCGCGTTCTGCCCCGCCGAGTTCACGCTCGGCGAGCTCCAGCAGGTCTACGAAACGGTCTGGGGCGTCGAGCTCGACCGCCCCAACTTCCGGCGCAAGGTCCTGGCCACGCCCGGCTTCGTCGAAGCCGTCGAAGGATCGCCGCGCCGCACCGGCGGACGGGGGAAACCGGCCGCCCTGTACCGGGCGGGTGCCGCTGCCGCCCTGCACCCTCCACTCCTGCGCCCGGAAGGACGAAACGGATGATCGTGACGAGGACGATGACCAAACAGGCCGCCACGGGGGCCCTGACCGGGCTCGCGCTGGGGGACGCGCTGGGCTTCCCGACCGAGTTCAACGATGTGCCGTCCATCCTCGCGAAGTGCGGGCCGTGGCGGCAGATGGCCCTTCCGACGCCGGCCCTCGTCAGCGACGACACCCAGATGACGCTGGCCCTCGGACGGGGCATCCGTACCGCGATGGACAGCGGGCTGCTCACGCCCCTGCGGCTCGTCGGACCGATGCGCGAGGAGTTCGTCAGCTGGTACCACCACCCGGACAACAACCGGGCCCCCGGCAACACCTGTCTCCAGGCCTGCCGCCTGCTCGACGGCGACCGGGCCTGGCAGGAGGCCAGCCAGACCCGCTCCAAGGGCTGCGGAGCGAACATGCGGGTGGCGCCGGTGGGGCTCGTACCGGGGCTCAGCGAGGAACAGCGCGCCGGGGCCGCGCAGCTCCAGGCCGCGCTCACGCACGGCCACCCCACGGCGCTGGCCGCCTCCGACCTGATGGCCCGCGCGGTGTTCCTGCTGGCACAGGGGGCGGAACCGCTGGGACTGGTCGGACAGCTGCGCAGCTACGCGTACGAGAACAGTGGCCGCTACCTCACGCGCTGGCTGGGTGACCTGTGGCGGTACGCGGGCGATGCCACCCCGGAGGCGTACATCCGGCGGGGCTGGGACGAGTGCCTGGCCGCGCTGGCGAAGGTCCAGGACGCGTTGCGTGATCCGTCCCCCGAGACCGACCCGTGCGAGGTGACCGGCGACGGCTGGATCGCTGAGGAGGCCCTCGCCACGGCCCTGCACTGCTTCCTCCTCTTCCCCGAGGAACCCCTGACCGCTCTGCGCCGGGCGGCCTGCACGCGGGGTGACTCCGACTCGCTGGCCTGCCTGACGGGGGCGTTGTCGGGGGCGCATCTGGGGGCGGGGGTGTGGCCGAAGGAGTGGTCGGAGCGGATCGAGTACCGCAGCGATCTGCTGTCGTTGGGGGCGCTGTGGGATGCGTGATCGTCGTCGTGTGGTGAGGGGGCCGTCCTCAAGCGCCGGACGGGCTGGTTCCGGCGCCCCGGACCACCCACCGCTCAGACGGACAGGGACGCCGATGCCCGGCGGGTCCGGATCAGGAAGTCCTCCACCCGGGCCCGGTCCGGGGCGGGCGGCAGCGGGGTGGTGAGCGCCGCCTCGGCGTTCTCCTCGGACAGGCGGGTCATCCGGCGTTCCACCTCGGTCCAGGGGACCTCGCCGCGTCTGACCGCGAGCAGGTCCTCGCGGGCCTCGCCGACCTCGATCGTCAGCCGGCCCGTGCGCAGGAGATCCCGGCTGCTCGTCAGGAGCCGGAGCAGATGCATGGCGTGCTTCCACCGGGGCGCCCCGTACAGCCGTACGTCCGCGTCCAGCTTTCGGCGCTGGCCCAGGGCGTAGCCGGCGAAGCTCTGGTGGGCGAGGCGGGACAGGAACGCCCCGCGCAGGTCGAGCAGTTCCCGGCCGGTGGCGTCGATCCGTTCGACGAGCGGCGAGTGCAGGCACTCCAGCACATTGGGATTGGCGCGCAGCGCAAGCTCGCAGACGCGTTCCAGCTCCCAGGAGAACTGCTCGTCCGAAGGCCCCTCGATGTGCGTCGGCGGCTTGTCGAAGCGCCAGAACAGCGGGGTGGGGGCCAGAAAGACACCCCGCCGGTCCGTATCGCTGCCGGCCGTCGCGAGACCGAAGGCGCGGGAGCCCATCACACACGAGTAGACCGTGTGATCGCGGACGAGAACCTCGGCTTCGGGGGTGATCATGCCGAGAGGGTACGCGCGGCGGGGGCGGCCGGCGCCACTGGTTTACGTGAGCCGGATGCTGCCCCCGGAGACGGTGATCCGCTCGGCGGGCAGCGGACGCGGCGCGGGCCCGGCCTCGACGGCGCCGTCCGTGATGGCGAACCTGCTGCCGTGGCACGCGCAGTCGATCGTGGCGTCGCCGACCTTCGAGACCGTGCACCCGGCATGCGTGCAGATCGCGGAGAAGGCCTTGAACTCACCGGCCTTCGGCTGGGTCACCACCACTTTCCGCTCCTTGAAGACCGTGCCGCCACCGACCGGGATGTCGGAGGTCCTGGCGAGCTCCTCACCGGGGGCCCCGGTTCCGGACGCCGGGGCGTCCGGGGGCGGCGTGCTGTCCCCGCCGCCGTCCCCGGACGACCCGCAGCCCGTCGCCAGTGCGGCCGCGCCCGCCGCTCCCGCGGTCAGGACTGTCCTTCGCCGTGCGTTCATGGCTCTCCTCGTGTGGGGACTCCCCGTCGCGACGATCGTTGCGCCACGGAACGGAATGGCGAAGCAACCCGAGGGGTGTGTTCGCCGCGCGATTCGGGCCACCCGCCGTCTCACGGACAGAGCGGCGTGACCATGGTCTCCGCCACCCCTCTACGCTGAATCGCAGAGGCGCACACCGAGCGCGCCCGGTGAAGAAGCGAGGAGTACGACGTGGCGGTACGAGCGGTCCGCGGAGCCGTCCAGCTGGAGCGGGACGAGGCCGGACACATGGACGAGCGGGTCGGCGCCCTGCTCACCGCCATCCTGGAGCGCAACAGCCTCGTCGCGGACGACCTGATCAGCGTCTGGTTCACGGCCACCCCGGACCTCCACAGCGACTTCCCGGCCGCCGCCGCCCGCGGCCTCGGCATCGTCGACGTACCGCTGATCTGCGCGCAGGAGCTCGACATCGAGGGGGCCATGCCCCGCGTGGTCCGTATCCTCGCCCATGTCGAGACCGACCTCTCCAAGGCCGGGATCAGCCACGTCTACCTCGGCGCCACCGGCGCCCTCCGCAAGGACATCGCCCAGTGAGAACAGCCGTCGTCATCGGTACCGGCCTCGTCGGCACTTCCGCAGCGCTCGCCCTCGCCGGGCGGGGCGTCCACGTCCACCTCGTCGACCAGGACCCGTCGTCGGCCCGCACCGCGGCGTCGCTCGGCGCCGGTACGGACGAGGCGCCCGAAGGCCGTGTGGACCTGGCGATCATCGCCGTGCCGCCCGCGCACACCGCTTCCGTCCTGGCCACGGCCATGCGGGAAGGCGTGGCGCGCGGCTACCTCGACGTGGCGAGCGTCAAGGGCGGCCCGCGCCGCGAACTGGAAGCACTCGGCACCGACCTCACGCCCTACATCGGTACGCACCCGATGGCGGGCAAGGAGCGCTCGGGCCCCCTCGCGGCCACCGGGGACCTGTTCGAGGGCCGCCCCTGGGTCCTCACCCCCACCCGGGACACGGACACCGAGGTGCTCAACCTGGCCCTGGAGCTGGTCGCGCTCTGCCGCGCCGTACCGGTCGTCATGGACGCGGACGCCCACGACCGTGCCGTCGCCCTCGTCTCCCACACCCCGCAGCTCATCTCGTCGATGGTTGCCGCCCGCCTGGAGGAGGCCGACGAGACGGCCGTACGCCTCTGCGGGCAGGGGATCAGGGACGTCACCCGTATCGCGGCCTCCGATCCCCGGATGTGGGTGGAGATCCTGTCCGCCAACCCGGGGCCGGTCGCCGATGTGCTGGCCGGGGTCGCCGACGACCTGGACGAGACGGTCCGGGCGCTGCGTGGCCTCCAGTCGGGCGACGAGGACAAGCGCCGGGCGGGCACCGAAGGCATCGAGGACGTCCTGCGCCGGGGCAACGCGGGCCGGGTCCGGGTGCCGGGCAAGCACGGGGCGGCCCCCGCCGCGTACGAGATCGTGGCCGTGCTCATCAGCGACCGGCCGGGCGAGCTCGCCCGGATCTTCGCCGACGCGGGACGGGCCGGGGTCAATATCGAGGACGTCCGCATCGAGCACGCCACCGGTCAGCAGGCGGGTCTGGTGCAGCTGATGGTCGAGCCGAGCGCGGCGCCGGCGCTCGGTGCGGCGCTGCAGGACAGGGGCTGGTCGATCCGGCAGTGAGCGGTGCCGGGCGCACGGGGTACAAGGGCCCGCCCGGCACTCGGTAACCTTGGGTGAGGCCGTCCCGTGGCCCGACTCCGCCCACCCCGTGTACCAGGAAGGTGTCCACCACCGTGGAAACCGCAGCAGCCGCCGCCCCGACCGCCCCGGCCGCGGTGATCGTCGCCATCGACGGGCCCTCCGGCACCGGCAAGTCGAGCACGTCCAAGGCCGTCGCCGCCCAGCTCGGGCTCAGCTACCTGGACACCGGCGCCCAGTACCGGGCGATCACCTGGTGGATGCTGAACAACGGCATCGACGTGCAGGACGCGGCGGAGGTCGCGACGGCCGCCGCGAAGCCGGTCATCGTCTCTGGCACCGACCCGGCCGCGCCCACGATCACCGTCGACGGCGAGGACGCCGCGGGCCCGATCCGTACGCAGGAGGTCACCTCCAAGGTCAGCGCCGTCAGCGCGGTCCCCGAGGTGCGCAGCCGGATCACCGAACTGCAGCGGACCATCGCCGCGGAAGCGGAGCGGGGCATCGTGGTCGAAGGGCGTGACATCGGCACCACCGTCCTGCCGGACGCCGACCTCAAGATCTTCCTGACCGCTTCCCCGGAGGCGCGCGCCGCCCGCCGCAGCGGTGAGCTCAAGGGCTCGGATCTCGCCGCCACCAAGGAGGCGCTGATCAAGCGTGACGCGGCCGACTCCGGCCGTAAGACCTCGCCGCTGGCCAAGGCGGACGACGCGTGCGAGGTGGACACCACCGAGCTGAGCCTTCAGCAGGTCATCGAGTGCGTCGTCACCCTCGTCGAGGAGAAGCGGGCCGCGAAGTGACCGAAGCCACGGGGGCGCCCACGCCGCGCGGAGCGGCCGTCGGGCGAGGGATCGGCATCGGGCTGATGTACGGGCTGTTCAAGCCCCGTGTTCTCGGCGCGTGGCGGGTCCCCGCCGCCGGACCCGTCATACTCGCGGTGAACCACGCTCACAACATCGACGGACCGATGCTGATGGGCACAGCGCCCCGGCCCGTCCACTTCCTGATCAAGAAGGAGGCGTTCGTCGGCCCGCTCGACCCGTTCCTGCGCGGAATCGGTCAGCTGAAAGTGGACCGTACGACCGTCGACCGCACCGCCATCACCCACGCGCTCGGCGTACTGGAGAACGGCGGGGCCCTCGGGATCTTCCCCGAGGGCACGAGGGGCGAGGGCGACTTCGCCTCCCTGCGCGCAGGCCTCGCGTACTTCGCGGTACGCGGCGGGGCGCCGATCGTCCCGGTGGCCGTCCTGGGAAGCACGGAGCGCCGGGGACGGTTGATATCAGCGTTGCCTCCGCTGCGCAGCCGGGTGGACGTCGTATTCGGCGACGCCTTCCAGGCCCAAGAAGGGGTGCGAAGCCCGGTCAAGGGTGGTGGTGGGCGACGGGCGGGCGGGAGCGGGCGGCGGACCCGTGCGGCGCTCGACGAGGCGACCGTACGAATCCAGGGCCGGCTGACCGCCCACCTGGAAAACGCCAGGCGCCTCACCGGGCGCTAGGTAAGACTTGAGTAGTGGGACGCGCTGACAGCGGCCCATCGATGATGATGTAAAGAGGAACGGACTTCATGAACGACCAGATTCACTCCGACGGCTCGGACCACGAGCACGGAGCACTTGGCGATGCCGAGTACGCGGAGTTCATGGAGCTCGCCGCGCAGGAGGGGTTCGACCCCGAGGAGGTCGAGGGCGCGATCGGTGAGGCCGGTCACGGACCGCTTCCCGTCCTCGCCGTCGTCGGCCGCCCGAATGTCGGCAAGTCGACCCTGGTGAACCGCATCCTCGGCCGCCGTGAGGCCGTCGTGCAGGACAAGCCGGGTGTCACCCGTGACCGCGTCACCTACGAGGCCGAATGGGCCGGGCGCCGTTTCAAGCTCGTCGACACCGGCGGCTGGGAGCAGGACGTGCTGGGTCTGGACGCCGCGGTCGCGGCCCAGGCCGAATACGCGATCTCGACGGCCGACGCCGTCGTCTTCGTCGTCGACGCGACCGTCGGCGCGACCGACACCGACGAGGCCGTCGTCCGGCTGCTGCGCAAGGCGAAGAAGCCCGTCGTCCTGTGCGCCAACAAGGTCGACGGACAGAGCGGCGAGGCCGACGCCACCGCGCTGTGGTCGCTCGGCCTCGGCCAGCCCCACCCGGTCTCCTCGCTGCACGGCCGCGGTACGGGCGACATGCTCGACGCCGTGCTGGACGCACTCCCCGAGGCCCCCGCGCAGACCTTCGGCACCGCCCTCGGCGGCCCGCGCCGCATCGCGCTCATCGGCCGCCCGAACGTCGGCAAGTCCTCGCTCCTGAACAAGGTCGCCAACGAGGACCGCGTCGTCGTCAACGCCCTGGCGGGCACCACCCGTGACCCGGTCGACGAGCTGATCGAGCTCGGCGGCGTCACCTGGAAGTTCATCGACACGGCCGGTATCCGCCGCAAGGTGCACCTCCAGGAGGGCGCGGACTACTACGCCTCGCTGCGTACCGCGGCCGCCGTGGAGAAGGCCGAGGTCGCCGTCATCCTGATCGACGCGAGCGAGTCCATCAGCGTCCAGGACCAGCGGATCGTCACCATGGCCGTGGAGGCGGGCCGCGCGATCGTGCTCGCCTTCAACAAGTGGGACACCCTCGACGAGGAGCGCCGCTACTACCTGGAGCGGGACATCGAGACGGAGCTCGCGCAGGTCGCCTGGGCGCCCCGTGTCAACGTCTCGGCCGTCACCGGCCGGCACATGGAGCGCCTGGTCCCGGCGATCGAGACCGCGATCGAGGGCTGGGAGACCCGCATTCCCACCGGTCGGCTCAACGCCTTCCTCGGTGAGATCGTCGCCTCGCACCCGCACCCGATCCGGGGCGGCAAGCAGCCCCGCATCCTCTTCGGCACGCAGGCGGGCACCAAGCCGCCGCGGTTCGTGCTCTTCGCCTCCGGCTTCCTGGAGCACGGCTACCGCCGCTTCGTCGAGCGCCGCCTGCGCGAGGAGTTCGGCTTCGAGGGCACCCCGATCCACATCTCGGTCCGGGTCCGCGAGAAGCGCGGCCGCAAGAAGTGACCTCGTAGGGTTCGCACGACGAAGCCCCGGACCGCTCGCGGAAGGCGAGCGGTCCGGGGCTTCGTCGTACCGTCAGTGTTCCCGTGATCCCGGCGGGAGGGCGGCGGGCTGGGTCCGTCCCGCGTGTCGGCCGACGCGCTGCCAGGAGCCGAGATTCCCGGTGTGCGTGGTCTGCCCGCCGGTGGCCTGGTGACCGCTCAGCGGAGGCCGGCTGCCGAACAGCCCGGCGCTGAAGCTCGGATAGGAGAGATTCTCCTCGCCGCTCCGGTCACCCGGCAGGGCACGGAACGATCGCCGGTACTCGGAGTACAGCGCGTCGTAGATCGGAGTCGGCGACTTCCCGCCCGATGGGTCCTGCGACGGACGCATGGCAGGAATCTGACTCTGGTACTGGCGGGAGGGGTCGTATGAGTGCACGTATGTGCCAACGACCTCGCCGCCGGTGGGATGCGGGCCCGGCGGAGAAATCCCTGTTCGGCGGGGGTACGAAGGGCGTACCGGCACGGTCACGTACCGGCCAGCGGCATCGCGGCGGCCACCAGCAGTCCGTTGACGGCGGCCTTCTCCAGGGCGTCGCGGAGCAGGTCCTCGCGCGGCTGCTGACCGATCGAACCGGCCGGGGCCGCGAAGACGAGGACGGTCTGCGCCTTGTTGGCCGCGGTCCGCCATCCTTCGGTGACCTGGAGCGGCCGGTGGGCCTGCCACCAGGCGACGGGGGTACCACCGCCGGAACCCGGCTGCAGCACGGCGTGCAGCTGCCCCATGGCGAGGAGGACCGACCAGCCGGGGAGGACGGCAGGCAGCCTGCTCACGTCGGGGGTGGGCTGGAAGCCCTGCTCCAGCAGCAGCTGGAGGAACTCGTCGCCCCCGCTGCCGTCGGTGCCGGGCCGGGCGATGGGGCCTGTCGGCTCGACCACCAGGGCCGGTCGGAGATCGTCCTCGATCAGGACGAGACCGCTGGTGATGCCGAGGACAGCCTGTTCGGGCATGAGACCCTCCGGGTTCTCCGGCTCGCTGCCGGTGATGGATCGCACCGCCCCCTGGAGCTGGTCCTCCGCGACCTGGACGACCTGCGAGGGGATGCAGGTCGCGTGAGCGAACGCGAGGACGGCGGTCTCCTCGCCGACGAACAGCACCGTGCTGGTGCGTTCCTGCTCGGAGTCGCCGGGGGTCCGGCAGGAAGTGCAGTCGTAATTGCCTGGGGCGCTGTCGCCGACGAGCAGCCGGTCGGCTTCGGCATCGCCGATCTCGGCGCGTACGTCCTCGCTGACGTCGAGCATGCGCGGCACGGGTGGCTCCTCGAACTCGGTGCGTGGGCCGGGCTGTTCCCGGCTCATGAAAGGACAACGGACGAGCCGGGGCCCGGGTCACGCGCGAAGGGGCACCGAAGTGCGGAAGTCCGGCCCGGGCGGGGCCGGCCGGTCAGGAAATCGGGTGGTGGCCCCCGGCAGGAGCAGACGGCTGCCGGGAGGACGCACACGGCCGACCGGGTGGGGCTCGCCGGTGCGCCGCGTGGCCCGGTTCCCGCACGGGCCCGGCCGCTTAGCGTGACCCGATGCCGCATCCGTTCTCCAGACCCGCAGCGCCGCCCATCTCCGTGCCGGTGGCGGCGGTCCTCCTCTCTCTCGCCCTGCTGTGCGTGCCGTCGGCCGCGCTGGCAGCGCCGCCGCCCCCGCCGTCTCCCGGAGCGCCCGCGAGCGGCTACCGGCCCGGCGGATACGCCTGCGACGACAGCGAGGGCCCGTGGGACTGCGTCGCCGCCTGCGAGAGCGGTGGCGACTGGCACGCCAATACGGGCAACGGCTACTACGGCGGGCTCCAGTTCCGGCAGTCGACCTGGGAGGAGTACGGCGGTCTCGACCATGCTCCGCGCGCGGATCTGGCCACCCGTGAGGAACAGATCCAGGTCGCCGAGGAGGTGCTGCGGACGCAGGGCTGGGGTGCCTGGCCGCACTGCGGCGCTCCCTACGACCGGTCGGGACCGGGGCCGGTCGGCCAAGATCCGGACCGACTGATTCCGGGAACAGTGCTGGTCATAGGCCTGCTGTGATCGAGCCGTGACCCGCAGTAGAACTTCTGTGTGAATGCTGTGTGCTGACCGGCCGACAAGTACAGTCCCCAGCAGACCAGTCGACCAGGGGGATACGGCGACGCAATGCACATCTCATTTCTGCTCCACAACGCGTACGGCATCGGGGGAACGATCCGTACGACGTTCAATCTGGCCGGCCAGCTGGCCGAGCACCACGACATCGAGATCGTCTCGGTCTTCCGGCACCGTGACGCACCCACGCTTGGGGCTCCCGAGGGCGTACGGCTGAGGCATCTCGTCGACCTGCGCAAGAAGAGCCCGGCCTACGACGGCGACGCGGCGGAACACGCCAGGCCCGCCACGGTGTTCCCGCGCGGCGACAGCAGGCACAAGCAGTACAGCAGACTCACCGACGCCCGGATCGCGGACCACCTCCAGTCGCTGGAGGCGGACGTCGTCGTCGGCACCCGGCCCGGCCTCAACGTCCACATCAGCCGGCAGGCGAGGCGCGGACCGGTGCGCGTCGCGCAGGAGCACCTGACGCTCGGCAGTCATCCGTACCGGCTGCGCCGCGAGATCGGCCACCGTTACGGGCTGCTCGACGCCGTCACCACCGTGACGGAGGCCGACGCCCTGGACTACCGGAACCGCCTGCGGCTGCCGGGGGTTCGGATCGAGGCCATCGCGAACAGCGTCCCGGCGCCTTCGGGCCCACCGGCGGCCTGTGAGGAGAAATGGGTCGTCGCGGCGGGCCGGCTGCACCGGGTCAAGCGGTACGACCTGCTGATCGAGGCCTTCGCGGAGGTGGCGGCCGTCCGTCCGGACTGGCGGCTGCGGATCTACGGCAGCGGTGACGCGACCGGCAACGAGCAGCAGGCCCTGCGCCGGCTCATCGACGAACTCGGCCTCCAGGAGCAGGTGTTCATGATGGGGGCGGTGCACCCGATGGAGGCCGAGTGGCCCAAGGGGTCCATCGCGGCGGTGACTTCGGACCGCGAGTCCTTCGGCATGACCATCGTCGAGGCGATGCGCTGCGGCCTGCCCGTCGTCGCCACCGACTGCCCGTACGGACCGGCCGAGATCATCGAGGACGGCACCGACGGCCGGCTGGTGCCCATAGGGGACAAGGCCGCGCTCACCGCCGCGCTGCTCGGTCTGATGGAGGACGAGGAGCTGCGCCGCCGCATGGGCCGCGCCGCGCTGGCCGCGTCCGCGCGGTTCGACCCGGCGCCCATCGCGGAACGCCATCTCGGCCTCTTCACCGAGCTGGCCGCACGGGGTGCGCGCGGCCGTTCGCGGAGCGCGCTGCGCACCGTACTGCACCGGTCGCGCGGCAACGTGCTGGACGGGGCGTACGCGCTGCGCTACAAGGCGGCCGACGTGATCCGCAAGGGGAAGGCCGCGTGAGGCCAGGCGCCGCCTGACGGCGCCCCTGAGGGAGCTGCCGACGGTTGCGGACACTGGTTGTCCGCAACCGCTGGCAGACTCACCCCATGCTGGAGACCTCCGCACGACTGCTGCGCCTGCTCTCGCTGTTGCAGGCCCACCGGGACTGGTCAGGCGCCGATCTGGCCGGCCGGCTCGGCGTCACACCCCGTACCGTCCGCCGCGACGTCGACAAGCTGCGCGAACTCGGTTATCCGGTTCACGCGAGCCCGGGCACGGGCGGCGGCTATCAGCTCGGCGCCGGCGCCGAGCTGCCACCGTTGCTCCTGGACGACGAGGAGGCGGTGGCGGTCGCCGTCGGGCTGCGCACCGCGGCCGGCCACGGCGTCGAGGGCATCGGCGAGACCTCCGTCCGGGCGCTCGCCAAGCTCGAACAGGTGCTGCCGAACCGGCTGCGGCGCCGGGTGAGCGCGCTCGGGGCCTTCACGGTGCCCATGCTGCGCGGCCCCGAGGCCTCCACAGTCGACCCCGGCGTACTCACCGAGCTGGCCGGGGCCTGCCGGGACAGCGAGCGTCTGCGGTTCGCCTACCGCGCCCACGGCGGCTCGGTCTCGCGAAGGACGGTCGAGCCGCACCGGCTGGTGTGCACCGAGCGCCGCTGGTACCTGGTCGGCTGGGACGTGGACCGCTCCGACTGGCGTACGTTCCGCGCGGACCGGATCACGCTCACCCCGCCGCACGGCCCCCGCTTCGAGCCGCGTGCCGCCCCCGCGGAGGACCTGGCGGCGTACGTCTCCAAGGGGGTCTCCTCCACGGTCTACGCGGTGCGGGCGGTCATCCGGCTGAAGGTTCCGCTCGAACGGGCGGCCGAGCGGATCTCGCCGTCCGCGGGGGTGCTGGAGGCGGTCGACGAGCACAGTTCTCTGCTGCGTACGGGGGCAGCGAGCCTCGATGTGCTGGTGATTCACGTGATGCTCATGGGCTTCGACTTCGAGGTGGTCGAGCCCCAGGAGCTCACGGACGCGATCAGAACGGCCAGAGACCGTCTCTCGCGTGCGCTGGGCTGACCGCCACCGTACCGATGCCCTGGTCCTGGCTGTCCGGAGCAGTGGATTCCGGACAGCGGGGCGGGATCGGGTCGTTGGATATGCGAGAAATATAAGTCCTACATAAGGAAGCATGAATTTCAGGTGGCGTGCACCTTTCCTCGGTGCCTTGCGGGCGGAGAAATGGCAGGTCACCTCGGAGATCCTGCCGGTCGCAATTCTCCGCCGGGTGTGGTGCGTAGATCATTCTCGGTTGTCCGCGCATAACGCGTCGGCCGTTCTGAACTGCCCGTTCGAGTGACGCTGTTCGATGTAAACGGGTGTGGGGATTCTGTGACACAAGCGTGACCGGTACGGCATGTGGGGATGCAGTACGGAGCCCCGGTATCCCGCCTTCCGTCGCGGTCCGGGGCCGCCTACGGTGGGGGGTATGGCACCTACACCGACCCCTCCCGCACAGCCGGACGACAGCCCCCAGTCGTACGTGGGCCTCGATGCCGCAGCCGCCGAGCGGCAGGCCAGGTCCCGCGGCTGGAAGACCGTCAGAGCGCTGCCGCCGGGCTCGATCATCACCATGGAGTTCATGCACGGTCGGATCAACTTCGAGGTCGACCGGTCCGCCGTGACCCGCTGCTGGGTGGGCTGAACAGGCGGCTGAGTCCGCACCGAACGAGCGAAGGCCCCGACCGGAGTCGGGGCCTTCGCTGTGCGGGGGAGAGGCTGTGCGTACCGTCCCCGCGGTTCAGGGATGGTTCAGCTGCCGCCCATGGGCCGGGCCGGGGTGGTGTTGGCCCGGGGGGCGCGGTCCGCGTGCGGCGGGCGACGGGGGCCGGCCGGAGTGACCGGGGTCCGCTCGGAGCGCGCGGTGTGCGCACGTGGCCTGGTGCTCATCGCCGGGTGACCGGCCGTGCCGAGGGGCTGGTTCGGCTCCTCGGAGCCCACGGCGCTCTCGGTGCCGATCGACTGCGGGAGCAGTACGGGCTGCGGCCCGCCGACGGTGACCGGCACGACCGGGGCCAGGCGCCTGCGCGCACGCCACCGCTCGCGCGCCGCGAAGATCCATGCCTCGGCGCGGGTGATCACCGGCTCGAACCACGGCAGGCCCAGCATGATCAGCAGCCCCGCCGCCCAGCCCAGCAGGACATCGCTGAGCCAGTGCGTACCGATGTAGACGGTGGTGAGTCCGACGCCGAGCGAGACCGTCGCCGACAGGGCCGACAGATAGCGCCTGGCCCGCGGTGTGGTGGCCAGGTAGGCGAGGATTCCCCAGGTCACGACGGCATTGGCGGTGTGTCCCGAAGGAAATATATCGCCGCCCGCGAACATCTCGGCCGAGCCGATCTGTGTCGCGTAGTGCGGCCCGAGCCGCCCGAGGCCGATCTTGACGGCGCCGACCGTCACGTTGAGCAGCAGCAGTGAGGCGCCGAGGGTGAGCAGTGGACGCAGGGTGTGCTGGCGCCAGGACCGCCACCCCAGCCAGCAGGCGACCATCACGGCGGTCGGGCCTCGCTGGCCGAGGACGACGTAGTAGTCGAGGAAGGCGTGGAGTTCGGGCCACTGCTGGTACGGCCGGAACAGCATGACCTTCCAGTCGAGGGCCACCAGCCAGGACGAGACCAGCACGGCGATGACGATGGCGAGATAGAACGCCAAAGTCCCGCCGAAGAGAGCGATGCGGTGACGACTCATCCGCGGGATCTCTATCTTCGGCGGTTCCGGCTCCCGGTCCAGACGGGCAAAGATGTCGGTACGCACCCAATGGACGTTACAGCGAGTGAGTGTGAGAGCAGGCCGATCCGGCCGCTTTGTGATGACGATGTGATGTGGACTTTGTCTCAGCAGGGCCTCAATTCCGAACGCCACGGAGAATCCCCGTGACCTTTCGTCCAATGGGTTACGCGGCTGTCTCGTAAGGGTGTTTGAACCTCCGGTAAATAAGGCCGGAGGGATCTTGTATGAATTTCTCCGGCCATTCGCGGGGTGTGTCCGTGAGGTGTCCGAAGGGTGTACCGGAGGTGCTGCCACGCGTCCGCGGCCCTGTGCGGGCACCGCTCGTACGCCCCTCCGCGGCGCCCGGCGCGGACCCGGGCAGGGGCCCGGCAGGGCGGCCCGGCGTGGCGTACGCCACACTCCGTGGCGCACCGGGGTATGAGGTGGACCACGTCTGACCACGCCGGACTCGCGTACGCTGACGGATCACTCGCCCATCGATGCCGGGCCCGAGGGATGCCGTACGCGGGGTTCCCGGTGGTCCGCCGAGCGTGAGGGACTCTCTGGGAGGTACGTACATGTCCGGGACGACCACGGCCGGAAACCGGCTGCGTGAAGCAGGCGCCGGCGCCAACCGCTGGGTCGTGCTCGTCGTCCTCTGCCTCAGCCTGCTGCTCGTCGCCCTCGACGCGACGGTGCTTCATGTCGCGGTTCCCGCGGTCACCGAGGACCTGCGGCCCAGCGCCGTGGGCCTGCTCTGGATCGTGGACGCCTACCCGCTGGTCTGCGCCTCGCTGCTGATTCTCTTCGGCACGCTCGGTGACCGGATCGGCAGACGCCGGGTCCTGCTGTTCGGTTACGGACTCTTCGGCGTCGCCTCCGCGGTCGCCGCGATGGCGGACACCCCGGCCGTACTGATAGCGGCCCGCGCCCTGCTCGGTGTCGGCGGCGCGATGATCATGCCGGCGACACTGTCGATCCTCCGCCAGGTCTTCCCCGACCGCCGCGAGCGGGCCCTCGCCATCGGGGTGTGGACGGCCGTCGCCGCGGTGGGTGCCGCCACCGGGCCGGTGATCGGCGGTTTCCTGGTCGAGCACTTCTGGTGGGGCTCGGTCTTCCTGATCAACATCCCGCTGATGGCGGTCATGCTGCCGATCGGCCGGCGGCTGCTGCCGGAATCCCGCGGCTCCGCCGACGGCCCGTGGGACGTGTTCGGCGCGCTGCTGGCCGCGGCCGGTGTGCTGGGTGTCGTCCTCGGGGTGAAGCGGCTGGGAGGTGGCGAAGGCGTACTGGGCATCGCGACCTTCGCCCCCCTGGTGACCGGTGCCGCGCTGCTCGTGCTCTTCGTACGCAGGCAGAAGCGCCGTAAGCATCCCTTGATCGACATAGCGATGTTCTCCCGGCCCGCGTTCAGCACCGCGGTGGGCTGCATCGTCCTGGCCATGCTCGCCCTGGTCGGCCTGGAACTGATCGCCGTCCAGTACCTCCAGCTGGTGCTCGACCTCACCCCGATGGAGACCGGCCTGCGGCTGCTGCCGCTGACCTTCGCCGCGATGGTGGCGGGCGCCACCGGTTCGTACACCCTGCGCCGCGTCGGCCCACGCCGGATGGTCGGCTGGGGATTCGTGCTGACGGCGGCCGCGGTGCTGCTGCTGACCCTGATGGGGCAGCACGACCGGCCCGCCCTCCTGACCGTCGGTTTCGTGCTGCTCGGCTTCGGGCTCCAGTCCACGCTCTTCGGCGCGTACGAATCGATGCTGAGCGAGATCCCCGCCGAGCGGGCGGGCGGTGCGGCGGCGATCGGTGAGACGTCCTACCAGCTGGGGGCGGGGATGGGCATCGCGCTGCTCGGCAGTGTCATGAACGCCGCCTATGCGCCGGGTCTCGCCGGGCTGCACGGCCGGGGCGTGCCCGCCGAGGCGGGAGCGGCGGCCTCGAACTCGCTGGGCGAGGCGTACCAGGTGGCGGGGCAGCTGGGCGGGCCGATGGGGGACCTGCTGCGGACCACCGCCAGGCACGCCTTCATGCACGGCCTCCACCTCACGCTGCTGGTCAGTGCCGGGCTCCTGCTGCTCGGCGCGCTGGCCGCGCTGCGGCTGCCGAAGGTCATGGACTGCACGCCGGCGGAGTCCTGCCGCCCCTGTGAACCACACATCGCCCAGCCTCGTGAACCGCGCGTCGCGGAGCCCCGGGCGGCGAGCACCGAGGAGCGTCCCCAGGCGCGGGTTCCGCTGCCGGCGCGGCGTGAACCCGCCGAGGTGACCGGCTCTGGACGAGCGGCACACTGAGCCGTAATGTCGGCACGGACGTCATAACTACCACTGCTAGTTTTCGTTCCGTGCGAGCCGCCGGAGGCACCCTCATGTCCACCACGCCGCCCTCGAAGCCGTCGAAGCTTCCGCCGTTCGACCCCGCCGACCCGATCGGCGTCGACGATCTGCTCGGCCCCGAGGACCTCGCGATCCGTGACACCGTCCGGGCCTGGGCGGCCGACCGCGTACTGCCGCACATCGCCGAGTGGTACGAGAACGGTGAGCTGCCCGGTATCCGCGAGCTCGCCCGGGAGCTGGGTTCGCTCGGCGCCCTCGGCATGTCCATGGAGGGATACGGCTGCGCGGGCGCCTCCGCCGTCCAGTACGGGCTGGCCTGCCTGGAGCTGGAGGCGGCCGACTCCGGAATCCGTTCCCTGGTCTCCGTGCAGGGCTCCCTCGCCATGTACGCGATCCACCGCTTCGGCTCCGAGGAGCAGAAGCGGCAGTGGCTGCCCGGTATGGCGGCGGGCGAGATCATCGGCTGCTTCGGGCTCACCGAGCCGGATCACGGCTCCGACCCGGCCGGCATGCGCACGTACGCCAAGCGCGACGGCGAGGACTGGGTGCTCGACGGCCGCAAGATGTGGATCACCAACGGCTCCGTCGCCGGGGTCGCCGTCGTCTGGGCGCAGACCGACGAGGGCACGGGCGGCGCCGGAATCCGCGGTTTCGTCGTGCCGACCGACACCCCGGGTTTCTCCGCGCCCGAGATCAAGCACAAGTGGTCGCTGCGGGCCTCCGTCACCAGCGAGCTGGTCCTCGACGGCGTGCGACTGCCCGCGGACGCGGTCCTGCCGGGGGTCACCGGACTGCGGGGACCGCTCAGCTGCCTCAGCCATGCCCGGTACGGAATCGTCTGGGGGGCGATGGGCGCGGCGCGCGCCAGCTTCGAGGCCGCGGTCGACTACGCGAAGACGCGGGAGCAGTTCGGCAAGCCGATCGGCGGCTTCCAGCTCACCCAGGCCAAGCTCGCGGACATGGCCGTCGAACTGCACAAGGGCATCCTGCTCGCCCACCATCTGGGCCGGCGGATGGACGCGGGCACGCTCCGTCCCGAGCAGGTCAGCTTCGGCAAGCTCAACAACGTGCGGGAGGCCATCGAGATCTGCCGCACCTCACGCACGATCCTCGGCGCCAACGGGATCTCGCTCGAATACCCGGTGATGCGCCACGCGACGAATCTGGAGTCGGTGCTCACCTACGAGGGGACCGTGGAGATGCACCAGCTGGTGCTGGGCAAGGCGCTCACCGGTCTGGATGCCTTCCGGTAAAGCGGTTGGGGTTCCGGCCGGACCATTCCGGCGAGCGCCTTGCTCAGCTCTGGTTGAAGAAGCCGTCGGCCGGCCGGCCGGCGGCTTCGCCGTTGAGTACCTGGGTGTTGGCAGGGGTCAGCAGGAAGACCCGGGTCGCCACGCGCTCGATCGAGCCGCGCAGTCCGAAGGTCAGTCCCGCGGCGAAGTCCACGACGCGCTTGGCGTCGGTGGGGTCCATGGCCGTGAGATTGACGATCACCGGGACGCCGTCCCGGTAGAGCTCACCGATGCCCCGTGCGTCCCGGAAGCTGTCCGGGGTGACGGTCGCGATCCGGCGGCCCTTCTCCTCGGCCGTCTCGGAGGCCACCTGCACCCGCGGGTCGGTCACCCACGCCTGGTTCGTACCGGTCTCAGCACCTTCGGAGTACTCGTCGTCGTAGTACCGCTCGTCGTTGTCCTCTACGAGGCCCAGCCAGGCACTCGCCTTGCGCACCGATCCCATGGACGCCTCCTCTCACCGCGGTTCCTTGGTGTTCCGCATCTCTCTCGTATCCCTATGGTCGTCCATGATGCGGATACCGCGCCAAGTGGATAGTCGGCGCGCAGGGGATTCGTGACGGTACTGGTGCAGAAGATGTGGCGGTTCGTCAGGGTTCTTCCCGCATAGGACAGGTGTGAGAAAGAAAATATGATGCCCCGGCCCGTACGGGTGACATGGGGGGCGTACGAGTGAACGGATCGCTCGATACGATGCACGCCGCGCAGGTGCACGAGCCCGGCGCGGCCCATGAAGGACTCCCGGGGGAACGTCGTGTTCGGAATCGTCAGGCCCTGCACCCACCGCCTGTCGGAGCGGCTGAAGACGGAGTGGATGGCGCATCTCTGCGGCCTCTGTCTCGCGCTCCGCTCGGACCATGGGCAGTTCGCCCGGATTGTCACGAACTACGACGGCCTGATCGTCTCGGTCCTGACGGAGGCTCAGGCCGAACGCGATACCGGGCGGCGTCGCACCGCGGGCCCCTGTCCGCTGCGCTCCATGCGCACCGCACCGGTCGCCCGCGGCGAGGGGGCACGGCTGGCCGCCGCGGTCTCGCTCGTCCTGGCGTCGGCGAAGGTGCGCGATCACGTGGCCGACCGGGACGGGCTGTTGGCGCGACGCCCGGTCGCGGCGGCGGCACGCCGGGTCGCCGCAGGCTGGGACCGGGCCGGGGCCCGCACGGGAGCGGAGCTCGGCTTCGACACGGCGGTCCTGGTCGACGCGGTGGACCGGCAGACCGGGATCGAGTCGCTCGCCGGCCTGGGAACCCCGCTGCTGACGGTCACCGAACCCACCGAGACGGCGACCGCTGCGGCCTTCGCGCACACGGCCGTACTCGCGGGCAAGCCGCAGAACGCGGCGCCGCTCGCCGAGGCGGGCCGGCTCTTCGGGCGGCTCGCGCATCTGCTGGATGCCGTGGAGGACAGGGAGGCTGACGCCGCGTCGGGTGCCTGGAACCCGCTCACCGCGACCGGCACCTCGCTCGCCGAGGCGCGGCGCCTGTGCGACGACGCGCTGCACGGCGTACGGCTGGCGATGCGCGACGCGGAGTTCACGGACAGCAAGCTGGCGCACGTGCTGCTCGTACACGAGCTGCGGCGCTCCGTGGACCGGGCGTTCGGCACGGCCTCCTGCTCGCACGGCGAGGGCGGTACGGGTCTGGTCGGCGCGTACGGGCCGCCTCCCGGCAACCCGTACGCGCCGGCGCCCGGCGGTCCCTACGGCCCGCCAGGACCGCCGCTCCCGCCCGAGCCGCCCCGTAACCGGCGTGGTCTCATAGCCGGCTGCCTGGTCTGGGCCGGTCTCGCCTGCACCTGCCAGATGTGCTGCGGGAGCTTCCACGACCCGTGGAGCGGCAGCGAGCGCGAAGGGCTCTGCCAGAAGTGCGACCCCGGGGACTGCTGCGACGCCTGTGACTGCTGCAGCAACTGCAGCAACTGTTGCAGCTGCGGTGGGGAGGACGGCGGCTGCTGCGACTGCGACTGCGGGTGCGACTGCTGAGCCGGCCGGTGGCGGGTCACCTGAGCTCGGGCGGCGAGATCTGCGAGGTCCTGATCGCCGAATCGGCGGTGCCCCACTTCTTCAGGATGCGGTCGTAGGTGCCGTCCGCCTTGATGCTGTTGACGGCGGCCTGGAAGGCGGGGGCCAGCGGGGTGCCCTTCTTGAAGGCGAAGCCGACGTCGAGCCGCTTGAACTCGTTGAGGAAGCGCAGCCCCTCCTGCTGCTTCACCGCATAGCGCAACCCGTTGATCGTGGACATCACGACATCGCTGCGGCCCTGCTGGAGCGAGATCCAGATGGCGGCCTGGTCGGCGTACGTGCGCACGTCGTACGGCTTCTTGCCCGCCTCGGCGCAGCGGTGCCTGTTCTCCTCCAGGGTGACCTCGAAGGTGGTCCCGGCGCCGGTGGCCACGGTCAGGCCGCAGAGCTGGGTGAGGTCGGTGACCTTCTTCAGCGGGCTGTCCTCGCGGACCGCGAAGCCCTGGCCGTCATTGATGTACGTGACGAAGTCGATGGTTCTGCGACGCTCGTCGGTGACCCCGAAGTTCCCCGTGCCCACGTCGTACTTCCCGCTGCCGAGCGCGGGCAGGATCGCGTCGAAGGACGCGACCTCGCGCTTCAGTTCCACCCCGAGGGCCTTGGCCACGGCGTCCGCGAAGTCGATGTCGGCGCCGGCCGGTGTCCTGCCGTCCTCCAGGTAGAAGGCGCCGGGCGGAGTGCCGACGCTGGAGGCGAGGCTGAGGGTTCCGGAGGCGCGGACGCCGGGGGGCAGCAGCTTCGCCGCGGACTCGTCCTTCCGTACGGACGACACCACATCGGTCGTCGGGATCTTCCCCGCTCCCGCGGCGGCGGGCCGTGCGCCACCGGCCGGCGCCGGGTCCGCCGATCCGCATGCGGTGAGCGCGAGCGCGGTCACGGTGATCAGGGCGAAGGCGGCGGTGTGCCGGGTTCGGGGCATGGCGGTGCGTCTCCAGGGTCGTCGGGGGAGCCGGCCGTGTTCCGGTGCGTGGGCAGCGCGAAGCGCGGGGCGGGAGATCAGCGGTGCGAGGGGAGGGTGACGCGGCGTCGTGTACGTGAAGGCACGCGGGGAGAAACGCTCAGGAGCGCGGAAGGGCGCGAGCGGGTGGAGCGGAGACGCAGGGGGTCAGCTCAACAGGAAGAGGACCACACGCGACCGAAGTCGATGTGGGAGCGGGTGACCAGCCACTGCTGCGCGTACATGGCCCCAGTGGAGCAGGCCATCTGTGTATGCGTCAACTGATCCGGGACGTCCGACTCACAGTGTGGACAAGCTTGACAACAGACCGTGTGCAGCGATTGTCTCGGAGAAGGACCGGCGCTGAGGGGCCCGGTCCGCGTCGTGTTCTCCTGCTGTGAAGGCACGCCCCGTGTTCGATCTCTGCATCCACGGAGCCTTCTCATGCCCGCGCAGCCGGATACCCTCCCATCCCCCTTTCCCATGGCCCCAGGCCCACTCGGCAAGGGCGACGACCCCGCGGACCTGCGGATCGTCCCCGTACGCCGGACGGGACAGTGGGCGGCCGCCGTCGCCGTCCTCGTCCTCCTCGCCCTCGCGCTGAGCTCGGTCGTCCGTAACGACGCCTTCCAGTGGGAGGTCGTCGGCGCCTACCTCACCACCGATTCGGTCCTGCGCGGACTCGGCCTCACCCTGTGGCTCACCGCGCTCGTGATGGTGCTCGGCTTCGCGCTCGGCACCGTCCTGGCCGTGCTCAGGCTCTCCGGCAACCATGTGCTGAGGGCGGTGAGCTGGGCGTACATCTGGCTGTTCAGATCCACACCGATCCTGGTCCAGCTGCTGTTCTGGTTCAACATCGGCGCGCTGTACCCGCAGATCCTCGGCGTCAGCACCGTGAACCTCCTCGGCCCCGTCACCGTCGCCGTCATCGGACTCACCCTCCACGAAGCCGCGTACGCCGCCGAAGTGGTCCGCGGCGGCATCCTCTCCGTCGAGCGCGGTCAGCTGGAGGCCGCCCAGTCGCTCGGCCTCGGCCCCTGGCGCCGCCTCCACCGGATCGTGCTGCCCCAGGCGATGCGCTCCATCGTCCCGCCGGCCGGGAACATGCTGATCGGCACGCTCAAGGGCACCTCGATCGTCAGCATCATCGCCGTACAGGACCTGCTCTACTCCGTGCAGCTCGTCTACCACCGCACCTACCAGGTCATCCCGCTGCTGCTCGTCGCCACCCTCTGGTACGTCGCCGTCACCTCCCTCCTCGGCATCGGGCAGCACTACATCGAGCGGCACTACGCACGCGGCACGGCAGACGCCCGATGAGCGCCGTGCCCGCCCTCGTCATCATCGGCGGGGGACCGCGCGGCACCGGCGTCATCGAGCGCATCGCCGCCAACGCCGGTGAGTTGTACGCCGGACGGCGCCTCGACATCCACCTCGTCGACCCGTATCCACCGGGCGGCGGACGCATCTGGCGGCAGGACCAGTCCCCCCTGCTGCGGATGAACTCCATGGCCGAGGACGTCACCATGTTCACCGACGACACGGTGCGCCAGGACGGTCCCGTACGCCCAGGACCCGCACTGCACACCTGGGCGCGGGACGTCCGTGACGGGCGGGTCACCGTCGGCACGGCGCCCGAGGTCCTCGAAGAGATCAAAGCGCTGCGGGGCCAGGACTTTCCCAGCCGCCGGCTGCAGAGCGCCTATCTGCGCTGGGTCTACGAGCAGTCCGTCGCCGCGCTTCCGCCGGGCATCACCGTGCACGAACACCGAGGCCGGGCCCTGCGCATAAGCGGTCCGCGCGGAGAGCGCCAGCGCGTCCGCCTGGAAGGGCGCGCCGAGCCCCTTCACGCCGACCTCGTCGTCGTCACCACCGGACACCTCGACGCCGAACTCGACCCCGGGCAGCAGGAGTTGGCGCGCTTCGCCAAACGGCACGGGCTCGTCCACCTGCCGCCGGACTTCACCGCCGACAGCGACCTCTCCGCCCTGCCCGCAGGCGAACCGGTCATCGTCCGCGGCTTCGGCCTCGCGTTCATCGATCTGATGGTGCTGCTCACCGAGGGGCGCGGCGGCCGGTACGAGAACGGGGTCTACCTGCCCTCCGGCCGGGAGCCCGTGCTGTACGTCGGATCGCGGCGCGGTGTCCCGTACCACTCCAAGATCGGCTACGGATGGGAGGGTGAACCGCCGCCACCACCGCGCTACTTCGGCCCCGAGCAGACCGAGGAACTGCTCCGGAGGACCGGACCGGCCGACTTCCGGCGCGAGGTGTGGCCGCTCGTCGAGAAGGAGCTCGGCCACGCCCACTACCACCGGCTGTTCACCGCCCACCCCGAGCGCACCGCCGTCGAGTGGGCCGTCTTCGAGGAGAAGTACGACGTCTGCGAACCCGGCAGCCCCGAACTGGACGCCCTGGTCTCCGCCGCCGTGCCCGACCCGGCCGACCGGCTCGGGCTGACAGCGCTCGACCACCCGCTGGACGGCGTGCGCCACCCCACCTACGACAGCCTCCAGGACGGACTGCGCGCCTACATCACCGCCGACCTCGAACGCCGCCACGACCCGGGCCGCAGCCCCGATCTCGCCGTCTTCCTCGGACTGCTCGCCGTCTACGGGCAGCTGATCCGGCTCGGCGACATCGGCACCTGGTGGCACGGCTACTTCAGCTATCTCGCCTCCGGCCCACCCGGCCCCCGGCTGCGCCAGCTCCTCGCCCTCTCCCGGGCCGGTGTCGTCCGCTTCCTCGGCGCCTCCGTCACCGTCGAGGCGGACGAGGAACGGGGCGTCTTCCGGGCCGGCGGCGCCACCGTGCCCGGTGAGCGGATCGAGGCCCGGGCCCTGGTCGAGGCCAGGCTCCCCGACCCCTCGGTCCGGTACACCCGCAGCCCGCTGCTCCGCGGTCTGTACGAGGACGGGGCCGCCACCACCGTGACGGGACTGCTCTCCGTGGACCCGGGCGACGGCCGGATTCTCGACCGTGAAGGCCGCCCGCACCCGCGCCGGTTCGCCCTCGGACCGAACACCACGGCACGTGCCGGCGGGGCGTTCACCCGGCCGCGCACCGGTGGCCCGGCCTTCGGACAGAACGACGCCACCGCGCGGACCGTGCTGGCGTTCCTGCGCGACCGCCCGGCCGGGCCCGCCCCGGCGCCCGAAGCGCGGCGCCCCCTTCCGTACACAAGTCGCTAAAGGAACCCCATGCCCCTCATCAGCGATCGGTCACTCGATCCATCCATTGATCCACTCGTCGACAAAGCCACCCGCCAGGAGCAGGTGACCGTCCCCGGCACCCCGCGGGCCATGGTCGAGGTCCGCTCCGTGCACAAGAGCTTCGGCGGCCTCGACGTCCTGCGCGGCATCGACCTCTCCGTACGCCCCGGGGAGGTGACCGTCGTGCTCGGGCCGTCCGGCTCGGGCAAATCCACCCTGCTGCGCACCATCAACCACCTGGAGAAGGCCGACCGCGGCTGGATCAGCGTCGACGGCACCCTCATCGGCTACCGCCGGGACGGCGACAAGCTGTACGAACTCCGCGAGCGGGAGATCCTGCGTCAGCGCACCCACATCGGCTTCGTCTTCCAGAACTTCAACCTCTTCCCGCACCTCACGGTCCTGGAGAACATCATCGAGGCCCCGGTCGCGGCCCTCCGCCGCCCCCGGAAGGAGGCCGTCGCCGCCGCGAGGGAACTCCTCGCCCGCGTCGGCCTCGCCGACCGGGCGGAGGCGTACCCCACCCAGCTCTCCGGTGGACAGCGCCAGCGCGTCGCCATCGCCCGCGCGCTGGCCCTGGAACCGAAAGTACTGCTCTTCGACGAACCGACCTCGGCGCTCGACCCGGAGCTGGTCGGTGAAGTCCTCGACGTGATCAAGGACTTGGCGCACCGGGGCACCACGATGATCGTCGTCACCCACGAGATCGGCTTCGCGCGTGAGGTCGCCGACACTGTCGTCTTCATGGACGAGGGACGGATCGTCGAGCAGGGCGCCCCCGCGGACGTGCTCGACCACCCCGTCCAGGAGCGCACCCGCGCCTTCCTCTCCAAGGTCCTCTGAGAGAACGGCCCCGCCCGCCCGGCTTCCCCGAACGAGTCCGACCCGAGAGGTCCGCATGTCCGCCAGGAAACCCCTTCATCTGGCCGCCGAGATCGGTGGCACGCCCCACTACGACGCCGCCCACTACCTCGCACTCGCCCGCCTCGCCGAACAGGGCGCGCTCGACTTCGTCACGCTCGGCGACTCCTTCGCCCGCCCCGGGCTCGACGCGCTCGCCGTGCTCTCCCGGATCGCCCCCGCCACCGACCGGATCGGCCTCGTGCCGACCGTCACCACCACCCACACCGAGCCCTTCCACGTCTCGTCCGCCGTGGCCACCCTCGACTGGGTCAGCCGGGGCAGGGCCGGCTGGAACGCCGAGGTGTCCACGACCGGCGCCGAGGCCCGGCTGTTCGGCCGGCGCCCCGCCGCGCCCGCCGCCGAGCTGTGGCAGGAGGCGGCCGAGGTCGCCGACGCCGGGGCCCGGCTGTGGGACAGCTGGGAGGACGACGCCGAGATCCGGGACGTCGCGACGGGACGGTTCGTCGACCGGGACAAGCTGCACTACGTCGACTTCGAGGGCAGCACCTTCTCGGTCCGCGGCCCGGCCATCGTGCCCAGGCCGCCCCAGGGCCGGCCCGTCACCGTCATCGACGGCACCAGGGGACCGGCCCGCGGCCCGGCCGCCCGGCACGCCGATGTCGTGTACGCGCGAGCGACCACGCCCGAGCAGGCCGCCGCGATCCGTACCGACGTCCGCGAACGGGCCGCCGCGCACGGCCGTGACCCCGACACCCTGCGGGTCCTGGTCGCGCTCACCGTCGACCTGGGGGACGCCGAGACCGCGCCGGAACCGGGTCTCCTCGACGGACCGCAGCTCGCCGGAGGGGGCTCCTACTACCGGGGCGGCCCGGTGGACCTCGCCGAACTCATCACCCAGTGGTACCGGGGCGGAGCCGTGGACGGCTTCCACCTCACGCCCCTCGCACCCGGGCGCGACCTCGAAAGGATCGTCAACGGCACCGTGGCACTGCTCCAGCACCGCAGCCTGTTCCGCACCTTCTATCCGGGCGGCACCCTCCGCGAACACCTCGGCCTGGCCCGCCCCGCCAGCCGTTACGCTCTCGCGGCGTCCACGGGACCGACGGGGGAGGAGGCATGAGCACGCCCAGGCAGATGCATCTGGCCGCCCACTTCCCGGGCGTCAACAACACGACGGTCTGGGCCGACCCGCGCTCCGGGAGCCAGATCGAATTCTCCTCGTTCGAGCACCTGGCCAGGACCGCCGAACGCGGCAAATTCGACTTCTTCTTCCTCGCCGAAGGGCTCCGGCTGCGCGAACACAACGGTCTGATCCACGACCTGGACGTGGTCGGCAGACCCGAATCCCTCACCGTGCTGAACGCCCTCGCCGCCGTCACCGACCGGCTCGGCCTCGCCGCCACGGTCAACGCCACCTTCAACGAACCGTACGAACTGGCGCGCCGGCTCGCCTCGCTCGACCACCTCAGCGGCGGCCGGGCCGCATGGAACGTGGTCACCTCGTCCGACGCCTTCACCGGAGAGAACTTCCGGCGCGGCGGCTACCTCGACCGGGCCGACAGGTACACCCGGGCCGCCGAATTCGTTTCCACCGCACGGGAGTTGTGGGATGCCTGGACACCGGACGGGGTCTCCCGGCCGGTGACGCACAGGGGAGCCCACTTCGACATCGCGGGGGAGTTCACCGTCCCCCGCGCCCCCCAGGGGCACCCCGTCGTCATCCAGGCCGGGGACTCCGCCGAGGGCCGCGAATTCGCCGCCTCCACCGCCGATGTCATCTTCACCCGGCACGGCACCCTGGAGGCGGGCCGCGCCTTCTACGCGGACGTCAAGGGACGGCTGGCGGCATACGGGCGCAGGCCCGAGGAGCTGAAGATCATGCCCGGGGTCAGCTTCGTCCTCGGTGACACGGACGCGGAGGCCCAGCGGAACGCCGACGAGATCCGCCGCCTCCAGGTCTCCCCGCAGAACGCCATCCTGGCCCTGGAGCAGGTCTGGGGCCGCGACCTCTCCTCGTACGACCCCGACGGGCCGCTCCCCGGCATCGACCCGGACCCCGGCTCCGGGCTGGTCCAGGGCCGGGTCAGGGTCGGCGACCCGCTCGCGGTCGCCGCGAAGTGGCGCGCGCTCTCGGAGGCGAAGGGGCTCTCCATCCGGCAGACCGTGATCGAGACGACCGCCCGGCAGTCCTTCATCGGCTCACCGGAGACCGTCGCGGCGGGCCTCACCGAGTTCGTCACCGCCGACGCGGCCGACGGGTTCATCCTCGTACCGCACCTCACCCCGGGCGGCCTCGACGACTTCGTCGACCGGGTCGTGCCGCTGCTCCAGGAACGCGGGGTCTTCCGCTCCGAGTACACCGGCCCCACGCTGCGGTCGCACCTCGGCCTGGCCGAGCCGGTATGGAAGGGTTGAACCCATGAGTACGGAAGAACAGCAGGACCGGCAGGACTGGCAGAGCTGGCACGAAGGACGCATCGTCACGGTCGCGGCACCGTACGGTCCGCTGTCCCTGACCGGCACCCACTGGCTCTCCGACCACCCGGACGGTCGAATTCCGGCCGTCCCCGGGCAGTGGCGCGAAGACGGTGACGGAGTGCTGCTCACGGCCACGCCCGAGGACGGTCTGACCGTCGACGACAAGCCGCTGACCGGCGAGATCAGGCTCACGGCCGACCGTGGACCGATCGACGCGTCACGGGTCGCGCACGGCGGGCGGCGGCTGGTCGTGCTGAGCCGTGAGGGGCTCTGGGCGGTACGGGACTTCGACCCGGACTCCGCCGCCCGGCAGGCGTTCCGGACCATCGACGCCACCCCGTACGACGCGGGCTGGGCGCTGCCCGGCACCTTCCGCCCGTACCCGGCGGACCGCACCGTCCGGGTCGAGAACGCCGACGGTGTCGAACGGGGTCTGGGGCTCGGCGGGGAGATCGCCTTCGAGGTCGACGGAGAGGAGCACACGCTCCAGGTCGCGGTCGAACCCGACGGTTCGCTCTGGGCCGTCTTCGCCGACGCGACCAGCGGAAGCAGCAGCTACCGCTTCCGCTTCCTGCGGCCGGCGGCGCCGTCCACGGACGGCGGCGTGACCGTCGACTTCAACCGCGCGCTGCTGCCGCCCTGCGCCTTCGCCGATCACTTCATCTGCCCCTTCCCGCCGCCCGGCAACACCCTCACGGTCGCCGTCCCGGCCGGTGAGCGGAACCGTATCGACGCCTGACCCGTCCCACCGGTCACGCGGACGGTGGACACGGTCGCCCGGCCCCGGCAGCCGACGAGCTGCCGGGGCTGCCGTGCGTGTGCCGCGTCGGCGGCCGAAACGCGCCCTTGCGCGGCGAGTTGTGTGCCCCGAATACTCCCGAACAGCGCTCGTCAGGGGCACGGCCCGTCCGGAATGCGAACAGGCTTCCGGGCGTACCGCGTTCACTGACTGCGCCTCACGGGCCCGGCCACCCCACAGGCAGGGCCCCCGATCCCCCTCGGGAGGAACGAAAAGTGAGGATCAAGCGCACCATCCCCCTCAAGGGCATCGCGAGACGGAGCCGGGTCGTCGCCGTCTCGGCCGGCCTCGTCGCCGTCGCCGCCCTCGCCGTCCCGTCCGCCAACGCCGACTCCACCGCGACGTTCAGCGCCAACCAGCTCAGCGCGGCGAGCGACGCCGTGCTCGACGCCGATGTGGCGGGCACCGCCTGGAACATCGATCCGGCCACCAGCAGCGTCGTCGTCACCGTGGACAGCACGGTCTCGCAGGCGGAGATCAAGAAGATCAAGGACTCCGCCGGGAGCACCTCGGGCGCCCTGCGGATCGAGCGCACCCCGGGCACCTTCAGCAAGCTGATCTCCGGCGGGGACGCGATCTACGCGTCCAGTTGGCGCTGTTCCCTCGGCTTCAACGTCCGCAGCGGTGAGACGTACTACTTCCTGACCGCCGGTCACTGCACCGACGGCGCGGGTACCTGGTGGTCGAACTCCGCGAAGACCACGGTCCTCGGCACCACCTCCGGGTCCAGCTTCCCGACCAACGACTACGGAATCGTGCGGTACACCAACACCTCGGTCACCAAGTCGGGCACCGTCGGCAACCAGGACATCACGAGCGCGGCCAACGCCACGGTCGGGATGTCCGTCACCCGCCGCGGTTCCACCACCGGCACCCACAGCGGGTCCGTCACCGGTCTCAACGCCACCGTCAACTACGGCGGCGGGGACATCGTCTACGGCATGATCCGCACCAACGTGTGCGCCGAGCCCGGCGACTCCGGCGGCCCCCTGTACTCCGGTACGAAGGCGATAGGCCTCACCTCCGGCGGCAGCGGCAACTGCTCCTCCGGCGGGACGACGTTCTTCCAGCCGGTCACCGAAGCACTGAGCGCGTACGGCGTCAGCGTGTACTGACGGCCTGGTACACGGTTGTCGTCGACGAGCCCCCGCCCGGAAGTCCGGGCGGGGGCTCTTGTCCGCCCGCGCCTTTTGAGAGGATGTCCGGGCGGCCGTCCGCAGCCAGACACCCATCCCAGGGGGTTCCAGGTCCGTGAAGCGCATCGGAGTGACCGGCCACCGCACCATTCCCCAGGAAGCGTACGAACAGGTGCTGGAGGGACTGCGGGCGGTGCTCGGCGGCCTCGACGGTTCCGTGGAAGCCCTCTCCAGTCTGGCCGCCGGGGCGGACCAGATCTTCGCGGACCTCGCGCTCGCGTGCGGCGCGCAGCTCACCGTGGTGATCCCCAGCGGGGACTACGAGGAGTGCTTCGCCGACGACGCCGAACTCGCCGGCTACCGGACGCTCAAGGAGCGGGCGACCCGCGAGGTCGTGCTGGACTTTCCGCACTCCACGGATGAGGCGTACTACGCGGCGGGCGTCTACATCGCCGAGCACTGCGACCGGCTGCTCGCGGTGTGGGACGGTCTGCCGGCCCGCGGTCTCGGCGGCACGGGCGACATCGTGACGTACGCCCGCGGCCTCGGTCTGCCGGTCACCGTGATCTGGTGCGAGGGCGTACGGCGCGGCTGACGGCCGCTCACATCTGGTGGCGGGCGAGCCAGTCGGTGTGCTGGGGCGAGACGATCCGCTCGGTCTCGAAGACGGCGACCGGCCACTGCCGCTCGGTGAGAGTGGTCTCCATCGCGATCTGCATCGACTCCAGGTCCTTCTCCACGAGGGAGTGGGCGGAGATCAGCGGATGATGCCGGCGCATCTCGTTCCAGGCCAGACAGGCGGCAGCCGCGGCGGAGAGCACCCCCGGCAGCGCGAAGGACCGGGCGGAACCGAAGGTCTGGAGCAGGGCGAAGAGCAGGGCGAGCGCGGTGAGCGCGGCGATGGTCACCGACCAGACCGTGGTGCCGTGCCGGGAGATCTCCTGGCGCCTGCGGTACCAGCCGCGCTGTTCGATCAGGCGGTCGCGTACATACGTCTCCTTGCGCACGGTGAAGGCCTTGTTCCGTAACGCGCGCATCGAATCCGTGATGAGCCCGCCCGAATCCGTCAGTTGATCCCTGGGATCGGTCCAGCCGACCTTCCTGAGTTCCTGGAGCCCCTCTTCGAGCCGGCTGGCGAACACCGCTTCCGGGTGCTGCGTAGCGGATTCGAAAGGCGAACCGTGCACGGCATAGCGCCAGCACATCGACTTGATGAACTCGGCCGCCGAGCGATTCAGCTGCCAGTGCGACTTCGCCTTGCGCCGCGACGCGAAGAACGTCGTGAGGAGTACGCCGAGATAGGCGAGGACGGCTAGGAGACCGCTGAGCCGCAGGGAGCCGCCGGTGTCCCAGTGCCAGGGCAGCGCGGCCGGGACGGCCCCCAGGACCAGCAGGATCAGCTGGCCGCGGGTGGTGTTCACGGCCTCCCGCTGGCGCGCGATGGCGATGGCGTCCGTGTGGTGGAAGAGCGCCGGAAGATCCGCGTTCCTGAAGACCATGCTCTGCAGCGGTCCTGGAATCGCCGTCATGCTCACCCCCGCTGTGCGGTTTGCCTGCCGGGGACAAGAGACTAAAGTCGCGCGCCGGACACGGCAATGGCGCGAGCCCCGCCCGGACCGCTCCAAAACCGCTCCGGAACCGCTCCCGGCTGGTCCGGCGACGGCCGATGTGGCCGTCCGCCCCCGGAAGTGAACGTAACGAGACCGAAGCGTCGTCGTCGTGTGTGCGTCCCGAGTTCGACCTTGTGTGGCTTTGACCGCATGGGAATAGTGAGCGCCCCATCCTCCGCGTGCGGACACCCCACTTGTCCCCGCGCGGCCCCACAGGAGGTCGTAAGTTGAAGCATCGACGCATATCCAGGAAGCGCGCGCTGACGGCCGGATCGGCCGCCGTCGCCCTGGTCGCCGCCGGAGTCACCCTCCAGACGGCGAACGCCAGCGAGGACACATCGCGGCCGGCCGTACGGACGCTGACGGCCGGCGCGGCAGGGAAGCTCGCCACCACGCTGGACAAGACCCTCGTCGGCGGCACGGCCGGCGCGTACTACGACGCCGAGACGAAGAACCTGGTGGTGAACGTCCTCGACCAGGCCGCCGCGGAGCAGGTGCGTACGGCGGGCGGCAGGGCCAGAGTCGTACAGCACTCGGCCGCGGAGCTCTCGTCGGCCCGGCAGACCCTCACCGACCGGGCCACCATCCCCGGCACCTCCTGGGCGGTCGACCCGGTGAGCAACAAGGTGGTGGTCACCGCCGACCGTACGGTGAAGGGCGCGGCCTGGGACAAGCTCGCTTCGGTGGTGGAGAACCTCGGCGGCAAGGCCGAACTGAACCGTTCCGCAGGGGAGTTCAAGCCGCTGATCGCGGGCGGCGACGCGATCTGGGGCGGGGGCGGGCGCTGCTCGCTCGGCTTCAACGTGGTCAAGGGCGGCGAGCCGTACTTCCTCACGGCGGGACACTGCACCGAGTCGATCACCAGCTGGTCCGACGCGCAGGGCGGCGCCGAGATCGGTGCGAACGAGGGCTCCAGCTTCCCGGACAACGACTACGGCCTCGTCAAGTACACCTCGGACGTGGCGCACCCCAGCGAGGTCGACCTCTACAACGGTTCCACGCAGCCGATCACCAAGGCGGGCGAGGCGACGGTCGGCATGGCGGTGACCCGGAGCGGCTCCACCACCCAGGTGCACGACGGCGAGGTCACCGCGCTGGACGCCACGGTCAACTACGGCAACGGCGACATCGTCAACGGGCTCATCCAGACGACGGTCTGCGCCGAGCCGGGCGACAGCGGCGGCTCGCTCTTCTCGGGCGACACCGCGATCGGCCTGACCTCGGGGGGCAGCGGCGACTGCTCATCGGGCGGTGAGACGTTCTTCCAGCCGGTTCCGGAGGCGCTGGCCGCGTACGGCGCCGAGATCGGCTGACCCGGCCGACGACGGGCCCGCCCGCCCCACTCCGTGTGGGGCGGGCGGGCCCTTTGCCTGCTTCGGGGCCCGCAGGTCAGGCGGCGCGGGCCGGTCTGTCGGAGCCGGCCGTCGCCGGTGCCACGCCGAAGATGTCCACGGCGTGGTAGTACGTCCAGGCCGTGGAGTTGCACGAGGTGAGCGTGGCTCCGGAGTAGGCGGCGCATACGCGCTTGAGGTCCGCGTAGAACGCGGAGTCGATGCGCGATTTGTTGGCGGAGAAGGTGCCGGCGGCCTTGTAGTTGCGGTAGCCGAAGTCATGGCGGGCGCAGGACTTCTGGAAGGGGAAGCCGAACGGGTTGTCGGGGGAGGTGCTGCAGTAGTCCGTCGACCAGTCGAAGCCGTACGCGGCCCAGGCGCCCTGGTTGTTGCGGGCGGTGTTCCAGGCGTTGTAGCTGGAGGCGCTCGTCTGGGTCCAGGAGCTGAGGACCTGGGGCTTGTCCGCCGGGGCGGCCGAGGCGGACGTGGCAGGGAGCAGGGCGAGCGGGAGCGACAGGGCGAGTGCGGCGAGAGAGACGGCGAATTGGCGACGCATGAGCAACCTCCGTGGGATGACTGGGAGTTGAGTTGGTTCCTGCTCCTCGTGGGTCGCACGAGGTCGCTCCAGAATGACGTCATGTACCTGTCATGCCTAGCTGTTGCGCCGGTCTGACACCAAGAAGTCGGGTGCTCTTTTCGACCAAGCGGACAGTTGTGGACAAGCGGACGGTGACATG
The DNA here is from genome assembly GCF_056430475.1 of Streptomyces sp. NPDC045968. NCBI lineage: Bacteria > Bacillati > Actinomycetota > Actinomycetes > Kitasatosporales > Streptomycetaceae > Streptomyces > Streptomyces sp. NPDC045968. The sequence goes on along the minus strand of NZ_JBWKLF010000007.1, from coordinate 422,622 downwards.
CGCGAGACCGCGGGCTGCCTCCAGGCGTTTCCGGCCCGCTGCCGGTCCTTACGATGACTCCATGAAGAGCACGGAATCGACGGACGCGGAAACCGGGGGCGGCACGGGAGCCGAGCAGCGGTGGGAGCGGCGTACCCAGTGGCCGCTCCTGATCCTGGCCCTCCTGTTCGCCGTCGCGTACGCCGTGCCCGTCGTGGCGCCCGAGGCGGGCTCGCTGACGCTGCGGCTGTGCCGGGGCGTGGAGTGGGTGGTGTGGGGAGCGTTCGCCGTCGACTACGCCGTGCGGCTGGTGCTCGCGCCCGACCGGTGGCAGTTCGTGCGCCGCCATCCGCTGGCTCTGATCGCCGTGCTGCTGCCGATGGTGCAGCCGTTGCGGCTGCTCCGGCTGGTCTCCACCCTGCTGCTGGCCGGGCAGCGGGCCCGGATGGCCTCGCAGGTGCAACTGACCACGTACGTCGCGGGGTCGTGCGTGGGTCTGCTGATGTTCGGCTCACTCGCGGTGCTGGAGGTCGAGAGGGACTCGCCGGACGGCACCATCAAGTCCCTCGGGGACGCGGTGTGGTGGTCCTTCACCACGATGACGACCGTCGGTTACGGCGACTTCGCCCCGACCACCGGTCTGGGCCGGATGCTCGCGGTCGGCCTGATGCTGTCGGGCATCGCGTTGCTGGGTGTGGTCACGGCGAACATCGCCGCCTGGTTCATCTCCCGCTTCGAGAGCGACAGCGCCGTGGACCGGCTGCAGACGGAGGCCATCATCGCGCTCACGGCCGAGGTGCGGGCGCTGCGCGCGGAGGTCACGGAACTGTCCGCGGTGCGGGGTGGTGACCGGGCGCAGGGCGGCCAGGCCGACGGCGGCGCGAGTGTGTCCCGGCAGGTCGTCCCGGAGCTCTAGAGGGTGCCCGCGGCTGACGCGCCCGTGCCCCGGTCCGTCCTGGACCGCATGGACAGGAGCAGTGTGAGGGCCGTACCCGCGACCGCCCAGGCGGAGAGCACGAGCAGCGGACCGGTGAGCGCGTTGCCCTTGAAGTAGGCGATCGAGCGGGCCGCCCAGGTGCCCGCGCCCGGTGGCAGCGCGGGTCCGATCGCCCGCCAGAAGTCCGGCAGCATCGGGAGCGGGAAGGCGCCGCCCGCGCTCGGGTTGCCCGCGATCACGATGATCAGGACGGCCAGGCCGATGCCGATGATGCCGGTGAGGGCCTCCAGGGCGAGCGTGGTCATGCCGACCGCGAAGACGATCAGCGCTCCCAGGCCCCACAGCCCCCACACGCTGCCGGGCAGTGCGCCGAGGACCGGTCCGATGATGACCGCGCCGCCGATTCCGCCCGCGATCGAGTACAGCGCCATCGTGGCGGTCCTGATCAGCGCGCGCTGCCGGTTGGCGGGCTTTGTGCCCGCGCTGATCGCCAGGATCGAGGCGCAGAGGTAGCCGCCGACGCACCAGCCCACCACGAGGTAGAAGGACGAGAGCCCGTCGAAGTCGTCCGGGGAGGCCGGGGCCACGTCGACGGTCCTGACCGTGCGGTGCTGGGTGGCGTCGACCTTCTCCATGATCCTTGTCAGGGAATCGGCCAGGACGGTGCCGCCGCCGGAGGCGACGAGCACGGTGTCGGTGGTGCCGTCGGGGTCGACGATCAGGGCGCCGTCGATGTCGCGGTTCATGATCTGCCGGCGGGCCTCGGCCGCGTCGCTCACCGCGCGCGGGTCCAGGGGGCCGCCGGGAAGTTCCCTGAGCCGGGTGACGAGCTGTTCCGAGACCTGCTGGGGTGCGACAACGGCGAAGGGGACGTCCGTCGGCTTGGGCTTGTGCAGCGCCCCGACATAGGACGCGATGAACAGCAGTTGCAGCGCGAGCACGCCGATGACGAGCAGTGCGGCTCGTGGAGTGACGGCGTTCTTCACCTCGTCGACGAAAGTCATGCCCCCACGGTCCGGGCGGCCTGGTGTTTACGCAGGTGGGACAGGTCCGAATGGCTGAGGCGGAGGCCGGGCAGGTGCCCCCCGCCCCGGTTATCGTACGAGTGTTCGAAATTTGGTCTATGGTGGAGAGCAAGGGGGGTGATGAGTAGGGATCGGTCCAGGAGGTGCGGATGTCCGGGTTCACGCATCTGCACACCGTTTCCGGATTCTCCCTGCGGTACGGGGCCTCGCACCCGGAGCGGCTGGCCGAGCGCGCCGCCGAGCGGGGCATGGACGCCCTCGCGCTGACCGACCGCGACACCCTCGCGGGCGCGGTCCGCTTCGCCAAGGCGTGCGGGGCGGCAGAGGTGCGGCCGCTGTTCGGGGTGGACCTCGCGGTGGCGCGGCGTACGGGGGAAGAGGGGCGTACGCACCGGCGGACACCGGCACGCGGCGGTGCCTTTGTCGATGAATCCGCCCCCCGGGTCACCTTTCTCGCCCGGGACGGCGCCCAGGGCTGGGCCGAACTGTGCCGGCTCGTCACCGCCGCCCACGCCGCACCGCCCGGCCCGCCCGCAGGCGCGGTACAGCCCGTCGTCGACTGGTCCGAGCTGCCCGCCGAAGGGCTCACCGTGCTGCTCGGCCCCGCCTCCGAGGTGGGCAGGGCACTGACCGCCGGACGGCCCGATCTGGCCGCCGCGCTGCTCGCGCCCTGGCGGGAGGTCTACGGCGACGACCTGCGCCTCGAAGCCGTTCACCACGGTCGTGAGGGGACCGGCCCCGGATCGCTGCGGCTCGCCGCCCGTACCGTCGGCTTCGCCGCCGAGCAGGGGATACGGGCCGTGCTGACCAACGCCGTCCGGTACGCCGACGCCGGGCAGAGCCGGATCGCCGACGTGCTCGACGCCGCCCGCAGGCTCGTCCCGGTCGACCCGCGCCGCTCCCCCCTCGACAGCGGGGAACGCTGGCTCAAGGACGCCCGCGCGATGGCGGAGACCGCCGGACGGATCACCGCCGCCGCCGGTCTCGGGCCGGACGCGGGCGCCGGGCTGCTGGCGGAGACCCGGCGTACCGCCGACGCCTGCCGTGTCGACCCCGCCGATGACCTCGGCATCGGCGCGGTCCACTTCCCCGAACCGCACCTCGTCGGCGCCGGCCGGCGCACCGCCCAGCGGGTGCTGGCCTCCCGGGCCGCCGCGGGCATGGTGCTGCGCGGCCACGACCGCAGGCGGGAGTACTGGGAGCGGATGCACCAGGAGCTGGACATCATCGCGCACCACGGCTTCGCCTCGTACTTCCTGACGGTCGCCCAAGTCGTCGACGACGTACGGGGCATGGGCGTCCGCGTCGCCGCCCGCGGCTCCGGGGCGGGTTCCCTGGTCAACCACCTCCTCGGTATCGCGCACGCCGACCCGGTCGAGCACGGGCTGCTCATGGAACGCTTCCTCTCCACGCGGCGCTTCGTGCTGCCCGACATCGACATCGACGTGGAGTCGGCCCGCCGCCTCGACGTCTACCGCGCGATCATCGGGCGCTTCGGAACCGAGCGGGTCGCGACCGTCGCCATGCCCGAGACCTACCGGGTGCGCCACGCCATCCGCGACGTCGGAGCCGCGCTCTCCATGGACCCGGCCGAGACCGACCGGCTGGCCAAGGCGTTCCCGCACATCCGGGCCCGTGATGCCCGCGCGGCCATGGAGGAACTGCCCGAACTGCGGAAGGTCGCCGCGGACAAGGAGAAGTACGGGCGGCTGTGGGAGCTGGTGGAGGGGCTCGACGCCCTGCCGCGCGGTATCGCCATGCACCCGTGCGGGGTGCTCCTCTCGGATGCCACGCTGCTGCGCCGGACACCGGTCGTCCCCACCAGTGGGGAGAGCTTCCCGATGGCGCAGTTCGACAAGGAGGACGTGGAGGATCTCGGGCTGCTCAAGCTCGATGTGCTGGGTGTACGGATGCAGTCGGCGATGGCGCACGCGGTCACCGAGCTGAAGCGGGCCTCGGGGCAGGAGCTGGACCTGGACGCCGTACCGCCGGGTGATCCGGAGACGTACCGGCTGATCAGGACCGCCGAGACGCTGGGATGCTTCCAGATCGAGTCGCCCGGCCAGCGCGATCTGGTCGGCAGGCTCCAGCCCGCGACCTTCCACGACCTCGTGGTCGACATCTCGCTGTTCCGGCCGGGGCCGGTCGCCGCCGACATGGTGCGGCCGTTCATCGAGGCCAGGCACGGCCGCGCGCCCGTCCGCTATCCGCATCCCGATCTGGAAGGGCCGCTGCGCGAGACGTACGGGGTGGTCGTCTTCCACGAGCAGATCATCGAGATGGTCGACATCATGACCGGCTGCGGCCGGGGCGAGGCCGACCGAGTGCGGCGCGGGCTCTCCGACCCCGAGTCGCAGGAGCGCATCAAGGTGTGGTTCGCGCGGCGGGCGGCGGAGAGGAAGTACGGCATCGAGGTGATCGCCCGCGCCTGGGAGATCATCGAGGCGTTCGGTTCGTACGGCTTCTGCAAGGCCCACGCGGTCGCCTTCGCCGTGCCCACCTACCAGTCGGCCTGGCTCAAGGCCCATCATCCGGCGGCCTTCTACGCCGGGCTGCTCACGCACGATCCGGGGATGTACCCGAAGCGACTGCTGCTCGCGGACGCGCGGCGGCGCGGAGTGCCCGTGCTGCCGCTGGACGTGAACCGGTCGGCAGCCACTCATAGAATCGAACTGACGTCTGATAAGAAGGGTGGGGCGGAGGCCTGGGGGCTGCGGCTGGCGCTCTCGGACGTCCACGGCATCAGCGAGGCCGAGGTCGCCAGGATCGAGGCCGGGCAGCCCTACGCCTCGCTGCTGGACTTCTGGCAGCGGGCCCGGCCGGGCAGACCGGCCGCCGAACGGCTGGCCAAGGTCGGCGCGCTGGACGCCTTCGGTGCCAACCGTCGTGATCTGCTGCTGCACCTCTCCGAGCTGCATCGCGCCCAGCGGAGCTCGGGGCCGGGGGCCCGGGGCGCGCAGCTCCCGCTCGGGGACGGCCGGCGTACCGGCTCCATCGGCCTGCCCGACCTCAACGAGGCGGAACGCCTCAGCGCCGAACTCGGCGTGCTGAACATGGATGTGTCACGCCATCTGATGGGGGACCACCACGCGTTCCTCACGGAGCTGGGCGCGGTGTCCGCCAAGCGGCTGCGGGAGGCACGGCACGGGGAGACCGTGCTGGTCGCGGGCGCCAAGGCCGCCACCCAGACCCCGCCGGTCCGTTCCGGCCGCCGGGTCATCTTCACCACCCTGGACGACGGTACGGGCCTGGTCGACCTGGCCTTCTTCGACGACAGCCATGCCGCCTGCGCGCACACCGTCTTCCACTCCTGGCTGCTGCTGGTGCGCGGGGTGGTGCAGCGGCGCGGACCGCAGAGCCTGAGTGTGGTGGGCGTGGCGGCCTGGAATCTGGCGGAGCTGGCCGAACTGCGGCGCACCGGCGGGCTCGACGCGGTCGCGTCCCGGCTCGCGGAGGTGCCCCCGGAGGAGGCGGCGGGGGAGGCCGGCGCCCCGGATACGGCTCCCGCCGGAAACGGCCGCCGCATCCAGATGTCCACCGGCTACGAGATGAACCCCTGGTCCGACCTCCAGCCGGCCGGTGAAGGGATGCCCACGGGACGGAAGTTGTGGCACCAGAGCCCCGGGAGCGCGGGATGATGCGGGACCACGGAACGAGCGGTACGACGACGGGCGAACAGCCGTCGGTCCTGTGCCTGCGCTTCCGCCGGATCGGCGGGGGGCTTCCGGACAGCGCCGGTTATGAGGGGCTGATCGCCCTCCTCGGCGCGTTCACCCCGGTCGTCGAGGCCGCACCGCCCGATGGGGCGCTCGCCGACGTGAGCGGCGCGCTGCGCTACTTCGGTCAGGACGTGACCGGTCTGGCCTCGGTGATCCGGGTCCGCGCGCTCGCCCTGCACGGCGTGGACTGCGCGATCGGGGCGGCCGTGAACCCGATGCTGGCCAGGATGGCGGCGCGGCAGGCGGCGCCCGGGACGACCTTCGTGGTGCCCGGGGACGGGGCCGCAGCGTTCCTCGCGGCCAGGCCCGCCGCCGCGCTGGACGGTGTCGGGGCGGCCACGGCACGCACCCTGTGCGGATACGGTCTGGACTCCGTCGGCCGGATCGCCGCCGCGCCGCTCTCCACCCTGCAACGGATCACCGGCGTACGGACCGGGCGCGAACTGTGGGAGCGGGCGAACGGCATCGACCGTACGCGGGTCGTCCCGAACGCCGCCGCCCGGTCGATCGCCGCCGAACGGTCCTTCCCCCGCGACGAACTGGACCCGGAGCAGCACCGCCGCGCGCTCCTCTCGCTCACCGAGGAGCTGGGCACCCGGCTGCGCGGCGAGGGGCAGGTGTGCCGCTCGCTCGCGGTCACCGTGCGCTACGCCGCCCGCACCGGATACGCGACGCTGACCCGCAGCCGTACGCTCAGGGAGCCCACCGCCCACTCGGTGGCGCTCGCCGAACTCGCGTACCGCATCCAGGACTCGTTCGGGCTCCAGCGGGCCCGGGTGCGGGGGATCGCGCTGCGGGCGGAGGGGCTGTACGAGGCGGAGCGGGCGGCCCATCAGCTCACCTTCGACCCGGTGGACGAGCGGGCGCGGCGCATCGAGGCGGTGTCGGACCGTCTGCGCGCCAGGTTCGGACCGCAGGCGGTGAAGCCGGGGCGTCTCGCCGCCTGAATCCGCCCGGCCACCATGCGTGTTGATGCCGTGTCAGTTTTTACCGACGCGTAACTTCCCTAGCTACCTTACTCGTGCGTAATTTGGCATGAGCACATAATTCTTGTGGTCCGGGCCGCAGGGCGTACAGACATCGCACCTCCCTTGAGCCGCAAGGAGAACACACGATGCTGCCCTGGAAACGTCCGGTGCGCACCTGGCGCGCGCGCCGGACGCTGACCGCGCTGCTCCTGGTCGTCGCGGCCTTCGCCGCCCCCACGGCGACCGCGACCGCCGCCACCCCCACAGCCGAGACCACCACCACGTCCCGTGGCTGGAACGACTACACCTGCAAGCCCTCCGCAGCCCATCCCCGCCCCGTCGTCCTGGTCCACGGCACGTTCGGGAACTCGGTCGACAACTGGCTCGTCCTCGCCCCCTACCTCGTCAGCCGGGGGTACTGCGTCTTCTCCCTCGACTACGGGCAGCTCCCGGGCGTCCCGTTCTTCCACGGACTCGGCCCGATCGACAAGTCGGCAGGACAGCTCGACGTGTTCGTCGACAAGGTGCTCGCCGCCACCGGAGCACCGAAGGCCGACCTGGTCGGCCACTCCCAGGGCGGCATGATGCCGAACCACTACCTGAAGTTCCTCGGCGGCGCCGCGAAGGTCAACGCCCTCATCGGTATCGCCCCCGACAACCACGGCACCACCCTCCTCGGGCTGACCAAGCTGCTGCCGTACTTCCCCGGCGCCGAGGACCTGCTCACCGCCACCACCCCGGGCCTCGCCGACCAGGTCGCCGGGTCCGCGTTCATGACCAGGCTCAACGCGGGCGGCGACACCGTGCCCGGGGTCCGCTACACCGTCATCGCCACCCGGTACGACGAGGTCGTGACCCCGTACCGCACGCAGTACCTGGACGGACCGAACGTACGCAATGTCCTCCTCCAGGACCTGTGCGCGGTCGACCTGTCCGAGCATGTGGCGATCGGGACCATCGACCGGATCGCCTTCCACGAGGTGGAGAACGCCCTCGATCCGGCGCACGCCACCCCGACGAACTGCCTCTCGGTGATCGGCTGACCCCGGCGGCGCGGTCACCGCACGGGTGAGGTCCGGGCGGTCAGCGGCTGTGCCGGGCGGCGGCGGCCGCCCGGCGACGGGCCGAGGCGAACAGGGCCGCCGCGCCGACGGCCAGGGCCGCCGCACCGCCGACCGCGAGGTACGGGCTGCTGCTCGTGCCCCCGGTCTCGGCGAGCTCATCGCCCGCGCCGGAGCCGTTGGCCACCGGCGCGTTGGCCGGCCCGGAGGCCGTGGGCCCGGGGGTCGCCGTGCCGGGGGCCGCCGCCTCGGGCGTCTGCGTTCCGGCGGCCGGGGACGCCTCGGTGACCTCCGCCGCCGTACCGGCGTCGTCGTCACCGTGGCCGCCGTGCTCGACGGACGACTTGTCCGCGCCCTCGGTGATCTCCTCCTCGGAGGGGGCGGAGGCCGGGGGCGCCGGGCTCGCGCCGCCCTGACCACTGCCGCCCGCCGCCGCGCCGAAGACCACGTCGGAGCAGGCGTAGAACGCCTCGGGGGAGTCCGAACGCTGCCAGACGGTGTAGATCAGCTGCCGCCCCGAACGCTCCGGCAGCGTGCCGCCGAAGCTGTACGAGCCGTTCGCCAGGGCCGGGTCGGTGGCCCGGGCGAACGGCTTCTCCTCCAGGTCCGACCATTTCAGGGGCTTCGACGGGTCGTAACCGGCCTTGGTGAGATACAGCGCGAACGAGCCCTTGTGCGGGGCGGTGGCCCGGAAGCGGAACGTGTGGCTGCCCGCCTTCACCGTGGTCGCGGGCCAGTCGGCGCGCGGCAGGTCGAGCCCCCTGAACTTGTCGTTGCCCGCGCTGCACAGCTTGCCGTCCGGGATCAGCTCACGGTGCTTGCCCGCCGCGTTGGCGATGTTGACCCCGTTCCAGTCGTACAGCGCCTGGGTGCCGCCCGCCGCGACCGCCGCCCGGCAGGCGGCCGACTTAGGGCTCTCCGGGCCCTCGGCGAAGCAGGCCGAGACCCGGCTGACCGGGTCCGTCAGCGAACCGTGGGCGGCGGCCGGTGCGGCGGAGAGGCCGGTCAGCGCGAGAGGCGCGACACCCAGGGCGAAGATCCCGGCGAGCGTGCGAGGGACGGTCGTGATGGCGGGCATGGTGGCGTTCTCCTTCGACGGGGCACGTCTGTGTGCGGACGTCCGGTGCGGGGATGCGGGGCAGGGCCCGCACGGCGGCGCGACCCCCCGTACGGATGGCGCCGACGGGACGGGCCCCGTCCCGGTGATCAGCAAACTAGCCGCCGCCCACGGCTGATCCGGCTGCGGAGAAGGCCTGGCGGCCATCGTTATGGCGGGCTTAAGGAGCCACTCAGAAGCGATTAAGAACAGCGCGGTACCGCCGCTCCGGACGCCCCGTTCCGCCGTACCGCAGCGTCACCTCGGCGCGCCCCGTCTCCGCGAAGTACTCCAGATAACGGCGGGCGCTGACCCGTGACAGGGCGCCCGCCTCCGCGCACTGGGACGCGGACAGCCCCTCCGGGTGCTCGCGCAGCACCCGTTCCACCAGATCGGCGGTGTGCGCCGCGAGGCCCTTGGGCAGTTCCCGCGAGCCCGGCGGGCGGGTGCCGAAGATCCGGTCCACGTCCTCCTGCCGGGCCTCCTGGCGCGCCTCGTCGAGAGCGTCGAGCCGGTTGCGCAGCGAGGCCACGTGCCGCACCTGCTCCTGGAGCGCGGACGGGTGGAACGGCTTGATCAGATAGTGCAGCGCGCCGGCCCGCAGCGCCGCCCGCACCACACCCGCGTCGCGGGCCGCCGTGATGAACAACGCGTCCACGCTGTGCCCGTCCGTGGCAGGGTCCTCCGCCGCACGGAGTTCGCGCAGCACGCTGATGCCGTCCATATCGGGCAGATAGATGTCGAGCAGGACCAGATCGGGACGCAGCTCCCGCGCCGCGCGCAGCGCCTCGGCCCCGCTGTGGGCCGCGCCGACCACCGTGAACCCGTCCATCACGGACACATAGCGGCAGTGCAGCTTCGCGACCATGAAGTCGTCGTCCACCACCAGCACTTTTGTCACGTCGACACGGTAGGGCGCGACCACAACGACCACAACGTCCGTTGATTCCGGAACGGAGACAGCTCGTTGAGGCGCGGGCAACATGTGGGCCACCTCACAGAGAAAGGCGGAACCCGTGCGACTGCGCACTCCACTCGCCCTGGCCGGGGCGGCGCTCCTGGTGCTGGTGGCACCACCGCTGCTCTCCACGGGCAGCGGCTCCGACACCGGGACGCAGATTCCCGGACTGCGCCTCATGGTCCCCAACACCCCCGGTGGCGGGTACGACATCACCGCGCGCACCGCCGCGAAGAACGCCGAGGACGCCGGACTCACCCACAACGTGGAGGTGTTCAATCTCCCCGGCGCGGGCGGCACCGTCGGCCTGGCACGGCTCGTCGGGGAACACGGCAACGGCAAGCTCGCCATGTCGATGGGACTGGGGGTGGTCGGCGCGGTCCACACCAACAAGTCGCCGAAGACGCTTCGGGACACGACCCCGATCGCCCGGCTCACCGAGGAGCAGGACATCGTCGTCGTCGCCAAGGACTCCCCGTACAAGACCATCGGGCAGCTGGTCGAGGCCTGGAAGAAGGACCCCGGCAAGCTCCCCGTCGGCGGCGGCTCCTCGCCCGGCGGGCCCGATCACCTCGCCCCGATGCTGATGGCGAAGGCCGCCGGAATCGCCCCGAAGGACGTCAACTACATCCCCTTCGACGGCGGTGGCGAACTCCTCGCCTCGATCCTCGGCAGCAAGGTGGCCTTCGGCGTCTCCGGGGTCGGTGAATACCTCGACCAGATCGAGGCGGGAGAGCTCCGGCTGCTCGCCGTCACCGGTCCGAAGCGGGTCCCCGGCCTCGACGCGCCCACCCTCCGCGAGTCGGGCCTGGACACCGACTTCACCAACTGGCGCGGCATCGTCGCCCCGCCCGGCCTCTCCGGCGCCGAACGCGACAAGCTCGTCGCCCTGATCCGGAAGCTGCACGACTCACCGCAGTGGAAGGAATCGATGAAGAAGAACGGCTGGGACGACGCCTTCCTCACCGGCGACGCCTTCGGGGACTTCCTGGACGCCCAGGACCAGCGCGTCGCCACCGTCCTGAAGGAGCTGGGGCTGTGACCGCCGGGACCCCCGAACCCACTGCCGCGCCCAAGCGCGGCACCTGGCTGCGCGACCACTCCGAACTCGGCGTCTGCGTCCTGCTCCTGGCCCTCGGCGTCCTCGTCCTCAGCGACGCCCTCACCATGAGTGTCGACATCACCCAGCGCGGACCCGTCGGCCCCAGGACCGTCCCCCTCGTCGTGGGCGGCGGGCTGCTGGTCATCGCCGTGCTCCTCGCCGTCGACGTCCTGCGCGGCGGACGCGGAGAGGCGGAGGGCGGCGAGGACATCGACCTGGCCGAGCCCGCCGACTGGCGCACGGTCCTCCTGCTCACCGGGGTCTTCCTCGCCAACGCCGTCCTCATCGGCCCGCTCGGCTTCCCCGTCTCGGGCGCCCTGCTCTTCTGGGGCTCCGCGTACGCACTCGGCAGCCGCCACTACGACCGCGATCCGCTCATCGCGGCCGGACTCTCCCTCGTCACCTATTTCGTCTTCGACAACCTGCTCGGAGTCCCCCTGCCGGGCGGCCCGCTGATGGGGGTGCTCTGACCGATGGATTCCCTCAACTCCCTCCTCGACGGCTTCGGTACGGCGCTCACGCCCGTCAATCTGCTCTGGGCCGCCCTCGGCGTCCTGCTCGGCACCGCGATCGGCGTGCTCCCGGGCATCGGCCCGGCCATGGCCGTGGCACTCCTGCTGCCGGTCACCTACGGACTCGAACCGACCGGCGCCTTCATCATGTTCGCCGGGATCTACTACGGAGCGATGTTCGGCGGCTCCACCACCTCCATCCTCCTCAACACCCCCGGGGAGAGCGCGGCCGTCGTCGCCGCGATGGAAGGCCATCCGATGGCCAAGGCGGGGCGCGGACCGCAGGCACTCGCCGCCGCCGCGATCGGCCACTTCGCGGGCGGCATGATCGGCACGATCCTGCTGGTCGTCCTCGCCCCCACCATCGCCTCGCTGGCCGTCGGCATCGGCGCCCCCGACTACTTCGCGATCATGGTGCTGGCCTTCATCGCCGTCACCTCCGTCCTCGGGTCCTCCCGCATCCGCGGTCTCGCCTCCCTGCTCATCGGCCTCACCATCGGCCTGGTCGGCCTCGACCAGATGACCGGCCAGCAGCGGCTCACCTTCGGCTCGCTCCAACTGGCCGACGGCGTCGACGTGGTGATCGTCGCGGTCGGCCTCTTCGCCATCGGCGAGGCGCTCTGGGTCGCCGCGCACCTGCGCCGCTCCACCGGGGAGCCGATCCCCGTCGGACGCCCCTGGCTCGGCAGGGACGACGTGCGGCGCACCTGGAAGTCCTGGCTGCGCGGCCCCGTCATCGGATTCCCCTTCGGAGCGATCCCGGCGGGCGGCGCGGAGATCCCCACCTTCCTGTCGTACGTCACGGAGAAGCGGCTCTCCAAGCACCGCGACCAGTTCGGCAAGGGCGCCATCGAGGGCGTCGCAGGACCGGAATCCGCGGCCTCCGCCTCGGCGGCCGGCACCCTCGTCTCGATGCTCACCCTCGGGCTGCCCACCACCGCCGTCGCCGCGGTGATGCTGGCCGCGTTCCAGCAGTACGGCATCCAGCCGGGCCCGCTCCTCTTCGAGCGCGAACCGGAACTGGTCTGGGGTCTCATCGCCTCCCTCTTCGTGGGCATGGTGCTGCTCCTCGCGCTCAACCTGCCGCTCGCCCCGCTGTGGGCGAAGCTGCTGCGCATCCCGCGCCCCTACCTCTACGCCGGCATCCTGTTCTTCGCCGCCGTCGGGGCGTACGCCGTCGGCGGGGAGGCCTTCGACCTGGTGATCCTGCTGATCATCGGTCTGATCGGGCTCGGCATGCGGAGGTACGGACTCCCGGTGCTGCCCGCCGTGATCGGCGTCATCCTCGGCCCGGCCGCCGAACAGCAGTTGCGGCGCGCCCTGCAGATCAGTGACGGCAGCGTCTCCGGTCTGGTCAACACGCCGTTCTCCGTGACGGTGTACGTGGTGGTCGTACTGATCCTGGCCTGGCCCCTGGTCAAGAGGCTGGTGACGCGCCGCACGGCTACGGCGCCGGAGTAGCCACGGCCGTACGAGGGGGCCGCCCGTTCCTGGCCGGGCCGCCCCCTCGTACCGTTCGTCCATGACAGCCGCCCCGGCCGACGAGATCCGTGCCGCCACCGCCGCCGACGTGCCCGCCGTCCGGGCCGTCACCGATGCCGCCTACCGCCACTACATCGCCCGCATCGGCGTCGTCCCGGCCCCCATGGAGGCGGACCACGCGGCGGACGTCGCGGCGGGCCAGGTGTACGTCACCGGAGCCCCGGACGTCGTCGGGGTCCTGGTCCTCGTCCCGCACGAGGACCACCTCTTCCTGGAGAGCATCGCTGTCCACCCGGACGCGGCGGGCAGGGGAGTGGGTCGGCGCCTCCTCGCCTTCACCGACGCACACGCCCGCAGCCTCGGCCTCCCCGAGGTCCGGCTCTACACGAACGCCCTGATGTGGGAGAACCGGAAGATCTACCCCCGGTACGGCTACGAGCTGGTGGAGCGGCGGGTGGACGGGCCGTACGACCGGTTCCACTACCGCAAACGGCTCACGGGCTGACCGGCGTTGTCAGTGGCGGCTGTCACCATCGGACGCATGACGACGACCGACTGGGACGCTGCCGCCGACTCCTTCGACGAGGAGCCCGATCACGGGCTGCTCGACCCCCTGGTCCGCGCGGCCTGGGCGCGGAGACTGGAGACCTGGCTGCCCGCCACGGCCTCCGACGTCCTCGACCTCGGGTGCGGCACCGGAAGCCTCGCGCTGCTCGCCGCCGAGCGGGGCCACCGGGTCACGGCCGTGGACGCCTCACGGGGCATGGCGGACCGGGCCCGGGCCAAGCTCGCCGGGACCGGCGCCGAGGTGCTGGTCGGGGACGCGGGGCAACCCCCGGTCGGTGACCGCGCCTTCGACGTGATCCTGGCCCGCCACGTGGTGTGGCTGCTGCCCGACCCGGCGGCCGCCCTGCGCCACTGGTCCGGCCTGCTGAAGCCCGGCGGCCGGCTCGTGCTCGTCGAAGGCGTCTGGGGCGGGGTGGGCATTCCGGCCGGCCGGCTGACCGCACTGCTCGCACCGCTCGCGGAGCGCGTGCACCACGAGCCCCTCTCCGACGACCCGGCCCTCTGGGGCAAGCGGGTCGACGACGAGCGGTATGCGGTGGTCGCCCATGCCCGGCCGCCGCACAGACACACCGAGGTCGTCGACGTCCATCTCGTCCTGCGCCGCGGCTCCGAGATCCTGCTCGCCCGCCGCGCCGGCACGGGATACGCGGACGGCCTGCTCCACGCGCCGTCGGGCCACGTGGAGGACGGCGAGGACGTCCGCGAGGCGGTGATCCGCGAGACCGCGGAGGAGATCGGGATCGCCCTGGACCCGGAGGAGGTACGGGTGGCCCTGGTCATGCAGCACCGCGGCCCCGGCGGCGCACCTCGCGTCGGCTGGTTCTTCGAGGCGCGGTACGACCCCGCCCGGCCACCGCGCAACGCCGAACCCGACAAGTGCTCGGAACTGACCTGGACCCCGCTCGACGCCCTCCCGGACGACATGGTCGCGTACTGCCGTGCGGGGCTGGACGCCTACCGGGCGGGGCAGCGCTTCCTGGTCCACTGGCACGAGGACGACGACCCGGTCGCGTACACCCCGGGAGGGCCGGGCCGGGCGGTGCCGCTGCCGCAGAGCGGGAGTCCGGCCGCCCCCTAGAGCAGCAGTCCGGTCAGGCCCTCCGTGCGGGCGAGGTGGTCCAGGTCGTCCAGGGCCCGGAGCGCGGACCGTGCCGCCTCCGGGTCCCGCTCGGCGAGGCCGCTGTCCTCGAACTCGTCCTCGTCCAGGCGCAGGACGGACGAGCCGTCCGCCGACACCCACAGGTCGAGATCCAGGTCCTCGACCAGCAGCTCACCGTCCCGGAGCACGGCCGGGCGGGTCACGTCGCAGTACCAGCCCTTCAGTTCCCCGTCCCCGGTGCGGACCTCCTTGACCGCGAACCAGCGGTCGCGCCAGTAGTGCTCGATGAAGACGTCGCCCGGTTCGAACCGCACGAAGCCGAAGTCCCGGACTCCGGGCCCGGCCCAGGGCGCCCGCACCGTCACATGGCTGCCGTCGTCGCGTACCAGGTCCGCCGGATAGCGGATCTTGGTCCGGCCCGCCTTCGTCAGGGTGACCGTCAGAACGGCCGCCGGCTCAGGCGAACGTGCGGACATGACGTACCTCCGTGGCACAGATCTCGTAGCCGAACCAGCGGTTGATGGCGAGCATGGGGCCGTTGTCCGCGTCGTTGCCGGTGTACGCGTCCGTGTATCCCGCGGCCCTGGCCCGGTGCAGGGAGTCGTTCTTCACGAGCTTCGCCAGGCCCCGGCCCCGGTAGGCCCGCCGGGTGCCGGTCATGCCCGTGGAGTAGCGGCTCAGACCGTCCGTGGTGGCCGCGCTGAACGCCGCCACCACGCCGTCCACCACCGCGACCGAGGTCAGTTCCCGGTCCAGGCCGGGATGGCGCCAGGTGTGGTTCAGCCAGTCCTCGTAGTCCGTGAACTCGGTGGGGGTGTCGCTCGGCTCGTCCGCCGTCGTCTCGGCGTCGGCCTCGAACAGCGGTCGCGGGTCGTCGCCGAAATCGGCGGCCGTACGCAACTCGACGCCAGCCGGGACCACCTGGCGTTCCGGCAGGGTGCCGTGGGCCAGATCGAGGTGGAGGAAGTGCGCCGACCGGCTCGCCACGTAACCGCGCCTGCGGGCGAACTCGCGGTTGGCCGGCTCGTCGAGCACCCAGGTGAAGACCGCGACGGCGCCGGCCTCGGCGAGATATCCCTCGGCCGTGCTCAGCAGCAACGAGCCCGCCCCGCGCCCGAGCCGGTCCGGCCTGGTGTACGGATTGCAGAAGCCCTGGCCGGGCTCGGGACTGTCGTAGGCGAAGCCGACCTGCGCCGTGCCGATGATCTCCCCGTCCTCCTCGGCGACCAGCTGGCGGTACTTCTTGTCGGGGTGCGCGCGGGCCAGGTCGAACGCCGCCTGTTCCGCGGTGGTCACCATGTACGGCAGCGCGGCTCGCCGCACCGCCACCCAGGCCTCCATGTCGGCGGGCCGCACGTCGCGAACGATCACAGTCATGCGCCGGAGGCTACGTGGAGCGGCGCACCGGTCGCCTCCGATTTTCCGGACGTGCGGGACGGCCGCGAGGACCGCCGTGGGGGACAATCGTGCGGTGACCCTGAAGATCGCTCTTGAACCGGACGCCGCCGCCCCGTACGAGCAACTGCGCACGCAGATCTCCGAACAGGCCCGCTCCGGGGCCCTGCCCGTCGGCTACAGACTGCCGACCGTACGCGGCTTCGCCGAAGAACTGGGCCTCGCCGCGAACACCGTCGCCAAGGCGTACCGGGCGCTGGAGGCCGACGGGGTGATCGAGACCCGCGGCCGCAACGGCACGTTCATCGCGGCGGCGGGGGGCGCGGCGGACCGCAAGGCGGCGGCAGCCGCGCAGGAGTACGCGGAACAGGCGCGGCGGCTGGGGCTGTCGCGGGCGGAGGCGCTGTCCCTCGCGCAGGACGCGGTGCGGGCGGCGTACGCGCGGTGACCGGGGTGAGCGGCCGTGACAGCCCGGGCCGCCGCGCCTGTCGTTCCCACGCCGCGCCCCTTCAGAGGTACAGCCCCGCGTCCGCGCCCACGTCCTGCTTCGGAACCGACGCCGGGCCGCTGCCGCGCCGCAGGGCGTACAGCTCGGCGAGCGTCGCGCCCTCCCGGCCGAGCCCGTCCTCCGTACCCAGCCAGCCGGCCGACTCCTCACGGGTCAGTGAGCCCACCTCGATCCGGGCCAGACAGCGGCCGGGCCTGACGACCGCGGGGTGGAGCCGCTCCAGGTCCTCGTTGGTCGTCACCCCGACCAGTACGTTGCGGCCCTGGCCCAGCAGTCCGTCCGTCAGGTTCAGGAGCCGGGAGAGCGCCTGGCCCGCGGTGTGCTTGGCCTCGCCGCGGATCAGCTCGTCGCAGTCCTCCAGGAGCAGCAGCCGCCACCGCTCCTTCGACGTCCCGTCGTCCTCGCCGATCGCGATGTCCATCAGATAGCCGACGTCGTTGAAGAGCCGCTCCGGATCGAGTACGCAGTCGACCTGGCACCAGTCGCGCCAGGACCGGGCGAGCGTACGCAGCGCGGAGGTCTTGCCCGTGCCCGGCGGGCCGTGCAGCAGGAGGAGCCGGCCCGCGATGTCGTCCGGTGTCACCTTCATCAGCCGGTCCATCGCATCGGCCACCGGTGCCGTGTAGTTGCGGCGGACCTCGTCCCACGTACCGGCGGCGATCTGCCGGGTGGTGCGGTGCGGGCCGCGGCGCGGGGAGACGTACCAGAAGCCCATGGTCACGTTCTCGGGCTGTGGTTCGGGTGCGTCCTGGGCGCCTTCCGTCGCCTGCCCCAGGATCTTTTCGGCCAGTTCCGGGCTGGTCGCGGTGACGGTGACATCGGCGCCCCGGTTCCACCGGGAGATCAGCAGCGTCCACCCCTCGCCCTCGGCGAGGGTGGCGCTGCGGTCGTCGTCGCGGGCCGCCCGCAGCACCGTCGCGGCCGGGGGCAGCAGTGTCGCCGCCTTCTTGACACGGTCGAGCGAGGAACTGTGCGAGTACGGCTGCTCGCCCGTCGCGAAGCGGCCGAGGAACAGCGCGTCGACGACGTCGGCCGGTGAATCGCTGTCGTCGACATTCAGCCGGATCGGCAGTGCGGACTCGGGGTTGGCAGGCATGGCGTCCATGATCCGGCACGGGGCCACCCGGTGCACCCGGTTTCGTCAGCCGGTGTCACCCGCGCGACCCCGGTGTGACGCGCGCTCAGGGGGGTTTCAGGGAGCACTCGTCGATTGTTCTTGGCATGAACACTTCCAAAAGTGGCGGCGGTACTGCTACCACGGAGTAGGCAGAAACCCTGCTCTAGGAGGTTCCATGAAAATGTCCCGGCTCGTGGCGTTCTCGTCCTCTCTCCTCTTCGGTGCCGTCCTCGCGCTCACCGGCGCAGGCGCCGCTCACGCCGCGGAATCCGCGGCCGTCGACTACGTCGCACTCGGCGACTCCTACTCCTCCGGAGTCGGCGCCGGCAGCTACATCAGCTCCAGCGGCGACTGCAAGCGCAGCACCCGCGCCTACCCCTCGCTCTGGGCGGCCGCCAACTCGCCCACCTCGTTCGCCTTCACCGCCTGCTCGGGCGCCCGCACCAACGACGTGACAGCCGGTCAGCTCGGCCCGCTGAACTCCTCGACCGACCTGGTCTCGATCTCCATCGGCGGCAATGACGCGGGCTTCGCCGACGTCATGACCACCTGTGTCCTCCAGTCGGAGGCCACCTGTCTCAGCCGTGTCGCCACGGCCCGCGCCTACGTCGACTCGACCCTGCCCGCGAGACTCGACTCCGTGTACTCGGCGATCAGCGCCAAAGCCCCGGCCGCCCACGTCGTCGTCCTCGGCTACCCCCGCTTCTACAAGCTCGGCGGCAGCTGCGTCGCCGGCCTCAGCGAGAACGAGCGCGCCGCCATCAACGGCGCCGCCGACTACCTCAACGCGGCCACCGCCAAGCGGGCCGCCAACCACGGCTTCACCTTCGGTGATGTCGCACCGTCCTTCACGGGGCACGAGATCTGCTCCGGCAGTGCCTGGCTGCACAGCGTCAACTGGCTGAACATCGGCGAGTCCTACCACCCCACCGCCGCCGGGCAGTCGGGCGGCTACCTGCCCGTCCTGAACTCGAACGACTGACCGCACCCGCACCGCTCGTTCACGGCCCGGCCGGGCCGTCGGCCGCCGGGTGGGAGGCTCCGTCCGCCGGGGTCTCCCGCTCGTGGGTCCGGCCCCGGCCTCCGGCATGTCCAACTCGCCCTGGAATCGGTGGGATCTGGTGACTGATCGTCAACCTCCGTATACGTGTGCGCAATCCTCGGACCGGGATACACGAGTGCCGCCGAGGAGCGATAGGGTTAACCTGCCCGGGCCGGGTGCCCTCGTACGGGTGGGGAGTGACATGGAACAGATAACGGTGCGCAGCAGGCCGCGTGTGCCTGCCATCACGTGTGGGAGCAGTGCGACAAGTTCGCGCCTCGACCGCCATCTCGCAGTGCTCGGCGGCCCCGCCGTCCCGCAGCGCGAGTCGGCGGAAGCGACGCTGCTGATGCGTGAACTGACCTCGCGCGACGCCGCGCACACCCGCCGGAGCAGGAGCGCGCGTGTCTCGCTCTTCGCCCCGCTGCGGCGACTGCGGCGCTCGCTCTTCGGCAGTCGCCACTGACCCGACGGCACGTCACCACTGGGCCGGCCCCCCGCGGGGCGGCTCAGGCGATCACACCGTCCCGGCGCAGCGCTGCCGTCTGTTCGTCCGTCATCCCCAGGGCACGCAGGGTTGCGTCGGTATGTTCTCCCAGCGCCGGTACGGCGCCCATCCGTGCCTCCGCCCCGCCCGGCAGCGTGATGGGCGGCAGCAGTGCGCGCAGCGCCCCGGCCGGTGACTCCACTTCCCGCCACCGGTCGCGGGCGGCCAGCTGCGGATGTGCCGCGACATCGGCCACGGTGTTCAGCCGGGCGCAGGCGATTCCCGCCGCGTCCAGCTCGGCGAGTGCCTCCTTCCCGGTCAGCGCTCCCAGCGCACGCGCCACCACCGCGTCGGTCCGCTCCCGGTTCACGGTCCTCGCCGCATTCGTGGCGAAGCCCGGATCGTCCGCCAACTCCGGCTGTCCCAGTACCTGTTCCGCCAGCCGGCGCCACTCCCGGTCGTTCTGTACGGAGAGCAGGACCCGTTCCCCGTCCGCTGTGACGTAGGCGTCGTACGGGGCGATGACGGAGTGTGCGAGCCCGGTGCGCGCCGGGGATGCGCCTCCGTGCATCCCGTGGTGCAGGGGGTGGCCCATCCACTCGGTCAGCGCGTCCAGCATGGAGATCTCCACGGGCCCGCCGCGCCCGGTGGTGGCGCGCCGCAGCAGGGCGGCGAGCACACCCGAGAAGGCGTACATCGCCGCCGCGATGTCGGCCGCGGGAATCCCGGCCTTCACCGGCTGATCAGGAGTCCCGGTCACCGACACCAGGCCCGCCTCGCACTGGACGAGCATGTCGTAGGCCCGCTTGTGGGCGTACGGCCCCTCGGCCCCGTATCCGGAGATGTCGACGGCCACCAGGCGAGGGTGTCCGGCGCAGAGGGTGGCGGCGTCCAGGCCCAGCCGGGCGGCGGCTCCCTGGGCCAGGTTCTGTACGAACACATCGGCGTCCGCGACGAGTCGGCGCACCAGCGCCAGTCCGCGGGGGTCCTTGAGGTCGACCGCGACGGACTCCTTGCCGCGGTTGCACCACACGAAGTGCGAGGCGAGGCCCCGGGCCGCGGTGTCGTAGCCGCGGGCGAAGTCGCCACCGTCCGGGCGCTCGATCTTGATGACCCTGGCGCCGAGGTCGGCCAGCTGCCGGGTGGCGAAGGGGGCCGCTACGGCCTGCTCGACGGCGACGACGGTCACGCCTTCGAGGGGGAGGGGCTGAGTGCTCATGCGCCGTACTTACCGTGCATCCGGCACCTTTGTCATCCCCGGCCGGCGGGCGGGCGGCATCGGCCCCTCTCAGGCGCCGTCCCGTGTGTACCGCCGCACGGTCAGCGGTACGAACACGAGGAGCATGACCGCCGACCAGGCCAGCGTGCCCGCGACCGGGTGGGCGACCGGCCAGGCGGCGTCGGCGGCCGGGACCGCGTTGCCGAAGAGGTCACGGGTGGCCGCGGCCATGGCACTGATCGGGTTCCACTCCGTGACGGTGCGCAGCCAGTCCGGCTGGTTGTCCGTCGGGACGTACGCGCTGGAGAGCAGGGGCAGGATGAAGGTGGCGCTGCCCAGCTGACCGGCGGCCTCCTCCTTGCGGACGACCAGGCCCAGGAAGTAGCCCACCCAGCAGGTCGCGAACCGGAAGAGGAGCAGCAGGCCGAACGCGCCGAGCGCCGGAGCCCAGCCGTCCTCGACGCGCCAGCCCACCGCCAGTCCGACGAGCATGAGCGGAATCATGCCGAGCGCCGTGGTCAGCACATCGGCGGTGTTGGCCCCGAGCGGCACTGCGGCCCTGCTCATGGGCAGCGTACGGAAGCGGTCCATCACCCCGCGGTCGCAGTCCTGCGCGGCGGTGAACATCCCGATCATGATCCCGTTGGCGGCCGTCGCGGCGACGAGCCCGGGCACCAGGAAGGCGCGGTACTCCTGGCCGGGGGTGGCCAGGGCGCTGCCGAAGACGTAGCCGAAGAACAGCAGCATCGTGATCGGCATGGTCTGGGTCAGGACGAGGATGCCGGGGGAGGCCTTGAGCCGTTGCAGATGGCGGCCGGTCATGGCCAGTCCGTCGGCGATCAGGGTGCCGGTGGCGGGTGCCGGGTTGTGCTCGGCGACCAGGGCGGTGGTGCTCATGCTGCCTGCTCCTTCGGTGCGTTGCCGCGGGGACCGCGTGCGGTGAGGCGGAGGAACACCTCGTCGAGGGTCGGCGGTCGCAGACTCGCGTCGATCACCGGCACGTTCGCGGCGTCGAGTTCGCGGACGATGTGCGGCAGGGTGAGGGTGGAGTCGGTCGTGACCGCGCCGACCGTGCGGCGCTCGTGGTCGAGTACCGGTTCGGTCCCGGTCAGCTGGTCCAGTACGCCCGCGGCGGGGGCGAGCGCCGAGGCGTGCGCGACGACCACCTCCGCGTAACTCCCGATGTGTGCCTTGAGTTCGGCGGGGGTCCCGCGGTGGGCGGCCCTGCCGTGGTCGATGAGCACGATGTCGTCGGCCAGCCGGTCGGCCTCCTCCAGATACTGGGTGGTGAGCAGGACCGTGGTGCCCCGGTCCGCGAGTTCGCGTACCGCCGCCCAGATCTGGTTGCGGCTCTGCGGGTCGAGTCCGGTGGTCGGCTCGTCGAGGAAGAGGACCTGCGGGCGGGTGAGCAGGCTGGCGGCGAGATCGAGGCGCCGGCGCATCCCGCCGGAGTAGGTGCGGGCGGGACGGTCGGCGGCCTCGGTCAGCTCGAAGCGTTCGAGGAGTGCGTCGGCGCGGGAGCGGCCGGCCTCGCCGCGGAAGCGGAGCAGCCGTGCGAAGAGGCGCAGGTTCTGCCGGCCGGTGAGATCGCTGTCGACCGACGCGTACTGGCCGGTGACCCCGATCGCCCCTCGCACGGCAGCGGCCTCGCGGACCACGTCGTGGCCCGCGATCCTGGCGCTCCCGCCGTCCGGGGCGGTCAGCGTCGTGAGCACGCGGACGGCGGTGGTCTTGCCCGCGCCGTTGGGCCCCAGAACGCCGCAGACGCTGCCTTCGGCCACGGCGAGGTCGAGTCCGCGGAGCGCGTGGACGTCCCCGTAGCGCTTCTCCAGACCCTCACTAAGTACAGCGTACGTAGTAGTCATGCGCTCAAGGTACCGCACTACGTACGGTGTACGTAACTAGGATGGTGGGTGAGGTGGTGATCGATGGTGGGGCGACCCGCTGTACCCGAAGTGATCTGGGCCCGTCCCGAACGTGCGGGCCGTGGCCCGAAGCCCGCTTTCAGCAGGGCCGACATCGCGGCAGCCGCCGTGCGCATCGCCGACGCCGATGGCATCGACGCGGTGTCGATGCGGAAGGTGGCCGCGGAGATCGGCTGCGGCACGATGTCGCTCTACAACTACGTGCCGCGCAAGGAGGACCTGCTGGAGCTGATGGTCGACGCGATCAGCGCCGAGTACGACCTGACGGCCCCGCCCTCGGACGACTGGCGGGCCGCCGTCGTCGCGCTGGCCCGTCAGACACGCTCGCTGATGCACCGCCACCCCTGGGTGCCGGGGATCATGTCGGGCGTCTACGGTTTCAGCCCGAACGTGCTGGCCTTCCTGGAGCACGCGCTGAGCCTGCTGGACGGGCTCGACGTGCCGTTCGGCGAGAAGATTGAGCTGATCTCCCTCGTCCAGGGTGTGGTCACCACGTTCGTGGCCAACGAGATCGCCACGGCGGAGCACAGCCGGTCCCTGCCGTGGACCGAGGAGCAGGAGAAGGCCGCCCGCACCGGTTATCTGATCGGCGAGATGTCCACCGGGAAGTACCCGCGCATGGCGGCCGGATTCGCCGAGGAGCCAGGACCGGTCGATCTGGACGTGTTCTTCGAACGGGCCCTGGGCAGGGTGCTGGCCTCGTTCGGCGCGTAGGTCCGGTCACAGCAGCGCGAACTGCCCTTCCGGGCCCTCCTCCTGGTGGCCGAGTACGGAGGCGGGGCGGCGGGCTCCCGTCGGGACCGGGAGGACTCCGGCCGCCCGCAGTTCGCCGCGCGAGAGTGCCGGGGCCTGCGCGAGCCGGCCGCGCAACGCCTCCTGCCTGGGGCGGAGTCCGTCGAGAAGCGCGAGCACGGTGATCAGTTCGAGCAGCTCCGAGGTCCGCTCCTGCGGCCATCCGCGCGGGCGCAGCGCCTCCAGGCCGCCGCCCCCGGCCGCCGCGGTCCGCCGCTCGAACCAGAGCTCCAGCATGCGTACGCCGTCCACCCGGAATTCCCAGGCCCCGGCCGGGACGGGCGAGATTCGGCCTTCGCCCAGGCTCAGCACCTCGGTATCCGGGTCGTAGCGCAGCGTGGCCGGCTCCGGCGGTATGGCGGCGCGCACATAGGGGCGGCGGCCTCCCGGCAGCCGGGGGCGTTCCCCGCCGCGCGCGCCGCGCAGATGGAGGCGCAGCAGCTCCCGGCCCAGTTCGACACCGGCCCGCCAGAGAGCGCTGTCGGCGGGCAGCGGTACGCGGCAGCCCGCAGGCGAGGGCCGGGCGACGGCGAGCGACCACGCCAGGACGGCTTCCGCGGTGACCTCGTGCCCACCCGTGTCCCCGTACCGCGCGCGCAGCAGACCGAGCAGGCCGGGCGCCAGGTTGGGTTCCCGGCCCCCGGGCCGCCGGTGGAGCGGACGGATACGGCCGGGGCGGCCCGCGGGGGAGTGCCCGTCGGGCAGCAGCGCCGTCACGGAGAGGGCGGGCCCGCCGGCCTGGGGTACGTGGCCGTGCTCGACCGCGAAGAGCTGGTGTTCGTCCGCCACCCGCCACAGCTCGGGGCGGGCCGCGTCGATCAGCCGGTGATCGGGGATCAGCCACTGTTCGTCGAACGGGCCGTGCAGGACCCGGACCGGCTCCGGGTACGGCCCCGGCTCGCGGGCGAACCTGCCCGTTCCGGTGGCCTGCCCCGGCAGCGCGGCGACCGCCGTGTGCGGTGTACGCGAGCGGCTGGGCCGGAACAGCCGTTCCTGCTCGGGGCCCTCGGCCCGGACCAGCAGCTCCCAGCGGGCCCTCAGCGTCGCAGGGTCGGGGGCGGTCACCCAGGGACGGCCCGTCCGCAGCGGCCGCACCGACCACGGCATCAGCTCGTCCAGCAGCGGTACGTCCTCGTCCCCGCCGGCTCCGGCCGTCACCCGCGCTGCCACCGTGTCGCCCTCCCCGTCGCCAGGTCCGCCGCCCCCGGCATCGTAACGGCGTACCAGGCGGGGGGTCAGTGCGCTTCCACCGTCACCGAGAAGGAGAAACGGTCCCCCCGGTAGCGGATGCGGGCCACGTCCACCACCCGGCCGCTCTCGTCGTACGTCACGCCCGTGTAGTGGAGGATCGGGCTCAGCAGGGGCACGTGGAGCAGGTCGGCGGTGACCGGGTCGGCCAGGCGGGCTTCGACGGTGTCGGTGATCCGGGAGATCCGTACCCCCAGGGTGTCGCGGAGCACCTTGGTCATCGGCCACCGTTCGAGATCGGCCACGTCGAGCCCCTGGGCGATCTCGGGGTGCAGCGCGTTCTCGGCCCAGTTCGTGGGCTCACCGGTCTCTCCGTCGCGGCGCAGCCGCCGGTAGCTGACCACCTCGGCGCAGCCGGGGAAGAACTCGGCGAGATCGCCCGGCACGGCAGCAGGGCCGTGGCCGAGAACGGTCGTCCGCTCACCCGACTGCTGGGCGACGATCGCGTCGATCGACCCCAGCAGCCGGACCGGTGAGACGCGCCGGGCCCGCGGCTCGATGAACGTGCCGCGCCGCCGGTGCCTGCTGATCAGGCCCTCCGTCTCCAGCTCCTTGAGGGCCTGGCGCATGGTGAGGACGCTGACGCCGTAGTGCCCGGCGAGCTGTTCCTCGGTGGGCAGCCGCAGGGAGGCGTCCTGCGGGCGGCCGAGTATCGACGCCCGCAGGGACTGCGAGACCTGGTACCACAGGGGGAGTTTCCGGTTCAGGACCAGTGAGTCGGGAGCAAAGGCGGGCGTGTGATTCACCTCGTTCACCTGATTCATCCGGTTCACCTGGAGTCTCCGTGCTGCGGTGGGGCCGGTCCGGGAGTGCTCTCCTACGGCCGGAAGTTGCGGCTCAGACCCTGCCACACGTCGTCGTATCCGCGCTGGAGATGGCCGGCGCCCGCCGCCTGACCGGTCGCCGTGACGGGCCAGCGCGTCTCGAACATGAAGGCAAGGCCGTCGTCGATCTTCTGCGGCTTCAGCTCCGCCGCGCTCGCCCGGTCGAAGGTCTCCCGGTCCGGGCCGTGCGCCGACATCATGTTGTGCAGCGAGCCCCCGCCCGCGACGAACCCGCCCTTTCCGGCCGACTTGGCGTCGTAGGCGCCCTCGATGAGGCCCATGTACTCGCTCATCACGTTGCGGTGGAAGTACGGCGGGCGGAAGGTGTCCTCGCCGACCAGCCAGCGCGGTGCGAAGACGACGAAGTCCACGCCCGCGAGCCCGGGGGTGTCGGACGGCGAGGTCAGCACCGTGAAGATCGACGGGTCCGGGTGGTCGTAGCTGATGGAGCCGATCACGTTGAACCGGCGCAGATCGTAGACGTACGGCACGTGGTTGCCGTGCCAGGCGACGACATCGAGCGGCGAGTGGTCGTACGTCGCCGACCAGAGGTTGCCGCAGAACTTGTTGATCACCTCGACCGGCCGTCCCGCGTCCCCGTCGTCCTCGTACGCGGCGACCGGGGCCCGGAAGTCCCGTGCGTCGGCGAGGCCGTTGGCGCCGATCGGGCCGAGGTCGGGCAGGACGAACGGCTGGCCGTAGTTCTCGCAGACATAGCCCCGGGCGGTGGCGTCGAGCAGGTCGACGCGGAAGCGGACGCCGCGGGGGATCAGGGCCACCTCGCCGGGCTCGGCGCGCAGCAGGCCGAACTCGGTACGGATCAGCAGGCCGCCGCGCTCCGGGACGATCAGCAGTTCGCCGTCGGAGTCGCTGAACACGCGGTCCGTCATGGAGGAGTCGGCGTGGTAGAGGTGCACGGCCATGCCGGTGCGCTGGGTGGTGTCGCCATTGCCCCCGAGCGTCCACAGGCCGGCCAGGAAGTCGGTGCCGGGCGCGGGGTCGGGGAGCGGGTCCCAGCGCAGGCGGTTGGGGTCGGGGACGGTCTCGGTGAAGGGCGCGGAGCGCATGGCCCCGTTGTCGGTACGGACGAACGGCGGATGGGCGGCCGAGGGGCGGATGCGGTAGAGCCAGGAGCGGCGGTTGTGGGCCCGCGGTTCGGTGAAGGCCGAACCGCTCAGCTGCTCCGCGTACAGCCCGAGCGGCGCGCGCTGCGGTGAGTTGCGGCCGAGCGGCAGCGCGCCCGGGATCGCCTCGGAGCTGTGCTGATTGCCGAATCCGGTGGAGTACGCCAGTCCCTCCGCCGTTTTCCTCGCCTGCTCGATGCCGCTCATGATGCGCTCCCGGTGCGATCGGAATCCCTTGGACCCCTTGGACGAGGAATCCTATGGTCAACCGTAGGAATCGGAACAGTGCGCGTCAACGGCATTCGTGGTGCACGGGGGTTCCGAAAACTGCACGGGGGGGTTCCAAAAGCTGAACAATGCTCTACTCTCCGGCACATGTCGTGGACACGAAGACTCCTGGTGGTTCTGGCGGCCCTCGCCGCCGCGCTCGTGACGTCCCCCGCCGCCCAGGCGCACGAGGAACGTCCCGTGACCCTGCCCGACGGAACCGGCAGTGTCCCCGCCCACCGCGCGGGCGAACCCGATCTGCTTGTCTGCAAGAGCGGCCGGGCGGACTTCGCACGGCGGATATCCGGCTTCCCCGCCCCTCTGAAGGCCCGGAACCTGGAGCTGTTCGACCGCTGCCTGAAGTCCGGCTACCGGCACCTCCAGCAGGCCGTCGACGCGGTCGGCCGGCCCGGCATGAACATCGCGGTCCTGCCCGGCCTGTACGAGGAGGAGCCCTCGCTGACCGGTCCGGCCGGCGCGTGCGCCCGGCTGAAGGCCCCCAAGTCGCAGCTCGGGTACCAGATTCTCAGCTACGCGCAGCAGAAGCGGTGCCCGCACAACCAGAACCTGGTCGCGATCCTCGGCAAGAAGAACCTCCAGATCGAGGGCACCGGCGCCGCGCGCACG
The DNA here is from genome assembly GCF_056430475.1 of Streptomyces sp. NPDC045968. NCBI lineage: Bacteria > Bacillati > Actinomycetota > Actinomycetes > Kitasatosporales > Streptomycetaceae > Streptomyces > Streptomyces sp. NPDC045968. The sequence goes on along the minus strand of NZ_JBWKLF010000007.1, from coordinate 395,542 downwards.
GACGTCGTCATCGACGCCAAGTACCAGAAGCTCAACGCGATCCGCGCCGACGGGTCCGACGGGATCTACTTCAAGAACTTCACCGCCCAGCGGACCACGTTCAACTCCCTGTACGTGCTGGCCCAGGACGGCTTCGTCATCGACGACGTACTCACCCGCTGGAACGACGAGTACGGCTTCCTGACCTTCGCCAGCGACCACGGGCTGTACAAGAACTGCGAGTCGTACGGGAACGGCGACTCCGGGATCTATCCCGGCAGCGCGTCCGACATCAACAACACGCGTGGCTACGACGTGCCGCGCTACGCCATCGAGATCACCGGCTGCCGCAGCCACCACAACATGGTCGGCTACTCGGGCACGGCGGGCGACTCGGTCTATGTCCACGACAACGAGTTCGACCACAACATGGGCGGCGCCTCGATGGACAGCGCCTTCCCCGGACACCCCGGCCTGCCCCAGAACCACGCCCGCTTCGAGCGCAATCTGATCCATGACAACAACGCCGACTACTACCCGTACGTCGCCGACGGTACGTGCGCCAAGCCGCCCGTCGAGCGCGGCTACGAGGAGGGCGTGGTCTGCCCGCAGATCTCCATGCCGCCGGGCACCGGCATCATCACCGCGGGCGGCAACTGGAACCTCTACGAGAACAACTGGATCTACGGACACCGGCGCGCCGCGTTCTTCCTGAGCGCCGCTCCCGCCTTCATTAGGGGCGAGGAGGCACTGTCCAAGCAGACGGACACCTCGCACCACAACCGGTACGCCGGAAACCACCTCGGCACCGACCGGAACGGCAAGGCCCGGCCCAACCGCACCGACGTGTGGTGGGACGGCCAGGGCGAGGGCAACTGCTGGCAGCCCGGGACCGGAGCCGCGACCCCGCGCACCCTGCCCGAGTGCGGGACGGAGCGCGGCGCGGTGTCAGGCGGCACGGACCGGCTGGTCGGCGAACCGGTGAAACTCGCCCAGTTGCTGGTCTGCGCCGACTACAACGTGCAGGCGCGACGGCTGCCGGCCGGCTGCGACTGGTACGGGGCGCGGGGCATCGAGCGCGTCGAGGTGCAGGCGGCCCTGGGCGTCGCGGTGGTGCTCGCGCTGGTCGGCGGGGTGCTGTGGTGGCGCAGACTGCGCCACAGCCGCCTGGGCACCGTGGCCACGGTGGTGGGCGCGATCGGTCTCGCGCTCGACGTGGCCGGATCGACGACGGGCCTCACCTCCTCCTATCTCCCCGCGGTGGCGCTGCTGCTGACCGGAGCGTGGTGGACCGGCATCGGCCTCGCCCTGCGGCACGAACGCCCCGGCCTGGGCTGGACCACCGTGGTGCTGGGTGCTCTGACCCTGCTCGACGCCTTCGACAAGGCGGTCCTGATGATCCCGTGGATTCCCCTGAGCCCCGCATGGCTCCGCACCCTCCTGGGTGTGGCCTGGGTGCTCTGGGCCGTGGCCGCGGCGGCCCGCAAGGGCGCGGCGCCAGGAGGGCAGGGCGGTGTGGGCGGTCCGGACGGCGAGGGACGACCAGCCGTGGGCGTCGCGCGCGGGGGCAAGAGCGCCACTGAAGGCGAGCCGTCATGAGGCGTGCCCCCGCCCAGGAGTGCGCTGCCTGCCGCACCCGGGAGCGCCACCCCCACTCCGCGTCCCCGCCCGGCGCCGTGTGCCGGGCGGGGCGGGGGACCCGGCGGGGCGTCGCACTCCTCACCCTCCTCCTCGCCGCCGGACTCGTGCTGGGCACCGGCGGCTGCGGTGGGCGTGCCACCACCCATCACAAGCCCGGCACCAGCCACGAGCAGGCCGAAGGGAGCGTGGGCCGGCTGCTCGCCACCGAGGACGGAACCGGGCACCGGCTGCGCCAGGTGGACGCCGCCGGCGCCCCCGGGGTGACACTGTCCGCCCGGCCCGACTCCGAGGACGGCTGGAACCTCCATCTGTCCGTACGCGACTTCCGCTTCACCCCGGACAGTGTGGGCGGCGCCGCCCTCCCCGGACGCGGGCACGCCCGCCTGTTCCTCGACGGCCGACCGCTGGCCCGGATGTACGGTGCGTGGCACCACCTCCCCGCGGCCCTCGTCCGGGAGACGGGCGGTGGAGCCTCCCTCACCGCGCGGCTGTACGCCGACGACCACACCGCCTGGGCCGTCGACGGAAAGCCGATCCAGGCCACCATCCCGCTGACGACCGGCACCACCGGCACCATCGCACCCAGCACCGCCCCCACCGCGGCCGCCGACCGGACCGTCGACATCGAGGTGAGCCACGGCGTGGTCCGTCCCCGCCCCGGCCGCACCGAGGTCGAGAAGGGGGACCGGATCGCGCTCCGGGTCCGCAGCGACCGTGCCGACACCCTCCATGTCCACGGTTACGACAAGGAGGTCCGGCTGCCCGCGGGCAGGACCACCACCCTCGTCGTCACCGCCGACCGCACCGGGCTCTTCGAGGTCGAGACACACGAGTCCGGGCTGCTCCTGACCCAACTCGTCGTCCGGTGACGGGCGGCGCCCTCGCCCACGGCATCGGCTCCCGGCACGATCTGCCCCTGTCCCCCTTCTACGCCTTCGCGGGTGCCTTCGCGGCCCTCTTCGTCTCCTTCCTCGCACTCGGCCTGCTCTGGTCCGCCTCCCGCTTCCGCGGCGACGAGGCCGGCCGTCCGCTTCCCGGTCTCCTCCAGCGCCTCGCCGACGCCCGGCCGTCCCGGACCGCGGCCCGCGGACTCGGTCTGGCCGCTGCCCTGTTCGTCCTGGGGCACCTCCTGTTCGGGCCGGACGACCCGGAGCGCAACCCGGCCGCGGGCACGGTCTACGTCATCCTGTGGGTCGGGCTCGTCCCCGCTTCGCTCCTCCTCGGCCCCGTCTGGCGTCTGCTCAACCCCCTGCGCACCCTGCACCTCCTCCTCTGCCGCGCACTCGGCCGCGATCCCCGTGCCGGCCGGCCCCTGCCCGCGTATCTCGGCCTGTGGCCGGCCGCCGCCGGGCTGCTCGCCTTCACCTGGCTCGAACTCGTGGCCCCCGCACCCGCGTCGAGCGGGACCCTCCTCCTCTTTCTCGGGCTCTACGCCGCATTCCAGCTGGTGGGCGCCGCCCGCCACGGCTCCCGCTGGTTCGCGCACGCCGATGCCTTCGAGGTCTGCTCCGGGCTGTTCGCCCGCCTCTCCCCGCTCGGCCGCCGCCCGGCCGACCGCCGTCTCGTCCTGCGCTCCCCGTTCAACGGACTCGACGCCACCCCCCAGGTCCCCGGCCTCGTCGCCACCGTCTGCGTCCTGCTCGGGTCCACCGCGTACGACGGCTTCTCCGACGCCCCGTCCTGGATCTCCGCCACGCAGACCTCCCCGCTCGGCCGCACCACCGCAGGCACCCTCGGACTACTCGGCGCCGTCTCCCTCGTCGCCGCCCTCTACGCCCTCTGTGCCGGAGCCACCCGACTGATCTGCGGCCCCCTGCCCCACCCCCTCACCGCCTTCGCGCACTCGCTCGTCCCCATCGCCCTGGGTTATCTCGTCGCCCACTACTTCACGCTCCTCGTCACCGAAGGACCACGCACAGTCATGGTGGCATCCGGCACTGACAATCCGGTCGCGCCCGAACCGCCCCTGGGGCCGGGCGGGCTCGCGGTCCTTCAGGTCTCCGCCGTCGTTCTCGGTCATGTCCTCGGCGTCATCGCCGCACACGACCGGTCCGTCCGGCTGTTCCCGCCCGGCCGGGCTGTCGCGGGGCAACTGCCCTTGCTCATCCTGATGATCGCGTACACCATCGGAGGGCTGACCCTGCTCATCGCCTGACGGGCCCGGCGGCCACCGCCCACGCAGGAGACCGCCGCGGGGACCTGGAGACCACCCGGGGGCCCCGAGACCACCCCGGGGCCAGGGAGACCGCCCCGGAGAGGAGACGCCACGGCATCATGGAGCCCGTGCCCCCTGCCAATACCAGCCTCCGCCGCGCCCCCGTGCAGCAGCGCAGTGCCGAACGCCTCGCCCGGATACTCGACGCCTGCGCCCAGCTGCTCGACGAGACCGGCTACGAACAGCTCTCCACACGGGCCGTCGCCGCGCGCGCGGAGGTGCCCATCGGCTCCGTCTACCGGTTCTTCTCGAACAAGAGGGCCCTGGTCGACGCCCTCGCCCACCGCAACCTCGACAGGTACGCCGAGCGCATCACGTCCCGCCTCGCCGTCATCCCGGGCGACGACTGGCAGGCCGCCATCGATGCCGTGCTCGACGAGTACCTGGCCATGAAGCGCTCGGTCCCCGGCTTCGCCCTCGTCGACTTCGGGGCACCGGCACCCGTCGACGACCCGGGCGGCGACGCCAACGTCCGGGTCGCCGGGCGGCTGGCCGACCTGCTCGCCGCCCACCTCGGCCGGCTTCCGGACGAGGACCTGCTCCGCATGATCCTCGTCTGCGTCGAGGCCGCCGACGCGCTGTTCCAGCTGGCCTTCCGCATCGAACCCTCCGGCGACCCGGCCATCGTCGAGGAGACGCGCCACCTGCTCCGGTCGTACCTGGCCCGCGTCCTCGACTGACGGGGACGCGGGTCCCGGGACGCGCCGCCCGGTGCGCCGAACCGGGCCGGCCCGCAGGATCGGGGCCGCCGACACCTCCCCACCATCCGTACCGGTCGGTATGCTCACCCCTGTCCGCGTGCCGCCGTCGCTCACCGGGGAGGACCCGTGTCCACCAACTCCCGTACCGCTCTGCGTATCTGTCCCCTCTGCGAGGCCACCTGCGGACTCACCCTCACCATCGAGGGGACGTCCGTCACCGGCGCCAGGGGTGACCGGGACGATGTCTTCAGCCAGGGGTTCATCTGTCCCAAAGGGGCCGCCTTCGGAGGGCTCGACGCCGACCCCGACCGGCTGCGCACCCCCCTCGTCCGTACGGACGGGGTCCTGCGGGAGGCGAGCTGGGAAGAGGCGTTCGACACGATCGCCGCCCGTGTCCCTGCGCTGATCGAGGAGCACGGTCCGCAGAGCGTCGGAGTCGTCCTCGGCAACCCGAACGTGCACACGATGGCCGGCGCGCTCTACCCGCCCGTCCTGCTCAAGACGCTCCGCACACGCAACGTCTTCACCGCGAGCACCCTCGACCAGATGCCCAAGCACGTCGCCTCCGGACTGCTCTTCGGGGACGCCAACGCCATCGCGGTGCCCGACCTCGACCGCACCGGCCATCTGCTGCTCATCGGCGCCAACCCGCTCGAATCCAACGGCAGCCTCTGCACCGCCCCCGACTTCCCGGGCAAGCTGAAGGCGTTGCGGCGACGCGGCGGCACCCTCACCGTCATCGACCCGCGCCGCACCCGGACCGCGCGGCTCGCCGACCGCCACCTCGCGATCCGGCCCGGCGCCGACGCCCTGCTCCTCGCCGCGCTCGCCCACGTCCTCGTCGAGGAGAAGCTCGCCGACCCGGGCCCGCTCGCCGAGCACCTCGACGGTCTGGACGAACTCACCGAAGCCCTCAAGGACTTCACCCCGGAAGCGGTCACCGCGGCCTGCGACATCGACGCCACCACCATCCGTACACTCGCCCGCGAACTCGCCGCCGCCCCCACCGCCGCCGTGTACGCGCGCATCGGCAGCTGCACGGTCGAGCACGGCACGCTCGCCAGCTGGCTCGTCGACGTCCTCAACATCCTCACCGGCAACCTCGACCGGCCCGGTGGCGCACTCTTCCCCCTCTCCGCCACCGCGCGGGCGCCCCGCCCCGCCGCACCCGGCAAGGGCTTCGCGCTCGGCCGCTGGGCGAGCCGGGTCTCCGGGCACCCCGAGGCCAAGGGCGAACTCCCCATCGCCGCGCTCTCCGAGGAGATCGATACGCCGGGGGAGGGCCGTATCCGCGCCCTGCTCGTGCTCGCCGCCAACCCCGTGCTCTCCGCTCCCGACGGCGACCGCCTCGACCGGGCGCTCTCCGACGGGCTCGACTTCATGGTCAGCGTCGACCCGTACCTCAACGAGACCTCACGCCACGCCGATGTCGTCCTGCCGCCGCCCCCGCCCTCGCAGAGCGCCCACTACGACTTCGCGTTCAACTCCTTCGCCGTGCGCAACCAGGTGCGCTACACCCGCCCCGCCGTGCCCCTGGAGGCGGACCGGATGGACGAGAGCGAGATCCTCGCCCGGCTCGTCCTCGCCGTGGGCGGGATGCACGGCGCTCCGCCGCACGCGGTCGACGACCTGGTCATCGACACCGCCCTCGCCGCCGCCGGGGCGCCGAAGGAGCTCGCGGGCGAACTGTCCGGCGTGAGCGGACCCGAGCGGCGCCTCGACCTGATGCTGCGCCTCGGCCCGTACGCCCTCACCCTGGAACAGCTCCTCGCCCATCCGCACGGCATCGACCTCGGCCCGCTGGAGCCCCGCGTTCCGCAGCTCCTGAAGACCCGCAGCGGGCGCATCGAACTCTTCCCCGCACCGATCGCCGCCGATCTGCCCCGCCTGCGACGGGCGCTGGACCAGGAACCGGCCGGACTCGTCCTCGTCGGCCGACGGCATCTGCGCTCCAACAACAGCTGGATGCACAACGTCGCCGCCCTGACCGGGGGCTCGAACGTCTGCACACTCCAGATCCACCCCGAGGACGCGGCCCGGCTCGGTCTCGTGGACGGCGCCACCGCCCGTATCAAGGCGGCCGGAGGTGAGATCGAGGCGCCGGTGGAGATCACGGACGCGGTACGGACAGGGGTGGTGAGCCTCCCGCACGGCTGGGGGCACAGCCGGCCCGGCACCCGGATGTCCGTCGCCTCGGCCGCCCCCGGCGTCAATGTGAACCAGCTGCTCGACGGCACGCTCCTCGACCCTCTGTCCGGCACCGCCGTGCTCAACGCCGTACCGGTGTCGGTGACCGCCATTGCCTAGCATCAACTCGTTGACCTGGGGTTTTGCTCGTATTGCTCGCACGTCAACATCTTGTTAACGCCGTGAGGGGAGCCCTAACGTCATCCGGACCGCCGACTCCGGTGGGAGTTCAAAGGTGAACGTTAGGTACCCCACATGCTGACAATCCTCGGATTCGCCATGATCGCGACCTTCCTGGTCCTGATCATGACGAAGAAGATGTCGCCGATCGCGGCGCTGGTCCTGATCCCCGCACTGTTCTGCGTCGCCGTCGGGCAGGGAGCGAAGCTCGGCGACTACGTCATCGAAGGCGTCGGCAATCTCGCGCCGACCGCCGCGATGCTCATGTTCGCCATCGTCTACTTCGGCGTGATGATCGACGTCGGCCTCTTCGACCCGATCGTCCGGGGCATCCTGCGGTTCTGCAAGGCGGACCCGCTGCGGATCGTCGTCGGAACGGCGGTGCTGGCCGCGATCGTCTCGCTGGACGGCGACGGCTCCACCACCTTCATGATCACCGTCTCGGCGATGTATCCGCTCTACAAGCGCCTCAAGATGAGCCTGGTCGTGATGACCGGTGTGGCTGCCACCGCGAACGGTGTCATGAACACCCTCCCCTGGGGCGGACCCACCGCCCGCGCCGCGACCGCACTCAAGCTGGACGCGGGCGACATCTTCGTGCCGATGATCCCGGCGCTTGCCGTCGGACTGCTCGCCGTCTTCGTCCTGGCGTTCGTGCTCGGACGCCGTGAGCGCAAGCGGCTCGGCACGCTCTCCCTGGACGACGTGCTCGTCACGGAGACGGAGTCCGAGACGGTCCTGGTCGGAGCGGGCGGCGGCAGTGACCGGCTCCGCAAGGGCTCCGGCTCCACTGGTACGGGCACGGGTGCGGACGCCGAACCGCCGGCAGCCGGGAGCGGCGCCGGTGACGACGGTGACGACGGTGACGACGAGGAGTTCAAGGGCCTCGACCCCGACCGCGCCACGCTGCGACCCAGGCTCTACTGGTTCAACGCCGGGCTCACCGTCGCCCTGCTGACCGCGATGATCATGGAACTGATGCCGATCCCGGTGCTCTTCCTGCTCGGCGCCGCGCTCGCCCTCACGGTCAACTTCCCCCACATGCCCGACCAGCGGGCCCGTATCGCCGCCCACGCCGACAACGTCCTCAACGTCTCCGGCATGGTCTTCGCCGCGGCCGTCTTCACCGGCGTCCTCACCGGCACCGGCATGGTCGAGCACATGGCCGACTGGCTCGTCAGCGCCATCCCCGAGGGCATGGGCCCGCACATGGCGATCGTCACCGGTGTACTGAGCCTTCCGCTGACGTACTTCATGTCCAACGACGGCTTCTACTTCGGCGTCGTCCCCGTCCTTGCCGAGGCGGGTGCCGCCCACGGCGTCTCCCCGCTGGAGATCGCCCGCGCCTCCCTGGTCGGCCAGGCACTCCACATGTCGTCCCCGCTGGTCCCCGCCGTCTACGTCCTCGTCGGCATGGCGAAGGTCGAGTTCGGCGACCACACCAAGTTCACCGTCAAGTGGGCCGCGCTCACCTCGCTGGTGGTGCTCGGCGCCGGAATCCTCTTCGGCATCATCTGATGGACGCCCGATCCGGGCCCGGCAGGGGCTGGCTGCTGCGCCTCGTCATCGCCTTCTCGTTCGCGCAGGGGGCCGTGTCGATGGCGCGGCCCGCCGTCTCCTACCGGGCCCTTTCGCTCGGTGCGGACGAGCAGGCGATCGGTGTGATCACGGGTGTGTACGCGCTCCTTCCGCTCTTCGCCGCCGTGCCTCTGGGCCGCCGCACGGACCACGGCCGGTGCGCCCCCCTGCTGCCGCTCGGTGTGGTCCTGATCGCGGGCGGCTGTGCGCTCAGCGGTACGGCGGGCTCCCTCCCGGCGATGGCGGCCTGGAGCGGAGTGATGGGGCTCGGTCATCTCTGTTTCGTGATCGGCGCGCAGTCCATCGTCGCCCGGCAGTCGGCCCCCGCCGAACAGGACCGCAACTTCGGGCACTTCACCATCGGGGCCTCGCTCGGCCAGCTCATCGGCCCGATCGCCGCGGGATACGTCATCTCGGCGGGTGACGGTGCCATGGCCCGTACGAGCGCACTCGCCCTCGTCGTCTCGGCGGCTGTGGCCGCCCTCTCCTTCGTCTCCCTCTGGCGCATCGAACACCGCGCCCCCTCCCGGCCCCGCGGGGACCGGGAGGCGAAGGTGCCCGTCGGCCGCATCCTGCGTACCCGAGGGGTACCCGCGGGCATCTTCATCAGCCTCGCCGTGCTCTCCGCCACCGACATCCTCACGGCCTACCTGCCCGTCGTCGGCGAGCAGCGGTCCATCGCGCCCGCCACCATCGGACTGCTCCTCAGCCTCCGGGCCGCCGCCACGATCGCGTGCCGTCTGGCGATGACGCCGATGCTCCGGCTCCTCGGCCGCACCGCCCTGCTCACCACGACCTGTCTGCTCGCCGGTCTCCTCTGCGCGGGCATCGCCCTGCCCGTCCCGGTATGGGTGCTCGCCGTGATGCTCGCCGTGCTCGGCTTCTGCCTCGGTGCCGGGCAGCCCCTGTCCATGACCACGGTCGTCCAGGCGGCCCCGGAGCGGGCCCGCTCCACGGCGCTCGCCCTGCGGCTGACCGGAAACCGGCTCGGGCAGGTGGCGGCGCCGGCGTCCGCCGGACTGGTCGCGGGATTCGCGGGGACCGCGGCGCCGTTCGTCATGCTCGGAGCGCTGCTCCTCGGCGCGGCGGGCCTCGGTGTACGGGGCGGTCGCGCCCGGCCCCCCGGGACGGAGCCCGCCGGGCCCGCGCGGCGCACCGCACGCACCCCCACGAAGCGGAACCCCGTCTGACACTTGCGGCCCGCCGCGGGCCGCTCTTCCCAACCTTCGCGCGAGTCATTCCCACACCCCGTCCAGTGGGCTAACTTCAGGCCACGCCGCCGCTCCCTGCCGCGCGTTCCCTTTACCCTGCCGGGCGGACACCCCATGACTCGCGCCATCTCCCTGCACCATGTCAGCAAGGCGTACGGACGGGCTCCGCGCGCTGTCGACCGCTTCTCGCTCTCCATCGAGCCCGGGGAGTTCGTGGTACTGCTGGGCCCCTCGGGCTGCGGGAAGTCGACCGTGCTCCGCATGATCGCGGGCCTGGAGGAGATCACCGACGGAGCGCTGCTGCTCGACGGTGAACCGGCGAATCACATGACCCCGCGCGAACGCGGCATGGCCATGGTGTTCCAGAACTTCGCGCTCTACCCGAGCATGACCAATCGAGCCAATATCGGCTTCCCGCTGAAGCTGGAGAATCCCCGGCAGGACAACAGCGAACGCATCGAGTCCACGGCCCGCATGCTGGGTATCGAGAGCGTGCTCGACCGCTACCCGGCCCAGCTCTCCGGCGGCGAACGCCAGCGCGTCGCCATGGGGCGGGCCATCTCGCGCAGGCCGTCCGCCTTCCTGATGGACGAGCCGCTCTCCAATCTCGACGCGAAGCTGCGCAACCACCTGCGGGCCGAAATAGCGCATCTGACGGAGGAGTTGGGCGTCACCACGGTGTACGTGACGCACGACCAGGCGGAGGCGATGTCGCTCGGGGACCGGGTGGCCGTGATGCGCGGAGGAGTGCTCCAGCAGGTGAGCACACCGCGCGCGGTCTACGCGCTGCCGGAGAACGTGTTCGTCGCCGCCTTCATCGGCACCCCGCGCATCAATCTGCTCCGGGCCGTGGTCCACGCCCCGCTGGAGGGGCGCATGTCGATCGACCTCGGCCGGCAGCGGCTCGCGCTGCCCGAACCGCTCAGCCCGGACCACCAGTTGCTCCGCATCCAGCAGGGCCGGGAGATCATCGTGGGCCTGCGCTCCGAGGCGGTGCGGATCGCGCCGCCCAGCCACGCCCGTCCCGGCGAGGTCGCCCTCAGTGGCATCGTCGAGCACGTGGAGTACCAGGGGCACGAGGCGCTCGTCCACCTCAACACCGGCTCCCAGCCGGCCGTGGTGCCGGAGCTGGAATCGGCCCGGCCGCGGCCGGGTGTGCGGCGGCGTCGCGCGGGCGGCGGCGGTATGGGGGCGGGGATGCTGGAGCGGCTCCGCGAGCGCGCCACGGGGCACGTCAGCGGACCCGTCGTCGTCCTCGACGAACCGGGCCCCGAGCGGAGTGCCCCGCGCGGCCCCGACCGTCCGGCGCTCACGGCCGGTGACCTCGTGGTCCGCACCGGGCCCGACATGCGGCTGCGCAGGGGCGGGCAGGTGCCGCTGCTGGTCGACCTGGCGCACCTGTACGTCTTCGACCACCACGGGAGACGGATCTGCCCGCTGCCGGGGGATGTGCCGGGGCTGGACGTGTAGGGGTGGCGCGGCCCGGGCCCGGCGCTTGTCCTCAAGCGCTGTGGCGGAGGTCGCGGGCGCCCGACAGGAGCGGAGGGGGCTGATCCGGGACGCCAGGAGGCGGCCGTCACCGGGGAATTGCTGGGCCGGGGAGCCAATGGCGCGTGAACGGTCCGCCGTCCGGCGGGCCACGGAGTGACGGGCGTCTCCGGCCGGTCCCTGGCGCCCAAAAACTAACGGCGCTAGTTTGGGGTCGGACGGCGGCCGTACGCCGGACGACTTCGGCGGTACGCAGCGCGAGCCCGGGAGGAAACTCATGAAGGCCCATGACGGGATGTACATCGGCGGCCAGTGGCGTCCGGCCGAGGGGCCGGACACGATCGCGGTCGTGAATCCGGCGGACGAGCAGGTCATCGGCCACGTCCCGGCGGGCACCGCGGCGGACGTCGACGCGGCGGTCCGCGCGGCCCGCGGCGCGTTCCCCGGCTGGGCCGCCACCGCGCCCGCCGAGCGCGCCGCGCGGATCGCCGCCCTGCGTGACGTCCTGGCCGCGCGGAAGGACGAGATCGCGGAGACCATCACGGCGGAGCTGGGCGCACCGCTCGCCCTCTCGCAGGCGGTACACGCCGCGGTGCCCGTCCTGGTCGCCGGTTCGTACGCCGAGCTGGCCGCCACGTACTCCTTCGAGGAGAAGCTGGGCAACTCCACCGTCCTGCTGGAGCCCGTGGGCGTCGTCGGCGCCATCACCCCCTGGAACTACCCGCTCCACCAGATCGTCGCCAAGGTCGCTCCCGCGCTCGCCGCGGGCTGCACGGTCGTCCTCAAGCCGGCCGAGGACACCCCGCTCACCGCCCAGCTCTTCGCCGAGGCCACCGAGGAGGCGGGCCTGCCCGCCGGGGTCTTCAACCTGGTCACCGGTCTCGGCCCGGTCGCGGGCCAGGCGCTCGCCGAGCACGAGGGCGTCGACCTGGTCTCGTTCACCGGGTCCACGGCCGTCGGCCGGCGGATCGGTGCGACGGCGGGCGCCGCGGTCAAGCGCGTCGCGCTGGAGCTCGGGGGCAAGTCGGCCAACGTGATCCTCCCGGGCGCCGATCTCGCCAAGGCGGTCAACGTGGGCGTCGCCAACGTGATGTCCAACTCCGGCCAGACGTGCAGCGCGTGGACCCGCATGCTCGTCGACGGCGAGCGGTACGAGGAAGCCGTCGCCCTCGCGGCGGCAGCGGTCGCCAAGTACGTCCCCGGCGGGCGGGTCGGCCCCCTCGTCAACGCCAAGCAGCAGGCCCGGGTGCGGGGATACATCGAGAAGGGCATCGAGGAGGGCGCACGGCTCGTCGCCGGCGGTCCCGACGCACCGCACGCGACGGGCTACTACGTCAGCCCCACCGTCTTCGCCGATGTCACCCCCGGCATGACCGTCGCCCAGGAGGAGATCTTCGGGCCGGTCCTCTCGATCCTGAGGTACGAGGACGTCGACGACGCTCTCCGTATCGCCAACGACACGGTGTACGGGCTCGCCGGAGCCGTCTGGGCCGCCGACGACGCCGCGGCCGTGGCCTTCGCCCGCAGGATGGACACCGGGCAGGTCGACATCAACGGCGGCAGGTTCAACCCACTGGCCCCGTTCGGCGGCTACAAGCAGTCCGGCGTCGGCCGCGAGCTGGGCCCGCACGGTCTGGCCGAGTACCTCCAGACGAAGTCCCTGCAGTTCTGACCTGTTCGCCCCGCCCTCCCGATCACCGAGGAGACCGTTCGTGGTCCGCGCCGCCGTACTGCCCGCCGTCGGAGCTCCGCTGGAGATCACCGACATCGAACTCCCTGATCCCGGCCCCGGCCAGGTGCGTGTGCGCCTCGCCGCCGCCGGGGTCTGCCACTCCGACCTGTCCCTCTCCAACGGCACGATGCGGGTCCCGGTCCCGGCCGTCCTCGGCCACGAGGGCGCCGGAACGGTCGTCGCGGTCGGTGAGGGCGTCACGCATGTGGCCCCCGGCGACGGTGTCGTCCTCAACTGGGCGCCGTCCTGCGGGAGCTGCCACCACTGCGGGATCGGCGAGGTCTGGCTCTGCGCCAACGCGCTGAAGGGCGCGGCCAACATCCACGCGCGCACCGCCGACGGCACGGAACTCCACCCGGGCCTGAACGTGGCGGCCTTCGCCGAGGAGACCGTCGTCGCCGCGAACTGCGTCCTGCCGGCCCCGGCCGGGATTCCGCTCACCGACGCGGCCCTGCTCGGCTGCGCGGTCCTCACCGGATACGGCGCGATCCACCACTCCGCCCGGGTCCGCGCGGGCGAGAGCGTCGTCGTGTTCGGGATCGGCGGGGTCGGTCTCGCCGTGCTCCAGGCCGCCCGGCTCGCCGGCGCGTCGAAGATCATCGCCGTCGACGTCTCGCCGGAGAAGGAGGACCTGGCCCGGCAGGCCGGGGCCACGGACTACGTCATCGCCTCCGACCGGACCGCGAAGGACGTCCGCGGCCTCACCGGCGGGCAGGGCGCGGACGTCGCGGTGGAGTGCGTCGGCCGCCCGGCCACCATCCGCGCCGCCTGGGACGCCACCCGCCGCGGCGGCCGGACCACGGTCGTCGGCATCGGCGGCAAGGACCAGCAGGTGACCTTCAACGCCCTGGAGATCTTCCACTGGGGCCGGTCGCTGACGGGCTGCGTCTACGGCAACAGCGACCCGGAGCGCGACCTTCCCGTCCTGGCCGAGCACATCCGCGCGGGCCGCTTCGACCTCTCCATGATGGTCACCGAACGGATCGCCCTGGACGGCATCCCGGCGGCCTTCGACAACATGATCGCGGGCAAAGGCGGCCGGGCCCTGGTGGTGTTCTAGGCGCTGCCGCGCGGCGGCGGCCTAGGACCCCTCCCGTACCGCCTCCAGTCCTGGAGTGAGCAGCCGGGCGTCCATCTCGCCCTGCTCGAAGAGCCGGGAGGCCGGACCCACGATCAGCGGGTCCGGCACCCCGATCACCGACGCGTCCTTGCCGGGGTAGTCGAAGCGGGCCAGCACGTGCCGCATCGCTTCCAGCCGGGCTCGCTTCTTGTCGTTGCTCTTCACCACGGTCCACGGGGAGTCCGCCGTGTCCGTGTGGAAGAGCATCAGCTCCTTCGCCTCCGTGTAGGCGTCCCACTTGTCCAGCGAGGCGAGGTCGACCGGGCTCAGTTTCCAGCGTCGTACCGGGTCGATCTGCCGGATCATGAACCGGTTGCGCTGCTCGTTGCGGGAGACCGAGAACCAGAACTTCACCAGGTGGATGCCGTCGCGCGCGAGCATCCGCTCGAAGTCCGGTGCCTGGTGCATGAATTCCAGGTACTCGCGGGTGGTGCAGAACCCCATCACCCGCTCCACACCCGCCCGGTTGTACCAGGAGCGGTCGAAGAGCACGATCTCCCCGGCGCTCGGCAGATGGGCCACATAGCGCTGGAAGTACCACTGCGTCCGCTCGCGCTCGGTGGGCTTCGCCAGTGCCACCACACGCGCGCCGCGGGGGTTGAGGTGCTCGGTGAACCGCTTGATCGTGCCGCCCTTGCCCGCGGCGTCCCGCCCTTCGAAGAGGATCACGAGCCGCTGGTCGCGCTCCTTCACCCAGTGCTGGAGCTTGAGCAGCTCGATCTGCAGTATGCGTTTGGCCTCCTCGTAGTCCCGGCGGGCCAGTTTGCGGTCGTACGGGTAGTCCTCGCGCCACGCGTCCCTGGCACGCCCGTCGGGCGTCACCAGCACCGGATCGTCGTCACCGCTCTCGACGACGGCGAAGTTGTCGAGGTACGGACCGCCGTAGCGCGCCGCCCGCGCGTCGGGGCTCGAAGCGGAGTCGCTCTCGGGAGGCTTGGCCCGCTTGCGCCCGGCCTTACGGCCGTTCGGCCTGCTCTCGTTGCGCGTCATGACGAGGTCCCTCCACCGGCGTGGCCGGATGCGTCGCCCTCAGGCCAGTCTGCGGACGGCGGCGGGAGACCGCCACCCCTGCCAGGCAGAGCAGGCCGCCGGCGACGGTGAGCAGTGCGGGTACCTCGTCGAGGAGCAGCCACGACATCAGCACCACGAGTGCGGGCACCGCGTAGGTGGTCGCGCCCATCCGGCCCGCGGTGGTGCGGGCCAGCGCGTAGGCCCAGGTGGTGAAGGCCAGCGCGGTCGGGAAGACGCCCAGATACACCATGTTCAGGGTGGCCGACAGGGGAGCGTCGGCGGCCTCGGAGACCAGTACCCCGGAGAACGGCAGACAGGCGACCGTACCGATCAGACAGCCGAAGGTGGTGATCTGGAGGGCGGTGCCGTGCCGCAGCGCGGGCTTCTGGCTCACCACACCACCCGCGTACGCCACGGCGGCCAGCAGGCAGAGCAGCACCCCCAGCACCGACGAACCACCGTGTCCCGACATGGAGAGCCCGACGACCGCGGCCCCCGCGAACGACACGCCCATGCCCACCAGCAGTCTGCGCGGCAGCCCCTCACCGAGCAGCCGGGCGCCCAGCAGCGCGATCAGGATCGGTCCGATGTTGACCACCATCGCGGCCGTCCCGGCGTCTACCTCCTGCTCGCCCCAGTTGAGCACCACCATGTACAGCCCGAACCAGAGCAGCCCGGACCCGACGATCCCGGGCCAGGCGGCCCGGGAAGGCAGTCCCTCGCGGCGTACGAGACAGATCGCGCCCAGCACCAGCGTGCCCGCGAGCAGCCGGCCGAGCGCCAGCGCGCCGGGGGAGTACGCCTCGCCTGCGCTGCGGATGGAGACGAAGGCGGACGCCCAGAGCAGGACCGTGGTGCAGGCCGCGGCGGGGGCGCGCCAGTCACGGACGGGTATCGTCCCGGTGGCCGCCGGCGCGGTCGGTGTCGTTGTCATGGGCTCGACGGTAAGGCCCGGACGCTTCGGCACCTACCGAATAGTCGCCGCCTCGATTCCGAGCAGCCCGGCCAGGGCCCGTTCCCCTTCGGGCGTCGCCTTCACCGCGCGCCCCGATCCGATGCGTACGCACCAGCCGGTGTCCAGCGCGTGCCGGCACAGCGCGGCGCCGGCGGTTCCGGCCAGGTGCGGCCTGCGCTCCGTCCAGTCAAGACACGCCCGTACGAGCGGCCGGCGGGTCGCGGACTCCAGGCTGATGCCCAGGGAGCCGAACCACCCGAGGCCCTCGTCGGTGAGCGCGAACCCGGTGTCCTGCCGCAGCAGCCCCCGTACGGTCATCGCGTCGGTGATCGTGATGCCGAGCCGCCCCGCGAGATGGTCGTAACAGGTGCGGCCCCTGGCCAGCGCGCTGCTGACACTCGCGGCGCGCAGGCTCCGCGGCCGGTCCCCGCCGTCCGGGACGACCTGGGCGGCGAGCTCCTCGACGAGGTGGGCGACACGTTCGTCGGCCAGCCGCACGTAGCGGTGGCGGCCCTGCCGCTCCTCGGCCAGCAGCCCGCCCGCGACCAGCTTCCCCAGGTGCTCGCTGGTGGTGGACGGCGCCACTTGGGCGTGGCGCGCCAGCTCACCGGCGGTCCAGGCGCGTCCGTCGAGCAGTGCGAGGCAGAACGAGGCGCGGGTCTCGTCGGCGAGCAGCGCGGCGAGCGCCGCCAGCCGGGGCGCGGCCGGGTCGGGGGGTGTCGTACGTGCCATGGGACCAGGATGCGTCAGCCGCGGTTCGGTGAACGCCGAAGCGTGCCGTCGCCGCGCACCAGCTGCCCGTACTGGAGGGCGAGACCGTCGAGCAGCGCCCGCAGCCCCGTCTCGAAGGCGCCCTCGTCCACCTGCTGGCGGCGGTCGGCGAGCAGGTGGGCCTGGCCCAGGTGCGGATAGTCGGTGGGGTCGTACGCCGTCTCGTCGTCGACGAAGCCGCGGGCGAAGGAACCGAGGGCCGAGCCGGTCACGAAGTACCGCATCAGCGCGCCGATGTACGTCGCCTGGGCGGGCGGCCAGCCCGCGCGGACCATGCCGCCGAAGGCGGCGTCGGCGACCCGCAGACCGGCCGGGCGGCGGCCGGGGCCCTGGGCGAGTACGGGAACGATGTGCGGGTGCGCGGCGAGGGCCGCGCGGTAGGAGACCGCCCAGTCGTGGAGTGCGGCGGCCCAGTCGCGGGGGTCGGACTCGTCGAACATCGACAGGTCGACCTGCGCGGAGACGCTGTCGGCCACCGCGTCGAGGATCTCGTCCTTGTTGCGGAAGTGGTTGTAGAGCGACGGCCCGCTGACCCCGAGTCCGGCGGCGAGGCGTCGGGTCGAGACGGCGTCGAGCCCCTCGGAGTCCACGAGAGCGCTCGCGGCTTCGATGATGCGTTCTCGGCTGAGGAGGGGCTTGCGCGGTCGGGCCATGCGGCACATAGTAGGGCCTGCCAGCAAAAAACTAGCAGTGCTAATTAAAAGTGGAGTGGCGCAGGATGAACCTGGAGCTGAGCGAGGAACAGGAAGCGGTCAGGCAGCTCGCCGTGGACTTCGTGGCGCGCGAGATAACCCCGCACGTCGTCGAGTGGGACCGGGCCGAGAATGTCGACAGGTCGATCGTGAAGAAGCTGGGGGCTCTCGGCTTCCTCGGGCTGACCGTCCCGGAGGAGTACGGCGGCTCCGGCGGTGACCACCTGGCGTACTGCCTGGTCACCGAGGAGCTCGGCCGCGGCGACTCCTCGGTGCGTGGCATCGTCTCCGTCTCGCTGGGCCTGGTCGCCAAGACCATCGCCTCCTGGGGCGACGAGCAGCAGAAGCGGCAGTGGCTGCCGGAGCTGACCTCGGGCGAGGCGATCGGCTGCTTCGGGCTCACCGAGCCGGGCACCGGCTCCGACGCCGGAAACCTGGCGACGAAGGCGGTGCGTGAGGGCGATGACTACGTCATCAACGGCACCAAGATGTTCATCACCAACGGCACCTGGGCCGACGTGGTGCTCCTCTTCGCCCGCACCAACGACACCCCCGGCCACAAGGGCGTCTCCGCCTTCCTGGTGCCCACCGACACCCCCGGCCTCACCCGCCGCACCATCCACGGCAAGCTCGGCCTGCGCGGCCAGGCCACCGCCGAGGTGATCCTGGAGGACGTCCGCGTTCCCGCCTCCGCGCTCATGGGGCCCGAGGGCAAGGGTTTCTCCATCGCCATGTCGGCGCTGGCCAAGGGCCGGATGTCGGTCGCGGCCGGCTGTGTGGGTATCGCCCAGGCGGCCCTGGACGCGGCCGTGCGCTACGCGGGCGAGCGCGAACAGTTCGGCAGGCCCATCGCGGGCTACCAGCTGGTCCAGGAGCTGATCAGCGACATCTCCGTGGACGTCGACGCGGCCCGTATGCTGACCTGGCGGGTCGCCGACCTCGTCGACCGCGGGCAGGACTTCGCCACCGCCGCGTCCACGGCCAAGCTCTTCGCCTCCGAGGCGGCCGTCCGGGCGGCCAACAACGCCCTCCAGGTCTTCGGCGGTTACGGGTACATCGACGAGTACCCGGTCGGCAAGCTGGTCAGGGACGCCCGGGTGATGACGCTCTACGAGGGCACCAGTCAGATCCAGAAGCTCATCATCGGCCGCGCCCTGACGGGGGTCTCCGCCTTCTGACCACCGTCTCGTCCTGCGCGCCACTCGAACGGCCGTCTGAGTACCGGGCTGAGTATCCGCACCGATGTGGTCCGCGTCACCGACCCCGAAGCTGGGGCACATGAGTGAGACAACTTCGGTCAAGCAGCAGGGCACAGCGGCGTTCTACGGTCAGGCCGTCGCCTCCTTCGGGGTGGCGATGGGCTCGGTGTCCCTCGGGATCTTCTTCCTCGACGCGGACGCCTGGGTGCGCGCCTTCCTCGCCATCGGCGTCCTCTACCTCGTCACTTCGTGCTTCACCCTGGCCAAGGTCATCAGGGACCGTCAGGAGGCGGGTCAGCTGGTCAGCCGGGTCGACCAGGCCAGGCTGGAGAAGATCCTCGCCGAGCACGACCCCTTCCAGAAGCTCTGACACCAGACCCTAAGCGCTTGCTCAGGTTCGGGGTATGGTGTTCGTCCTGCCGATGGAAGGGGCGAGTGACGATGAGCACGGCGGAGGACACCGGCGACGACACGCCGTGGGGCGAGGTCACGCCCGAGGCGGCGCGGCGGCTTCTCGTCGCCGCCGTCGAAGCCTTTGCCGAGCGCGGGTACCACGCGACGACCACCCGCGACATCGCCGGCCGGGCGGGAATGAGCCCGGCCGCCCTCTACATCCACTACAAGACCAAGGAAGAGCTGCTCCACCGGATCAGCAGGATCGGTCACGACCGGGCCCTGGCTCTCCTGGAGGCAGAGGCCGGCGGCGACGGTTCGGCGGCGGAGCGGCTCGCCGGAGCCGTGCGGTCCTTCGTCCGGTGGCACGCCGAACGGCACACCACGGCGCGGGTCGTGCAGTACGAACTCGACGCGCTCGCCGACGAGCACCGCACCGAGATCATCGAGCTGCGCAGGCAGAGCGACGCGGTGGTGCGCCGGATCATCAGCGAAGGCGTGGCGGCGGGGGAGTTCGACGTCCCCGACGTCCCCGGCACCACGCTCGCCGTGCTGTCCCTCTGTATCGACGTGGCGCGCTGGTTCAACGCCCAGGGCAGCCGGACGCCCGACGAGGTCGGCGCACTCTACGCCGACCTCGTCCTGCGGATGGTCGCGGCTCAGAAGTAGTAGCGGGACACCGACTCGGCGACACAGGCGGGCTTGTCGCCGCCCTCGCGCTCGATGGTGACCACGGCGGTGACCTGCACGCCGCCGCCCGCCTCCTCGACGCTCTTGAGCACCGCGGTGGCGCGCAGGCGGGAGCCCACCGGGACGGTCGAGGGGAAGCGCACCTTGTTGGTGCCGTAGTTGATGCCCATCTTCATGCCCTCGACGCGCATGATCTGCGGTACGAGCGCGGGCAGGAGCGAGAGCGTCAGATAACCGTGCGCGATCGTGGTGCCGAAGGGGCCGGCGGCCGCGCGCTCGGGGTCCACGTGAATCCACTGGTGGTCACCGGTGGCCTCGGCGAACTGGTCGATGCGCTTCTGCTCGATCTCCAGCCACTCGCTGTGGCCCAGCTCCTCACCCACTCCGTCGCGCAGCTCCTGTGCGGACGTGAAGATCTTCGGCTCTGCCATGTTCCTGGTCCCTGCCTTCCGGCTCTCTGCCCTGGGGATGCGCCGCATGTCTAAGCGCTTGCTCAGCATCCTTGGGTGAGTGCTGTCCTGTCAACGGAGGACCAGTAGGGTTCGAGAGGTGCCACAGATCCCGCAGACACTCAACGAACTCACGGTCGGCCAGCTCTCCGCGCGTAGCGGCGCCGCAGTCTCGGCCCTGCACTTCTACGAGGCCAAGGGCCTGATCAGCAGCCGACGCACCAGCGGCAACCAGCGCCGCTACACCAGGGACGCACTGCGCCGCGTCGCCTTCGTGCGTGCGGCCCAGCGCGTCGGCATCCCGCTGGCCACCATCCGCGACGCGCTCGCCGAACTGCCCGAGGAGCGCACCCCCAACCGCGAGGACTGGGCACGGCTCTCCGAGGCGTGGCGCACCGAACTGGACGAGCGCATCAAGCAGTTGGGCCAGCTGCGGGACCACCTCACCGACTGCATCGGCTGCGGCTGCCTCTCACTGGAAGCCTGTGTGCTCTCCAACCCGAACGACATCTCCGGCGAGCGGATGGCGGGCTCGCGCCTGATGCCCGAGCGCAGGAAGGCCGCACCGGCGGACGGCGACTGCCGGTAGGGCCCCGGCCCCACCACCGGGGCCGGGCCGCTCGCCGGGCACGGCCGTTCGCCGCGCAGGGCGGGGTGCGCCCCTCTCAGGCCGCCGACGCCAGGTCGCGCAGACGTATCCGCCGTGCCTTCGCCAGCGCCCCCGGCGTCAGCACGGGCTGGGGCACCTGGATCCCGCAGCCGCTGCACACCGGCCCCGACCACGGCTCCTGCTCCCGCTCCTGCTCCCGCTCCTGCTGCCGCCAGGCGATGCCGTTCTCCGCGCAGACCGGACAGGTGGTCCCCGGCGTCGATCCCAGCGCCGAGATCAGCCGGCCCAGCACCTCGGCGAGCGGTGCGGAGGGGTGCACGCACGGGTCCTCGCAGCGTGCGATGCCATTCCCGCCCCAGGTCCGCCGGTGCCAGTCGTCGAAGGAGGCCGGGCGGCGCAGCCCGTCGCGCTTCTCCCGTCGCCGCCGCTCGGCGAAACCCGACTCGTAGGCGAGCCAGACGGCCCGCGCCTCTTCCAGTTCCTTCAGCGCGCCCACCAGCCGTGCCGGGTCCGGGGTCCTGTCCTCGGGCTCGATCCCGTGGCGGGCGCACAGATGGTCCCAGGTCGCCCGGTGCCCGTAAGGGGCGAATCGTTCAAGGCACTTGCGGAGCGAATATCTCCGCAATGCCAGATCGCCCCGCGGATCGCGGACCTGTCTCGCAAGACTCCGGAAACCGGCCACGTCACTGCCACCTCCGTCACTCGTACTTCGGCGTCACGTGTGAGACGTACGGCTTCCCGATTCGGCTCCATTCAAAAGTGACGTGTCCAGAGCCTGAGACGGCGCACGTGAAGCGGTACGGGCGCGGGAGGCCGTGACCGCCGGGCGGGCCCGCCACGCGAGCCCGCCCGGCGGACCCGGTTCAGCGGTACTGGAGATACTGCTTTCGGATCGCCCGGAACGCCGCGAGGTCCGCCTCCCAGGCTCCGACGACCTCGTCCGTACCGGCGCCCGCGTCGATCATCGTGCGGACCCGGGTGTTGCCGGTCAGCTTGTCGATCCAGTTGTCCGCGCGCCACGCGAAACCGCTCCAGGACTGCTTCGCCGTGACGAGCAGCGCGATGCCCGTACGGACCGGGTCGAAGACCGCCCGGTCCTGGACGTGCACCTGCACGCCGCCGATGGTCTTCCCCTGGAACTTGGAGAACGTCGGCGCGAAGTACGCCTCGCGGAACGCCACCCCGGGCAGGTCGAGGGCGTTGGCGGCGGCCGTCCAGCGGCGGTCGACGCCCTCCGCGCCGAGCAGTTCGAACGGGCGGGTCGTGCCCCGCCCCTCCGACAGGTTCGTGCCCTCGAAGAGGCACGTCCCGGAGTAGACGAGGGCGGTCTCGGGCGTCGGCATGTTGGGGCTCGGCGGCACCCACGGCAGTCCGGTCTCGTCGAAGAAGTCCTTGCGCCGCCACCCCGACATGGTGACGATGTCCAGCTCCACCGGCCGTTCGGCCAGGAACTCCGCGTTGAAGAGCAGGGCCAGCTCGGTGACCGTCATGCCGTGCGCCTGGGCGATCTCCCGGCGGCCCACGAACGTCGCGAACGCCGGCTCCAGGACGGGCCCGAGCGCGGCCCGGCCGGTCACCGGGTTCGGCCGGTCGAGCACGACGAACCGCTTGCCGGCGAGAGCCGCCGCCTGCATGCAGTCGTAGAGCGTCCAGATGTACGTGTAGAAGCGGGCGCCCGCGTCCTGGATGTCGAAGACGACGGTGTCCACACCCGAGGCGGTGAAGATGTCGGCGAGTGCCTGACCGCTCTTCAGGTACGTGTCGTACACCGGCAGCCCGGTCGCCGGGTCGTCGTAGCGTCCCTCGGAGCCGCCCGCCTGCGCGGTGCCGCGGAAGCCGTGCTCGGGTCCGAAGACCGCCGTCAGGTTCACCCGGTCGTCGGGGTGCATCACATCGACCACGTGGCGCACGTCGGAGGTGATCCCGGTCGGATTGGTGACGATGCCGACCTTCTGTCCCTCCAGCAGCCGATAGCCGTCGGCGGCCAGCCGGTCGAAACCGGTGCGGACACCGCGCCCGGACCCCTGGCCCGTGCGGGCGGCGGCGCTGCCGGTCCCGGCCGCTGTGACCGCGAGGGCTCCCATCGCACCGCCGGCGTGAAGCAAACCACGTCTGGACAGGCTCATTCGTCAACCTCCATGATCGCGCCGACTGTCATGGTCACGCACGCTAGCGCGGGCGCGGGCCGCACGGAACGACCCGGACCCGCGTAGATTCCCCGTCCTCGTGCCTACCCCTTCCCGGATCACATACCGACTGGTTAGTCTGCCGGTGCAGTCGGCTGAGAGAGGCGGGATCGATGAGTACGGTGCAGGGCGCTGGCGTAGTGGTCACAGGAGCCGGAGGCGGCATCGGAGCCGCTCTGGCCCGCAGATTCGCCGCGGAGGGCGCGCGGGTCGTCGTGAACGACCTCGACATCGGCCGGATCAAGGCACTCGCCGAGGAGATCGGGGGCACCGCCCTCGCGGGCGACGCCTCGCGGATCGTGGACGCCGCCCGCGACGCGCTCGACGGCACGGTGGACGTCTACTGCGCCAACGCGGGCCTGGCCTCGCCCGGAGACGTCTTCGCGGACGAGGAGGTCTGGGCCGCGGCCTGGGACGTCAACGTCATGGCACACGTCCGCGCGGCGAAGGCGCTGCTCCCGGACTGGCTGGAGCGCGGCAGCGGCCGCTTCGTGTCCACCGCGTCGGCCGCCGGACTGCTCACGATGATCGGCGCGGCGCCCTACAGCGTCACCAAGCACGGCGCGGTCGCCTTCGCCGAGTGGCTCTCGCTGACCTACCGGCACCGCGGCGTCAAGGTCCACGCGATCTGCCCCCAGGGCGTCCGTACGGACATGCTCACCGCGGCGGGCTCCGCGGGCGAACTCGTGCTCGCCCCCAGCGCGATCGAGCCGGAGGCCGTCGCCGACGCGCTCTTCGACGCCATCGATCAGGACCGTTTCCTGGTCCTGCCGCACCCCGAGGTCGCCGGGTACTACCGGGCGCGCGCCAAGGACCCCGACCACTGGCTCGGCAATATGAACCACCTCCAGCAGAAGTGGGAGGAGACCGGCGCATGACCGAGTCGATCTACGCGGCCAAGCCGTGGCTGGCGCTGCTCAGCGAGGCCCAGCTCGCCCCCGTGACCCCGGCCGAGACGCTGGTCCACGCCTTCCGGGCCGCCGTCGCCCGCGCCCCGGAGCGCACCGCGCTCGCCTACTTCGACGGGCGCCTGGACTACCGCGAGACCGACGCGCTCTCGGACTCCTTCGCGGGCCACCTCGCGGCCCGGGGGCTGGAACGCGGCGACCGCGTCGCGATCATGCTCCAGAACACACCGCAGTTCGTCATCGCGCTGCTCGGCGCCTGGAAGGCCGGCGCCACCGTCGTCCCCCTCAACCCGATGTACAAGTCCGGCGAGGTCGGCCACGTACTGAAGGACGCGGAGGTGACCGCACTGGTCTGCTCGGACCGGGCCTGGGACTCGTATCTGCGGGCCACGGCCGAGGCGGCCCCGAGCGTACGGATCGCCGTCACCGCCTGCGAGCTGGACCTCCAGACGAAGAACGACCCCCGCGTCCTGGGCTTCGAGCGCCTGCCCGCACCGGGCGCCGGCGACTGGGCCGACGACCTGGTGACCGTCGCCCGCCAGGGCCTCGCCGCCCCGGCCGGCCGGGAGCTCGGCGCCGCCGACGTGGCGCTGATCAGCTACACCTCGGGGACCAGCGGCACCCCCAAGGGAGCCATGAACTCCCACGGCAACATCATGGTCAACGCCGAACGCCAGCGCACCGGCCACCCCATCGCCGAGGGCTCCGCCTACTTCGCGCTCGCCCCGCTCTTCCACATCACCGGCATGGTGTGCCAGCTCGCCGCCTGCGTCGCCAACGCGGGCACCCTGGTCCTCGCCTACCGCTTCGAGACGAGCGTCGTCCTCGAAGCCTTCGCCGAGCACCGCCCCGCCTACACCGTCGGCCCGTCGACCGCCTTCATGGCGCTCGCCGCCCATCCCGACGTCACACCCGGGCACTTCGCCTCCTTCCAGGTGATCTCCTCGGGCGGCGCTCCGCTGCCGCCCGCGCTGGTGGAGAAGTTCCGGGCGGCCTTCGGCCCGTACATCCGCAACGGCTACGGACTCACCGAGTGCACGGCCCCCTGCGCCTCCGTGCCGCCGGAGCGGGAAGCCCCCGTCGACCCGGTGTCCGGCACCCTCTCGGTCGGCGTCCCGGGGCCGGACACGGTCGTCCGGATCATCGACGAGAGCGGCCAGGAGGTTCCCTTCGGTGAGCAGGGCGAGATCGCCGTGCGCGGGCCCCAGGTCGTCCGGGGCTACTGGAACCTCCCCGAGGCGACGGCCGCGGCCTTCCCCGGTGGTGAGCTGCGCACCGGCGACATCGGTTTCATGGACGCGGCGGGCTGGCTCTACGTGGTCGACCGCAAGAAGGACATGATCAACGCGTCCGGCTTCAAGGTGTGGCCGCGCGAGGTCGAGGACGTGCTCTACACCCATCCGGCGGTCCGCGAGGCGGCCGTCGTGGGCGTCCCCGACCCGTACCGCGGCGAGACCGTCCGGGCCTACGTCAGCCTGCGGCCGGGGGCCGAGGCCGGACCGGAGGAGCTGGGCGCGTACTGCAAGGAACGGCTCGCCGCCTACAAGTATCCGCGCGAGGTCGAGATCCTGACGGAGCTCCCCAAGACGGCTAGTGGGAAGATCCTCAGGCGGGAACTGCGTTCCCCCCGCTAGAACAGTTCACGCATCGTACGAAAGGCAGGTGGCGGCAATGGCCAAGGCGACGGACGGGAACGGCACTCCCGTCCCTCAGAGGCTGCTGGCCGCCGCCACCCGGCTCTTCGCCGAGCGCGGTTACGACCGCACCTCGGTCCAGGAGATCGTCGAGGCGGCGGGAGTCACCAAGGGCGCGCTCTACCACTACTTCGGCTCCAAGGAAGACCTCCTCCACGAGGTGTACGCCAGGGTGCTGCGGCTCCAGCAGGAGCGGCTCGACGCCTACGCGAACGCCGACGCGCCGATCGAGCGGCGACTGCGCGACGCGGCGGCCGACGTGGTGGTGACGACCATCGAGAACCTCGACGACGCCTCGATCTTCTTCCGCTCGATGCACCATCTGAGCCCGGAGAAGAACAAGCAGGTACGCGTGGAGCGGCGCCGCTACCACGAGCGTTTCCGGGCCCTGATCGAGGAGGGGCAGAAGACCGGGGTGTTCTCCACGGCCACCCCGGCGGACCTCGTGGTCGACTACCACTTCGGCTCGGTCCATCACCTGTCCACCTGGTACCGCCCCGACGGCCCGCTCAGCCAGCAGGAGGTCGCCGACCACCTCGCGGACCTGCTGCTGCGCGCCCTGCGCCCGTAGCGCCTCTCGTTGGCGTACGCGTCCCCCGGTCGTCCCCCGGGGGACGCTGTCCGTTTATAGAACGGCCATGTCCGGTTCCCGCTCTTGACGGTGCACGGTCATCTCACTGACCATCGGTCACGCACGTCGCACCAGCAGCTCCAGGACCCGGTCGGGCACGGCGCGGCCGGGTCACCCCCCGCACGTTCCGTCAGTCCCCGAACGGAATCCGGAGCCCCGACATGATCCCCAACCGCTTCGCGCTGCGCAGATCCAGGGCAGCCGCCGCACTCGCCTTCGTCGCCCTGCTCGCCACCGCCGCCCCGGCGGCGCAGGCGGCGGGCCCGGGCGGGGCAGCCGCCCCGCTGGCCGCTGCCGCCCCCGACATCCCGCTCGCCAACGTCAAGGCCCACCTGACCCAGTTGCAGTCGATAGCCACCGCCAACGGCGGCAACCGGGCACACGGCAGGGCGGGTTACAAGGCGTCCATCGACTACGTGAAGGCCAAGCTCGACGCGGCCGGGTACACCACCGCGCTCCAGCAGTTCACCTCCGGCGGAGCCACCGGCTACAACCTGATCGCCGACTGGCCCGGCGGAGACCCCAACCAGGTCCTGATGGCCGGCTCGCACCTCGACTCCGTGTCCTCGGGCGCGGGCATCAACGACAACGGCTCGGGCTCCGCCGCCGTACTCGAAACCGCGCTCGCCGTCTCCCGCGCCCAGCTGGCGCCCGACAAGCACCTCCGGTTCGCCTGGTGGGGCGCGGAGGAGCTGGGGCTGATCGGTTCCAAGTACTACGTCAACAACCTCCCGTCCACGGAGCGTTCGAAGCTCAGCGGCTATCTCAACTTCGACATGATCGGCTCGCCGAACCCCGGATACTTCGTCTACGACGACGACCCCGTCATCGAGAAGACCTTCAAGGACTACTACGCGGCCCTGTCCGTACCGACCGAGATCGAGACGGAGGGCGACGGGCGCTCCGACCACGCTCCGTTCAAGTCCGCGGGCGTGCCGGTGGGCGGTCTGTTCACCGGGGCCAGCAACACCAAGTCGAGCGCTCAGGCCCAGAAGTGGGGCGGCACGGCGGGGCAGGCGTTCGACCGCTGCTACCACTCCTCGTGCGACACCACGGCCAACATCAACGACACCGCGCTCGACCGCAACAGCGACGCCGTCGCCCACGCGATCTGGACCCTCTCCGCCGGTACGGTCACCCCGCCGGCCGGTGACGTCTACTCGACGACCACCGATGTGAGCGTGCCCGACAACGGGGCAGCGGTGACCTCGTCGCTCGCGGTGTCCGGCCGCACCGGCAACGCACCCGCCACCCTCCAGGCCGGCGTGGACATCAAGCACACCTACCGGGGTGACCTGGTCATCGACCTGCTCGCCCCGGACGGCACCGCCTACCGGCTGAAGAACTCGAGCAGCAGCGACTCGGCCGACAACGTGATCACGAGCTACACGGTCAACGCCTCGGCCGAGGTGGCGAACGGCACCTGGAAGCTCCGGGTGCAGGACGTGGCCGCACAGGACACCGGCTACATCGACAGCTGGAAGCTCACCTTCTGAGCCGTCCCGGGGAGGCACGCACCGCGCGCCTCCCCGGGCACGACCTGGGAATCCGCGCCCCGTTGGCCCTCCCGGGTAAAGCCCGGTCATTCCGAACGGCTGTTACACAACGATCATTGAGTGCGTCCGAGCGACCCCGGAATACTTCAGGGCCCCGGGGCCGTACATATCCGAACACGTCCCCGTGCGGGCCGGGCCTTCGCCCGCCCGATTCACTCCTGAGCAGGGACAATCTTGCGTAAACGATCAAAGAAGGCGTATGCCGTCGTCGCTGCGGCCGCCGTCGCCCTGACGGCGGGCATGACCGGCCCGGCAACGGCGAAGAGCAGCAGCCCGGACACGGCATCCCCGGTCGGCGCCCAGGACTTGGGCTCAGCCGGCAGGACCGGACACACCGTCACCTTGATCACCGGCGACCGGGTCCTCGTGGACTCCCGTGGCAGGGTCGGCGGTATCCAGCGAGCGAAGGGCCGCGAGGACATACCCTTCTTCACCCGGACCCACGACGGACGTACCTATGTGGTGCCGCGTGACGCCCGGCGGCTGATCGCCGACGGCACGCTGGACCAGCGGCTGTTCGACATCACCGGACTCGCCGGACCGCAGAGCCGCAAGGCCAACCGGGCCGGGCTCAAGGTGATCGTCGGCTACCGGGGACCGGCGGCCAAGTCCGCCCGCGCCGAGGTGCGGTCATCCGACGGCACCACCGTGCGCCGGACTCTGTCGGCCCTCGACGCCGATGCCGTCACCAGCGCCCGCACCACCGACGGCGCGGGCGCCCTGTGGGACGCCCTGACCCGTCAGCAGGCCGACGGTTCGGCGGCCAGGACCTCCGGCATCGCGCGGATCTGGCTGGACGGCGTACGGAAGGCGTCGCTCGACCGCAGCACCGGCCAGATCGGCGCCCCGGCGGCCTGGGCCCGCTCGTACGACGGCACCGGTGTGAAGATCGCCGTCGTGGACACCGGGATCGACGCCACCCACCCGGACCTGACGGGCCGGGTGGTGGCGGAGCAGAACTTCAGCGCTTCCCCGGACGCCCAGGACCGTGTCGGACACGGCACACATGTGGCTTCCGTCGCGGCCGGTACGGGGGCGAAGGACGCCCGGTTCAAAGGCGTGGCGTCCGGTGCCCGGCTGATCAACGCCAAGGTGCTGGACGACCGGGGCGTCGGTGACGACTCCGGCATCCTCGCGGGCGTCGACTGGGCCGTCGCCCAGGGCGCCGACATCATCAACATGAGCCTGGGCAGCCCCGACACCCTGGGAATCGACCCCCTGGAAGCCCAGGTCAACAAGATCTCCGCGGAGAAGGGCGTCCTGTTCGCGGTAGCCGCGGGCAACAGCGGACCGGGGCGGGGCACGGTCGCATCGCCGGGCAGCGCCGACGCGGCCCTGACGGTCGGCGCCGTCGACGACGACGACCAGATCGCCGACTTCTCCAGCGTCGGGCCCCGCACCGGGGACGGCGCCGTCAAGCCCGACATCACCGCGCCGGGTGTGGAGATCACGGCGGCCGCGGCGGCCGGCACCTCGGGACAGAACCCTCCCGGATACGTCAGCCTGAGCGGTACGTCGATGGCGACCCCGCACGTCGCGGGCGCCGCGGCGATCCTCAAGCAGAAGAATCCCACCTGGACGGGCGCCCAGATCAAGGCGGTCCTGACGGGCTCGGCCAAGGACGGCTCCCACTCGGTCTTCCAGCAGGGCGCGGGCCGGCTCGCCGTCGACAAGGCGATCGACCAGACGCTCGTCTCCGAACCGAACTCGGTCAGCCTGGGCACCCAGCAGTGGCCCCACACCGACGACACACCCGTCACCAAGCAGGTGAGGTACCGGAACAACGGCACCTCCGATGTGACGCTGGACCTGTCGCTGGCGGCGCCCACCGGCGGAGACGGACAGCCCGCCCCGGCAGGGTTCTTCACCCTTGAGACGCGGCGGATCACGGTCCCGGCAGGCGGCGACGCCGCCGTGAATCTGACGGCCGACACCCGGCTCGGCGGTACGGTCGACGGCTCGTACTCGGCCACGGTCGTCGCGTCCGGAGGGGGGCAGACCGTGCGCACCGCGGCAGCGGTGGACCGCGAGAGCGAGTCGTACGACGTCACCTTCAAGACCATCGGACGGGACGGCGCCGCCAGCACCAACTGGCAGGCCGACCTGAAGGGTTACCGCGACTCCGCCGCAGGCCAGCGGTTCTTCCCGGATCTGTCGTCGGGCTCCGCCACGGTCCGGCTGCCGCGCGGTACCTACAGCCTGGCCGCCGACATGCTGGTCGACCCCGCGGACCCGCGCAAGGGCGCCGATTTGATCAACAATCCGCAGCTCTCGGTGACCGGTCCCACCACGGTCACCCTCGACGCCCGGACCACCCGGCCCGTGAACTTCAAGGTGCCGGACGCGGCCGCACGCCCCACGCGCGCCGGAGTGATGTACACCCTGAGCACACCCGAGACCTTCATCATCGAGGGGGGCGAGTTCGGCAGCTTCGACAACCTGCGCACCGCGTACCAGGGTCCCAGGATGGAGGAGGGCGCCCTCGCCCAGCAGTGGTCCGCGCACTGGGCGCGGGGCACCAGCGAGTACAACGTCCTCACCGGCGGCCCGGTCCAGGAGCTGGCCACCGGCTACAGCAAGACCTACACGCTCAAGGACATGGCCCTGGTGAAGGCGAGGATCGGGTCGTCCGTACCCGGCCTCGAGGGTGCCCTCGCGGCCCACGGCGTACTGGACTACGGCGGCGGCGTCGAGGCCCCCTACTCGGTGCAGTCGGCACTGGGAACGCGCCATGTGTATCTGTCCACGGCCGACGGGGCCGCCTGGAACATCGTCGCGGGTGTCCTGGGCGAGACGGACCCGGCGGGCTACCGGAGCTTCGACTCGGCCTACCAGCTCGACGGGCCGCAGCGATTCGAGGCGGGGGCGACGTACACCGAGAAGTTCAACGTCGGGGTACTGGGGCCGCGGATGAACGCGAACGACGGGATCGTGCGCGACGGCGACGACATCTACGGCGCGTTGCCGCTGGTCAGTGACGGGTCGGGCCATTCCGGGTTCGCCCAGTACTCAGGGGCGAGCACCACCATCCACCGCAACGGGGAGCTTTACGCGCAGAAGGACTCCGCCATCGACGAGGAGCCCTTCACACTGCCGTCGGACTCCGCCTCGTACACGGTGGCAACCACGATCCACCGCAACCCGGCGTTCAACCGCACCGGGACCCGGATCGACGCCTCGTGGACCTTCCACTCGGCCCGCACCGAGAGCCCGGCCATGCTCCCGGTCTCCACGGTCCGCTTCCTGCCGCAGCTCGCGCTGGACTCCACTGTTCCGGCAGGCGCCACGCAGACCGTCCCCGTCGAGGTGCAGGGGGCGGCGGCCGGCGACAACCTGAAGGCCCTGCGCGTCCTGGTGTCGTACGACGGCAAGAAGTGGCTGCCCGTACCGGTCAGGGCGGACAGGATCACGGTGCCCGCCCCTGCGAAGGACAAGGCGATTTCGCTGAAGGCCGTCGTCACCGACAAGAATGACAACCAGTCGACGGTCACGATCCACAACGCCTTCTTCGGCAAGTAGAGGTGACCCAGGCCGGTGACCCACGGGCGGGACACGGCCCGGGGTGAGCCGAGGAGAGCGGCCCGCCGGAACGGAGGTTCCGGCGGGCCGCTACGTCGGTGCGGCCGACGACAGCCCGGCCGCGCAGCCCGGGAACATCCTCTTCGATCGGTGCTCAGCCGTTCGCACAACCGCCGCCACGGCTCAGCGTGCCGGCACCTTGACCGGGCGAACGGGGCAGTCGGCCGGGGCGAGGCGTCCGTCCTGCCCGACCAGGCTCACGGACGCGGCGCCCTGCGCGTGCGCCGCGTACGCGGCCGTGCAGACGAGCTGGTCGCGGGCGGGGGCGGTCAGCCGTGTCACCCGCAGGCGCAGCGTGACCTCGACGGTGAGGCCACCCTTCACGACCGGGTCCGCGGCGGATGCCGCAGGGGGCAGCGAGGGAGCATTGCGGAATCCGGCCCGCCGTTCGGCCTTGTCCGGCCCGGCGAGCAGGGCGTTGACGGCCGCGAGCGGCGAGAGCGACTCGCTCATCTCCTCACCCGCGGCGCCGCTGCGCCACGGTGAGTCGACGGTCCGTGGCACGGGCCGCAGTTCGTTGCCGGGGGAGAGGAAGAACAACAGCACACGTCCCTCGCGCGGGGGAAGCAGATCGGCGACAGCCGGTCTGCCGGCCTCGATCACGGCCGTCTCCTGGATACCGCAGCCCAGGAGGAGCGGGCCCCCGGCGAGCACCAGCAGCGCGGCGACCCGGACCGCTCGACGCGCACGGAACGCCGGCTTCCTCACGCGGTGGCCTTCGTTCGGTCCCGGCCGTCCGCCGGCCCCATGCCACCCTGCGCGGGTGACGGACCGTCCGGCGCGCTGCTCCCGGACGCGGGTCCGTCGAAGGGCAGCTCCACGGTGAACAGCGCGCCGCCCCCGGGCGCGTTCTCCGCGCGGATCGTGCCGCCGTGCAGCTGTACGTTCTCCTCGGTGATCGCAAGCCCGAGCCCGCTGCCCGATGAGCGCGAACGTGCGGCGTCCGCCTTGAAGAAACGGTCGAAGACGTGCGGCAGCACATCCGGAGCGATCCCGGGGCCGCTGTCGTGCACCTCGGTGATCAGCACACCCCCGCGTACCGACAGCCGCACGGTGACCGGCTCGGCACCGTGGCGCAGGGCGTTGCCGACCAGGTTGGCCACGATGACGTCGAAGCGGCGCGGGTCGAGGCGGATACGGAAGCCGTCAGGAAGCTCCGCGCGGACCCGGCCGAGCCACTGCCTGCCGGACAGGGTGCTGCGCACGGCCTCCGCCGCGTCCACCTCGTCGGCGACGAGCTCCGCCGCGCGGGCGTCGAAGCGGGAGATCTCCATCAGATCCTCCACCAGTACGGCCAGTCTGCCGGTCTCGGCGCTGATCAGACGCATCGCCCGCGCGGTGTCAGGGTCGAGCGTCTCGGCGTCCTCGTCCACCACGTCCGTGACGGCGAGCATACCGGCGAGTGGGGTGCGCAACTCGTGAGAAACGTCCGAGGCGAAGCGCCTGGCCCGCGCCCCGGCGTCCCGCAACTCCTGCACGGAGCGTTCGAGGCGGGCCGCCGACTCGTTGAACGTCCGCGCCAGGTCGGCCAGTTCGTCGCGGCCATGGACAGGGATACGCGTGTCGAGCCTCCCGCCACCCATGGAGTGTGCGGCACGCCGTAGTTCACGGACGGGGCGCAGCACGCTGCGCGCCGCGAGCAGTGCGGGCACCAGGGCCACGGCCAGCCCTGGCAGCGCGCCGTCGCGGGCAGCGGTCACCAGCGCGTCGATGTCCACCTCCTCGTTCGTCATGGGCATCACGGCGAAGAGAACCAGGCCACTGGGCACCGCGCCGCCGCCGGCGACGACGCGGGTCATCACCGGCATCCCGATCGTCAGATACGCGCGCCCGTCCTTGACGACCCGCTCGAAGCTGCCGTGCGGCGAAGTGAGCGCGGTGCGGCGCAGCTCCGCGGTCAGCACACCCGAGACGGGCCGGTCACCCGAGGAGGCGCGCAACGAGCCGTACTCGGCGAAGACGATCCACGGATGGGGTTTGGCGCGCGCCGCGATGTCGTACAGGTACCACCGCAGCGAATCCGGGTCCATGGGCAGACTGGGGGCGAACCGCTCGACCTCCTCGCGGAAGGAGGCGACCGCGGTGTCCTGCGCACGTGCGAGGACCGCGCTGCGTGCCTCCCGATAGGTCAGCGCGGCGGTCGTGACGGCGCTGACCGCGGCCACCAGCAGGAACGCGATCACCAGCCGCGTGCGCAGCCCGAACGCGACGGTCGCTCCCGGCATCCTCACAGCGGACCGAAGCGGTAGCCGAAGCCCCGCAGGGTCTGTATGTAGCGAGGATCGCGGGACGGATCCTCGATCTTGGTGCGCAGCCGGCGCACACAGGCGTCCACCAGCCGGACGTCACTGTGGTAGCTGTGCTCCCAGACCTCTTCCAGGAGCCGCTGCCGGCTGAAGACCTGTTCCGGCACCGCGGACAGGTGCAGGAGCAGCTTCAGTTCGGAGGGCGCGAGGGGGACCGGGGCGCCCGACTTGAGGACGGCGTGACCGGCGCGGTCGATGCCGAGTTCACCGTGGTGCTCGACGGCGGGCCGCGCGTCGGCCGGGACGTCGATACGGCGCAGCACGGCACGTACGCGGGCCTCGATGATCTCGGTACGGGCGGGCTTGACGATGTAGTCGTCCGCACCCGCGTCGAGGCCGACGACGATGTCCACGTCGTCGCCGCGCGCGGTCAGCATGATGATCGGTAACTGGCTGGTCTCGCGTACCCGGCAACACACCTGGACGCCGCTCATGGCGGGCAGCATCAGGTCGAGCAGCAGGAGATCGGGGCGAAAGGCACCCAGCGCCTCCAGACCGGCCTCGCCGGTCGCGACGGCGAGGACCTCGTGCCCGCGCCGGCGCAGCCCGAGCTCGACGCCCTCGCGCACGGAGGGGTCGTCTTCGACGAGGAGGACGCGTGGCATGGCGGGATCTCCGGGGGCGTGGGGCATGGGAGGTCGTCAAGGGTTCGGCGACCGAGCGCTCATACTCCCAGGCGCACGCGAGAGGGTGACAACGAGCCCGTTCCCTATCGGCGTCGACGGCGCGGGGATCCGGTCCGCCCGAGCCGTCGTCTGCCTGCTGCCGCGTCAGCGGACCTGCGACGTGGGCTCGGTACGACACGTGTGGACAAGGCCGTACCGAAGCTCTCCACGTCTCACCGCCGGCCATGCACGAGCCGGCTAGAGGTACTTCTTGATCTCGCGGCGCGCCAGCGACCGCTGGTGCACCTCGTCCGGGCCGTCCGCCAGGCGCAACGTCCGCGCGGCCGCCCAGAGTTCGGCCAGCGGGTAGTCCTGGCTGACCCCGCCCGCGCCGTGCAACTGCACCGCCTGGTCGAGGATGCCGACCACCGCGCGCGGAGTGGCGATCTTGATGGACTGGATCTCGGTGTGGGCGCCGCGGTTGCCCACGGTGTCCATCAGCCAGGCCGTCTTCAGTACGAGCAGCCGCAGCTGCTCCACCGTGACCCGGGCGTCCGCGATCCAGTTCTGGACGACGCCCTGCTGGGCGAGCGGCTTGCCGAAGGCCGTACGGGACACCGCCCGCCGGCACATCAGCTCGATGGCCCGCTCCGCCATGCCGATCAGCCGCATGCAGTGGTGGATGCGGCCCGGGCCCAGCCGTGCCTGGGCGATGGCGAAACCGCCGCCCTCCTCGCCGACCAGATTCGTCGCGGGCACCCGCACGTCGTGGAAGACGACCTCGGCGTGGCCGCCGTGGTAGTGGTCCTCGTAGCCGTACACCTGCATGGCGCGCCGCACTTCGAGGCCCGGGGTGTCGCGAGGGACGAGGATCTGCGACTGCTGGCGCCGGATGTCCGGGCCGTCGGGGTCCGTCTTGCCCATCACGATGAAGATCTTGCAGTCCGGGTTCATCGCACCGGAGATGTACCACTTGCGCCCGTTGATGACGTAGTCGTCACCGTCCCGCGTGATCCGGGTCTCGATGTTCGTCGCGTCCGACGAGGCCACCTCGGGCTCGGTCATTGCGAACGCGGACCGGATCTCCCCGGCGAGCAGCGGTTCCAGCCACTGCTTCTTCTGCTCGTCGGTGCCGAACTGGAAGAGCACCTCCATGTTCCCGGTGTCCGGCGCGGCGCAGTTGAGCGCGGTCGGCGCCAACTGCGGGCTGCGGCCCAGGATCTCGGCCAGCGGGGCGTACTGGAGGTTGGTCAGCCCGGCACCGTATCCGGCGTCGGGAAGGAAGAGGTTCCACAGGCCCTGCCTGCGCGCCTCGGCCTTCAGGTCCTCGACGACCGCCGGGGTGTCCCACGGGGAGGCGAGCTCCGCGCGCTGCTCCTCGGCGGTCCGCTCGGCCGGGTACACATGCTCGTCCATGAAGGTGAGCAGCGTGGTGCGCAGCTCTTCGGTACGGGCGTCGAATGCGAAGTCCATGGGGTAACTCAGCCTTCCTGGAGGGTGGTGAGGCCGTGCTCGATGAAGACGGGGACGAGATCGCCGATGCGGTCGAAGCCGGCGCCGACAGTCTGGCCCAGGGTGTACCGGTAGTGGATGCCCTCCAGGATCACGGCGAGCTTGAACCAGGCGAACGCCGTGTACCAGGAGAGGGCGGAGGTGTCGCGGCCGGAGCGGGCGGCATAGCGCTCGATCAGCTCCGCGGGGGTGGGATGGCCGGCCGCGCCGGACGTGGTGGACACCGGGGACCTGGGCAGACCGAGGTCGGAGCTGTACATCACCAGCAGGCCCAGATCGGTCAGCGGGTCGCCGAGGGTCGACATCTCCCAGTCCAGCACCGCCCTGATCTCGTCGTCCGGGCCGATCAGGACGTTGTCCAGGCGGTAGTCGCCGTGCACCACGGTCGGGGCGGGGGAGACGGGCAGCGCGCGGCCGAGCGCGGAGTGCAGCTCGTCGATCCCGGCCAGTTCGCGGTTGCGGGAGGCGTCCAGTTGCTTGCCCCAGCGGCGCAGCTGGCGGTCCAGGAAGCCTTCCGGGCGGCCGAAGTCGCCGAGCCCGACGGCCGCGGGGTCCACGGCGTGGAGGTCCACCAGGGTGTCCACGAGGCCGAGGATCGCGGCCCGGGTGCGTGCGGCGCCGAGCGGAGCGAGCTGCTCGGCGGTACGGAACGGGGTCCCCTCGACGTACTCCATGACGTAGAAGGGCGATCCGATGACCGAGTCGTCCTCACAGAGCAGCACCGGCTCCGGCACCGGGACGGCGGTCGGGTGCAGGGCGCTGATCACCCGGTGCTCGCGCTTCATGTCGTGCGCGGTGGCCAGGACATGGCCGAGCGGAGGCCTGCGGACGACCCACCGGCGGGCGCCGTCGCTGACGATGTACGTGAGGTTCGAGCGCCCGCCCTCGATCAGCTGGGCTTCGAGCGGTCCGCTCACCAGCCCCGGCCGCTCGCGGTCGAGGTAGCCGCGCAGCAGGTCGGGGTCGAGACCTGGCGGGTGGACTGGGCTCATGGTGCGCACCTCCGGGGCGGTAGGACAATCGGTGACCATGATGCCGACCAGTCGGTATGTCGTCCAGTGAACTCCCGGAATCGGTGGGCGCGAACTCCGGACGGACCCTGGCGTCCAGCTGTATCTATGAATAGAGTTCACGTATGGATACAGCCCTGTTGATCGACGAAGTCCGCCTCACTCCGATCCTCATCGCCGACCCGCCGCTTCTCAACACCCAGGGCGTCCATCAGCCGTACACCCCGCGCCTCATCGTGGAAGTGGTCACACGCGGCGGTGTGACCGGCATCGGGGAGACCTACGGAGACGGCAAGTACCTCGAACTCGCCCGGCCCCTCGCCGAAGCGCTGCCCGGCCGTCCGGTCAGCGATGTGAACGGCCTGTTCGCTCTCGCCGACGAGGTGTGCGGGGACTCACGGTCCGCCGACGAGCGGGTCGACGCGGGCGGGCTGCGCGGCGTGCAGACCGTGGACAAGCTGCGGCTCTCCGTCGTCTCCGGCTTCGAGGTCGCCTGCCTGGACGCGCTCGGCCAGACCCTCGGTCTGCCCGTGCACGCCCTGCTCGGCGGCAAGGTCCGGGACACCGTCGAATACAGCGCCTATCTCTTCTACCGCTGGGCGGCCCACCCGGGAGCCGGTGAGCGGGACGACTGGGGCGCGGCGCTGGACCCGGCCGGAGTCGTCGCCCAGGCACGGCGATTCGCCCGCGAGCACGGCTTCTCCTCCTTCAAGCTGAAGGGCGGCGTCTTCGAACCGGACCAGGAGATCGCCGCGATCGAGGCGCTCGCCGAGGCGTTCCCCGGGCAGCCCCTGCGCCTGGACCCCAACGGTGCCTGGTCCGTCGAGACCTCGCTGTACGTCGCGGACCGGCTCAAGGGCGGCCTCGAATATCTGGAGGACCCGGCGAGCGGGACGGACGCCATGGCCGCCGTCTCCGCCGGGACGGACGTCCCGCTGGCCACCAACATGTGCGTCACGACGCTCGCCGAACTCCCCGACGCCTTCGCCCGTGACGCGGTCCAGGTCGTCCTCTCCGACCACCACTACTGGGGCGGGCTGCACCGCACCAGGGAGCTCGCCGCGATCTGCCGCACCTTCGGCGTCGGGCTGTCCATGCACTCCAACACCCACCTGGGCATCAGCCTCGCCGCGATGACCCACGTCGCGGCGACCGTGCCCAACCTCGACTACGCCTGCGACAGCCACTACCCGTGGCAGACCGAGGACGTGGTCACCACCCGCCACGTCTTCGAAGGCGGCCGGCTGACGGTCTCCGACGCCCCCGGCCTCGGCGTCGCACTGGACCGCGAGCGCCTGGCCGTACTGCACAGGCGCTGGCTCGACGACGACGGCACCATGCGGGAGCGGGACGACGCGGCGGCGATGCGCGAGGCCGAACCGGGGTGGACGGCGCCGTCCGTCCCGCGCTGGTGAGAGGTCCGAGTTGCGCCGACCCTGACCTGCGCCGATGGTCATGAGATGAAGGCGATCAGCTACAGCAGGTACGGCTCGGCCGACGTCATGGAGTACGGCGAGCGGCCCGACCCGAAGGTCGGCCCCGACACGGTGCTGGTGAAGGTGCGGGCCGCGTCCGTCAACCCCGTCGACTGGAAGGCCCGCGAAGGCTATCTCCAGTCCGGTCTTGAGGCCGTCTTCCCGGTGATCCCGGGCTGGGACGTCTCCGGAGTGGTGGTCCAGCCCGGCGTCGCCGTGGACGAGTTCGCGGTGGGCGACGAGGTCATCGGGTACGTACGGGAGGACTTCCTCTCCCGCGGTACGTTCGCCGAGTACGTCGCAGCCCCCGTGCGCACCCTCGCCCGCAAGCCGCTGAGCCTGAGCTTCGAGGAGGCCGCGGGCCTGCCGCTGACCGGCCTCACCGCGTACCAGGTACTGAACCGCGTACTGAAGATCCGCGGCGGCGAGACGGTGCTCGTCCACGCGGCGGCCGGCGGCGTCGGTTCGATGGCCGTCCAGCTCGCCCGGCACGCGGGCTGCCGGGTCATCGGTACGGCGGGCCCCCACAACCACGACCACGTGCGGCAGTTGGGCGCGGAACCCGTCGAGTACGGCGAAGGACTCACCGACCGGCTGCGGGCCCTGGCCCCCGAGGGCATCGACGCGGCCTTCGACACCGTCGGCGGCGACGCGCTGCGGGCCTCCGCCGACACGCTCGCGCCCGACGGGCGCCTCGCCTCCGTCGCGGACCCCGAGGTCCTCTCCTACGGCGGCAAGTACGCCTTCGTACGGCCCGACGCCACGGATCTGGCGCACCTGGCGGAACTGGCCGAACAGGGCATCGTCCGGGTCCACGTCGACCGGGTCTTCCCGCTGGAACTGGCCGCGGACGCCTACCGGCTCAACGAGGAGGGCCGCACCCGCGGAAAGATCATCGTCGCCGTGGAATGGGAGAGCTGAGCGGCCGGGAGGCCCCGCCGCGAAACGTCAGGACTCAGAACAGCATGGCGGCGGCGAAGACGGCCAGCGCGACCGTGCACGCGGCCGACGTCAGCGCGCTGCGCGGCGACATCGGCCGCGGCCTGGCCGTCTCCATCGCCGTCACCCGCAGATGCGCCACCCGCAGGAACCCCAGCCAGGCCAGCACGCTCAGGGCCACGGCGGTCACCGCCGCCGGGCTCGTCCCGCCGTGCAGCGCCTGCCGGCCCGCCAGGACGGCCACCACCGTGCAGGACAGGGTGGTGCGGCGCCAGGCCAGCCTGGTCCGCTCCGGCTGAAGACCGGGGTCCCGCTCGGCGCCGGGCATCAGGACTCCCAGCCGAACAGGACCACCACCACCATCGCCAGGGCGACGGCGGCGACCGCGAGACTCAGCAGGGTCGGGAAGCGGGAGACCGGCAGATCGTCGCCCCGCCGCATGGCCCGCTCGCACCTGACCCAGTGATTGACCGCGCGCAGCGCGCACAGCACACCGGAGGCGAGCAGAACGAGCGCCAGACAGGTGCGCACACCCCAGGCGAGGTCCGGGAGGAACTGGTCGACGGCGAAACCTCCGCCGATCAGCGCCAGAGCCGTGCGGAGCCAGGCGAGGAAGGTGCGCTCGTTGGCGAGGGAGAAGCGGTAGTCGGGGGTGTCGCCCTCTTCGCGCAGCCGCTGCGGCGCGAACCACAGCCGCAGGCCCCGTACGAATTCGTTCACGCCGGGAACCCTATCTGCCGTGGGGCCGCCGCTCCGGGCGGGCTCAGCGCGCCCGGAAGTCCCTGAGGCGCCGATACGTCTCCAGCCCGTCCGGAACCCACGTCCAGTCGCCGAGCCGCTGCTCAAGCTCCGCGTCGGTCAGGAAGGTGTGCCAGGCGACCTCCTCGGCCTGCGGGCGCACCGGCAGCTCGCACCGCACCTGGTAGACGTACGACCACCAGGTGTGGTGCCCGCCGTCGTAGAGGAACTTGAACAGCGGTTCGGGGCGGGGGAGCCCGGTGACTCCCAGCTCCTCCTCGGCCTCGCGCAGGGCGGCCTCGTCGTAGGACTCGCCCGCGCCCACGACCCCGCCGACGAACATGTCGTAGTGCGAGGGGAAGACCAGCTTGGTGGCGGTCCTGCGGTGCACGAACAGCCGGCCCTCGGCATCCCGCGCCTCGATGAAGACGCAGCGGTGACGCAGGCCGCGCGCGGTCGCTTCGCCGCGCGGGGCCTCTCCGACGACCACGTCGTTCTCGTCGACGATGTCCAGGATCTCGTCAGCAGCGCTCATGCCGTCCATCCAACAGCACACCGCCGGCAGGGCGACGGCGACTACCCGAACACCCCCATGGGCCGGGTCGCGTGCGGTCGGAGTGCCCGGGTCGTCGGCGTCCCGCCGCAGGCCGGAGGTGCGGGACGGTTGACGTGGCAGCGGCCCGAACCGAAGATCTGACGCACGAGTAACTTGGTGACAAGGACGGATTCCCATGGCGTACGACGCTGATGTGATCGTGATCGGGGCAGGGCTCGCGGGGCTGGTGGCCACCGCCGAGCTCGTCGACGCGGGACGTTCGGTGATCCTGCTCGACCAGGAACCCGAGCAGTCCATCGGCGGTCAGGCGCACTGGTCCTTCGGCGGACTGTTCCTCGTCGACTCGCCCGAGCAGCGCCGGTTGCGGATCAAGGACAGCCACGAGCTGGCCCTCCAGGACTGGTACGGCACGGCGGGCTTCGACCGCGAGGAGGACCACTGGCCACGGAAGTGGGCGGAGGCGTACGTCGACTTCGCGGCCGGTGAGAAGCGGTCCTGGCTGCACGCCCAGGGGATGCGGTTCTTCCCCGTCGTGGGCTGGGCGGAACGCGGCGGATACGACGCCACGGGCCACGGCAACTCCGTCCCCCGCTTCCACATCACCTGGGGTACGGGCCCGGGTGTCGTCGCCCCCTTCGAGCGGCGGGTGCGCGAAGGCGTCGCCAAGGGCCTCGTCCGCTTCGCCTTCCGCCACCGGGTCACCGGGCTCGGCCGTTCGGCCGGGGCGGTCGACACGGTCACCGGCGAGATCCTCGAACCGAGCGGCGCCGAACGCGGCACCGCGAGCAGCCGCGAAGCCACCGGCACCTTCGAACTGAGGGCCCAGGCCGTGATCGTCACTTCCGGCGGCATCGGCGGCAACCACGACCTCGTACGGTCCCAGTGGCCCGAGCGGCTCGGCACCCCGCCCGAGAAGATGCTCTCCGGCGTCCCCGCCCACGTCGACGGCCTGATGCTGGGGATCGCGGAGGAGGCGGGCGCGCACCACATCAACCGCGACCGGATGTGGCACTACACCGAGGGCATCGAGAACTGGAACCCGATCTGGGCCAAGCACGGCATCCGGATCCTCCCCGGCCCCTCGTCCCTCTGGCTGGACGCCCGCGGCAAGCGGCTCCC
This sequence comes from Streptomyces sp. NPDC045968, assembly GCF_056430475.1. Classification (NCBI taxonomy): domain Bacteria; kingdom Bacillati; phylum Actinomycetota; class Actinomycetes; order Kitasatosporales; family Streptomycetaceae; genus Streptomyces; species Streptomyces sp. NPDC045968. Next base: position 353,926 of record NZ_JBWKLF010000007.1, on the reverse strand, counting down.
GGTGCCGCTCTTCCCCGGCTTCGACACGCTGGGCACCCTCGACCACATCATGAAGTCGGGATACGGCTACACCTGGTTCGTCCTGGACGAGCGGATCATCGGCAAGGAGTTCGCGCTCTCCGGCTCCGAGCAGAATCCGGATCTCACCGGCAAGTCGGTCCGCGACGTGATCGGCCGGGCGCGCGCCGACGTGCCGGCGCCCGTCAAGGCGTTCATGGACAAGGGCGCGGACTTCGTGGTGGAGAAGGACCTCGGCGCCCTCGTACGCGGAATGAACGCGCTGACCGGTGACAGCCTCATCGACGAGGACGAACTGCGCCGCGAGATCACCGCACGCGACCGCGAGATCGCCAACCCCTTCACCAAGGACCTCCAGGTGACGGCGATCCACGGGGCCCGCGCCTACCTCGGCGACAAGCTCATCCGCACGGCGAAGCCGCACCGCATCCTCGACCCGAAGGCGGGCCCGCTGATCGCGGTGCGCCTCAACATCCTCACCCGCAAGTCGCTGGGCGGCCTGGAGACGGACCTGTCCTCACGCGTCCTCGCGGCGGACGGAACGCCGCTGCCCGGGGTGTACGCGGCAGGCGAGGCGGCGGGCTTCGGCGGGGGAGGGGTGCACGGCTACCGGTCGCTGGAAGGCACGTTCCTGGGCGGCTGCATCTTCTCGGGCCGGGCGGCGGGCCGGGCGGCGGCGCAGGCGGTCGGCTAGGACCACCTCCGGATCCGCCCCTCATGCCCCTCCGGACCCGCCTTTCCAGCCCCTCCGGCGTGTGAGGAGCGGGGTTCCGGGGCGGAGCCCCGGTTTCGGGAGGGGGCGGGTAGGGGACAAGCCCCGCGCAGCGGCCCCACCCGCGGCGCACCGCCCCGCCCCCGCTCACCCCACCGCATCCAGCACCTCCACCACCCGAAACCGCTCAGCAACGATCATCGTGTCGTCGTCGACCACGAAATCCGGGTCACCAAGAGCCTCCCGCATCTCCTCGCCGTGCCAGAACCGCTCGTGCGAGGCCCGCCACTCGGCAACCGTCGTGTACCCCTCGCCCTCGTCGATCGCGTGCTGAAGCGTGACGTCACCGAGCCGCATCACACGTACGTCCGTCACCTCGACCACGGCGACCTCCCGCCCGTCCGAGTCGATCAGCGCGGACCGCTCACCCACCGGGGGCAACTCCTCCTTCTCCACCTCGTATTCGGCCAGCAGGCAGGAGGTGGACACCTTCGCACCGGCGAGCACCGCGGCGACCAACTGGTCGCGCAGCGGCCCCGGGAAGACGAAGAGGAGTGGTTTGAGAGGTTCACGATTCGCCATGCCGTCAGTGTGGCACGCGTCACTCCTCGCACCCCGGACACCCACGGTGAGCTGCACGAATCTCGCCCCACCGGGACGCTTCCATCCAACTGTGGCGGAAGTGAGAGGAGTTGGGGAAGGCCGCCTCTTGACTCGGAGCGTTCCGTACCGCTTTGCTGTGCGCGATCATTTGCTCGCACATCGCGTCGAAAGAAGCCCGCGGATGTCCCCGCCTCCGCCGCCCCTGGGCCGCTCCCGCCGAAGGGGCGGTCGCGCGGACCACCCCTTCGACCCCGCCCTCGACGACAGCGAGCTCATCGAGGTGCGCGGGCAGTTCGAGCAGGGCCGGTGGACCAGGGCGCGTGCCCTCCTCGGCGCGACCGGCACCGACTGGGACCGCAGGGGCCACCGCGTCCTCGCCCTCGCCGCGACGCCGTCCGCCCTCGGCTGGGCCGGTGACTGGCTCCTCGCCGAACCCGACAGCACCGACGCCGCCACGCTCCTCGCGTGCGCGGCGGTCGCCCGCGCCCTGCACCCCAAGGCGTCCGCCAACGCGGCCGACCGGGCCCGCCACGTCTGCCTCACCGCCGCCCGGCTCGCCCCCGCCGACCCGACGCCCTGGCTGGCCCTGCTGATGCTCGACGGCGCACGCGGCTCGCAGGGGGTGGACGGCGCACGGGAGGAGGCCGCCCGGCACTTCGAGGAGATCCGCGCCCGCCACCCCGAGCACCACCACGCGCACCACCTGATGACGGCCCAGCTCGCTGAGAGCCACCCCGAGAGCGGTCAGGACCCCCTGCACGAGGTCTACGACTTCGCCGCCTGGGCCGCCGAACAGGCCCCCGCCGACTCGCCGCTCGCCGTGCTCCCCGTGGTCGCGCACGCCGAGCGCTACCGCGTCCTCGTCGCCGCCGGCAGCGAGTCCGACGATCCGGCCGCCTCCGGGCACTGGTCGGGTCGGCGGGCCAGACAGGTCATGAAGGCCGCCTTCGACTGGTGGCTGGAATGGGAACGAGAGGACCACCCCCGCCACCGCGCCGACCTCAACTTCCTCGCGCACGCCAAGGTGTGCGAAGGGCGGCCCGCCGAGGCCGCCGCCCTCTTCCACCGCATCGGCGAGCACGTCACCGCGGCCCCCTGGTCGTACTCCGGCCGCGATCCGTATGCCGAATACCTCGCCGCGCGCCGCTTCGCGCTCGGTGCCCCGTGACCCGCGTCGCACCCAACGAAGGGACCAACCCCGCCATGTCGACGGGCAGTTCAGATACCAGACGGGCCGGAGCCGCGAAAGTGACCGGCGATACCGGCGCGATCAACACCTACAAGGGTGAGGAACGCGCGCTGCGGGCCGACCGGCTCGGCACCCCGGGACTGCTGCTGTCGGTCCTCGCCGCCAGCGCCCCGCTGATGGTGGTCGCCGGTGTGATGCCCACGGTCTTCGGTGTGATGGGCATCGTCGGGCAGCCCCTTCTCTACGTCATCCTCGGCATCGTCCTCATGCTGTTCAGCGTCGGCTACGCGGAGATGAGCCGGCATGTGCACAACGCCGGTGCCTTCTACGCGTACATCGCGCGCGGTCTCGGCCCGACGGCCGGCGCGGGTGCCTCACTCGTCGCCCTGGTCGCGTACAGCGCCATGCAGGTCGGTATCTACGGCATCCTCGGCTTCGAGGTCTCCGGGCTCTTCGCGACCTACCTCGACCTCCAGATCCAGTGGTGGATACCGGCCCTCGCCGCCGTCGTGGCCGTCGGCGCCCTCGGCTGGCTCAAGATCGACCTCAACGCCAAGGTGCTCGGCGTGCTGCTGGTCGTCGAATGCGCCCTCGTCGTGATCTTCGACATCGCCGCCGTCAGCCGGCCCGGCCCCGAGGGCCTGTCGCTGCACGCGTTCAACCCCGACACCCTCACCGGGGCGGGGCTCGGCACCGCGCTCTGCTTCTGCATCGCGGCGTTCGTCGGCTTCGAACAGGCCCCCGTCTACGCCGAGGAGACCAGCCGCCCGCAGATCGTCGTGTCGCGCGTGATGTTCCTCGCCGTCGGCTACGCCGCCCTGTTCCTCGCCATCAGCTCCTGGGCGGTGACCGTCGCCACCGGTCCCGGCTCCGTCGCGGACACCTCGCTGAAGCAGGGTCCGGGCATGCTCTTCGGCCTCACCGAGGAGCGGCTCGGCGCCACGTTCACGGACGTGCTCCACGTCCTGTTCGTCACCGGTATGTTCGCCGCGCTCCTCAGCTTCCACAACGTCGTCGCCCGCTACGCGTTCGCGATGGGCCGCGAGGGCCTGCTGCCCGCCGCCTTCGGCCGTACGAACAGGACGAGCGGGGCCCCCGCCACCGGCTCGCTGCTCCAGTCCGGGCTCTCCCTCGTCATCGTGCTGGCCTTCGCCCTCACCGACGACAATCCGGTCGGCGACCCCACCGCGCCGGTGCTGCACCTGTTCACCTGGATGGGCAATGTCGGCGCGCTCGGCGTCATCCTGCTGATGGCCGCCGCGGCCTTCGCCGTCATCGCCTTCTTCGTGCGGCGCGGCGCCGGCCGGGCGCAGGCGCCCCGCCTGGTGGCCTCGGGACTGTCCGGTCTCGCCCTGCTGGCCATCGCCGTCCTCACCGTCAGGGACTTCGACGTGCTGGTGGGCTCCGGCCCCGGCTCGGTCCTCAGCTGGCTGCTGCCCGGTGTCATCGGCGCCGCGCTCGTCGTCGGCCTGGTGTACGGCGCCGTGCTGCGCTCCACCAAGCCGCAGGTGCACGCGAGGATCGGTCTCGGCAACGAGGCGTTCCAGCTGGAGAAGGCCGCCGAGGCCGACGCCGCCGAGCGCTGAGGCGTCCTCACGGTTCTGCCCGTTCTGCCCGTTCCTCGCGTTCTTCGGGTTCTTACCGAAGAGTGACGGACACCCGCGGCCTCTGGTGACAGGGGACCGCGGGTGTTCTATTGGGGGCGTGAACAGTCGCCCTCCCGATGCCGAAGGTCCGCCCGTCGGACGCCGCCTGGTCCTGGCCGTGCTCGGCGCGGGCGCGGCGGCGGTGGTCGCCGCGCCCGTCCTCCAGCGCGTCATGGAGAGTGGCCTCGGCGCGGTCGCCGACAAGGACCTCACCGGACTCACCGGTCTCCTTCCCAACGGTGGCGGTTTCCGCTACTACTCGGTGGCCTCCTCCGTACCGCGCAGGAGCGCCGCCGACTACCTCCTCACCGTCGACGGTCTCGTCGAGCGCCCCGCCACGTACACCCTGGACTCCCTCAGGGCGCTGCGGCAGACCCGCCTGGTCCGCGACGTCCAGTGCGTCACCGGCTGGCGGGTCCCCGAGACCCCCTTCGAGGGCGTACGGCTCTCCGCGCTGCTGGACGCGGCCGGTGTACGGCCGGGGGCGAAGGCCATCCGCTTCACCTGCTTCGACGGCGCCTACAGCGAAAGCCTCACGATCGAGCAGGCGAGGCGCGACGACGTACTCGTCGCGCTCCGGATGGGGGACCGGCCGCTCGGCCACTCCCACGGCGGGCCGGTCCGGCTGTACGTGGCGCCCATGTACTTCTACAAGTCGGCGAAATGGCTCTCGGGGATCACCGTCACCGATTCCGTGCGCCCCGGATACTGGGAGGAGCTCGGATATGACGTCGACGCCTGGGTCGGCCGGTCCAACGGCCGCGACGACGCCCCCACCGTCTGAACCCTCCACGCGGCTGCGGCGGTTCACCCCGGCGCAGCGCTGGGTGCACCGCACCACGGCCTGGCTGACGCTCCTGTGCGTGGCGAGCGCCGCGTCCCTGTACGTGCCCCAGCTCGCCGAACTCGTCGGCCGCCGCCACCTCGTGGTCACCGTCCACGAATGGTCCGGGCTGCTGATTCCCGTACCCCTGCTCGCCGGCCTCGCCTCGCGGGCGCTGCGCGCCGACCTCTCCCGGCTCAACCGCTTCGCGCCGTACGACAGGCAGTGGCTGCGCGCGGTCCTGCGCCGCGACCACCGGGCCGCCTCCCGGCCCGCCGGGAAGTTCAACGCGGGCCAGAAGCTCTACGCCGCGTGGATCGCGGGCGCCCTGCTCGTGATGCTCGGCACCGGGCTGCTGATGTGGTTCACCGGTCTCGCCCCGCTGGTGTGGCGCACGAGCGCGACCTTCGTGCACGACTGGCTGGCCCTGGCGGTCGGCGTCGTGCTGGCCGGACACATGGCGATGGCGCTCGCCGACCCGGAGGCACGCCGTGGCATGCGTACCGGGTCGGTCGAGCGCCAGTGGGCCCGCCGGGAGCACCCGCGGTGGCGGGAACCCGAGGACTAGGTCGTGCCGACCCAGGGTTACAACACGAGCGACAGCAGCAGGATGAAGCCCAGTCCGACGACGGAGATGATGGTCTCCATCACCGACCAGGTCTTCACCGTCTGGCCGACGTCCATGCCGAAGTACTCCTTCACCAGCCAGAACCCCGCGTCGTTGACGTGGCTGAAGAAGAGCGAACCGGCACCGACGGCGAGGACCAGCAGCGCCGCGTGGGAGGTCGACATGTTGGCTGCCAGCGGGGCGACCAGACCGGCCGCCGAGATGGTGGCCACCGTGGCCGAGCCGGTCGCGAGGCGGATCGCGACGGCGATCAGCCAGCCGAGGAGCAGGGCCGGGATCGACCAGTTCTCGGAGAACTCCAGGATCATCTGGCCGACACCGGCGTCGATCAGGGTGGTCTTGAAGCCACCGCCCGCACCGACGATCAGCAGCACACCGGCGATCGGTGCGAGGGACTTCTCGACGGTGGTGGAGAGCCGCGCCTTGGTGAATCCGGCGGCCCGGCCGAGCGTGAACATTCCGAGGATCACGGCGGCGAGCAGCGCGATGAGCGGCGAGCCGATGACGTCGGTGACCCGCTGGACGTGGTTCTCCGGGTCGTCCACGACGATGTCGACGAGGGCCTTGGCCAGCATCAGCACGACGGGCAGCAGCACGGTCGCCAGCGTGGCGCCGAAGCCGGGACGACGGTCCAGTTCCTCGGAGGGGCGCTGCGGAATCATCTTCTCCGGCGCCTGGATGTCGACCCAGCGGGCCGCGTACCGGGAGAAGAGCGGGCCCGCGATGATGACCGTGGGAATCGCGACGAGCACACCCAGCGCCAGCGTGACACCCAGATTGGCGTCCAGGGCGTCGATGGCGACCAGCGGGCCGGGGTGCGGCGGGATCAGCCCGTGCATCACGGACAGTCCGGCGAGCGCCGGGATACCGATCCGCATCAGGGAGTAGTTGCCGCGCTTGGCGACCAGCAGCACCACCGGGATCATCAGCACGATGCCGACCTCGAAGAACAGCGGCAGACCGATGATCGAGGCGATCAGCACCATCGCCCAGGGCATGGCACGCCCGCTCGCCTTCGCGAGGATCGTGTCCACGATCTCGTCCGCGCCGCCGGAATCGGCGAGCAGCTTGCCGAGGATCGCGCCGAGCGCGATGAGTACACCGACACTGGCCACGGTCGAGCCGAGGCCGGTGGAGAAGCTGGTGATCGTCTTGTCCAGCGGAGCCCCGGCGAAGGCGCCGAGCGCCAGCGAGCCGATGGTCAGGGCCAGGAAGGCGTGCACCTTGAACTTGGTGATGAGCAGAACGATGACGGCGATGCCCGCCAGGACTGCGATGCCCAACTGCGCGTTGCCTGCCGAAGTGATCGGTTCGACGGCGTCCGCTGCCAGCATCTCGACGCTGAGACTGGTCACGGTGGTGATCCTTAGCTATCGAGCCGGCGCAACGCGGCGACGGCTCGGGCGGATATTTCTTCGGGGGTCCCGGACACGTCGACAGCGACGCCCGCCTCGTCCTCCTGCAGCGGCTGCAGGGTGGCGAACTGCGAATCGAGCAGCGCGGTCGGCATGAAGTGGCCCTTGCGGTCCGCCATCCGGCGCTCGATGAGGTCCCGGTCGCCGGTCAGGTGGAGGAAGACGACACCGGGAGCCCCGGCCCGCAGGCGGTCGCGGTACGAGCGCTTGAGGGCGGAGCTGCTCACGACGCCGCCGAGACCGGCCCGGCCGTGCGCCCACTGCCCGATCGCGTCGAGCCAGGGCCAGCGGTCCGAGTCGTCCAGCGGGGTACCGGCCGACATCTTGGCGATGTTCGCCGCGGGATGGAAGTCGTCGCCCTCGGCGTACGGAACGCCGAGTTCGGCGGCGAGCAGAGGTCCGATCGTGGTCTTGCCGGTCCCTGCTACGCCCATCACCACGACGACGTGGGGGGTGCTCATTGGTGCCTCGCTGTCTTCTTCGACATCGGTCCGTCGCGCTACTGAAACCTATTACGTACGACTTATTCAAGAGGCTGTGACATAAACGTCGTACTTTTTGTTCCGGAAGTGTGCCCCGTAGGCTTGTGGCCATGACCACACAGGGCCAGGGGCTGCATACACACGTGCTGGACACCCTGGGCCTGGAGATCGCCGCGGGGGACTTCCCGCCCGGCAGCGTGCTGCGCACGGACGAGCTGGCCCAGCGCTTCGAGGTCTCCCGCACCGTCGTACGCGAAGTGGTCCGTGTCCTCGAATCCATGCACCTCGTCGAGTCACGGCGCCGGGTCGGCGTGACCGTACGGCCCACCGAGGCGTGGAACGTCTACGATCCGCAGGTCATCCGCTGGCGGCTGGCGGGCTCCGACCGCCCGCGCCAGCTGCGCTCCCTCACGGTGCTGCGCTCGGCGATCGAACCGGTCGCCGCCGGCCTGGCCGCCCGCCACGCCACGCCCGAGCAGTGCGCGGACCTCACGGAGTGCGCGCTCGGCATGGTGGCCACCTCGCGCGGCCAGCAGCTGGAGGGGTATCTGCGGCACGACATCGCGTTCCACCGGATCGTGCTCAACGCCTCCGGCAACGAGATGTTCGCGCGGCTCGGGGACGTGGTGGCCGAGGTCCTGGCGGGCCGCACCCACCACCAGGTCATGTTCGAGGACCCGGACCCGGCCGCCGTCACCCTGCACGTGCGTCTGGCCGAAGCGGTCCGCGAGGGCGACGCGGACGAGGCGGAACGCCTGACGAAGGAGATCGCCCTGGGCGCCCTCCACGAACTGGACGTACTGGCCCCGTAGAACGACCCCCGCAACCGGACGCCTCCGCCCCTACACAGCCCCGCCCCGCACCCGCTCCAACCGCCCCGCGGCCGCCGCCAGCACCATCTCCAGCGCCGCCGGATACCCACTGCGGCCCATCTCCGCGACCAGCACCCCCGCCGTCGCCGCGATATGCGGATGCGTCCGCGACGGCACCCGCGCGTACGTCTCACGCCACGTCCGTACCTCCAGCTCGCGGGCCCGCACCGGCAGCACCAGCGTCGACGCGTCCAGCGCGGCGAACGACAGCGTCTGGTCGACGAACACGTGGTAGATCCGCACCGCCTCCGCGTCCGGGAATCCCGCCCCGCGCAGCACCCCGAGAATGGCGTCCACCGACCGCATCTCGTGCGTCCGCCCGGTCACCCGGGCGCAGGCCAGCATCGCCGCCTGCGGGTGCGCCATGTAGTCCGCGTGCATCTTCAGCCCCAGCGCCCGGAGATCGGCACGCCAGTCCCCGGTAGGACGCCAGCTGTTCAACGTACGGCCGATCAACTCGTCGGCCACCGCGAGCAACAGCTCGTCCATGTCCGTGAAGTACCGGTAGACGGCACTCGGATCACACCCCAGCGCGGCACCGAGCCGGCGCACGGTCAGCGCCGCCGCCCCGTGCTCGCCGATCAGCCGCAACGTCGTCTCCACGATCAGCCGCTCGGACAGCACGGTGCCCTGCTTGGTGGGGCGCCTGCGCCGCCTGGCCCCCTCCTGCACCACCCGCTCGCTCGCACTCATGGCCCGCACCTTATGACAACAGCGTTGACGTGGGAACGGGTTGCGGAGTTCGATGTGCCGCCATCGGGGCCCGAACGGCGCCCCTCGGCGAAGGAGTGACCGTGACCGTCCCCCGAACCCCCTACGGCAGCGACCCCCCGGCCGCACAGCCCGCGCCGGCCCTCCGAAAGAGCCTCGGCGTCGTCGACGGTGTGGCCATCGCCGCTTCCTCCACGGCCGCCACGACCAGCATCGGCATCGGCCTCGGTGTCACCGCGGGCGCCGTCGGCCTGCACCTGCCGATCATCATGCTGCTCGGGTTCCTGCCGATCCTCGGCATCGCGAGCGCCTACTCCCGGCTCAACCGGGTCGAGCCGAACATGGGCAGCGGATACGTCTGGGTCGGCCGTTCCCTCAGTCCATGGCTGGGCTTCCTCGTCGGCTGGATCGGCATCGTCGCCACGGTCGTGTTCCTCTCCTACACCACCACCGTCACCGGCTCCGCCCTGCTCCAGCTCGCGGCCGAGGGCGGCCTCCACGAGCTCGCCGGCCTCCGTCTCGACCCCGACTCCACGGCACAGGCGACCGTCCTCGGCATCGTCGTCCTCGCCGCCGTCACCCTCACCGCGATCGCCGGAACCCGTTCCGCCGCCGGGCTCCAGAAGTACCTGCTGGTCTTCGAGTACGTCGTACTCCTCGGGTTCTGCGGATACGGACTCGTCGTCGGCCCGCACCCCTTCAGCCTGGACTGGCTCAACCCGTTCACCATCCCCTCCGGGCAGCAACTCGCCCAGGGACTCCTGCTGTCCGTCTTCTGCTACTGGGGCTTCGAGTCCTCCTTCAGCGTCAACGAGGAGGTCCGTGATCCCGAGGACGCCTCCCGGGCCGGGCTCATCACGCTCTTCACCATGCTCGGCCTCTTCCTGCTGGGCTCCTTCGCCTTCCAGCGCGTGCTCTCGCTCGACGAGCTGACCGGCCACGGCGCCCAGGGCCTCACCTACTTCGGTGACCGGCTCGCCGACCAGCCGCTCGCCGCACTCCCGCTGATCGCCCTCACCTTCTCCGCCGTCGCGTCCCTCCAGTCCGGGGTGATCCCCACCGTCCGCGGCATGTTCGCGATGGGCCGCGACCGTACGCTCGGCCCGCTCTGGACGAAGGTCAGTCCCCGCTACGGGACTCCGGCGGCCGGCACCGTCGCGATCGGCTGTGTCGCCGCGGCCGTGGCCGTCCTCTCGCTGGTCATCCCCAAGGTCGGCGACCTCATCCTGGCCTCCGTCAACGCGATAGGCGTCGTCGTCTCCCTCTACTACGCGCTGACCGCACTGGCCGCCGCCGCCCGCTTCCGCGGCGCCCTGCGCGAGAGCCTGCCGGAGGCCCTGCGGGCCGTGGTCGTCCCTGTCCTCAGCGCGCTCTTCCTGCTCGGCCTCGGCGGATATCTGTGCTGGACCTTCTACACGTCCGCCGACCACTTCGAGATCAGCCCGGACAACGGCTGGTTCATGCTCTTCTGTCCCGCTGTCATGCTGCTGACCGGCGTCGTCGCCGCGGCCTGGGCCAAGTGGGTAAGGAAGTCCCCCTACTTCGTCACCGGACGCTCCACCCCGCCGAGCGTCGTCGAAGCCGCCTGACGGCCCGCCATCCTGCTGCGACCACCAACGCCATCACCACCACCTCCGCACGGAAACGGAACGCAACCACCCATGCGCCACACACCCGCCGACCTCGTCCTCACCGGCGGCCCCGTCCTCACCATGGACGCGGCCCGCACCCGCGCCACCACCCTCGCCGTCACCGGCGACCGCATCACCGCCGTCGGCCACGACGAGGTCCGTGAGCTCATCGGCCCGAAGACCGAGGTCGTCGACCTCGCCGGACGGCTGCTCGTCCCCGGCTTCCAGGACGCCCACATCCACCCGGTCGTCGCCGGTCTCGAACTCGCCCAGTGCGACCTCACGGAGTCCCGTACGGCAACCGACACCGTCGCCGCCGTGCGCGCCTACGCCGCCGGCCACGCCGACCAGGAGTGGATCACCGGCGGCGGCTGGTCCATGGAGGCCTTCGACGGCGGCGCCCCCACCCGCCACCTGCTCGACGCCGTCGTACCCGACCGTCCGGTGTACCTGGTCAACCGCGACCACCACGGCGCCTGGGTCAACACCCGGGCCCTGGAGCTCGCCGGCCTCACCCGGGACACCCCCGAACCCGCCGACGGGCGCATCGAGCGCGACGAGCGGGGCGAGCCCACCGGCCTCCTCCAGGAGGGCGCCATGGATCTGGTCGCCCGTCTCACCCCCAGGTCCACCCCCGCGGACCGCCTCGCCGCCCTGCTGCGCGCCCAGCGGATTCTGCACGCGTACGGCATCACCGCCTGGCAGGACGCCATCGTCGGCTCCTACGGCTCCATGGACGACCCCGCCGACGCCTATCTCGCCGCCGCCCGCGACGGATCGCTCACCGCCCGGGTCGTCGGCGCCCTCTGGTGGGACCGCGACCGGGGCGCCGAGCAGATACCCGAACTGGTCGCCCGGCGCGCCGAGCTGAGCACCGGCCCGTTCCGGGCGGGGTCCGTGAAGATCATGCAGGACGGCGTCGCCGAGACCGGCACCGCCGCGCTCCTCACCCCGTACCTCGACGCCTGCGGCTGCGCCACCACGAACAGCGGCACCAGCTTCGTCGACCCGGTGGAACTGCGCCGGTACGTCACCGAACTGGACGCCCTCGGCTTCCAGGCCCACTTCCACGCCCTCGGCGACCGCGCGGTACGCGAGGCCCTGGACGCGATCCAGGCCGCCCGCACCACCAACGGGCGCACCGACACCCGCCCCCACCTCGCCCACCTCCAGGTCGTCCACCCCGACGACATCCCACGGTTCCGCGAACTCGGCGCCACGGCCAACATCCAGCCGCTGTGGGCCGCCCACGAACCGCAGATGGACGAGCTGACCATCCCGTTCCTCGGCGCCGAGCGGGCCGCCCTGCAGTATCCGTTCGGCGCGCTCCTGCGGTCCGGCGCCACCGTCGCCGCGGGCAGCGACTGGCCGGTCAGCAGCGCCGATCCGCTGCACGGCATCCACACCGCCGTCAACCGGATCACTCCCGATTCCGACGGCCCCGCCTTCCTCCCCGGGCAGCGCATCTCGCTGACCGCCGCCATCGCCGCGTACACGGCGGGCTCGGCCCATGTGAACCACCTCGACGACACCGGCTCCCTGCGCGCCGGCGCCCTCGCCGACCTGGTGGTCCTGGACCGCGACCCGTACGCAGGCCCCGCCGAGGAGATCGGGGACACCCGCGTCCTGCGGACCTACGTGGGCGGCCGGAAGGTCCACGACTCCGAGGACTGAGCACGACGCACGGCCCCCGCGGCACGGCACGCGCCGCGGGGGCCGGGGGGACATTCCCCTGGGCGTACGGTTGTCCGTGACCGATCTTCACACCAGTCGGAAACAGGGAGACCACGGTATGGCGCAGCAGGTGCAAGGGGTCATCGCACCGGGGAAGAACGAGCCGGTACGGGTCGAGACCATCGTGATCCCGGACCCCGGTCCAGGTGAGGCCGTGGTGAAGATCCAGGCATGCGGTGTCTGCCACACCGACCTGCACTACAAGCAGGGCGGCATCAACGACGACTTCCCGTTCCTGCTCGGTCACGAGGCCGCCGGAATCGTCGAGTCCGTCGGCGAGGGCGTCACGGACGTCGAGCCCGGCGACTTCGTCGTCCTCAACTGGCGGGCGGTGTGCGGCCAGTGCCGGGCCTGTCTGCGCGGCCGGCCCTGGTACTGCTTCGACACCCACAACGCCACGCAGAGGATGACGCTGCTGGACGGCACGGAGCTGTCGCCCGCGCTCGGCATCGGCGCGTTCGCCGAGAAGACGCTCGTCGCCGCCGGCCAGTGCACCAAGGTCGACCCGGAGGTCTCCCCGGCCGTCGCCGGGCTCCTCGGCTGCGGTGTCATGGCCGGCATCGGCGCCGCGATCAACACCGGCCAGGTCGGCCGCGGTGACTCGGTCGCCGTGATCGGCTGCGGCGGTGTCGGTGACGCGGCCGTCGCCGGTGCGCGGCTCGCGGGCGCCGCGAAGATCATCGCGGTCGACATCGACGACCGGAAGCTGGAGACGGCGAAGACGATGGGTGCCACGCACACCGTCAACTCCCGCACCACCGACCCGGTCGAGGCGATCCGCGCGCTGACCGGAGGCAACGGCGCTGACGTCGTCATCGAGGCGGTCGGCCGCCCGGAGACGTACAAGCAGGCGTTCTACGCCAGGGACCTCGCCGGCACGGTCGTCCTCGTCGGTGTCCCCACCCCCGAGATGCGGCTCGAACTCCCGCTGCTCGACGTGTTCGGGCGCGGCGGCTCGCTCAAGTCCTCCTGGTACGGGGACTGCCTGCCCTCGCGCGACTTCCCGATGCTCATCGACCTGCACCAGCAAGGCCGGATCGACCTCGGCGCGTTCGTCACCGAGACCATCGGCCTCGGCGACATCGAGCAGGCGTTCGCCCGCATGCACGACGGCGACGTCCTCCGCTCGGTGGTGGTCTTCTGATGACCGCGCGCATCGACCACCTGGTCACCTCCGGCACCTTCGCCCTCGACGGCGGTGAGTGGGAGGTCGACAACAACGTCTGGATCGTCGGCGACGACACCGAGGCCGTCGTCATCGACGCCGCCCACGACGCCGCGGCCATCGAGGCGGCCCTCGGCGGCCGCACGCTGCGGGCGATCATCTGCACCCACGCCCACAACGACCACATCGACGCCGCCCCGGCCCTCGCCGCCGCGACCGGCGCACCGATCCTGCTGCACCCCGACGACCTGCCGCTGTGGAAGCAGACCCATCCGGACCGCGCCCCCGACGGCGAACTCGCCGACGGGCAGGAGGTGGAGATCGCCGGCCTCCGCCTCCAGGTCCTGCACACCCCCGGTCACGCGCCGGGAGCCGTCTGCCTGTACGCCCCCGAGCTGGACACCGTCTTCACCGGAGACACGCTCTTCCAGGGCGGGCCCGGTGCCACCGGCCGGTCGTTCTCCGACTTCCCCACGATCGTCGCGTCGATCCGGGACCGGCTGCTCGCCCTGCCGGCGCGGACCACCGTCCGTACCGGACACGGCGACACCACCACCATCGGCGCTGAGGCCCCGCACCTCCAGGAGTGGATCACCCGCGGCCACTGAGGCGCGCGCTCACCGGTCCGGCCACGCGGAGAGCCGCAGTCCGCTCTCGAAGCGGCGCGGCTCGCCGGTGACCGGATCGGTGAACTCCAGCACTCGGGCGAGCAGTTGAAGAGGCCGGGCGTAGTCGTCGGCTTCGCCCTCGTCCTCCACGACCGGGTAGACCGGATCATGGACGAGCGGCAGCCCCAGGGCGTTCATATGGACCCGCAGCTGATGGGTCCGCCCCGTCGCCGGCAGCAGCCGGTACCGCCCGAGCCCCTCCCGGTGTTCCAGCAGCTCGATCCGGCTCTCGCTGTTCGCCTCTCCCGGCTCCTCCCGGGCGGCGATCACTCCCCGCTCCTTCACGATCCGGCTGCGCACCGTACGGGGGAAGCCGAGCCGCGGATCGTACGGCGCCACCGCCTCGTACTCCTTGCGCACGAGCCGGTCCCGGAAGAGCGTCTGGTACGCGCCCCGCTCCTCGGGCCGTACGACGAACAGGACGAGCCCCGCGGTCAGCCGGTCCAGCCGGTGCGCGGGCTGCAACTGCTCGACGCCCAGCTCGCGGCGCAGCCGGGCGACCGCCGTCTCGGTGATGTGCCGCCCGCGCGGGGTGGTGGCGAGGAAGTGCGGCTTGTCGGCGACGACGAGGTGCGCGTCCCGGTGGACCACCCCCACGGGGAACGGCACCGGCTCCTCCGGCGCGAAGTCCCGGTGGAACCAGAGGAACCGGCCGGCCGTGTACGGCTCGTCGGGACCCACCGCGACACCATCGGCCCCGACGAACCGCCCCTCGGCGAACATCGCGTCCACCCGCTCCGCCCCGATCGCGGCACCGAACCGCTCCACCAGATGATCCCGGACCGTCCCCCGCCCGGCATCGGCGTCGTCCGGCAGCCTGAGCCGCACCGGATCGATGCCGTCCCGCTGCGGCAGAGGGGCCGCCGGCGGCTTCGCGCGCCCTCTCACCGGCCGGCGCCGGAACACTCGCGGTACGGACTCCGGCCGGCTGGGGCGGTCACTGATCTGTTCCTCTCGTGGGCGGCGTGCGGCTACGGCTCATCATCTCAACGAGGGGACCGCTACTTCGTGCCGAGGTAGTAGCTGACCTGCGGCGGCTGGTTGTATCCGGTGTTCTGCCAGGCCACCCCGAGCCGGTACACCGGGTCGCTCATGAGCGTGGGCAGACGGAACTCGGTGGGATGCGGGGTGGTGTACAGCCGCAGCGCGGTGGAGTCCGCGTTGCGCCAGAGCATCTCCTCGCGCCAGTCCCCGAGCAGGTCGGCGGAGAGGGCGGGACTGCCCTTGGTCCAGTTGTTGGACTTGGCGTCCTGGTCGTACCAGATACGGGTGAGGTCGGTGGAGCCGTCGTACTTCAGCACCTGCGCGTAGCCGACACCCGCCGTACCCGACCAGCGGTGGTCGAGGAGCTCACGGTGGGCGTCGCCGTCCCACCAGATGGCGGAGTTGTACGAGGCGCCGCCCCCGAAGGCCGGAACCGCTTCGCTGATCTTCGTGCCGTC
Source organism: Streptomyces sp. NPDC045968 (assembly GCF_056430475.1). Classification (NCBI taxonomy): domain Bacteria; kingdom Bacillati; phylum Actinomycetota; class Actinomycetes; order Kitasatosporales; family Streptomycetaceae; genus Streptomyces; species Streptomyces sp. NPDC045968. The sequence continues at coordinate 338,187 of NZ_JBWKLF010000007.1, read as the reverse complement.
GGCCGCGTGGAACCCGCCGCCGCTCGACCAGCACTCGGCACCGGCGTGACCGCGGGTCAGGTCGGCGCAGATGCCGCGCCCGACGTCGGTGCCGGTCCTGGTTCCCCAGAGGATCTGGCCGGTCCTCGCGTCGTGCATCTCGTAGCCGTAGGCGGAGTCGGTGTGCTCGTGCACGTTGAAGGACTCGAGGCCGGGCCGTGACGGGTCCAGGTCACCCACGTGCAGGGCGTCACCGTGTCCCAGCCCGGTGGTCCACAGTCCGGTTCCGTTGTCGTCGACGGCCATGGCGCCGTAGACGATCTCGTCCCTGCCGTCCGCGTCCACGTCGGCGACCACGAGATTGTGGTTGCCCTGCTGGTCGTAGCCTCTGCCGGAGTTGGTGGAGCTGTTGGTGTCGAACTTCCAGCGCCGGGTGAGGTCGGTGCCGTTCCAGTCGTACGCCGCGATCGCGATGCGCTCGTAGATGCCGCGGCTGAAGATCATGCTCGGTGCGGAGCCGCTGACGTACGCCGTGGCGGAGAGCAGCCGTCCCTCCCTATTGCCCCAGGTGTCGCCCCAGTCGGACACGGCGCCGCGCGCGGGTTCGAAGGGCACGGAGTCCATCACCCTGCCGGTCCGGCCGTCGAAGACGGACAGGTACTCGGGTCCGCTCAGCACCGCGCAGTTGGCGGCCAGGTGCGAGGCCGTCGCATCGCCGATGACGGTGCCCGCCGAGTCCTTGGAGCCGTCGGAGGTGCGCACGGCCATCTCGGCCCTGCCGTCGCCGTCGTAGTCGTACACCTGGAACGAGTCGTAGTGCGAGCCGCTGCGCACATTCGTCCCCAGGTTCACGCGCCACAGCCGCCTGCCGCTCAGCTCGTACGCGTCGTAGACCGTCGGCCCGGTACAGGTACCGGAGTTGGCCACATCGGTGGCATTGGACGGCACCCACTTCAGCACCAGTTCATAGGCGCCGTCGCCGTCCAGGTCAGCGGTGGACGCGTCGTTGGCGGTGTAGGTGTAGGCGACGCCGTCCCGGGTGGTTCCGCCCGCAGGTCTGTCGAGGGGGATGTCGAGCCGCCCCGACGCCCAGACGCCCGCTTTCTCGCCGGGCTGCTCGACACCGTTCACGACGGCCCGGACCTCGTACGAGGAATCCGGACCCCCGGACGTGTCGAGGAAGTTCGTCTTCTTCGTCTCCTCGATCAGGGCCGAGCCCCGGTACAGCTTGAAGGACACGCTCTCCGTGTCGCTGCCGAGCATGCGCCAGGTGACCAGCACACCACCGCTCGCGGGCACGGCCACCGGCCCGCGGTCCAGCTTCTCGGCCACCCGCGCGGCTGCCAGGGCCGAGGTGGCCCTGTTGGCGGGGGCGGGGATCTCCTCGGCCGCTCCGGCCGACTGACCGGCCGCCAGAACACCGGCGGTCACGGTGAGCGCGACGGCGAGCGTCCCTCCGGCAAGCGTGCGGCCCCGGCGGCGGCGCCGGTGGGAGGCATACGGGGATCTGGACATGGGGACCTCGTCGTCCTCGTCGTGGGGGAGCGATACGTCTCCTGGTCGCCGCCGGCCGCCGGAAGGTTGCCGCCCCGCCGACGCGGCGGTCCCGGACGGGGGGTCTCCTGTCAGGAATTCTGAATTCCGCGGCAACCTCGGGCCGAGTGGCGGCGACCAGTGAACGAGAGATCACCCCCACACCCGAGGAATGGCACACATGAATCAACTGAGTCCACGATCCGAACTGCGCAAGGGCCGCAAGCGGCGCCTGACGCGGCGCCGTGCCATCGGCGCGCTGACCGCCGCTGTCGGACTCACCGGGGCCGCGATCGCCACCAACGTCATGCTGTCGCCGGCCGGCGCGGCCGCTGCCTGGCCGGCCCCCAACGGCCGACAGGCGGTGCCCGCGACGATCGAGGTGTCGGGCACATACGACGGCGGCCTCAAGCGCTTCTACGGCAGCGGAGAGCTGGGCGGTGACGGCCAGGACGAGGGCCAGGACCCCCTATTCCAGCTCAAGGACGGCGCGGTCCTGAAGAACGTCGTCCTCGGCTCCCCGGCGGCGGACGGCATCCACTGCGCGGGCAGCTGCACGCTGCAGAACGTCTGGTGGGAGGACGTCGGCGAGGACGCCGCCACCTTCAAGGGCAAGTCCGCCGGTTCCGTGTACACGGTGTACGGCGGCGGCGCCAGGAAGGCGTCCGACAAGGTCTTCCAGTTCAACGGGGCCGGCAAGCTCGTCGTCACCAAGTTCCAGGTGTCCGACTTCGGCAAGCTGGTCCGCTCCTGCGGAAACTGCTCGACGCAGTACAAGCGGACGATCATCGTGAACGACGTCGACATCACCGCCCCCGGCAAGTCGATCGTCGGCATCAACACCAACTACGGGGACACCGCCGCGCTGCGCAACATCCGTATCCACGGCGACAGCGGCAAGAAGATCGCCACGTGTGACCGGTTCACCGGCAACAACACGGGTGCCGAGCCGCCGAAGACGGGTACGGGCCCCGACGGCACGTACTGCCGCTTCACGGCCTCGGACATCAGCTACCAGTAAGGCGAACCACCCGCGCGCCCCCGCCGACCGGTCCCGGCGGGGGCGGCGCTGCCGTGCGTACGGGAGCGCGACGTCCGCCCCGTAGATAGCGCTTGCCAACTCGTCGTATGGTCCATCGACTGAATCCATTCAATCGGAGCTCGACCGGAGCTCGACCGGGGCTCGGTCCGAGTCCGCTCCGAGTTCGATCCAAGGAGTTCGCCATGCGCCGAGCCACTGCCGCCCTGTTGGCCACCTGCACCACGGCCGCCGCCCTGACCGCCCTCACCGCGGCCCCCGCACGGGCCGAAGGAGACCCGACAGGTCTGGGTCACTGCACCACCACCGCGCCCTTCGTCTGTCACTTCGACGTCGCCCCGGGCACCTACCGCGTCTCGGCGCTTCTCGGCGGCGGCTCGGAGCCCGGTTCCACGGGCGTCACCGCCGAGACGCGCAGAACCATGCTCGCCGAGACCCCGAATCCCGCGGGCCGGACCGTGCGGCGCGTCTTCACCGTGGATGTGCGCGACCCGGAGGGCGAGCCGACCGGGGCCACCGGAACCCCCGGGCTCGACCTCACCTTCGGCGGTACGGCCCCGCAGCTGGCCGCACTCCGCGTCACCCCGGTCCGTACGCCCCAGATCCTCCTCGCGGGCGACTCGACCGTCTGCGACCAGCCCGGCGCCCCCTACTCGGGCTGGGGCCAGCAGCTTCCCCAGTACCTCACCGACCGGCTGTCCGTCGCCAACTACGCCGACTCGGGGGAGGGTTCGCAGTCCTTCCTCGACAACCCGGCGCTCTTCCCCGCACTCGCCTCCCGGATCGACCACGGCGACCTCGTCCTGATCCAGCTCGCCCACAACGACAAGCAGACCGACCGCGAGACCTACCGCGCCAACCTCACCGCGATGATCGAAGGAGTACGGGCGCGGGGCGGGAAGCCCGTCCTCGTCACGCCGGTCGTCCGCCGCTGGTTCAACGCGGACGGCACCCTCGACAACGGCACCGCGCTGATCGTCAACGGCCTGGGCGTGGACCTGCCCGCCGAGATGCGCGCGCTCGCCACCGAGCACCACACCCCGCTCGTCGACCTCACCGCCCTGACCAAGGCGCGGGTGGAGGAACTCGGCCCCGAGGGCTCCAAGGCCCTCTATCTCTACGACGAGCGGCGCGACAACACCCACACGTCCGCGCGCGGGGCCGCCGAGTACGCCGCACTCGTGGCGGGAGAGCTCCGTGACCAGCGGCTCGTTCCCCGCCGCGCACTCCGCTGACGGACCACAGGCCCGTGAACGACGAATTGCCGGTGGGCCTGGAGGCCCAACCGGCAATGCGTCCTACTGGTGTCCGAGGGGGGACTTGAACCCCCACGCCCGATAAAGGGCACTAGCACCTCAAGCTAGCGCGTCTGCCATTCCGCCACCCGGACAAGGTGTCTGTCTCGCGGGCCCGGCCCGTTCCGACGTGGAAAACCATAGCAAACATTCGGGGGTGCTCGATCACGCCGGGGACGGTGTGAAGGGCGGATGACAGGGGGCGGGCGCCCTTGGGCCCACGGCACGGGCGCGGGAGGATGAGGGGGAGCACCACAGCGACAGTGGAAGGAAGCAGCGTGAGCGAGACCAACACGGCGCGGACCGTCTCCGGCGAGGACGAGGTCGTGGACCTCTGCCGTGACCTGATCCGGATCGACACCAGCAACTACGGGGACCACTCGGGCCCGGGGGAGCGGCTCGCCGCCGAGTACGTCGCGGAGAAGCTCGCCGAGGTCGGGCTCGAACCGCAGATCTTCGAATCCCACAAGGGCCGCGCCTCCACCGTGGCCCGGATCGAGGGCGAGGACCGGTCCAGGCCCGCGCTGCTCATCCACGGGCACACCGATGTGGTTCCGGCCAACGCCGCCGACTGGACGCACGACCCGTTCTCCGGCGAGATCGCGGACGGCTGTGTGTGGGGCCGCGGCGCGGTCGACATGAAGGACATGGACGCCATGACCCTCGCGGTCGTCCGCGACCGTATGCGCAGCGGCCGCAAGCCGCCGCGCGACATCGTGCTGGCCTTCCTCGCGGACGAGGAGGCGGGCGGCACCTACGGGGCCCGGTATCTCGTCGACAAGCACCCCGGGCTGTTCGAAGGCGTCACCGAGGCCATCAGCGAGGTCGGCGGGTTCTCCTTCACCGTCAACGAGAATCTGCGGCTCTACCTCGTGGAGACGGCCCAGAAGGGCATGCACTGGATGAAGCTGACCGTGGACGGCTCCGCCGGCCACGGTTCGATGATCCACAAGGACAACGCCATCACGGAGCTCTCCGAGGCCGTCGGACGCCTCGGCAGGCACAAGTTCCCCGTGCGGGTGACCAAGACCCTGCGGCACTTCCTGGACGAGCTCTCGGACGCCCTGGGCACCGAGCTCGACCCCGAGAACATGGACGAGACGCTCGCCAAGCTGGGCGGTATCTCCAAGCTCATCGGCGCCTCGCTCCAGAACACCGCCAACCCGACCCAGCTCGGTGCGGGCTACAAGGTCAACGTGATTCCGGGCCAGGCGACCGCCCACGTCGACGGACGGTTCCTGCCGGGGTACGAGGAGGAGTTCCTGGCCGACCTGGACCGGATTCTCGGCCCCAAGGTGAAGCGCGAGGACGTGCACGCCGACAAGGCGCTGGAGACCACCTTCGACGGTGCCCTCGTCGACGCGATGCAGACGGCGCTGGTGGCCGAGGACCCGATCGCGCGCGCCGTGCCGTACATGCTCTCGGCGGGCACGGACGCGAAGTCCTTCGACGACCTGGGAATCCGCGGCTTCGGGTTCGCTCCGCTGAAGCTGCCGCCCGAGCTCGACTTCGCGGGCATGTTCCACGGTGTGGACGAGCGCGTTCCGGTCGACGGGCTGAAGTTCGGCGTGCGCGTGCTCGACCGCTTCATCGACAACTCCTGAAGGTATGACCGGGGTATTCGCCCGGGTGTGCGTACATAACCAGAAAGAGTGAAAGCAGGCAGACGCTCGTAGCCCCACAACTCACTCCTCGTTACAAGTGATGCGGTCCGCGGCTGGGACCGCATTGCCAACTAGGAGGAATAATGATCAAGAAGGTTGCCGCCATCGCGGCCGCTACCGGTGGTCTCGTGCTCGCGGGTGCGGGTATGGCCGCCGCCGACGCCGGCGCCCAGGGCGCTGCCATCGGCAGCCCCGGCGTGCTCTCGGGCAACGTCGTTCAGGTCCCCGTCCACGTCCCGGTGAACGTGTGTGGAAACACCGTCTCCGTGATCGGGCTGCTGAACCCCGCCTTCGGCAACACCTGCGTCAACGCGTGACGTTGATCGTCAACCCGTAAGGGTTTGAGCTCGGTCGGCCCCGGAGTGCGCGCCATGCACTCCGGGGCTGCTGGGCATTCGGCCCTCGCACGGTCGCGTCCGGGGGTATTTCGGAAGGCAGAAGGCAGGAAACGAACCTATGCGACAGGTCACACGTAAGGGCCTGATCACCATGGCAGCGGCGGGCGGAGTGCTCGCGCTGAGTGGCGGTTACGCGCACGCCGACGCGGGAGCGGCCGGCTCCGCGACGAATTCCCCGGGGGTGCTGTCCGGGAATTCCATTCAGGTCCCGATCGACGTACCGGTCAATGTGTGCGGCAACTCCGTCAGTGTCGGCGGACTGCTCAACCCGGCCACCGGAAACGACTGCGGCAACGGATCGGCTGACACCGGTCAGGACGCCGGACCGTACGACAGCGCGCCCGGCGGCGAGAGCTCCGGCGGCCGCCCCGCGGGCGACCCCACCGCCAGCGGGCACGACGGGACGTCGAGCGCCCCGGGGACCGGCCGGCACCGCGCCCCCGCGGCCACGGCGGAGGGGGAGGCGAAGGGCTCGCCGGGTATCGGCTCCGGCAACCACATCGCGGTCCCGATCGACATTCCCGTGAACGTCTGCGGCAACAGCGTCACCATCGGCGGCCTGCTCAACCCGGTCTTCGGCAACGACTGCGGCAACGACGCGCAGGTCAGCCCGCCGCCCGAGCACCCGGAGACGCCCACCACTCCGGGCAAGCCGGCCCACCCGCCCGTGAACGGACCCTCCGAGCCGAACGCCCCGGAGCCCCAGCACGTCCCGGAGCAGCTCGCACAGACCGGAGGGGGCGGGCTCGACCTGCTGATCCCGGCGAGCGCGGGCCTGTTGCTGGCGGGTGCGGGCTCAGTGCTCTACCGCCGCTCCCGCAGCGCCGCGTAACGGCAGGGCGACACAGGGGTACGAGCGTGGGAGGGAGCGGGCCGTGCGACTCCGCGCGGCCCGCTCCGCTTCACCAGGTAGCCCGTAGCTGGCGGATGATCCGCCGCCGCAACCGCACTCTGCGGCTGCCGTCCAGGCGCAGCGTCAGTCGGTCCAACTCCCAGTGCCCGTACTCGGCATGGTCGGTGAGCAGGCGGGTCGCTTCCTTGCGGGACACCCCGCGCGGCACGTACACGTCGACAAATTCGTATTCCGGCATCGCATCTATTGTGCGGGCAGAGCCCGTGTACGGATAGCGTCTGCACTATGTCTGATGCTGCGCAGCCCACCGCTGCCGAGGTACGTGCCGCCGCCGAAGCGGTCAAAGCCGCGCTCGACCGTCACCTCGACGCGGTCGAACGCCGTACCGGGGACGACGATCCCGCCGTCTACGAAGCGTTCAACTCACTGGCCGCTGCGGCCGAGGTCTACGACGAACTGCTCTACGACCGTCATGACGAGGTCACCCCTTTCGAGATCCCCGGTGCCGACGACTCGCTGCCGCCGTACGCCGGCCCGGAGGAGCCCCATGCGCTGAGTGTGCTGATCAGGCGGGACTACGCGGTGGTGGAGCCACCGAGGCTGCTCGCCCAGGCGCAGCGGCTCGCCGACCTCGACCCGGACGAGCGCGGCAGCGAGGTCGCCGCGGTGGTCGGTACGAGCGTCCACGCCGCGCTCGGGGTGATCTTCGGGGAGTACGAGGCGGACGAGATCGCCTCGCGGCACAAGGAGTTCGGTCTGGAGGAGGGCGACTCCACCCTCTGGGTCGCCGCCGCCGAGGAGCTTCCGGAGCCGGGGGAGTGGCTGGGCGCCCCCTTCGACCAGGCCGATCCGCAGCTGGTGGTCTGCCGGTTCGACGTCAGTTCCGTCTTCGACGAGGACGACCTGGAAGAGGACCTGGAGGATCTGACGGCCGGCAGCTCCTGACCAAGGCCGGACGGGCTTGATTATCGAGCCCGTCCGGCATCGAGGACGAAGCGGTGGCCGGACGACCCGGTGAACCTCTCCGGTCAGGGCACTAGGACGCGGCGTCCGGGGTCGGCAGCGCCTCCAGGAGGGGGCGCAGCCGGGTCGTCCGCTCCTGGGCCGGGATCTCCGCAACCGCGCGAGGGAGGGCCTGGTCCACACCGTGGACGACCGACAGATGGCGCTCACCGCGACTGAAGGCGGTGTACACCCACGGCCTGCTCAGCCCCTGTGCGGCGTCGCCGGGCAGGACGACGACCACGGCGGGCCAGCGCATACCGGCCGCCTGATGGGCACTGAGCGCCCAGCTGTGGCGTACGGACGACTCGACCCGGTCCTGCGGTACGACGACGGGCGTGCCCGCGCAGTCCAGATGAAGGCCGTCGGCGTCGGCGGAGACGACTGATCCGGGCACGGCTCGGCCGGGCGCCGGGACATGGACGACGCGGTCACCGGGGTCGAAGCCGCCGAACCGTCCGGGGCCCGGATTCAGCCGCTGCTTGAGGGCCGTGTTCAGGGCCCTGGTGCCCGCCGACCCGCCGTGCCCCACGGTGATCACCTGGGTGTCGGCCGAGGGCACGCCGATGGCCCGGGGCACGGAATCGGCGACCAGCTGCACGGTGCGGTGGACCGCCTCGCCCGCGTCGCGCACGGGAACGATCACCACTTCCCTGCCCGGCGCCTCGACCTGGCTCAGCTCGCCGATGCCGATACCGGAGACCAGCTCGCCGATCGGACCGGGATCGGGGGTACGGGACACCACCTGCGGGCAGGCCCGGGAGGCCAGCACATCCGCGAACACCCGCCCCGCACCGGCGGAACCCAGCACTCCGGGGTCACCGCTCAGCACCAGACGGGTGCCGTCGGCGAGGCACTCGACCAGCATCGCGGCGGTCTCGACGTCCAGCTGCGGGGCATCGAGCACCACCAGCAGGTCGAGCGCCAGCGCACCCTCCCCGTCCCGGCCCGGGCCCTCGGTGCCGGAGAGCAGCCCGGCGAGCGTGACCGCCGTCAGGGGGTCGCCCACCGCCTCGGCGAGCCGCTGTCGGCCGTCCACACTGTGCGCGGCGCCGACGGCCCGGAGCCCCAGACCGTTCGCCGCCGCGATCAGCGCCGCGGGTTCGGCCCGCGCCGCCTCGCCGCCCGAGTGGGCGACCAGGCCGCCGGCGGCGACCGTACGGATGAGCTCACCGGCCGAGGGGGACGGGGCTGCCGACGCGGCCTGCGACCAGTCGGCTCCCTTCTCGCAGGCGTTCAGCAGCCGCGCCAGGCCATCGGCGAGGCTCTCCTCGGCCAGGGCGTAGCGGTCGAGCCCCAGCAGCACCTGCACCGGCTGCTGCTCGGCATCGGCGTCCTCGTCGCTCCCAGCGGTCTGTTCGTCCTGCTCGGTGAGTTCGTCCGGGTCGCCGGACGCGGTGGGGTCCAGGCCTTCCTGGAAGACGAGAACGACGCCCTCGGCGACGGCATGCTCCACGGCCGCGTCGGGGTCGGTCACCGCACGCTCGGCCAGAGCCGCGCGCACCGCCGACGCGTCGAGCGCGGTGTGGCCCTGGAGCGCTGCCCGCTCCAGCAGCCAGCCGACGAGCGCCGCGGTGCGCCGCTCGTCGTCCGGTCCGCACGCGGCGCCCAGCAGGGCGCGGGCGAATCCGTCGGCCTGCTCGGGGCGCACTCCGGGCACGGCCAGCAGCTGCCAGGGGTCGGCGCGCAGGACGTCCGCGGCCTGTTCACCCAGGGTCCCGGCTGCCGGACCCGCCAGCGCCTCGGGCGCTCCGCCCTCGGCGAGCACCGCCTGCGCAGCCGCCGTGGCTTCGGGCGACGCGCCCTGTGCGGAGCGGGCCGGCCCGGCCACCCGGGGCCGCTCGGGCGCTGGTGTGGCCGGCTGGACGGCGCGCCGGGGAGCGGGGGGCGACGCGGGGGAGTCGTAGAACGCCGCGCCGGTCTTCTCGCCGCTCTCCACGGCCCGTACGGCGGCCAGGAGATCCGCCGCGGTGCCGCTCAGTTTCGTACCGGCCGGGATGGGGCCTTCCTTCTCGGCCTTGCGCTTCTCGATGCGCTCCAGCAGTTCGCGCTGGGCGGCGAGCTCGGCCTCGGCCTCGGAGAGCACGGGCGCCGCCTCGGCGGTGGCGTCCCCAGCGGGGCTCTCGGTGCCCCCGCCGTCCGTGTCCGCGTCGGCGGGCGGCGTCTGCGCGGACGAGTCCTCGTCACCGGAGACATCACCGGAGACGTCATCCGAGACGTCTCCGGTGGCATCACCCGAGACATCCGTGGATGCGTCGGCGGAGACCTCGGCGGCCGAGGCGTCGTCGGCGGCGAGGCCGCCGTCCTCGGTGTCTTCGGCCGAGGGGCCTGGGGTTTCCCCCCGGGGAAGCGCAGTCACAGCGTGCTCCAGTCCTGGTCGGGATAGCGGTGCACGGGCGCCGACACGTCGTCGAGCGCCTGGCAGATCTCGTCAGGAAGACTAAGCGCCTCCACTGACAATGCCTCCGTGAGCTGCTGCGCGTTGCGCGCGCCGATGATCGGGGCCACCACTCCCGGGCGGTCCCGCACCCAGGCGAGCGCCACGTGGAGGGCCGTGGTGGAGAGGCCCTCCGCGGCCGTGGTCACCGCGTCCACGATGCGGCTCGCCGGGTCGTCGAGATACGGCTCGACGAAGGGCGCCAGGTGCTCCGAGGCGCCACGCGAATCGGAGGGAGTACCCAGCTGGTACTTCCCCGTCAGCACGCCACGCCCCAGCGGGGAGGAGGGCAGCAGTCCTATCCCCAGGTCGAGCGCGGCCGGCAGCACCTCCCTTTCGACGCCCCGCTGCAACAGCGAGTACTCCATCTGCGTACTCGCCAGCCGGCTGCGCACACCGGGCGCCGCGAGCTGCCAGGTGGCTGCCTTGGCGAGCTGCCAGCCGCAGAAGTTCGACACCCCCGCGTACCGGACGCGACCCGACGACACCGCGAGGTCCACCGCCTGGAGCGTCTCCTCCAGGGGAGTCACCGGATCGAAGGCGTGGATCTGCCACAGATCGACGTAGTCCGTGCCGAGCCGGTCGAGCGAGGCGTCGAGCGCGGCGAGCAGATGGCCGCGCGAGCCGTCGAAGCGGCGGTACGGATCGGGCACGCTGCCCGCCTTCGTGGCGATGACGAGATCCCGCCGCGGCACCAGGCTGTCGACGAATCGCCCGAGCAGATATTCGGCCTCTCCGCCGCCGTACACATCGGCCGTGTCGACCAGCGTCCCGCCCTCGTCCCAGAAGGCCTTGAGCTGGTCGGCGGCGTCGTGTTCGTCGGTGTCCCGGCCCCATGTGAGAGTGCCGAGCCCGATCCGGGACACGCGAAGGCCGGTACGGCCGAGATGCCTCTGCTCCATGGGCGCTGAGATTACTGGCCATCACCCCATGGGGTGGAAGCCTGTGGACAACGTGACGGCGGCGGAGCCCTGCCGGATCGACTGCCCGCGCGCTAGAGTCCGGACCACAGGGACGTTACTGATCAGTATGGGAGCGGTTTATGCGGCTCGGCATCAATCTCGGTTACTGGGGAGCGGGCATGGACGGCGACAACCTCGCCGTCGCCCAGGAGGCCGACCGGCTCGGCTACGACGTCTGCTGGGCGGCCGAGGCGTACGGCTCCGACGCCCCCACCGTGCTCACCTGGGTCGCGGCCCAGACCGAGTCCATCGACGTCGGCTCCGCGATCATGCAGATCCCGGCCAGGCAGCCCGCGATGACCGCGATGACCGCGGCCACCCTCGACTCGCTGTCCGGAGGCCGCTTCCGGCTCGGCCTCGGCGTCTCGGGCCCGCAGGTCTCCGAGGGCTGGTACGGCGTCAAGTTCGACAAGCCGCTGGCCCGCACCCGTGAGTACATCGAGATCGTCCGCAGGGCCATGTCGCGCGAGCGCCTCTCGTACGAGGGGGAGCACTGGACGCTTCCGCTGCCCGACGGCCCGGGCAAGCCCATCAAGCTCACCGTGCACCCGAAGCGCGAGCACATCCCGCTCTACATCGCCGCCATCGGCCCGAAGAACCTGGAGCAGACCGGCGAGATCGCGGACGGGGCGCTGCTGATCTTCCCGTCCGCCGACCACCTCGAGGACACGGCCGTGAAGTACCTGCGGGCGGGTCGCGAGAAGGCCGGGAAGACCATGGAGGGCTTCGACGTCTGCCCGACGCTGCCGCTCGCCATCGGCGACGACGTCAACGGCCTGGCCGACATGTTCCGCCCGTACACCGCGCTGTACGTCGGCGGCATGGGCAGCCGCAAGCAGAACTTCTACAACCAGCTCGCCCAGCGCATGGGCTACGAGAAGGAAGCCGCCGAGATCCAGGACAAGTACCTGGCCGGCGACAAGAGCGGCGCGGCCGCCGCCGTACCGCACCAGCTCATCGACCAGACCACGCTGCTCGGCTCGGTGGAGCGGATCGCCGAGCGCATGCAGGCGTACGCGGCCGCCGGTGTCACCACGCTGACCCTCGCCCCGGCGGGATTCACGCTCGACGAGCGGATCGCGGCTCTGCGCGCCGGTACGGACGCCCTGGAGCGCTCCGGCCTCGCGTAGCGAACCCACCCGCTGCCTGGAGGCACCGGCGCAGCACTACGGCCGTGGTGGGGGCTCGGGGGTCTTCCCCGCCACGGCCGTACCCGGAACAACGCGCCGGGGGCTCCGCGGTTACGCTCCGGACGCCCCTCGTCCGCGCGGCGGCTCTCGTGTTGCCTACTCGCCCGTACCGCATTTGACTTTGCCTCTGCGCATACCGGTACGGAGGTGACAGTGATGCTCTCGGCAAAAAGTCTGTTCCAGGAGATCCTCGACGACGACGAATCGTTCCGGCTCTTCTGCTCCATCGCTGCCAGCGGCGAGACACAGGGCGGCTGGGAGAACGGCCGTATCGCGGCGCTCGTGCCCGTGAGCCAGCGGGATCTGGCGCCCAAGATCGTCCGGCACGGCGCCGACGAGGACAAGCACGGACGCATCTTCAACGCGCTCCTGAAGAAACGCGGACTGAGTCCCGTGGACGTGCCGCCCGAGACCGACTACACGATGCTCCTGGAGCGGCAGGGCATCGGGCTCGCCCACGAACAGCTCAAGCGCGACGAAACGCTGTCGGAGCAGGACGTCATCACCTACCTGGCCCACAGCAGGGTCACCGAGCAGCGCGCCTCCGAGCAGATGCGCCTGCTGCTCAAGCACTTCGCGGGCCACCCCGAGCTCGGCCGCGCGGTGAGGATGATCTCGAACGACGAGGACAACCACCTCGCGTACTGCCACGAGGAACTGCTTCGCTTCGCCGCCGCCGGGCACGGCCGTATGATCCAGCACACCCTGCGGGAGTGCGCGCACGCCGAGATCCGGGTCTACCGGGACGTCAGCCTCGCCGTGATGGCGAACATGGGCGCGCTCCTGAGCTGGTCCCGGGCCAAGTCGGCGATGCTGGCCGTGGGCATCCACGCCCTGTACGCGTACGAGCGGCTGATCGGCTGGCGCCGCATGGTGACCCTGGAACAGCCCGCGCGACGGGACGCGCTGGGCGGCGCGGCCCCGGTCGAGCCCGAGTTCGCCTGAGGCGGCCCGGGAGCGCGGTCAGAGCCAGCCGCGGCGCTTGAACAGGCGGTGCAGTCCGAACACCGCGCAGCCCATCAGCACGATCACCGCCGGATACGTCCACGGCCAGTGCAGCTCCGGCATGTGGTCGAAGTTCATGCCGTAGACGCCCGCCACCATGGTCGGAACAGCGGCCATGGCGGCCCACGCCGAGATCTTCCGCATGTCGTCGTTCTGGCGCACCCCCATCTGTGCCAGATGGGCCGAGAGAATGTCCGACAGCAGCCGGTCCAGCCCCTCCACCTGCTCGTTGACGCGCGTCAGGTGGTCGCTCACGTCCCGGAAGAACGGCTGCGCGTGCTCGTGGACGAACGGCACCCCCGCGCTCGCCAGACGCGTCATCGGGGAGGTCAGCGGGCCGGTGGCCCGGCGGAATTCGAGCACCTGGCGCTTGAACGTGTAGATGCGGGCGGCGGAGTTCGTCGAATCACCGGTGCCGCTCGGCGCGAACACCTCCGTCTCCAGCTCCTCCAGGTCGACCTGGAGCTCGGCGCCCACGTCGATGTAGTGGTCCACGATCGCGTCGCTGACCGCGTACAGGACCGCCGTGGGGCCGTGCTTGAGGACCTCGGGCTCGGCCTCCAGCCGGCTGCGTACGGCCGCGAGCGGCGCGCTCTCGCCGTGCCTGACCGTCACGACGAACGAATCACCGATGAAGACCATCAGCTCGTCGGTACTCACCTTGTCGCTCTCCGGCTCGTACACGACCGGCTTGATGACGACGAACAGCGAATCGTCGTACACCTCCAGCTTGGGCCGCTGGTGGGCGCGCAGCGCGTCCTCCACCGCCAGCGGGTGCAGCCCGAACTCGCTGCTGACGCGGGAGAACTCCTTCTCCGTCGGCTCGTGCAGACCGACCCAGAGGAACGCGTCCCCGGAGGCGGCTGCCCGCGCCTCGTCGAGGGCGTCGGAAAGATCGGCGGGGCCTTCGGTACGACGCCCGTCCCGGTAGATGGCACTGTCGACAATCACGCGCGCATTCTTCCTTGTCGCTGACGGCTCCGCACCTCACCCCTGCCCTTTACGCTGGCTCGTATGCCCACGCTGATCCTCGTACGCCACGGTCGTTCCACCGCCAACACCGCAGGAGTGCTCGCCGGCCGTACCCCCGGTGTCTCCCTGGACGAACGCGGCGCCGAGCAGGCCGCCGCACTGCCCGGGCGGCTGGCCGCGCTCACGCTCGTCGCCGCCGTCAGCAGCCCCCTGGAGCGGTGCCGCGAAACGCTCCAGCCACTGCTCGACGCCCGCCCCGGTCTTCCGTCGCACACCGAGGACCGGATCAGCGAGTGCGACTACGGCGACTGGTCGGGGCGCAAGCTGGCGGAACTGTCCGACGAGCCGCTGATGTCCGTCGTCCAGCAGCACCCCTCGGCCGCCGCGTTCCCCGGTGGCGAGTCCATGCGGGCGATGCAGGCCAGGGCGGTCGACGCCGTACGCGACTGGAACGCCCGCGTCGAGGCCGAGCACGGCGACGACGCGACGTACGTGATGTGCTCGCACGGCGACATCATCAAGGCCCTCGTCGCCGACGCGCTCGGCATGCATCTGGACCTCTTCCAGCGGATCCACGCCGATCCGTGTTCGGTCACCGCGATCCGCTACACCCGGCTGCGGCCCTTCCTTCTCCGTCTGGGCGACACCGGGGACTTCGCCTCCCTCGCCCCGCGCGAACAAGCCATCGGGGCCGATGCCGCGGGCGGTAACGCGACGGATGCGGCGGTCGGGGGCGGCGCTGGGGCACCGTGATCGCTCCGCGCAGTAGGGTGGACGCGCCGTAGGGGCCGTTCCGGGGGCATCCCTCCGGACTCCGGCCGCCCCCATTCGCCGTCAATTCTCAAGGGAGACAGGACGTGTCCCGTCAGGTGTTCCTCTATGACCCCCCGGACCGTTTCGTGGCCGGTACGGTCGGGCTGCCTGGCCGCCGTACGTTTTTCCTTCAGGCATCCTCCAGGGGGCGCGTCACCAGTGTGGCCCTGGAGAAGACGCAGGTCGCCGCGCTGGCGGAACGGATCGACGAACTGCTCGACGAGGTCGTGAGACGCACCGGCGGCAATTCGCCGGTGCCGGCCGTGGCGCCCATGGACGTCACCGACACCGCACCGCTCGACGCGCCCGTCGAGGAGGAGTTCAGGGTCGGCACGATGGCTCTCGCCTGGGACGGCGAGGAGCAGCGGATGATCGTCGAGGCACAGGCGCTCGTCGAGCTGGACGCCGACTCCGAGGACGACCTCGTGGAGGCCGAGGAAAGGCTTCTCCAGGACGAGGAGAACGGCCCGCCGATGCTGCGCGTCCGGCTCAGCGGCGCGCAGGCCCGTGCGTTCGCCAAGCGCGCCCTGGATGTAGTGAACGCCGGCCGCCCGCCGTGCCCCCTGTGCAGCCTGCCGCTCGATCCGGAAGGACACGTATGCCCGCGCCAGAACGGATACCGTCGCGGAGCGTGACCGCCGGCCCGACAGGGGCGGAGCTGCTGACCCTGCTCGCCGAGGGACAGCTCACGGTCCTCGGGCAGGTCCGGGGCGCGTCCAACGCGGTGCTCTACTGCACGGTCGCGTACGAGGGCGAGGAGCGGACCTGCGTGTACAAGCCGGTCGCCGGGGAACAGCCGCTGTGGGACTTTCCCGACGGGACCCTCGCGCAGCGCGAGGTGGCGGCGTTCGAGATCTCCGAGGCGACCGGGTGGGGGCTCGTACCGCCCACGGTGCTGCGGGACGGGCCGTACGGGCAGGGTATGTGCCAGCTCTGGATCGAGGCGGCCGAGGACGGCTCCGGTGACGGTTCCTCCGACGGATCGTCCGACGGGGGTACGGGTTCGCTGCTCGCGCTCGTCGAGGACGAGGAGCCGGGGGACGGCTGGAAGGCCGTGGGCTTCGCGGAGGTCGGTGAGGGGAAGACGGCCCTGCTGGTGCATGCGGACGATCCCCGGCTGCGGCGCCTCGCGGTGCTGGACGCGGTGATCAACAACGGTGACCGGAAGGGCGGCCATCTGCTGCCCGCCCCGGGCGGCCGGCTGTACGGCATCGACCACGGAGTCACCTTCAACGCCGACGACAAGCTGCGCACGCTGCTGTGGGGCTGGGCGGGCGAACCGCTGACCGACGAGGCCGTCGAGGTGCTGGGCCGGCTGGCCGAGGATCTGACGCCGGGGGCGGGGCTCGCCACCCGGTTGGGCGAGCTGATCACCGCGGCGGAGCTGGACGCGCTGCGGGGGCGTGTGAGGAATCTGCTCGCCACGGGGCTGCACCCGCAGCCGAGCGGCCAGTGGCCGCCCATTCCGTGGCCACCGGTGTGACGTGCGGGTCCCTTTCCGCACGCTTGACTGTGCCCGCCTGAGCCCTTGATGACCGGAGCCGGGGGGGCGGTCAGAGGAACAGCGCCCCGCTGTCAAGACCGGCTCTCCGGCCACGATTCCCGGTCCGGTTCGTATCCGGAAGCATCGTCCGGTTACGCTCATGACATGCATGCCTGGCCCGCTTCTGAGGTCCCCGCCCTGCCTGGCAAGGGCCGCGACCTTCGGATCCACGACACCGCGACCGGCGGACGGATCACCCTTGACCCCGGTCCCGTCGCCCGCATCTATGTCTGCGGCATCACGCCGTACGACGCGACCCACATGGGTCATGCGGCGACCTACAACGCGTTCGACCTCGTTCAGCGCGTGTGGCTCGACACCAAGCGGCAGGTTCACTACGTCCAGAACGTGACCGACGTGGATGATCCGCTGCTGGAGCGGGCCGTACGCGACGGTCATGACTGGACCGAGCTCGCCGAACGCGAGACGGCCCTCTTCCGGGAGGACATGACCGCCCTTCGCATGCTCCCGCCGCAGCACTACATCGGAGCGGTGGAGGCGATACCCGGCATCGTCCCGCTCGTCGAACGGCTCCGGGACGCGGGCGCCGCCTACGAACTCGAAGGCGACGTGTACTTCTCCGTCGAGGCCGACCCGCACTTCGGCGAGGTCTCCCACCTGGACGCCGAAGCGATGCGCCTGCTCTCCGCCGAGCGCGGCGGCGACCCCGAGCGCCCCGGCAAGAAGAACCCTCTCGACCCGATGCTGTGGATGGCCGCCCGCGAGGGCGAGCCCAGCTGGGACGGTGGCACGCTCGGAGCCGGCCGCCCCGGCTGGCACATCGAGTGCGTCGCCATCGCCCTGGACCACCTCGGCATGGGCTTCGACGTCCAGGGAGGCGGCTCCGACCTCGTCTTCCCGCACCACGAGATGGGCGCCTCGCACGCCCAGGCGCTGACCGGCGAGCACCCGTTCGCCCAGGCGTACGTGCACGCCGGCATGGTCGGCCTGAACGGCGAGAAGATGTCGAAGTCCAAGGGCAACCTGGTCTTCGTCTCGGCGCTGCGCCGCGACGGCGTGGACCCGGCCGCGATCCGGCTGTCCCTGCTCTCGCACCACTACCGGGCCGACTGGGAGTGGACCGACCAGGTGCTGGCCGACGCCGTCGAGCGACTGGGCCGGTGGCGTGCCGCCGTCTCCCGCCCCGACGGGCCGTCCGCCGACGCCCTGGTCGACGAGGTCCGCGAGGCCCTCGCCGACGACCTGGACACCCCGGCCGCACTCGCCGCCGTGGACCGCTGGGCCGCTCTCCAGAGCTCCGGCGGCGGCACGGACGAGGGCGCACCCGGCCTCGTCTCGCGCACCGTCGACGCGCTGCTCGGCGTCGCCCTGTAGCAGCCGGGCGGTGTGACCACCGCGCGATCCGTATCCAAGGACCGGCCTCGGACTTCTTCACGAAGTTCGGGGCCGGTTCCCTTTTGTCCGTGGTCAATTGCTCGAAGTTGCGCTAAAAGCGCTCTATGCAATCATCAACGCGCATCAGAGTGGCGGCAGTCGCCGGTCTGCTCGGGCTGCTCGCGGTCCTCGCGGGTCCGGGCAGCGCCCAGGCCGAGCCGTCCGCACCGGTCGGCACGACCGTCGGTGACGTCACCGGGTTCTCCGCCGACGGGCCCGTCTACCACCTCAAGGCCGGCAAGGCCGAGGCCCGGGTCAGCTTCGTCTCCGCCGGGACCTTCCGTATCGAACTGGCCCCGGACGGCCGCTTCGCCGACCCCACCGGCGACGACATCGTGCTGCCCCAGGGCACCCCGCCTCGGACCAGCTGGACCGACCGCGGCGACCGCTACGAGCTCACCGCTATCGGCGGCGTCACCCTGCGGGCGTACAAGTCGCCCCTGCGGTTCGCGCTGTACCGGGCCGACGGCAGCCAGGTCTGGTCCGAGACCAAGGGGCTGAGCTGGGACGGGGAGAAGACCACCCAGACCCTCTCCCGGGGCGCCGACGAGCAGTTCTACGGCGCCGGGATGCAGAACGGCCGCGGCAACACCTCGCACCGCGGCAAGACCGTCGAGGTCGGCGTCGACTACAACTGGAACGACGGCGGCCACCCCAACTCGGTCCCGTTCTACCTCTCCTCGGCCGGATACGGCGTCTACCGCAACACCTACGCCCCCAACACCTACGCCTTCACCGACCCGGTGACGACGAGCGCGCGCGAACAGCGCTTCGACGCCTACTACTTCGCGGGTGACGCCAAGAACGTCATCGGGCAGTACACGAAGCTCACCGGCAAGCCCTTCCTGCCGCCCGTGTACGGCATGGAGATCGGCGACGCCGACTGCTACCTCCACAACGCCAACCGCGGTGAGCGCCACACCCTGGACGCCCTGAAGGTCGCCGACGGATACGTCGAGAACGACATGCCGAACGGCTGGATGCTCGTCAACGACGGCTACGGCTGCGGTTACGAGGACCTCGCGGAGACCGCCGAGGGCCTCCAGGACCGCGGCATGCAGCTCGGCCTGTGGACCGAGGACGGCATCGACAAGCTCGCCGACCAGGTGAAGGCGGGCCAGCGGGTCGCCAAGCTCGATGTCGCCTGGGTCGGCGAGGGCTACAAGTTCGCCCTGGACGGCTGCAAGGACGCGTACAAGGGCATCGAGGAGAACAGCGACGCCCGCGGCTTCACCTGGGCGCCGGAGAGCTGGTCGGGCGCCCAGCGCTGCGGAGTCCAGTGGTCCGGCGACCAGTCGGGCAGCTGGGAGTACATCCGCTGGCAGATCCCGACCTACGCGGGCGCCACGATGTCCGGGCTCGCGTACACCACGGGTGACGTCGACGGGATCTTCGGCGGCAGCGCCAAGACGTACACCCGGGACCTCCAGTGGAAGATGTTCCTGGGCACGACGATGACCATGGACGGCTGGGCGGCGAACGACAAGCAGCCCTTCCGGTACGGCGAGCCGTACACCTCGATCAACCGCGACTACCTCAAGCTGAAGGAGTCGCTGCTGCCCTACCAGTACTCGTACGCGCACGAGGCGACGAAGACCGGGGTCGGCATGGTCCGCCCGCTCGTCCTGGAGTACCCGGACGATCCGAAGGCGGCGTCGGACGCGGCGAAGTACGAGTTCATGTCCGGTGAGCACTTCCTGGTCGCCCCCGTCTACCAGGACGCCACCGAGCGCGGTTCCATCTATCTGCCGAAGGGCACCTGGACCGACTACTGGAGCGGCCGGACGTACCAGGGGCCGACCACCGTCGACCACTACAGTGCCCCGCTCGACACCCTCCCGCTCTTCGTGAAGGCCGGTGCGGCCGTGCCGATGTGGCCCGGCATCCGCTCGTACAAGGACCGCACGGCGGACTCACCCCTGGCCTGGGACGTCTATCCGCAGGGCAGGTCGTCGTTCACGCTGTACGAGGACGACGGTGTGACCCGGCAGCACCGCGAGGGCAGGTACGCCACGCAGCAGGCCGTCGTCGACGCGCCGAGGAGCGGCGCGGGCGACGTCACCGTACGCATCGGTGAGAGCAGGGGAAGCTTCGCGGGCAAACAGACCAGCCGCCCCTACGAGTTCACCGTGCACACCGGGTCCGCGCCCAGCGCGGTCAAGCTGGCGGGCCAGCTGCCGCGGCTGCGGTCGGCGGCCGCCTTCGAGGCCGCGACGCGGGGCTGGTGGTACGACCAGGACGACCGCGGCGGCGTGGTGAAGATCAAGACCGAGTCCCTGAGCACCGCACGGGAGTTCACGGTCACGCTGGAGAACGCCAGCGCCGTCGGAGGCAAGCGGCCCGGCGCGACGGCCGTCGTCTCCGCGCCGCTCGCCCAGGAGGTGGGCGCGGGAGTCGCCGGCACCGTCTCCGTCGACGTCACGGCGGGCTCCGCGGACCTGACGGACACCTCGGTCACCCTGGACGTCCCGGAGGGCTGGCAGGTCACCCCGGCGGCCACCGTGGCACGGATACCGGCGGGCACCACCCGGCGGGTCGAGGTGGCGGTCACCCCGGCGCGGGACGCCACGGCGGGTGAGGCCCGGCTCACCGCGCTCGCCCGCTACGGATCGGCGGGCGAGTCCCGTACGACGGCGCAGCGCCTCGCCGTCGGCGTCATGCCACCGCCCCCGAGCGGTGCGGCCTGGGCGAGCGACCTCGTCTGGCTGAAGTCGGCCAACGGCTACGGGCCCGCCGAACGCGACCGCTCCAACGGCGAGTCCGGGGCGAGCGACGGGCGCACGCTGACGCTGGCCGGGAAGACGTACGAGAAGGGGATCGGCACCCACGCCGACTCCGACATCGAGGTCTATCTCGGCGGCCGGTGCACCGCGTTCACCGCGGACGCGGGCATCGACGACGAGATCAACGGCTACGGCGAGGTGGCGTTCTCCGTGGAGGCCGACGGCAAGGTGCTGTGGACCTCCCCGAAGGTGACCGGAGCCTCGGCGACGGTACCCGTCGACGTGAGCCTGGACGGAGCACGGCATGTGCGTCTGAAGGTCACGGACACCAATGGTTCCAAGACCGGCGATCACGGCGACTGGGCGGCGGCGAGGTTCAGCTGCGCCTGACCGGACGCCGGACGGCACGAGGGGCGCCGGACGGGTCTGTATCCCGTCCGGCGCCCCTCGCGCCTCACTGCTCAGTCCTCCGAGGTGTGCCCGTCGTCCGCGGACGGGCCCGTGTCCGGGTCCTCCGAGGAGTCCCCGGACGCCTTCCCGGTTTCCCCGCCGGCCGCCGACGGCGGGCGTACGGCCCCGGGGCCGCTCTCGGGCCCGGTCTCCGGACGCGGCGGCCTGGGCGGTCTGGTGCGGCCGCTCGACGTGTCCCGCAGATAGGAGACGTCACCGCTCTCGGTCGCGTGCCCGCCGGGCCCCTGGCCGGGACCGCCGTCACGGCGCCGCAGATAGCGCTCGAACTCCCGGGCGATGGCCTCGCCGGTCGCCTCGGGCAGTTCCGCGGTGTCGCGGGCCTCCTCCAGCGTCTGCACGTACTCGGCGACCTCGCTGTCCTCGGCGGCCAGCTGGTCGACGCCGACCTGCCAGGCGCGGGCGTCCTCGGGCAGTTCGCCCAGCGGAATCCGCAGGCCCAGCAGGTCCTCCAGGCGATTCAGCAAGGCCAGCGTCGCCTTCGGGTTGGGCGGCTGCGACACATAGTGCGGCACCGCCGCCCACAGGCTCACCGCGGGCACTCCCGCGTGTGTGCAGGCTTCCTGGAGGATGCCGACGATGCCCGTCGGGCCCTCGTACCGCGTCTCCTCCAGATCCATCGTCCTGGCCAGATCCGGATCGGACGTCACACCGCTGACCGGCACCGGCCGGGTGTGCGGGGTGTCGCCGAGCAGCGCCCCGAGGATGACGACCATCTCGACGCCCAGCTCATGGGCGAATCCCAGGATCTCGTTGCAGAACGAACGCCAGCGCATCGACGGTTCGATGCCCCGGACGAGGACCAGATCACGCGGCTTGTCCCCGCCGACGCGGACCACGGAGAGACGGGTGGTGGGCCAGGTGATCTTGCGCACCCCGCCGTCCAGCCACACCGTGGGCCGGTTGACCTGGAAGTCGTAGTAGTCCTCGGCGTCGAGCGCCGCGAACACCTCGCCCTTCCATTCCCGGTCCAGATGTCCGACAGCTGTGGAGGCGGCGTCACCGGCGTCGTTCCAGCCCTCGAACGCGGCCACCATGACCGGGTCGACCAGCTCGGGTACCCCCTCGAGCTCGATCACCCAGACCCCCTTCCGAAGTTCCCTTGTGTACGCACCAACCTTACGGCTTCCGGGCTGTCCCACCGCAGTACCCGGGCACGGGCGGGTGAACCTTGGCCGTCGGGGTGCATCACTGGTCACAACAGGGCATCAGCTCCGCGATTCATCCGAGCTGTGCTGACCGAATTCCGTTCGAACGCTGGACTTCGGGCCAAGCGCGGCGCTATACATCGGATGACACGCAAGAGGTCCGATGTTATTCCCCTGGGGGCGCACATGAGTCAGACCGTCACGGATTTCGAGGTTCACGACATCCGGTTTCCCACCTCGGAACAGCTGGACGGCTCGGACGCCATGAACCCCGACCCCGACTACTCCGCCGCCTACGTCGTCCTGCGCACCGGCCACCCCGGCGCCCGTACCGAGGGCCACGGCTTCTGCTTCACCATCGGGCGCGGCAACGAGATCATGGCCGCCGCCATCGAGGCGCTGCGCCCGTACGTGGTCGGCCGCCCGGCCCCGCGTACCGCGGCCGACCTCGGGGCGCTGTACCGGGAGCTCACGCACGACTCCCAACTGCGCTGGCTCGGGCCCGAGAAGGGCGTGATGCACATGGCGGTCGGCGCGGTCGTCAACGCCGCCTGGGACCTCGCGGCGACCGGTGCGGGCCGTCCCGTCTGGCAGTTCCTCGCCGGAATGACACCGGAGGAGCTCGTCTCCCTCGTCGACTTCCGCTACCTCAGCGACGCGCTCACGCCCGAGGAGGCACTCACGATCCTGCGGGCCGCGGAACCGGGCCGCGCCGAGCGCACGGAGATCCTGCTCGCCCAGGGCTATCCCGCGTACACGACCTCCCCCGGCTGGCTGGGGTATGAGGACGACAAGCTGATACGGCTCTCCAAGGAGGCCGTGGCCGACGGCTTCGCCCAGATCAAGCTGAAGGTCGGCGCCGATCTCGGCGACGACGTCCGCAGGATGTCGCTCGCCCGGGAGGCAGTCGGCCCCGACATCCGGATCGCGGTCGACGCCAACCAGCGCTGGGACGTGGCCGACGCGGTGGAGTGGATGAAGGCCCTCGCCCCGTACGACCCGCACTGGATCGAGGAACCCACCAGCCCCGACGACGTACTCGGCCACGCGGCCGTGCGCGCCGGGCAGCCTGTCAAGGTCGCCACCGGCGAACACGTGGCCAACCGTGTCGTGTTCAAACAGCTGCTCCAGGCCGGCGCCGTCGACTTCGTGCAGATCGACGCCGCACGGGTCGCGGGCGTCAACGAGAACCTGGCGATCCTGCTGCTCGCCGCGAAGTACGGCGTCCCGGTCTGCCCGCACGCCGGAGGTGTCGGGCTCTGCGAACTGGTGCAGCACCTCTCGATGTTCGACTACGTGGCGGTCTCCGGGACCTGGGAGGACCGGGTGATCGAGTACGTCGACCATCTCCACGAGCACTTCGCCGACCCCACCGTGATCGAGAACGGCCGGTACATGGCGCCGCGCACGCCGGGGTTCTCCGCCCGGATGCTTCCCGCGTCGATCGCCGGGCACCGCTATCCCGAGGGCCCCGTCTGGCAGGCCCGCCGCACTCCCGAGGAGAACGCCCGATGACCGGTGCACTGGAATTCGACGGCATGTCCGCCCTCGTGACGGGCGGCGCTTCCGGGATCGGGGCCGCCGTGGCCACCCTGCTCCTGGAGCGCGGCGCGAAGGTCGCCGTGCTCGACCGGGAGACCGCGGGGGCGCCCGCCGGCGTACTCGCGCTCAAGGCCGACGTCACCGACGACGCGGCCGTACGGGAAGCGGTCGACCGGGCCGCCGACGAGATGGGCGGCCTGCACACCCTCGTCTCCAACGCGGGCATCGGCTCCATCGGTACGGTCGAGGACAACACGGACGAGGAGTGGACGAGGGTCCTGGACATCAACGTCCTCGGCATGGTCCGCACCGCCCGGCACGCACTGCCGCACCTGCGCCGCGCCGCCGCGGCCCGAGCCGGTGCCGTCTCGATCACCCACACCTGCTCCATAGCCGCCACGGCGGGCCTGCCGCAGCGCGCGCTCTACAGCGCGAGCAAGGGGGCGGTCCTCTCCCTGACCCTCGCCATGGCCGCCGACCACGTCCGCGAAGGCATCCGGGTCAACTGTGTCAACCCCGGCACCGCGGACACCCCGTGGGTCGGCAGACTCCTCGACCGGGCCGACGACCCGGCCGCCGAACGCGCCGCACTCAACGCCCGCCAGCCCCTGGGACGGCTGGTGTCGGCGGACGAGGTGGCGGCGGCGGTCGTCTACCTCGCCGGGCCGTCCGCCGCCTCCGTCACCGGCACCGCACTCGCCGTCGACGGCGGCATGCAGGGCCTGAGACTGCGCCCCGCGACCGACTGAATCCTCACCATCCCCAGCTGAGCCGCAGCACACACCATGCCGGGCCGGCAGCACGACGAGCCGGTACTCCACGAAGGACGGGACCCCTTATGAGAGTGCGTACGACGAGTGCGGCGGCCTGCGCCGTACTGCTGGCCGTGACCGCCCTGGCGGGCTGCAACCGCGAGTCCGCCGACAGCGGGAACGGCGGTGGAAAGGTCGGCATCGATCTGCCGCGCAGCGACAGCGACTTCTGGAACTCCTACCAGCAGTACGTCGAGAAGGGCGTCAAGGCGGGGGAGATCGACGCCCTGCCGCTGACCAACTCGCAGAACGACATCGGCAAGCTCGTCGCCAACGTCCAGACGTTCACCGACCAGGGCGCCAAGGCCGTCGTGATGGCTCCGCAGGACACCGGCGCGATAGCCGAGTCGCTGAACACGCTGAACGAGAAGAAGATCCCGGCCATCAGCGTCGACACCCGCCCCGACAAGGGCGACATCTACATGGTCGTCCGGGCCGACAACAAGGCGTACGGGACCAACGCCTGCACGTACCTCGGTGAGCGGCTGAAGGGCAAGGGCAAGGTCGTCGAATTCCAGGGCGACCTGTCCTCGATCAACGGCCGCGACCGCTCCGAGGCGTTCAAGTCGTGCATGGACAAGGACTTCCCCGGCATCGAGGTCTTCGAGCTGGCCACCGACTGGAAGGGCGATGTGGCCTCCGCCAAACTCCAGTCGACGCTGGCCGCGCACCCCGACATCAACGGCATCTACATGCAGGCCGGCGGTGTGTTCCTCCAGCCAACCCTCGCGCTGCTGGAGCAGAAGAAGCTCCTGAAGCCGGTCGGCGCTCCCGGGCACATCACGATCATCTCCAACGACGGCATCCCGGAGGAGTTCGACGCGATCAGGTCCGGGAAGATCGACGCCACCATCTCCCAGCCCGCGGATCTCTACGCCAAGTACGCGCTGTTCTACGCCGGGGCGGCCCTGGCCGGAAAGACCTTCGAGGAAGGTCCGACCGACCACGACTCCACGATCATCAAGATCCCCGGCGGCCTCGAGGACCAGCTGCCGGCGCCCCTGGTGACCAAGGAGAACGTCGACGACCCGGCGCTCTGGGCCAACCAGCTGGAGAAGAAGAGCTAGCCATGGAACACGCACCTCCACCGGCCGTACAGGCGGCAGGCAACGTCAAACGCTTCGGCCCCACCGTGGCGCTCGACGGCGTGGAACTCGCCGTGCGGCCCGGTGAGTCGCTCGCGCTCGTCGGCCGCAACGGGGCGGGCAAGTCCACCCTCGTCAGCGTCCTCACCGGACTCCACAAGGCGGACGCGGGCACGGTCCGGTTCGGCGGAGAGCCCGCGCCCGCCTTCGGGGACACCATGGCCTGGCAGTCCAAGGTCGCCTGCGTCTACCAGAAGTCCATGGTCGTGCCGGATCTGACCGTCGCCGAGAACCTCTTCCTCAACCGCTTCGACGAGGACGCCCGCTGGATCAGCTGGAGCAAGCTCCGCAGGCGCGCCGGGCAACTGCTCGCCGAGTACGGGGTACAGGTCGACCCCGCCACACGGGCCAGGGACCTGGCCGTCGAACAGCGGCAGTTCGTCGAGATCGCCCGGGCCCTCTCCTTCGGCGCCCGGCTGATCATCCTCGACGAGCCGACCGCCCAGCTCGACGCCCGCGGCATCGGCCGGCTCTTCGGCAGACTGCGCGAACTGCAGAGCCAGGGAGTGGCGTTCCTGTTCATCTCCCACCATCTGCAGGAGGTGTACGAACTCTGCACGGCCGTCACCGTCTACCGCGACGCCCGCCATGTCCTGACCGCGCCGGTCGAGGGCATCGGCAAGGCGGAACTGGTGGCGGCGATGACCGGTGAGCAGGGCGGCGGCGTGGCCGCCTGGCACGCCGCCGGAGCGGGGGAGCGGGTACGGGACGAGTCGGCCGTACCGGTCCTGCGTACCGAACAACTCCACCTGGAGGGCCACTTCGAGCCACTGGACCTCCAGGTGCGGCCCGGTGAGGTCCTCGGCCTCGCGGGATCGGCCGCCAGTGGCAACACCGCGCTCGGCGAGACGCTGGCGGGGATGCGCAGGGCGAGCGGCGGCACCGTCTCCGTACACGGAAAGGCCGTTCGGCCCGGAAGCGTCCCGCACGCCCTGGACGCCGGCATCGGGTACATCCCCGAGGACCGGCACGACCAGGGCCTGGTGCTGGACCGGAGCGTCGCCGAGAACGCCACCCTCACGGTCACCGACCAGCTGGGACCGTGGGGGACCGTGCTGCCCTCCCGCACCCGCCGCTTCGCCCAGTCGATGATCGCCTCGCTGGACATCAAGACCCAGGGGCCCGAGCAGCCCGTCTCCGGACTCTCCGGCGGCAACCAGCAGAAGGTGGTCGTCGCCCGCGCGCTGGCGCGCAATCCCAGCGCGCTGGTCGCGGTCCGGCCCACCGCAGGCGTGGACGTCAAGTCCAAGGACTCGCTGCTCGGAGTGGTCAGGCGGGTCGCCGACGAAGGAAACGCCGCAGTGATCATCTCGGACGAGCTGGACGATCTGCGGATCTGCGACCGGGTGCTCGCCCTGTTCCACGGGCGGGTCGTCGCGACATTCGCCAGCGGGTGGAACGACGGGGAACTCGTCGCCGCCATGGAAGGTGTGGGGGAGAAGGAATGACCGGGACCATACGGCCGGCCACGGCCGACGACATCCTGAGCGGGGCGAAGGAAGGGAACCCGCGCAGCAGGCTCCAGCTGATCCGGTGGAGCGACTTCTCGCTGGTGCCGGTGATCCTGGTCCTGATGGTGATCGGCTTCATCGTCTCGCCGGTCTTCCTCACCTCCAACAACCTGATCAGCGTCGTCCAGCAGTCCTCCGAACTCAGCCTGCTCGTACTCGGCCAGGCGCTGATCCTCATCTGCGGCCGGATGGACCTGTCCCTGGAGTCGACGATCGGCATCGCGCCGGTGGTCGCCATGTGGCTGGTCCTGCCCGCGGACGGCGGCCGGTTCGCGGGTCTCGAACTCTTCCCGGCCTGGTCCGCGATCCCGCTCTGTCTGCTGGTCGGACTGCTCGTCGGCGTGATCAACGGCTTCCTGATCCTGAAGCTGCGGGTCAACGGCTTCATCGCGACCCTCGGCATGCTCACCATGCTGCGCGGACTCCACATCGGCATCACCGAGGGCAAGTCGATCACGGACGTCCCGGAGTCCTTCCGCTACCTCGGCAAGAGCGAGTGGCTCGGCGCTCCGGCCGCCGTTTGGATCTGCCTGGCGCTGTTCGCGGCCGGCGGCGCGGCGCTGGCGTGGCTGCGGCACGGACGCTCGCTGTACGCCATCGGCGGCAACCCGGAGGCGGCACGGGCGGCCGGTATCCGGGTCGACCGGATCACCTGGATCGTGCTGGCCGTCGGCGGGCTGCTGGCCGCCTTCGCGGGCATCCTCTACACGGGCCACTACGGGTCGGTCGCGGCTACCCAGGGCAACGGCTGGATCTTCCAGGTGTTCGCCGCCGCCGTCATCGGCGGCATCAGCCTCAAGGGCGGGCGCGGCACGCTGTTCGGGGCGCTCACCGGCGTACTGACGCTCCAGCTGGTGGTCAACGTGATGACCCTCGGCGGTGTCCCGGCCCTGTGGAACCAGTTCCTCAACGGCGCGATCATCATCGTCGCCCTGGTCATCTCGCGCTTCGCGAGCGGGGAGAAGCAGGACTGAGCGGGCACCGTGACGGGCCGGGGGCGACACGTCGCGCCCCGGCCCGTACGCAGGTCACAGGGTCGAGCGCAGCCACTGCTCCACGCTCGCCACATGGACGGTCGCCCAGGCCCGCGCCGCCTCCGCGTCCCTGTCCCGCAGCGCGGAGAGGATCGCCCGGTGCTCGTGGAGGGTGCGGCTGACGGCGTCCTCCTGGGTCAGGCCGCGCCACACCCTCGCCCTCGTCGTCGGCCCGGAGAGTCCGTCGAGCAGGGAGCAGAGCACCGAATTGCCGGACGACTGCACGATCCCCCGGTGGAACTCCAGGTCGGCGGCGACCAGTTGCTCCACCGACGGCTCGCCGCCCAGGGCGTCCAGCTGCGCCCCGAGCAGATCCAGCTGGGCCTCGCTGATCCGCGCGGCGGCCATCGCGGTGGCGGCCGGCTCCAGGATGCGGCGCACGGCGAGGAACTCCAGCACGGTGTCGTCGCGGTGGAAGTCCACCACGAAACTCATCGCTTCCAGGAGCAGTTGGGGGTCCAGGCTGGTGACGTACGTGCCGTCGCCCTGCCGTACGTCGAGGATGCGGATCAGCGACAGGGCGCGTACCGCCTCGCGGAGCGAGTTGCGGGACAGTCCGAGCTCCGCGGCGAGCTCGCTCTCCTTGGGGAGCCGGTCGCCGGGCCTCAGGGCACCGGAGACGATCATCTCCTTGATCTTCTCGATCGCCTCGTCGGTGACAGCCATGACGGTCCTCCTGGATTTCGGACTGGAATCAGACATCCGATGTCTCCGCCCATTATGAGGGTCCGCGCACCCCGTCGAGCAGCCTCCCGCCGCAGGTTGTGCCGCTGACCACAGGGAAAGGCCGACGGATGCGGACATACGGACGGGGGCGGCTTCCGTCCGGAAGCCGCCCCCGCGCACGCCGTGCGTCAGTCCCTCTCGGCGAGCAGACCCTCCACCTGGGTCCGGATGCCGTCCGTCGCCAGCCCGCGGATCGTCAGCGTCGTACGGCGGCGCAGCACGTCGTCCGCCGTCTCGGCCCACTCGTGGTCCCGGGCGTAGACGACCTGCGCCCAGATCTCCGGGGCATCGGGGTGGATGCGCTCGGCGAGGGCCGGGTTCTCGTTGGCGAGCCGCGCGATGTCGAAGGACAGCGAGCCGTAGTGGGTGGCCAGGTGCCTGGCCGTGTCGGCCGCCATCCGCGGACCCGGCGTACCGCCGTCGATCAGCAGCCGGTGCGCGACCGCCTGGGGGTTGGCGATGCCGGGCAGCGGGAGCTTCTTCGGCAGCCGGGCCATCGGCTCCATGTCGTCCGCGAGCGGGTGGCCGGGGAGCGCGGCCAGCTTGTTCATCACCGTACGGCCGATGTGGCGGAAGGTCGTCCACTTGCCGCCCGCGACCGAGAGCATCCCGCCCCGGCCCTCCGTCACGACGGTCTCGCGCTTGGCCTTGGACGTGTCGCCGGGACCGCCCGGCAGCACCCGCAGACCCGCGAAGGAGTACGTGATCAGATCGCGCGACAGCTGCTGGTCGCGGACGGAGAACGCCGCCTCGTCCAGGATCTGCGCGGTGTCCTTCTCGGTCACCGCGACATCCGCCGGGTCGCCCTCGTACTCCTCGTCGGTCGTGCCGAGCAGCAGCATGTCCTCCCACGGGAGCGCGAACGTGATCCGGTACTTGTCGATCGGGGTGGCGAGGGCCGCCTTCCACGGGCGGGTGCGCTTCAGCACCAGGTGCGCGCCCTTGGAGAGGCGTATCGAAGGAGCCGCGTTCGGGTCCTCCATCTTGCGCAGGTGGTCGACCCACGGGCCGGTGGCGTTCAGCACGAGGCGGGCGTTCACGCCGAACTCCGTACCGTCCGCGCTGTCCCGCAGATCGGCGCCCGTGACCCGGCCCCGGGTGAACCGCAGCCCGGTGACCGCGGCGTGGTTGAGGACGGTCGCGCCCGCGTCGACCGCCGCGCGCACGGTCATCAGCGCCATGCGGGCGTCGTTCATCTGGTCGTCGCCGTAGACCGCGACGGCCTTCAGATTGTCCGTACGCAGCTCCGGCACATCGCGCTGCGCCCTCGCCGGGCTGATCACATGGCCGACGCCGTCACCGAACGCGGAGAGCGCGGAGTAGGCGAAGACGCCCGCACCGAGCTTGGCCGCGCCGTGCGGGCCGCCCTTGTAGACCGGCAGGTAGAAGGTGAGCGGATTGGCCAGGTGCGGCGCGACCTGACGCGAGACGGCGCGCCGCTCGAAGTGGTTCTCCGCCACCAGCTTCACCGCGCCGGTCTGCAGGTAGCGCAGACCGCCGTGGAGCAGCTTGGAGGAGGCGGAGGAGGTGGCGCCGGCGAAGTCGCCGGCGTCCACCAGCGCCACCCGCAGTCCGGACTGCGCGGCGTGCCAGGCGGTGGAGATGCCCAGGATGCCGCCGCCGATCACCAGGAGGTCGTACGTCGCCTTGGACAGCTGCTCCCGGGTCTCGGCGCGGCTCGGAAGGGAGCCGGAGGCCGGATGCGTCCCGAGGGCGGGGACGCTCTGCAGGGTGGTCATATCGCTTTACTCCTCGACAGTGTCTTCGTCGAGCCAGCCCATCGAACGTTCGACGGCCTTGAGCCAGCTCTTGTACTCGCGGTCACGGGTGGCCGCGTCCATACGGGGTGTCCACTCGGCGGCCCGGCGCCAGTTGGCGCGCAGCGCGTCGGTGTCCGGCCAGAAGCCGACGGCGAGACCGGCGGCGTAGGCGGCGCCGAGGCAGGTGGTCTCGGCGACCATGGGGCGCACCACCGGCGCGTCCAGGAAGTCGGAGAGGGTCTGCATCAGCAGGTTGTTGGAGGTCATACCGCCGTCGACCTTGAGGGCGGTCAGCTCGACGCCGGAGTCCTTGGTCATGGCGTCGCTGATCTCGCGGGTCTGCCAGGCGGTGGCCTCGAGCACGGCACGGGCGATGTGCGCCTTGGTGACGTAGCGGGTGAGACCGGCGATGACGCCCCGTGCGTCGGGACGCCAGTAGGGGGCGAAGAGGCCGGAGAAGGCGGGTACGAAGTACGCGCCGCCGTTGTCCTCGACCGAGGAGGCCAGGGTCTCGATCTCGGCCGCGGACTTGATCAGACCCATCTGGTCGCGCATCCACTGCACCAGCGAACCGGTGACGGCGATGGAACCTTCGAGCGCGTAGACCGGCTTCTGGTCGCCGATGCGGTATCCGACGGTCGTGAGCAGCCCGTTGTAGGAGTTGACGGGCGTGTGGCCGGTGTTCATCAGCATGAAGGTGCCGGTGCCGTACGTGGACTTGGCCTCGCCCTGCGCGAAACAGGTCTGGCCGAACAGCGCGGCCTGCTGGTCGCCGAGCGCGGAAGCCACCGGGATGCCGTCCAGGACGCCGCCCTTGGCGTGCCCGTAGACCTCGGCGGAGGAGCGGATCTCCGGCAGCACGGCGGCCGGGATGTGCATGGACTGGAGGATCTTCTCGTCCCACTGCATCGAGTGCAGGTTCATCAGGAGGGTGCGCGAGGCGTTGGTGACGTCCGTGACGTGGACGCCGCCGTCGGTGCCTCCGGTCAGGTTCCAGATGACCCAGGAGTCCATGGTCCCGAAGAGGATGTCGCCCCGCTCGGCGCGCTCGCGCAGTCCCTCCACGTTGTCGAGGAGCCAGCGGACCTTGGGGCCGGCGAAGTACGAGGCGAGCGGCAGCCCGGTCTCACGGCGGAAACGGTCCTGCCCGACGTTGCGGCCGAGCTCCTTGCAGAGCGCGTCGGTGCGGGTGTCCTGCCAGACGAGGGCGTTGTGGACGGGCTCACCGGTGTTCTTGTCCCAGAGCAGCGTCGTCTCGCGCTGGTTGGTGATACCGATCGCCTTGACGTCGGCCGAGGTGATGCCCGCCTTCGAGACGGCGCCGGCGACGACCTCCTGGACGTTCGCCCAGATCTCGCTCGCGTCGTGCTCGACCCAGCCCGGCTTCGGGAAAATCTGCTCGTGCTCCTTCTGGTCGACGGAGACGATCCGGCCGTCCTTGTCGAAGACGATGCAGCGGCTGGAGGTGGTGCCCTGGTCGATGGCCGCGATGAACGGCCCGGTGCCGTGGCTCCCGGTGGTGTGTGCGTCGGTCACGGTGTGCTCCCGGAGGTCTGTGTGGTCTGAGGGTTACGGCTCTGAGCGCTGCGGCTCACGCGAAGGCGACGTTGTAGAGCCCGCCGGCGATCGCGCCGCCGATGAGCGGTCCCACAATCGGTACCCAGGCGTAGCCCCAGTCGGACCCGCCCTTGTTCGGCAGCGGCAGCAGCGCGTGCACGATACGCGGACCGAGGTCGCGAACCGGGTTGATTGCGTAACCGGTCGGCCCACCGAGCGAGAGACCGATTCCCACGACGACCAGAGAGGTGATCAGCGCGCCGAGGGTGCCCAGGCCGTTGCCCTCGTTGTTGAGGCCCTGGGTCAGGATCGCCAGGACCAGCACGACCGTGGCGATGACCTCGGAGACGACGTTCTGCACGGCGTTCCGGATCTCCGGGCCCGTGGAGAAGATGCCCAGGACGGGGCCCGCCTTCGGGGCGGCCGACTGGTCGACCATGGCCTCGTCGGAGGGCTGCGCGCGGATGATCTCGGGATCGGTCAGGTGGGCCTGGAACTGCCCGTAGTACACGACCCAGACCAGCACCGCGCCGATCATCGCGCCGAGCAGCTGGGAGGCGAGGTACAGCGGCACATCGGCCCACTCGGTGCCGCCCTGAATGGCGAGGCCGAGCGTCACCGCCGGGTTGAGGTGCGCGCCGGACACGCCGCCGGCCAGATAGGCGCCGGTCAGAACGGCGAAGCCCCACCCGAAGGTGATGGCCAGCCATCCGGCGTTCTGCGCCTTGGAGCGCTTGAGCGTGACGGCGGCACAGACTCCGCCGCCGAGGAGGATGAGAACGGCGGTACCGATGGTCTCGCCGATGAAGATGTCGGAGCTGGACACCCGTGACTCCTTTGTCCTTCGTCCAGGGGAAGGCGAACACCGGGTACCTCCGGTGGTTCGCGCCCAAAGTGGGTATCCACGCTGTGCGGGTACTCACCTCTGCGGGCTGACCGGCCCTTGGCACTGTCATACCCTAACGCTTATTGCCGTCAGGTGTTCGACAATGCCGACCGGTGAACGGCAGTGTTTCTCCCCGGTGAACACAACGTCAAGGGTTGTGGCGCATACGACTCGGTGCGCAGCCCGATCGTTACCGACGGGTCAACGGGGCAGGCCGAGGGACCGGCCGGCGGGACGCGGCGGGATCAGAAGCGTCCGGCGCCCAGATCCCGGGAGACGGCCCGGGCGCAGTCCCGCACGGCCGCGATCAGCTCGGGGCGCAGCTCGCCCTCCGGGCAGACCCGCTCCACCGCGCCCGTGACGGCCACGGCGCCGACGGGCATCCGCCGCCGGTCGTGGATGGGCGCCGCCACCGCGGCCACCCCTTCCCAGGTCTCCTCCACGTCGGAGGCCCAGCCCCGGGCCCTGATGAGATCGAGCAGCGACTCGAAATCCTCCGCGCCGGTCACGGTGCGCGGGGTGAAGATCTGCCGCTCGGCCTCGACGGCCTCGCTGTGCGCCACCGGGTCGTACGCGGAGAGGACCTTGCCCAGGGCCGTGGAGTGCAGCGGCTGCATGGCGCCCACCTCCAGCACCTGGCGGCTGTCGTCGGGCCGGAAGACGTGGTGCACGATGAGGATGCCGTGCTGGTGCAGGACGCCCAGATGGACGCTCTCGCCGCTGGAGCGCGCCAGGTCGTCGGTCCAGACGAGGGCGCGGGCCCGCAGCTCGTGGACGTCCAGATAGCTGTTGCCCAGGCGCAGCAGCTCCGCGCCGAGCTGATAGCGGCCGGACGCCGCGTCCTGCTCGACGAAACCCTCGTGCTGGAGCGTGCGCAGGATGCCGTGCGCGGTGCCCTTGGCCAGCCCCAGTGAGGAAGAGATGTCGGACAGTCCGAGCCGGCGCTCGCCGCCCGCCAGCAGCCGCAGCATCGCTGCCGCCCGCTCCAGCGACTGGATGTTCTTGGCCATCGCGCCGTACTCCTCCATTGTGGTTCGACAATGCTGAACACTATCGGTCGATGTCGACCCATGTCCGGTCGCCCGGAAAGCCTGTCCCTCCGGCACCGGCCGAGCCGCCTCCGCACAGCATGCAGTCCGCCCCGTGGGACACAGTGACGAGCCGTGGCACCTCCCGGCTACCCTGGCCGGGTGCGCCCTCCACAGAAGGCCGCAAAGCCGACAGCCGTCGCATCCCAGGGAGAACATCCATGGCCTCGTTGCCGACCCCTTCCGCTGACAGCCGGAACCGAGCCGAAGCCCTCCGCGAGGCGCTCGCCACGCGAGTGGTGGTAGCAGACGGTGCCATGGGCACGATGCTCCAGGCACAGGACCCCACCCTCGCGGACTTCGAGAACCTCGAAGGCTGCAACGAGATCCTCAACGTCACCCGCCCGGACATCGTCCGCTCCGTGCACGAGGAGTATTTCGCGGTCGGCGTCGACTGCGTGGAGACGAACACCTTCGGTGCGAACCACTCCGCGGCGAACGAGTACGAGATCGCCGACCGGATCGTCGAGCTGTCCGAGGCCGGCGCCCGTATCGCGCGCGAGGTGGCGGACGAGTTCACCGCCCGGGACGGCCGTCAGCGCTGGGTCCTCGGCTCCGTGGGTCCTGGCACCAAGCTGCCCACGCTGGGCCACATCGAGTACGGAGTGCTGCGCGACGGCTACCAGCAGAACGCGGAGGGCCTGCTCGCCGGGGGCGCGGACGCCCTGATCGTGGAGACCACCCAGGACCTGCTGCAGACGAAGTCGAGCCTGATCGGTGCGCGGCGGGCCATGGACGCCCTGGGTGTGGACGTACCCCTGATCTGCTCGCTCGCCTTCGAGACGACCGGCGTCATGCTGCTCGGCTCCGAGATCGGTGCCGCGCTGACCGCCCTGGAACCGCTCGGCATCGACCTGATCGGGCTGAACTGCTCCACGGGCCCCGCCGAGATGAGCGAGCACCTGCGCTACCTGGCCCGCCACTCGCGTACGCCGCTGATGTGCATGCCCAATGCCGGACTGCCCGTGCTGACCAAGGACGGCGCGCACTTCCCGCTGACCGCTCCCGAGATGGCCGACGCGCAGGAGACCTTCGTACGGGACTACGGCCTCTCGCTGGTCGGCGGCTGCTGCGGCTCGACGCCCGAGCACCTGCGCCAGGTCGTCGAACGCGTCCGTGACATGACGCCCGGCGTACGCGAGCCGCGCCCCGAGCCGGGTGCTTCCTCGCTCTACCAGACCGTGTCCTTCCGCCAGGACACCTCGTACATGGCGATCGGCGAGCGCACCAACGCCAATGGCTCGAAGAAGTTCCGCGAGGCCATGCTGGAGGCCCGCTGGGACGACTGCGTCGAGATGGCCCGTGACCAGATCCGCGAAGGCGCGCACATGCTCGACCTCTGCGTCGACTACGTGGGCCGGGACGGCGTCGCCGACATGGAGCGGCTGGCCGGCCTGTTCGCCACCGCCTCCACGCTCCCCATCGTGCTCGACTCCACCGAGGTCGATGTCATCCGGGCGGGCCTGGAGAAGCTGGGCGGCCGGGCGGTCATCAACTCCGTCAACTACGAGGACGGCGACGGCCCCGAGTCCCGCTTCGCCAAGGTCACCGCGCTGGCCCAGGAGCACGGCGCCGCGCTGATCGCGCTGACCATCGACGAGGAGGGCCAGGCCCGTACGCCCGAGCACAAGGTCGCCATCGCCGAGCGCCTCATCGGGGACCTCACCGGCAACTGGGGCATCCACGAGTCGGACATCCTCATCGACACCCTGACGTTCACCATCTGTACCGGTCAGGAGGAGTCCCGCAAGGACGGCATCGCCACCATCGAGGCCATCCGCGAACTCAAGCGCCGCCACCCCGACGTCCAGACCACGCTCGGCCTGTCCAACATCTCCTTCGGCCTCAACCCGGCTGCCCGCGTCGTCCTGAACTCCGTCTTCCTCGACGAGTGCGTCAAGGCCGGACTGGACTCCGCGATCGTGCACGCCTCCAAGATCCTCCCCATCGCACGCCTGGAGGAGGAGCAGGTCAAGGTCGCCCTCGACCTGATCTACGACCGCCGCGCCGAGGGCTACGACCCCCTCCAGAAGCTCATGGAGCTCTTCGAGGGCGTCAACATGAAGTCGATGAAGGCGGGCCGCGCCGAGGAACTCCTCGCTCTGCCGCTCGACGAGCGCCTCCAGCGCCGCATCATCGACGGCGAGAAGAACGGCCTCCAGGCCGACCTCGACGAGGCCCTCCAGACCCGCCCCGCCCTGGACATCGTCAACGACACCCTCCTGGAGGGCATGAAGGTCGTCGGCGAGCTCTTCGGCTCCGGCCAGATGCAGCTGCCGTTCGTCCTTCAGTCCGCCGAGGTCATGAAGAACGCGGTCGCCCACCTCGAGCCGCACATGGAGAAGTCCGACGCGGACGGCAAGGGCACCATCGTGCTGGCCACCGTGCGCGGCGACGTCCACGACATCGGCAAGAACCTCGTCGACATCATCCTCACCAACAACGGCTACAACGTCGTCAACCTCGGCATCAAGCAGCCCGTCTCCGCGATCCTGGAGGCCGCCGAGGAGCACCGGGCCGATGTCATCGGCATGTCCGGTCTGCTGGTGAAGTCGACCGTGATCATGAAGGAGAACCTGGAAGAACTGAACCAGCGCAAGATGGCCGCCGACTTCCCGGTCATCCTGGGCGGGGCCGCGCTCACCAGGGCGTACGTCGAGCAGGACCTCCACGAGATCTACGAGGGCGAGGTGCGCTACGCCCGCGACGCGTTCGAGGGGCTGCGGCTCATGGACGCCCTCATCGGCATCAAGCGCGGTGTTCCCGGCGCGGTGCTCCCGGAGCTGAAGCAGCGCCGCGTCGCCCGGAAGGACGCCGCGGTCCTGGAGGTGGAGGAGCCCGAGACGGGTGTCCGCTCCGACGTGGCCACCGACAACCCGGTCCCCGAGCCGCCCTTCTGGGGCACCCGGGTCGTCAAGGGCATCCAGCTCAAGGAGTACGCCTCCTGGCTGGACGAGGGCGCTCTCTTCAAGGGGCAGTGGGGGCTCAAGCAGGCCCGCGCCGGTGACGGACCGACGTACGAGGAACTGGTCGAGACCGAGGGCCGCCCGCACCTGCGCGGCTGGCTCGACAAGCTCCACACCGAGAACATGCTGGAGGCGGCCGTCGTCTACGGCTACTTCCCCTGCGTG
Source organism: Streptomyces sp. NPDC045968 (assembly GCF_056430475.1). NCBI lineage: Bacteria > Bacillati > Actinomycetota > Actinomycetes > Kitasatosporales > Streptomycetaceae > Streptomyces > Streptomyces sp. NPDC045968. The sequence goes on along the minus strand of NZ_JBWKLF010000007.1, from coordinate 300,576 downwards.
TCCAAGGGCGACGACCTGATCCTGCTCCACGAGGACGGTTCGGAGCGCACCCGCTTCACCTTCCCGCGCCAGCGCCGGGGCCGCCGCCTGTGCCTCGCGGACTTCTTCCGGCCCGAGGAGTCCGGGGAGCGGGACGTGATCGGCCTCCAGGTCGTCACCGTCGGTTCCAGGATCGGCGAGGCCACGGCCGAGCTCTTCGAGGCCAACTCCTACCGCGACTACCTGGAGCTGCACGGCCTGTCCGTCCAGCTGGCCGAGGCCCTGGCCGAGTACTGGCACGCCCGGGTCCGCGGCGAGCTGGGCTACGGCGGTGAGGACCCGGCGGATGTCGAGGACATGTTCGCGCTGAAGTACCGGGGAGCGCGTTTCTCCCTCGGCTACGGCGCCTGCCCCGACCTGGAGGACCGGGCGAAGATCGCCGAGCTGCTGGAGCCGGAGCGGATCGGGGTCAAGCTCTCCGAGGAGTTCCAGCTGCACCCGGAGCAGTCGACCGACGCGATCGTCATCCACCACCCCGAGGCGAAGTACTTCAACGCGCGGTAGGCCGCCGTTCGACGCATCGCGGCCGGGCACGTCGTAGACTGGTCGGTCCAGTGAGGCCGGTCGCTGTTCCCTTTCCCGGGAATGGCGGTCGGCCTTCTCGTCCCTCACGGAGGTGTCCGGATGACCAGTACGGTCCCCGCGTCCCTGACTCGCACGGCCAAAGGCTCCACGCTCCAGGCCGTCTTTCTCGACATGGACGGCACCCTGGTCGATACCGAGGGATTCTGGTGGGATGCCGAGGTGGAGGTCTTCGCACGCCTCGGGCACCGGCTCGACGAGGCATGGCGGGACGTGGTCGTGGGCGGACCGATGACCCGCAGCGCGGGCTACCTCATCGACGTGACCGGCGCGGACATCAGGCTGGACGAACTCACGGTCCTGCTCAACGACTGCTTCGAGGCGCGCATCGACCGCGGTGTGCCGCTGATGCCGGGCGCGGCACGGCTGCTCGCCGAGCTCGCGGCGCACGACATGCCCACCGCCCTGGTCTCCGCCTCGCACCGGCGCATCATCGACCGGGTCCTGGACTCGGTCGGTCACCACCACTTCGGCCTCACGGTCGCCGGGGACGAGGTCTCCCGTACGAAGCCCCATCCGGAGCCCTATCTCACCGCCGCATCCGGTTTCGGGGCGGACCCGCTGTGCTGCGCCGTCATCGAGGACACCGCTACAGGGGTCGCCGCCGCGGAGGCCGCGGGCTGCCGTGTGGTGGCCGTGCCGTCCGTCGCCCCGATCGCACCGGCCTCGGGAAGGGTCGTCGTGGGCTCCCTCGAAGATGTCGATCTCGCATTTCTCCGGGGTCTGGTCACGGGAATCCTCTGAGTCGTGCACCGAGAGTATTCTTGTGAATGTACGGAAAAACTCTCGGTCGCAGAACGTGCGCTTTCCATCGTCCCGATGTGTGGGCGAATCAGGTTCATGTCAACATCTCGAAATCGCCCCAGGCGCGGATCTTGTCGCCTGATGGGCGATTTCTTCACTCCGGGAATCTGACGATATGCCCGGATCTGACCTCTTGATTTTCGCTGCTCGTCACGCCGCGGACGAAACCCGCCTGGCCGGCGAAATCGCTTCACCGTCAATTCCGGAGCGCGGTGGATTCTGTGACGACTACCCGCCGGTCAGGCGTCGGTGGTCATCCCTACTAATCTCGTTTTCTCACATACCGGAATGAGGGAGAACGTCCAGATGAACCGCAAGACGCTGGTGCTGCCGGCCGTGGTCGGCCTGCTCGCGCCCGTACTCGCCGCCTGTGGCGCGACGGACGGCGGTGACGAGGGCAAGGGCGCCATCGTCGTCGGCACCACGGACCAGTTCATCGCCTCCAAGGACAACCCGGCGCCGCTCGACCCGGCCATCGGCTACGAAGCCGGCGTCTGGAACGTCCTGCGGCAGACGGTGCAGACCCTCATGCACGTCCCGCGCGGCGGCGGTGAGCCCGTGCCCGACGCCGCGAAGAGCTGCGTCTTCACGGACACGGAGAACGAGAGCTACCGCTGCACCCTGCGCAGCGGCCTCACCTTCGCCGACGGCACGCCGCTCACCCCCGAGGACGTGCGGTACTCCATCCAGCGTGTCCTGGACATCAACTCGGACAGCGGCCCCGCCGGACTCCTCGACAACATCGACATGATCGAGACCAGGGGCGAGGACCAGGTCGTCTTCCACCTGCGCACCCCGGACGCGACCTTCCCGTACAAGCTCGCCACCCCCGCCGCGGGCATCGTCCCGCAGGGCAAGTACCCGGCGAAGAGCGCCCGCGAGGGCTTCCAGGTCGACGGCTCGGGCCCGTACACCATGAAGCCCGAGATCAAGAACAACCAGGTGGTCAAGGTCCTCTTCACCAGGAACCCGAAGTACCAGGGCGACCTGGAGGTCCTGAACGACCAGGTCGAACTGGACCTGTTCCCGGACGCCGCCGCGATGGGCAAGGCGCTCGACGACAAGAAGGTCGACATGATGACCCGCACCATGTCGCCCGAGCAGGCCGGCCAGATGCTCGTGAATCCCAAGGAGGGCATCAAACTCACGGAGATGCCCGGCCTCGCCATCAGCTACCTCGGCTTCAACACGGACGCCCCCGCGGTGAAGAGCAAGGCCGTACGCCAGGCCATGGCCCGGATCATCGACCGCGGTGCCATCGCGAGCAAGGTGTACGGCACGACCGCCGAGCCGCTCTACTCGCTGATCCCCTCCACCATCACCGGCCACACCAACTCGTTCTTCAACAAGTACGGCGAGCCCGACACCGCCAAGGCGGCCGACACCCTGCGGGCCGCCGGTATCAGCACGCCGGTGAAGTTCACGCTGCACTACACGACGGACCACTACGGCCCCGCGACCGCCACCGAGTTCGAGACGCTGAAGCAGCAGCTCAACGACTCCAAGCTGTTCGACGTGACCGTCAAGGGCACCCCGTGGTCGGAGTACCGCCCGGCGCAGAAGCGCGGCGACTACGACGTGTACGGCATGGGCTGGTTCCCCGACTTCCCGGACCCGGACAACTACACCGCGCCGTTCCTGGACAAGAACGACTTCCTCAACTCGCCCTACCGCTCGGCCGTGGCGGAGAAGACCCTCATCCCGCAGTCACGCCGCGAGGCGGACCGCAGTGCCGCGTCCAAGACCTTCGAGCAGCTCCAGAACATCGTCGCCGACGACGTCCCCGTCCTCCCGATCTGGCAGGGCAAGCAGTACATCGCCTCCCGCGAGGGCCTCACCGGAGTGGAGTGGGCCGTCAACGCCTCCGCCGACCTCCACCTCTGGGAACTCGGACGCCGCACCGTCTGACACGAGAAATCCGGTCCGGGGCGCCACGCCCCGGACCGGATCACCGTGCGGCTCCGCTCACTGGGCGCCGGGGCGCACCAGGCCGCTCTCGTACGCGTACACAGCGGCCTGCACGCGGTCGCGCAGTCCGAGCTTCGTCAGCACATGGCCCACATGGGTCTTGACGGTCGTCTCGCTCACGAACAGGTCGGCGGCGATCTCCGCGTTGGACAGCCCGCGCGCCACCAGCTTCAGCACCTCGACCTCACGGTCCGTCAGGGTGTGCAGGGCATCGGGGACCGGCTCCTCGCCGGACGGCAGATGGTCCGCGTACTTGTCGAGCAGCCTGCGCGTGATGCTGGGCGCCAGCATCGCCTCGCCCGCCGCGACCACCCTGATGGCCTGCACCAGCTCATTGGCCGGAGCGTCCTTGAGCAGGAAGCCACTGGCTCCGGCGCGCAGCGCCTCCACCACGTACTCGTCGAGATCGAAGGTGGTCAGCACCAGCACCTTCGCGGGGCCGTCGCGGCCGGGCCCCGTGATCTGCCGGGTCGCCTCGACCCCGTCCATCCGGGGCATCCGGATGTCCATCAGTACGACATCGGGCTGGAGCGCCCGCACCTGGTCGATGGCCTGGAGGCCGTCACCGGCCTCGCCGACCACCGCGAGATCCCCCTCCGCCTCCAGGATCATCCGGAAGCCGGTGCGCAGCAGCGGTTGGTCATCGACCAGAAGGACGCGGATCGCCACGAAATCTCCTTAAGGGCCTTCGAGGGCCACCGGTTGGCCGGCCTCGGCCCGGACCGGCCCCATTCTGCCCTGGACGTCCTCGTCCGACTCCGCCGGGCGTACGGACAGGGGATAGACCGGGGGAGTACCGCCGAATTCAGGACAGACGGCGCGATGGTCGCACCAGCCGCACAGCTTCGTCGGCCGGGGCCGCCACTCACCGCTCTCCGTCGCCTCCCGGATCGCCTCCCAGAGCGCGAGCAGCTTGCGCTCCACCCGCTCCAGATCCGCCTCCACCGGGTCGTACGTCAGGACGTCACCGCTGCCGAGGTAGACCAGCTGGAGGCGCCGCGGCACCACCCCCTTCAGCCGCCAGATCACCAGCGCGTAGAACTTCATCTGGAACAGCGCACCCTCCGCGTACTCCGGACGCGGTGCCTTGCCCGTCTTGTAGTCCACGATCCGGACCTCACCCGTGGGGGCCACGTCGATCCGGTCGATCACCCCGCGCAGCCGGAGCCCGGACTCCAGCTCCGTCTCGACGAAGAGCTCGCGCTCGGCCGGTTCCAGACGCGTCGGGTCCTCCAGGGAGAACCACCGCTCCACTAGCTGCTCCGCCTCCCCGAGCCACCGCGACAGACGCTCACCCTCCGCGTCGCCCGAGAACAGCTCGGTCAGCTCCGGCTTCGACTCCAGCAGCCGGTCCCACTGACCGGGAATCAACGCCCGCGCCTTCGGAGCCGTACGCTCCACCGCCGGGTCGTCGAACAGGCGCTCAAGGACGGCGTGGACCAGCGTGCCCCGGGTAGCTGCCTCACTGGGCTTCTCGGGAAGCCTGTCGATGACCCGGAACCGGTACAGCAGGGGACACTGCATGAAGTCACTCGCCCGCGACGGCGACAACGAGGTGGGCGGCTGAGGCGGCCGGGGTGCGGAGGTCATGTCGAAGACCCTACGGCCCGCCACTGACAGCGAGCGGAATACCATCGACGACAGACCTCGCACACTGCATGATCGTGGCAAACGTCACCGACCGAAGGGACCCCGTGGACGACAGCGGCGACAGCGGGCGGCCGCAGCCAGGCGCAGGGGGCACCGGCCCCGGCGCCGCCCCCGGCAAGGGCTCACCGCGGCGCCCGGCCGAACCGGGCGGCGGCATCCTCATGGGCCGCCCCTTCGGCGTGCCGGTCTACGTCGCGCCCAGCTGGTTCATCGTCGCGGCGCTCATCACCTGGGTCTTCGGCGGCCAGCTGGAGCGGGTCCTGCCCGAGCTCGGGAACACCCGCTACCTGGTGTCGCTCTTCTTCGCGATCGCCTTCTACGCCTCCGTACTCGTCCACGAACTCGCCCACACGGTCGCCGCGCTGCGCTACAAGCTCCCGGTCCGGCGCATCCAGCTCCAGTTCTTCGGCGGCGTCTCGGAGATCGAGAAGGAGTCCGAGACCCCCGGCCGCGAATTCGTCCTCGCCTTCGTCGGCCCGCTGCTCTCGCTCGTCCTCGCCGGTGTCTTCTACGCCGGCATGCAGTTCGTCGATCCGCCCACCGTCCCCGGCGTGCTCCTGGCCGGACTGATGATCTCCAACCTCCTCGTCGCCGCCTTCAACCTGCTCCCGGGCCTCCCGCTCGACGGCGGACGCATGCTGCGCGCCGTGGTGTGGAAGATCACCGGAAAGCCCATGAGCGGCACCATCGCCGCCGCCTGGGTCGGCCGGGGCCTCGCCGTGGCCGTCCTCATCGGGCTCCCGCTCCTCACCCACACCGGAGCACTCGGTAACGCCACCGAGGAGATCACCGGCGTGGAGACCGTCACCGACGCCCTGCTCGCCGCCATCCTCGCCGGGATCATCTGGACCGGTGCCGGAAACAGCCTGCGCTTGGCCCGCCTCCGCGAGCACCTCCCCGACCTGCGCGCCCGCACTCTCACCCGGCGTGCCGTCCCCGTCGAGTCCGCCACCCCCCTCTCCGAGGCCCTGCGCCGGGCCAACGAGGCGGGAGCCCGCGCCCTCGTCGTCGTCGACGGACAGGGCAACCCCAAGGGCGTGGTCCGGGAGGCCGCCATCGCCGGCGTCCCCGAGCACCGCCGCCCCTGGGTCGCCGTCAGCGGGCTCGCCCAGGACCTCACCGACGGCATGAAGGTCCCCGCCGAACTCGCGGGCGAAGCCCTCCTCGACCGGCTCAAGGCCACTCCGGCCACCGAATACCTCGTCGTCGAGGACACCGGCGAGATCTACGGAGTCCTCTCCACCGCCGACGTCGAACGCGCATTCGTCGCCGCGATGGCCCGCCCCGGCGCCTGAGACCGGGCCGCCCCCCCCGCCGGGCGGTCGGAGCCCTCGGAAACACCGGTACGCTGGCCACATGTCTGAACCGACCGGTGCCGCCCGACGTCGCGGGCCCTTCAAGGTCGGGGACCAGGTACAGCTCACCGACCCCAAGGGACGCCACTACACCTTCACGCTCGAAGCCGGAAAGAACTTCCACACCCACAAGGGTTCTTTCCCGCACGACGAGCTGATCGGTGCTCCCGAGGGCAGTGTTGTCCGCACCACGGGAAACGTCGCCTACCTCGCGCTGCGCCCCCTGCTCCCCGACTACGTCCTGTCCATGCCCCGCGGCGCCGCCGTGGTCTACCCGAAGGACGCGGGGCAGATCCTGGCCTTCGGGGACATCTTCCCCGGCGCCCGCGTCGTGGAGGCCGGCGTCGGATCGGGTGCGCTCAGCACCTTCCTCCTGCGCGCCATCGGCGAGCAGGGAATGCTGCACTCCTACGAGCGCCGCGAAGACTTCGCCGAGATCGCCCAGCAGAACGTCGAGCGCTACTTCGGCTCGCCGCACCCCGCCTGGCAGCTCACCGTCGGCGACCTCCAGGACAACCTCTCGGACACCGACGTCGACCGCGTCGTCCTGGACATGCTCGCGCCCTGGGAGTGCCTGGAAGCCGTCTCCAAGGCCCTCGTGCCCGGCGGCATCCTCTGCGCGTACGTCGCCACCACCACCCAGCTCTCGCGGACCGTCGAGTCCATCCGCGAGATCGGCTGCTTCGCCGAACCGCAGCCGTGGGAATCGATGATCCGCAACTGGCACGTCGAGGGCCTGGCCGTCCGCCCCGACCACCGGATGATCGGCCACACCGGATTCCTCGTCACCGCCCGCCGCCTCGCGGACGGCGTCGAACCCCCGCTGCGCCGCCGCCGCCCCTCCAAGGGCGCCTACGGCGACGACTACGACGGCCCGGGCAGCACCTCCTCCCGCGCCTGACCCCGCACAACGCTCGGGCGCCGCTGCCGAGTTCCCGGACCGACCCGGGAACTCGGCAGCGGCGCCTTTTCGTTGCCGGGCTTCGTGCCCGGCTTCGTGGCCCAGGTGGGCCCGGCGCCGACCCCACCGTTCCCCTGTCGTGTGAGGTGTGGCACGATGCTGGCCACCCCCCGCCCGCCGACGCGCAGCCGGCACCGCCTTCCCAGGCCCCCCAGGAACCACAGGAGACATACCGCGTGCAGACCTCCGCGCTCCCGGACCTCGCGCACACCGCAACCAAGCCGGTGCACTGGCTCGCCACGGCCACGGCGATGGCAGCCGTCGTCGCCTGCGCGGGCCTGCTCCAGCCCGGCACCGCCACAGCCACGGCCACGGCCACCGAATCCGGCCACGCCGTCGCCTCCGAGCCAGGGGGTGCCCCCGCGGCCGCCCCCGACGCGGCGGCCGCGACCTACCCGCTCGACTGCGGCGGCGCGCGGAACGTGGTGGCCGACGAAGCCGCCGGAGACCTCGACGGCGACGGCCGCCCCGAGACCGTGGCCGTGGTCCACTGCGCCGCGGGATCGGGCACACCACCCAGTGGCGTCTACGTCCTGACACAGGGAAGCGGGGCCGCACCCAGGGTCGTCGCGACCCTGGTGGACCCCGCTCGCGAGAAGACGGTCACCGACTTCGCCGTGCACGAGGGAACCGTCTCGGCGACCCTCTTCGGCTACTCCTCGACGGCCGTGCCGCGCTGCTGCCCCGACGAGGAGGAGAAGGTCACCTGGCAGTGGAAGGGCAACGCCTTCGTCAGGTCGGCCCAGGACCACGCGCGCAGCGCCTGAGCCGCCGCGCCGCTACTCCGCGTCCGGACCAAAAACTTCGACGCTGTCCGAAACGCGTCGTACATGAATACAGTCGCCCGGACACTCCTTGGCCGAATCCACCACGTCCTGGAGGAGCGGCAGCGGCACCGGCGTCGTGGCTCCCTTGTCCTGGAGAAGCTCGTCCTCGCCGCTCTTCACGTACGCCAGACCATCGATGTCCAGCTCGAACACCTCCGGTGCGTACTGCACACAGATGCCGTCTCCCGTGCAGAGGTCCTGATCGATCCAGACCTCCAGATCCTGTGTTCCGCTGTCGCCCGGAGCGTCCTGCCGCACGGTCATATGTCCTGCCGTTCCCTGCGTATCCGAACCAAATGAAGCCAGCCCTGACGGGTGTTGAACGCTTCGACGATACAACCGGCCGCTTTCGGGTGCTCAAAGTGGGTATTCCCTTGGCGTGAGGGAGAGCGCAAGGGTGAAGATCGGACACGCCCCACAGTCTTTGTGATCTAGGGGTTTCAATCATCACCCACCCAGGTAGGGTCAGGAAGCGTCCAGCTCCCCTTGGAGGAGGTGAGGACCGTGGCAGCCCACGACGACGACATCAACCGCGGCATCCGGCCCGGGCGGGGGTCAGAAGACCCAGCCGGCCAGGTTGCCTATCTCGAGCAGGAAATCGCCGTCCTGCGACGTAAGCTCGCCGACTCTCCGCGTCATACGAGGATTCTCGAAGAGCGGATCGTCGAGTTGCAGACCAATCTGGCCGGCGTGTCCGCGCAGAACGAGCGGCTCGCCAATACGCTCCGCGAGGCCCGAGACCAGATCGTGGCCCTCAAGGAGGAGGTCGACCGGCTCGCACAGCCGCCGGCCGGCTTCGGTGTCTTCCTGCAGTCCAACGAGGACGGCACCTGCGACATCTTCACCGGGGGCCGCAAGCTCCGGGTGAACGTCAGCCCCAGCGTCGAGCTCGACGACCTCAGACGAGGTCAGGAAGTCATGCTCAACGAAGCGCTCAACGTGGTCGAGGCCATGGCGTACGAGCGGGCCGGGGACATCGTCACCCTCAAGGAGATCCTCGAGGACGGCGAACGGGCCCTGGTGGTCGGGCACACCGACGAGGAACGGGTGGTGCGGCTCGCCGAGCCGCTGCTCGACATCACCATCCGCCCCGGCGACGCCCTGCTGCTGGAACCCAGGTCCGGCTATGTGTACGAAGTGGTCCCGAAGAGCGAGGTCGAGGAACTGGTCCTCGAAGAGGTCCCGGACATCGACTACGACAAGATCGGCGGTCTGGGCGACCAGATCGAGCTGATCCGTGACGCGGTCGAGCTTCCGTACCTCCACCCCGACCTCTTCAAGGAGCACGAACTGCGGCCGCCGAAGGGCATCCTGCTCTACGGTCCGCCCGGCTGTGGCAAGACCCTGATCGCCAAGGCCGTAGCCAACTCGCTGGCCAAGAAGGTCGCCGAGGTCACCGGACAGCCCGCGGGGAAGAGCTACTTCCTCAATATCAAGGGCCCCGAGCTCCTCAACAAGTACGTCGGCGAGACCGAGCGGCACATCCGCCTGGTCTTCCAGCGTGCCCGGGAGAAGGCGAGCGAGGGCACCCCCGTCATCGTCTTCTTCGACGAGATGGAATCCCTCTTCCGCACCCGTGGTTCCGGTGTCAGCTCGGACGTGGAGAACACCATCGTCCCCCAGCTGCTCGCCGAGATCGACGGTGTGGAGGGCCTGGAGAACGTCATCGTCATCGGAGCCTCCAACCGCGAGGACATGATCGACCCCGCCATCCTGCGGCCCGGCCGCCTCGATGTGAAGATCAAGATCGAGCGTCCGGACGCGGAGGCCGCGAAGGACATCTTCGCGAAGTACCTGACGCCTTCGCTGCCGCTCCACGCGGACGATCTGGCCGAGCACACCGGCTCCAAGCCGGCCGCCGCCCACGCCATGATCCAGTCCGTCGTGGAGAGGATGTACACCGAGTCCGAGGAGAACCGCTTCCTCGAGGTCACCTACGCCAACGGTGACAAGGAAGTCCTGTACTTCAAGGACTTCAACTCCGGCGCGATGATTCAGAACATCGTCGACCGGGCAAAGAAGATGGCCATCAAGGCATTCCTCGAACACGGTCAAAAGGGCCTCCGGGTCTCCCACCTCCTCCAGGCATGCGTGGACGAGTTCAAGGAGAACGAGGACCTTCCCAACACGACGAACCCGGACGACTGGGCCAGGATTTCCGGAAAGAAGGGCGAGCGGATCGTCTTCATCCGCACGCTCGTCACCGGAAAGCAGGGCGCGGACACCGGACGCTCCATCGACACAGTGGCGAATACCGGGCAGTACCTGTAAAACGCAGACCGGCTGCGGATGCCCGGCCGGGCATCCGCAGCCGGTTGTTTTCCCGGCCGCTCCGGCCATATCGGAGCAATGACGTAATTGATCTCCCCACCGGCGCAATGGCGCTCTAGGCTCTGCCGTACCGCCGAGTCGCGCAGTGCGGGGACGGGCACCGCACACCCAACGGACCAGCAGCGGTACTTGAGCGCCGCTCCCGGAGGGGAGCGCCGCCGGGCAAGGAGGGCCGCATGACCGTACGGCGAGTAATGGGCATCGAGACCGAGTACGGAATTTCCGTCCCCGGCCACCCCAACGCCAATGCCATGCTCACCTCGTCCCAGATCGTCAACGCGTACGCGGCGGCGATGCACCGGGCGCGCCGCGCCCGCTGGGACTTCGAGGAGGAGAATCCGCTGCGCGACGCGCGAGGCTTCGACCTCGCCCGTGAGACCGCCGACTCGAGCCAGCTCACCGACGAGGACATCGGCCTGGCCAATGTCATCCTCACCAACGGTGCCCGGCTCTACGTCGACCACGCGCACCCCGAATACAGCTCACCCGAGATCACCAACCCGCTCGACGCGGTGCTCTGGGACAAGGCCGGCGAACGGATCATGGCGGAGGCCGCCGAGCGGGCCGCCGCGATCCCGGGCGCCCAGCCGATCCACCTCTACAAGAACAACACCGACAACAAGGGCGCCTCGTACGGCACGCACGAGAACTACCTGATGAAGCGGGAGACCGCGTTCTCGGACATCGTGCGCCACCTGACGCCCTTCTTCGTCTCCCGCCAGGTCGTCACCGGCGCGGGCCGCGTCGGCATCGGCCAGGACGGCCACGAACACGGCTTCCAGATCAGTCAGCGGGCCGACTACTTCGAGGTCGAGGTGGGCCTGGAGACCACACTCAAGCGCCCCATCATCAACACCCGCGACGAACCCCACTCCGACGCGGAGAAGTACCGCCGGCTCCATGTGATCATCGGCGACGCGAATCTGTCGGAGATCTCGACCTATCTGAAGCTGGGCACCACGTCACTGGTCCTGTCCATGATCGAGGACGGCTTCATCAACGTCGACCTCGCCGTCGACCAGCCGGTGCGCACCCTGCACCAGGTCTCGCACGACCCCACGCTGAAGCAGCTGATCACGCTCCGCAGCGGCCGGACACTCACCGCCGTCCAGCTGCAGATGGAGTACTTCGAGCTGGGCCGCAAGTACGTCGAGGAGCGGTACGGCGCGGACGCCGACGAGCAGACCAAGGACATCCTGATCCGCTGGGAGGACACGCTCAACCGGCTGGAGAACGATCCGATGAGCCTCTCGGGCGAGCTGGACTGGATCGCGAAGAAGGAGCTCATGGAGGGCTACCGGCGCCGCGACAGCCTGGACTGGGACGCCCCGCGCCTGCACCTGGTGGACCTCCAGTACGCCGATGTACGGGCCGACAAGGGCCTCTACAACCGCCTGGCGGCCCGCGGGAAGATGAAGCGCCTGCTGGACGAGAGCGACGTCGAGCGGGCCCGTACGAAACCCCCCGAGGACACCAGGGCGTATTTCCGGGGCCGGTGCCTGGAGCAGTACGCGGACGACGTCGCCGCGGCCTCCTGGGATTCGGTCATCTTCGACCTGCCCGACCACGACTCCCTGCAACGGGTGCCCACCATGGAACCCCTGCGCGGGACACGCGAGCACGTCAAGGATCTCCTGGACCGCTGTCGTACGGCGGAAGAGCTGGTCCGGGTGCTCTCGGGCGGCTGAAAGGGCTCCCGGCTGGGAATCATTCCGATGACCTCCGGACGTTGAGACAAGTACCGGGCCAATGTCGGACCCCGTATGTAGGGTCTGATCAAGTGCTTCGAACCGAGCGGGGTGAGCTATATGGCGACCAAGGACACCGGCGGCGGACAGCAGAAGGCGACGCGCTCCACCGAGGAGACCGAGGAGCAGGCGCAGGACGCGCAGGCTTCCGAGGACCTCGCGGAGCGCCAGGAGAAGCTGAGCGACGACGTCGACTCGGTACTGGACGAGATCGATGACGTCCTCGAGGAGAACGCGGAGGACTTCGTGCGGTCCTTCGTTCAGAAGGGTGGACAGTAGTCCACGTATGTGATCGGGATGGAAAGTGCGTCCCGGACCGCAACTCCATGTGGATCACCACCACAGGACGGGTAGGGTCCGGGGCGTACTGCTTCAACTGCAATTCGGCCATCGGCAAGTTGGGGGATGATCCTGACTCCTTGCGCAGGGCCATCGCATACCTGGAGGGAAACGCGTGGAAGCCAACACTCGTAGCACCGGGCGTCTACCAGCTGCCTTCCTGACGCCGGGTTCGTCCTCGTTCATGGACTTCCTGTCCGATCACTCACCGGACATGCTTCCCGGCAAGCGGAGCCTGCCGCCCCTCCAGGGGGCCATCGAGGCACCGCACGGGACGACCATCGTCGCGGCGTCGTTCCCCGGTGGCGTGGTACTCGCCGGTGACCGGCGGGCGACCATGGGGAACATGATCGCGCAGCGCGACATCGAGAAGGTCTTCCCGGCCGACGAGTACTCGGCGGTGGGCATCGCCGGTACGGCCGGTCTGGCCGTCGAGATGGTCAAGCTGTTCCAGCTGGAGCTGGAACACTTCGAGAAGGTCGAGGGCGCCACGCTCTCCCTGGAGGGCAAGGCCAACCGCCTCTCCACGATGATCCGCAGCAATCTGGCGATGGCCATGCAGGGCCTCGCCGTTGTCCCGCTCTTCGCGGGATTCGACGTCGACCGCGAGAAGGGCCGGATCTTCTCGTACGACGTCACAGGCGGCCGTTCCGAGGAAGTCGGCTACGCGGCCACCGGCTCCGGCTCGATCTTCGCCCGTGGATCGATGAAGAAGCTCTACCGCGACGACCTGACGGAGCAGCAGACGCTGACCCTGGTGGTGCAGGCGCTCTACGACGCGGCGGACGACGATTCCGCGACCGGGGGACCGGACGTGGCACGCCGGATCTATCCGATCGTCACCGTCATCACCGACGAGGGATTCCGGAGGCTGACGGACGTGGAATCCGCCGAGATCGCCCGCGCCGTACTGGAGCGCCGGATGGAAGAGCCCGACGGACCGCGCGCCGCGCTGCTCTGACCGGCCTCCCCGCTTCTTCGATGCACTCGTCACTGACAGAAAGGGACGGATAGCCGGTGTCGACGCCGTTCTATGTCTCACCTCAGCAGGCCATGGCCGACCGGGCGGAATACGCCCGGAAGGGCATCGCCCGTGGTCGCAGCCTGGTTGTGCTGCAGTACGCCGACGGCATTGTGTTCGTCGGCGAGAACCCGTCCCGTGCGCTGCACAAGTTCAGCGAGATCTACGACCGGATCGGCTTCGCGGCCGCCGGCAAGTACAACGAATACGAGAACCTCCGTATCGGCGGTGTGCGATACGCGGATCTCCGTGGATACACCTACGACCGTGACGATGTGACGGCTCGTGGCCTGGCCAACGTCTACGCGCAGACACTGGGCACCATTTTCTCCAGTGCGGCCGAGAAGCCGTACGAGGTGGAGCTGGTGGTCGCCGAGGTCGGCGCACTGCCCGAGGGCGATCAGATCTACCGGCTGCCGCACGACGGCTCGATCGTGGACGAACACGGCTCGGTCGCGGTCGGCGGGAATTCCGAGCAGATCAGCAGCTTCCTGGATCAGCGCCACCGCGACGGCATGACGCTCGCCGAGGCGCTCAAGCTGGCCGTCCAGGCGCTGTCACGCGAGCCCAACGGCGGAGAGCGGGAGATTCCCGCCGAACGGCTGGAGGTCGCGGTCCTGGACCGGACCAGGCCGCAGCAGCGCAAGTTCAAGCGGATCGTCGGACGGCAGCTGGCGCGCCTGCTGGGCGCGGACGGGGCCGGGACTCCGACGGACGCTCCCTCCGACGACGAAAGCGCCGATTCCGCCGACTCGGCGTCCGGGACCACCGGAAGCACCGAGGCCAAGGGCTCCGGGGCGGCCACCGAGCCCCCCACCGAGGACTAGGGCACCCCGCTCGACGCACTGTTGCCGTGCCCCGTACCGCCGCGACCGGTGGGACGGGGCACGGTCATGTACGGGCCTCGGCCGCGGGGGCGGTGGAGCCGCGCACCACCAGGTGTACGGGCAGGCTGCCCGGCTCCGCCGGCCGGCCGTCCAGGACGGCCAGCAGCGCCGTCATGCCCCGCTCGCCCACCTGCTCGGCGGGCAGCCGCACCGTGGTGAGTTCCGGCTCCACCGCCGTCGCCAGGGCCAGGTCGTCGAAGCCCGTCACGGAGATGTCGTCGGGCACCCGGAGACCCCGTCTGCGGACCGCCTTGCAGGCGCCGGCGGCCAGGATGTCGTCGTCGCAGACGATGGCCGTCGGCAGGGCCCCGGGGTGCGCCAGGGCCCTTTCCGCGGCCTCCCGTCCGGCCGCGACGTCGAGCGGTGCGGGGACGGTGCGTACGACCGCGTCGGGCACCCCGCGCAGGGTGTCGTGCAGTGCCCGCGCGCGGATCGCGAAGGTCCAGGAGTCCACGGCCGAGGCGAGGTGGACGAACCTGCGGTGGCCGAGGCCCAGCAGGTGCTCCGTCACCTGACGCATGCCGTCCGCGATATCGAGGTTCACCTGCGCCGCCGCGCCCGGCTCGGCCGGGTCGCTGTCCAGCATCACCAGAGGCAGCCCGGCCCCGCGCAGCGCGCCCAGGGCCTCGGCGGCCATGGACGAGGCGATCACACCGTCCAGGGACGCGCGGGCCGAGGCGAAGGGGTCCCTGGCCGGTCCGGTGCCGTCGGGTGACGGGTAGAGCACGACCCCGAAGTCGTGTGCGGCGGCGACGCCCGCCGCGCCCGTGTAGACCCGGGCGAAAAACTCGTTGGTGAGCGCGGGCACCACGAGAAGGGCGGTCCGTGTGCTGCCGAGGCGCAGGCTGCGGGCGGCGAGATTCGGCCGATATCCGAGCGCCGACGCGCTGTCCCGTACGCGCCCGGCTGTGGCCTCCGACACCCTTCCCCGCCACTTGTCGCCGAGCACGAGAGAGACGGTGGCCTGGGAGACACCCGCCGCCCGTGCCACGTCCCGGCTGGTGGGCCGCGTCGGAGCGGGCTGATGCGCGCTGGTCACTTCGGGCCTCCGTGCTCGGTCGTGCCGTGTTGCCCGGGCACCACGAGGTGGACCCGGGACTGCGCACATGGTACGTATGAACCTCGACGTTATACGTAAAACCTCGGGCCCGGCCGCAAGCCCGTCCGAGGGAGAGGGGCAGGAATGGCCGCGGGATATCTGGACGTCCTCCGGGCGCGGCACGCGACGCGGCTGCTGGCAGGGACCCTCGTGGGGCGGCTGCCGAGCGGCACCGCCCATATCGCGATCGTCCTGTTCACCCGCGCCGAGGGCGGCAGCTACACACTGGCCGGCGCGCTCGCCGCCGCCTACGGGCTCGCCACCGCCGTCGGACAGCCGCTCCTCGGCCGCGCGGTGGACCTCTACGGACAGCCCCGCGTCCAGCTCCCCGCCGCCGTGCTCTCCGCGCTCGGCATGGCCCTGTTCGCCCTCGTGGGCCTCGAACCGCTGCCCATGGCCTGTCTGGCGGTCGTCATCGCCGGAATCTTCACGCCCCCGCTGGAAGGCGGCCTCCGTGCCCTGTGGCCGACCGTCCTGGGACGCGAGGACCGGGTGCACCGGGCGTACGCCATGGACGCCGTGGCGCAGGAGATCATGTTCACCGTGGGCCCGCTGCTCGTGACCGTGCTGGTCGCGCTCTGGTCGCCCGCCGTGGCGCTCCTCGTCATCAACGCCATAGGCGTCATCGGAGCCCTGTCCGTCGTCGTCTCGGAGCCCTCCCGCACGTGGCGCTCCGCGCCCCGCGAGGCGCACTGGCTCGGCGCCCTGCGCTCGCGCGGACTGCTCGCCCTGCTCGGGTCGTTCTTCTTCGTCGGACTCGCCCTCGGCTCGATCACGGTGGCGGGTGTCGCGTACGCCGACGACCACGGCGACGAATCCGTGTACGGCTGGCTGATGGCCGCCCTCGGTCTCGGCGCGCTGATCGGGGGAGTTGCCTACGGGGCGCGGCAGTGGGCCGGTGCGCCCGAACGGCGGCTGCGCGTCATCGTCGCCCTGCTGGCGCTCGGATACCTGCCGCTGATGCTCACCCCCGGGGTGCCCGCCATGACCGGTCTCGCCGCGCTCGCCGGGGTGTTCCTCGCGCCCGCGATCGCCTGCTCGTTCATCGTCGTCGACCGGCACGCGCCGCGCGGCACGGTCACGGAGGCGTTCTCCTGGCTCGTGACCACGTTCGGCGTAGGCGCGGCGGCCGGAACGGCCCTGGCGGGCCCGGCCGTCGAACTCGGCGGGACGGCGTGGAGCTTCGCCGTCGCCGGGGCGGGCGGAGTGGCCGCCCTGGTGGTCCTGCTGGCCACCGGAAGGGTCCTCGCAGTTCCCGTGCGTACGCCCACTGTTGTGACGGGATCGGAAAATGATCGAAACGGTGCCGTCGAACCCGGTTTCAGCTCAGGCCATAAGGCGTAATGTTCAGTCATGGACCGCCGCATTTTCGGGCTGGAGAACGAGTACGGCGTCACGTGCACGTTCAGGGGACAGCGCCGACTGTCACCTGACGAAGTGGCGCGCTACCTCTTCCGCCGTGTTGTGTCATGGGGCCGCAGCAGCAATGTCTTCCTGCGGAACGGCGCCCGCCTCTACCTCGACGTGGGATCGCATCCGGAATATGCAACCCCCGAATGCGACAACGTGACCGAGCTGGTCACGCACGACAAGGCCGGCGAGCGCATTCTCGAAGGACTGCTCGTCGACGCCGAACGCCGCCTGCACGAGGAGGGAATCGCGGGCGACGTCTATCTCTTCAAGAACAACACCGACTCGGCGGGGAACTCCTACGGATGCCACGAGAACTACCTCGTGGCCCGGCACGGAGAATTCTCCCGGCTCGCGGACATCCTCATTCCGTTCCTCGTCACCAGGCAGTTGATCTGTGGTGCCGGCAAGGTGCTGCAGACTCCGCGCGGGGCGGTCTACTGCGTCAGCCAGCGTGCCGAGCACATCTGGGAGGGCGTCAGTTCCGCGACGACCCGCTCGCGTCCGATCATCAACACCAGGGACGAGCCGCACGCCGACGCCGAGCGGTACCGCCGCCTCCACGTCATCGTCGGCGACTCCAACATGTCCGAGACGACCATGCTGCTCAAGGTCGGCGCGACCGACCTGGTGCTCCGCATGATCGAGGCGGGCACCGTGATGCGCGACCTGACTCTGGAGAACCCGATCCGGGCCATCCGCGAGGTCAGCCACGACATCACCGGACAGCGCAAGGTGCGCCTGGCCAGCGGCCGGGAGGCCTCGGCCATCGAGGTGCAGCGCGAGTACTACGAGAAGGCCGTCGACTTCGTGGAGCGCCGGGGCATCCGCACCGGCACCGTCGACCAGGTGCTCGAACTGTGGGGCCGCACCCTCGACGCGATCGAGGCCGAGGACCTCGACCGGATCGGCACCGAGATCGACTGGGTCATGAAGTACAAGCTCATCGAGCGGTACCGGGCCAAGCACAACATGACCATGTCGAATCCGAGGGTCGCTCAGATAGACCTCGCCTACCACGACATCCACCGCCGGCGAGGGCTCTACTACCTGCTGGAGCGCAAGGGGCAGGTCGCCCGCATCTGCAACGACCTGAAGATCTTCGAGGGCAAGTCGGTGCCCCCGCAGACCACCAGGGCGCGGCTGCGCGGGGACTTCATCCGCAGGGCCCAGGAGCAGCGACGGGACTTCACCGTCGACTGGGTCCACCTCAAGCTCAACGACCAGGCGCAGCGCACCGTGTTGTGCAAGGACCCCTTCCGGTCCGTGGACGACCGCGTGGAGAAACTGATCGCGGGTATGTGACCGGGCGCAGGACGCCTGGGCATTCATCGTGACGACAGGGCCCCGTACGTTCCTCGTACGGGGCCCTGTCCACGCCCTAGAGTGTCAAGGACCCAACTACTGTGCCGTCTGAGATCTGAGGAACCAGTGCGCCGACTTGCCGGCCTTCTCGTCGTCCCCCTCCTGCTGCTGTCGACAGCGGCCTGCGGCGACGAAAAGGGCTCCGACTCCGCCTCGTCCAAGAACGGAGTGCCCGCGATCACCGCAGGCGCGAAGTTCGGCGAGAAGCCCACCCTCGCGAAGGGCGAGGGCGACCCGCCCAAGGAGCTGCAGACCGAGGTCATCAGCGAAGGTGACGGCGCGAAGCTCAAGAACGGCGACGCGATCCAGGTCAACTACCTCGGGCAGTCGTGGGACTCCACCAAGCCGTTCGACAACAGCTTCGACCGCAAGCAGCCGTTCGATCTGACGCTCGGCGCCGGCATGGTCATCCAGGGCTGGGACAAGGGTCTGGTCGGTCAGAAGGTCGGCAGTCGGGTCGAGCTCGTCATCCCGCCGGAGCTCGGATACGGCGCGCAGGGCCAGGGCGACATCAAGCCCAACGCCACACTCGTCTTCGTCGTCGACGTCCTGAAGGCCACGCAGATCCCGGCCTCCGCCAAGGGCACCGAAGTCGCGCAGGACAACATCGATCTGCCGAAGGTGGGTACCAAGACCGACGGCAAGGCGCCGACCGTCACGGTTCCCAAGAGCGACCCGCCGAAGAAGCTGGTCTCCAACTACATCCTGGAGTCCGACGGCGCGGTCATCAAGGAGAGCGACAGCGTCGTCGTGAACTACGTGGGCCTGCTGTGGAAGGGCGGCAAGAAGTTCGACAGCACCTACGACCAGGGCAAGACCCAGACCTTCCCGCTCGCCCAGATCACCCTCAAGGGGCTCAAGACCGGTCTGGTCGACAAGAAGGTCGGCAGTCGTGTGCTGCTCGTCATCCCGCCGGACCAGGCGTTCGGTGACAAGGCGCAGCAGAGCATCCCCGCCAAGTCGACGCTGGTGTTCGCAGTCGACATCCTGGCAAAGATGTAAGACTGTCCCGGTTGCCCAGTTCATCATTTAGAGGAGCAATTCAGTGAGCATCGAGAAGCCCGAGATCGACTTCCCGGGTGGCGAGCCGCCGGTCGACCTGGAGATCAAGGACATCTGGGAGGGCGAAGGCGCGGTCGCCCAGGCCGGCCAGACCGTCTCCGTCCACTACGTGGGCGTGGCCTACTCCACCGGCGAGGAGTTCGACGCTTCGTGGAACCGCGGGACTCCGCTCAAGTTCCAGCTCGGTGCCGGTCAGGTCATCGCGGGCTGGGACCAGGGCGTGCAGGGCATGAAGGTCGGCGGCCGTCGCCAGCTGACCATCCCCGCGCACCTCGCGTACGGTGACCGCGGCGCCGGCGCCGGTGTCATCGCCCCCGGCGAGACGCTGATCTTCGTCTGCGACCTGATGGGCGTCTGATCCCCGGTCGCGCGTGAACGAGGGCCCGTGCCGTGAGGCACGGGCCCTCGCTTTTGTCCGGACACCCCGGGGCGGTACGGTCGAGGGTCGGAGAGCACGTAGAGAGAGGGCGCCGATGGCGATTGCCAAGGCCGAGCGGTTGATGAACCTGGCGCTGTGCCTGCTGGGTACCCGGCGCCCGCTCAGCAAGCGCGAGCTGCGCGAGTCCATCGAGGCGTACCTGGAAGCGGGTACCGACGACTCCTTCAACCGGATGTTCGAGCGCGACAAGGACGATCTGCGCGAACTCGGTCTGGTCATCGAGACCGTGGAGAACCTGGACGCGGAGACCGGCTACCTGGCCCGCCGTGACAGTAACCGGCTGCCTCCCATCACCCTGGACGCCGAGGAGGCCGCCGCCCTCGGTCTCGCGGCCAAGGTGTGGCAGCAGGCCCGTCTCGCCGGAGCGGCCAGCGGCGCCCTGCAGAAGCTGCGGGCCGCGGGAATGCCGGAGGCCGAGGACGCCTACGAGGTGCACAGCGCCCTCGAACCCCGTATCCCGGTCCATGAGGCCGCCTTCGAGCCGCTGATGCTCGCCTGCCGGGACCGCCGCCCGGTCACCTTCGACTACCGCAAGGGCAACGCGGCCCGCCACGAGCAGCGCCAGGTCGAGCCCTGGACCCTGGAGTGCTGGCGCGGCCACTGGTATCTGGCCGGCTGGGACCGCGACCGCGGTGCCGAGCGGGTGTTCCGGCTCTCCCGGATCACCGGCCGGGTCCGCTCGCGCGCCGGGGCGTTCACCGCCCAGGTGCCGGACGTGGTGACCGTGCGCGAGACCGTGGAGAGCTGGGCGGGGGAGACCGCCACCAGGACCGCGCGGATCAGGCTGCGGTCCGGGTCCGGCTATCCGCTGCGTTCCCGGGCGATATCGGTCCGCGAACTCGGGAACGGCTGGGACGAGTTGGAGATTCCGTACGGACACGGGCTGGACGCCTGGCTCGTCGAGTTCGGACCGGACGTCGTCGTGACGGAACCCGCCGATCTGCGGGCCGATGTGGTGGACCGGCTGCGCGCCGTGGCCAAGGACTGAGGGGGACCCGTAGCTCATGGCCACGAACGCGATCGACCAGACCCGCCGGATGCTCTCCCTGGTGACCTATCTGCGTGAGCGCCCCGGCGCCCACGTCCAGGACGTCGCCAGGGCCTTCGGGATCACCGAGGACGAGCTGATCTCCGACCTGGACGTGCTCCCCATGTGCGGGACGAGCTTCCGGGGCGGGGACCTGCTCGACATCGACACCGACGGCGACCGGATCTGGTGGCACAACCCGGACGACGTCGCCGAGCCCCTGCGCCTCGCCTCGGACGAGGCCACCGCCCTGCTCGTCGCGGCCCGCGCCGTGGCGACCCTGCCGGGGCTGCGCGAGAGCGACCGGCTCGCGCTGGTCCGCGCGACGGCCAAGCTGGAGACCGCCGCGGGTGAGGTGGGAGCCGCCAGTTCGAGGCTCTCGGTCACCTTCGAGGCCGAGGGCGGCGTCTTCGCCGATGTGGACCGGGCGATCTCCGAGCGGCGCCGGCTCTGGCTGCGCTACTACTCCCCGGCGCGCGACGAGCTCACCGAGCGCGAGGTCGACCCGATCCGGCTGTTCGCCGTCGGCCACACCTATATGGAGGGGTGGTGCAGGCTCTCCGAGGCCCGGCGTACGTTCCGGCTCGACCGGGTCGCCGAGATCCGCCTGCTGGACGCCCCGGCGGCCCCGCCGGAACTGGAGCTGCGGGACCTCTCGGAGGGCCTGGTGCAGCCGGCGGCCGAGGATCCGGAGGTCGTGATCGAGGTGGGGCCCGGTGGCCGGTGGGTCGCCGAGTACTACCCGCACGACAGCGCGGAGGAGCTTGCCGACGGTGGTCTGCGGATCATCCTGCGTACGCCCGACCCGGCGTCGTTGCGTCGCCTGGCCCTGCGACTCGGCGGTGAGGGGCGGATCGTCTCCCCGCCGGAGCTCGCGCGGAGTGCGCGCGAGGCGGCCCGGGACGCGCTCGCCGCGTACGACGACGTGGTCTGAGCGGGGGAGCGGAGGAGGAATGGACCAGATGTCAGTGATCTCGGGTACGTCGACGGTGCCGGTCACCGCGCCGGTCCCGGTGCCGGTGCCCGCCGCCGTCCGGTTCAAGGCCGCCTGCCCCGACTGCCGTGAACGCTTCGAGCTCGCGGCGGGCGCCCTGCGTCTCGCGATCGGCGCCAGCAGCCGCACCACCTTCTACTCCTTCACCTGCCCCCGGTGCGGCGTCGCCGTCCGCAAGCCCGCCGGGGAGCGCATCATCGAACTCCTCACCGGTGGAGGGGTGCGGACGCTGCGCCTCCACACCGCCCTGTAGAACACGACCACATCGAGGCACCGCCGCATGTTCTGGCCCATGCTCGCCATCGCCCTGGGGTTCCTGGGGATCGCCGTACTCGGCGTACTCGCCGTCAAGGTCTTCATCGAGGCCCAGCGGCTGGGCCGCCAGGTCTCCGCCACCACACAGCGGATCAATCGGGCGGCGGAGGATCTCGAACGCGCGGCGACCGGCCTCGCCGCCACCGGTGAGGCCCTGCGATAGAAGGGGCGCGGCCTCCTGTTCCGCAGGTTCGGGGGGTACGCTTCTGAGGTCGGCCCAGGCAGGGAGGTGCGGGTCGCAACCGGGAGTATGCACGGGCATTGCCTCACGTTTACCCCTGCGGGATACGATCGCTGCCAGCGCACAGATCGGACCTATGTCCGATCGAACGGGTAGCGAGCCCACCCTCCAGTCGCCTCAGTGAGAAGGAAGTCGCACATGATCGGCAATCTGAAGCCCCTCGAGATCGTTCTGATCATCGCTGTCATCCTGCTTCTCTTCGGTGCCAAGAAGCTTCCTGACATGGCGCGTTCGCTCGGCAAGTCGGCCCGCATCCTCAAGAGCGAGGCCAAGGCGATGAAGAAGGACGACGCGGAGCCCGCGGCGCCCACGACGGAGACCGTCGCCGACCAGACTCCGCAGGCGACTCCCGCCCGTACCATCCAGGCCGCGCCCGGAGATGTCACCAGCTCCCGCCCGGTCAGCGAGGCCAAGCCCACCACCCAGAGCTGACAGCTGACGGGCTCCACCGACAGCTGCCGCACGAGACGAGGGAAGTGGGTTGCTCAAGTCTGCCCGCAAGCAGGAGAAGGACGAAGAGGGGCGCATGCCCCTTCTCGATCACCTGCGTGAGCTGCGTAACCGGCTGCTGAAGGCCGTACTGGCGATTGTCGTGGTGACGATTGTCGCCGCCTTCTACCAGAAGGACATCTACGACTTCCTGCTGCGCCCGCTCATCAGCTCGGTGGGCTGTGAAGGCGCGGTGGTCGTCGCGAAGAACGGCAACCCGTGCGCCCTGCTGAAGACCGACACCCTGATGGGACCCTTCACCAACGCACTGAAGGTCGCCCTGATGTCCGGTGTGCTGCTGGCCGCCCCGGTCTGGCTCTACCAGCTGTGGGCCTTCGTGGCCCCGGGACTGCACAAGGGTGAGAAGCGGTACGCCTACGGCTTCGCGGTCATAGGAGCACCGCTGTTCCTCGCCGGTGGATACCTGGCGTACTCGATCCTGCCGCAGACGGCGGAGATCATGCTCGGTTTCACTCCCAGCGACGTTCAGAACCAGATCGGGCTCGACAGCTATCTGGATCTGCTCACGCGCATGGTGATCGTCTTCGGTCTCGCCTTCGAGCTGCCCCTCCTTCTCATCGCGCTGAACATGACGGGCATCGTCTCCGGCAAGCGGATGCTCGGCTGGTGGCGGGGCATGATCGTCGGCCTGACCGGTTTCGCGGCGATCGCCACCCCTGGTGGTGAACCGCTGTCCATGCTGCTCCTCGCGGGGCCGCTGGCCGTTCTCTACTTCATCGCCACGGCCTTCTCCCTCCTCAACGACAAGCGCAGGCGCCGGGCCAACCCCGACGCAGAGCTCGACGACGACGAGGCCTCGCGGCTGGACCTCACTCCGGAACCGGTGTCCGCCTCGCGCACCCCGTTGCCCGAGCAGGCCACCGGGGAGCCGGACGGTGCTCGGTCGCACCGGCTCAACGGTTACGACGACATCACCTGACCTTGTAAGGTCCGGCGGGTGACCAGCGAGATCACCCTTTTCGTCAATCCCACCGCAGGACGCGGCCGGGGCGCGCACGCCGCGCAGCCGGCCGCTTCCGCGTTGCGCGACGCCGGATTCTCCGTACGCACGGTCCTCGGTGAGGACGCCGACGACGCCCTGCGCAGGGCCCGCGAGGCCGTGAGTGCCGGCACCGGGGCGCTGATCGCCGTGGGCGGGGACGGCATGGCGTCCCTCGCCCTCCAAGCGGTCGCCGGGACCACGACCCCGCTGGGTGTCGTCGCCGTCGGTACCGGCAACGACTTCGCCCGTGCGCTCGGGCTGCCGATACGTGACCCGGCCGCCGCCGGGCGGCTGGCCGCGCGGGCCCTCAAGGAGGGCCATGTCCGGGACATCGACCTCGGGCGGGCCGGCGAGCGGTGGTTCGGCTCCGTGCTCGCCTCCGGCTTCGACTCACGGGTGAACGACCGGGGCAACCGCATGCGGTGGATCGGCGGCCGGTTCAAGTACGACCTGGCGATCCTCGCCGAACTGGCGGCGTTCAAGCCGATCCCGTACCGCATCCGGCTCGACGGGGGCCCCGTGCGGGAGGTCGAGGCGACGCTGATCGCCGTCGGCAACGGGTCCACGTACGGCGGTGGCATGCGGATCTGTGCGGACGCGGTCATGGACGACGGGCTGTTCGACGTGACCGTGGTCGGGGACTGTACCCGGGCGACCCTGCTGAAGGTGTTCCCCCGGGTGTACAGGGGAACGCACCTCAGCCACCCCGCCGTCACCGTGCACCGGGTCTCCTCGATCGAGCTGATGGCGGCGGATGTCACCGCCTACGCGGACGGTGAACCGCTGGGTGAGCTGCCGCTCACGGCGACCAGCGTGCCGGGTGCGGTGCGGGTCCTCTGCCCGGAGAATTAAAGATCGCCTGACTGTCAGAGGTGGCGGGTAGGCTCGTATCAAGATGACAGAGGACCTCTCACCAGCTGAGCGATACCAGGCTTCTCGCGTCCGTGCGGCCGAGCAGGCCACGGCCCTCGGGCCCTTCCGCGAGATGTACGAATTCGGACTCGACCCCTATCAGGTCGAGGCATGCGAAGCCCTGGAGGCGGGCAAGGGCGTGCTGGTGGCGGCGCCCACCGGTTCGGGCAAGACGATCGTCGGCGAGTTCGCCGTGCACCTCGCGCTCCAGCAGGGCCGCAAGTGTTTCTACACCACCCCCATCAAGGCGCTGTCCAACCAGAAGTTCACTGACCTGGTGCGGCGCTACGGTGCGGACAAGGTCGGCCTGCTGACCGGCGACAACAGCGTCAATTCCGAGGCACCGGTGGTCGTCATGACCACCGAGGTCCTGCGGAACATGCTGTATTCGGGCTCGCAGTCCCTGACCGGCCTCGGCTATGTCGTGATGGACGAGGTGCACTACCTCTCCGACCGCTTCCGGGGCGCGGTGTGGGAGGAAGTGATCATTCACCTGCCGGAGTCCGTGACTCTGGTGTCCCTGTCGGCGACCGTGTCCAACGCCGAGGAGTTCGGTGACTGGCTGGACACCGTCCGCGGTGACACCGAGGTCATCGTCTCCGAGCACCGACCCGTGCCGCTCTGGCAGCACGTGCTGGCCGGGCGCCGGATGTACGACCTCTTCGAGGAGGAGACCGATCACGGCGGCCGGGGAACGGGACGCCGCGAGGTCAACCCGGACCTCGTCCGGCTCGCCCGCATGGAGAACCAGGCGGGGTACAACCCCCGCGACCGGCGCCGGGGCAAGATGGTGCGCGAGGCGGACCGGGAGCGCGAGCGGCGCCAGCGCAGCCGGATCTGGACCCCGTCGAGGCCCGAGGTCATCGACCGGCTGGACCACGAGGGGCTGCTGCCCGCCATCACGTTCATCTTCAGCCGGGCGGGCTGCGAGGCCGCCGTGCAGCAGTGCCTGCAGGCCGGGCTCCGGCTGAACGACGAGAACAAGCGCCTGCTGGTGCGGGAGATCGTCGAGGAGCGGACCGCCTCGATTCCGGGTGAGGACCTTCACGTCCTCGGCTACTACGAATGGCTCGAAGGCCTGGAGCGGGGCATCGCCGCGCACCACGCGGGCATGCTGCCGACGTTCAAGGAAGTCGTCGAGGAGTTGTTCGTACGAGGGCTCGTCAAGGCGGTCTTCGCGACGGAGACGCTGGCGCTGGGGATCAACATGCCGGCGCGATCGGTGGTCCTGGAGAAGCTGGTCAAGTGGAACGGCGAACAGCACGCCGACATCACCCCCGGTGAGTACACGCAGCTCACCGGCCGGGCCGGACGTCGCGGTATCGACGTCGAGGGCCATGCGGTGGTGCTCTGGCAGCGCGGTATGGACCCGGGCGCCCTGGCCGGGCTCGCGGGTACGCGCACGTATCCGCTCCGGTCCAGCTTCCGGCCTTCGTACAACATGGCTGTGAACCTCGTGCACCAGTTCGGGCGGCACCGGTCGCGTGAGCTGCTGGAGACCTCGTTCGCCCAGTTCCAGGCCGACCGGTCGGTCGTCGGGATCTCCCGGCAGGTCCAGCGGAACGAGGAGGGGCTTGAGGGATACCGCGAGGGCATGACGTGCCACCTCGGTGACTTCGAGGAGTACGCGCGGATGCGGCGCGACCTCAAGGACCGCGAGACGGAGCTGGCCAAGCAGGGGGCGGCGCAGCGGCGGGTCGCGGCGGCCGCGTCCCTGGAGAAGCTCAAGCCGGGTGACGTCATTCATGTGCCGACCGGCAAGTTCGCCGGGCTGGCCCTCGTCCTGGACCCCGGGCTGCCTGCCGGGCGGGCCAACGGACACCGGGGGCTGGAGTACCACGACGGGCCCCGGCCGCTGGTGCTGACCGCCGAGCGGCAGGTCAAGCGGCTGGCCTCGATCGACTTCCCGGTGCCGGTGGAGGCGCTGGACCGGATGCGGGTGCCGAAGTCGTTCAACGCGCGTTCGCCGCAGTCGCGGCGCGATCTGGCGTCCGCGCTGCGGACGAAGGCCGGGCACCTGGTGCCCGAGCGGCACCGCCGGGAGCGGGCCGCCGCGGCCGACGACCGCGAGATCTCCCGGCTGCGCACCGCACTGCGTGCGCATCCCTGCCATGGGTGCGACGAGCGTGAGGACCATGCGCGGTGGGCGGAGCGGTATCACCGGCTGCAGCGTGACACGAAGCAGCTGGAGAGCCGGATCGCCGGGCGTACGAACACGATCGCGCGGACCTTCGACCGGATCGTGGCGCTTCTCACCGAGCTGGACTATCTGCGGGGCAACGAGGTCACCCCGAACGGCCGGCGGCTGGCCCGCCTCTACGGCGAGCTCGATCTGCTCGCCAGTGAGTGCCTGCGGGAAGGCGTCTGGGAAGGACTGAACCCGGCGGAACTCGCGGCCTGCGTATCGGCGTTGGTGTACGAGGCGCGGCAGGCGGACGACGCGGTGGCGCCGAAGCTGCCGAGCGGGCCGGCGACGACGGCGATGGCCGAGATGGTGCGGATCTGGGGCCGTCTCGACGCGCTGGAGGAAGACTTCAAGATCAATCAGGCCGAGGGGGTCGGACAGCGTGAACCCGACCTCGGGTTCGCCTGGGCGGTCCACATGTGGGCTTCCGGGCACACGCTGGACGAGGTGCTGCGCGAGGCGGAGATGCCCGCGGGTGACTTCGTGCGGTGGTGCAAGCAGGTGATCGATGTGCTCGGGCAGATCGCGGCTGCGGCGCCTCGTGAGGGTGAGGGTGAGGGGGCCGGGGCGGCCGGGTCCGTGGCGAAGAACGCGCACAAGGCGGTTGATGCGGTGCGGCGGGGTGTGGTGGCGTACAGCTCCGTGGGGTGAGGCAGGGCGGGGGTGCGCGTGCCGGCCCGTCACAGCGCGCGAGCCCCCGTACGACGTGACGTACGGGCGGCGGGGGCCAGCGCCACAGGGGCTGACAGGACGGTGGCCCCGGCCGGGCACCTCCGTGTCCGGTCCGCGGCCACATCCGCCTGTCGGCCCTCCTCAGGTTTTGTTGCTTCTCATCGCCGTCCCGGCGCAGACCAGGCCCAGCAGGACGGTCAGTCCGCCGACGATGATGTTGTTGAGGATGACCCCGGCGTCGGGACTGCTGCCGACGATCCAGCTCGACACGATGAGCCAGGCGCCGATGGCGCAGATGGCCCAGCTCAGTCCGTACATCCGCTCCGGCATCGCGGTGAATCCGAGTGCCAGCACCGCGATCGCGATGCCCAGGACGAGGTTGTGCGTCACCAGCGCGGGCTGGCTCGCCGTGAAGTGCAGCACCCACGGCGATACGGCGCAGTACAGACCGACCAGAAGTACCGGCCCGTCCACGAGGGCCACGTCGCGGCCGCCGAGCATGCGGTCGTACCGTGCGCTCATTTCGGAGACATCGGGGTGCGCGTGTATGTCGCTCCCGGTGTGCGAGACGTTGGTCATGAGGTTCGTCTCCTTCGGTCCTACAGCCCGACCGCCGGTTGTGTGCGCGGTGGGCGCCTACCTCGCCCATTCTGCGCTTATATTTCCCTTATGTGTAGTTTTCTGGTCGACTAATCGGCCCGAATGCGCACCCCGGCGAGCACGAATTGGACGGTTGAGTCCTTACCTCAAGGGGAAGTGCTGCGGTCATGCCGCCAGGCGGGTGCCGCGGCGCCAGATGGCACGGGTGTTGAGGGTGTCGCTGATGTCGCTGATCGGGTCGCCGTCGACCAGCAGAAGGTCGGCGCGGAGCCCCTCGGCGATGCGGCCCCGGTCGCTGAGGCGGAACCGGCGGGCCGTGGTCGCTGTGGCCGCGCGAAGGGCCCGTGAGGGCGTGAGTCCGGCAGCCACGAGGTACTGCAATTCGTGGTGCAGGCTCGCTCCGTGTGCCAGGCCCCCGAAGAACGTCTCGGGCATGGAGACGTCGGTGCCGGCCAGCACGTCGATGCCGGCGGCGTCCAAAGCGCGCACGGTGTCGTACACGTCGTCGAGTTTGCCCTGCGGGTAGCGGTTGTAGCTGGAGCGCAGGGTCTGGTCCCACTTGCTGTCGAGGCGTGCGGCGACTCGGGGGTCGTCGGCGAGTTCGCTGCCGGTGATCCCCATCATCGAGGCATTGAGAGTGACGCAGGGAATGACGAACATGCCCGCGTCCTTGATGACGCCGATGATCTCGGCGGTGTGCGGCTGGTCCATGAACACGTGGGTGAGGCCGTCGATGCCGGCTTCGGCGGCCATCCTGGTGGCGTCCACGGTCAGCGCGTGGGCCACGGTGAGGGCGCCGTACTTCTTGGCTTCGGCCACCCCGGCGTTCACGGTGGCCTGGTCGAGCGCGGGCAGCCCGGGGTGCCCCTCCACGCTGCCGTCGTCGATCATGAACTTGATGAAGTCGGAGCCGCGGCCGAGCAGTTGGGGCACGAACGCTGCCGCTTCCTCGGGCGTGGTGGAGAACGGCATCAGGGGCATCACCGGGGGCAGATCCCACTTCGGCCGGAACCCTTCGGGCATCAGCTCGCTCGGGTGACCGCCCCGCGGGGTGATGGCGAAGCCGGAGGAGCGCACGTCGGCCAGGGTGTCGTCGTCGGTGATGAGCCCCCGGTTCTCCCGGGTGTTCATCCCCTGCATCTCCAGTTCGGTCGTCACCCCGAACCGCAGGGCGAGCGCCAGGGAACCCGGGGCGGAGTGGACGTGGGCGTCGATGAGTCCCGGCAGCAGGGTGGCGCCGCCGCCGTCCACGATCTCGCTGCCCTGAGGAGCGTCGCCCCCGATGCGGGCGATCCTCCCGTCGTCGATGACGACGGTCTGCACGCCTACCGACTTCTCTCCGTCGAAGATCTGCGCGTTCGTGATCGCCGTGAGCGCCATGGCGGTCCGCCTCGTTTCGTCACTCGTTCAAAATTTACATACCTAATGCTATGCACTTGTCTACTGGTATGCAAATGTGCGGGCTGGGCCTAGACTCGGTCACATGAGCAGCGCGTCCTTCTCCGAGCAGCCCTCCGACGACCTGGCGCTGGACCAGATCGGCCCGGCGCTGTCACGTCTGCGGCGACGAGCACCGGCATCGGGCAAGGACCTCTCCCGCAACCTTGTACTCAATGTGATCGCCGACGCGCCGGGCGAGACGACCGTCGGCGGACTCGCTGCCGAGATGGGCGTCGCCCAGCCGGTAGCCAGCCGGACTGTCGCCGCCTGCATCGAGGACGGGCTGCTGCGCCGGGCGGCGTCCCAGTCCGACGGACGCCGCACGGTGCTCGAACTCACCGAGCACGGCGAGTCCGAACGCAACCGCTTCGCCGCTGAACAGCGCAAAGCATTCCAGGAGATCACCGCCGCCTGGTCGCCAGAGGAGCAGATCCAGTTCGCACGCCTCTTGGCCCGATACGGAGCTGACGCCGCCACATGGTCCAGGAAACGGGCCACAAGCCGCGACTGACCGAGCGGTGCCCGACATCGATTCACGGAGATGAACGAGAACTGGGCGGCCAACGAGGCGTACCGCCCCATGGTCCGGCGCAGGTCCTGCTGGTAGCGAAACCGGCCGGCGCGACCGAGTCGCGCGGGCCGGTCCCGGCCTTGTCCTGCCGTACTCCGGGTGGTGCGGTGGCAGTCATATGAGTTCCTGTCGCCGATTTCCTGTCAGGGGACAGGAATCAGGGACGGGCTGTTTCGGGGGCGTCGCACCAGGGGCCGAGGAGCCGCGGCCCCGCCGGTCCCACGGCCCCGCCGGTCCCGTCGCCGCTACTTCGGGGGCATCAGCACCGAGTCGACGATGTAGACCGTGGCGTTGGCCGTCGGGACGTTGCCGCAGACCACCTTCGATGAGTCGTTGACGGTGTACGTCACACCCGAACCGGACGTCGTCAGCTTGCTCTTCTCCAGGGTGTCGAAGGAGCCGTTCTCCAGCTGCCGCGGCATCAGCTTCTCGCCCACCACGTGGTAGGTGAGGACCTTGGTGAGCTCGGCCTTGTTCGCCAGCAGCGCGTCCAGGTCCGCCTTCGGGACCTTGGCGAAGGCGTCGTTGGTCGGTGCGAACACCGTGATGTTCTCCGCGTTGTTCAGGGTGTCGACCAGACCCGCCTGCTTGACGGCGGTGACCAGCGTGGAGAGGTCCGGGTTGTTCGACGCGGCCGTCGCGACCGGGGCCTTCGCCATGCCGTCGAACGAACCCGCCCCGTCCGCCGGCACGGACGCGCAGCCCGGGCCGAACGGCTTGTCGGTGTCCGTCGATTCATCGGCCGGCGCGGCGGGCTCGGAAGAAGCCGCCGAGGGCGCGGACCCGGCCGCGGACTCCTTGGTGTCGCTGTCGCCGGAGCAGGCCGTCAGGGCGAGCGGCAGCATGGCTGCCGCGGAGACGGCGACGGCGGCGCGGCGGAAGTGGAGCGTGTTCATGGTGTTCTCCTGGTTCGGATTCTGTTGTTCCGGAGCTGGTGTGTGCGTACGGACGGCTGTCGATGACGGTTGTTCAGGGCACGTCGACCACCACCGAATGCCGGCCCGTCGCTCCGTCGGGGACGGTGCCGACGCGTTCGTCGGTCTGCGTGGCGCCCGTACGGTCCGTCGCGCGGACCTCGAGGGTGTGGCTGCCGGTCGTCGCGGGCCACTCCCACACCCACTGGCGCCAGGTGTCCCTGCTGTCCTCGGCGGCCAGCCGGGCGGTCTGCCACGCGCCCCCGTCCACCCGGACCTCCACCCGGGCGATGCCCCGGTGCTGGGCCCAGGCGACCCCGGCGACCGGCACCATGCCCGCCCTGGGGGAGGCGAAGGGGCGCGGGGTGTCGATGCGCGACTGGGTCTTGACGGGGGCCCGGCGCGACCAGCCGCGTTTCACCCAGTACGCGTCGTACGCGTCGAAGGCCGTCAGCTCGATGTCCTTGATCCACTTGCAGGCGGACACATAGCCGTACAGGCCGGGGACGACCATCCGGACGGGGAAACCGTGGCTGAAGGGAAGGGGTTCGCCGTTCATCCCGACGGCGAGCATCGCGTCGCGGCCGTCCATCACGTCCTCGACCGGCGTACCGATCGTCATGCCGTCGACGGACCTGGCCACGAGCTGGTCGGCGCTCCCGCCCTTCGACGGCGGTTCCACCCCGGCCTCGCGCAGCAGATCGGCCAGCCGTACGCCGATCCAGCGGGCATTGCCGACGTAGGGCCCGCCGACCTCGTTGGAGACGCAGGCCAGCGTGATGTCACGCTCGATCAGCTCGCGCTGGAGCAGATCCTGGAAGTCGACCGTGAGGGGGCGCTTCACGCCCTTGCCGTGGATGCGCAGGCGCCAGCGGCCGGCGTCGACACGTGGTACGACCAGGGCGGTGTCCACCCGGTAGAAGCTCTTGTTCGGTGTGATGAAGGAGCTCAGCCCGCGGATGCCAGGACCGGCGCCACGGGGCACGGCGGGCGCCGCCGAATCGGGAACCGGAAGAGTGATCGCACCGCGTGAGGCGGACGCCCCCGCCTGTACGGACGCGGTGACCCGGCGCCCCAGATAACCGGCCCCGGCCGAGGCGACCGCCGCGGCGCTCGCCGCGATCACGAAGCCGCGGCGGTCGAAGGCGCCCCGGTCCTCCCGGACCTCCGTCTCCCCAGCCGCGGGAGACGGAAGGGCCGTCGGGGTAAGCCGTCCGACCAGGAGATACAGCACTCCTGCGGCCACCAGGGCACCCACCACCGAAGGCAGGACGTCGCCGGGCCGGCCCTCGGGCCGTCCGGTCGCCGCCGCTGCCCCGACCACACCGAAGACCAGGACGGCCGCCGCACCGAGCCGCCGGTGCCGCAGGGCGAGCACCCCCACCGCCATGGCGAAGACCGCCAGGAGCGCGAGGATGCCGAGCTGGAGCACCAGCTTGTCGGCGGTGCCGAAGTTCCGTACGGCGAAGTCCTTGACCGCCGGGGGAGTGCGGTCGATGACCGCACCGCCCACCGCTGTGACCGGACCCGCCTCGGGCCGTACGACAGCCGCGACCAGCTCGGCGACGCACAGGGCGCAGAACCCCGCGATCAGACCGCTGAGCGCGGCGAAGGAGGTGCGTGCCCAGCGGGCCCGCCGGGACCGCGGGGTCCCGTGCGGCTGCGCATCGTTCTGCTCTGCTTTCACACCGGTGATTCGGAGCCGGTCGGGCCGCGGATGGGTCGCTCACCCGATCGAGTGAAATATGTGCTGAGACGGAGACCCGGTGGCGCGGGCGCCACCGGGTCTCCCGGGTCATACGTCGTCAGATGCCGCTGCCCTCAGGCCGGGAGGCTCATCAGGGCGAGCGGCGCGGACGTCGGCTGCTCGGAGCCGCCGGCGGGTTCTACGGTGATGCCCATCCCGGACGCCCTGCCGACCGGTCCGTCCATCAGTACGGCGTCGTTCGTCGCCGACGGCTCCATCAGACCCGCGGACCGCATGGTGCCGCCGTCGTCGAACCACAGCTGGTACACCGTGCCGGCCGGCGGCCGCTCCATCCCGGACGCCAGGAACACCGCCCGGTTCACGCTTCGCGAGACGACGACGGTGCCCCGCGCGCCGCCCTTCAGCGTGCCCGAGCTGGTCTTCGCGTCCGGAGCCGCGAGCACCTGGGCCAGCTGTTCGTTCCGCTGTTCGGCACGGTTCGCCTCCTGCCGGGCGTCCTGGGCCACCTGGTTCTGCCACACGGCGACCCCGCCCAACGCCGCGGCCGCGGCTACGCAGGCGGCGAGCACGAAGGCGGTCCCGCGGCGGGCGCGGCTCCCGGCCCCGGCGGTGCGGGCCGGGAGGCTGTGCGGCGGCGGCTCCTGACGTACGGTCGTGATCTCCCGCAGCACGCGGTCGCGCAGTCCGGGCGGCGGAGTCCGGGACACCGCGAGCCCGAGCCGTGCGGCGGTCGCGGACAGCTCCCGTACCTCCTGGGCGCATGCCTCGCAGACCCTCAGATGGCGTTCGAACTCCTGGCGTTCGTCGTCCGGCAGCGCGTGCAGGGCGTAGGCCCCGGTCAGCGTGTGCAGCTCGGCCGTGCTCATGCGTTCACCCCCAGGCAGTCGCGCAGCCGGATCAGCCCGTCACGCAGCCGTGTCTTGATCGTGCCGAGAGGCACGGAGAGCAACTCCGACACCTCGCGGTAGGTGAGGCCCCGGTAGTAGGCAAGGGTCACGGACTGGCGCTGCAGTTCGGACAGGGTCCGCAGACAGCGCCGGACCTGTTCGCGTTCGAGCCGGACCTCGACCTGTTCCGACACCTCGTCGAAGTCCCGCGTACGGTCCAGGAGGGCGGCCTTGTGCTCGCGGGCAGCCGAGGCCTCCGCCGAGCGGACCCGGTCGACGGCCCTGCGGTGTGCGAGGGTCAGCACCCAGTTCATGGCGCTGCCGCGGGACGGCTGGAAGCGGGGCGCCGTGCGCCACACCTCCACCAGGACTTCCTGGGCCACCTCCTCCGACTGGGCCGGATCCCGCAGGACACTGCGCACCAGACCGAGCACGGGTCCGCAGACCGCGTCGTACACCGTGGCGAAGGCGTTCTGGTCACCGCGGGCGGCCATCACCAGGAGCTCCTGGAGATCGGGCCCCGCCGACGGGGCTCCGCTGATGTGTACGGCTTCTTTCACGCGGGCTTCCTCCAAGTGGGCGCATCGGTTCCCCGGTGTGATTCGGAGCCGCAGCCCGCGCGGATTGGTCAGTCCGCGGAAATTCTTCCACGCTCCCGGGGGTCCGCGAGGCCGTGTCCGCCGGGCGCCGTACGGGCGGCAGCCGCCTTCCCGGCCCGGGTCCGGGCCGCGCGCAGGGCCAGGAAGATCAGAAGGCCGAACGGCGAGAGCAGAACCGTCAGCACCAGCAGAGGGCCCATCACCAGCGGGGAGACGTTCAGCCGGCGCCCTTCCAGATACATCCACTGACCCAGCAGCAGATCCCAGGCGATGACCTGCGCCCAGATCGCGCCCGCGCCGTTCGCCAGGGCCGTCAGCTCGCGGAACGTGTCGATGTCGGGACTGCGCACCGCCGCCCACAGTTCGGGGAAGACCGGCACGGCCATGGTGAGGTAGACGGCAAGCACCGGCAGGACCGTGAGCGGGGAGGCGGCGATGCGCGCCGTGTGCTTCCAGCGCGGCGCGAGGATCATGAGCAGCCAGAAGGGCGCTGCCAGCAGGAACGCGATTTCGAAGAGTGCGCCGGTCATGTCAGGAGCTCCTTCTCGGCCGGGCTGTGGCCGGCGCTTCCGGGTCGTACGGGGGCCGGCCGCAGCGCCGCGTACGCCCCGGCGGCGGTGGCGGCCAGGACCAGGGCCGCGGCGGCGAGCGTCGCTCCGTCCGGGTGGATCAGCGGCTGACCACGCAGCGCCTGCCAGGTGAGCAGGGCGACGACGGCCGCGTACGCCCCGGAGCCGACGAGCACCAGGCGCAGCCGGACCCGTGGGTCGGCCAGCCGGGGAAGACGGGCCGCGAGTGCTGCCAGCACCAGCAGGAGGAGCGGGAGCAGTTGGAGTGCGTGCATCCCCACGAAGTGCGGGATACGCAGGTCGCCGCCGGTCGTCGACCAGCCGGTGAGGGGCATCGAGGGGCCGCCGTCCGGCACGCCGACCGCGTGCGCGCCGATCACGTCGGCCGTGTCGAGATCACCCGCGGCCCGCTGCTCGGCCGTCGGCTGGGTCATCAGGAAGCCGAGGGCGGCTCCCGCCAGAGCGATGACGATGCCCGCACGGATGACCCAGGCCGAGGCGGGGTCCGCCATCCGGGCCCGCGTCAGGAGGACCGCGATGACGAGGGTGCCGGCCCAGAGGATCACGACGGTGATGGCCATCGCGTTGTACAAGGCGCTGTCGAACGGAGTCGCGTGATTGAAGTGGATGCGCTGTCCGCGCACCGCCTGCGTGATGATGAGCGCCATCTCCACCAGGCTGGTCAGCACCACCACGTTCCCGGCCCACCGGCCGACGCGACGGCCGCGCGTGAGCAGCGTCAGCATCCAGGCGAGCGACAGCGCGTACGCCGTGAACGAGACGGCGAACTTGAAGGGTTTCGCCCAGATCGGCGAGCCCACGAGGACCCGGTCGTCGACCAGGATCCCGATGCCGGCGATGAACGCCGTCACGACCATCGCCGCCGCGAACAGGACTAAGGGACGGTGCCAGGAACGCCAGGACGTCATAGGGATACCCCCGTTGAGGATCAAGAGTCATTATGGATAGTGGAACTGTCTGCTATCCGGTAGTGGAACTATCTACTATGGGCTTCCTGGTTGGCAAGGGCGGAAGGAGGAACACGCGGTGCGCATCGGCGAGTTGAGTCGCAGGTCTGGGGTTCCGGTGCCGACGATCAAGTTCTACGTACGGGAAGGGCTGCTGCCCCCGGGGCAGTTGACCAGCCCGAATCAGGCGACGTACGACTCCGGGCACGAGCGCAGACTGAAGCTGATCCGCGCCTTGCTCGACGTCGGCGGGCTCTCGCTCTCCGCGATCGGGGACGTGCTCGCGTCCATCGACGATCCCGAGCAGCCGGTGCACAAGGTGCTGGGGGTCGCGGCCAAACGGATCGCGCCGCTGGAGGGGAGCGAGCCGGGGCCCGAGCTGGAGGACGCCCGGGAGGAGGTGGCGGAGCTCGTGGAGCGGCGAGGCTGGAAGTGCGAGGCGGCCGGGCCCGCCGGCGAGAGCCTGGCCACCGTGCTCGTCGCGCTGCGGCAGGCCGGGCACGGGGGGTTCGTCGAACTGCTCGACGACTACGCGGCCGCCGCCGAGCCGGTCGCCCGGGCCGACCTGGATTACGTGGGGCGGCGGGTGGCTCGCGAGGATCTGGTGGAGAGCGTGGTCGTCGGCACGGTGCTGGGCGAGGCGATGTTCGGCGCGCTGAGACGGCTCGCGCACGTGGACGCGTCGGCGCGGGCCTACGGGGAGGCCGGGGAGGACCGGCCTGAGGCCGGCGCCCCGGAAACGGCTGGACCTGGGGGAGGCCCGGGCTGAGGCAGCTGCCCCGGAAACGGCTGGGCCTGGGGGAGGCCCCGGCTTGAGTCGGCGCCCCGGAAACGGCTGAACCCCGGTCACCGTCCAGGACGGTGACCGGGGTTCCTGTGCCCGCGTGTTACGCGGCGCTCTCCTGCTCGCGCTCCACCTGCTCGTTCCACTCGCGCTTGACCGCGCGCCAGGCGTCGTCGTTCTGGCCCGCGCGCCAGTAACCGGAGATCGACAGCCGCGAGAGCGGGATCTGCCGCTCCAGGCGCAGATGGCGGCGGATCTCCTTCACGAAGCCTGCCTCACCGTGCACGAACGCCTGGACCTCGCCCGCGGGGAATTCCAGGGCCTTCACCGCCGCGGTCAGGGCCTCGCCGACCGGACGGTCACCGCGGTGCAGCCATGTGACGGCCACGCCGTCCGGTGTCACGATCTTCTGCTCCTCCGAAGCGTCCGCCACCTCGACGAACGCGCGGACCACCGCGCCCGCGGGCATCTGCTCCAGGCTCGCGGCGATCGCGGGAAGCGCGCTCTCGTCGCCGGCCAGCAGGTGCCAGTCCGCCGACGCGTCCGGCCCGTAGCCCCCGCCGGGTCCCAGGAACGTCACCTGGTCGCCCGGGGCGGCGCGCATCGCCCACGGACCGGCGAGGCCCTCGTCGCCGTGCACCACGAAGTCGACCGTCAGCTCCCGGGCGACCGGGTCCCAGGCCCGCACCGTGTAGGTGCGCGTGGTCGGCCACAGCTCGCGGGGGAACTCCTCGCGAATGGCGGCCATGTCGAAGGGGTGCGCGTACTCCGCACCCTCGGGCGCGAAGCACAGCTTGATGTAGTGGTCGGTGAACCCGGAGAGCGTGAAATCGGCGAGACCGTCACCGCCGAGCACCACCCGCACCATGTGCGGGGTGATCTGCTCGGTGCGCAGTACCTGGGCTCCCTGGGTCCTGGGCGCCTGGCGTGCCGGTCGATCTGCCACGAGGGTCTCCCTGTGTCCGAATACTTAGGCTTACCTAAGCTAGCACCTCAGCTCCGGAGTGTGGAGAGCAGGCGCATCAGGGCGCCGCCCAGCCCCCACTGTTCAGCGAGTGCTTCGAGGGCGGCCGGGTCCCGCGGCTCGCGCGGCAGGGCCGGGTCGAACGGGGGCAGGGGCACGTCGGCGGCGACCCGGACGACCTTCGGCGCGACCGCCACGTAATCCCTCGCCTCGTCCAGGCGCTTGCGCTGCGAGGGGGTGAGCCGGGCGGCCGGGTCGTCGACCGCGGCCATGATCCCGGCCAGGTCACCGAAGGCGTCCAGCAGCTTCGCGGCCGTCTTCTCGCCGATGCCGGGGACGCCGGGCAGCCCGTCGCTCGGGTCGCCCCGGAGCAGCGCCAGATCGACATAGCCGGAGCCGTCCACCCCGTACTTCTCGCGCAGCCACGCCTCGTCGGTCACCTGGAGCGAGCCGACGCCCTTCAGCGGGTAGAGCACCCGCACCTGCCGGGCGTCGTCGACCAGCTGGTAGAGGTCCCGGTCGCCCGTGACGATGTCCACGGGTCCCGCCGCCAGCCCCGTCAGCGTGCCGATCACGTCGTCCGCCTCGTATGGAGCGACGCCGACCCGGGCGATCCCGAGGGCGTCGAGGACGTCCTCGATGATCGGGACCTGCGGGGCCAGCGTGTCGGGGGTGTCCTCCTCGTCGGCCACCCCCGCGGGCGTCTCCACCGCCACCCGGTGCGCCTTGTAGGTGGGGATCAGCTCGACCCGCCAGTGGGGCCGCCAGTCGGCGTCCATGCAGGCGACCAGATCGTCCGGCCGGTGGTCCTGCACCAGCCGGCCGATGAAGTCGAGCAGTCCGCGCACGGCGTTGACCGGTGTGCCGTCCGGTGCGCGCACCGAGTCCGGAACGCCGAAATAGGCGCGGTAGTAGAGGGAGGCGGTGTCGAGGAGCATCAGGCGTCGCGTCACACCCCGATGATGCCGCACGCCACTGACACGCGCGGTGACCGGCCGGGGCTGTGCGGTTCCCGAGTGAACCGGGGATAAAAGTGAACTGGGTCACTCTCGTGTTTGGGTTGCGTAAGTGCGGGCAGACGCGCCACCGGAGCGGACCACGTCGCATTTTCAACCAATGCACGTGCAGTGCGGACCGAATCCGCACCGCTCCACGGTCTGCCGGCGGGGGTGGCAGACCGTTTTCGGTTCAACGCGTGAGGTGTATGTGTCAAGGCTGCAAGCTGAGCACCTGTACAAGGTGTTCGGCAGACGACCCGATCAAGCCGTGCAGAAGCTGGAAAGCGGCACGGACCGCGACGAGCTGCGCGCCGACGGAACGACCGCAGCGGTGATCGACGCATCGTTCACCGTGGAACCGGGCCAGATCTTTGTCGTGATGGGTCTGTCCGGGTCCGGCAAGTCCACGTTGCTGCGGATGCTCAACGGACTGCTCGACCCCACAGCCGGACGTGTGCTCTTCGACGGCCAGGACCTGACGGCCCTGAGCCCCCGTGAGCTGCGCAAGGTCCGCTCCACGAAGATCAGCATGGTCTTCCAGCACTTCGCGCTCTTCCCGCACAGGAGCGTCCTGGAGAACGCCGCGTACGGCCTCGAAGTGCAGGGTGTCCCGCGCGCCGAGCGTGAGAAGCGTGCCGCCGAGGCGCTGGAGATGACCGGCCTCGCCGGCTGGGAGAAGTCCTGGCCCGACGAGCTGTCCGGCGGTATGCAGCAGCGCGTCGGCCTGGCCCGCGCGCTCGCCACGGACGCCGACCTGCTCCTGATGGACGAGTCCTTCAGCGCGCTGGACCCGCTGATCCGCCGCGACATGCAGAGCCAGCTCCTCGAACTCCAGAAGCGGCTCAAGAAGACCATCGTCTTCATCACGCACGACCTCAACGAGGCCATGCGCCTCGGTGACCGGATCGCCGTGATGCGCGACGGGAAGATCGTGCAGCAGGGCACCGCAGAGGACATCCTCGTGCGCCCGGCCAACGACTACGTCGCCTCCTTCATCCAGGACGTCGACCGCTCGCGCGTGCTCACCGCCGGTTCGATCATGGAGCAGCCGGAGAAGGGCCGCTCCGACGCCGAACTGCTGGCCGACGCGCCCGCGACGGTGTCCGCCGAGACGCCGATCGCCGAGCTCTTCACCCCGTGTTCCACCAGTGGCGTCGCCGTGGCCGTCACCGACGCGGAGGGCGACGTCATCGGCGTCGTACCCCGCAACCGGCTCCTCGCCGCCCTCGGCGAGGAACCGCAGATCGAGACGGTGCTCCCCGCTCCGCGTGACGTCAAGAAGGTGACCGCCGGTGCCTAGGTTCACCTTCGGCGAATGGGTCGAGAACGCCGTCGACTGGCTGCAGTCGAACCTGACGTGGATCTTCGACGCCATCAAGGCCGTACTCGGCGGCATGTACGACGGCGTCAACGCGGTGCTCGGCGGCGGTGAACCGCTCCTCATGGCGGGCATCTTCGCCGTCCTGGCCTTCTGGCTGCGCGGTGTCGTGCCGGCCGCGCTCACCTTCGTGGGCTTCGCCCTGATCGACTCCCTCGCCCTCTGGGACGAGGCGATGGCGACCCTGTCACTGGTCGTCGTGGCAGCCGTCATCACCATCGTGATCGCGGTGCCCATGGGTATCTGGGCCGCGCGCAACAACAAGGTCAGCGCCACGCTGCGACCGGTGCTCGACGTCATGCAGACGATGCCGGCCTTCGTCTATCTGATCCCCGGCGTCATGTTCTTCGGCGTCGGTGTCACCCCCGGCGTGATCGCCACCATCGTGTTCGCGATGCCGCCCGGCGTACGCATGACGGAGCTCGGCATCCGCCAGGTCGACGGCGAACTGGTCGAGGCGGCCGCGGCGTTCGGCACCACGCCCCGGGACACCCTGACCCGGGTGCAGCTGCCGCTCGCCCTGCCGACGATCATGGCCGGTATCAACCAGGTCATCATGCTGGCACTGTCGATGGTCGTCATCGGCGGTATGGCCGGAGCCGGCGGTCTCGGCGAGAAGGTGTACGCCGCGATCACCCAGCTCCAGGTCGGCCTGGCCGCCGAGAGCGGTATCGCCGTCGTCATCCTCGCCATGTACCTGGACCGGATGACTGGAGCGCTCAACGAGCGGGTCTCCCCCCTCGGGCGCCGGGCCGCCGCCAAGGCCGCCGCAGGGGCGCGCCGCCTCAAGTTCACGCACTACAAGCCGGGCACCGCGGTCGCGATGGTCGGTGTGGTCGTCCTGGCGCTCGTCGCCGGCGGCCTGAACCTCGTGGGCTCCGACAACGACGAGGGCGCGCAGGCGGACGGTACGAACGTCGGCCAGGGCCAGAAGATCAACCTGGGCTACATCCCGTGGGACGAGGGCATCGCCTCCACCTTCCTCTGGAAGGAACTCCTGGAGCAGCGCGGCTACACGACGGACATCAAGCAGCTCGACGCCGGTCCGCTCTACTCCGGTGTCGCCCGCGGGGACATCGACTTCCAGACAGACTCCTGGCTGCCGACGACGCACAAGGACTACTGGGAGAAGTACAGCGACAAGCTGGACGATCTCGGTTCCTGGTACGGGCCGACCTCGCTGGAGCTGAGCGTCCCCTCGTACGTCAAGGGCATCGACTCCCTCGACGACCTCAAGGGTCAGGGCAAGAAGTTCAACGGCAAGATCATCGGCATCGAGGCCAGCGCCGGGATGATGGGCACGCTGAACAAGAAGGTCCTCAAGGAGTACGGCCTGGAGGGCGAGTACGAGGTCGTCTCCTCCAGCACCTCCTCGATGCTGGCCGAGCTGAACGCCTCCATCAAGAAGAAGGAGCCCGTCGTGGTGACCCTGTGGTCGCCGCACTGGGCCTACGGCAAGCACGACCTGAAGAAGCTCAAGGACCCGAAGGGTGCCTGGGGCAAGGGCGAGGACATCCACACCGTCGCGCACAAGGGCTTCGCCAAGAAGGCTCCCCCCGTCGCCGACTGGCTGAAGAAGTTCAAGCTCACCGAGGAGCAGCTCACCAGCCTGGAGAACGAGATCCAGGGAGCCGGCCAGGGCAAGGAGCAGGACGGCGTCCGCGCCTGGCTGAAGAAGAACCCCGGCCTCGTCGACAAGCTCGCGCCGCTGCCCGCCGGTGCCGGAGGCACGGCACAGGGCAAGGACGCGGGCAAGACCGTCGACCTGGGCTACTTCCCCTGGGACGAGGCCATCGCCAGCACGTACCTCTGGCAGAACATGCTGGAGGACCGCGGGTACCGGACGACGGTCAAGCAGCTCGACCCCGGACCGCTGTACACCGGTCTCGCGCAGGGGCAGATGGACGTCCAGTTCGACTCCTGGCTGCCGACCACGCACAAGGACTACTGGGACCGCTACAAGAACGACCTCACCGATCTCGGTTCCTGGTACGGGCCGACCTCGCTGGAGCTGAGCGTCCCCTCGTACGTCAAGGGCATCGACTCGCTCGACGACCTCAAGGGTCAGGGCAAGAAGTTCAACGGCAAGATCATCGGCATCGAGTCGAGCGCCGGGATGATGGGCACGCTGAACAAGAAGGTCCTCAAGGAGTACGGCCTGGAGGGCGAGTACGAGGTCGTCTCGTCCAGCACCTCGTCGATGCTGGCCGAGCTCAACCGGTCGATCAAGAAGAAGGAGCCCGTCGTGGTGACCCTGTGGTCGCCGCACTGGGCCTACGGCAAGCACGACCTGAAGAAGCTCAAGGACCCGAAGGGTGCCTGGGGCAAGGGCGAGCAGATCCACACGGT
Source organism: Streptomyces sp. NPDC045968 (assembly GCF_056430475.1). Lineage (NCBI taxonomy): Bacteria > Bacillati > Actinomycetota > Actinomycetes > Kitasatosporales > Streptomycetaceae > Streptomyces > Streptomyces sp. NPDC045968. The sequence goes on along the minus strand of NZ_JBWKLF010000007.1, from coordinate 258,122 downwards.
CGCCAAGAAGGACTTCCCCAAGGAGTTCCCCGAGCTGACCGGCTGGCTGAAGGAGTTCAAGCTCAGCGAGGCGCAGCTCGCCTCGCTGGAGGTGGAGATCCAGAAGGGCGGTGCGGGCAAGGAGAAGGAGTCCGCCCGGCACTGGATGGACGCCAACCCGGGCGTGATCGACGAGCTGGCGCCTGTCGGCAGCTGATTCCGCTCCGCACCACGCGAAGCTGATCTCACCCCGCACGACACGAAAGGGACGGCCCCGGAATCGCACCGGGGCCGTCCCTTTCGGTGTACTTCCGGTCACTCCCCGGTAGGTTTCCCTCCATTCGCTTCGGCGCCATACCGCGAACGACATGCGTAGGGTGCTGGCAGCCGGGAGGATGGCCAGGGCGGGAGGGAGCCGGACATGGACGACAAGGACACACCGCGGGTAGGTGCCGCGGTCCGCCGACGGCGCAGGAGCCTCGGACTCACGCTGTCCGTGGTCGCCGCGCGCAGCGGGCTGTCCGTGCCCTTTCTCAGCCAGATCGAGAACGAACGGGCCCGGCCGAGCGCCAAGTCCCTGGACCGCGTCGCGGAGGCCCTGGAGACCACGACCGCCCGGCTGCGGGCCGCCGCCGACTCGGCGCGCGCCGTCGACGTCGTACGGGCCGGCGAGGGCGACGGGGTACGCAGGGTGGTGCGCGGCCGCCATCAGCTCAGCGCCCTGGAGTTCACGGGCGAGCAGGACCTCGGGCGCGAGTTCCAGCACCGCAACGACGAGGTGATGTACGTCGTGGAGGGCGCCGCAGAGGTGGAGGCCGAGGGGCAGGCGTACCGGCTGGACCGCGGCGACACGCTGTTCCTCTCCGGCGGCGTGCGGCACCGCTGGCGCGCGACGGTGCCCGGCACCCGACTGCTCGTCGTCGCGGTGGCGGAGCACATCGACGCCACCTTCGACTCCCGCCGCTGACGGGCGCTGATCGCGCGTGCGCGTCGTCTCCCTCGTCCCCTCGCTCACCGAAGCCGTCGCCGTCACCGCGCCCGGGCTGCTGGTGGGCGTCACCGACTGGTGCACCCGTCCCGCCGGTCTCACGGCCGCGCGCGTCGGCGGCACCAAGAATCCCGACGTCGGGGCGATCACCGCGCTGCGCCCCGACCTCGTCCTCGCCAACGAGGAGGAGAACCGGCCCGCGGACCTGACCGCCCTGCGCGCGGCCGGACTCGACGTGATGACCACCGGGATCCGCACGCTCGACCAGGCATTCCAGGAGCTGCGGCGGGTCCTGGTCACCGGCTGCGGGCTCGCGGTGCCCCGCTGGCTCGACGAGGCCGAGGCGGTGTGGGCCGCGCTCCCGCCGCCCCCGGCCCCGCGCGCCGCCATCGTGCCGATCTGGCGCAGACCCTGGATGGTGCTGGGCAGCGACACCTTCGCCGGTGACCTCCTGGCCCGCCTCGGCGTACGCAACGTCTACGCGGACCACCCGGAGCGCTACCCGCGCATCCCTCTCGAAGAGCTGCGCGCAGCCGGCGCGGAGCTCGTCGTGCTGCCCGACGAGCCGTACCGCTTCACGGCCGACGACGGCCCCGAAGCCTTCCCCCACCTGCCCGCCGCACTCGTCGACGGGCGTTTCCTCACGTGGTACGGGCCGTCACTGGCAGAGGCGCCCGCGGCGCTGCGAGCAGCGCTCCGCCGACCAGTCCCCGCAGCGTCCGAGCCCCCGCCACCGTCCAGGCCGTCACGAGGAACACGTACAGGGCGACGGCCAGCCAGGTGAAGGCCGTGAGCCCGGTGTGCCTGGCCAGCCCCGCAGCGCCGGTGACACACGTACCGACCGGGAAGGTGAAGCCCCACCAGGTCATCGTGAACGTCATACCGCCCCGCACCGCCCGCACGGCCATGGCGCCGGCCAGCGCCAGCCACAGCAGCGCGAACCCCATCACGGGCACCCCGTACAACACGGCGAACGCGGTGAACGCGGAGGCGTACGGGGCCCCGATCGCGCCCGGCGCCACATCGGCCAGCTGATTGACCGCGGTCGTCGACTGACCCAGCGGACCGAGCACCAGGAAGAGCGCGGGCGTCAGGGCCAGGGGCAGCGGCCCGTGGTGCACCAGCCGTCCGAAGACCAGCGGCAGCACCACCAGCGTCGCCAGCAGGGACAGCCCGAACATCGCGTAACAGGCCAGCAGCAGCGCCTCCCGCCACTGCCCGGCGGGCAGCTCCGGCACCAGCAGCGGGCCGAGCGCGGCGGAGACCATGGGCGCCACCAGCGGCAGCAGCCAGACCGGCGAGGCCGTTCCGGGGGCCGGCCGGTGGCGTACGACCATCAGATACGGGATCACGACCGCGGTGACGAGTCCGGTCACCGTGCCGATGACGAACAGCACCGTGTCCACGGCGACTGCCGCCCCATGCCCGATCACATCCCCGCCGACCACCATCGTGGCCCCGCCGACCGCGAGCAGCGCCATGGAGAGACAGCCGTAGAAGGGGGCGACGGCCGGGTCCATGAGGTGGGCCCGCGCCTGGTCCCGGTGGAGCAGCCAGTGGCCGGCGCGGGCGGCGAGGACGACGGCGAGCAGGACCGCCGAGAGCGCCCACACGACCGTGCAGGCCACCCGCAGCCAGCCGAGGTCCCCGGGCAGGGCCACACCCGCACTCGCCACGATCGCGGTGCCCATGACGGTCGCGTACCAGTTGGGGCCGACGTGCCGCAGGGCCGGGAGCCGGAGAGCGGCCGGGCGGTACGCGCCGGCGCGGGACTGGGTCTGCGGATAGATGGCCATGACACGATTCTGGTGGCGTGCGGCGTCCCCCACCAGGGAGCCCTGCCCTATGAGGTCATAAGCTGGCTTTATGTCCAGTGACCAGCCCCAGCACACACCCCTGTCCCACCGGGTTCCCGACCTGGGCGCGCTGGAGCTCCTTCTCGCCGTCGCCCGGCACGGCAGCCTCGGGCGTGCCGCGCGCGATGTCGGCATCACCCAGCCCGCCGCCTCCAGCCGCGTCCGTTCGATGGAGCGACAGCTCGGAGTCGCGCTCCTGGACCGCTCGCCCCGCGGCTCCCGGCTGACCGACGCGGGCGCGCTCGTCACGGACTGGGCCCGCAGGGTCGTCGAGGCGGCCGAGGCGTTCGACGCGGGCGCTCAGGCGCTGCGCGACCGGCGGGACTCCCGGCTCCGGGTCGCGGCCAGCATGACCATCGCCGAGTACCTGCTGCCGGGCTGGCTGATCGCGCTGCGCGCCGAACGCCCCGGCACGGCCGTGTCGCTGCTCGCCGGGAACTCCGCCGCGGTCGCGCAGCGCCTGCTCGGCGGAGAGGCCGATCTGGGATTCGTGGAAGGGCTCTCGATACCGGAAGGTCTCGACGGCACGGTCATCGCGCACGACCGTCTCGTCGTCGTGGTCGCCCCCGGCCACGCCTGGGCCCGCCGCCGCACACCCCTGACCCCCGGGGAACTGGCCGCGACCCCGCTGATCCTGCGCGAGTACGGCTCAGGCACCCGCCAGGTCCTGGACGCCGCGCTCGCCGTCCACGGCGGTCTGGCACGGCCGCTCCTGGAACTCTCCTCGACCACGGCGGTGAAGGGCGCGGCGGAGAGCGGCGCCGGCCCCTGCGTACTGAGCGAACTGGCGCTCGGCGAGGAACTGTCGGCCCGCCGCCTCGTCAAGGTCCCCATCGCGGGCGTACGGCTCCGGCGTCAGCTGCGCGCCGTCTGGCCCACCGGCCACCGCCCGACCGGCCCGGCCCGCGACCTGCTCTCGCTGACCGGCCGGGAACCCTGACGCGGCCTCGCCACCACCCCGAGCGCGCCGCCCAGGCTCACGGCGGCGGATCGACGGGCGGTGGATCGAGAAGCGGCCGATCGACGGGCGGTGGATCGAGAAGCGACGGATCGAGCGGCGGCCCGTCCTCGCCCTGAAGGCCCACTCCCGACAGCCCCAGCCGCAGGGACCGGGCCATCAGCGAGGCGAGCGCGTCCGCGGCGGCCTCGTAACCGAGCCCGTCCGGCGGATGGATGTTGGAGAGGCAGTTGCGCTCGGCGTCCCGGCGGCCGACGCGCGGCGCGTACGTCAGATAGACCCCGAGACTGTCGGCGGCGCTGAGGCCGGGCCGCTCACCGATCAGGACCACGGCCAGCCGTGCGCCGGCCCGTTCACCGATCTCGTCCCCGATGGCGACACGCGCCTGCGAGGCAAGGACGACGGAGACGGCACCGAAGGCACCGAGGCGCGGGCGGAGCTCCGCCAGCAGCGGTGCCGCGTGCCGGTGGACCGCCGTGGCCGAGAGACCGTCCGCCACGACGAGGACGAGCTCGCAGCCGCCGGGCTCCGGGAGCAGGGAGAGATCGTCCGGATGCACCCGCCTGCCGAGGTCCGGCCGGCGCAGATACGTCGTGCGGTCCGGAGCCGCACTGCGCACCTCGGCGACCGGCAGCCCGGCGGCCGAGTCCCGTACGGACCGGAAATCGACCGGGAGGTGGACCGCGTCGCGCGCCTGCGCGTGGGCCAGCTGGAATTCCAGCAGACGGCGCACCGGAAGCGCGCCGCCGCTGCGCCCGAGACCCACCCTGGCCGGGGTGTACCGGCGCAGCGGGTCCCACAGATCCGGGCGGGACTCGTCGCCGGCCCGCGGGTCCGGAACGGCCTCGTCGCTCATCCGCTCCCCTTCAGCAGCGCGTCGAGACCGGCCGCCAGGGGGCTGTGCGCGACCGGTGCGACGACCCGGCGTTCGCTGTCGAACATGCCCATGCGCTCCATCCACTCCTCGAACTCGGGAGCGGGGCGCAGCCCCAGGGCCGACCGGACGTACAGGGCGTCGTGAAAGGACGTGCTCTGGTAGTTGAGCATGACGTCGTCCGAGCCCGGCACCCCCATGACGAACGTGCAGCCCGCCACGCCGAGCAGCGTCAGCAGGCTGTCCATGTCGTCCTGGTCGGCCTCGGCGTGGTTGGTGTAGCAGACGTCGCAGCCCATCGGCAGTCCGAGCAGCTTCCCGCAGAAGTGGTCCTCGAGACCGGCCCGGACGATCTGCTTGCCGTCGTAGAGGTATTCGGGGCCGATGAAGCCGACGACGGTGTTCACCAGCAGCGGGCTGAAGTGGCGGGCGACCGCGTACGCGCGCGCTTCGAGCGTCTGCTGGTCGACCCCGTGATGGGCGTCGGAGGAGAGCGCACTGCCCTGCCCCGTCTCGAAGTACATGAGGTTGTCCCCCACGTCGCCACGGTTCAGGGAGCGTCCCGCCGCGTGGGCCTCGGCGAGGAGCGCGAGATCGACGCCGAAGGCTCTGTTCGCCGCCTCCGTCCCGGCGACGGACTGGAAGACCAGATCGACGGGCGCTCCGCGCTCGATGGCCCGGATCGTGTTCGTGACGTGCGTCAGCACACAGGTCTGGGTGGGGATCGCGTACCGCTGTCTGATCTCGTCCGTCAGCCGCAGCAGCTCGACGGCGGCCGTGACGGAGTCGGTGGCGGGGTTGATGCCGATCACGGCGTCACCGCAGCCGTACAGCAGCCCGTCGAGGACGGAGGCGGCCACCCCGCGGGGCGCGTCGGTGGGGTGGTTCGGCTGGAGACGGACCGACATCCGGCCCGGCAGTCCGATGGTGTTGCGGAAACGCGTGACGACCGTGCACTTCCGGGCGACCTGTATCAGATCCTGATTGCGCATCAGTTTGCTGACGGCGGCGGCCATTTCGGGAGTGACTCCGGGTGCCAGTGCGGACAGTTGCGCCGGGCCCGTCTCGTAGGACAGCAGCCAGTCGCGGAATTCGCCCACGGTCATATGGGCGACGGGCGCGAAGGCCGCGGCGTCGTGCGTGTCCACGATCAGGCGGGTCACCTCGTCGCTCTCGTACGGCACGACCGTCTCGTCGAGGAACACGCGCAGCGGGAGATCCGCCAGGACGAGCCGGGCCGCGACGCGCTCCGCGTCGCTCCCGGCCGCGACTCCCGCGAGCTGGTCGCCCGAGCGCACCGGGCTCGCCCGGGCCAGCACGGCCCGCAGATCGGGGAAGCGGAATCCGGATATACCGACCGAGGCGCTGTAGCGCGTCACGGCACCGGTCCGTTCAGGACTGCGAGATGGCGTACGGGGCGAAGTCGTCCAGCATCAGGACCCACCCCTCGTCCCGGAAGATCCGGGTCCCTTCCTCCCGCAGCTCCGGCCGGCTGACCGCACGCTCCACCCAGGTCAGCGGATCGGGTCCGAGGAGGGCGTGGAGCCGGGGGGAGGCCTCCAGCAGGTCCTGGAGGAGCGCCGCCTGCTCCGCCTGCGCGGGCCGGGGCAGGCCGTCCGGGCCCGCGAGGACACCCATGGCGCTGGCGTACAGGTGCACCTCCTTCAGCGTCTCCCCGTGCGGCAGCCGCATCGGGAAGGCGTCTGCGGGCAGCAGGACGCGCTCGTAGAACGGGATCTCGGTCTCGTCGACCGCCTTGAGCTGATCGTCGTCCAGCCAGGTGACGGCCAGGGTCAGCTCGGAACGCTTGTCGGCGTACGGCGCGGTCGCCACGTACCCGGCGGGGTAGATGTGCGCGCACATCCCGATCGCGAGCCCGTGGGCCTGCACGGGGACCATCGGAACGGTGCCCGACAGCCCGCGGCTCACCAGCTTGTTGTTCAGCTGCGCGGGCGACGCGTTGGAGCCGACCGACACGGCGGCGTGGCGCTCCCGCAGCGGGGCCGTGCCGCGCGCTTCCAGGTGGGCGTCGAGCGGGACCGGACCCTGCGCGGTGAGTACGTTCCAGGTCTCGACGGGCCCCTGGCCGACCGTCAGCTCCAGCAGGGCTCCGTCGTCGAGGAGCGAGGGCGCGTCGATCGGCCGACCGGGATAGGTGAGTGGCTCCTTCGCCGGTACGGTCGCCAGGCCGAGGGCCTTGAGTGAACGATTCAGCACCTTGTCTCTCCTCACTGACGACGTCCTACGCGGCTGAGCTTGCCACACCTGACGGTAGGGCGGTTGCCCCGACGTGCGCCACACCGCCGAGCGGGATGCCGGCCCGGCTAGGATTGGTCCCTGCGGCTCAAGTGTCTTGCGGGGGAGGCGTTTTGATGATGCTGACGCGTGCGGTGATCAGTAGAAGGGGACATCCGCGATTCCGGACGTCACTGCGCTGGTGGATCGCCGAGCGCACGGTCCTGGGACTGGTCGGCCTGGTGATCGGCGGGCTCGTCCTGCTGTCGGCCCTGATCGCCGTGGGACTGACGCTCACACTCGACTCCCCGCGCGGCCAGGCCTCGCGCCTGGGAGACGGCGCGCAGCTGATCGACCTGACGATGCAGTCACTGCGCGCCTGCGTGGGCACGGACAGCATCACGCCGCAGGAAGGCAACACGGCGCAGGAGTTCCTCTCCACCACGGCTTCCGTGATCGGCGCCGTCGTCCCGGCGACGATGGTGGGTGTCGTCTTCATCAAGATGTTCTCCATGCGCCCCTTCGTCTGGCGCAAGAAGCTGAGCGTCTGTTACGCGCACCAGGCCGACGCCCGCGAGTTCGCCGAGGCGCACCGGGGCCGCGAGGAACGCATCATCGCCGTGCGGTTCTACAACCGGATGGAGAACCTCACCGTCATCGACCTGACGGCCCGGGTCTACCTCTGGTACCTGCGCAAGTCGCCGCACGACGGGACGCCGGTCTTCTACAAACAGCCCCTGCGCGTACTCGACCAGCAGGGCAACCCGGCCCAGGAGCGCAACTGGTTCGTCATGGACCGGGGTTCGCCCTTCACCGTGTGGGTCCCCGTCGAAGCGGCCGTCCCGACGCTGCCGATCACCGAGATCCAGGGCACCCGCCTGGACGGCGCGGAGTCCGTGAGAATCCTCGTCCGTCTGACAGGGAAGGCCGGCGGCCTGGGCACGGAGGTCTTCGGCGAGCGCTGGTTCGACCTGGACGGCGAGGACTTCGAGCTGGGCAGGTTCGCACCGCTCAAGCCGCAGGTGGACGCGGACATACGCCAGTGGGAGGGGTGGCGGACGTTCGACCACCTGCTCGCTTCCGAGGAGCACGGCCAGATTCTTCCGGAGCCCGTCAAGGACGCCGGCCCCACCGTGCGCGCGCTCGGCCGGCGCCGGCGCAGGCCGTTGTGGGCGGCGGCCGTCCGGCCGGCGCGGGACGGGAAGTGAGACGACGCCGCTTCGGCACCCGGCAGGGCGCCGCCTCCGGGGTCCCGGAGGCAGGGCCCTAAGGTAGGACGGATGAGCAACGCGACACCGCCCGGCTGGTATCCGGACGCGGGGGCACCCGGTACCGAGCGCTGGTGGGACGGCGTGGCATGGACCGCGCACACCCGCCCGCTCGGCGCCGCCGCTCCCGCCGCCCACCAGGCGTACGCGCCACCGGAGTTCGGAGCCCCGCACGCTCCGCGACAGCGCCCCGGGGGCAGGACCGGGATCGTCCTCATGACCCTGGCCGGCCTGGCCGTCGTCGCCGCTGCCGTCACCGGAGCCGTCCTGCTCGGCAAGGACGACGGCGCCACGAAACCGGAGGCCGCGCCCAGCAGCTCGGCCCCGGCCCCCACGGGCAGCGCGTCCTCGGACGCCCCGGCGCCCGGTGCCACCCCGTCGGACGACCCGGCCGTGCTCGTCGACCAGCTCAACGGGATCACCCTGCCCGTCCCGAAGGGCTGGGAGAAGCCGGAGAACACCTTCGGGGACGCGACGACGACGATGCGCACGCTCGTCTCCTACCGGTGCCCCGGCGACTCGGGACACTTCTGCTACCACGGCACGGTCACCAGCCGCACGGTGGGCTCCACCGATCTCACCACCGTCGAGGCGCTGGCCAAGGCGGACATCAAGACCGCCGCGGACAACGCGTACGAGGAGAACTCCCTCGGCGACCGCGTCCACGGCGGCATCAGGTCCCACGAGGAAATCGCGTCCACCTCGGTCACCGTGGCGGGACGTACCGGCTATCTGGTGCGCTGGCGGGTCACCACGGGCAAGGGGCCCGGTGGCTATGTGCAGTCCCTCGTCTTCCCCTCGGCCCTGGGCAGCGAGACGCCGGTCATCGTGCGCTTCGCCTTCGACGCGGGCCAGGACGGCCTGCCGCTCTCCCTCATGGACACCATCACCAAGGGCATCCGCCCGGTCGGCGACAGCGCGACGAGTGGGGGAGTGGGCAGCTCGATCGCGCCCTGAGCCCTCGGGGGCGGGCCCGTCAGAGGAAGGTCAGGCCCTCACCGCGGTACGTCGGGACGGTCGCCGTGATCCGGTCGCCCTCGATCAGCCGGAGCTCGTCGAAGCGCTCGCACAGCTCACCGGCCTTCGCGTGCCGGAACCACACCTTGTCGCCGATCAGCAGATCGTCGGCGGGGGAGCCGAGCAGCGGGGTCTGCACCTCGCCCGGACCCTCCTGCGGGTCGTAACGCAGCCCTTCCGGCAGATACGGGACGGGCAGCCGGTCGGGGCCCGCCGCCCCGGACGCGGGATAGCCGCCACCGAGCACCGTCACCACGCCGACGCCGGGCCGCCGCACCACCGGCTGGGCGAACAGGGCGGCCGGGCGGCCCGTGAACGACGTGTAGTTGTCGAACAGCCGCGGTACGTAGAGTCCCGAACCCGCCGCGATCTCGGTCACCGCGGACTCGGCCGCCGTGTGCTGCACGCTGCCGGTGCCGCCACCGTTCACGAACTCCAGGTCCGGCGTGACCGCGCGCACCGCCCGCACGACCTCGGCCCGCCGCGCGGCCAGTTCCTTACGGGCCGCGGCCTGCATCAGCCGGACCGCCCGTGACCGCAGCGGCCGCCCGGCGACGGAGTCGCCGACGCCGGCGACATGACCCTCGTACGCCATCAGCCCCACCAGCCGGAAGCCCGGCCTGCGGGCCACCGAGCGGGCCAGCTCCGCCAGTTGGGCGGGCGAGCGCAGCGGGGAGCGCAGCGCCCCGATCCTGACCCGGCCGCCCAGCAGCCGCAGCGAGGTGTCCAGCTCCAGACAGACCCGGATCTCCTCCAGCCCACCGGCCCGCGCGGCGTCGATCAGCTCCAGCTGGGACGGATCGTCGACCATGACGGTCACCGCCCCGGCGAGCTTCGGATCACCGGCCAGCTCGGCGAACGCGGCACGGTCGGCCGACGGGTAGGCCAGCAGTACGTCCTCGAAACCGGCCCGGGCCAGCCAGAGCGACTCCGCCAGGGTGAACGACATGATCCCGGCGAACCCGGGGCGCGCGAGCACCCGCTCCAGGAGGGCCCGGCAGCGCACCGACTTGCTCGCCACCCGGATCGGCTTGCCGGCGGCACGGCTCACCAGGTCGTCCGCGTTGGCGTCGAACGCCTCCAGATCGACCACGGCGAGCGGGGCGTCGAGATGGGCGGTGGCCCGGTCGTAGCGGGTCCGGTCAGCGGCGCGGGCAGTCATGGCCGCAGCTTGCCAGACGCCCGTACCGCTGGGTAGGGGGACGATCGGGGCAGATGCCCCGAGCCACGGCGTCCGTTCCCAACGGTGAGCCGCCAACCCGTAGAGTGACGGTCACGCGCTGACCAACGGGCCCGCCCGTGAGGGCGGTCCGCGGGCGGTACGAGGACGCGAACCAGGGGGCCGGATGAGTACCGAAGCGCAACGCGCTCCCGTGCCACCCCGCCCGACCACCCCGCCCTCTCCGGCAACGAAGCAGGGACAGCGCCCCCCGGTGAGCCGGCCGCCGACGCAGCAGAATCCCCCGGCGGGCAGCCCGCCCGCACCGGCCCAGCCCCCCGCGCCCGCACACCAGCAGCTGAAGCCTCCTGTAAGCAGCCCGCCCGCCCCCACTCGGCCGCCCGCCCCCGCCGGCCAGCCGCCCTCGGCCGCGCAACCCCCCGCCCCTGCCGGTCCGCCGCCCGGGCCGGTTCGGGCCGGGCAGCCCTCGCCCGCCGAAACGACCGCGCGGTTGCGGCCGGTTGCTTCGGCGGGTCCGGCGGCCGGGGCGGGCCCCGGGGCACCCACCGGGGCGCCGCCCGCCGCCACGCGGCGCAGGCCCGTCGGGGCCGTGGACCTCTCCGCGGCGCCCGGGTCCGCGCAGGTGCCGTACCCGAAGCCCTACGCGCCGTCCCCGTACGCCTTCGCCGAGACACCCGTGGAGACCACGACCCGGCTGCGTCCCGTACGGCCGCGCCACCCCGCGCGGACCGCGGGCGCCGCGGCCTGCGTCGTGCTCGGGCTCGGGCTGATCGGGGGAGCGGTCACCGGGACCTGGCTGACCGGTGACTCCTCGGCCGACCCCGGCGCCCGTACCGCGTACAGCGAGGGCCGGACGGCCTGGCACAGCGTGCCCGTCGGCACCCTCTTCCCGCCCACCCTCAAGGGCGACGGCGCGGGGCCCGGGGCCACGGACCGGGTCTGGACCCGGGTCGCCGTCGCCCCGGACAGCACCTGCGCCAAGGGCCTCGACCCGCTGCTCCTGAAGACGCTGCGCCCCGTCGGCTGCGCACGCATGGTGCGGGCCACCTACACCGACGCGACCAACAGCAGCGTCGTCACCGTCGGCATGGTCTTCACCGAGGCCGACGCGGAGGGCATGCGCGCCCTCAGCACCCGGTTCACCGGCCAGCGCCTCGACGGGCGCGCCGACCTGCTGCCCCGTACGTACGCCCCCGCGGGCACCGTCGCCGCCGGGTTCGGCGACCGGCAGCGTGCCAGCTGGACCGTCCACGTACTGACCGAGGTGCCCGTCGTCGTCTTCGCCGTCTCCGGCTTCGCCGACGGCCGCCCGGTCACCACGCCCCAGCCCGCCGCCGAGGCCATGGCCACGGGCGCGACGACGGCCGTCGCGCAGGCCGGGCTCGGCCACGAGGCGAAGGGCGTCGCGGACCGCGTCGAACGCGGCCTGCGCAGGACCGTCACCGAACTCACGGAGCAGCCGGAATGAGCCGCCGACGCCCGCCCGGACGCCGCCGCCGGGCCCTCACGGCGGCCTGCGCCGCGACCGCGTTCACCCTGGTCCCCGCCGCGCCCGCCCACGCCGACGGCATCCGTGACCAGCAGTGGGGCCTGGAGGCGCTCCACACCGACCGGGCCTGGCAGACCACCAAGGGCGAGGGCATCACGGTCGCCGTCCTGGACACCGGTGTCGACGCCACCCACCCGGACCTCGCCGGCCAGGTCCTGCCCGGCAAGGACCTGATCGGCTTCGGCGCCGAGCGCGGCGACCGGGCCTGGGCCCTGCACGGCACCGCGATGGCCGGGATCATCGCGGGCCGGGGCAGCGGCCCCGGCCGGGGCAACGGCGTCCTCGGTATCGCTCCCGAGGCCAAGATCCTCCCCGGCCGGGTGATCCTCGAGTCCAGCGACCCGTCCCGCGCCAAGGCCCGCACCTCCCGCGGCACCGCCCTCGCGGAAGGCATCCGCTGGGCCACCGACCACGGCGCGGACGTCATCAACCTCTCCCTCGGCGACGACAGCAAGTCCGCCCACCCCGAGCCCAGCGAGGACGCGGCCGTTCAGTACGCCCTGGCCAAGGGCGTCTCCGTGGTCGCGTCGGCCGGCAACAGCGGCGAGAAGGGCGACCGCGTCTCGTACCCGGCCGCCTACCCCGGCGTGATCGCGGTCGCGGCCGTCGACAAGTACGGCACGCACGCCGCGTTCTCCACCCGCCGCTGGTACGCCACCGTCAGCGCACCCGGCGTCGACATCGTCGTCGCCAACCCCGACCGCCACTACTACATCGAGTGGGGCACGTCCGCCGCCTCCGCGTTCGTCTCCGGGGCCGTCGCGCTGGTCCGCGCCGCCCACCCGGCGCTCACCCCCGCCCAGATCAAGAACCTCCTCGCGGACACCGCCCGCAACTCTCCGCCCGACGGCCGCGACGACGCCCGGGGCTACGGCCTCGTCGACCCGGCCGCCGCGATCGAGGCCGGTTCACGCATCCGTACCGCCAAGAACCCCGGCTCCGCCGCGACCGGCTACGGCAAGCAGTTCTTCGGCCCCGGCCCCACCCCCCGGCCCAAGGACGACAGCCCGGCGAACTGGCTGGCCCCGACCGCCGGCGGACTCGGCGCCGTACTGCTCGCGCTGGCCGTCGTCCTGTGGCGGAGCAGAGAGGGCCGGGGCCCTAACGGGCGTCGCTGACCGCTCCGACCGCCGCCGCGGCCACCGACTCGACGAGTGCGATGCCCGCCTCCTTCGTGGCGTGCCCACCGGAGAGCACGGCGACCAGATACGCACGCCCACCGGCGACGACCCGGCCGATGCTGTTGACGTCCCACAGCCCCGTCGTGGTCCGGGGCATCCAGCCGTTCTTCAGCGACCAGCCGGTGCCCGCCGCGGACACCCCCCACCGCTGGTCCGCCTCGACCTCTCCCATCAGCTCCCGCATGTACGCCCGCGCGTCCGCGGACAGCACGGACCGCCCGTCCGGGTCGAAGACCGCCCGGAGCAGACGCACCTGATCGGAGGCCGTGGTCTGTGTGAGCCCCCACGCCCGAGCGGCGGTCGTCGCGGTCAGCCCGAGCCTGACGTTGGCCGCGTCGAGCCCCTGCGCACCGCCGATCACCTGCCACAGCCGGGTGGCCGACGCGTTGTCGCTGCGCCGGATCATCGCGGCCGCGTATCCGTGCTCGGCACCGTTCAGCTCACGCCCCTCGTCCTGGGCCAGGAGGAGCAGGGCGGCCAGCACATCGACCTTGACGATGCTCGCGGTGTCGTACGTCACCGTGTCCCCGTACGCCGCGATGGCCCCGCCGCCGTCCGCCAGCACGGCCACGGACAGCGCCGCGTCGCCGATCAGCGGCGCCACCGCCTCGGCCAGCTCCGTGTCGAGATCCACCGCGGCCTCCTCGCTCGAACCGGACGATACGGCAGCGCCCCGCGCCCGACCTGTCGCCCAGGTGGGACAGCGGACCCACTACGCTCGTCACGTGGCGCTCAAGAACATCCCGGACCCCGGTTTCTCCGACGACGACGGCACGGCCGCTCCCGAGCTGACCGCGGCGCTCGCCGCGTGGTCCCAGGACCGCAAGGCCGTCGGCCCGGTCCTCGAAGCACTGCTCGGTGCCCGGCTGCTCGTTCCCGTCGTCGCCGTGCTCGGCGAGGTGGAGGAGGACGAGAGGGGACTGCGCCGTGAGAAGACCAGCGATATGGCGGTCCCGACCCTGCAAGCCGGTGACCGGCGCGCCCTGCCCGCCTTCACGTCCACCGCGTCGCTGGCCCTCTGGGACCCGGAGGCCCGCCCCGTCGCCGTACCCCTGCACCAGGCGCTCCAGGCCGCCGCGCACGAGAAGGCGGACACCGTGGTGCTCGACCTCGCGGGCCCCGTGGCCTTCGAACTGACCGGCTCCGCCCTGCGCGCCCTCGCCGAGAACCGGGCCAGCGCGGACCCGCTCGACGACCCGGCGGTCGTCGCCGCGGTACGGGACGTCGTCGCCGCCGAGCCCGCCGTGCTGCGCGCCCACCTCGGTCCCGGCCCGGCCGACGGCATCGTCGCCGTGGTCCTCGCCCCGGACGCCGTTCCCGCCGAGGCCGTGCAGCGGCTGGCAGGGGCCCTGGCGGCCAGCGAGGACCTGCGGGCCAGGCTGGTACGGGGCCTGGACCTGGCGCTGCTGCCCGCCGGCGCCGCCGCACCGAACACGCCCTTGTTCACCCGCTGATCTCCCCGGCACACACGAAGCGAGCCCGCCGCCTGTGACAGGCGGCGGGCTCGCTTCGCCGGAACGACCGGGACGTGTGGGAGAGGCGGCTTACCGGACGGACTAGCCGTAGACCGGACCGGTGTACTTCTCGCCCGGGCCCTGGCCGGGCTCGTCCGGGACGAGCGACGCCTCGCGGAACGCCAGCTGCAGCGACTTCAGGCCGTCGCGCAGCGGTGACGCGTGGAAGGTGCTGATCTCGGTGGTGCTCGCGTCCAGCAGGCCGGCCAGGGCCTGCACCAGCTTGCGGGCCTCGTCCAGGTCCTTGTGCTGGTCGCCGTCCTCGGTCAGGCCAAGCTTCACGGCGGCTGCGCTCATCAGGTTGACGGCGACCGTCACGATCACCTCGACCGCGGGGACCTCCGCGATGTCGCGGGCCATGTCGTCGAAGCCGGGGGATTCACTGCGGGGGGTCGCGTCACTCATGTCCCACACGATAAGGCCATGCTCAGACGTCCCCGACTGCGGGAGACGCTCCGTGCCCGGCCCCGGCCCACGACGCCTCGCGGGTTAGCAGCACCACCCCGAAGCTGCTAACCTTGTGTAACGACCGGCCGGACACCTATGTGCTCGGCCCACAAGTGGAGGCTCCGATCTCCCACCTGACCGTCCTCCGGGACGGCGGGTCACCGGTCAGGTGGCGCCCATCGTTCCGTACGGACGATGGAGCTGCCCGATGCGCCCCGCGGTTGACCGCGGCGGTGTTCCGGTATTCCCAGGAGCCCCGCCTGTGTCCCGTCCGGGGCATTTTTCGTGTCCCGTCACGGTTGGTCTTTCGAAACAGACACTACGCAACTGTCCGCCAGGCGGTCCGCGTGGTGCTACCGAGGAGGATCCATCAGCGCCGAGCCCCGCATCAACGACCGGATTCGCGTTCCCGAGGTGCGACTTGTCGGTCCCAGCGGCGAGCAGGTCGGGATTGTTCCGCTTGCCAAGGCCCTGGAGCTCGCACAGGAGTACGACCTCGACCTGGTCGAGGTGGCGGCGACAGCCCGTCCCCCCGTGTGCAAGCTCATGGACTACGGGAAGTTCAAGTACGAGTCGGCCATGAAGGCCCGTGAGGCGCGCAAGAACCAGGCGCACACGGTCATCAAGGAAATGAAGCTCCGGCCGAAGATCGACCCGCACGACTATGACACCAAGAAGGGTCACGTCGTTCGGTTCCTCAAGCAGGGTGACAAGGTCAAGATCACGATCATGTTCCGTGGTCGTGAGCAGTCCCGCCCCGAACTGGGCTTCCGACTGCTCCAGCGTCTCGCTTCGGATGTCGAGGACCTCGGTTTCATCGAGTCCAACCCGAAGCAGGACGGCCGGAACATGATCATGGTTCTGGGCCCGCACAAGAAGAAGACCGAAGCCATGGCCGAGGCCCGTGAGGCCCAGGCCGCCCGCAAGGCGGAGCGTCAGGGTTACGCCCACGACGCCGAGTCCGAGGGCGACGCAGCCGAGGCTCCGGCCGAAGCGGCCGAGGCTCAGGCCGAGACACCTTCCGAGGCGTGACCTCTGGGGGCTGCCATCCAGGCGCCCCCAGATCCCCCCGGAAAATCCCACCAATGATCTGACGCCCCTGCAGTCCGGTGCCCCGCACCGAGAGGGGCGCCACTGACGAGGAGAGAACGGCGCGATGCCGAAGAACAAGACGCACAGCGGTGCCAGCAAGCGCTTCAAGATCACCGGCTCCGGCAAGGTGCTCCGCGAGAAGGCCGGCAAGCGCCACCTGCTCGAGCACAAGTCGTCCAAGAAGACCCGCTCGCTGACCGGCACGGTCGTCGTGGCTCCGGCCGACGCCAAGAAGATCAAGAAGCTTCTCGGCAAGTGAGTCGCCGCCCCCGCTGATCCGGGGGCGCGATCTCGATCCGACCGGGACCAATTCGTTTCCGGGCCGTGTGGGTTCAACCACGGCCCCGCTACAAGGAGTTAACAAGTGGCACGCGTCAAGCGGGCAGTCAACGCCCACAAGAAGCGCCGGGCAATCCTCGAGGCGGCCAAGGGCTACCGCGGTCAGCGTTCGCGCCTGTACCGCAAGGCCAAGGAGCAGGTCACCCACTCCCTGGTCTACAACTACAACGACCGCAAGAAGCGCAAGGGCGACTTCCGTCAGCTGTGGATCCAGCGCATCAACGCCGCTGCCCGCCAGAACGGCATGACGTACAACCGCCTCATCCAGGGTCTGAAGGCCGCCAACATCGAGGTGGACCGCAAGATCCTGGCCGAGCTCGCGGTCAACGACGCCAACGCGTTCGCCGCGCTCGTCGAGGTGGCCCAGAAGGCCCTCCCGAGCGACGTCAACGCCCCGAAGGCCGCCTGATCCAGGCAGTCCTTCCAGGTTTCCGAGCCGGACCCGCAGGCGCCAGCCGTCTGCGGGTCCGGTGCGTTGCACCCCCGCTTTCGTTCCTCCGTACGCAGAGAGGCTGCCGCCGACCATGGGCACCCCCGAACTGATCTCCTCGCGATCGCCGCGCGTCGCGGCCGCCCGGCGGCTGGCCAAGCGAAACTTCCGCGGCAAGGAGCGCAGGTTCATCGCCGAGGGGCCGCAGGCCGTGCGCGAGGCCGCGGGGCACCGGGGCGGCGACGGTGAGCCGACACTGATCGAGCTCTTCGCCACCGTCGAGGCCGCCGAGCGCTACGCCGACATCGTCGACGCCGCCCACACCGCGGGCGCCCGGGTCCACCTCGCCGACGGCGACGTACTCGCCGACGTGTCCCAGACCGTCACCCCGCAGGGCCTCATCGGGGTCTGCCGCTTCCTCGACTCGCCGTTCGAGGACATCCTCGCCGCGAAGCCGAAGCTGGTCGCCGTGCTCGCCAACGTCCGTGACCCGGGGAACGCCGGTACGGTGCTGCGCTGCGCCGACGCGGCCGGCGCCGACGCCGTCGTGCTGACCGACGCGTCCGTGGACCTCTACAACCCCAAGTCGGTCCGGGCGTCCGTCGGTTCGCTGTTCCATCTGCCGGTCGCCGTGGGCGTGCCCGTCGAGCAGGCGGTGCGCGGGCTGCGGGACGCGGGCGTGCGCATCCTCGCCGCGGACGGCGCGGGCGACGACGACCTCGACGACGAGCTGGACGCCGGCACCATGGGCGGGCCGACCGCCTGGGTCTTCGGCAACGAGGCGTGGGGGCTCCCCGAGGAGACGCGGGCCCTGGCCGACGCGGTGGTCCGGGTGCCGATCCACGGCAAGGCGGAGAGCCTCAACCTCGCGACGGCGGCGGCCGTGTGCCTGTACGCCTCCGCACGCGCCCAGCGCCCTCGGCGTACGGGCCTCTAGACCCTGGCGCCCGGGGATCGTCGGCCATTCGATCCCGCAGGGTGTCGCTCGTTCCCCGACGACTAGTAGGGTGACGAACTCGGGGGCCCACTGCACCGGTTCGAGAGGTGGGGTACGGGAATATGGCAGTCGGCATGAGCAGGCCGCGGGAGACGCACACGGCCGTCGCGCGCGCCGAACCCGCCCCGCGGGAGGAGCCCGTCACCGTCATCGGACCTGGTGACCTCGACCCGGACGATCTGCCCGACGGCCTGGTCGTCGCCGACGAGACCGGCAGGGTCATCTGCTTCAACTCCGCCGCGGCCCGGATCACCGCCACTCCGCGGGCCGCCGCACTCGGCCGCCCGCTGGAGCACGCGCTGCCCCTCGAAGACCTCAAGGGCAGACGCTGGTGGACCCTTACCGATCCGTACGGGGGACTGGCCACCCGCGTCGGCCAGCCGGAGCGGAATCTGCTCCTGCCCGGCGGGCGCGAGGTCCTGGTCTCCGCGCGGTACGTACGCGAGAGCCCGACCGGGCCGGTGCGCCGCCTGGTGGTCTCCCTGCGCGGCACCGAGGCCCGCCGCCGCACCGAGCTCAGCCACGCCGAACTGATCGCCACCGTCGCCCATGAGCTGCGCTCGCCGCTGACCTCGGTCAAGGGCTTCACCGCGACCCTGCTCGCCAAGTGGGAGCGGTTCACCGACGACCAGAAGCGGCTGATGCTGGAGACGGTCGACGCCGACGCCAACCGCGTCACCCGGCTCATCGCCGAACTGCTCGACATCTCCCGGATCGACTCCGGCCGCCTGGAGCTGCGCCGCCAGCCCGTGGACATCTCCGCCGCCGTGGAACGCCACGTCCAGGCCCACATCGCCACCGGTCAGGCGCCCGACCGCTTCCTCGTACGCACCCGGCGGCCGCTGCCCGCGCTGTGGGCCGACCCCGACAAGGTCGATCAGGTCCTCGGCAACCTCCTCGAAAACGCGGTGCGCCACGGCGAGGGAACCGTCACCATTGAGATCGCCCCCGCACCCGCGCCGGCGAAGAGTGACGAGACAGGAACGGCAGTCACCGTGAGCGACGAAGGTCCCGGCATCCCCGAGGAGTCGATGGGCCGTGTCTTCACCCGCTTCTGGCGGGGGAGCAAGCGCGGCGGCACGGGCCTGGGCCTGTACATCGTCAAGGGCATCGTCGAGGCGCACGGCGGCACGATCACCGTCGACCGGGGACCCGGCGGCGGCGCCGAATTCCGATTTATCCTGCCTGTGAGCGCTCCCGCCTACCTGGCGTGAGCCGCCCACAGGCTTCTTCGCCTCCATGGGGCCCTTAGACTCGACCTTTGGCACCTTTGTGTCCTCCAGGCGTCGAGCGGGGCCACGGGGGTCCGGGGGTATCCCCCGGTAAGAGCAGTATCAGCCAATCGGAAGCACGGGAAGAGATGTCGGCACCGAACAAGTCGTACGACCCAGTCGAGGTCGAGGCACTGAAACCGGAAGAGATCGAGCGCATGCGGGACGAGGCGTTCGCCGCCTTCGCGGCCGCCGGCGACCTCGACGCGCTCGCCCAGGCGAAGACCGCGCACACCGGTGGTACCTCGCCCCTGTCGCTCGCCAACCGGGAGATCGGCGCGCTGCCGCCGCAGGCCAAGGCCGAGGCGGGCAAGCGCGTGGGCCAGGCCCGCGGCGCCGTCTCCAAGGCGCTCGCAGCCCGTCAGACGGAGCTGGAGGCCGAGCGGGACGCCCGGGTCCTGGTCGAGGAGGCGGTCGACGTCACCCTGCCGTACGACCGCACCCCGGCAGGCGCGCGGCACCCGCTGACCACGATCATGGAGCGCGTCGCCGACGTCTTCGTGGGGATGGGCTACGAGATCGCCGAGGGCCCCGAGGTCGAGGCGGAGTGGTTCAACTTCGACGCCCTGAACTTCGTGCCCGACCACCCGGCCCGGCAGATGCAGGACACGTTCTTCGTCCAGGGCACCACGCCCGACGGCAAGCCGACCACGGGCGACGAGTCCGGCATCGTGCTGCGTACGCACACCTCGCCGGTCCAGGCCCGCTCCCTGCTCAGCAGGAAGCCCCCCGTCTACGTGGTCTGCCCCGGCCGGGTCTACCGCACCGACGAGCTCGACGCCACGCACACCCCGGTCTTCCACCAGATCGAGCTGCTGGCCGTCGACGAGGGCCTCACCATGGCCGACCTCAAGGGCACCCTCGACCACATGGTCCAGGCGCTCTTCGGCCCGGACATGAAGACCCGGCTTCGGCCGAACTTCTTCCCGTTCACCGAGCCGTCCGCCGAGATGGACATGGTCTGCTACGTCTGCCGCGGCGAGTCCGTCGGCAACCCGGACCGCCCCTGCCGCACCTGCGGCAGCGAGGGCTGGATCGAGCTGGGCGGCTGCGGCATGGTCAACCCCAAGGTGCTCGTCGCCTGCGGTGTCGACCCCGAGAAGTACAGCGGATTCGCCTTCGGGTTCGGCATCGAGCGGATGCTGATGTTCCGCCACAACGTCGAAGACATGCGAGACATGGTCGAGGGTGACGTCCGGTTCACCCGGCCGTTCGGGATGGAGATCTGATGCGCGTCCCGCTTTCCTGGCTGCGGGAGTACGTCGACCTGCCGGCGACGGCGACCGGCCGTGAGGTACAGGCCAAGCTCGTCGCCGTGGGTCTGGAGGTCGAGACCGTCGAGCAGATCGGCGCCGGCCTCAAGGGCCCGCTGGTCGTCGGACAGGTCCTGACCATCGAGGAGCTGGAGGGCTTCAAGAAGCCCATCCGCTTCTGCACGGTCGACGTCGGCACGGCCAACGGCACCGGCGAACCGCAGGAGATCGTCTGCGGAGCCCGTAACTTCTCCGTCGGCGACAAGGTCGTCGTGGTCCTGCCCGGTGCCGTCCTGCCCGGCGACTTCGCCATCGCCGCACGTCAGACGTATGGCAAGACCTCCCACGGGATGATCTGCTCCACCGACGAGCTCGGCATGGGCGACGACGGTACGCACGGCATCATCGTGCTCCCGCCTGAGCACGAGGTCGGCACCGACGCGATCGAGCTCCTGGAGCTCGTCGACGAGGTCCTCGACATCGCCGTCACGCCGGACCGGGGCTACTGCCTCTCCATGCGCGGCGTCGCCCGTGAGACGGCCATCGCGTACGGGCTGCCGCTGCGCGACCCGGCCCTCCTCGACGTACCCGCGCCGAACGCGTTCGGCTACGCGGTCAAGGTGTCCGACCCCTTCGGCTGCGACCGCTTCACCGCCCGCACCGTGGTCGGTCTGGAGCCCGAGGCCCGTTCCCCGATCTGGATGCAGCGCCGTCTGCAGAAGGCCGGGATGCGCCCGATCTCGCTCGCCGTCGACATCACCAACTACGTGATGCTCGAACTCGGCCAGCCGCTGCACGCCTACGACCGGACGCTCGTCGACGGACCGATCGGGGTGCGCCGCGCCCAGCAGGGCGAGAAGCTCACCACGCTCGACGGCACCGTCCGGGTCCTGGACGCCGAGGACCTCGTCATCACCGACAACCGCGGGCCGATCGGCCTCGCGGGCGTCATGGGCGGCGCCAACACCGAGATCGCGGACGCCGCGGCCGGTGAGCACACCACCACCTCAGTCGTCATCGAGGCGGCGCACTTCGACGCGATCTCCATCGCCCGCACCGCGCGCCGCCACAAGCTGTCCTCCGAGGCGTCCAAGCGCTTCGAGCGCGGCGTCGACCCGGCCGCGGCCGCCGCCGCCGCGCAGCGCACCGTGGACCTGCTGGTCCTCCTCGCCGGAGGCACCGCCGAGGCGGGTGTCACCGAGATCAGCGCCCCGTCCGCGCCCCGCACCATCGCCATGCCCGCCGACCACCCCGACCGGGTGGCCGGAGTCGCGTACGGCCGGGAGACCGTCGTACGCCGCCTCCAGGAGGTCGGCTGCGACGTCTACGGGCAGGACGAGCTGATCGTCACGGTGCCTTCCTGGCGCCCCGACCTCGCCGAGCCGAACGACCTCGCCGAAGAGGTCATCCGGCTGGAGGGCTACGAGAACCTTCCGTCGACCCTGCCGACGCCGCCGTCCGGCCGCGGGCTCACCGACCGTCAGCGGCTGCACCGCCGCATCGGCCGGGCGCTCGCCGGAGCGGGCTACGTCGAGGCGCTGAGCTACCCGTTCATCGGTGACGCCGTCCTCGACCAGCTCGGTCTGGACAAGGACGACGCCCGCCGCCGTACGGTCACACTCGTCAACCCGCTCTCCGACGAGGAGCCGGCGCTGCGCACCACGCTGCTGCCGGGTCTTCTCGGCGCGCTGCGGCGCAACGACGGCCGCGGCAGCCACGACCTCGCGCTCTTCGAGACCGGTCTGGTCTTCCGGCCGACCGGCACCGAGACGCGGGCCGTCCGGCTTCCCGTCGACCGCCGTCCGACGGACGAGGAGATCGCCGGGCTCGACGCGGCGCTGCCGCGTCAGCCGCGCCGCGCCGCCGTCGTCCTCGCGGGCGCCCGCGAGCAGGCCGGCTGGTGGGGAGCGGGCCGCCCGGCCGACTGGGCGGACTCCATCGAGGCGGCCCGCACGATCGCCCGTGAGGCGGGCGTCGAGCTGACCGTCCGGAGCGATCAGCACGCGCCGTGGCACCCCGGCCGCTGCGCCGCGCTGTACGTCACGGTGAACGGCGAGGAGACGCTCTTCGGGCACGCGGGTGAGCTCCACCCGCGGGTCATCAAGGAGCTCCACCTGCCGGAGCGCACCTGCGCCATGGAGGTCGAGCTCGACGTCCTGGAGCAGGCCGTCGACGGCGCCCTCCAGGCGCCGCGGATCTCGGCCTTCCCGGTCGCGACCCAGGACGTCGCGCTGATCGTCGGGCAGGAGGTGACCGCCGCCGACGTGGAGCGTGCGCTGCGCGAGGGGGCGGGCGAACTCCTCGAATCCCTGCGGCTGTTCGACGTCTTCACCGGCGACCAGATCGGCGAGGGCAAGAAGTCCCTGGCGTACGCGCTGAGGTTCCGTGCCGCGGACCGCACGCTGACCGTCGAGGAGGCATCGGCCGCCCGTGACGCGGCGGTCGCACTGGCCGCCGAGCGGACCGGCGCGGTGCTGCGCGGCGCGTAGGAGCACCACTGCGGCGGGCAGCCGCCGGGAGCTGACAGCGAGGAGGGGCGTATCCGGCCACCGGATGCGCCCCTCCTGCGTGCTCGCCGTCGGGCGGGGGACCGCACGCGGACCCGGCCCGGGCCCGGGGGAACCCGGTTGCGGGCCGACCCGCAGCCACCCTCCGTTCCGTGGGCAGTGGGTCGTGCGATCCGGCGCCGTCCGCGCTGCCACGGAGTGTCGGGCAGGTCGGCAGAGCGGACGGCGCGGGTGCGGGTCGTCGGTCTGTACGAGGGGGAGCCGACGACCCGGCCGCCTCTTGCGAGACGACCCAGTCAACCGATTCGCCCCACGGCGCGACAGAGCGCGCGGCAGGACGGTTCGGGCATTCCGTTCACACCCCGTGTGAATCGTGCTGCACTAGGCTCGGTGCGACGCGCAACTGGGGGGGCAATGGAGCCCAACATCCTGCTCGAATCCCTGATCGACGAGGCCGGCGTGTCCCGGGCCGGCCTCGCCGGCCATGTCAACGGGGCCGGCCGGGCCCGCGGTCTGGACCTGCGGTACGAGCACACGGCGGTGGCCCGCTGGCTCAAGGGACAACGCCCGCGCGGGCAGGTGCCCGATCTGATCTGCGACGTCCTCGGGGCGCGCCTGCACCGCGCCCTCACCCTGGACGACATCGGCATGGGGCCCTGCGGCGGGAACGCGGTGGTGCACGGTTCCACCCTCACCGGATTCGTCGAGCGGGCCACCGCGCTGTGGCGTTCCGACGAACAGCGGCGCCCGCATGTCGTGGGCGCGTCCGCCGTCACCGGCACGACGGCGGTGATGCCCGTCTGGGAGTGGGAGAACCCGCCCGAGGACGCCGACGTCTCCCGGCCGGGCCCGGCCCGCGTGAGTCCGGCGGACATCGTGATGCTCCGCGCGGCCCGCGCGCACTACGAGCAGATGTACCGCAAGGCCGGCGGCATCGCGACCCGCTCGCGCATCGTCGGCTTCCTCAACGCCGAGACGGCGCCGCTGTTGCGCGGCGGCTACAGCGACACGACGGGGCGGCAGCTGCACCGGGCGGCCGGCGGACTCGTGGCCGTCGCCGGCATCTGCGCGTACGACTCCGACGCCCACGGTCTCGCCCAGCGCTACTTCCACCAGGCGTTGCGCCTCGCCAAGGCCAGTGGTGACCGGGGGCTGGGCGGCTATGTGATCGCGTTGCTGGTCAACCAGTCCCTCTTCCTGGCCGAATACCGCCGGTCCGTCGCGTTCGCCGAGGCCGCGCTGCGGGCGGCGGGCACCCACATCACACCGGCGCTGGCGGCCGATCTGTACGCGATGCAGGCCAAGGCGTACGCGCATCTCGGCGACGGCCACAACGCCCGTACGTGCATCCGCCGCGCTGAGGCGGAGGCCGACCGCATCCACCCGGGCCGGGAACCGGACGAGACGGGGTACGTCCAGCCGGGCCTGGTCAATGTGCAGGTGGCCGAGGCGCTACTCGGCCTCGGGGACCTGACGGGTGCCCGGGAGCACGCGGCGACAGCCGTGCGTACCCCGGCACACGACCGCGGTCAGGTGCACCGGCTGGCGATGCTCACCCATATCGAGCTGCGGCAGGGAGAGGCGGACCGGGCGGCGCGCACGGCCTCGGACATGGCCGAACGCGCCAGGGGCATGGAGTCCCGGCGGCTGCGCGACCGGCTCCGCTCGGTCCGCGAACAGCTGGCGGCGAGCGGCTGCGCCGAGGCCGAAGAGGCGGCCGGGATCATCGACGGAGCGCTGCGCGTGCCGCTGTGAGCTTCCCCCGGAAGGCCGCCGTCCGTTCCCCTGGCGGGCTGTCCCTGCTCCGATATTGCCATCGACTTGTCGGAAGGTGGCAGAACTGTGCAGTGGATGAACTTAAACGAGCACACGGTGTATCAAAACCGTTGGTTCCGGGTCAATCTGGCGGATGTCGTCCTCCCGGACGGACGGCACCTCGATCATTTCGTCATCCGGCTCCGCCCGGTCGCGGCGGCGACCGTCGTCAACGAGGCCAACGAGGTGCTGCTGCTGTGGCGGCACCGCTTCATCACCGACAGCTGGGGCTGGGAACTCGCGGCGGGCGTGGTCGAGGACGGCGAGGACATCGCCTCCGCAGCCGCCCGTGAGATGGAGGAGGAGACCGGCTGGCGCCCGGGTGAGCTGGAGCCGCTGATGACGGTGGAGCCCGCCAACGGTCTCGTCGACGCCAGGCACCATCTCTACTGGTCCAGGGAGGCCACGTACACCGGAGCTCCGACGGACGGCTTCGAGTCCTCGCGCCGCGAATGGGTGCCGCTCAAGCTGGTGCCCGACATGGTCGCCCGCGGCGAGGTGCCCGCGGCCAACATGGCGGCCGGACTGCTGATGCTCCATCACATGCGGCTGGGCTGACGGGAACCGGCACGCGCGAAGGGCCGGCCGGGGTGTGCCCCGGCCGGCCCTTCGTGAGCGTGCGGCAGATCAGTCGTACGGGTAGAAGCCCGAGCCCGTCTTGCGGCCGAGGCGGCCCGCGTCCACCATGCGCTGGAGCAGCGGGGGAGCGGCGTACAGCGGCTCCTTGTACTCGGCGTACATCGAGTCGGCGACCGAGGCCACGGTGTCCAGGCCGATCAGGTCGGCGAGCTTCAGCGGCCCCATCGGGTGGGCGCAGCCCATCTCCATGCCGTTGTCGATGTCCTCGCGGCTGGCGATGCCCGACTCGAACATCCGGATCGCGGAGAGCAGATACGGGATCAGCAGGGCGTTCACGACGAAGCCGGAGCGGTCCTGCGCGCGGATCGGGTGCTTGCCCAGGACGTCCTGGACCAGCGCCTCCGCGCGCTTCACCGTCTCGTCGGAGGTGGTCAGCGCGGGGATCAGCTCGACGAGCTTCTGCACCGGCGCCGGGTTGAAGAAGTGGATGCCGATGACCTGGTCGGGGCGCGAGGTCGCGACGGCCAGCTTCACCAGCGGGATGGACGAGGTGTTGGAGGCCAGGATCGCGTCCTGCCGGACCACCACCTGGTCGAGCACCTGGAAGATCTCGGTCTTGACCTGCTCGTTCTCCACGACGGCCTCGATGACGAGATCGCGGTCGGCGAACTCACCCAGGTCGGTGGTGAAGCTGAGGCGGCCGAGCGTCTCGTCCCGCTCCTCCTCGGTGATCTTGCCGCGTTCGGCGGCCTTCGAGAGGGAGTTGTGCAGCCGGGTGCGGCCGATCTCCAGCGCCTCGCCGGTGGTCTCCGCCACCATGACCTGAAGGCCGCTGCGGGCGCACACCTCCGCGATGCCCGCGCCCATCTGGCCACAGCCCACCACTCCGACGCGTGCAATGTCGGCCATAGAGTCCGTCACCTCGTGCCTTTCGCTGATCCCTGTGTCGCAGGTTCCCGTCCGGTTCCGGTGCCCGCCTCGACCCCACGACGTTACTCCGTGATCGGGAGCCCGTGACCTGGGGGTCGTACCGTCGGCGGAGCGGCGTGATCCCCGTCACGCGGGCGGTCGGCGGGGGAAGGGTGGCGACGGCTCGTGCGGCGGCGGGGGGAGGGTGGCGACGGCTCGTGCGGTGGCGGGGGGAGGGCGGCGACGGCTCGTGCGGTGGCGGGCATGGGCCGGGGACCCCACTCGGAGGTCCCCGGTGTGCGATCCCGGTTCTACCCCTGTTTGTCCTGCGTGGGCGAGTGCCGCACGACACAGTCCGGGCCGGGAGACTTGATGGATTCGTGTCCGTCGTCATAGCGCAGCCGGTACGGAGGAGTGCCCCCGGCACCGAGCACTTCGATGATCTCTGCGACTCTGTCGTGCTGTCCCACGGTCCTGCCGTGTATCAGCAGCCGGTCGCCGGTGTGTGCCTCCATCGGGAGTGACCTCCTCACGGGTGGCGGTCCCTGTCGACAAGTCTATGACCGTCGGGCGGCCGTGGCCCCTGCGCGCTGGGTGACCGCGATGCAGACGAGCACGGCGACCGCGGCCACCGGAGCGGCCGCCGGGATCTCCTCGCCGAGCAGCAGGGCCGACCAGGCCAGCGTCAGCAGCGGCTGCGCCAGCTGGAGCTGGCTGGCCCGCGCCACCCCGATCTCCGCCATACCCCGGTACCAGATGTACAGGCCGACGAACGTGGAACCCGCCGCCACCCAGACCAGGCCGATGACACCGTGTGCCGTCAGCCGCACCGGTTCGAAGGGCAGCGCGATCGCGGCGCCCGCCACCGCGAGCGGCAGGGCGAGGATCAGGGCCCAGCCGATCACCTGCCAGCCCGGCATGACACCGGCCAGCCTGCCGCCCTCGGTGTATCCGGCGGCGCACACCAGCAGGGCCCCGAACAGATAGAGGTCACCGGCGGAGAGCGCCCCGCCGCTCTGTTGCACGGTGAACGCGATCACCACGGCGGCACCGGCCAGGGCCGCGACCCAGAACGCGCGCGGCGGGCGCGAGCCGGTGCGCAGCGAGGAGAACACCGCGGTGGTCAGGGGCAGCAGCCCCACCACGACGGCCGCGTGCGAGGTCGTCGTGGTCTGGAGGGCCAGCGTGGTCAGCAGCGGGAAGCCCACCACCACGCCACCCGCGACGACGGCGAGGCCGCACCAGTGCCGGCGCTCGGGCAACGGCACCCGGCCCGCCAGCAGCATGGTTCCGGCGATGGCCGCGGCGAGCAGGCTGCGCAGGGCGACCAGCGACCAGGGGCCGAAGCTCTCCAGGCCCCAGGCCGTGGAGGGGAAGGTCAGGGAGAAGGCGACCACACCGAGCACGGCGAGAAGTGTCCCGTTGCCTCCGGCCGGGGCGTGCTCATCGGCGGCTGCGCGGCCCGCCGGGCGGTCCGCACCGGCTCCGGCGGGGCGGTCGGCCGGAGACTCAACTGCTATCGCAGTACGGTGAGTAGCGCTATTCTCTGCTGTCATGCATGAGCGTAGCAGTGTGGCCGAGCTGGCAGAATCTCTCCGCGGTGAACTCGACCGCTACTCACCAGGTGGAAAGCTGCCGTCGAGCCGCGCCCTGGTGGAGCGTTTCCGGGTGAGCCCGGTGACCGTCTCGCGGGCCATCGCGCAGCTTGCCGCCGAGGGACTGGTCGTCACCCGGCCCGGCGCCGGGGCGTTCCGGGCGCAGCCCCGTACCGCCGTGCGCCCGCCCGGCGACACCTCCTGGCAGGAGGTGTCGCTCAGCGCCGACGGAGGCGCCGAAGTGGTGCCGCGTACCGTCGACGCCTCCGGCGTGCTGGTCACGCTCGCCGCCCCGCCGCCCGGCGTGATCGAGTTCAACGGCGGCTACCTTCACTCCTCGCTCCAGCCCGAGCGCGCCATGGCCGCCGCACTGGCCCGCGCCGGGCGCCGCCCCGGGGCCTGGGGCCGCCCGCCCACGGACGGGCTTCCCGAGCTGCGGGCCTGGTTCGCCCGGGAGATCGGCCCGGCCGTGACCGGCGCCGACGTACTGATCACCGCGGGTGGCCAGAGCGCCCTGGCCACCGCCCTGCGGGCCCTCGCCCCGCCCGGAGCGCCCGTCCTCGTCGAGTCGCCCACCTACCCGGGCATGCTGGCGGCGGCCCGCGCCACCGGTCTGCGCCCCGTGCCGGTGCCGGGCGACGCCGACGGCGTACGGCCTGATCTGCTCGCCGCCGCGTTCCGGGCGACGGGTGCCCGGGTCTTCGTCTGCCAGCCGCTGTTCCAGAACCCGACCGGTGCCGTGCTGGCGCCCGAACGCCGGGGGGAGGTCGTCCGGATCGCACGCGAGTCGGGCGCCTTCGTCGTCGAGGACGACTTCGCCCGCCGTCTCGTCCACGAGGACGCGGGACCGCTGCCCGAGCCGCTCATGGCCCAGGACGAGGACGGGGTCGTCATCCACGTCTGCTCCCTCACCAAGATCACCTCGCCCAGCCTCCGCGTCGGGGCCCTGGCCGCCCGCGGGCCCGTGCTGGAGCGCCTGCGCGCCATCCAGGTCGTCGACAGCTTCTTCGTCCCCCGGCCCCTCCAGGAGGCCGCGCTCGAACTGGTCGGCTCGCCCTCCTGGAGCCGCCATCTGCGCACTGTCGCGGCCGCGTTGAAGGAGCGCCGCACCGCGATGACGACCGCGCTCCGGCTGGAACTGCCCGAACTGACCCTGCCCCACATCCCGTCGGGTGGCGGCAGCCTCTGGCTGGGCCTTCCCGACGCGTGGACCGACACGGCGGAGTCCGTGGTGGTCTCCGCGGCGCTGCGCGCGGGCGTCGCCGTCGCCCCCGGCCGGCCGTACTTCTGCGCGGAGGCACCGGCGGGCCGTATCCGGCTGAGCTTCTGCGCGGTCTCCGGACCGGCCGAGATCACCGAGGGCGTACGCCGCCTGCGCACCGCCTGCGACGAACTCCGCGACGCTGCGGGCGCGGGGTGACGGGGCTCGTGCGAGGGCGGGGCCGGGGCGGGCCTCGCGCCACCGCCCGGGTGGGCTTGAAAAGCAAGCCCGTCCGGTAGATCACCAGGCGATTTCCGGCCGACCCAGGCCCTGAGCGAGCGGGGCCCGTCCCGCCCGGCCCGTCCGTACCGCCCCCTTGACCGGCGTGGCGTTCGGCTCCACGATCGCGGCCATGAGTGCTCGAGTCTCTCTGGTCGCCGCCGCGCGCAGCTCCGCCCTGCTCGCTGAGCGCTTCGAGGACGACCGGCCGCTCGACCACGCCGGCTGGCACGAGATCCAGCTCACCGCGCACACCCTCCTGCCGCTCGGCGCCGCCGAACTGCGCTACTGCTCACCGACCCCGCGCAGCCGTGCCACCGGCGACGCGCTCGGCTTCGCGCCGATGGCGCAACCCGCGCTGCGCGACTGCGACATGGGCCGCTGGCGCGGCTGGACCCTGGCCGAGGTCGCCGCCCGCGAACCGGTCGCGGTCGACGCCTGGCTCTCCGATCCGCGCTCCGCCCCGCACGGCGGTGAGCCGCTGATGGCCTTCATCTCGCGGATAGGGGGCTGGCTCGACACCCGCCCGGCCTGCGACGGATTCATCGTCGCGGTCGCGGAACCCTCGGTCGTGCGGGCCGCCCTCGTCTACGCGCTCAAGGCCCCGCCCGCCACGTACTGGAACGTCGACGTCCGGCCGCTGTCCACGGTCACGCTCACCGGAGGGCCGGGGCGCTGGAGCCTGAGCCTGGAAGCGGCACCGCGCTGAACGGAAGCGCGCCCACCTCTTCCGGCCTGTCCGACCAGTCGGTATGTTGCGGCTCACCGAAGCCACCAGGCTGTGCGCGATACGAGGAGCCCGACGTGCCGCAGATCCACGGTCACTGCCACGACCGATTCGCCGCGGTGCGCGCCGCCTTCGAGGAGAACTTCGCGGAGCGCGAGGAGCTGGGCGCGGCCGTCACCGTCCTCGTCGACGGCGTCCCCGTGGCCGACCTCTGGGCCGGCTGGGCCGACCGGGCCCGTACCCGCCCCTGGGAGCGGGACACCCTGGTCAACGTCTGGTCCACGACCAAGGGCCCGACCGCGCTCTGCGCGCACATACTCGTCGACCGGGGCCTGCTCGACCT
Source organism: Streptomyces sp. NPDC045968 (assembly GCF_056430475.1). Lineage (NCBI taxonomy): Bacteria > Bacillati > Actinomycetota > Actinomycetes > Kitasatosporales > Streptomycetaceae > Streptomyces > Streptomyces sp. NPDC045968. The sequence continues at coordinate 227,739 of NZ_JBWKLF010000007.1, read as the reverse complement.
CGATGCTCCCGTCGCCGCGTACTGGCCGGAATTCGCCGCAGCGGGCAAGGAGTCCGTCCGCGTACGGGACCTGCTCTCGCACCGCGCGGGCCTGGCGGGGCTCCGGGAGCCGCACACCCTGGCCGAGCTCTACGACTGGGAACTGACCACCGCCCGGCTGGCCGCGACCGAGCCCTGGTGGGAGCCGGGAACCCGCTCCGGCTACCACGCGCTCACCTACGGCTTCCTGGTCGGCGAGGTCGTCCGTCGGATCACCGGACTCCTGCCGGGTGCCTTCCTCCACCAGGAGGTCACGGGCCCGCTCGGCATCGACTTCACCGTCGGTCTCCCCGAGAAGGAGGCGGGGCGGGCCGCCGAACTGGTCCGGCCGCCGGCGGTGACGGGTGCGGCGTCCGCGTTCTTCGCGCAGCTGGAGCCGGTCGCCATCGCCTCACTGGCCAACCCGCCGACGGGCGCGGCCGCGGCGAACACGCGGGAGTGGCGGGCCGCCGAGATCCCCGCGGCCAACGGCCACGGAACGGCCCGCGCGGTGGCGGCCCTGTACGGCATCTTCGCGGGGCGTGGCACCTTCGACGGCAGGCGGATTCTGTCCGAGGAGGCGGCCGAGCGGGTCCGCGAGGGCCAGGGAAGCTGCCGGGACCTGGTGCTGGGCGCGGGCTTCGCGCACGACACCGAGATCGGGCTCGGCCTCTGGCTCAGCGGCCCGAACCGCTCCTACGGCCCCAACCCCCGGGCCTTCGGCCACGACGGCGCGGGCGGTTCCTGCGGTCTCGCCGACCCGGAGGCCGGAGTCGCGATCGGCTACGTCATGAACCGGATGGGCCCGGGCATCGCCGACGACCCGCGCAAGCTGGCGCTGATCGACGCGGTGTACGCGGCGCTGTGACCGGACGCGAACGGTACCGAGGGCCGGGCGGCGGGGACGCGCACGGCACAGAGGGCCGGTGGGGACTGAAGGCCACGGGACGCGAACGGCACAGAGGGCCGGCGGGGACTGAAGGCCACGGGACGCGAACCCGGCGGGCCACCCCCTACCCGTAGTACCTGAGAGCTACCCAGCAGGTGCACCCTCCAGCGGGACGCCGACCACAAGGGCTGATCCATACCTTCGGCACCGGAAGCACACACCGCATCCGGTACGGAAGGACCACTCTCCATGGCGACCCGCCCACGCACCAGCCGACTGCGCCGCACGCTCCTCGCCGCCCTCGTCGCCGCTTCGGTGGCGGTGCCGGTGTCGGGCGCCGCCGGGCCCGCGGCCGTCCCCGCGCCCGCCCCGGCCGACCTCGGCCCGCTCGGGTCCGCGACGCCGGCCGCCCTCGGCGAGCGGTACGCCGCCAGCCGCGCGGGCATCCGGGCGGCCGAGCGTGCGGCCACCGGCCACGGCGACCGGCGACGGGCGGCCGTCCTGCGCGCCATGGCGGGCCCGGACCGCCGGTTCCTCTCCTTCGACGGACGCGACGGTGGCCGTACCACCGAAGTCTTCGGGGACCTCGCACGCGCCCGGCGCATCGCCGTGCTCGTGCCCGGTTCGGACACCAGCCTCGACTCGTACGGACGCCTCGGCGCCGGCGCGGAAGCGCTGCGGCGCGAACTCGGCGACGGCGCGGCGGTCGTCGCCTGGCTCGGCTACAAGCCCCCGGGCACCGTGAGCCGCCAGATCCTGACGGACGGGAGCGCAACCGCGGCAGCCCCCCGACTCGCTCGTTTCATACGGGAGTTGAGCGACTCCGCGCCCGGCTCACGCACCACGCTGCTCTGCCACTCCTACGGTTCGGTCGTCTGCGCCCGGGCCGCCGCGGGCCTCCCGGTCGCGAACATCGTGCTGTACGGCAGTCCCGGTACCGGCGCCGAGAACGTGCGGAGCCTGCACACCGCGGCCACCGTGTGGGCGGGCCGCGGCGGCGACGACTGGATCGCCGAGGTCCCGCACACGAGGCTCCCGCTCGGCTTCACGACCGTCGGCTTCGGGGCCGACCCCGTGTCGCCCGCCTTCGGGGCCAGGGTCTTCGACGCGGGACCCGGCGGCCACAGCGACTACCTCCGCCCCGGTTCCGTACCGCTGCGCGCCATGGCCCGGATCGTGAACCGGCAGGCCGTGAACGAGGGGCGCCACGATGCGTGACCTCGTACGGACCATCGAGGCCGCGACCCCGCCCGGCCGTGACCGCGCCGTCGACGCCCTACGGGCCCTCGCCATCCTCGGAGTGGTCATGGGTCACTGGCTGGTGACCGCCCTGGTCGCCGACAGCGGCACGGTGCGGGCCGCGAGCCCCCTTCAGCACATGCCCCAACTGATCCCCGTCTCCTGGGTGTTCCAGACGCTCGCCGTGTTCTTCCTGGTCGGCGGACGCATGGGCGCGCAAGGGTACGCATCGGCCCGCGCCCAGGGGACGCCCTACCGGCGGTGGCTCGGCGCCCGGCTGGCCCGGCTGTTCCGGCCGGCCGCCGCTCTGCTCGCCGTCTGGGCGGTGGCGGTGGGCGCGATGGCGGCGGCGGGCGTCGGCCACGCAACCCTGTACACGCTCTGCAAGCTGGTCCTTTCGCCCCTCTGGTTCCTGCTCGTCTACGCGGTACTGACCGCCGCCACCCCGCTGGTGGCGAAGGTTCATCCGCTGTGGCCGCTCGTCGTCGTGCTCCACGTCGACCTGCTGCGCTTCGGGGCCGACGCACCCGCCGCGCTCGGCTGGATCAATGTGGCGGCCGGCTGGCTGGTCCCGTACTGCCTGGGCGCCGCCTGGGCCCGGGGCGGACTGCGGGGGCGTACGACGGGATGGGTCCTGCTGGCCGGGGGAGCGGTCGCCACCCTGCTCCTCGTCCTGTTCGCCGGCTACCCGGCGTCCATGGTCGGCGTGCCCGGCGCCGCGGTCTCCAACCTCAACCCGCCCACCCTCGCCGCCGTGACCTTCGGCCTCGCCCAGTGCGGCGCGGCCCTGTTGCTCCTCGGCCCGTTGCGGCGCGTGCTCGCCCGGCCCGCCGCCTGGGCCGCGGTGGCCCTGGCCAACCTCTCCGCGATGACCATCTTCCTCTGGCACCAGACCGCCATGATCGCGGTCACCGCGACCGGCCTGCTCGCGGGCGGCCCGCTGCCGGGACTGCACACCGTCCCGGCCGGTGCGGCCTGGGTGCTCGCCAGACTGGCCTGGCTGCCGGTGTTCGCGGTGGCCCTGCTGGCGTGCTGGGCGGCGTTCCGTACGTACGAACAGGGGCGGCCCGGCAGCTCCCGGGTGGTGCGCGAGGCGCGCCCCGACCGATCGGTGGAGGCGCACAGTGCCTAAGGTGCATCACGTGAAGCTGACGGGGGCGGGTACGGGGAAGCGGCTGACGACCGCGATACGGAGGTTGCCGCGCACCCTGCGCGAGGACATGTGGACGGGGGCCGCCGACCCGCTGCCGCGCATGGGGGAGCCGGGCTGGCCGGTCTGGCGCCCGGTGTTCTGGATGGTGCTGGTGCTGCTCGCGGTGGCCCTCGGCGTGATGAACGTGAGCTCCTTCGGCCGGGAAGGCCAGGCGATCACCTGGTACGCCGTGCTGATCCCCGTGCTCCAGTCGGCGGCACTCATCGCCGCGATGTCCCGGCCCATGCCGGCCTGGTGGGCGTCGGTGGTCCTCACGGTCGTCACCGCCCGCCTGTCGGAACCGCTGGTCCACCGGGACATCCTGTACCCCTGGTCCATTTCCGCGATCGCCCTGATGAGCGCGGTGCTGTTCCTGGTGGCGTCGCGGGTGCGGCCGTGGAGTGCGGTGCGTGCGCTGGCCCTCACCGTCCTCACGGGGGCGGCCTGCCTCACCTTCACCACCCAGGCACACAACTACAACGCCGAACGGGCCATCCCCTTCTTCCTCGTCGCGACGGTGCTCGGCGCCGCGCTGCGCGGCATCCGGGTGGCCCGCGGCCAGCTCGTCGTCCAGGCGGAACTGACCGCCGGGGAACGGGCCCGGCGCACCCTGCTCGAAGAACGCAACCGGATCGCCCGCGAGCTGCACGACGTGGTCGCCCATCACATGACCGTGATCTCCATCCAGGCACAGGTCGCCCCGCACCTGGTCGAGGACCCCTCCGACGCACTGCGGGAGAACCTCGCCTCCATCCGCCAGAACGCCGTGGACGCGCTCACCGAACTGCGCCGGGTTCTGGGCGTGCTGCGCACGGAGGACGCGGTCTCCGAAGGCGCGCGGCACGCGCCGCAGCCCACGCTCGACCGGCTGGAGGAGCTCGTCGGCGCGGTACGCGGCGCCGGGATCGCGGTCGTCACCGAGTCGACGGGAGAACGCCGGCCGCTCTCGCCGGGCGTCGAACTGTCGGCGTTCCGCATCGTGCAGGAGGCGCTGAGCAACGTGATGCGCCACGCGCCCGGAGCGCGCGTACGGGTGGAGACCGGCTACCACTCGGCGGCGGTCACCGTCCGCGTCACCAACACCGCACCCGACCGCGCGCCCGCCCCCTCGCGGGGCGCGGGTCACGGACTGCTCGGCATGCGGGAACGTACCGTCATGCTGGGCGGAGACTTCGCCAACGGCCCCACCGCCGAGGGCGGTTACGAAGTCGTGGCCACGCTTCCCCTGGAGGACCCCGTATGACCATCCGCGTGCTGATCGCCGACGACCAGATGATGGTCCGCCAGGGGTTCACCGTGCTGCTCGACGCAGAGCCGGGCATCGAGGTCGTCGGCCAGGCCATGGACGGCCTCGACGCGGTGGCCAAGGTGGCCGAACTGGCCCCCGACGTCGTCCTGATGGACATCCGGATGCCCGGTCTCGGCGGCATCGAGGCGACCCGCCGCGTCACGGCGGAGCCCGACGCCACCGTCAAGGTCCTCGTCCTGACCACCTTCGACCTCGACGAGTACGTGTACGAAGCGCTGCGCGCGGGCGCGTCCGGCTTCCTCCTGAAGGACGCGTCGGCGGCCGAACTGGCCCATGCGGTACGGGTGGTGGCGGCCGGTGAGGCCCTGCTCGCCCCGAACATCACCAAGCGGCTGATCGCCGAGTACTCCCGGCTGGCCGAAGCTCCCCGCGCACCCCTCAAGGACCGCCTCGGAGACCTGACACAGCGCGAGACGGAGGTGCTGTCCCTGATCGCGCACGGACTGTCGAACGCGGAGATAGCGGTACGCCTGGTGGTCGCCGAACAGACGGTGAAGACCCATGTGAGCCGCATTCTCGTCAAACTGTCCCTGCGCGACCGCACCCAGGCCGCGGTCCACGCGTACGAGACGGGGCTGGTGCGCCCGGCGGGCTACTGACCGGATCGCCCAGCAGTCCGGGCGGGAAGCGTCCGTCCCAGGCGGGCGAGCGGCGACAGACCCATCATCACCGGGGACAGCATCATGCCCGCGGCCGTCACCAGGAGGCTGGTGCGCAGCCCCCACTCCATCGCGAGAAAGCCGCCGAGCAGGGAGCCGAGCGGGGCCATCCCCATGCCGACGAACGTGATCGTCGCGGCCGCGCGGCCCTGCATTCCGTCCGGAGTGACGGCCTGCCGCACCGCCATGACCGTGACATTCACCAACTGGCCGGCGGTCCCGAACACGAAGTTGATCGCCAGCAGCGCGGAAACCGTCGGAGCGGAGGAGCCGTGCAGCGCGGGCACACACAGGAACACGCCGTCGCCGAGTGCCGCCGCGGACACGAGCACCGTGCCGTAACCGAACCGGCCCGGCAGGCGGGCGGCCAGCATCGAGCCCACCAGTGCGCCTGGTCCCGTCGCCGCGAGCGCCAGCCCGACGGTGGCGCCCGACAGGTGCAGTTCCCGCGGCAGGAAGAGCAGATAGACGGTCATCATGGCCGCGAAGGAGAACTGGAAGGCGGCCGAGGCGAGGCACACGCTCCGCAGCGAGGTGTCGCGGACGACGAAGCGGAGGCCCTCATGGATACGTCGCCCTACCCGAGGGGGACGTTCCGAGCGCTCCGGGACCGATTCGGTCCTGCGTATCCGCCGGATCGACAGGAACGACAGCGCGAAGAACAACGCGCTGGAGGCCGCGGCGATCGACGCCGACAGGAGTGACACCAACGCCCCGCCGAGGGCGGGCCCGCCGATCTGTGCGGCGGACCGGCTGCCCTCGAGCGCGCTGTTGCCCTGGAGCAACTGATCGCGTTTCACCAGCCGTACGAGAGACGCCTGGTAGGCCACGTCGAAGAACACGGACAGCGCCCCGACGGCGAAGGTGACCAAGAACAGCGCGGGCAGGCCGAGCCGGCCCAGGAGAGCGGCCGCGGCGGCGGCGCCCAGTATCAGGGTCCGGCCGGCGTCCGTCAGCACCATCACCGTGCGGGTCCGCCACCGGTCCACCCAGGCACCGACGAAGAGCGAGAGCAACAGGATCGGTGCCTGCCCCACCGCGCGCAGGACCCCCAACTCGCCGGCGCCGGCGTCGAGCGTCAGGACGGCGAAGAGCGGGAGGACGATCAGGGTGGTGTGTTCGCCGAGTTGGGAGGCCGTCTGGCCCGCCCAGAGTCTGCGGAAGTCGGGATCCCGCCACAGACGTGGCGGAACTGACCGACCGGAACCGGATGCGGCGGAGGAAGCGGAGGAAGTGGACGGCACGGGGGCCCCTTGGGTTGCCGACGGCGCAAGCCCCAGTCGGCCGGGGCCGCTCGTGCGGGCGTTCGCCTCTAACCGCCGTCACCGGTGGTCCCGTTGAGGCCCCGGCGCCGTTTCCTCTCGGAGCGGCCCACCGCCTTGCCTGCGGCGAGCGTCAAGGCCGCCACCACACGGACCCAGCGGGGCCCGCCCCGCTCCGCCCACACCACACACACGCATCCGCCGACAGCAAGCGCCAGGACGCCGAGCAGTACCAGAACGATCATGTTTCCACCTCTGCGTTCATTCGTTCGTTCCTGCTGATCGTCTCAGGCCAGAAATCAGTGGAGCCGCACTCCCGTGTGCCGTTACCGTGCTCCCGCCCGCAGTCGCCCCGTCAAGGACGTGCCGATGTACACCAAGTGAGACCCCCCGAGCGCTGATCCGTCGCGCGTCGCACCTGTGCGACGTGCTCCTTTTCGCTGCGGTCTTCTCACTGGAACCGGTGTATCTCTGTGTCCAAGAACTGGGTGGTCGTGCCCACTTGCCTGCTGATCGTTCTCCGCCGCTGCCACAGGTGCGCGTCCGGCCCGGCAGCCGAATGGCTCCAGGACCCGGTCGCACCGCGCCGTGACGTGGGCGGCCCGGGTCGAACCGGGCGGCCGGCCTGGCAGTCGCCGTACGGTCCGCCGCAGCACCGGGCGCACCGCGGCCGGTGGGCGCCTGTGCCGGGGCTGACCAGCCCCCGGTCGGCTGTGGGGCGCGGATATTTGTGCGGCCGGTGCGACTGACCGGTCCTGTCCAGCGGTGTCCGATTCGCCGGACGGGCTTGCAAGTCAAGCCCGTCCGGCGATTGGGGGCTCACCGGTTTCCGGTCAGCCGGCGGCGAGGAGTTCGAGCGTATCGATCACGCGGTTCGAGAAGCCCCACTCGTTGTCGTACCAGGCGACCACCTTGACGTGGCGGCCGTCGACGCGGGTGAGCGCCGAGTCGAAGATCGACGAGGCCGGATTGCCCGTGATGTCGGAGGACACGAGCGGGTCGTCCGAGTACTCGAGTACACCCGCGAGTGGCCCCTGCGCCGCGGCGCGGTACGCCGCCAGCACGTCCTCGCGCGTCACGTCGCGCGCCACGGTCGTATTGAGTTCCACGATCGATCCCACCGGAACCGGCACGCGGATCGAGTCGCCCGACAGCTTGCCGTCGAGGTTCGGCAGCACGAGGCCGATCGCCTTGGCGGCGCCCGTCGTGGTCGGCACGATGTTGACAGCGGCCGCGCGGGCGCGGCGGGCGTCGCGGTGCGGCCCGTCCTGCAGGTTCTGCTCCTGCGTGTAGGCGTGCACCGTCGTCATGAAGCCGTGCTCGATGCCGGCAAGGCCGTCGAGCACCGCGGCCAGCGGCGCAAGCGCGTTGGTCGTGCAGGAGGCGTTCGAGACGATCGTGTGCGCGGCCGGGTCGTACGCGTCGGTGTTGACCCCGAACGCGAGTGTGACATCGGCGCCGTCCGCCGGCGCGCTGATGAGAACCCTCTTCGCGCCCGCGTCGATGTGGGCGCGGGCGGCCGTGGCCGACGTGAAGCGGCCGGTCGCCTCAAGCACGATGTCGACGCCGAGCTCGGCCCACGGCAGCTTCGCCGGTTCGCGCTCGGCCAGCACGGTGATGCGACGGCCGTCGACGACGAGGGCGTCCCCGTCGACGGTCACCGGGCGGCCGAGCCGGCCCGCCGTCGAGTCGTAGGCGAGCAGCCGCGCGAGGGTGGCGGGCTCCGTGAGGTCGTTGACGGCGACGATCTCCAGGTCGCTGTCGCGTTCGAGCAGCGCGCGCAGCACGTTGCGTCCGATGCGGCCGAATCCGTTGATGGCGATGCGAGTCATGAGTGTGTCCCTTCGGGTTCGCCCTCAGGTTCTCGCGCGGCATCCGCCGGTGACAGCGGCGTGATCGCCACGGTCCGAAAGGATCACGCCACGTGGTGGCGGCGGGCTACCGTCCCTGGGTGAAGGTGCGCCGGTACTCGCTCGGCGTGGTGTCGAGGATGCGCTGGAAGTGCAGCCGCAGATTCGCACCGGTGCCGAGACCGACGTCGGCGGCGATCTGCTCGATGCCCCGCTGTGAACGTTCGAGCAGCTCACGGGCCATGTCGATGCGGGCTCGCATGACCCACTGCATCGGCGTGTACCCCGTGTCCTCGACGAAGCGCCGCGAGAACGTGCGCGGCGACACCGCCGCATGCCGGGCGAGCACGTCGAGGGTGAGGGGCTCGCCGAGCCGGTGCAGCGCCCACTCCCGGGTGGCGGCGAACCGCTCGTCGAGCGACTCGGGCACACTGCGCGGCACGTACTGCGCCTGACCGCCGCTGCGGTAGGGGGCCGCCACCAGGCGCCGCGCCGCGTGGTTCGACGCGGACACCCCCAGATCGCCGCGCAGAATGTGCAGGCACAGGTCGATGCCCGAGGCGGCGCCGGCCGAGGTCAGCACGCTGCCCTCGTCGACGAACAGCACGTTGGCGTCGACCTGAACGAGCGGACGCTTCGCCGCGAGGGCCCGCGTGTAATGCCAGTGCGTCGTGGCGCGCTTGCCGTCGAGCAGGCCCGTGGCGGCGAGCGCGAAGGCTCCCGTCGAGATGGCGGCGAGCCGCGCGCCCCGGCTGTGTGCGGCGATCAGCGCGTCGACGACGGCCTGCGGCGGGTCGTCACGGTCCGGGTGCCGGTAGCCGGGAACGAAGACGATGTCGGCCCACGCGAGTGCCTCGAGGCCGTGGGCGACGTAGTACGACAGGCCGTCGCCGCCGGCCACGAGACCGGGTGCCGCGCCGCACACCCGCACCTCGTACGGCATGCTCGCGCGGGTGGTGAACACCTGTGCGGGAATGCCGACATCGAGGGGCTTCGCACCTTCGAGCACGAGGACGGCGACGTGATGCGGGGGTGAGGCTGGCACGGTGAAGAGGGTACGTGGGGCTACGCGCTCAGGGGCCTGCTCAAACGCTCGGGCACACTCGTGTGACTGAGTGGCCGAGTTGGCCCTTTAGCGCTTGAGTTGGCCCTACTGAGCGTTGGTGTTGGCGCGCAGGGTAGCCATTGGCGCGCTGACCTGCTGAGGCTTCGGCAGTTAAAGGGTGCGGCCCCAAACGGCAGGGTGCTGGGCTCATCCTCGTGGACCAGGACTCGGCGATGCTTGGGCACTGAAAAATTGAAGTAGGCGTTCCCGACTTATTGATCTCGCGTGACGGGCGTCACTACGGTGTGTGAATGGATGAGGACTATGAGGCAGACCGGTTCTCGGATGCGGTCCGGCTTCTTCTCCTGATAGCAGCAGTGGCTGAGGACCTGGACGATGCTGCCAAGGTGTCTGCACCGAAAGGCGCAGTCGCAGTGCTGCACGCCGAGGGGCGACTACAGAAGCTCGACTTCTGGCTGCGGAACCCGGATTATCTGGCGGACGAGCTCCTCAACGACTATGAGCGCAGTGGGGAGTCCATCCTTCTCGACCTGGCCGGGAATATCCTAGATTCGGACGAGCCGGAAATCTACGCCATCCCGATGCTTCGCTACCTTTTTGGGGCGTTCGAGGCCTTGGACCGGGCGCTGAGCGTTCTAGTCGCCCCTCGGCTGCTGATCGTCACTCAGCGGCGCACCGTCCATCGCGTTCTGCAGGACAACTACTACCTCACAGCCAAAGGCCGTTCGGTGGCTGAAGAAGCCGCCGAGCGGTTTGCTGAGCTGCAGTGGTACACCGACCGGGCCTTGCTGGTGAAGGCCCTCGCCGAGGGGACGGGGCACTCCGCGCTGGCGCTCCGCCGTCGGCAGTACCTGCAGCGCGACTACGCCGAAACGCCGTTGAACGAGGTCATCCCCTCTATTGCCGGGCGTGCCCGCACCCGACTCGCGCAGCTGCGCGCCGCCAGAGACCAGGGGAGTGCCGCATGAATGCCGAGAGCCTGCCTGTCCCGCAGGAGAGCGAGCTGTACGCGAGGATCGCGGCGATGGTGCCGGACATGGACGCCGAGCGAGCGCGGGCAGTACTGACGGCACACGATGTCAGGCTCACCAGCCCGCTGCCCGCCCGTCGAGAGTTGCGCGTACGACGGCTGTACTGCGAGGGCACCAAAGAAGGAACGGAGGGCAACGACGGCCCCTTCACCATCGACATCCCGCTCGGCTCGGGCCCGTGGGTGATCGCCAGCCGCAACAACTCCGCGGGCAAGTCCAGCTTGCTGTGGGCCCTGAGCTTCGCCCTGCGAGGCGAAGGACTCAAGGACTTCCGGCGCGCCGAGACTGAGGGCTGGTTCTCCTACGTCCGGGCGGATGTCGAGGTCGCCGGCGTCGCCGCGTCGATCCGTCTCACGTTCGACAAGCCCGCCCGCCCCAGAGCCGAACTGCTCACCGCCGACACTATCGATCAACTCCTCGCCCTGGACGGCCGTGAGGAGGACGGACCAGGCGTCCGCAGAGCAGCGTCGGCAGGCCCCGATGGCGTTGGTGAACTCATCGACCGCTTCATGCTCGACCGTCTCGGCCTGCGCCCCGTCTCCGTGTGGAAGGCCAAGGCTGGCGCCCCCAAGGACGCCGACGGCAATCGGGATAGCGCCGAGCAGGTCCACCGCTGGTCGAGCTTCTCCTACGCCATCACTCTCAACTCCGGCCATGACACTAACTTGCTGGGCCCCACCCACTGGGGCCAGCTCCCCGCCCGACTTCTGCAGATCTTTCTCGACGTCCCCTACGCCTCCGAACTCACCCGCGTCACCGCTGAAGAGAAGAAAGAGGGCCAGGAGGGCCGCCACTTTCAACGCCGCGCCAAGGAGGATGCGCTGGCGCGCACCGCACAGACTGAACCCCTGCGCGAAGCGCTGAACCAGGCGAAGGAGCGGCTGTCCAGACTGGAGGCCGGACAGCCGGACCTCACGGGGCTTCTCGCTGACGCCGATGCCGCCGCCCAGCAGGTCGCCCGGCACCAAGCCACGCACCAACAGGCCGAAGAGCAACTGGCCATCGCTCACAAAGCCCGACTCAAGGACGCGCGAAATTCGCGTCGCTCTCGTCAGAGCATGGCTGCGAGACTGTTGCTCGGAGCCCTGGACCCGGAAGCCTGCCCACGCTGCGACCGCGAGATCGACGACAAGCGGCGAGCACAGGAGGACTCCGAACACCGCTGCGCCGTCTGTGCACACCAACTGCCGGAACTTGAGGAAGACCCCGAGGCCCAGGCAGCCGCGATGCAACGCCTAGTCGATCGGGAAAACGCCTCCCGCACGGCGGAGGACCAAGCGCGAGAGGCCGTGCAGGCTGCCGGATCAGTCCTTGAGGCCAGCCGTGCCGCCCATGATCAGGCCCAGCACCGACTGATTGCCGCTCGTTCGGGCGACTGGTACGCCACCCTGGAAGCCGCCCGGCGGGAGGTCTACCAGATCGAGGGAGCTCTCGCCGTGGCCACGGGCACCCACGCCGAGCTCCCAGCCGCAGTCGGTAACTTCGTCTCCGCAGAGAACACCGCAGCCACCGGCCAGGTTGAGGACCCCGACATGTTCGTCCTCGCCGCCGCCACCAAGGTGCTGAAACAAGTCGTGGCTGAGCACAGCCGCGCCCTGTTCAAAGAACTCAACGAAGAGATCGTCCGCATCGCGCGCAAGCTCGGCGTCACCAACCTCACGAGTGTCAGTCTCGACCTGAGCGGACGCGTCAACGCCAAGAAGTCCGGCGCGCCGCGCAAGTTCGAAGACTTTAGCCCCACCGAGCGGCTCCGCATGCGGATCGCCGCAGTGGTCGGAATGATCACGATCGGGCGCAAGCACGGCATCATGTCCCACCCAGGGCTGCTGCTCATCGACGCACCCACTGCGGAGGAACTCGTTCCCGGTGACGCCCGCCTGGTTCTGGAGACTCTCTACGAGACGGCGACCACTGTTCCCGGCATGCAGATCGTGATCACATCGATCGAGGAGGCACTGTGGGAGATCTTTCCCAGCGACCGTATCGTGACGGGTCCTGAAGACCGTCAGCTGTTCTAGTGCTCATGCACAGACAGGGAACCAGCCGTTGAGCCAAGACAAGAACGTGATGTGAGAGGGGGCGGCTCTGTGCACGCTGTCGATGAGCGTCTGGCCGAGTGGGCCGCACGCGCCACCCCCGCGCAACGGCGAGCCGGCCCCACGGTGCACGACCTCGGCGGCATGGACGCGGTCACCGCTGCTGCCGACCACCTGGCGACCAGCCCTTTCCTGCCCTATCTCATCCAGGCAACTGCGCACTATCTGCAGCAGGCCGGCGGTGAGGACGCTGCCCCCCTGTGCGATGCCGTCATCAGCGGCATGCGTAGACAGGACAACCACGCCGCCTTCGCAACCGCTGCTGACGCACTGACCGCCCGTCCCGCCCTCGCTCGAAGCCTCGGCACGCCTCTTACTCGCGCCATGCTCGCCCGCCTCAACGCCGCCCAAGATGCCGGAGACGACCTCGCAGCCGCCCTCATCGGCGCGGAGGCCGCCGACTGCCTCGTGCAGCTCACCCTCGCGGGAGTCACGCGTCCCGCCCAGTTGCTGGGCGCCTTGGACGAGGCGACCGAAGACGCAGCCGCCCTGCCCGAGCCTTTCGCTGCTCGGCTACCGCGGCTGCTGGGTGTCCTTGACGCCCACCACCCCACAGCCGGGCTCCGTGACGCCCTCGAACGCTGCCTTGCACTGGACCACACCTGCCGCGACGCCGCCTTCGAGCTCGCTCTTACCGACCTGCGCCAAGCTCTTGAGCTCGACGGCTACTCCACCATGGCCGCGGACTTGGTACAGGTCCGGCGGCGCCTGGCCGAACTGATCGCCTTGGACCCCGACCGCCTCGACGCCCAGCTCTACCATGCCGCTGTAGACGCCGTCCTTGGCCTCTCCGCCCCAGATGCCTCGGCCCGCGTCCCGGCAGCCGCATCCGCTCTACGCACGGCATTCCAGCGCTACCGGTCCTGGCAGCACCGCACTCACACCCCGGCTTGGGCGACCTCACGCCATGACGACATCGCCGCTTGGGCAGAACTCACCCTCCTGTTGGAGGCGGCCGCCGACCACCTCGATGATGACGACCCGTGGTTTGCGGAGGGCCACGGCATCCTGACCGCGCTCCTGCGTGCCTACACCGCCCACCACACCGTCACCGTCGTCACCGATACCGCCACCGCCGCGGTGGTGGGGACCATGGTGGCCCCTGTCATCGAGGATGCGTTCCTTCGCCAGGAGAACCGGCTTCGGTTCCTCCAATATGCGCTGACGCACGACGAAGACCTACGCGACGATCCTGCGGCCCGACAGCTCCATGCTGCCCTGTGTCGACGCTCCACCAGCCCACAAGCGCCAGCCGCAGCCGTCGAGGCAGGTGATCGGGGAAAAGCCCGACGCTGGCATCTGCTAGCCCACCACATCCCCCCTGCGGACTTCGCCACGTTCGTTGAAGAGACTCCCGCACACATCCTTGATCAGCTGGAACTGGCGCTTCGCAGCCATGAGGACGTCCTAGCAACTGTTGCTGACGCCAAGTACGGCCGTCTCATGGCCCGCCTGATCAGCCAGTTGAAGGAATCCCGTGACTGGCTGCCCGACGTCGCAGACCCGTTCAGCTTGCTCGTCGAAGCGACCGTCCGCTATGCCTTCCTGTGCTACGACATCGGCAGAAAGATGGGCGGCTCCTTCACTGAGTACCTGCGCCTGCGGGACAAGGACAACAAGAAGCAGAAGGTCGACGAAGCTCTTTTCCACCAGCACTACCGCGAAGTCCTCGCAGTGTCCGCGCTGTTCCGCGTCGTCAACTCGGAGGTGATCGACCGGGGCGGGGGACGCGTCGACATCCTGGTCTCTTTCGGGACCGTTCAGTTCAACGTTGAGTGCAAGATCGAAGAGGACGACGCCCGTGAAGCTGGCCTGCGACGCTACGTCGCGCAGGCCGCCGAGTACCAGAACACCAACGTCTCCTTCGCGATCCTGCTCGTCCTGGACAAGACGGTTGGGGCCGAGGGCGCCATAAACCTCTTCGAGAGCATCTGGATTGAAAAGGTCCAACGCGAGGGTGAGCACGAGCCCTGCCAGGTAGTCACCATCCGTGTACCTGGTGGACGAGACAACCCCAACATGCTCCGCTCGGCCCCTTAGATGTCGTCTCAACGATGAGGCCGCTGTCGGTGCGCGATGGCAAGATGAGTGCGTGGTTGGGTGACTGACAGACCGACAAGCGGAACAGCGGGGGGCAACGCCAGTGCGTGAGGTCATCTATTTGTCCGAGGGCAAGCTGAGCGGGTTCCTGCCGGAGCCCCGGCTGGCCCTTCCCACCATCAAACTGCACGCCGGCGTATCGATGGCTGGGATCAATGTGGAGAGCCCCGCGACGGACCTCGACCGGGACCTGTTACGCCACCTCAAACGGGTGGAGAGGGACCTGGAGCGGCGCGCGCCCTCACACCTGGAGCCTGAGCTTGCTCCCGGCCACTGGGTGCAGTTCGAGGCCCCGCTGAGCTGGATCACGCTCCGCGGCAGGTACCAGGACCTCGTGCTGTTCGTAGACCCGGCCCCCAGCCCTCCCGAAGCTGGCGTCACCCGTCGCCTGCTGCTCCACGGGTCGGCTCGTCATCTGAGCGGCCGTCCCCCCGTCCAGATCGACGGACCCGCGCTGACGGACCTAGAAGGCGGAGGTCACAGCGCCGGTACGCTCTTCATCACGCAGGCCGGACACCTCCTTGCTGCACTGACCCGCGACCAGAGTGAGCTCGGCCCCGACGCTCAGGACGACTTCACTTCGCCCGGACCGGCCCCATCCCTGTCCCGGGCTGGCGTTCGCGAGCTCCTTACAGCCCTTGACACGCAGAGTGCCGAGGTCAGCACCTCCGCACTCATGATCGGCTATGCCCGGGTGAGTGCCCTGCTGCCCGCGACGGGTACCGACGGAGGATGTCTGGTTGCGAGCCCCTTGATCGTGGAGTACGTCAGCTAGTGTGCTGGCCGCGCGGAGCCGAGGAGCGCCCCGCGCGGAGCCGAACCGTTCCAGAAGGAGCACGCCATGGAACACGGGACTGAGGCCCTTCGCGGTGTTCCCCTGGAGGTCCAGCAGATCCGTGCCGCCCTGGTACGGGAGTTCGTCGGCCTGCTCGACATGGACGACGTCATGACAGGATCCCCGGCACAGCGCGAGAGGGTCTTTCTCTCCCGGACCCTGGCCGCGAAGGCGGTGCAGGTGATCGCGGACTGTACGGCAACGGAGGCAGCTGCTGCGGTCGTAGACGGAGTGGACGACCAGGGTTTCGACGCCGTGTTCGTCTCGCCCGCGACTACGGAGATCTGGCTGGTCCAGGCCAAGTGGAGCGAGCAGGCCACCGCCCGGCTGGACAGCGTCGCCGTCCAGCAGTTGCTCCAGGGTGTCCAGCACCTCTTCGACTTCCGGTACGAGCAGTTCAACGCGAGGTTCCAACGGCTGGTCCCCAAGATCGACGCGTTGCTTAGCGAGGCAACTCTTCGGGTCCACCTGGTTTTCGCCGCCCTGGGCGACGAAGGCCTCTCGCTTGAGTCAGACGACCTGTTGCACGAACGCGTGAGGGAGTTCAACCGGTTCGGGGAGCTGCTGGATTTCCGGATCCTGGGCGTCCGCGACTTCCACACCATCGTACGAAGGGAGTCCCTGCCCGAGCCTGTAAGGGTCATCGCCACGTTGTCGGACGGCTGGCATCTGAACTCGACCCCCTATCAGACGTACCTCGGCACGATGAGCGCCGAGGAGCTGGCCGGGTGGTACGAGCAGCACGGCACGCGGCTCTTTGACCAGAACGTGCGCTTCGCGCTGGGTGCGACCGACGTCAACGCGACCATGGTCGACAGCCTGCTAAGCGCCCCCCAGGAGTTCTGGTACCTCAACAACGGCATCACGGTGTTGTGTGACTCGATCCAGACCACGTATGTCGCCCGACGCGCTCAAGGTCAGCCGGTTCGGTTGGAGTTGGGCAACGCACGAGTTGTAAACGGCGCGCAGACGGTGGCTGCTGTCCGTCAGGCCCACGAACAGGAGCCGCAGGCGGTCGCCGAAGCGCTCGTCGGGGTCCGCCTCATCTGCCTGAACGGGGCCCCGGACGACCTGGCGCAGCGGATTACACGAGCGACCAACACGCAGAACCACGTGGAAGCACGGGACTTCGCCGCTCTGGATCCCCAGCAGGAGCTCATCCGTCAGGACCTCGCCCTGTCGCTGGGCAAGTTGTACGTTCTCAAGCGTGGCGGCCCGGAGCCGTCACCTGCCGCAGGGTGCACCATGGCCGAGGCGGCGCTCGCCCTCACGTGTGCCTACCCCGATGCCGCTCTGCTCGCCCGGTACCAGGCGGATGGCGATGTCCTGTGGCGCCGCGGCTCGGGCGGCTTCTACTCCAGACTGTTCGACAACCGGCCCGGAGCATTGCAGATCTGGCGATCCGTCAACTTGTTGCGTCAGGTCCGAGACGAGCTAGCGGTCCTGGCCGGCAGCCTTGAAGGACGCGAGCGTGTGCTCGCCGACCGAGCCGAGCTGTTGGTCGCCCACGTGGTCTTCCAGTTGATCGGTGGCGACGGAATCGATGAGCCGGGAGACGACTGGGAAGCACGGGCCCAGGACGCCGTGAAGCGGACAGTCGAGATCCTCGTTGCCCTGACAGACCAGCTGGCCGCTCGTTACGGGCAGCACGCCTTCCTCACCCGGATCTTGCGCGACGAGCAGACTTGCCGACACCTCATTTCGGACGTTCTACAGACCCTGCGGCACGGCGCTGGGAGAAAACTTGTCGCGCCGCCGCGTCCGAACCGTGGACGTCGTCCCAACACCGTGCCGCTCCTAGTCCAGCACCGCCTCATCGACGAGGGGACCCAGCTGATCTACCGTCCCGGCACTGTCACGGAGCGGGACGCCGTGAGCGAATGGCTCAGCGGGGGTCCTGAGCGGTACCTGGCCACCTGGGTCAACGACGCCCGCAAGCCCCTGATCTGGGCACTGGACGGCCAACGCTACTCGCCGTCCGGACTGGTGCTGCGGATCTGGGAGAGAGCCGAGTGGGTCGAACAGCCCGCGGCGGTGCAGGGTACGACGCGGTGGTACCTGCCTGGCGAAGGAACATTGGCCGATCTCGCCAGCGAGCTGCTGGCGGATATGGAAGCGTCGGGCGACGGTCCTGGTGTGGAGTGATGGGCACGTCCTTGACGAGCGCTACGAGCTGAGCCGACGACTCGGCCGTGGCGCCATGGGAGACGTCTGGCTGGCGTACGACCGCCGATCACGGCGAGCGGTGGCCGTCAAAGGCATCCATCGGGAACTTCTCGATCCCCGTCACCCCGAGGAGCTGATCCAGCGCTTCACACTTGAGGCCGACCTGCTGGCGCGTTGGAAGCACCCGGGCATCCCGGCATTCCTCGACGCGCGCGTGGATTCCGTCGCAAGCGATGCCTACCTGGTGATGGAGCACGTCCTCGGGCGGGACCTCACCCAGGTCATCGCGGACGGACACCGTTTACCCGAGGACGAGGTCGTGTCCCTGGCCGTCCAGATCTGCGACGTCCTCGAACACACCCACGCGATCCCCGTCATCCACCGGGACCTCAAGCCCGCCAACATCATGTTGACCGACCATCACCGAGTGGTGGTGCTGGATTTCGGTGTGGCCAAGGTGTTCAGGACGGATCAGACACGGCTGACCCAGAACAACAGGGTCCTGGGCACCGTCGCCTACATGTCGCCTGAACAGTGTGAGGGACGCGATGTCCATCCACGCAGCGACCTGTACTCCCTGGCCTGCGTGCTCTACGAACTGCTCACCGGTATACCGCCCTTCGGCGATGCAAACGTTGCCCGGGTCATGCACTGCCATCGGTACCAAACGCCGGAGCCGGTTAGTCTGCTGTGTCCCGATGTCTCCCCGGCGCTGGAGGCCGTAATTATGGCCGGACTGGCGAAGCGAGCGAGCGACCGTCCGGCTACCGCCGGCGAATTCCGGAGACGGCTCGAGTCGCCGCACGAGCCGCCCGCCACGTGCCCGCCCGCCTCCTCCCGCTCGTTTTCCCCACTCTCTGCCCCAGACGGTCCGGCGCTTGAGATGCTTCCTACTGCCGTGCGGATCACACGCGCGCAAGCACTCTTCGAAGAGGGGCTCATTGCACAAGCCATGCCGACGTACGCCCGCCTCGCACAAGACCTGGCAGATCTCGGTCCGGAGCACTTCGAAGACGCGGTACGGTGCCGTTTCGGTCTCGCAAGGTGCCAGAGGCACCTCGGCTACCAGGAGGAGGCCCTCAAGGCTCTCTCGGCCCTCGCGGACGAGCTGCGGTCCCGGTCACCCGACGACCGTCTGCTGCTAGAGGTCCGCTTCCATGTCGGTCAACTGCTCCTCGACCTGGGTGACGAACATGGCATCACCGAGCTCGCCGAGGTTTACCGGACCCTGACGGCCGCTGCTCGTCCGGAAGACGCGGCAATAACCGCTGAGGTCCGTCGGGCGCTAACCCGCGCCACACTGGGGTGACATCTGGACGGCTCCAGATCGCTCCTCCCCGCAGGAAAGCTACACTCGATGCCCTTTGGTCATGTATAAGGGCGGTTGCCGCACTGCGGCGGTAGCAGATGGACCGACGGGTCTGCAGGACGGCATCAAGGATGACCCGATAGCGCTGACCGACCGGGAAGCGGTCGACGTGATGCTCCGCCGTGTAATGGGCCGTCAGCCGCCCGCGAAGCGAGCGGCTACTTCGCCCGAGTGGGAATGGTCCCTGCCTCGATGTCTGCGGCGAGCTGACGAGCGTGGTCGCTGAGTATTTTCCGTAGGTCAGCGTAGTGGCGTATTGGGTCGGGGCGGGTGAGCTGAAACCATGTGGTGTTCCGGCGCCTTGCCCAGTCCTGCTGGATGCCCACTGGTTGCTCGGCTTCGATGAGGCGAGGGGCGAACAGATGCTCACCACGCGTTACATGGACCCAGATGAACACGGACGCGTCCTGGCGCTTGCGGTCATCGATGACGGGTTGCTTGCCTTGCGGAGACTCCAGTCGACTGGTCAGTTCCTGCCAAGTACTTGAGTCGAGAGCCCAGTTTCGGAGTGCTTCGCGACGGTACTGATAGTCGATGAGTCCGTCGGCTCGGCTGCTGAGTTCTGCAGCTAGGCCGCTTAGGGCGGTCTTGAAGTCCTGTACTTCACGAGTGGATTTCAACCAGATGTGAATGTTGTCTTCGGTGTAAAGCGCCTTCTCGGCGTCGATTCCGAGGTAGCGGGCGGCTTCGGAAGTTGACGCTTGAGTGGCCCATTGGACGAGTTGGATGGCGGCGATCCGCCGGAGGATCTTGTGATCGGTTGGGCCATCAATTTTCTGGAAGTGGCGGGCATACCAGTCCGGCTCCAGGTGGGCCGGAATGTTTTCAGCCCGGTAACCGGTGGGGTGAGGGGCGGTCCATCCAGGAGAGGGGGAGTAGGTGCGGATGAGGGGTGCTGCGGCAGTACGCAAACGTTCTGAGCAGGATATTTCGTACTTGGTAAAGATCTGAGCCCATCCCGCGCGGGCCGGAGTGCCGGTGAAGGTCGAATCGAAGAATTCAGCAAGAACATCATCCAGACTGTCGATCTGCAGCAAGGAGTGGGCAGCGTCGAGGATCGCACCGCAGGCAATAGGGTCGACAGGGGGAGTGTCGTGGGCGCGTACGCCGCCAAGGGCCTTCCGGGCATTGACCTCGATGTCGATAGCCGGGGCGAATGCGGGGTCGACTCGACGGAGACTATTGGGCCACGAGATGGTGATCAATGCGGCGAGTAGATGCAGATCACTGAAATACTCGCGGACTTCGTGGGCGTCGTCTTGGGTTTTGAGGAGGCTGAGGAGATGTTGTTGCAGTGCCTGTAGTCGGTGAGGAGGACGCACGACAGGGGCGGGGGCCTGGTCGAGTTGTGCCCGGCAAGGAGGTCGTCTGAGTTTTCGAGCGGTAGCGGGTAACGGATAGCGGCATGCGGTGGGATGGAGGCCGCGAAAGCCGTCGAAGGGGATCAGTCTTGGTGCTCGGTCATAGTCCGGTGGCCGGCCCACCCTGGGGACAGTCGCGGCCGAGGAAGCACTCGTGCTGTGGACAGGCGAAGACGATTCCAAGGTGCCATTTCCTTCTTCCAGGGGCCGCCGTACTCACGCTGGATTGGGCTTTCATCTCCAGCCAGGCACTGGGAGCAGTAGCGGTCACGTCCCCCCAGAATCCATTTGTCGATCTGTGGAGCGTGACCGTGCAGCGGCGGCAACCAGCGCTGGATCGGGGGGTAGTTGCGACGCCACGTGCTCAGTGTGAGGAGCCTGGCCTCATCGCGCGAAAGCCGGGTGGCTCGGGTGAACTCGTTGATGGACAGACCGGGGAAATCCAGAACGAGTCGGCGCGGGAGATAGCTGCCGCTTGCCGACACCAGGCCAATGGTGCGCCCGAGCTCACCGGGGGTCATGCCGAGCCTGAAGGACAGCCGCAGTAGGTAACCGGGCAGGGACTCGTCAGGCAACGGATCAAGGCTTCGGGGAAGGGGATGCACTGGCGTATTCAGCTTCCGGTGCCTGCGGCCGCCGGGCCGTGATCGTCGAGCACGGTGTTTCTGGGGCGCTTACGCTTGGCCGAGCGAGGACCAGCGGCAGGTCCGCTCTTGACCGACGGGACAGCGGGGATTTCTCCAGCTCTGGGATCACGGGCGGTGTCCCCGTCGACGGTGACGGCGATGCCTTCGAGGAGGCTCTCGGTCAAGCACTCCTCACTCGAATCGATGGCTTCCTGGCAACCGTCTTCGATCAGCCGTTCCAGCAAGCCGACTACGCCGTTGGTGCGCTCGAAGAGGTACTCGGGCATGCGTCCCCCGGTAAGCATGCCGGAGGGGGCCTTCATCAGCCTGAGCTGGGCTTCGACGCCGGCGAGGTGGTCGATCCAGGCATTGATCTGTTCGTCGGTGTCGTAGCGGAAGTGATCAAGTTCAACGAGGTCGAAGCGCCGCTCCGTCTGTGTCGCTTCCAGTCCGTGAACCTTGGCCGGCCGGGCGGAGGGGAAGATCACCTGGCCTGTGCGGGGATCATGCCGACCTTCTCTGAGCAGGCCTGAGCCGGGGATGTCCACTCCGATGAGGACGAGGGTGACGTGCATGCTCATGAAGGCCCGGATCAGGTCGAGCGTGTCCTGATCGTCGGCTCGATGGAGACGGAGCCTCGTAATGTCGTCCAGTAAAAGCGCCCTCGTTCCATGGTCATGCAGGGAAGCAGCGACCTGCCGGATCAGCTCGGGAAGGTCCATGCGCGGATGGATCGGGGCGCCGTAGAAGTTCAGGATGGCCTTGCAAAGGCTCTTCGGCTTCGCCGTCACCGGGGTTTGCACATAGGCAACAGGAATGTGCAGGTCGCGGGCCCCGGCGACGGCATCTGGATTGAGATGGCTCCGCAGTTCCAGCCAGGTGTCCTCGAAGGTCGCGAGGATCTCGCACCCCGTCTCTGTTTTGCCCTGGTATCCCCCTCCCGTGACCATGACTCCGGCCCGGGTGGTCGGCTTGTGTTTGAGCGCATTAGTCATGACCCGTCCGTGCAGCAACTTGGTGACGGCTTTGGTCATCGGGGTCTGAAGCAACGGGAGATTGGCGTGCGTAGCCGCGCGGTGCAGATCGTGCAACGTCTTCTTCCTCGGGCTCAGTAGTCGCCATTCAGCCGGACTTAACCGAGGTGCGGGCACGAAGTCGTGGCGAGTGCTGCGCCAGCGCTCCCAGCCGGCGACCGTATCCCGCATCGGCAGAGGCCCTGGCAGGACGAAAGGGACAGATGTTCCGCTACTCGGGGCACTCATGTGTTCCCCGAGCCTGGCTCATCGGCCTGGTCGACGTCCTCGTCGGGCAGCAGGAACAGGTTGCGGGCCCGCAGGGACTCACCCAGCAGAGGAGGCGCTGTCGGCGGCTGCGAGACAGCGGCCTCGCGGCGCCGCTGTCGGTCCGCAGTGACGGCTCGCCGAGTGGTGGCGGCCAGCTCGGCGGGTGGGGCGGGCGGAGGCAGGGCGCTCAACGGGATCGGCGCCCGGTCGGACAAGGCTGCGCGGGCTCGTGCCATCTCGCGGGCCTGCTCGCTCCTCTGCTTGGCGGTCATCTGGGTGGGCCATTCCGCAACCGGCGTGCGCGCGGCAACCAACTTCAGCAGCACGGGCAGCAGTTCACCATCGTCGCGCGGCTTGAGGCCGGCGCGGGCTGCCTCGCGCAGCACTTCACGTACGCGTGTATCAGAGAAGGCCGGGACGTCGTCTCCCGGAGGCAGGCCGTTCCAACTCAGGGCATGCCAAAGCCCCGGGTGCTCGGGGTCCTCGAAGTAGACCTCGCGGCAGTCCCGCGGATCGCGATTGATGGCCCACTTGCCCTCGTGGCGTCCGCTGCGGCCGGAGCGCTGGCCGCGATAGGGGTCCAGAATCGGGTCGGTGCCGCCGTACCAGAGTCCGCCGATCTTTACCCCACGACGGCGGTCGATCTTTACGAAGTGTGCGGGCAGAAGCTCGTAGTACAGACTCGGCTCGGGGATCTCCAGACTGATCCCGTCGCGGGCCGCCGCAGCGGCGAAGAGCGTGTTCGGGCTGTGTCGCCCGCCCGGGTCCCAAGCAGGCGAATACTGATCAAGTCTCCGGTTTTGCCACACTGCGACAACCCAGGTTGCCAACAGGTGTTCTATTTCCGCCAGCGTCCAGACCGCGTCCTCCTCCGGGTCGACTCCCCGGTCAGCGACATCGACGCCGCGGAACCCGAGCAACAGTTCCAGAAGCAGCGACTGGATCCCCGCGAAGGCGCGTTCGCAGGCAGCCTTGTCGGTCGGACGCATCGCACGGGCCGGCAACAGCTCCATCCGCAACGTGCGCGCGACCTGGACGATCTGATGATTCTTGTAAACGCTGCCGTGATCGCTGGTCACCGTCTCCGGAGCGAAGAACGGCAGGCCAGCCACCCGGTGGCCAGCGAACTCGGCCACCAAGGCGGCCGGGACACCGGGGTAGGGCCACTCCATCTCCTCGCCCCAGTCAGGGCGCATCGGTAGCGGCAACAGCACATCCCTCAGCAGCATCGCCACCTCCACCGTCGAGTCAGACACCGGCGTTAGACGGAAGGCGACCAGCGAATGCGAGTAGGTGTCCAGGGCCAGGGTGAGATGGACGGAGATCGGGGCGCCGAAGACGTCGTCGAGCACCTTCACCGGCAGCGGCGTGGTGTCCAGTGCGACCACCTGCCCCGGCCTGACGATCACCACCTTCGCCTTCCCCGTCTCCACCGCTGCTGCGGAGCGGATGTATCGCTGCCGGGCCCCGTCGGCGCCGAACCACTCCTTCCACACTTTCGCCAGCGTGGTGTAGTGCGGTACCTCCACCTTCTTGCCCTCGGTCTCGAACTTCTCCCGCACGTACTGGTGGATCAGCCTTTCCTTCGTCTTCATGCTCAGCTTCGAGCGATGCAGCGACTCGGCGTGAACGGCACGGATTGCCTCGGCGACTTCGTCCCCGATCGCCCGGCGGCCTCGCAGGGGTGGCGTCCACCTTCCGTCCGCCAGCCCCATCAACCCGTTCTCGTCGTACTGAGCGGCCATACGTTTCAGCGTGCGCTCACTGATCCACTCCAGCCCCAACTGCTTGGCCTCCTGGCGATCCAGCCCTTTCAACTCGGCCACTTTCGCGCGTCGCCGCTCGGTCAGCGTGGTCCGCTCCGGGTCGTACTCAGTCCTGGGCTCACCGGGCCTGGCCCAGGACCGACTACCACTGCGATAGCCCGTCTCCACCTCCAGCAGATGCGCCATCCGAATCCGGGCCCGCGTCAGATCGTGTTCTTCAAGATCCTCGTGCCGAGGCCGCTGCCGCCCACCGTCCATTAGGCCCTCCCCACGGGATAGATCCATGTGGCATCGTCCAGCGGCTGGGTTAGGTCCATCGCCAGTTGGCGGTGCCAGAGAAGGTGAAGCGCATGTACGCGAGCCACCGCAGGCAGCGACGTCTCCTCCGCCAGCTCTCCGAACCGCCGAGGACGTTCCCGTACCGACCCCAGCAGTTCTCCCTGAAGCCCGAGGCGGTCGGACATCGGGCGTCTCCGTGCGGACAGCGCATCAAGGCTGGTCAGGACCTGGCGGCGCCAGCCGGACGCCACCAGGTAGTGCCACCCCACCGCAGCAGCTGCCCACTTTGTTGCGGCGAACTTCACCAAATCCCTGTCCTTGACCAAGTGACCGGGTCGGACATCGATCAGCACAGCCGTATCGGGCAAGAGCACCAGGAAGTCCGGCGTGTGATCCTCACTGCCGTCCGCAGTCGTGAACCGCAGCTTGAACGGTTGCGACAACACCTCGACCACCTCGCCGGCGAAGTCCAGGGCAAGCAGCAGATTCCGCTCGGCCAGGCTCTCGAAGCCATGCATCCGCCCCGTGGCCAGCAGGTACTGCAGTCCGGGACGGTGTCGCTGACCCGCCCGCCAGGTGAACCCGCGAACTGGCACCGACGCAATGGCCGGGACACTGGCCAGCTCTTGGACCGGGCAGATGACCTCCGCCTGCACGGTCTTCCACCTCGCTGTCCACCGGCGGGCCCACCCGGACTCTGTGTCCAGCCTCTCCACCACCGCCGGATCGATGGAGTACGGCACGACGAGGTCATCCAGGACGCAGCTGTGCGCCCAAATCGGGCGTGATTCGATCTCCGGAGCGTAGACCGTAACCGTCATGCCCCCAGAACAGCGCGCTGCGCCGCTTCCCGTACGGCTTCTCTCGAAGTCCCAGCAGGTCAGCGCACTAACCGTTACCCTGCGTGCCAACACCAACGCTCAGCCGGGCCAACTCAAGTGCTAAAGGGCCAACTCGGCCGCTCAGTCACAACTCGGGAACGCGCACCCGAGCGAGATCTTTGCATAAAAGTGCAGCGCTGCGTATAGTCATGCCATCAACGAGGAGGATTTCGATGGTGGTACGCGCAGCGGTAGCAGGGGCGAGCGGATATGCGGGCGGCGAGCTGCTCCGTCTCCTGCTGGTGCACCCGCAGGTCGAGATCGGGGCCCTCACCGCACATTCCAACGCGGGGCAGCAGCTCGGGCCCCTCCAGCCGCACCTGCGGCCGCTCGCCGGCCGGGTGCTCCAGCCGACCACCGCAGAGGTCCTCGCCGGGCACGACGTCGTCTTCCTCGCCCTGCCGCACGGCCAGTCCGCGGCCGTCGCCGAGCAGCTGGGCGACGAGGTGCTCGTCGTCGACATGGGCGCCGACTTTCGGCTGAAGGACGCCGCCGACTGGGAGAGGTTCTACGGGTCGCCGCACGCCGGTACCTGGCCTTACGGGCTGCCCGAGCTGCCCGGCGGCCGGGCCGCGCTGGAGGGCTCCAAGCGCATCGCGGTGCCCGGCTGCTACCCGACCGCCGTCTCCCTCGCGCTCTTCCCCGCGTACGCGGCCGGACTCGCCGAGCCCGAGGCCGTGATCGTCGCCGCATCCGGCACCTCCGGAGCGGGCAAGGCGCTCAAGCCCCACCTCCTGGGTTCCGAGGTGATGGGCAACATGTCTCCGTACGGCGTCGGCGGAGCGCACCGGCACACCCCCGAGATGATCCAGAACCTCAGCGCCGCCGCCGGAGAGCCGGTGACCGTCTCCTTCACGCCGACCCTCGCCCCCATGCCCCGCGGCATGCTCGCCACGTGCAGCGCGAAGGCGAAGCCGGGCGTGAACGCCGAGACGCTGCGTACGGCGTACGAGAAGGCGTTCGCGGACGAGCCGTTCGTGGACCTGCTCCCCGAGGGCCAGTGGCCAGCCACAGCGTCCGTCCACGGTTCCAACGCCGTACAGATCCAGGTCGCCCACGACGAGGCCGCGGGCCGGATCATCGTGATCAGCGCCATCGACAACCTCGCCAAAGGCACCGCGGGCGGCGCCGTACAGAGCATGAACATCGCCCTCGGGCTTTCCGAGGACACAGGTCTTTCCACGATCGGAGTCGCACCGTGAGCGTCACGGCAGCACAGGGATTCTCGGCGGCGGGTATCGCCGCCGGAATCAAGGAGAGCGGCCAACCGGACCTGGCCCTCGTGGTCAACCACGGGCCGCGTCGCGCCGCCGCGGGCGTCTTCACCTCCAACCGCGTCAAGGCCGCCCCCGTCCTCTGGTCGGAGCAGGTGCTCAAGGGCGGAGAGGTCACCGCCGTCGTCCTCAACTCCGGTGGCGCCAACGCCTGTACGGGTCCCAAGGGGTTCCAGGACACCCACGCCACCGCCGAGAAGGCGGCCGAGGTGCTCGAAGGCCACAGCGCGGGCGAGATCGCGGTGGCCTCGACGGGGCTCATCGGCACACCGCTCCCCATGGACAAGCTGCTGCCCGGCATCGAGCGGGCCGCGGCCGCCCTCAGCGAGCACGGCGGCGAGAAGGCCGCCATCGCCATCAAGACCACCGACACCGTCCACAAGACGAGCGTGGCCACGCGGGACGGCTGGACGGTCGGCGGTATGGCCAAGGGGGCAGGCATGCTCGCCCCCGGCCTCGCCACGATGCTGGTCGTCCTCACCACCGACGCCGACGTCGAGGCCCCCGTGCTCGACGCCGCACTGCGCGACGCCACCCGCACCACCTTCGACCGGGTCGACTCCGACGGCTGCATGTCGACCAACGACACCGTGCTGCTGCTCGCCTCGGGGGCCGGTGGCGTCACGCCGCCGCGGGAGGAGTTCGCCGAAGCCGTACGGACCGTCTGCGCCGACCTCGCCCGCCAGCTCATCGGCGACGCCGAGGGTGCCTCCAAGGACATCCGCATCGAGGTGATCAACGCCGCGACCGAGGACGACGCCGTCGAGGTCGGCCGGAGCATCGCGCGCAACAACCTCCTCAAGTGCGCCATCCACGGCGAGGACCCCAACTGGGGCCGCGTCCTCTCCGCGATCGGTACGACGAAGGCCGCCTTCGACCCGGACCGGCTGAACGTCGCCATCAACGGCGTCTGGGTGTGCAAGGACGGCGGTGTGGGCGAGGACCGGGAGCTGGTCGACATGCGGTACCGCGAAGTCGGGATCACCGCCGACCTCTCCGAAGGAACGGAGTCGGCCGTCATCTGGGCCAACGACCTGACCGCGGAGTACGTCCACGAGAACAGCGCGTACAGCTCATGAGTACGCCGGCGCGGAAGCACACCGCACTGCCGAAGGCGCAGATCCTCATCGAGGCGCTGCCCTGGCTGACCCGGCACAACGGCAGGACCGTCGTCATCAAGTTCGGCGGCAACGCCATGATCGACGAGGATCTGAAGGCGGCCTTCGCCCAGGACGTCGTCTTCCTGCGGCACGCCGGTCTCAAGCCCGTCGTCGTGCACGGCGGCGGCCCGCAGATCAGCGCCCAGCTCGACAAGCAGGGCCTGGTCAGCGAGTTCAAGGCCGGGCTGAGGGTCACCACGCCCGAGGCGATGGACGTCGTACGGATGGTGCTGGCCGGACAGGTCCAGCGCGAGCTGGTCGGTCTCCTCAACCAGCACGGTCCGCTCGCCGTCGGAATGACCGGCGAGGACGCCCACACCATCACCGCCGTCCAGCACCGGCCCACCATCGACGGTGAGCTCGTCGACATCGGCCGGGTCGGCGAGATCACCGCGATCGACACCGGCGCCATACAGGCGCTCCTGGACGACGGCCGGATCCCGGTCGTCTCCTCCATCGCCCGCTCGGCCGACGACAACCACGTCTACAACGTCAACGCGGACACCGCGGCCGCCGCACTCGCCGCCGCGCTGAACGCCGAGACGCTGATGGTCCTCACCGACGTCGAGGGCCTGTACGAGGACTGGCCCAACAGCGACGACGTGATCAGCCGGCTCACCGCCACCGAGCTGGAGAAGCTGCTGCCCAGTCTGTCCAGCGGCATGGTCCCGAAGATGCAGGGCTGCCTCCACGCCGTACGCAACGGCGTCGAGACCGCCCGTGTCATCGACGGCCGGGTCCAGCACTCGATCCTGCTGGAGATCTTCACCGACGAAGGAGTCGGCACGATGGTCGTGGCCGACGCACCGACCGACACCCAGGGGGAGTCATGAGCAACGAGGAGCTCTCGCAGCGCTGGCAGGGCGCGCTGATGGACAACTACGGCACCCCCCAACTGCCCCTGGTCCGCGGCTCGGGCGCCCACGTCTGGGACGCCGAAGGCACCGAGTACCTCGACTTCGTCGGCGGTATCGCGGTGAACGCGCTGGGACACGCCCACCCCGCCGTCGTCGAGGCCGTCTCCACCCAGATCGCCTCCCTCGGTCACGTCTCGAACCTCTTCATCGCCGAACCGCCCATCGCCCTGGCCGAGCGGCTGCTCCAGCTCCTCGGCCGGGCGGGCAGGGTCTACTTCTCCAACTCCGGCGCCGAAGCCAACGAAGCCGCCTTCAAGATCGGCCGGCTGACCGGGCGTACGCACATGGTCGCCACCGAGGGCGGCTTCCACGGCCGGACCATGGGCGCGCTCGCCCTCACCGGCCAGGCCAAGAAGCGCGAGCCGTTCGTCCCCCTGCCCGGTGACGTCACGCACGTGCCGTACGGCGACGTCGAAGCCCTCCGTGCCGCGGTGACCACCGACACGGCTCTGCTGATCATCGAACCCATCCAGGGCGAGATCGGTGTCGCCGTCCCGCCCAAGGGCTATCTCGAAGCGGCCAGGGAGATCACCCGGGCCACCGGCACCCTGCTCGTGCTCGACGAGGTGCAGACCGGCATCGGCCGCTGCGGCCACTGGTTCGAGCACCAGGCCCACCAGGGCGTCGAGCCCGACGTCGTCACCCTCGCCAAGGGCCTCGGCGGCGGACTGCCGATCGGCGCGACCGTGGCCTTCGGCTCGGCGGCCGACCTGCTGAAGCCCGGTCACCACGGCACGACGTTCGGCGGCAACCCGATCGCCTGCGCGGCCGGACTGGCCGTCCTGGACACGCTCGCCGCCGACGGCGCCCTGGACGAGGTGAAGCGTCTGGGCGAGAAGATCAGGGACGGTGTGGAGGGCCTCGGCCACCCACTGGTCTCCCACGTCCGCGGCTCCGGCCTGCTGCTGGGTATCGTGCTCACCGGACCCCTCGCACCGAAGGTGCAGCAGGCGGCCCAGGGAGCCGGACTCCTGGTCAACGCGCCCGCCCCCGATGTCGTACGGCTCATGCCACCGCTGATCATCGGCGACGCGGAGGTGGACGCGTTCCTGCGGGTCCTGCCGGGTGCTCTCGACGCGGCGTACGGGGACGGACAATCCGGAGCATGACGTTCCGGAGAATGAGGCGACGACGATGACCGAGGCGCAGGAAACCGAGCACGGCGGGCCGTCCGTGCCGCAGACCCGCACGGCCCGCCACCGCCGGATCGTGGACATCCTGAACCGGCAGCCGGTGCGCTCGCAGAGCCAGCTGGCCAAGCTCCTCGCCGACGACGGGCTGAGCGTCACTCAGGCGACGCTCTCCCGCGACCTGGACGAGCTGGGCGCGGTGAAGATCCGTAACACCGGTGGCGAGCTGATCTACGCGGTGCCCAGCGAGGGCGGTTTCCGTACTCCGCAGGCACCGCTGGGCGGCTCGGCCAAGGAGGAGCGGATGCGCAGGCTCTCGGCCGAACTCCTCATCTCGGCGGAGGCCTCGGCCAATCTGGTGGTTCTGCGCACGCCTCCGGGCGCGGCGCAGTTCCTCGCCTCGGCCATCGACCAGGCCGAACTGCACGACATCCTCGGCACCATCGCGGGCGACGACACCCTGATGCTGATCAGCCGCGACCCCGCGGGCGGCCAGGCCCTCGCCGACCACCTCCTGCGACTCGCCCAGAACGACCGCTGACAGCGCCTAGTAGCGGGTGATCGCCGTCGGCCCCGAGCGCGTCCCGATCGCGATGTGGGGGCGGCGGGCCGGATCGGCCCAGGCCAGGATCCGGCTCATCGCGGCCGCCGGCACGGAGACGCAACCGGCGGTCGCGCCACGGCCGTTGACGTGGAGGAAGATCCCGGCGCCCCGGCCCCGCACCGGCCGCTCGTAGTTGAATCCGACGACCAGCGCGTGCGCGTACTGCGTGCCGTACGTGACCAGATGCTCGGCCTCGGCGGCCCGGCAGTCCGCGGGCCGCGGCTCCACCCACCGGTTGTAGGCGTCGGCGCTGTTGTCCTGGCACCACCAGGAACGGTCGTTGACACGGCGGTACGGGTAGCGGGTCCCGGCCGGGGCCGCCTCGATCCCGAAGGCGTACGGCAGGTCGTACAGACCGGTGGGCGTGGTGTTCGTGCCCTGGGTCCGCGTCCCGCCCTCGGTCAGCCCGTTCGCCCCGAAGCGAGCCGGTGCCGACCCGGCCTCCACCCAGCCGCCCCGCCGCCGCTCCCACCAGGTGACGGTGCCGGTGGTGGAGTCCTCGGACGGCGCTTCGGCGGTGATCAGCTGGGAGCCGCCGCCGGTGTCGGCGAGCCGCTCCGGAAGGGGCAGCGGGCCGGGGTCACCGGCCGCGACCGAGCCCAGCAGAGCCAGCAGTACCGAACCCGTCACCAGAAGTCTGCGCATGCTCCGGACCGTACGGGCGCGGCGCCGGACCCACCGCCGCGCCTGCTCCGTACGGCCCAGCGGGTCACCCGGCGGGCGGCACGGGCATCGGGGGCAGCGGCAGCGGAAGCCCCGGCAGTCCGTCGATGCTCGTGGCGATGTCCGGCTTCTTCTCGAAGTACGCGCTGAGGCTGGCGTCGTCGTCGCGCCGGAAACGGTCGGCGTGCAGCGAGCGGTCCTCGTCGTACGACATGTACGGCACCGCGAACCCGCACGAGTCCCGGATCAGCTCCGCCGTCACCACGATGATCGCCCGCAGTCCGTGCGCCGACGGGTCCACGGCCGGGAAGTGGCTCAGCAGCCCGGCGAAGCGGGGGTCGTCCCGGAACACCGGCTCCCCGCGGCCGTGCACCCGGACGATGTTCGGCGGCCCCTGGAAGGCGCACCACATCAGCGTGACACGGCCGTTCTCGCGGAGGTGGGCGATGGTCTCCGCGGTGCTCCCGGCGAAGTCCAGGTACGCCACGGTCCGTTCGTCGACGACGGCGAACGATCCGCTCACGCCCTTGGGGGAGAGGTTGACCGTCCCCTCGGCGTCGAGGGGGGCGGTCGCGGTGAAGAAGATGTGCTGCTCTTCTATGAAGGTCCTGAGCCGTCCATCGATACGTTCATACGTTTTTCCCATGGTGCGAAGTATCCGCCGTCCCGCACCTGTGCGGACAGCGGCTTTCAGCTGTCGGGACCGGCGGGCGGCAGCGGCGAGTAGCGGGCGCGTTGCGCCTCGTGGGCGACCTCGGGGTCGTCGTCCTCCTCCAGTGCGGCCAGTACGCGTTTGCGCAGTCCGAGGCTGTGGGCGCAGAGGAGGTGGAGGCCGGCCCGCCGCACGTGCCGGGGGCGGCCGGGGGCCACCAGGGAGGCCAGCCACTCCTCCGGGACGAGCAGGACGTACGGGGCGAGCGCCTTGCGGGCGGTGCGTACCACCGGGGGGTGCGGGTCGTCCATGGCGGCCATCAGCTCGTCGGGGGAGACCGCGTTGCTCATGCGCAGCGCGGCGAGTGCGGCAGCGCGGACCCGGCCCTCCGGGTGCGCCGTCAGCGGCCGGAGCAAGGCCGTCGCGTCGGGTGCTCCGGACTCCGCCAGGCCGAACACCGCCCCCGGCGGCAGGCCGGGCGCGGCAGGATCGGCGCACAGCGCACGGTAGTGCGAGAGCGGGTCCTCGCCCTCCAGCCCCAGGACCAGGCGGGCGGCGGAACGCACTCCGGCCGATGGGTCGGTCAGGTGGACCACGGCTTCCCGGCCACGGCCCGCCCGGTGCAGTCCCGTCACCGCCGAGGAGCGCGCCACGGACGAGGAAGCGGTGAGCAGGGGGTCCAGCAGCCGCTCCGGATCACCGGCCGTGACCCTGGCCAGCAGCGCCTCGGTACACACGTGCCGGACGGCCCGGTCGGGGGCGGTGAGGGCGAGCTCCGTCATCCCGGCGGGAGTGAGCAGTCCCCGTTCCAGGGACAGCCGCACCCCCTGGAGCCGCACCCGCGACAGCGGACTCGCGCAGAGGCGGGCCGCCAGGGCGGCCGGCAGAGGTCCCGCGGCGGCCAGCACCCGTTCCAGGGCCCAGTCGCCGTGCGGGCTCAGGCTCAGACGCATGGCCAGTGGCACCAGGTCCGATGCCTCCGCCCCCGCGAGGTCAAGGGCCGCGCTCGTCAGGCGGCGGGCCCGTTCCCGTACCCGCGCCCGGCTGTCGGCGCAGCGGAGGAGCAGCAGGGGCAGAAGTGCCGGGCGCCCGCGGGTGAACGCCAGCGCTGCCTCGCGTGCCTGCCACCGGTCGTGGCAGAGGACGATCGCGATTTCCGGCTCGGAGGGCGGGAACCGTGACCAGGTGACGTCGTGGGCCTCCTCGTCCCAGCGCGGGGCGGCGGACCAGTCGACCGACCCGTTCCCGTCGGCATAGCGGTACCCGATCAGGAACCGCAGCGGCCTGACTCCTCGCCGCCCGGCGGTCGCCAAAGGGATACGCCGGTCGAGGTCGACCCATGCCTCGGGATCTGCCGTGTCCAGGGCCGCTGCCAGGGGCTTGCCGAGCAGGAGGCGGTCCTGTGGGGGGAGAAGCAGCGTGGGGGACAGGGGGATCGGCTTCCGCATGAACACAGCCTAGGGACCGCGCACGCTCCCCACCAGGGACTTTGACAAAGCATACGGTGGGCTGCATAGTTATACCCATCAGTGATTGCACCGTAAGGAGAAACCCGTGACCGAGCGCGTCGTACTCGCCTACTCCGGCGGCCTGGACACCTCCGTCGCCATCGGCTGGATCGCCGAGGAGACGGGCGCCGAGGTCATCGCCGTTGCCGTGGACGTCGGCCAGGGCGGCGAGGACCTGGACGTCATCCGCAAGCGCGCGCTCGCCTGCGGCGCCGTCGAAGCCGAGGTCGCGGACGCCAAGGACGAGTTCGCCGAGGAGTACTGCCTCCCGGCGATCAAGGCCAACGCCCTCTACATGGACCGCTATCCGCTGGTCTCGGCGCTCTCCCGGCCGACGATCGTCAAGCACCTCGTCGCCGCCGCCAAGAAGCACGACGCCGGCATCGTCGCCCACGGCTGCACCGGCAAGGGCAACGACCAGGTCCGCTTCGAGGCCGGCATCTCCGCGCTCGGCCCCGACCTGAAGTGCATCGCCCCGGTCCGCGACTACGCGATGACCCGCGACAAGGCGATCGCCTTCTGCGAGGAGAAGAACCTCCCGATCGCGACCACCAAGAAGTCCCCGTACTCCATCGACCAGAACGTCTTCGGGCGCGCCGTCGAGACGGGCTTCCTGGAGGACATCTGGAACGCGCCGATCGAGGACATCTACGAGTACACGCAGAACCCGGCCACCCCGCGCGAGGCCGACGAGGTCGTCATCTCCTTCAAGGAGGGCGTCCCGGTCGCCATCGACGGCAAGCCCGTCACCGTGCTCCAGGCGATCCAGCAGCTCAACGAGCGGGCCGGAGCCCAGGGCATCGGCCGGATCGACATGGTCGAGGACCGGCTCGTGGGCATCAAGTCCCGTGAGGTGTACGAGGCCCCCGGCGCGATCGCGCTGATCACCGCGCACCAGGAGCTGGAGAACGTCACGGTCGAGCGCGAGCTGGCCCGCTACAAGCGGCAGGTCGAGCAGCGCTGGGGCGAGATGGTCTACGACGGCCTGTGGTTCTCCCCGCTCAAGCGCGCCCTGGACGGCTTCATCAACGAGGCCAACCAGCACGTCACCGGTGACATCCGGATGACCATGCACGCCGGCCGCGCGGTCGTCACCGGCCGGAAGTCCGAGCAGTCGCTCTACGACTTCAACCTCGCCACCTACGACTCGGGCGACACCTTCGACCAGTCCAAGGCGCAGGGCTTCATCGAGATCTTCGGCCTGTCCTCGAAGATCGCGGCGCGGCGCGATCTGGCCTGACACACTTTCAGCCCCTCCGGCGTTCGAGGAGCGGGGGTTCGGGGGCAGACCCCCCAATTCGGGAAGGGGCGGGGTGGGGGAGCGATCCCCCACCCCCCCCCCCCCCCCAAAAAAGAGGAAACGGGGGCAACAAAAACCACGAAATCAGCCCCTGGGGGGCCCGACTCTCCAAAAGCCCGGACGAGGGAATGGGCC
>NZ_JBWKLF010000007.1:60482-193109 GCF_056430475.1 Streptomyces sp. NPDC045968 | reverse complement strand
TCCTTTCTTTTCTGTGTGTGAGGGGTTGGGGGTTGGGGGACCCCCCCCGGGGGGGGGGGGGGGGGGGGGGGGGACCCCCCCCCCCCCCCCCCCCCCCACCGCACAACAAGGAGCAACCGTGAGCAGCAACACCAGCGACGTACGCCTCTGGGGCGCCCGCTTCGCCGACGGCCCGGCCGAGGCGCTGGCCAAGCTGTCCGCCTCCGTCCACTTCGACTGGCGGCTCGCGCCCTACGACATCGCCGGCTCCCGCGCCCACGCGCGCGTCCTCAACAAGGCGGGCCTGCTCAGTGAGGACGAGCTGACCCGGATGCTGAGCGGCCTCGACCAGCTCGAAGCCGATGTGAGCGACGGCTCGTTCACCGGAACCATCGCCGACGAGGACGTCCACACCGCGCTGGAGCGCGGTCTCCTGGAGCGCCTCGGCCCCGACCTCGGCGGCAAGCTGCGCGCCGGCCGGTCCCGCAACGACCAGATCGCCACGCTCTTCCGGATGTACCTGCGCGACCACGCCCGGATCATCGGCGGCCTCGTCGCCGGACTCCAGGACGCCCTGGTCGGCCTCGCCGAGGCCCACCCGGACGTGGCCATGCCCGGTCGTACGCACCTCCAGCACGCCCAGCCGGTCCTCTTCGCCCACCACATCCTGGCCCACGCGCAGTCCCTGTCCCGGGACGCCGAGCGGCTGCGGCAGTGGGACGAACGGACCGCCGTCTCGCCGTACGGCTCCGGCGCGCTGGCCGGTTCGTCCCTGGGACTCGACCCGGAGGCGGTCGCCGCGGACCTCGGTTTCGAGCGCGGCTCCGTCGCCAACTCCATCGACGGCACGGCCTCGCGCGACTTCGTGGCCGAGTTCGCCTTCATCACCGCGATGATCGGGATCAACCTCTCCCGGATCGCGGAAGAGATCATCATCTGGAACACGAAGGAGTTCTCCTTCGTCACCCTGCACGACGCCTTCTCCACCGGCTCCTCGATCATGCCGCAGAAGAAGAACCCGGACATCGCGGAGCTGGCGCGCGGCAAGTCGGGGCGCCTGATCGGCAATCTGACGGGCCTGATGGCCACGCTCAAGGCCCTCCCGCTCGCGTACAACCGCGATCTCCAGGAGGACAAGGAGCCGGTCTTCGACTCCTGCGACCAGCTCGAAGTCCTGCTGCCCGCCTTCACCGGCATGATGGCGACGCTCACCGTCAACCGGGAGCGCATGGAGGAGCTGGCGCCGGCCGGTTTCTCGCTCGCCACGGACATCGCGGAGTGGCTGGTCAAGCAGGGCGTCCCGTTCCGCGTCGCGCACGAGGTCGCGGGCGAGTGCGTCAAGGAGTGCGAGCAGCACGGCATCGAGCTGGACCAGCTCACCGACGAGCAGTTCGCGAAGATCTCCGAGCATCTGACCCCGGAGGTACGGACCGTCCTCAACGTGAAGGGCGCCCTCGCCTCCCGTGACGGGCGCGGCGGTACGGCCCCGTCCGCCGTGGCGGTCCAGCTCGCCGAGGTCAAGGCCGATCTGGCGGCGCAGCACGCCTGGGCGACCGCCCGCCGGTAGGACGCGCGAACGCCGGCGGATACAGCGCCGCCGGTCAGGTGTAGGAAGGGCATCGCGGGCTACGTTGGACGGGAAGACGTACCGACCCGACCACGAGGAGCCCGCGATGCCCTTCGCCAGGCTGGCCACCGCTACGACCCCGACCGCCCACATCGGTTTGGGCCTGGCCGCCGTCGCCAGACCCGGCTACATCAACCTCCACCGCGACCGCGACCTGCCCGACGACCGCAGCGTCGAGGCACTGCGCACCCGCACGCATGAGCTCCTCGACGCCGCCTACGCCCAGGGCGTCCGCTACTTCGACGCCGCCCGCTCCTACGGCCGCTCCGAGGAGTTCCTCGCGGAGTGGCTGACGGACCGTCCCGAGGTCACGGATGTCGTCGTCGGCAGCAAGTGGGGCTACACCTACACCGCCGACTGGCGCGTGGACGCCGAGGCGCACGAGGTCAAGGACCACGGCCTCGCCACGTACGAGCGCCAGCGCGCCGAGAGCCGGGCCCTGCTGGGGGACCGGCTCGACCTCTACCAGATCCACTCCGTGACCGCCGACAGTCCGGCCCTCACCGACAAGGAACTGCACGCTCGCCTCGCCGAACACGCCGCCGAGGGCATCACCGTCGGACTCTCCACCAGCGGGCCCGGACAGGCCGACGCCATCCGGGCCGCGCTCGCCGTCACGGTCGACGGCACCCCCCTCTTCCGTACGGTCCAGGCCACCTACAACGTGCTGGAGACCTCCGCGGGTCCCGCACTCGCCGAGGCCCATGACGCCGGGCTCACCGTGATCGTCAAGGAGGGCATGGCCAACGGCCGGCTCGCGGGGTCCGAGGCCCCCGCCGTCGTACGGGAGATCGCCGCCGATGCGGAACTCGACAGCGACGCCGTCGCCCTCGCGCTCGTCCTCCACCAGCCGTGGGCCGGGGTCGTCCTCTCCGGCGCGGCCACGGTCAACCAGCTCTCGGGGAACCTCCACGCCGCCGTCCTCGGCCTCGACGAGGAGCGGCGGGCCCGGCTCGACGCGCTGGTGGAGGAGCCCGAGGCGTACTGGCGGCACCGCGCCTCACTGCCCTGGAGCTGAGCCTCCGGATCGGACCGAACCCGTCACATCCCGCACGGCGTTCGTGCTGCACGACATGTTCGCCGTTCCCTTCGACGACACCTGCGCGACCTGGACCTCACGCTGCTCGCCGACTGACCGCCGCCGCGGGGCCGGGTTCATTCCCCGGCCCACGCGGCGAGCGCCTCGAAGTCGGCCGGTTCCAGACCGACCCACGGATCGATCCGCCGCAGCAGCGACCGGCCCGGGTGATGGGCCGCCACCCACGTCCGGTCCCGTTCGGTGATCTCGTCGTCGATCCAGGCGAACGGCCGCCCGGCCGCGTACTCCACGACGTGACCGGTCTTCCAGAACACTCCGTCCGGTGTGCGGCCGAACAGCGAGGGCCACTCGACGTACGGCAGGTCGGGCAGACCGAGCCGCGGGGCGATCCACTCGTTGGCCTCGGACATCCACGTCGTGGCCCAGGCCAGCTCGTACCGGTCGGCGAGCGCCAGCAGCGCGACGCCGTGCCCGGGGTTGAGCAGGACCGGCAGCGCGGGGCCCTCCGTCCAGCCGGTCGGCCGCATCATGTGCGTGCGGTATCCCTCGGGCGTACGGGGACGCGAGAGCGCCAGGTACGGATTGAGCGGACCGTCGATGTCGATGAGCAACAGCGGCTTCATTGCCTCATGGTGCCCGCCGCTGCCGGGCCGGGCGATCGGATGGCGAGCAGTAGTGAGACGCAGGTGTCTCACATGGGTTATGGTTGTCTCATGACTCTGGACCGTGAGCAGGTGCTGCGCAGCGCCGCCGCACTGCTGACCCACAAATCCACCGCCACCATGGACGAGGTCGCGAAGGCGGCCGGTATCGGCCGCGCCACCCTGCACCGTCACTTCGCCGGGCGGGACGCCCTGGTCAAGGCGCTGGAGAATCTGGGCATCCAGGAGTTCGAGGCGGCCCTGGACGCCGCCGCGCTGGAGGAGGGCAGTGCGGAGGACGGCCTGCGCCGCTTCGTCGCGGCCGTCGAACCCAGCGCGGGGCTGCTCTCCTTCCTCGTCACCGAGAACCAGCTCTTCGAGGGCGACGAGGTGAACGAGGGCTGGAGCCGGCTCGACGCCAGGGTCGCCGCCTTCTTCAGGCGCGGCCAGGAGCGCGGCGAATTCCGCATCGACCTCACCCCCGCCTGGCTGACCGAGGCCCTCTACGGGCTCATCGGCACCGGCGCCTGGGCCGTACAGGCCGGCAGGGTCGCCCCCAAGGACTTCCAGTACATGATCGTCGAGTTGTTGATCGGCGGAGCACGCCGGAGCGTGGAGCAATGAGCAGCATCACCCAGATCTCGCACACCGCGGACCTCGTCCGTCGGCCGGGGCGGTGGATCGCCCTGGCCGTCCTGGTCCTCGCCGTGCTGCTGGTCGCCGTCGACGCCACCGTCCTCGGACTGGCGACCCCGTTCCTCAGCGAGGACCTCGCGCCGACCGGCACCCAGCTGCTCTGGATCGGTGACGTCTACTCCTTCGTCATCGCCGGACTGCTCGTCTCGATGGGCAGCCTCGGCGACCGCATCGGGCGCAAGAAGCTGCTGCTGACCGGCGCCGTCGCCTTCGGCGCGGTCTCGGTGCTCAACGCCTACGCGACCAGCCCGGAGATGATGATCCTGGCCCGGGCGCTGCTCGGTGTCGCGGGCGCCACCCTCATGCCCTCCACGCTCGCCCTGATCCGCAACCTCTTCCACGACCCGCGCGAACGCAGCCTCGCGATCGGTATCTGGGGCGCCATGGCATCGGCCGGCGCGGCCGTGGGCCCCGTCATGGGCGGTTTCCTGCTGGAACACTTCTGGTGGGGCTCGGTCTTCCTGATCAACCTTCCGGTGATGATCGTTCTCGTCGTCGTCGGCATCAAGCTCATCCCCGAGTCCAAGAACCCCGCGCCAGGCCCCTGGGACCTGATCAGTGTCGGCCTCTCCCTCATCGGCATGATCGCCGTCGTGTACGCGATCAAGGAGCTGGCCGCCCACGGCGGGAGCTGGGAGGTGGCCGCGTCGGCCGTCATCGGGGTGGCGGCGCTCGCGTGGTTCGTACGCAGGCAGCTGAGGCTTCCCGCACCGCTGCTGGACATGCGGCTCTTCCACCACCGGGGTTTCTCGGGCGCGGTACTCGCCGACCTCCTGACCATCCTCGGCCTGGCCGGACTGGTCTTCTTCCTGTCCCAGTTCCTCCAACTGGTCCAGGGGCGAGGCCCGCTGGAGGCCGGCCTCGCCGAACTGCCCGCGGCCATCGGGGCGGTGGCCGCCGGTCTGATGGCCGGAGTGGTGGCCCGCCGCTACTCCGTACGCTCGGTGGTCACGGGCGGGCTCGCCGCCGTCGGAGTGGCGCTCGCCTCGGTGACCCTGCTGAGCAAGGACACCGGATATCCGATGCTCGGCGCGATGCTGCTGGTCGTCGGAGTCGGCGCCGGATTCGCCTTCACCGTCACCGCCGACGTCATCCTCTCCACCGTCCCCAAGGAGCAGGCCGGTTCCGCGTCCGCGGTCTCCGAGACGGCGTACGAACTCGGCGCGGCCCTCGGCATCGCTCTGCTCGGCTCGATCGTCACGGGTGTCTACCAGGGCTTCGAGACCCCGGCCGGTATCGGCTCCGGCACGGCGACGGCCGCCCACGAATCGCTGGGAGGCGCTGTCGAAGCGGCCTCCACGCTCCCCGCCGCACAGGCGGCGCCCCTGGTGGCCGCCGCGCAGGAGGCGTTCGTCGAGGGGCTGCGGTACGCCGCGGGCATCGGCGCCGCCGTACTGCTGGCGACGGCCGTGGCCGCCTGGTTCCTGCTGCGGGGCCAGAGGCTGGAGGACGGCGTCGAGCACCCGTAGACCGGTCGGCATGCGGAAGGGCCCGTACCCCCGATCTGGGGTACGGGCCCTTCCCTGTGCCGACGCGTCAGCTCACGCGGCCTTGGCCTTCGTGGCGTAGATGTCGACGTACTCCTGGCCGGACAGCCGCATCACTTCGGCCATCACCGAGTCCGTCACCGCGCGCAGGACATAGCGGTCGCGGTCCATGCCCTCGTAGCGCGAGAACTCCATCGGCTCGCCGAAGCGGACCGTGACCTTGCCCGGGCGGGGCAGCCCGGCGCCGCCCGGCTGGAGCTTGTCGGTGCCGATCATCGCGAACGGGATCACGGGAGCGCCCGTCATCAGGGTGAGCCGCGCGATGCCCGTACGGCCCCGGTAGAGCCGGCCGTCGGGGGAGCGGGTGCCCTCCGGGTAGATCGCGAAGGCGTGGCCCTCGTCCAGCACCCGGCGGCCCGTCATCAGCGCCGCGACGCCGCCTCGCCCGCCGTCCCGGTCCACTGGGATCATTCCGCAGCCCGTGAAGAACCAGGCCATCAGCCGGCCCTTGAAGCCCTTGCCCGTGACGTACTCGTCCTTGCCGATGTAGAACACCGGCCGGTCGCAGCAGATCGGCATGATCATCGAGTCGATGAACGTGAGGTGGTTGCCCGCGAGGATCACAGGCCCGGTCCCGGGGATGTTCTTCGCGCCTTCCACCTGTGGGCGGAACATCAGGCGCAGGATCGGTCCGAGCACTGCCTTGATGACCGTGAGTCGGGACAACGGTTCCTCCGGTGTCGTGGCCGGGCGGCCGGGGCGGTTCGAACGAGGTCCGTGCAGGTGAGGAGGATACTCGCGGGTACTCACTGATCGCACATCGGGTTCACGAAGTGGATACGCCGTGTTGACGTGTGTTTCCGCCACGTTCGTCCAGAAGCTGCCCCCCGGATGGCGTAGTTGCCTACGATCAGGCCTCGCTCGACCAGGTGCCGGACATCACAGCGAGGAGCATTCATGACAGAGCGTGCGCGGACCAGTCCCGGCAGGCGGACCCTTCTGGGAGCCGCGGTGCTGGGTACGGCAGCCCTCGGTCTGACCGGGACGGCCGCCGCCACGGAACGCGGCGGCAGCGGGCGGGGCCACGGCCGCGGCGGCTACCGCGACCTGCCCGTACCGACCGTCATCGGCCACCGCGGCGCCAGCGGCTACCGGCCCGAGCACACCCTCGGCTCGTACCAGCTGGCCCTGGACATGGGCGCGCACCTCGTCGAGCAGGACCTCGTCCCGACGAAGGACGGTCACCTCGTCTGCCGCCACGAGAACGACATCACGGGCACCACGGACGTCGCCGAGCACCCCGAGTTCGCGAGCCGCAAGGCGACGAAGAAGGTCGACGGCGTCCCGCTCACCGGCTGGTTCACCGAGGACTTCACCCTCGCCGAACTGAAGACGCTGCGTGCCAAGGAGCGCATCCCCGGCACCCGCCAGGAGAACACCCTCTACGACGGCCGCTGGGAGATCCCCACCTTCGAAGAGGTCCTGCGCTGGGCCGACCAGGAAGGACGCAGGCGTGGCGCGCCGGTCTGGCTGTACGTCGAGACCAAGCACCCCACGTACTTCCGGTCCCTCGGCCTCGGCCTGGAGGAGCCGCTCGCCCGCCTGCTGCGCCGCTACGGCCGGCACCGCGAGAACTCCCCGCTCATCCTCCAGTCCTTCGAGCCGAGCTCGATGCAGCGGCTGGCGAAGCTCGTCGCCACGCCCCGGGTCGTCCTGCTCTCCGGTGCCGCGACGCGCCCCTGGGACTTCGTCGAGGCCGGCGACCCGCGCACCGTCGCCGAGCTGGTCCAGCCCGCCGGCCTGAAGTGGATGGCGTCGTTCGCGCAGGGCATCGGCCCCACGCTGGACCTGGTCATCCCCAAGGACGGTGCGGGACGGCTCACCACGCCGACCACCCTGGTGCGGGACGCGCACGAACAGGGCCTGATCCTGCACCCGTACACAATGCGCAACGAGAACAGCTTCCTGCCCGCCGAGTTCCGCCGGGGCACCGACCCCGCCGCGTACGGTGACGCGTTCGGCGCGTTCCGGGCGTACTTCGAGGCCGGGATCGACGGCGTGTTCTCCGACAACCCGGACACCGCGCTGCTCGCCGCGGCCGACTTCGCCCGGGACTGACCCGCCGAAGACCGGGCGCCCGGCGTCAGCACCCGGCCGGGCGGCCCCCGGTCGGGTGGCGCTCCCCGGACCCGGCAACCGGCCGGCCGTACGGCACGTCGGGTGGGGCATGACGCTTATCGATCATGCTCCACCCCCGGCCGGCCCGGCTGTCGTACGGGCCCTGCTCCCGCTGGTCCGCGCGGAGGCGAGGGCCGAGGCCCAGGCCGCTTCCGCAGACCCCGCCGATCTCGAACAGGCCGTATGGCTCAGGCTCTTCGAACGCCTCGCGGCGCAGGGGCCGCCGGGCGACCCCGCCCGATGGGTGCGCGACGCGGTACGCGCGGAGGCGCGGCGAACCCGGCGAACGGCCCGTCACGAACACCCGTACGGCAGCGCCGAGCCCGCCGCGGGCAGCTACGGCTGCCCGGAGCGCACCGCCCTCGGCGCCGACACACGGCGGGCGTTACGCAGGGCGGTGGAACGTCTGCCGGACAGGTGCGCGCGGCTGCTGGACGCGATGCTTTCTCCCGCCGATCCGACCTACCGGGAAATCGCAGGAAGGTTGGGTATGTCACAGGGGAGTTTGGGTCCGATGCGTTCCCGTTGCCTTGGATGTCTGCGCAGAATGCTCGCGGCGGAGGTTGTAGCTCCTGAACTGCGGGGAAAGGAGCGGTAGACAACCGGCGGATCAGGTGAGCGGGAGGCATGCACACATGGGCATGAGCGTGACCATCTCGGCGGCGACCACACAGGACGCCGAGCAGATATTCAGACTCCGATACCTCTGTTTCCAGAGCGAGGCGGAGCTCTACGGCAACTATCAGATCGACCCGCTCGTGCAGACCCTCGACTCGGTCCGCGCGGAAGTCGGCACGGACCTG
Source organism: Streptomyces sp. NPDC045968 (assembly GCF_056430475.1). Classification (NCBI taxonomy): domain Bacteria; kingdom Bacillati; phylum Actinomycetota; class Actinomycetes; order Kitasatosporales; family Streptomycetaceae; genus Streptomyces; species Streptomyces sp. NPDC045968. The sequence goes on along the minus strand of NZ_JBWKLF010000007.1, from coordinate 184,659 downwards.
GTGTTCGTGGCCCGGCTCGGCGACGAAGTGGTGGGTTCGGTACGCGGTTTCACCGACCCCGACGGCACCGGACGGATCGGCCAGCTCTGCGTCCACCCCCGGCTCCAGGGACACGGTCTCGGCGCCCGTCTGCTGCGCGCCGCGGAATCGGGTCTCACGGCCGGCCGCGCGGCCACGCGCTTCAGGCTCCACACCGGCCACCGGAGCGAGGGCAACCTGCGGCTGTACCGCAGGGAGGGTTACGCGCGTGTGGGGGACGCCACCGGGCAGGACGGCGTCCGGCTCATCCTGCTGGAGAAGGACGCGGCCGCACCGGCCTTCGTGGCGAGCGCCTGACGGTCCGTCGTACCAGCGTGGTCACGCGCTCTTCGCGCGTCGCAGCCAGATCATCCCGGTGACCGGCAGGATCACCGGGATGAGCAGATAGCCCGTACCGAAGTCCGACCAGACGGTGGCGTCGGGGAAGGCCGAGGGCTCCACCATCGTCCACGTACCGACGACGAGCACACCCACGAGCTCGGCGGCGCAGCACACCAGCGCCGCCCTGCGTGCCTTTTCCCCGCCGCGCACCAGCGAGTACGTGATGAAGCCGTACACGACGGCGGCGACGGCCGACAGCACATAGGCGAGCGGCGCCCTGTCGAAGTCCAGGATCATCTGGACGACCGAGCGCGAGGCGGCGGCGACGGTGAACACCCCGTAGAACCAGACCAGTACGCGCCCCGGCCCGGTGCCGAGCTCGAACGGCTGCTTGCGGGAGCCCTCGGTGGTGCGGTCGGTGTCCGTCACGGTCAGTTTCCCCAGATGTCGTAGAGCCGTACTTCGAGGACGGCCAGCACGACCGCCCCGGCCGCCACCGTCACCGAACCCCACCGGGTCCGCTCGGTCAGTGACAGGAAACCCGCCGCGGGCACGGCGGCGAAGGCGCCGATCAGATAGGCGATGAAGACGGCCATCCCCTGCTCCGGCCGCTCGCCCCGGGACAGCTGCACGACCCCGACGACCAGCTGCGCCAGCGCCAGGACGGAGACGACGGCCATCCCGATGAAGTGCCAGTCCTTCGTCGGCTGGTCGCGGAAAGCGGCGAATCCGCACCAGGCGGCAAGGGCGAGCGCGGACACGGCGACCGCGACCGTCAGGGCGTCAAGCATGAAGCGAGGGTATTACGTGCGGAACGGCCCCCCGCGTGCGGGCCCGGGGACGGACTCCCCGCGGGCCCGACGGACCGGCCGGGCCCGGCGGCCGCGCGGAAGATCGTGGCCTTGGCCACAGCCTGCCACCGCCGCGGGGCCGTACCGGACCCGGCGCGCGGTCCCGTCCTGACCGTATCGACGCAGGTCACAGCCGTGCACCGGAAATCTGGCGCTGCTCGGGGAAGCGGCCACGGTGACCATCCATGACTGTCCGCTATCCGGACAGGCTGGTCGGCGTCGGCGTCACGTCTGTTTTACTGGGGCCCATGACCACGACGAGCTACCGCACCCCTGCGACCGAGGCGATCACCACGCCCGGTGCTCGTTGTATGTGTCGAATGCGCGCCTTCTGAGGGCCCCCGCCTGAGTCTCACGCCCCGAAGCGAGACCGAGCCACGCCGTCCGCACCCAGCGGAACGTGCCTGCCCGAGCACGCGCTGCCTTCCGGCCGTCCGCCGCGATCAGCTGTGCCGAGACCTACCGGTCAACCACTGCGAACAGTCTCATCAGACGAATGCCCCGTGCCCGGCGGACACCGCGCCGCGCACTCGACAGTGACGGAAACCCCTGTGATCACCACTACGGGCCTCACGAAGGTCTACCAGTCGCGCGGCCGAGAGGTCACCGCCCTCGACGGCGTCGACCTGCATGTCCGCGAGGGTGAGGTGTACGGCGTCATCGGACAGAGCGGCGCCGGAAAGTCCTCCCTGATCCGCTGCGTCAACCTGCTGGAGCGCCCCACCGCCGGCACCGTGACCGTCGCCGGCCAGGACCTCACCGCACTCGCGGGCCGGGGCCACCGCGCCGGCAAGGAGCTGCGCCAGGCCCGCAGCCGCATCGGCATGGTCTTCCAGCACTTCAACCTGCTGGCCTCGCGCACCGTCCAGGACAACGTCGAACTGCCCCTGGAGATCCTCGGCGTCTCCGGCCGGGACCGGGCCCGCAAGGCCCTCGGCCTTCTCGACCTGGTCGGCCTCTCCGACAAGGCGAAGGCCTACCCCGGCCAGCTCTCCGGCGGCCAGAAGCAGCGCGTCGGCATCGCCCGTGCGCTGGCCGGCGACCCCAAGGTGCTGCTCTCCGACGAGGCGACCTCCGCACTCGACCCCGAGACCACCCGCTCGGTGCTCCAGCTGCTGCGCGACCTCAACCAGCAGCTCGGTCTCACCGTCCTGCTCATCACGCACGAGATGGACGTCGTCAAGACCGTCTGCGACTCGGCCGCGCTGATGCGCAAGGGCCGCGTCATCGAATCCGGCACCGTCCGCGAGCTCCTCGCCACCCCCGGCTCCGAACTGGCCCACGAGCTGTTCCCCGTCGGCGGTACGGCATCCGGCCCGGACAGCACGGTCGTCGACGTCACCTTCCACGGCGAGGCCGCGGGCCGGCCGGTGATCTCCCAGCTCTCCCGTACGTACAACATCGACATCTCGATCCTGGGCGCCGCCATGGACACCGTCGGCGGCAACCAGATCGGCCGGATGCGCATCGAGCTCCCCGGCCGCTTCGAGGAGAACGTCGTCCCGATCGGCTTCCTGCGCGAGCAGGGCCTCCAGGCCGAGGTCGTGGAGCCCGAAGCCCCCGGCGTACCCGCACAGACCCCCGCCCCGCTCACCAAGGAGGCCGTCAAGTGACCTGGTCCGAAATGCAGCCACTGCTGACCCAGGGCACCGTCGACACCCTCTACATGGTGCTGTGGTCCGCGCTCGTCACCGTCCTGGCCGGCCTGCCGCTCGGCGTCCTGCTGGTCCTCACCGACAAGGGCGGACTGCTGCGGAACACCGCGGTGAACAAGGTCATCGGCGCGATCGTGAACATCGGCCGCTCGCTGCCCTTCATCATCCTGCTGATCGCGCTGATCCCGTTCACGACCTGGGTCGTCGGCACGTTCATCGGCCCCACGGCCATGATCGTCCCCCTCGCCGTGGGCGCCATCCCCTTCTTCGCCCGGCTCGTCGAGACGGCGATCCGCGAGGTCGACCACGGGCTCGTCGAAGCCGTCCAGTCCATGGGCGGTTCCATCCCGACGATCGTCCGCAAGGTCCTCCTGCCGCAGGCCCTGCCCTCGCTGGTCTCCGGCGTCACCACCACCGTCATCGTGCTCATCGGCTACTCCGCGATGGCCGGCGCGGTCGGCGGCGAAGGGCTCGGCTCCAAGGCCGTCACGTACGGATTCCAGCGCTTCGACAACCAGTTCATGCTCGTCACCGTCGTGCTCCTGGTCGTCATCGTGACCGTGGTCCAGCTGATCGGCGACGGAGCCGTACGCCTGCTGGCCCGCCGAGGCCGCACCACCACCTGAGACCTTCTTCCCCACCAAGCCCGAACTCCTTGTCCGGGCGCTCCACCCTCACCACCGAAAGAGGCACTTTTCGTGCGTAAGAACATCAAGATCACCGCAGCTGCCGCCGCCACCGCCGCCCTGGCCCTCGGCCTCAGCGCCTGCGGCACGGACTCCGACCCGGCGGCCAAGAGCGAGACCGGTGCCAAGGCCGACACCTCCAAGGCACTCGTCGTCGCCGCGTCCCCGACGCCGCACGGCGACATCCTGAACTTCGTCAAGAAGAGCCTGGCCGACAAGGCGGGCCTCAAGCTGGAGGTCAAGGAGTTCACGGACTACGTCCTGCCGAACACCGCGACCGAGACCGGCCAGGTCGACGCCAACTTCTTCCAGCACAAGCCGTACCTGGACGACTTCAACAAGAAGAACAACACCCACATCGTCCCGGTCGTCAACGTGCACCTGGAGCCCCTCGGCCTCTACTCCAAGAGCGTCAAGGACATCAAGGACATCAAGTCCGGCCAGACCATCGCCGTCCCCAACGACACCACCAACGAGGGCCGCGCCCTCCAGCTCCTCGCCGAGAACGGCCTGATCACCCTCAAGCCCGGCGTCGGCACCAACGCCAAGCTCAGCGACATCACGGACAAGAAGGGCCTGGAGTTCAAGGAGCTGGAGGCCGCAACCGTGCCCCGCGCCCTGAACGATGTCGACGCCGCCGTCATCAACGGCAACTACGCCATCGAGGCCAAGCTCAAGCCCGGCAAGGACTCCCTCGCGCTGGAGAAGTCCGAGGGCAACCCGTACGCGAACTTCCTCGCCGTCAAGGCGGGCAACGAGAAGGACCCCCGCGTCCAGAAGCTCGCCGGGCTCCTGAACTCCGACGAGGTCAAGAAGTTCATCGAGGACACCTACCAGGGCTCGATCGTCCCGGCCTTCGGTGCCCCCGCGAAGTCCTGACACCCGGACGGCACTTGCTCACCGAGCCCCGTACACCCCCACCGGGTGTGCGGGGCTCCGCCGTACCGACCCGGCCATGCACAACGCCGGGCGGATGCTGCATGCTGTGCCTTTACACGGTCTTCGGCATGGAGCTGCGCATGACTACCACCTTTCCGTCCATCTCCATCAGCACGGACAGATTGGTGCTGCGCCCCTTCGACATGGCGGACGTGCCCGCGTACATCGAGATGATGAACGACGAACTCGTCACCGCCTGGACCGAGAGCCCCCACCCCTACACGCAGGTCGACGCCGAACGGTGGGTCCGCAGGATCGCTCCTGCTGAGCGCACCCAGGGCAGCGGCATCGTCTTCGCCGTCACCGAGTTCCTCACCCAGCGCCTCGTCGGATCGGTCCGCCTCCTCAACACCGACTGGCGCACCCTCGCCACCGAGGTCCGCTACATCACCGCGCCCTGGGCCCGCGGTGAGGGATACGCCACCGAATCCGTGCTGGCCCTCGCCGAATGGCTCTTCCGCGACCAGCGGTTCGAACGTATCGAGCTGCGCACGCCCGCCGACAACACCGCCTCGCAGCAGGTCGCCCAGAAGCTGGGCTGCATCAGCGAGGGCGTCCTGCGCAACGCGCGGATAGCGCGTACCCGCACCGAGAACGGCACGGACGGCGGCTGGACCGACATCAGGACCGACCTGATCGTCTGGGGTCTCCTCCCCGAGGACCTCGAAGGGGTCGCCGAGGAGCTCGCCGACGCGGGCGGCTTCGGCAGCTACAACGACTGGAACTGACAACGAGCGGCCGCCGGACCGGGCCAGGTACGGACCAGGTACTCTCACCGTGCCCGCCACCCGCGGGCAGCCCACGCCTGCGACACCCCCAGGAGACTGACGACGATGGCCGACCGGGTCACGGTGATCGGCTGGGACGGCTCGCCACTGAGCAGGGCAGCCACCGCCGCCCTCTCGGCCGCCACGCTCGTCGCCGGAGCCGCGCACCACCTCGCCCTCGCCGAAGTCCCCGAACGCGCCGAGCGCATCCGCCTCGGCAGCATCGACCTGGCCGCCCGCAGGATCGCCGGACACCGCGGCAGCGCCGTGGTCCTCGCGGACGGCGACCCCGGCTTCTTCGGCGTCGTACGCACCCTGCGCGCACCCGAGCACGGCCTGGAAGTCGAAGTCGTCCCCGCCGTCTCCTCCGTAGCCGCCGCCTTCGCCCGCGCCGGAATGCCGTGGGACGACGCCCAGATCGTCGTCGCCCACCCGCGCACCCTGCGCCGCGCCGTCAACGTCTGCCGCGCCCACCACAAGGTCGCCGTCCTCACCTCGCCCGGTGCGGGCCCCGCCGAACTCGCGCTCCTCCTCGACGGCGTCCACCGCACCTTCGTCATCTGCGAGGAGCTCGGCAGCGCGCGGGAACAGGTCACCGTCCTCACCTCCGACAAGGCCGCCGACCACGCCTGGCGGGACCCGAACGTCGTCATCGTCATCGGCGGCGGCCCCGAGACCAGCGCCACCGGCGCCTGGATCGCCGGACGCCACCCCGCCTACCCCCGGGGCGTACGGGGCTGGGCGCTGCCCGCGGACGCGTACCGCGACGGCGCGGCGGACACCGGGGGAGAGACCGGCGAGGGCGAGTTCCCGGGTCTGCGTGCCGCCCAGTTGGCCCGCCTCGGCCCACGGACCGGCGACCTCGTCTGGGACATCGGCTCCGGCAGCGGCGCCCTGGCCGTGGAGGCCGCCCGCTTCGGCGCGGCCGTCCTGGCCGTGGACAGCGATCCGGAGGCCTGCGCCCGTACGACAGCCGCCGCCCGCACCTTCGGCGTCCAGGTCCAGGTCGTCCAGGGCCGGGCCCCGCACGTCCTGGAACGCCTGCCCGAACCGGATGTCGTACGCATCGGGGGCGGCGGCGTCCCCGTCGTGACCGCCGTCGCGGACCGCCGCCCCGAACGCATCGTCACGCACGCCTCCACGCGGGACGAGGCGGAGGCGCTCGGCGGCGCACTCGCGGCGAACGGATACCGGATCGACTGCGCCCTCCTCCAGAACGTCGAACTCGACACGTCCGCTTGGTCGGAGCGCGAACGTTCTGTCGTCTTCCTGCTCTCCGGCGTGCGTTCGGACCTCGCCCCCTGACCCGGTCGGAGACCCGGCGAGGTAGGCTGGCCGATCGTTGTACCGCACCCGGCCGTTCGTCGCTTCATTCGTCAATGTCCGGAAAAGGGGACCGTTTTGGTCCTCGCTGTGGTACGGCACAACCGGGGGACGCGCGACGTGGCGCAGTCCACAGCGAGCCGTGGCAGAAGTAGCTGCCGCGGCGGCGAACGGCCGCGAGAATGTGTATCTCCGCGTGCGGTTCGTGCCGCGCGGCGGGCCCGCTCGTTCTTGTTGACGAGCACCGGCGTGCCGTGGTTCGGGCGTCCCGGGCGAAGGGCCGAAGGAGCACTGACGATGGGCGAGGGGTACGCATGACTGACACCGGCCAGATCCCGGGCGAGGGACTGCCGGAGAACGCAGGCATGGTGGAGCAGCCGGGCGTCCCCGCCCCGGACGCCTACACCTTCCTCGATCCCTCCGAGCAGGCACCCGAGGACGACGACCTTCTCCTGATGCCCACGTCCCAGGGCGCCTGGAGCGACCCGCAGGCGGCCCCGGCCGAGCAGGCGGCGTACGCACCGGCACCCGAGCAGGCCGCCGCGTACCAGCAGCCCTACACGCAGGCTCCGGCGCAGGACCACTCGTACGGCCATCAGATGCAGGCCGTGCAGCAGGCCGAGCAGATGACGGGTACGCACGAGTCCGGTGGCCGTGACACGGGTTCCGTCGACCTCAACGGGGTACGTATCCCGGCGCCGGTCCCCGCATCCGCACCGGCTCACGCCCAGGCACCCGCGCCGGTCCCGGTGGGCGCCCAGGCCGCTGCCGCCCCCACACGCAGGCCGCTGCACCGGGGGCCCGCCTCCACCGAGGCGCCCTCCTTCGGCAGCACACCGAGCGGCGGCACCCCCAGCGGGGGAGTGGTCCGCTCACTGGCCGACCGCGGCCCCACCGCCGCACCCCAGACCCCGGCGCCCGCGCGGCACGCGGGACCGCCGACCACGGGCCCCGAGTACTTCGACCTGCCGGCCGCCGAGGCCCCGCAGCCCGGCCCGCAGCTGGGCGAGATCCCGCCGCAGGCCCCCGGCCCGTGGGCCGCCCAGGCACCGCAGCCGGCCGCACCGCAGGCACCCGAACAGCCGGCCGCCCCCGTGGCCCCGGCAGCCCCAGCAGAAACGGTCGTCCCGGAGCCGGCCGCGGAGCCGACCCCGGAACCGGCCGCCGAGATTCCCGCGGAGGCCCCGGCCGAGGCCGTGGCCCCGCCCGCCGCCCCCGCGGCAGAGGGCGACACCCTGGGCCGGTTCGTGGCGGTGGACGGCTCCGTACCGACGACGCCGCACCTGGCCCCGACACCGGCGGCCGAGCAGCCCGTGGCAGCCGCAGCCGCAGCCGTGGCCGAGCAGCCGGCCCCGCCGGAGGCCGTGACCCCTGCCCCTGCCCCGGAGCCGGAGCCGGTGATCGAGCCCCAGCCCCAGCCCCAGTTGGACGCCGTGACGGCCCCCGAGCCGGTGGCAGCGCCCGTGGCCGAGACGGCGCCGACGCCCGAGCTGGTCGTCGAGCAGGCCGCGACGGCCGAGCCCGCCCCCGAGCACGCGGCCCCCGTCGCCGAAGAGGTGGCGGTGGAAGCAGAAGCGGTCGCCGCGCCCGAAGCAGCACCGGTGGCAGAACCCGAGCCACTGCCGGAGACGGAACCCGTAGCGGAGACCGAGCCGGCCCCGGCCCCTGAGCCGACCCAGGTTCCTGAGCCGGCCCCGGCCCCTGAGCCTGCCCCCGAGGCCGTACCGTCGGCCGAGGCCACGGCCGAACCGGAAGCCGTCACGGGACCCGAGATCATCGAGACCCCGGACCTCGCGGAACCGGCACAGCACGCCGCCCCGGTCGCACTCCCGGCAGAGGCGGCCCCGGCCGGGGAAGCCACCCCAGCGCCCTCCGACGCAGCGCCCTCCGACGCGGCGCCCACCGAAGCCGCGTCCGAAGCCCCCGCCGAGGAAGCCGCTCCGGTGGCCGAGACAGCCGAGGAGCCCCAGCCGGCCGAGGAGATCGCCGAACCCGTCGCCTACTCCCCGCCCGCTCCCGGCTACGACGACGCCGAGCGCGAGGCCGTGTTCCGGGTGATGCGCGAGCGCCGCGACATCCGTAACGGATTCCGTAGCGACCCGATCCCGCACGAGGTGCTGCTCCGCGTCCTGGAGGCCGCGCACACGGCGCCCAGCGTGGGCCACTCGCAGCCCTGGGACTTCGTCGTCATCCGCTCGGCGGAGACCCGGCGTTCCATGCACGAACTGGCACAGCGTCAGCGCGAGGCGTACGCCACGTCGCTTCCCAAGGGCCGCGCCAAGCAGTTCAAGGAACTGAAGATCGAGGCCATCCTCGACACCCCGGTGAACATCGTCGTCACCGCCGACCCCACCCGTGGGGGCCGCCACACCCTCGGCCGGCACACCCAGCCGCAGATGGCGCCGTACTCCTCTGCTCTCGCCGTGGAGAACCTCTGGCTCGCCGCCAGGGCCGAGGGGCTCGGCGTCGGCTGGGTCAGTTTCTTCGACGAGCGTGAGATGGTCCGGGCGCTCGGGCTGCCCGACCACCTTGAGGTCGTCGCGTACCTCTGTGTCGGTTACGTCGACGAGTTCCCCGAGGAGCCCGAGCTGATGCAGGCCGGCTGGTCCAAGCGCCGCCCGCTGTCGTGGGTCGTGCACGAGGAGACGTACGGCCGCCGCGCCCTCCCCGGCGAGGAGCCGCACGATCTGCTCCAGGAGACCATCTCCAACATCCGCCCGCTGGACGCCAAGGCGCTCGGCGAGGCGTGGGAACGCCAGAAGCGGATGACCAAGCCGGCGGGCGCCCTCGGCATGCTGGAGATCATCTCCGCGCAGTTGTCCGGGCTCTCCCGGATGTGCCCGCCGCCGATCCCGGAACCCGCGGCCGTCGCGATCTTCGCCGGTGACCACGGGGTGCACGCCCAGGGCGTCACGGCCTGGCCGCAGGAAGTGACCGCCCAGATGGTGGCCAATTTCCTCGGTGGCGGAGCGGTGTGCAACGCCTTCGCGGCACAGGTGGGCGCCGAGGTCTGTGTGGTCGACGTCGGTGTGGCCGCCGAACTGCCCGCGACGCCCGGTCTCCTTCCTCGTAAGGTCCGTGCCGGCACGGCCGACTTCACGACCGGTCCCGCACTGAGCCGCGAGGACGTGCTGGCCGCCATCGAGGTGGGTATCGAGACGGCCCGCGACCTCGTGGCGGCAGGCAACAAGGGCCTGCTGACCGGCGAGATGGGCATCGCCAACACGACGGCTTCGGCGGCGCTGATCTGCGTGTACACGGGCATCGACCCGGCCGAGGTGACCGGGCGGGGCACCGGGATCAACGACGAGATGCACGCCCGCAAGGTCGATGTGGTCCGCCGCGCCCTGGATCTGCACCAGCCCGATCCGTCCGACCCCATCGGCGTGCTCGCCGCGGTCGGCGGCCTGGAACACGCGGCGATGGCCGGCTTCCTGCTCGGCGGCGCTTCGCTGCGTACCCCCGTGATCCTGGACGGTGTGAGCGCGGGAGCAGCGGCGCTGGTCGCCAGGGCGATCGCCCCGGAGGCACTCGCCGCCTGCATCGCGGGCCATCGCAGCGCGGAACCGGGCCACATCGCAGCCCTGAACAAGCTGGGCCTGCGCCCCCTGGTCGACCTGGACCTCCGCCTCGGCGAAGGGACGGGAGCGCTGCTCGCACTCCCCATCGTGCAGAGCGCGGCCCGCGCGATGCACGAGGTGGCGACGTTCGACTCGGCAGGCGTCACGGAGAAGTAACCCGCAGGCGCCGGGCGGGACCGCATCGCACCCCGCCCGGCACCAGCCGGCACGTCTCCCCACCGCCCCGGCCCGGTACGCGTCGGCACTCGCCACCCACCCGGCACGCGCCACAGTCTTCCGTCCCACCCTCCCGGCGCCCGCCGACAAGGTGCCGTCCAACCCGCGCGCGAGCCAGCACTGTTCCACCCGACCGGTACGCGTCGGCAGTCTTCCGTCCACCCCGCCCTCAGCCCACCCGGCACTCGGCAGCCCTCCAGCCCACCCAGCCCGCCCGGCGCTTGAGGGCATGCTTTTCAGCTCGTCCGGCGCTTGAGGACCGCGGCCCGGGGCGGAGCCCCGGTTTCGGGAAGGGGCGGGTAGGGGAAGGGCCCGCCGCAGGCGCCGCCCACACCACCCACCCCCCGCCCCGCACCCCGTATCGTGGTCCCACGCCCCACCCACACCCCAATCCCCGCACGTCACAGCCGCTCCACCGCCGCAGCGGCCCGCAGCACACCGCACCTGCACCCTGCACCTGCACCTGCACACCGCACACCGCACTGCACACCGCACCTGCACCCTGCCCGAGGAGCCCGCACAGCCATGGCCGAGTACGCCGAGCACCCCGCCTACCCCGTCGGACTGCGCCTGCGCGGGCGCCGCGTAGTCGTCGTCGGCGGCGGCCAGGTCGCGCAGCGCCGCCTCCCCGCACTCATCGCGGCCGGCGCCGACATCACCCTCGTGTCCCCGTCCGCGACCCCCTCCGTCGAGGCGATGGCCGACGCCGGCGAGATCCGCTGGGAGCGCCGCCGTTACCAGGAGGGGGACCTCACCGACACCTGGTACGCCCTCATCGCCACCACCGACGACGCCGCGAACGACGCCGCCTCCGCCGAGGCCGAGCGCACCCGGACCTGGTGCGTCCGCAGCGACGACGCCGAGGCCGCCACCGCCTGGACCCCGGCCACCGGCCGCAGCGAGGGCGTCACCGTCGCCGTGCTCACCACCACCTCGCAAGGCCGCGACCCCCGCCACTCCGCCGCGGTCCGCGACGCGATCGTCGAGGGCCTGCGCGACGGCACCCTCGCCGCCCCGCACCACCGCACGCACGCCCCGGGCGTCTCGCTGGTCGGCGGTGGCCCCGGCGACCCCGACCTCATCACGGTCAGGGGCCGCCGCCTCCTCGCCGAGGCCGACGTCGTCATCGCGGACCGGCTCGGCCCCCGCGACCTGCTCGACGAACTCCCGCCGCACGTCGAGGTCATAGACGCCGCCAAGATCCCGTACGGCCGCTTCATGGCCCAGGAGGCGATCAACCAGGCGCTGATCGAGCACGCCAAGGCCGGCAAGGCCGTCGTCCGTCTCAAGGGCGGCGACCCGTTCGTCTTCGGCCGCGGCATGGAAGAGGCCCAGGCGCTGGCCGCCGAGGGCATCCCCTGCACCGTCGTACCCGGCATCTCCAGTTCCATCTCGGTCCCGAGCGCCGCCGGAATCCCCGTCACCCACCGCGGCGTCGCCCACGAGTTCACCGTGGTCAGCGGTCACGTGGCCCCCGAGGACCCGCGTTCCCTGGTCGACTGGGCGGCCCTCGCGCAACTACGCGGCACCCTCGTCCTCCTGATGGCCGTCGACAAGATCGGTGCCATCGCCGCCGCGCTCATCGCCCACGGCAAGTCCCCCGACACCCCGGTGGCCCTGGTCCAGGAGGGCACCACGGCAGCCCAGCGCCGGGTCGACGCCACCCTCGCGACCGTCGGCGAACGGGCCGTCGCCGAGGACGTACGCCCGCCGGCCGTGATCGTCATCGGAGACGTCGTGAACGTCGGCCCGGACCCCATCGCCACCCCCACCGAGTAACCAGCGGTAACGGATCTTCATCCAAGCCGTTGGCACCTCACACCGGACAAGGCAGTATCACCCTGTGGCTGATCTCATCACCGTCGACGACCCCGACGACCCCCGCCTGCGCGACTACACCGGCCTCACCGACGTCGAACTCCGGCGTCGGCGGGAGCCCGCCGAGGGCCTCTTCATCGCCGAGGGCGAGAAGGTGATCAGACGCGCCAAGCACGCCGGGTACGAGATGCGGTCCATGCTGCTCTCCGCCAAGTGGGTCGACGTGATGCGCGACGTCATCGACGAGGTCCCCGCTCCGGTGTACGCGGTCACCCCCGAGCTCGCCGAGCGGGTGACCGGCTACCACGTGCACCGCGGCGCCCTCGCCTCCATGCAGCGCAAGCCGCTGCCCACGGCCGGCGAACTCCTCCGCACCGCCCGCCGGGTGGTCGTCATGGAATCGGTCAACGACCACACCAACATCGGCGCCATCTTCCGGAGCGCCGCCGCCCTCGGCATGGACGCGGTCCTCCTCTCCCCGGACTGCGCGGACCCGCTCTACCGGCGCTCGGTCAAGGTGTCCATGGGCGCCGTGTTCTCCGTCCCGTACGCCCGCCTCGACACGTGGCCCAAGGACCTGGACGGCGTACGGGAGGCGGGCTTCAAACTCCTCGCGCTCACCCCGGACGAGAAGGCGTCGAGCATCGACGACGCCGCGCCTCACCGGCTGGAACGGGTCGCGCTGATGCTCGGCGCGGAGGGCAACGGCCTGTCCACCCAGGCGCTCATGGCCGCCGACGAATGGGTACGCATCCCCATGGCCCACGGCGTCGACTCGCTCAACGTGGGCGCGGCGGCGGCCGTCGCCTTCTACGCGGTGGCGACCGGACGCCCGCAGGACTGACGGAACACCGCTTACCGCCGTGCCCGCGGCGGTTCGGGGGCGGCGGCCTCCTCGTGCGTCCGGGACTGCACCTGCGCCTCTGCCCGGGGCTGCTCCACCGTCTGCCCGCCGCCCAGCCCGCGCGCGGGCCCCTGGCACCCCTGGGCCGCCGCGATGCCGAGAGCCACCAGCAACGTCACGACGACGAAGACGACCAGCCGCTGCCGCAGCAGCCGGGGATTGGCGGGCCGCCGCCCGGTCGAGGTGGTGCGGGCACCGGGCCGGGTGCCCGGACGTCCCTGCGCACCGTTCGTCCCCTGCGTACCGTGCGGACGCTTCCCCGAGCGGGTCGTACTGCGCGGCGCCTGCGGCCGCGATCCTCCGGTACGGGGCGGGGCGGACCGTGAGGAGGACCGCTGCCCCTGCGGCCGGGAGGCCGATTCGGAGCTGTCTGCCGACCGCCGCGTCGGCTGCTCGGCATACGGGCTCTCCATCCGGCCGGTGGGCCGGTCCGTGTCCGGCGCGGACCGCTGCGCGGGGGGCCGGCTGTCGTGCAGCCCCTGTGCCTCGCGCGCCGCGATCTCCTTGAGCCGCATGGACAGTTGCAGCGTGCTCGGCCGCTCCTCGGGGTCCTTCGCCAGACAGGCACGGACCAGCGGAGCGAGCGCGTCGTGCACGTCGTACAGCTGCGGCTCCTCGTGCACCACCCGGTACAGCATCACTTCGGAACTGCCGTGGCCGAAGGGCGAATCGGCCATCGCCGCGTAAGCCAGCGTGGCACCCAGCGAGAAGACGTCCGTGGCGGGCGTCACCGCGGCGCCCCGCACCTGCTCCGGCGCCAGGAAGCCGGGCGAGCCCACCGCCGTACCGACATGGGTGAGCGTGCTCGCCCCGGTCGCCCAGGCGATACCGAAGTCGATGATCCGCGGGCCCTTGGGGGAGAGGAGGATGTTCGACGGCTTCAGGTCACGGTGGACGACACCGGCCTCGTGCACCGCCACCAGCCCCTCGGAGAGCGCGGCCCCGATCGAGGCCACCTCGGCGGCCGACAGCGGACCCTCCTCGGCGACCTTGTCGTGGAGGGAGGGGCCCGGCACGTACTGCGTCGCGAACCACGGACGGTCCGCCTCCAGATCGGCGGCCACCAGACGCGCCGTACAGCCGCCGCGAATCCGCCGGGCAGCGGACACCTCGCGAGCGAAACGTGAACGGAACTCCTGGTCCTCGGCCAGATCCGGGCGGATCACCTTGAGCGCCACGCGCTGGCCACGCCGGTCCGAACCCAGATAGACGACACCCATGCCGCCCGCCCCGAGCCGCCGGTGCAGCCTGAACGAGCCGACGAGACGCGGGTCCTCGCGCCGGAGCCGCATCATCGCCATGTCTGCCCATCCCCGCTGCCTGGTCCGCCTGACGAGGCACAGCTTACGTACCCGGCGCCCGGCACGCTCAGAGGCCGCGCCCTCGCCCGAGAATCGATTGTCAGTGCCGGGTGGGAAACTTGAGGAGTGGTCAGGGAGCGGTGGATCCAGGCGCCCCGGCCCGTGCGAGATCTCAATGGACCGTCGCAGAAGGGGGATTGGATCAGTGAAGGGCGATCGCGTGGAGATAGTCGTGGACGCGGGAGACACGACCAGGACGTACGAGGTGGTGGCCTCCAGAGCAGGCCGCAGGGTGGAGACGGCCGTCCGCCGGGGGGTGGTCGAAGTGAGTGAAGTCACCCGCAGTGGATCAGTCGTCCGCACCGCCCGCTTCATGGCGACCAGGGTCCTCGCCCTGGTCGAACAACCGGTTCCCAGGGAGGACGCGTCCGAGCGTCCCCTCCGGGATGTCCCCAAGGTATAGCGCCGCGTCTCCACCCAGGGGAGTACGCCGACTACCGACAGCTCATCCTCCGGGAGGCCCGGCAATCGGTACGCGGGCATGACGACCCCTGCGCGAGGGTTCCCTAATGTTGAGGTCAAGCGGCGGGCGCAGCACTCGTCCCCCGAGGTCACACGCCCGCCGCTCCACATCAGGTCAGGAGAGGAACCATGTCGGACACGGCAATGCGGACCATGATCCGTACGCAGGGACGCAAGGCACACGCCTCGTTCGGTGCCCGTCCGTCCGGCCGCCGTCACCCACTGGTGGCGACGGCCATGGTTCTTCCCCTGGCGGCCCTGCTCGTAGTCGTCTTCGGCGGCTGGGACGCGGTGGTCACACAGGCGTCGTCCGTGGGCGTGATGCTGGGGCGCTGAGCGGCGCCCCGGGTCCGGAAGAGCGGTCCGGACCGGGACATCCGGCCAACAACCCCGTGGGGACGGGGGTGCGGCGGACGGCAGCGTTTGTCCGGCCAGCTGGGGAGCTGGCCGGACATCGCGCTGTCCGGGCCCGTACGCCCCACGACGTACGCTCATGGCACGGACCGGCGGAGGGCCGGACCCGCCATCGCCGGGGGAGTCCATGACCACCACCACGGTCGTACGCGCACTGGGCGACCTCGCGCACGACAGCGCCCACCCACGGGTCCCGGCCTGCGACTGCGCCCCGGCGCAGGTGCTCGCGGACCGCGCGGACGGCACGGTCGTCCGCAGAGGGAAGATCGTGGCCAAGGCCCACGCCCCGGGCACCGACGGCCCGGCCCTGACGGCCCGCCTGGCCCTGGCCGCCACGCCCGCCCTGGCCGGCATCCTCCTGCCTCCGCTCCCGGCACGGCGCATCCCGCCGCCCCCGTCACCGCGCGCGGAGGCCCCACCGACGACGAGCGGCCCCGGCCCGGCCAACCAGCACCTGGACCGGCACCACCAGGCCGAGCGCGACCAGGACCGGCACCACGTGCCCGCAGCCGACGCCGGGCCGCCCACCGGGCACCCCCCGGAGCCTCCGCGCACCGAGTCGGACCCCACGCACACGCTCCTCCACGGCCGCCCCGTCACACTCTGGCCGCACGGCTCCCCCGTGGACCCGTCGGACCCCGACGCCGCCCCCTGGGAGGAGGCGGCCGTCCTCCTCGCCCGCCTCCACGGCACGCGGCCACCCCTGCCTCTCCCGCCGATGCGCGGCCCCGCCAAGGCCGCCCTCGCCGTCGCCCGGATGCGCGCGGCCCGTCCCGACGACCCGGCCACCCACCCGGTACTGGCCGCCTGGCGCAGCCTGCCCGCCTGGGCCCGCGACGAGGCACCCGCGCCCGCGCACCGCGCGGGATTCCTCTGCCACGGCGACCTGCACCTCGGACAGCTGGTCCGCTACCCCGCACCGCACGGTCCCTGGCTGCTGATCGACGTCGACGACACGGGCCTCGGGGACGCGGCCTGGGACCTCGCGCGGCCCGCTGCCTGGTACGCGGCCGGACTGCTGCCGCCCGATGTCTGGCTGCGCTTCCTCGACGCCTACCGCACCGCCGGCGGCCCGGCCGTACGCGGCGAGGGGGACCCGTGGCCCGAGCTGGACGTGCCCGCGCGGGCGCTCACGGTGCAGACCGCCGCACTCGCCTTCGCCAAGTCCGCCGCGGAGGGGCGCAGTCCGGATGAGGTGGAGCAGCTGATGATCGACGCCTGTGCCCGAATTGCGTCCCTCCCGCCCGAGTTGGCCGTCGAACGCTCGTCGTAGGGTGAACCGACCGCAGCCGGGCATGAATTCCGGCGACGGCTAACCGACGGCGAGGAGCCGACCAGATGATGCAGTGCCCCAAGTGTCACGCGCAGATGCACACGTACAACCGCAACGGCGTCCAGATCGAGCAGTGCAGCGGCTGCCGCGGGATATTCCTCGACTACGGCGAGCTGGAGTCCCTGACCCGCCTGGAGTCGCAGTGGACGCAGCAGGCCCCGCCCGCTCCCGCGCCGCCGGCCCCCCAGGCGTACCCCGCCGCCGCCGCGCCCGCTCCCGCGTGGGGCGCCCCGCAGCACCAGGGCGGGCACTACGGCCACCACCGCCAGAAGAGCTTCGGCCGGATGCTCTTCTCCTCCTGAGCCGGACACCTCCGCAGCACGGCCCGGACGCACCGCGTCCGGGCCCGCGGCGCGTTCTCGCGCCTCTCCGCGCAACACAGAAACCCCCGGTCGTCGAGACGACCGGGGGTTTCGGATGGTGCGCGATACTGGGATTGAACCAGTGACCTCTTCCGTGTCAGGGAAGCGCTCTCCCGCTGAGCTAATCGCGCAGGGTGACCCTGCGTGTACTGCGTGCGCGATACTGGGATTGAACCAGTGACCTCTTCCGTGTCAGGGAAGCGCTCTCCCGCTGAGCTAATCGCGCGGGGATCCTTGCGGACCAGTGGACGATACTGGGATTGAACCAGTGACCCCTTCCGTGTCAGGGAAGTGCTCTCCCGCTGAGCTAATCGTCCTTGGAGGTGGAGACGGGATTTGAACCCGTGTAGACGGCTTTGCAGGCCGTTGCCTCGCCTCTCGGCCACTCCACCAGGAGTGAGGATTCGGGAAGATCCCTCACTTTCTGCGAGCGGACGACCAGGTTCGAACTGGCGACCTCAACCTTGGCAAGGTTGCGCTCTACCAACTGAGCTACGTCCGCTTGTCATTCCCGGTCCGCTTGCGCGTCCCGGCGACGTGTTGAACTCTAGCGGATTCCCGGGCCAGTACAAAAACGCGTTTGCGCAGCTTGCCGAGGTGCACTCGCCCCGACGCAGGTCACGGCACACCGTCCTAGACTCACCAGGGTGTACGACCTCGCTCCCATGGCCCGCTTCGGCGGCCTCGTCGCCTCCGGTCTGCGGGATGTGACCAGTGATCCCGCGGCCCTCGACTCCTCCGGCTTCTGGGCCGTCTGTGCCGATTTCGAAGGCGCTCTCGTCTGCGCCCGCTTCTCCGACGTACGGACCGAGCCGGTGCCCGCGCCCCTGCCCGGGGCCTGGCGCGGGCCCGCTGTCGGGGACTGGTCCTCGTCCCTGGACAAGGCCGCCTACATGGCCGGTGTGCGGCGCATCCGTGAACACATCGCGGCAGGTGAGGTGTACCAGGCCAACCTCTGCCGGGTGATGTCCGCGCCCCTGCCCGACGCGGTGGGCAGTGACGTGGACGCCCTCACCGCGCTCCTCGCGCGGGGGAACCCCGCTCCGTACGCAGGAACGATCCGGCTCCCCGCGCAGGGCGTCGAGATCGCCACCGCGTCCCCCGAGCTCTTCCTGAAGAGGGACGGACGCACCGTCGAGTCCGGACCGATCAAGGGCACGGGCCGCACCGAGGACGATCTGCTGGAGAAGGACCACGCGGAGAACGTGATGATCGTCGACCTGGTCCGTAACGACCTCGGACGGGTCTGCGCGACCGGCAGTGTCACCGTGCCCGACCTCTGTGTGGTGGAGAAGCACCCCGGCCTCGTCCACCTCGTCTCCACCGTGCGGGGACGGCTGGCGGACGGAGCGGGCTGGCCCGAACTGCTCGCGGCGGCGTTCCCGCCCGGTTCCGTCACCGGAGCGCCGAAGTCCAGCGCGCTCCGGATCATCGAAGCCCTGGAGACCTCGCCCCGGGGGCCGTACTGCGGAGGAATCGGCTGGGTGGACGCCGACCGCGCCACCGCCGGCCTCGCCGTCGGGATACGGACGTTCTGGATCGACCGCACCGACGCCGCCGTGCCGACGCTCCGCTTCGGCACCGGAGCAGGCATCACCTGGGGGTCCGATCCGGAGCGGGAATGGGACGAGACCGAGCTGAAGGCGTCGCGGCTGCTCGCTGTAGCGTCGGGTGCCTACGAGGAGACAGGAAGGACCGCACCATGATGATCTGGGTCAACGGCGAGCTGCGCGACGCCGATGACGCACGGGTGTCCGTGCTCGACCACGGGCTCACCGTCGGGGACGGTGTCTTCGAGACGGTCAAGACCGTCGGGGGCCGCCCCTTCGCCCTCACCCGTCACCTGGACCGGCTGACCCGCTCGGCCAGGGGCCTCGGCCTCCCGGACCCGGACCACGACGAGATCCGCCGCGCCGCCCGGGCGGTGATCGACGCCACACCCCTCCCGCTCGGCAGGCTGCGCATCACGTTCACCGGCGGAATCTCGCCGCTCGGCTCGGACCGAGGCGACAACGGACCCGGTCTCGTCGTCGCCCTGGGGGAGGTGGGCCGCCGCCCCGACTCCACCGCCGTGATCACCGTCCCGTGGACGCGCAACGAACGCAGCGCGGTCGCCGGGCTCAAGACCACCTCCTACGCCGAGAACGTCGTCGCGCTCGCCCGCGCGCACAGCCACGGCGCCAGCGAGGCGCTCTTCGCCAATACGGCGGGGCAGCTCTGCGAGGGCACCGGCTCCAACGTCTTCGTGGTCCTCGACGGGCAGATCCACACCCCGCCGCTCGCCTCCGGCTGCCTCGCCGGGATCACCCGCGCCCTGGCCGTGGAATGGACCGGAGCGCAGGAGACCGAGCTGTCGCCCGAGGTGCTGGAGCACGCCGAGGAGATCTTCCTGACCTCGACCACGCGGGACATCCAGGCCGTTCACCGGGTCGACGCGCGGGAGCTCCCCGGCGCCCCCGGCCCGGTGACGGCGAAGGCCATGCGCGTCTTCGACGAGCGTGCGGGCGACGATCTCGACCCGTAAAGACGTAAAAGCGGGTGACGGCCCGCCGCGCAGCGGATAGAACACCTCTGATGACCACCACCCTGCGGCCGGCCGGGCCGAGCAAGCAAGGCGCCGACGGCGCACGGGAACGCGTCTACGACGTGTGCGACAACGGGCGTCCAGTCGGCGCCGTGGAGATCGCCACCGACCCGTCGTTCGGCGCGACGGCAGGGGTGCTCCGCTCGCTGCGGATCGACGCCTCCCACCGGAGGCGGGGCCGCGGCATCATCGCCGCGCTCGCCGCCGAGGAGGTACTGAGGGGCTGGGGCTGTGTCCAGGTCCGGCTGGAGGCCCCGGCGGGCAACGAGGCCGCCCAGCGGCTGGCGGCCGCGCTCGGCTACACGGAGCGCAGCCGGAACATGATCAAGCCGCTGCCGCAGGACCCTCCCGCGCTGCCCGCCGGACTCGTCGCGCGCTCGATGTCCGAGGAGGAGTTCGGGCGGTGGGAGGCCGACGCCATCACCGCCTACGCCCGGAGCTGGATCGACCGCGGTGTCCCCGCCGACCAGGCCACGCAGAAGTCCGAGGCCGACCACGCCAGGCTGCTTCCGGACGGACTGTCCTCGGACGGTGTGCGTCTGCATGTCCTGGTGCACGACGGGGAAACGGTCGGCCACATCTGGGTGGCACGGCTCGAACAGACCCCTGGGTCGTGGATCGGCTGGGTCTACGACGTCGAGGTACGCGAGGAGCACCGGGGGCGCGGCTACGGCCGCGCGCTGATGCTGGAGGCGGAGGGCATGGCCCTGGCCGCCGGTGCGGACCGGCTCGGACTGCATGTCTTCGCCGCCAACACACCGGCGCTCCGGCTGTACGAGTCGCTCGGCTACGAGGCGACGCACTACAACCTGGCCAAGCCGTTGTAGTAGACGACCGGGCGAGCCCTGCGGTGATCCGGCTGTCAGTCCTGCGCGGCGAGCAGCCGGTCGGCGATCTCCTGGATCCGCTCGCGGAGCCCCTCCTGGCTCTTGCCGCCGTCCAGCCGCTCGTCGCCGATCACGTACGTCGGCGTTCCGGTCACCCCGATGGCCTTGCCCTCGGCCTGATCGGCGTCGACGACCAGGAGATGCCGGCCGTCGATCAGGGCCGTGTCGAACTCTTCGGCGTCCAGGCCCAGTTCGCGCGCCACGTCGAGCAGCGTCGGCTCACCCGCGCGGGACAGGTCGGAGGTACGGGCGAGCAGGGCTTCCGCGTAGGGCCAGCCCTTGCCCTGTTCGTACGCCTCCTCGGCGGCCTGGGCGGCGGCGTAGGCGTGCTTGTTCTTCTCCAGCGGGAAGTGCCGCAGCCGGATGTCCAGCCGGTCGCCGTAGCGGGCGCGCAGCGCGTGTACATCGGTGAGGGCCTGATGGCAGTCGGGACACTGGAGGTCGCACCAGATGTCGAGGACGACCGGGGCCGGGGGTGTGGATTCGCTCATGAAATCAGTCTTTCAGGCCGGGAGGGAGCTTCCCAATCGGCACCTGGGGAGGAGTACGGCCCTGAAATGTCCCTGATGTGGTTGTGGGTCGTGGCTCCGGCGCGGATGGCGGTGCAGGATGGAAGGGACGTTTCCCCGCGCCTTGGAGGCCCCGATGCTTGCCGAGACCATCTGTTCCGCGGCATCGGCGGCGGGCCTGGGCATCGCCGCGGTCACCGCGTACCGCAAGCGATTCCTCGCGGCCACCCGCATCGCCGCGTACGCGCTCGTGCCGGTCGGCCTGGTGATGACCGGGGTCGTCGAGTGGGTGTCGGATATCGCCTTCAAGCCGAGTGTCTGGCTCGGGTTCGGGGTGCTCGGGCTGGCCTGGCTGCTCTTGATGACGACTCGGGCGGTGGAGCGCCGACGCGGTTCCACCCGTGAGGAGCGCGAGGCGGCCCGCGCGGCACGGAACGAGGCGGTCGCCCCGGCCGCGTCGGCGCCCCCGCTGACCTCGGGCATCCCGGCGGAGCGACCCCGTGCGAAGCCGAAGAAGGAGCAGGCGGCGGCGCCGGGGGACGACTTCAGCGACATTGAGGCCATCCTGAAGAAGCACGGCCTCTGAGCAAGCAGCGCGGCCTCCGGGCGCCGGGTGCGAGCCCGAACCCCGGCCCTGCGGGCACGACGAGGCCATGAATCGATTCATCCCCGCTTGACGCGCCGCATCGAGGGGGTTACCGTCCCCATCGAATTGAAACAATTCATTCGGTGTCACGGGTCGGCCGGCAGTCGTCCCGTACGTCGAAGCGCGTCGACGCGCGAGGGCGCGCGAGGGCGCGAACCGGTGCCGGAACGGACACCGGGTATGGGCGAGGATGACGGAACTCCCGGTGTCACCGTCCGTACGATGGGAGTCCCCGCGCCCGTGCGCGGCGGCAGGAAGCGTCAGTGGGGCAGGGCTAGTGGGGCGTGTGGCAGGGATCAAGGACGTGGCCCGGCAGGCCGGAGTCTCGGTGGGCACGGTCTCCAACGTGATCAACCGGCCCGAGGCGGTGCTGCCCGACACCCGGGCCCGGGTGCTGGCGGCCATCGAGGACCTCGGGTACGTACGCAGTGAGTCGGCCCGGCAGCTCCGGGCCGGCCGCAGCCGGATCATGGCGCTGCTCGTCCTCGACATGGGCAACCCGTTCTTCGTGGACGTGGCCCGCGGTGCCGAGCGGGCCGCACGGCAGGCCGGGCTCGGGGTCATGGTCTGCAACAGCGACCAGAGCCCCACCGAGGAGGCCGACTACCTCGGACTCTTCGCCGAGCAGCGGGTCTGTGGAGTGCTGGTCACCCCGGCCGACGCCACGGGCCGCAATCTCGAGGCGTTCAGCCGCCACCGGATTCCCTTCGTGCTCGTGGACCGGGTGTCCTCCGGCGGCGAGTCCTGCGCCGTCTCCGTCGACGACGTCCGCGGCGGCGCACTCGCCGTCGGGCACCTCGTCTCGGCGGGCCACCGCTCCGTCGCCTATGTGAGCGGCCCCGGCGACCTCCACCAGATACGGGACCGCCGCGAAGGGGCGCTGGCCGCGCTCGCCGAGGCCGGACTTTCGCCGGAGGCCCTCGTCGAGATCCCCTCCGACCGCCTGGACGTCGCGGCGGGCCGCGACGCGGGAGCCAGGCTGCTCGGCCTCGTGCCCCGGCCGACCGCTGTCTTCTGCGCCAACGACCTCCTCGCCCTGGGTGTCCTGCAGTCGCTGTACGCGGCCGGGGTGCGCGTCCCGCAGGACGTCGCCATCGTCGGCTACGACGACATCGAGTTCGCCGCCGCGGCGGCCGTACCGCTCACATCGGTGCGTCAGCCCGCCGTGGTGATGGGACGGATGGCGGCGGAACTTCTGCTGGAGGAGGCCGACGACGACGGCACCCACGAGCACCGCAGCGTGGTGCTCCAGCCGGAACTCGTCGTGCGCGCCTCCAGCGCCGCCGGCGCCGCCCCGCGCTGACCTGTCTGCCGGCCCCCAGCCGTCCGCACCTTCCTTTCGGATGTCCTGATACGGAGTCGCTGTGCCCCTGTTCGACATGCCCCTGGACCAACTCCGCGCCTACCGGCCGGAACGCGAGGAGCCGGACGACTTCGACGCGTTCTGGGAGGGCACGCTCAAGGCGTCCGCCGACTACCCGCTCGACCCCGCATTCGTGCCGTACGACGCGGCGTTGAGCCACGTCGATGTCTACGACGCGTCCTTCGCCGGCTGGGGCGGCCACCGCGTCAGGGCCTGGCTGAACGTCCCGGCCGGAGCCGCGGAGCCCCTCCCATGCGTGGTCCACTTCCTGGGGTACGGCGTCGGCCGGGGCCTGCCCCACGAGCATCTGACCTGGCCGGCGGGCGGCTGGGCGGTCCTCGTGGTCGATACGCGCGGTCAGGGAGCCGGCAACGGCCGCACCCCGGGCGCCACCGCCGACCCGCACGGGGGCGCCAACCCGCAGTCGCCCGGCTTTCTGACCCGGGGTGTTCTCGACCCCGACGAGTACTACTACCGGCGGGTGTTCACCGATGCGGTGCGGGCCGTCGAGGCCGCCCGTACGCATCCCTCCGTCGACCCGGCGCGCATCGTCGTGCACGGCGGCAGCCAGGGCGGCGGCATCGCGCACGCCGCCGCCGCGCTGAGCCCGGGTGTGTCCGCCGCCTTCATCGACGTCCCCTTCCTCAGCAACTTCAGGCGCGCCGTCGAGATCACCGACCAGGACCCCTACCAGGAGATCGTCCGCTTCCTCTCCACCCAGCACGGCACGGCCGAGCAGGTGTTCCGGACGCTTTCGTACTTCGACGGCATGAGCTTCGCGGCCCGTGCCACCGCCCGCGCGCTCTACTCGGTGGCGCTGAGGGACACGATCTGCCCGCCGTCCACCGTCTTCGCCGCCTACAACCACTGGGCGGGACCGAAGGAGATCGAGGTCTACCCCTGGAACGGCCACGAGGGCGGCGCCTCGGCCCAAGTGGCGGTCCAGCTGCGCACGTTGCGCGAACTCGTCTGAGCGGACGTGGGAGCGGGGCCGGCGGAATCCCGAGGTCCCGAAAGTGTGATGGCGGATCGGACGCCGGAGCGATTCTTACCGGCCACGACAGGGGTGAACTCCCGTCCGGAAAAAGCGTGTTGATCGCCATAAGGGGGTCAACTGAGTCATGATCAACCCGAGATGGTGGACACATCCCGGGGCGAAGCCCCCGCACCCCCCGCCGAAGAGCCGCGTGGCTGCCTCTTCGCGCTCTCCCAGCCACCCCTGATGATCTTCCTCACGGTGATCGGCAGCCTGCTGCTGATGGCCGCGCTGCACGATCTCTTCCTGCTGTGAGCGCCGGAGCGGCACCCCGGCCCGCCCCGCCGCCAGGGCGGGCGGCGCCGCGGCGTGCGCCTCCGCGCCGGGGGCGTCAGCGGGACGCTTCCATGCGCACGGTGCCCGGGCGCGGGGGACGTCAGCGGGACGCTTCCTTGCGCCGGGCCCGGTACGCGGCGACATGGAGCCGGTTGCCGCAGGTGCGGCTGGAGCAGTAGCGGCGGGAGCGGTTGCGGGACAGATCGACGAAGGCCCGTCGGCAGTCCGGTGCCTCGCACCGCCGCAGCCGCTCCTGCTCGCCCGCCACGACGATGAACGCGAGGGCCATGCCGCAGTCGGCCGCGAGGTGGTCGGCGATCGAGGCGTCCGGGGCGAAGTAGTGGACATGCCAGTCGTAGCCGTCGTGGTCGGTGAGCTGCGGGGTGGTTCCCGCGGCGGCCACCAGCCGGTTGACGAGATCGGCCGCCGTACGGGCGTCGGGTGCCGCGAAGATCTCCGCGAACCGGCCGCGTACCTCCTGTACGGCCCGCAGGTCCTTCTCGGCGAGCCCGCCGACGCCGCTGATGAGCCGGCGCCGCGCGAAGTCGTACAGCGCCTCGACGTCGGCGAGTCCGTCGGTCTGCTCGCTCTCGGGCAGCTCGTGCTCCGGTGCGGTGTTCACCAGATCAACCACCGTGTCGAGGGCGATCCGGGTGTCGTGTGGGATCAGCACGCTTCGCTCCCTGAAATCCGGCGGGCGGGCGCCGCCGATGGCGGCTGACTCTACTGGCTCGGGACGAGCTCATCCGGCCCGGAGCGCGCTCGGGGGGCCGGGCCGGGCGCCGTGATCGGCCGGGGAGGTCCGGCGGCCGGTGGCGGCCCGGCAGGGGTCTCCGCGGGCCGCTCCGGGCGGCCGCGGGCAGGGCGCCGGGCGCGGGGCCGTGGGCGAGGGCAGCGCAGGGACCGGCCGGTCTACGCGCACCGGCGCCGTCACCGCGGTGGATTCCGCGGTGACGGCGCCGGTATATGCCCTATGCGGTTGTCCGCGAGACGCCGTCGCCCCGAGTCGGACGGCGTCCTGCAGCGTTCGGTCTGGCTCAGCCCTCGGCCAGGATCTGGCTCAGCTCTCGGCCAGGATGTGTGAGAGCTCCGTGTCGAGGTCGAAGTGACGATGCTCGGTGCCCGGCGGAACCGCGGCGTCGGTCCTCTTCAGGAACGACTCCAGGGCCCTTGCCGGGGCTTCGAGCAGGGCTTCGCCCTCTGGGGAACTCAGCGCGATACAGACGACGCCCTGGCCGTGACTACGTGATGGCCAGACGCGGACGTCTCCGGTGCCGGTGGGCCTGTGCAGCCCCTCGGCAAGGAGGTCACGGGCGAATACCCATTCGACCGTCTCCTCCGCTCCGGTGTGGAAGGTGGCGTGCACGGCATAGGGATCGGCCGTGTCATACCGCAGGCCCGCGGGTACAGGCAGTGAGGACTCGCTCGACACAACGAGGCGCAGGTGCAGCTCGCAGCTGACCGTGGTGTTCATAAGCGCCAGGGCCTTTCGCTCAGTGTGCGCTCGGGGATTCGCACGTCGGCGAAATCGACATGCCACCTACGGTGGCGTTGTAAACCCCTCTGACCCATTTGTGGCTCTTCGGGTCCCTCGTACGGCGGCGTGTAACTTTGAGTTATGCGGCCATTCCGGTGACGAAGACCGTTCGGGTAGGTTGGTGACCATGAATGCGGAGAGTGACGAGCGGAATGGGACCGCCACACAGGCCCCCGAGTCCGCCGCGGGGGGCGCGGTGAGGGTCGAGCGGGAGCTGGGATCGCGGGCGCCGGCCTTCATCAAGGCGTCGAGGCCGCTGCACATGAGCTGGCAGGTCGGCGTCTTCGTCGTCGGCCTCGCCGTGGTGGCCGCGGGCGTCGTCATGCTGCCGCTGCCGGGTCCCGGGTGGCTCGTGATCTTCGGCGGCATGGCGATCTGGGCGACCGAGTTCGTGTGGGCGCAGCTGGTGCTCCGCTGGACCAGGCGCAAGGTCACGGAGGCCGCGCAGAAGGCGCTCGATCCCAAGGTGCGGCGGCGCAACATCATCCTCACCACGGTCGGGCTCGTGATCATCGCTGCGCTGGTCGCGGTCTACGTCTGGAAGTTCGGAATCACGATGCCGTGGAAGATCGCCGAGTGACCTGGGGATGGTCTCGGAGCGCCGCTGACATGGGGTAATGTTTGCGGTGCGCCCGGGCGATTAGCTCAGTGGGAGAGCGCTTCGTTCACACCGAAGAGGTCACTGGTTCGAACCCAGTATCGCCCACCCGGACAGGGGGCCCGTGAGACTGAGAAGTCTCACGGGCCCTCTGGCGTTTTCCGGGCCCCTTCGGCGACTTGCGGCTGCTGTGCCGGCCGCTCCCACCTGCGTTGTTGCGCCGCGCTTACCCCAGTGTTTCGTCGAAGCGCTTCAAGCGATTCGACCCAAACCGTTGACGTTGCGGCATCGGGTCCTTAGCTTGTCCCAGCAAGCGCTTTCTTAAACGATTCAATCGACCGTGGCAGCGGGTGCAGCCTGCCCGGAAGGGGTGTGTCATGAGGTCTTGGCGGAGTGCCCAGGGGCTGCGTGCGGCCGGTGTGTCCGTGGCGGTCCTGGGGCTGTTGGCCTCGGGTTGCGGCGGCGACGGGGGAGCGGGGGCCGGCGGGAAGACGGAGATCCGGTACTCCTGGTGGGGTGGCCAGGAGCGGGCCGAGATGATCAACAAGACGATCGCGCTGTTCGAGGAGAAGCACCCGGACATCGACGTCAAGACCGACTTCCAGGACTACGAGGCCTTCTGGAAGAAGTTCAACACCCAGGCATCTGCCGGCAACGCCCCCGACGTGTTCCAGAATTCCGTGGCCTTCCTGCGCAAGTACGACGACAAGCGCGTCCTGCTCGACCTGAACGCCCAGGTCAAGGCGGGCAACCTCAGCATGGAGAACTTCCGCGCCGGCCTGGAGAAGGCGGGCGACGTCGACGGCAAGCTCCTCGGCGTACCCGTCGGCGGCAACACCTTCGCGCTCGTCTACAACCCCGCCGAGTACAAGAAGGCCGGCGTCACCCCCGCGGAGGGCTGGACCTGGGACGAGTACAACGCCGCCATCGAGAAGATCAGCGACGGCGGCGAGCTCGCGGGCGACAGCGGTCACGGCGGCATCATGTACCTCTACGACCTGGTGCTCCGCCAGCACGACAAGGCGTTCTTCACCGAGGACGGGCTCGGCTTCACCGAGGCCGACCTCAAGGACTGGTGGAGCGAGAGCCGCGACCGGACCAAGGCCGGAATGTTCACCGACCCCAAGAAGGCCGAGCAGGCCAAGCCCACGTCCGCGCTCTCCAAGGACCTCTCCGCGGGCGAGTTCACCTGGGACAACTTCCTGGTCAGGTACACCTCCGAGACCAAGGTCCCCCTCGGACTCGCCCCGATCCCCACGACGGACGGCAAGCGCACCGGACAGTACATCTCCTCGCTGATGCTCAGCGGCTCCGCCCGTACGAAGCACCCGAAGGAAGTCGCCCAGTTCATCGACTTCATGGTCCACGACCCCGAGGTCGGCAAGATCATGGGCTACGACCGGGGCGTCCTCGCCACGAACGAGCAGTTCGAGGCGTACGAGCCGGTCGGCGTCTCCGCGCAGATCGCCGAGTACGAGAAGAAGGTCGCCGACAACGTCGAGCCGATCACTCCGCACCCGGCGGGCGCCGACATCGCCGAGGCCGCGTTCCTGCGCATCGCCACCGACGTCGTCATGGGCACGACGTCCGTCGACGACGGCGTCAAGCAGTTCTTCTCCGAGGCGAAGACGGCACTCGGCTCCTGATGGGATCGGCGATGACTGACCTCCAGGCCCCCGCGCCCCTCGTGCGCGAAGAGAGCCCCGAGCAGCCCAGGAAATCCGGACGACGGCCCGCCGCTGCCCGGCGGCGGGCGCGCGGGGAGACCCTGGCCGGCTATCTGTTCATGTCCCCGTGGATCGCCGGCTTCGTCCTTCTCACCGCCGGGCCCATGCTCGCCTCGCTCTATCTCGCCTTCACCGACTACAACCTGTTCGACACCCCGCAGTGGGTGGGGCTGGACAACTTCACCGAGATGTTCGGTGACGCCCGCTGGCAGAAGTCCGTCGAGGTCACCACCTCGTACGTGGTCGTCGGCACCCCGCTGAAGCTGGCGGCGGCCCTGGGCGTGGCCCTGCTGCTCACCAAGAAGCGGCGCGGCCAGGGCTTCTACCGAGCCGCGTTCTACGCGCCGTCCCTCGTCGGCGCGAGCGTCTCCATCGCGATCGTGTGGCGGGCACTCTTCTCCGACGACGCGGTCGTCGACCGCACACAGCAGATCTTCGGCGTCGACGTCGGCGGCTGGATCGGCGATCCCGACATGGTGATCTACGCCCTGGTCGCGCTGACCGTCTGGCAGTTCGGCGCCCCCATGGTGATCTTCCTGGCCGGACTCAAACAGGTGCCACGCGAGCTGTACGAGGCCGCGGAGGTGGACGGCGCGGGGGCCTGGCGGCGATTCCGGTCCATCACCCTGCCGATGATCTCGCCGGTGCTCTTCTTCAACCTGCTCCTGGAGACCATCCACTCCTTCCAGATCTTCGCCTCCGCCTACGTCGTCACCAACAGCAAGTGCGGCCCGGCCGACGCCGGCCTCGTCTACACCTGCTACCTGTACGAACAGGGCTGGACGAACCTCCGGATGGGTTACGCCTCCGCGATGGCCTGGATGCTGCTGATCACCGTCGGCCTCGTCACGGCCGTGCTGTTCTGGTCCCAGCGCCGCTGGGTGCACTACGAGGAGGACGCCCGATGAGCGCGCTCATCCACCCGGGGCGGCGGCGCGGACTGCGCTCGGCCCTCTGGCACATCGGGGCGCTCGCCGTGCTCATGGTGGTCCTGTACCCGCTGTTCTGGGTCATCGGGGGTTCCCTGAAACCCAACGAGGACATCGTCGGCGGACTGGAACTCTTCCCTTCCCACCCGGTGTTCACCCACTACGAACGTCTCGCCGACGGCATCGCCGACATTCCGGTCTCGACGTTCTTCGTCAACTCGCTGGTGCTGGCGTTCGGTTCGGTCGCCGGTGTCCTGTTCTCCTGCTCGCTGGCGGCCTACGCCTTCGCCCGGATCTCCTTCCGCGGGCGCAACGTGCTCTTCTCGCTGATGATCGGCACGCTCCTGCTGCCGTACCACGTACTGATCATTCCGCAGTACGTGCTGTTCCAGAAGATGGAACTCATCAACACCTATGTGCCGTTGCTGCTCGGAAAGTACCTGGCGACGGACGCCTTCTTCGTCTTCCTGATGATGCAGTTCATGCGGAACCTGCCCCGCGAGCTCGACGAGGCGGCACGGCTCGACGGCTGCGGACACCCACGGATCTACTGGCACATCATGCTGCCGCTCTGCCGGCCCGCCCTGATCACCAGCGCGATCTTCACCTTCATCTGGTCCTGGAACGACTTCCTCGGACCCCTCCTCTACCTCAACGAACCCGAGAAGTACCCCGTCTCCATGGGCCTGAAGATGTTCATCGACCAGGACAGCGCGGCCGACTACGGCGGAATGATCGCCATGTCCCTCCTCGCGCTCCTGCCGGTGCTGGCCTTCTTCCTCGCCTTCCAGCGCTACCTCGTCGAGGGCGCGGCCACCTCCGGACTGAAGGGCTGAGGACGCCATGGCGTCACCGTCCGCGGGGCACCCGGTCCGAGGCGCACGGCGCCCGGAGAAGCTCGCCCGGTTCACCCTCTTCGCCGAGTGCCTGCTCACCGGGGTATGGGTCACCATCGCCGCGCTGCCGCTGATCACCCTGCTGCCGGCGTGCGCGGCGGGCTGCGCCCATCTGCGCCGGCAGCTCGACGGCCGGCGCGGCGGGCTGCGGGAGTTCGCCGCCGATCTGCGGGAAGCCGTACGCACCGGATGGCGGGCCGCCCTGCTGTGGTGGGCGGCGCTCGCCCTGCTCGCCTTCGACTGGCAGGTCGCCAGGTCCGGCCTGCTGCCGGGCGGGCGGCTGCTCGCCGCCGTCAGCGTGCTCGGCGTACTGGCACTCGCCGTCGCCGCCCTCCGCGTGGCCGCCGCCTGGCGGCCCGGCGCGTCCTGGGCACCCCTCGTACGCACAGCGGCCCGCCGGACCCTGACCGACCCGGCCGGCTCGCTGCTGCTCATCGGCGGGTTCGTCGCACTCGCCCTGACCGCCTGGCAGGTACCGCCGCTGGCAGCCCCCGCGTTCGGCGCGCTCGCGGCGGCGGCCGTCGCCGTCGACCGCCGCTGACCGGCCCACCTTCCGTACGACCCCCGCACGCACCAACGCGCGATCCGGCATGCCCACTTTCTGATCGAACTGGAGTCGTGATGTCCCCGATCCCTCGTCGTACCGTGCTCAAGGCCGCCGCCGTCACCGGCGCGGCGACCTCCGTCTCCTGGGTGCTGAACGGAACCACCCGGCCGGCCGCCGCCGCGGGAAGCACCGCCGCGGCGGAGACCGCGCAAGGCCCCGTCGAGATCGGCTGGCTGGAGGAGGCCGGGCTCGGGGCCGCCCCCGGCTCCACCTTCGGGGTGCCCTGGGCCAGAGGGCGGTTCCCGGCCGGCCAGAAGTTCGCGCTGGCGACCGCCGACGGCAAGGACATCCCCGTACAGACCTGGGCCACCGCCACCTGGCCCGACGGCTCCCTGAAATGGACCGCGCACGCCGTCGGTCCCGAGGCCGCGGCCGGCAGGAAGTTCACCCTCACCGCCGGCGAGCCCGCCGCACCGGCGCATCAGGTCGCCGTCAAGAGCACCGGCTCCACGATCACCGTCTCCACCGGCGTGATCACCGCCAGGATCGGGAAGAGCGGCTCCCACCTCATCCCCTCGCTCACCCGCGGTTCCACCGAAATCGCCAAGGACGGCAAGCTCGTCCTGATCCGCCAGGGCGAGATCGAGGACGGCGACCAGGGCCAGGAGAAGTACGAACGCTTCGAGAGCACCATCACCCGGACCGAGGTCGAACAGAGCGGCCCCGTCCGCGCCGTCGTCCGCGTCGAGGGGAAACACCGCAGGGGCAGCCGCTCCTGGCTGCCCTTCTCCGTACGGCTCTACTTCTACGCGGGCGCGGAATCGTTCCGCATGGTGCACACCATCACCTTCGACGGCACCCAGGAACCCGGCAAGGCCGACGGCGACTTCATCCGCGGCCTCGGCGTCCGCTTCACCGTCCCCATGCGCGACGAGGCATACGACCGGCACATCCGCATCGGCGGCGACGGCACCGGAATGCTCCGCGAGGCCGTCAAGGGCATCACGGGCCTGCGCCGCGACCCGGGCGCCGCCGTCCAGGCCGCCCAGTTCGAGGGAACCAGGCTTCCCGACCCGGCCACCTGGGACCAGCGCGTCACCAGCCGCCTCCACCTCATCCCCACCTGGGGCGACTACACCCTCAGCCAGCTCTCCGCCGACGGCTTCTCACTGCGCAAGCGGACCAAAAAGGGCCACGGCTGGATCGCGGCGGGCGGCGGCCGGCGTGCCTCCGGCTTCGGCTACGTCGGCGGCGCCAGCGGCGGACTCTCCTTCGGCCTGCGGGACTTCTGGGAGAAGCACCCCGCCCAGCTCGACATCCGCGACGCCCACACCGACGCCGCCGAAGTCACCCTCTGGCTCTGGTCGCCCGAGGCCGAACCGATGGACCTGCGCTTCTACCACGACGGCCTCGGCCAGGACACGTACGCCGAACAGCTCGAAGGCCTCAACATCACCTACGAGGACTACGAGCCGGGCTTCGGCACCCCGTACGGCATCGCCCGCACCAGCGAACTCCTCTTCTGGGCCCACGACTCCACCCCCAGTGCCGAAGCGCTCGGCCGGGAGGCCCAGGCCGTCCGCACCCTCCCGCAGCTCGCCGCCCCGCCGTCCCAGCTCATCGAGGCCAAGGTCTTCGGCGGACTCTTCTCCCCGGTCGACCGTTCCACCCCGGCCAAGGCGAAGATCGAGGACCACCTCGACTTCCTCTTCACGTACTACAAGGACCAGGTCGACATGCGGCGCTGGTACGGCTTCTGGGACTACGGCGACGTCATGCACTCGTACGACCCCGCCCGCCACCAGTGGCGCTACGACGTCGGCGGCTACGCCTGGGACAACTCCGAGCTCTCGCCCGACCTCTGGCTCTGGTACGCCTACCTGCGCTCCGGCCGCGCCGACATCTTCCGCTTCGCCGAGGCCATGACCCGCCACACCGGAGAGGTCGACGTCTACCACCTCGGCCAGTGGGCCGGGCTCGGCACACGGCACGGCGTCCAGCACTACGCCGACAGCGCCAAGCAGCAGCGCATCGCCAACACCACCTACCGGCGGATCTACTACTTCCTCACCGCCGACGAGCGCGTCGGCGACCTGATGCGCGCCAACGTCGACTCCGACGAGACCTTCCTTGTCCTCGACCCGATCCGCAAGATCCGCACCGAGCCCTACACACCCGACCGGCACGCCCTCTCCGTCGGCTTCGGAACCGACTGGAGCGGACTCGTCTCCGCCTGGCTCACCGAATGGGAACGCGGCGGCCCGCAGGCCGAGAAGGCCAGGGCCAGAGTCCTCGCCACCATGGAGACCATCGCCGCCCAGCCCAACGGATTCGTCCAGGGAACCGGCCTCTACGACCTGGACACCGGCAGGTTCGCCGTCGCGGAGAAGCCCGTCGTCAGTGTCTCGCACCTCTCCGCGGTCTTCGGCCTGAACGAACTGTGCGCAGAACTGATCGACCTCGTCGACATGCCGGAGTTCAAGAGCGCCTACCTGGACTACTGCCGGTACTTCAACGCCACGAAGGCGGAACAGGCCGCACGCTACGGCTCCAACTTCGGCAGCCTGCTCCTCTTCCAGGGACACTCACGGCTCGACGCGTACGCCGCCGTGCAGACGGGCGACGAGAAACTCGCCGCCCGCGCCTGGGAGAAGTTCTACAACAGTGACGGGTACCGGGAGACCGCCCCCTGGAAGACCGAAAAGCTCACCGGCCCCGTCACCACCGTGCCCGGCAGCGAGGCCAGTTGGGTCTACACCAACGACACCGCGCTCTACGGGCTCGCCGCCATCGAGAACCTCGCCCTCGTCGGCGACCGCATGCCGGCCTGAGGCCCCAGGACCCCTGGGCCCGGACGCGTCACCGCATCCGGCCCAGGGCGTCCCTGAGCCGCCGAGCATCCCGCAGCCGCTGCTCGTACGTCGCCCCCACCACCAGGAGCAGCACCCCGGCCAGCGCCGGCGGCAGCCACCTGGGCAGCGCACCGGCCACCTGCACCACATAGGGCGCCAGTTCGTGCAGCGCGACCAGCGCCAGCACCGTACCGCCCAGCAGAAGCAGCGCCTGGAGCCGGAACCTGGCACCCGCCAACGTGATCACCAGGGCCGCCACCCCCAGCAGCAACGGCCGCACCCAGTCCGGGTCGGCCCACGCCGCGAAGAGACTCGGAAGCAGCGTCGCGGCGAGACCCGCGCCGTACGCCGTCCACGAGGAGGCCGCCGGATCACGGCGCCGCCGCAGCACACCCACCACCAGCGCGGGCACCGTCACCGGCAGTGTGTACGCCTCCGGGACCGACACCCCGAAGGCGGCCAGCCGCACCCACGTGGCCGCCACGAACAGGCCCACCGACAGATACCCGGCGATCCGCCTGCGCTCCGGACGCACCGCGGTCCCCGCGGCCAGCACCCCGCACAACGCCAGCACCAGAGCCAGGAACGGCGCGTCCGGCACCGCCATCGCCACCGCGATCACCGCACCGAACGCCCCCGAGAGCTCGACCGCCGCCCCCACCGGGCCGCCCCGCAGCCGGAACCCCAGCAGCACCGTCACCGCGGGAACCGCCAGCACGACCGGCGCGCCCTCGTACGCGGCCAGACCCAGCGACGTGCCGACCGCGCACGCCACCACGATCCCGCACATCACCGCCGCACAGGCGAACACGGCCCGCACCACGCTCACCCGCGACCGGACCGCCGCACCCACGAACAGAACCAGCAGCACCCCGAACACCGCGTACGTGACCGCCTCCGCGGCCAGCGACAGCACCCCCGCAGCCGCCGCCCCGGCCAACGCGCACACCATCGCCGCCACCGTCACCGCGGACAGGGCACGCACCGCCACCAGCAGCAGCGCGGCCACCAGAACCACCTGCACGACCACCGCCGGCACGTACCCGAGATCCAGCGCGGCCGGCAGCACCAGCAGCGCACCCCAGCCGAGGCAGAGCCCACCGGCCGCGGCACCGTCACGCCGGCCCGCACGCGCCGCGACCGGCGCCCCCGAGAACCCGTACCGGTGCGCCGCGCCCAGCACACCGGCCGCCACCGCGAGCACCACCGGGGAAGCCGCCATGCCCGACCACGGCACCGACACCCCCATCGCCTCCCGCATCCCGTCCGGAGCGCCCGCCCACACATCCGTCAGCAGCGACAACGGCCCCAGCAGCACGGCGGCCACCGGAGGCAGCGCCCAGAGCACCGCACCGGCGATCACCGCCCCGGCGGCCGCCAGTACCCCCTGGCCCGCATGACGCGGCAGCCGGGCCCGCAGTGCGGCCAGGAGCGCCACCCCGCACACCAGATAGGCCACGACCGACCAGTCCTGCGGCACCGCCGTCCGCAGCACACCACCCACCGCGGCCACCGCGGTCAGCCCGGACAGGCACCCCGCGACGAGCGCGAACTCACGCCGGGCCCGCCACGCACCGCACAGCGCCACCGCGGCACCGGCGAGCAACAGGAGGCCAGGCCACACCGCCGCCACCGGACCGTCCGCCGACACCGACTCCACCAGACCCAGCAGCAGCGCGACCAGCCCGGTGACCGCCGCTCCGGCACCCGCCGTGACCCGCACCGCGAGCCCCTTGCCCCACAGCGCGACCGCACCGTCCGCGGCCGCGGTCACCAGCAGCACCCACCCGAAGACGAGCGCCGGTGCCCCGGCCGCCCACGCCCACAGGACCAGAGGCAGCTGACCGGCCACCACCGCCGCCGGCAACGGCAGCCGCAGCGTGCGCAGCGCCAGCCCGTACACCGCCCACCCCGTGGCGAGCACCGCCGAGGCGACCGCCGCGAACACGAGACCGTCCGCGTCAGGCGCCGCCACCGCGTGCAGCGCGTACGCGTCGAGCACCGTCAGCACCAGAGCCAGCGCGGCCAGCGCCTCGGCCGTCGACGAGAGCCTGCGCTTCAGCAGGACGGCGGGCGCGACGAGCGCGCCGACCGTCACCGCCGCGAGCACGGCGGAGCGGCCGCCGATCCCCATGGCACCCCAGCTGACCAGGGTGAACGCGATCGCGGCGATGATCAGCAGCAGACCACCGAGCGACAGCAGCACGTTCTGCGCGCTGCGCGGCCCAGCCGCCTGGCCCGGACCTCCCGGGCGCAGCGGCGCGGAGTAGCGCCCGGCCGGCTGCGGCGCGGGGCGCGAGGGGAAGGGCGGGACCGGCGCGGCCTGCTGCTGCAGCACACTCAGCAGCCAGGCGCGGCGGTTGAGCAGCTGGACCCTTCGGGTGTCCAGCTGCACCAGTTCACGGTCGAGGAGCACCAATTCCTCGGCGGGTGGCGGCAGATGTTCCATGTCCGTGAGTGTGGCGCCCACCACACCCTCGTACATGCGCTCGGATACTCAGTTTCCGCGATGTCCCCCGGCGTTCTCCGACTGAGTACGTGCCCGTACGCGCAGACTGGACCCATGGACTGGAGTCACTACCGCTTCACGAGCGTCTGGGACGTGCCCGCGACGCCCGACACCGTGTACGCCGCGCTGGAGCGCGCCGAGGACTATCCGCAGTGGTGGCCCCAGGTCCGTGCGGTGACCACCATCGACGCGACCAGCGGAACCGCGCGCTTCCGCTCGTTCCTGCCGTACGACCTGGTCGTCACCGTGAGCCAGAGCCACCGCGACCCCCGCGCCCGGGTCCTCGAAGTG
This sequence comes from Streptomyces sp. NPDC045968, assembly GCF_056430475.1. Lineage (NCBI taxonomy): Bacteria > Bacillati > Actinomycetota > Actinomycetes > Kitasatosporales > Streptomycetaceae > Streptomyces > Streptomyces sp. NPDC045968. The sequence goes on along the minus strand of NZ_JBWKLF010000007.1, from coordinate 148,440 downwards.
ACGATGACCGGCGATCTGGAGGGCTGGGCCCGCTGGACCGTAGCTCCGCACGCCGACGGCAGCAGGGCCACGTACCACCAGGAGGTCGTCGTCCGCCGGGCCCTGATGCGGCGCCTCGCCGTGCCCGGACGCCTCGTCTTCCGCGCGAACCACGCGCTGATGATGCGCTCCGGACGCCGCGGTCTGACGGCCCGGCTGCAAGGAGTTTGAACCCAGCCCGCAGAGCCCTGTATGGTTCATCCCGTTCCCGGGCGATTAGCTCAGTGGGAGAGCGCTTCGTTCACACCGAAGAGGTCACTGGTTCGAAACCAGTATCGCCCACCGGGAAGAGCCGGTCCGTCAGCACCATCGACGGACCGGCTTCCGCGTTCCCGTGCGCCGCCGGGCCGGACGCCCGGTCTCATGCCGCGGCGCGCAGCTCCGGGCGCAGCGGCCACGCCGGGTCCACCGTCTCCGGCGTCCCGCTCTTGGTGAACCACGCTTGCAGACCACGTGCCTGCGCCGCGTGCCACACGGCCTGGAGCGTGTGCAGCTCGGCCGGTGTCAGACGCTCCAGCCGTGCGGAGAAACGCCGCCCCACCGCCCGTACCAGCTCCAGCGAGGCCGTCGCGTCGGCCGCCGCGTCGTGCGCCCCGTCCAGCGTCACCCCGTACAGCTCGCACAGATCCGTGAGCGTGCGCCGGCCCTTGCGATACCGGTCCAGGTGCTTGTCGAGCACGCGCGGGTCCAGCACACACAGCGGCGAGTTCTGCAGATAGCGGTTCAGCGACGATGCCCGGTGCCGCTTCAGCTCGCGGTCCAGCAGCGTCAGGTCGAACGGCGCGTTCATCACGACCAGCGGGCGCCCCGTCGCGCACTGCTCCGCCAGCGCCCGGGCTATCTCCTCCACCACCGGCGCCGGCCAACGGCCGTTGCGCTGGAGGTGATCGTCGGTCAGTCCATGGATCTCGGTGGCCCCGGCGGGCACCGGAACCCCCGGATTGACCAGCCAGCGGGTGACCCGCGCCCGCCCGCCGGCGGTGTCCTGGACGACGAGGGCGGCCGAAACGATCCGGTCCTCCTCGACATCCACGCCTGTCGTCTCGGTGTCAAAAGCGGCCAACGGCCCGTCGAACCAGTGCATCATCCCCGAACTCCTCGCACCTGCACGGCAGATGGAGTGATTCCTCTGCCCGAAACGGTGATACCCGGGGTGTTTGCCTGATACGCCGTTTGCGACCCGTCTCCTGCGGTGACAACACAGATGACGGGAACGGAAGTTGACCTGCCCGTCGGCAGAGGCCGGACAACCGGTCGGCACAGCCCGGAAGGCACACGGAGCCATGGCGCTCGCGCAGCCGAACCCAGGGGGCCCCTCCCGCGCCGAAGACCACGGAGGAGTCCTGCCACCGCAGCGGATCACCCCGCTGCGCGGCACCCTCGCCACCACCGCCTGCATGGAGACCCTCCAGGTGGGCTACTTGCACGCGGTAGCCGCAGCGGCGGGATGCTCCCTGTCTCAGCCGTTTCCCGACAACGGCATCGACTGGCACGTCAGCCACGGTGCCCCCGACCACACCGTCGACGACGAGGTGACCATCAAGGTGCAGCTCAAATGCACCTACCAGATCCCCGCGCACCCACGCGGCCCGGCGTTCTCCTTCACTCTCGACAACGCTCACCTCGTGAAGCTCGCCCGGACCCCCGTGTCGGTGCACAAGATCCTGGTCGTGATGCTCGTGCCCCGCAGCCGGGAGGACTGGCTGCGCGCCGGACACGAACAGCTCGACCTGCGGCACTGCTGCTACTGGACCAACCTGGCCGGCCACGCGGTGACGGGCCGGCACAGGACCACCGTGCACATCCCGACCTCGCGGATCTTCGACGACCGAGCACTCTGCGAGATCATGGCCCGGGTCGGGGCGGGAGGGAGACCCTGATGCACCGGTCGACGGACGAACCGTTCCACCGAGCGACGCCTTCGGGCCCACGATCACACCCGGGCGAACACCCGGACGCACCGCGGACCACCGGGGACGTCCCCGATCCCGCCCTCGTCGACCCCGCCGTGCTCGGCGCGCTCCTGGACCGGCACGGCTGGCAGCGGCGCGGCGGAGCCGCCGGACGCTACAGCCGCTGGACCCCGCCCGGGCCGCCGGGCGGCGCCACGAGCCTGCTGGTGCCCGAAACCGCCGCGTTCCCTGACAGTGAGGACCTCATCGGGGAGGCACTCACCGCGCTCGCCCGGAGCGCCGCACCCTCCGCCAGGGACGTCCTCGTCTCCCTCACGGTGCCCAGCGACGAGATCCGGTGGTGGCGCGACGTCCCCGAGTCGGCTGCCGGCGCCGCCGGAGCGGCCGGCTGGACCCAGGACGATCACCTGCGCTCGGCGGCCCGGCAGATCCTGCTGGCCGGCGCCCTGGCCGTCCGCGGCCCGGCCGGCTACCACGGCACCCGCCACCGCCGAAAGGCCCGGGCGGCACTGGAGGACACCCTGGTCGGGCCCGCGCCGGGCGGACGCAGACTCACCGTCTTCGTACCCGTCGCCTCGGGCCGGGCCGTCGCCGTACAGCTCTACCAGGCCCTGCACGCCACCCGCGAGGCCGTCGACTACCAGCGGGCCACGGGAGGCATGGACGCCTTCGACTCCGCGGTCGCCGCGGGCGTCAGCCGGGAACTGACCGAGGCGGTCATCGCCCTGGTCCGTGGCTCCGAGGGGGCCGGGATCGCCCTGGAGTGGGCGCCCGCCGCCGGCACCCCCGACGGCTGCCCGGCCCGCCCCGAACCCGTCGAGTTCTCGCCCGGCGACCTGCCCGCCCTGCGCCGGGCGGGCGTCCGCTACCTCCAGGACGAGCCCGCCGTCCCGGTACGGATCACCGGCGCCGTCGTCCGGATGCGCCGCTCCGGACCGCGCGGTGCGGGGATCGTACGGCTGAGGGTGCTGGCGGGCGCCGAGGTCGCCCACGTACGGCTGGAGCTGGACGAGGAGGCGTACCGCATCGCCGGCCACGCCCACCTGGTCGGGCTGCCGATCCGGGTGGACGGCCTGCTGGAGAGCCGGGGCGGGTTCCGGCGCCTGGGCGACGCCTCGCAGGTGGCTCCCGTCCAGGTCGACGAGACGGAACGGGACCGGCTGATGAAGTCGCTCCAGGAGAACCTGGACTTCTTCGAGGAGGCGTGCACGGGGGAGGAGACGTAGCCGCGCGGTATCCCTTTCGCTAAGGGGGCTCCTGGCTCGGTACGATTCGTCTTGCGCGCGCGATACGAAGCGCCGCACCCCCTCAGTCAGGAGAGACCGGTGTCAGACGTCCGTGTGATCATCCAACGCGATTCCGAGCGGGAAGAGCGCGTGGTGACGACGGGGACTACGGCGGCCGAGCTCTTCCCCGGTCAGCGCACCGTCGTCGCCGCGCGTGTCGAGGGCGAGCTGAAGGACCTCGCGTACGAGCTCAAGGACGGCGAGACCGTCGAGCCCGTCGAGATCTCCTCCGAGGACGGCCTGAACATCCTGCGGCACTCCACGGCGCACGTCATGGCGCAGGCGGTCCAGGAGCTGCACCCCGACGCCAAGCTGGGCATCGGCCCGCCGGTCAAGGACGGCTTCTACTACGACTTCGACGTCGAGAAGCCGTTCACTCCCGAGGACCTCAAGGCCATCGAGAAGAAGATGCAGGAGATCCAGAAGCGGGGGCAGCGCTTCTCCCGCCGGGTCGTCACCGACGAGGCGGCCCGCGAGGAGCTCGCCGACGAGCCGTACAAGCTGGAGCTCATCGGCATCAAGGGCTCGGCCTCCTCGGACGACGGCGCGGACGTCGAGGTGGGCGGCGGCGAGCTGACCATCTACGACAACCTGGACCCGAAGACCGGCGAGCTGTGCTGGAAGGACCTCTGCCGGGGCCCGCACCTGCCCACCACCCGGTTCATTCCCGCCTTCAAGCTGATGCGGAACGCCGCGGCGTACTGGCGCGGCAGCGAGAAGAACCCGATGCTCCAGCGCATCTACGGGACCGCGTGGCCCACCAAGGACGAGCTCAAGGCGCACCTGGAGTTCCTCGAGGAGGCCGCCAAGCGCGACCACCGCAAGCTCGGCAACGAGCTGGACCTCTTCTCCTTCCCCGACGAGATCGGCCCCGGCCTCGCGGTCTTCCACCCCAAGGGCGGCGTCATCCGCCGGGCCATGGAGGACTACTCGCGGCGCCGCCACGAGGAGGAGGGCTACGAGTTCGTCTACAGCCCCCACGCCACCAAGGGCAAGCTCTTCGAGAAGTCCGGCCACCTGGACTGGTACGCCGACGGCATGTACCCGCCCATGCAGCTCGACGACGGGGTGGACTACTACCTCAAGCCGATGAACTGCCCGATGCACAACCTGATCTTCGACGCGCGTGGCCGTTCGTACCGCGAACTGCCGCTGCGTCTCTTCGAGTTCGGCACGGTGTACCGGTACGAGAAGTCGGGTGTCGTCCACGGTCTGACCCGTTCGCGCGGCTTCACGCAGGACGACGCGCACATCTACTGCACCAAGGAGCAGATGGCGGAGGAGCTCGACAGGACGCTCACCTTCGTGCTGAACCTGCTCCGTGACTACGGTCTGACCGACTTCTACCTTGAGCTCTCCACCAAGGACCCGGAGAAGTTCGTCGGCTCGGACGAGGTCTGGGAAGAGGCCACCGAGACGCTGCGTCAGGTCGCCGAGAAGCAGGGCCTGCCGCTCGTTCCCGACCCGGGCGGCGCCGCGTTCTACGGCCCGAAGATCTCCGTGCAGTGCAAGGACGCCATCGGCCGCACCTGGCAGATGTCGACGGTGCAGCTCGACTTCAACCTGCCGGAGCGCTTCGACCTGGAGTACACCGGCCCCGACGGCACCAAGCAGCGCCCGGTCATGATCCACCGCGCGCTGTTCGGCTCCATCGAGCGCTTCTTCGCGGTGCTGCTGGAGCACTACGCGGGCGCGTTCCCGGTGTGGCTCGCGCCCGTCCAGGCGGTCGGCATCCCGATCGGCGACGCGCACATCCCGTACCTCCAGGAGTTCGCGGCCAAGGCGCGGAAGCAGGGGCTGCGCGTCGACGTCGACGCTTCTTCGGACCGGATGCAGAAGAAGATCCGCAACCAGCAGAAGGCCAAGGTTCCGTTCATGATCATCGCGGGCGACGAGGACATGGCCAACGGTGCCGTCTCCTTCCGCTACCGCGACGGTTCGCAGGAGAACGGCGTCCCGGTCGAGGACGCCATCGCCAAGATCGCGAAGGCCGTCGAGGACCGCGTCCAGGTCTGATCCGCACACCGTGAGAGGCCCCCGGAGCGCTAACCGCGTTCCGGGGGCCTCTTCTCGTCCTCCCGTGTGAACACCTGCAACAGCCATGAGGAGAACGACCCCGTCACCGCCCCCAGCAGCGCAAGACCGCAGACCATCAGCAGGGCCGCGACCGACCGGCCGACCGGTGTGACCGGGTAGGCGTCCCCGTACCCCACCGTCGTGAGGGTCGCGCACGCCCACCAGGCCGCGTCGCCGAAGGTACGGATCGTGGCACCTGGCGCGCCACGCTCCTGGTAGTAGACGGCGAGCGCGGCGGAGAAGCCGAGCAGCACCGACGTCATACCGGCGTACGCCATCACGCGCGCGTACAGGTCCAGCCGCGGGTGGTCCCGGCGCTCCTGGACGGCGGAGTAGACCCGGAGCATGCGCAGAGGGCGCAGGAGCGGCAGTACGAGCACCACCGTGTCCAGCCAGTGGACGCGGACGAACCGGAGGCCCAGGCCGCTGAGCCGGAGCCGTACCGCGTAGTCCGCGAGGAAGAGCAGCCAGGTGAGGCCGACCAGGGCGAGGGCGAGATCGCGCCAGAGTTCGGTGCCCCGGGGGGCGAGGACGCGGACCGCGTATCCGGCGAGGAAGAACAGCGAGGCCACGAAGAGGGGCACTTCGGTGCGTTTCTCCCAGTGGGTCAGCCTGCCGGGGGCGGAGTGGGTGGGGCGGTCGTTCATGGCCACAGCATCGCGGGCCGCTGTCGGGCCTGGCCCCGGCGACACGCTTCGCGGGACCGAAGCAATATGCTGATCGGCATGACGAGTGAGCCGGAGCAGCAGATCGGAGTGGGAACGCCCGACGCGTTCCAGCGCCTGTGGACGCCCCACCGGATGGCTTACATCCAGGGGGAGAACAAGCCCAGCGGTCCGGGGGCCGAGGACGGCTGTCCGTTCTGTGTGATCCCCGCGAAATCGGACGAGGACGGGCTGGTCGTGGCGCGCGGTGAGCGCGTGTACGCCGTGCTCAACCTGTATCCGTACACCGGCGGGCATCTGATGGTCGTCCCCTACCGGCACGTCGCCGACTACACGGACCTGGACGCCGCGGAGACCGCCGAGCTGGCCGACTTCACCAAGCGCGCGATGATCGCGCTGCGGGTGGCCTCGGGGGCGCACGGCTTCAACATCGGGATGAACCAGGGTGCGGTGGCGGGTGCGGGCATCGCCGCGCATCTGCATCAGCATCTGGTGCCGCGCTGGGGCGGGGACACCAACTTCATGCCGGTGGTCGGTCATACGAAGGTGCTGCCGCAGCTGCTCGGTGACACCCGCGCGATGCTCGCGGGTGCCTGGCCCGCCGTCCTGCCGGCTGTCTGACCCGGTCGCTCGGCTCCTGCTTGGCTCCTGCTCGGCTCTCCGGCCGGCGAAAGGGGCGTTCCCGGCGTGTGTGCCGGGGGCGCCCCTTTCGCGCGTGGCGGGCCGTCCCTACGCGTCGTACACGTCGGCCTTCCTCGGGGCCGCGTCCTGCACGAGGCCGCTGAGGATCATGGAGCGGTTGTCGAAGCGCTCGGTGTCGACGCCGTTCTCGTCCAGGACCCGGAGCGCCGCGGAGTGCACGGCGCGCAGGACGGGGGCCGCCGCGCGCAGGGCGTCGTCCGCCATGAACCGGTGGTTCCACGGCTGCGCAGCCCAGGCGTGGCGCAGGCCGAAGGGTTCGGGCAGGACGATCTTGCCGCCGAGGTAGTCGAGGAGCGGCGGGTACCAGGTGAGGGGGGCGCGCAGGGCGAGCCTGACGACTTCGTGGGCCTTGACGAGCGGCAGGGTGATCTTGCGGGTCTCCCAGAACCTGACGGCCTTCTTCACCGTCTTGGTCTCGGCCTCCGGCTTGGTGAGGAAGAGCCCGTGCACGGGGCCCAGCGCGTGGCCGGTGACCTCGATGCGCAGGGTCTCGTGGAGCACGGTGACGGTGATCATCATGGTGATGACCAGCTGGCCGTCCCAGAGGGTGAACTGGACGCCCAGGTAGTGCCGGTCGCCGCTGCCGAACTGCTGGTGGTTGCAGATGCGCTGTATCTCGTGCGGCTTGACCTGGAAGGTGGCGACGTCCTCGCCCTCGGGGCGGGAGACGGAGTCCGCCTTCTCGCCGACGGGGGAGACGATCCAGTGCTTCACGGACGGCGTGGGGAAGCCGCCGGTGTTGAGCGGGCCGCGCTCCAGCATCTTCAGCTGGTCGTGGATGACCCGTATCAGGTCCCAGCTGCGGAACTGGTGGATCTCCCTGGCCGGGTCCTTGGGGACGAGTTCTTCGGCGAGCTGCCAGCTGCCCCAGCGGGTTCCCATGCCGAGGATGCCCTTGGGGCCCGCGTAGAAGACGGAGTTGGACTGCTGCTCGGCGGAGAGCTTCTCCAGACCCTGGCGAAGCGCCTCGCGAGCGGTCTCGTTCGGATTCTTGGGTACGGAGTCGGGGATCTTGGCGATGACGCCGGCGCCGGAGAGGAGTCCTTCCCAGCGGGACCGCATGTCCCTGGCGGAGGCCTCCGCGATCCGCTTGGCGAGGAGCCAGCCGATGACGGGGGCGATGATCATCCCGCGCAGGTAGAGCGCGAGCACTCCTGTGACCGGGAGCTTTATGAAGAGGACCAGGGCGCCGATCCCGAAGACGGCGAGCAGGATGCCGCCCAGTGCGCGGAAGGCGGTGTCCTTCGACTTGTTCAGCGAGTCGCGCAGCCGGAAAGCGATGACCCAGAGCAGCAGGCCGGGGAGGAACGCGAAGCCGAACACCGCGGTGACGACGGTCAGTCTGGTGTCCCGCGCCTTGCGGAGGCCGGTCGCGGACAGACAGTGTTCGACGACGGTCTGCGGGTCGGTGCCGAAGGACTGGATGAGTGCCTTGCGGTCGCCGCCCAGCATGCGTTCCTGGACGGCTCGGGAGAACGCCTCACCGAGATTCGGCTTGAAGTAGGCGGACTTGAAGAGCTTGGAATCGCCCCCCTTCACTTCCGACGTGTGCCACTCGTTGTTGGCCTTGAGGATTTCCTCCACCGGGCTGTCGCGGTACGCCGCGGAGGCGAGGGCGTTGGTCGCCACCGCCTGTCCCGCCGAGCCCTGGAGCGGGATCTGTGCTCCGGGAGAGAAATCGAATCCGTCGTTGGCCACTGCCGCCCCCACTCGCCGCACGGTCTGCCCTTGGCGCTCTTCCCAACTACCGTATGCGGCACACCTTCTGAGCTGGGCCCCCAGCGTATCGCTCCGGCCGGATCACTGGTCCGGTGTTCCCTCCCCTTCCCCGCGGACGCGGTCGGCGAGCTGGGGCGGCATCGCTTCGTGACGGGCGTACGAGCGGTCGAAGCGTCCGGTGCCGTGCGAGAGGGACCGCAGGTCGACGGCGTACCGGCCGATCTCCAGCTCCGGCACTTCGGCCCGTACGACGGTGCGTCCGCCGGGTGCCTGCTCGGTGCCGACGACCCGGCCGCGCCGACCGGACAGGTCGCTCATGACGGCTCCCACGTAGTCGTCGGGGATCAGCACACTGACCTCGGCCACCGGTTCGAGCAGCTGGATGCGGGTGTCCGCCGCCGCTTCGCGCAGGGCCAGCGCCGCCGCCGTCTGGAAGGCCGCGTCGGAGGAGTCCACCGAGTGCGCCTTTCCGTCCAGCAGGGTGACGCGTACGTCGACGAGGGGGTGGCCCGAGGCGACTCCACGGGCGGCCTGGGCGCGTACGCCCTTCTCGACGGACGGGATGAACTGGCGCGGTACTGATCCGCCGACGACCTTGTCGACGAATTCGATGCCCGCACCGGGCGGCAGCGGTTCCACCTCGATCTCGCAGATGGCGTACTGGCCGTGGCCGCCGGACTGTTTGACGTGCCTGCCGTGCCCGGTGCACCGGGTGGCGAACGTCTCGCGCAGGGGTACGCGGTGGGGGACGGCGTCGACCTGGACGCCGTAGTGGCTGCGCAGCCGTTCCAGGGCGACGTCCCGGTGTGCTTCGCCCATGCACCACAGGACGACCTGGTGGGTGTCCTGGTTCTGTTCGAGGCGCATCGTGGGGTCCTCGGCGACCAGCCGCGTCAGACTCTGCGAGAGCTTGTCCTCGTCCGCCTTGCCGTGGGCCAGGATGGCGACCGGCAGGAGCGGGTCGGGCATGGTCCACGGTTCGATCAGCAGGGGGTCGTCCTTGGCGGAGAGGGTGTCGCCGGTCTCCGCGGCGCCGAGTCTGGCGACGCAGGCGAGGTCTCCCGCGACGCACCGGTCGAGGGGCCGTTGCTGCTTCCCGAAGGGCGAGGTGAGCGCGCCCACCCGGATCTCGGCCTCGTGGGCGGGGCGCTCGTCGTCTCCCCGGCCGGTCAGGCCGTGGCCGCAGACGTGCACGGTGTCGTCGGGGCGCAGGGTGCCCGAGAAGACGCGTACGAGGGATATCCGGCCGACGTACGGGTCGGACGCCGTCTTGACGACCTCCGCGAGCAGGGGGCCCTGGGGATCGCAGACGGGGGCGGGGCGCGGTGCGCCCTGCGGGGTGGTGACGGCGGGGAGCGTGCGCTCCAGCGGGCTGGGGAAGCCGCCGGTGATGAGCTCCAGGAGTTCGACGGTTCCGACGCCCTGGCGGGCGCCGTCGGCGGCGGGGGCGGCGGTGAGGACGGGGTGGAAGACGCCGCGTGCGACGGCACGTTCCAGGTCGTCGACGAGGGACTTGACGTCGATGTCCCCGCCGCCGAGATAGTGGTCCATCAGGGTCTCGTCCTCGCTCTCGGCGATGATCCCCTCGATGAGCCGGTTGCGGGCGTCCATGAGCGGTTGCCGCTGACCGTCCGCGGGCGGGGACTCCTGCCGTTCGCCGGAGGAGTAGTCGGAGATCCGCTGCGAGAGCAGGCCGGTGAGCCCGGTGAGGGGCGCGTGCCCGTCCGGTGCCTGGGGGCCGTGGACCGGCAGATGGAGCGGCACCACGGCGTCGGGGTCGTCGCCGCCGAAGAGTTCCGCGCAGACCCGGGTCATGCCGTCGAAGGAGGTGCGGGCGGTGTCGAGGTGGGTGACGACGATGGCCCGCGGCATTCCGACGGCCGCGCACTCCTCCCACACGGCGCGGGTCGTGCCCGCGACGGCGTCCGCCTCCTGGGCGGCCGAGACGACGAAGAGGGCCGCGTCCGCGGCGCGCAGACCGGCCCTGAGCTCCCCGACGAAGTCCGCGTAGCCGGGGGTGTCCAGCAGATTGATGGTGCAGCCGCCCCATTCGACGGGGACGAGCGAGAGCTGTACGGAGCGTTGGCCGCGGTGCTCGATCTCGTCGTGGTCGGAGATGGTTCCGCCGTCCTCGACCCGGCCGGCCCGGTTGACCGCTCCCGCCGTCAGCGCGAGTGCTTCGACCAGGGTGGTCTTGCCTGAACCGCTGTGGCCGACCAGGACCACGTTGCGTACGGAGGTGGGCCGGTCGGCCGTCGGCGCCCTGCCGGCGGCCCCGGTGCGGGTGTGTGCCCTGTCGCCCATGATGTGTGCCTCCCGGTGGAGTGCGCGGTGCGGGGGAGCGCCGCGCGGTGAGGGGAGAGAGGTGTGCACGGGCACGGGGGAGCCGTCGCGGCGGCTTCGTCGACGCCCGCGGTATTTCCGAGCTTTCCACTCACATCGGGCGGCGTCCATACGGGATGCGCGAGCGGCCGGGGCGGCGGGACACCCCCGGAGCGGGTGCCCGTCCGGTGGAGCACACGCGTCGTGACTACGATGGGCCAGCCGGTGGCCGCAGTGGCCGCGCGGCCCGCCGAACCTCGGGAAGGCCATGCTGAACAAGTACGCGCGTGCATTTTTTACGCGTGTCCTCACACCGTTCGCCGCTCTGCTGCTCCGTCTCGGGGTCAGCCCCGACGCGGTCACGCTCATCGGCACGGCCGGAGTGATGGCAGGTGCGCTGGTCTTTTTCCCGATGGGGGAATTCTTCTGGGGCACGATCGTCATCACGATCTTCGTCTTCTCGGACCTCGTCGACGGCAATATGGCCCGGCAGGCGGGGATCTCCAGCCGGTGGGGCGCGTTCCTCGACTCGACGCTCGACCGCGTCGCCGACGGGGCGATCTTCGCCGGCTTCGCGCTCTGGTACGCGGGCAGCGGCGACGACAACGTGCTGTGCGCGGTGGCGATCTTCTGCCTGGCGAGCGGCCAGGTGGTCTCGTACACGAAGGCGCGCGGAGAATCGATCGGTCTGCCGGTCGCGGTCAACGGACTGGTGGAGCGCGCCGAGCGGCTGGTGATCTCGCTGGTCGCGGCGGGGCTCGCCGGTCTGCACACCTTCGGCGTCCCCGGGATCGAGGTCCTGCTGCCGATCGCGCTGTGGATCGTCGCCGTGGGCAGCCTGGTGACGCTGATCCAGCGTGTGGTGACCGTGCGCCGGGAGTCCGCTGAGGCCGACGCGGCCGCCGCGTCGGCGGACCAGGGGAGCGAGGCCGCCCAGTGAGCGGCACCGATGACGGTCTGCGGGAACGGGTGACGGACGGGCTGTACGGGCTCGGCTGGGGCGCGGTCAAGAAGCTCCCCGAGCCCGTGGCCCGGGCGCTCTTCCGCACCATCGCCGACCAGGTGTGGAAGCGGCGCGGCAAGAGCGTGCTGCGCCTGGAGTCGAATCTGGCGCGGGTGGTGCCGGACGCGGACGCGGCCCGTCTCGCCGAGCTGTCCAGGGCCGGTATGCGCTCGTACATGCGCTATTGGCTGGAGTCCTTCCGGCTGCCCACGTGGACCCCGCGACGCATCAAGGACAGCATCGACGTGCGGGACGTCCACCATCTGACGGAGGGCCTCGACGCCGGGAAGGGCGTCGTCGTGGCCCTTCCGCATCTGGCGAACTGGGATCTGGCGGGTGCCTGGGTGACCACCGACCTCAAGGTCGGTTTCACCACCGTCGCCGAACGCCTCAAGCCCGAGACGCTCTACGACCGGTTCGTCGCCTACCGCGAGGGCCTCGGCATGGAGGTCCTGCCGCACAGCGGCGGCGCGGCCTTCGGAACGCTGGCGCGACGGCTACGGGCCGGAGGCCTCGTCTGTCTGGTCGCCGACCGTGATCTGTCCTCGTCCGGTGTCGAGGTGACGTTCTTCGGTGACACCGCGCGGATGCCTGCGGGCCCGGCGCTGCTGGCGCAGCAGACCGGGGCGCTCCTGCTCCCCGTCACGCTCTGGTACGACGGCACCCCGGTCATGAAGGCGCGCATCCATCCGCCTGTCGAGGAGCCCGGGACAGGTGACCGCGCCGAGAAGACGTCGGTGATGACACAGGCGCTGGCCGATGCCTTCGCCGCCGGAATCGCCGAGCATCCGGAGGACTGGCACATGCTGCAGCGCCTCTGGACCTCCGATCTGGACCCCCGAGGGGAACAGCCGTGAAGATCGGCATTGTCTGCCCGTACTCCTGGGACGTACCGGGCGGGGTGCAGTTCCACATCCGCGACCTGGCCGAACATCTGATCCGTCTCGGCCATCAGGTCTCCGTGCTGGCGCCCGCGGACGACGAGACACCGCTGCCGCCGTACGTCGTCTCGGCGGGCCGGGCCGTCCCCGTCCCGTACAACGGGTCCGTCGCACGGCTGAACTTCGGTTTTTTGTCGGCTGCGCGCGTACGCAGGTGGCTGCACGACGGCACGTTCGACGTGATCCACATCCACGAGCCCACCTCGCCCTCGCTGGGGCTGCTCGCCTGCTGGGCGGCGCAGGGGCCGATCGTCGCCACGTTCCACACGTCCAATCCGCGCTCCCGGGCGATGATCGCGGCCTATCCGATCCTTCAGCCGGCGCTGGAGAAGATCCGTGCGCGCATCGCGGTGAGCGAGTACGCGCGCCGGACCCTCGTCGAGCATCTGGGCGGCGACGCGGTCGTCATTCCCAACGGGGTCGACGTGGACTTCTTCGCGGGGGCGGAGCCCAAGGCCGAGTGGCAGGGCGGGACGATCGGGTTCATAGGGCGTATCGACGAGCCGCGCAAGGGTCTGCCGGTCCTGATGAAGGCGCTCCCCGCGATCCTGGCCGCCCGCCCGGAGACCAGGCTGCTGGTCGCGGGGCGCGGGGACGAGGAGGAGGCGGTCGCCTCCCTGCCCGAGGAGCTGCGCGACCGCGTGGAGTTCCTCGGCATGGTGAGCGACGAGGACAAGGCGCGGCTGCTGCGCAGCGTCGACGTGTACGTCGCGCCCAACACCGGGGGCGAGAGCTTCGGCATCATCCTGGTCGAGGCGCTGTCGGCGGCGGCGCCGGTGCTCGCGAGCGATCTGGACGCGTTCGCGCAGGTGCTGGACCAAGGTTCGGCGGGTGAGCTCTTCGCCAACGAGGACGCGGACGCGCTGGCCTCGGCCGCGATCCGCCTCCTGGGCGACCCGGAGCGGCGTGCCGGGCTCCGGGAGCGGGGCAGCGCGCACGTGCGCCGCTTCGACTGGACGACGGTGGGCGCGGACATCCTGGCGGTGTACGAGACGGTGACGGACGGGGCGGCGTCGGTGGCCGCGGACGAGCGCACGGGGCTGCGGGCGCGGTTCGGGCTGGCCCGGGACTGAGGGCCCGCCTGGTATCCGGCCGCGGGCCCCAACTCCTTGGGCTGCGGGGCCTGTTCGCCGGAGCCGGGCGCCGGGAGTGATGCGGGTCCGGCCGCCGTGGGGCGGGGAGCGGCCGGGGCGCGGCCCGCGCGACGGTAGCCTTGCGGCCCGTGACCGCAACCCTGATCTGGACCGCCGTCGCGCTTGTCGCGATCGGCCTGTACCTCAGCTGGACCGCCGGAAGGCTGGACCGGCTGCACGCACGGATCGACGCGGCCCGGGCCGCGCTCGACGCCCAACTGCTGCGGCGCGCCTCGGTCACCCAGGAACTGGCCACGTCCGGTGTCCTCGACCCGGCCGCCTCCATCGTCCTGTACGAGGCCGCGCACGCCGCCCGGCAGGCCGAGGAGGAACACCGGGAGGTCGCCGAGAGCGAACTGAGCACCGCGCTGCGCGCCGTCTTCGGCGAGACGGCCCAGGTCGAAGCCGTGAAGGAGATCCCCGGCGGCGTCGAGGCGGCGGCCGAACTGGCCGCCGCGGTGCGCCGGGTGCCGATGGCCCGGCGGTTCCACAACGACGCGGTGCGCGCGGCCCGCGCACTGCGCAGACACCGTACGGTGCGGCTGTTCCGGCTGGCCGGCCACGCGCCGTTCCCCCTCGCGTTCGAGATGGACGACGAGCCACCGGTGGCGCTCGCGGACCGCCCCGGCACCTGAGAGCGGGCCAAAACGATCCACGGGGTACTTATTGGCCCTTGCTGTGGACTGGCCCCAGGGCGTTTGCTCGGCGTTGCACCAGTCAGCGTCTTTCTCCGAGTGAGGTCGTTCCGTGTCCACGCTTCCCAGCACCCCGCAGTCCACCGACTCCCCGGCCATCGGCACCAGCCGCGTCAAGCGCGGTATGGCCGAGCAGCTCAAGGGCGGCGTGATCATGGACGTCGTCAACGCCGAGCAGGCGAAGATCGCCGAGGACGCGGGCGCCGTGGCCGTCATGGCCCTGGAGCGGGTGCCCGCCGACATCCGCAAGGACGGCGGCGTGGCCCGGATGTCCGACCCCAACATGATCGAAGAGATCATCGAGGCCGTCTCCATCCCGGTCATGGCCAAGTCGCGCATCGGCCACTTCGTCGAGGCCCAGGTCCTGCAGTCCCTCGGCGTCGACTACATCGACGAGTCCGAGGTCCTGACCCCGGCCGACGAGGTCAACCACAGCGACAAGTTCGCCTTCACGACCCCCTTCGTCTGTGGCGCCACCAACCTGGGCGAGGCCCTGCGCCGCATCGCCGAGGGTGCGGCCATGATCCGCTCGAAGGGCGAGGCCGGTACCGGCAACGTCGTCGAGGCCGTCCGTCACCTGCGCCAGATCAAGAACGAGATCGCCCGGCTGCGCGGCTACGACAACAACGAGCTGTACGCCGCCGCCAAGGAGCTCCGCGCCCCGTACGAGCTGGTCAAGGAGGTCGCCGAGCTCGGCAAGCTGCCCGTCGTCCTCTTCTCCGCGGGCGGCGTCGCCACCCCCGCCGACGCCGCGCTGATGCGCCAGCTCGGCGCCGAGGGCGTCTTCGTCGGCTCCGGCATCTTCAAGTCGGGCGACCCCGCCAAGCGCGCCGCCGCGATCGTGAAGGCCACCACCTTCTACGACGACCCGAAGATCATCGCGGACGCCTCCCGCAACCTGGGCGAGGCCATGGTCGGCATCAACTGCGACACCCTGCCCGAGACCGAGCGCTACGCCAACCGCGGCTGGTAGTCACTGATGAGCGACACCCCTGTGATCGGAGTCCTGGCTCTCCAGGGCGACGTACGGGAACACCTGATCGCCCTGGCCTCGGCTGACGCCCTGGCCAGGCCGGTCCGGCGTCCCGAGGAGCTCGCCGAGGTCGACGGTCTCGTCATTCCCGGCGGCGAATCCACCACCATGTCCAAGCTCGCCGTCCTCTTCGGCATGCTGGACCCGCTGCGTGAGCGTGTACGCGCCGGAATGCCGGTCTACGGCACCTGCGCCGGCATGATCCTGCTCGCCGACAAGATCCTCGACCCGCGCTCGGGCCAGGAAACCGTCGGCGGCATCGACATGATCGTGCGCCGCAACGCCTTCGGACGGCAGAACGAATCGTTCGAGGCGGCCGTCGAGGTCGACGGAATCGCGGACGGGCCGGTCGAAGGCGTGTTCATCCGAGCACCCTGGGTCGAATCCGTCGGAGCGCAGGCGCAGGTCATCGCCGAACACGGCGGTCACATTGTCGCCGTACGGCAGGGAAACGCCCTTGCCACGTCATTCCACCCGGAACTGACCGGAGACCACCGGGTTCACGCACTCTTCGTCGACATGGTGCGCGCAGTCCGCTGACTCGACCCCGGTAGGATCTCTCGGGTTCGGATCGATTTTGGTGACGCGAAGGAGAAGGCAGATGTCCGGCCACTCTAAATGGGCTACGACGAAGCACAAGAAGGCCGTGATTGACGCCAAGCGCGGCAAGCTCTTCGCGAAGCTGATCAAGAACATCGAGGTCGCGGCCCGCTCCGGCGGCGTGGACCCCGAAGGCAACCCGACGCTCGTCGACGCCATCCAGAAGGCGAAGAAGAGCTCCGTCCCGAACAAGAACATCGACTCCGCGGTCAAGCGCGGTGGCGGTCTCGAAGCGGGCGGCGCCGACTACGAGACGATCATGTACGAGGGCTACGGCCCGAACGGTGTCGCGGTGCTCATCGAGTGCCTCACCGACAACCGCAACCGCGCCGCGTCCGACGTACGGGTCGCGATGACCCGCAACGGCGGTTCGATGGCCGACCCGGGTTCGGTCTCGTACCTCTTCAACCGCAAGGGCGTCGTGATCGTCCCCAAGGGCGAGCTGTCCGAGGACGACGTCCTCGGTGCCGTGCTCGACGCGGGTGCCGAGGAGGTCAACGACCTCGGTGAGACGTTCGAGGTCGTCAGCGAGGCCACCGACATGGTCGCGGTCCGTACCGCGCTCCAGGACGCCGGCATCGACTACGACTCCGCCGAGGCCAACTTCCTGCCCACCATGCAGGTCGACCTCGACGAAGAGGGCGCACGCAAGATCTTCAAGCTCATCGACGCGCTGGAGGACAGCGACGACGTGCAGAACGTCTTCGCCAACTTCGACGTCTCCGACGAGGTCATGGAGAAGGTCGACGCCTGACAACCGGGCAGTCGCCGCACAGGCGCAGCCGACGGGCCGACGGGGACACACCCCGTCGGCCCGTCGCATTGTCAGTGCGAGCCGATAGCCTGCGGGAACAGTTGACCGATCGGTGAGGGGAGGGGGCGCTCCATGCGTGTACTCGGCGTGGACCCGGGGCTGACCCGCTGCGGGGTGGGAGTCGTCGAAGGCGTCGCGGGGCGGCCCCTGACGATGCTCGGTGTCGGTGTCGTCCGCACCCCCGCCGACGCGGAGCTCGGCCACCGGCTGGTAGCCATCGAGCGCGGCATCGAGGAATGGCTCGACACGCACCGGCCCGAATGCGTCGCCGTGGAGCGGGTGTTCGCCCAGCACAACGTGCGTACGGTGATGGGCACCGCCCAGGCCAGCGCGGTCGCCATGCTCTGCGCCTCGCGGCGCGGTATCCCCGTGGCCCTGCACACCCCCAGCGAGGTCAAGGCCGCCGTCACCGGCTCCGGACGTGCCGACAAGGACCAGGTGGGTGCCATGGTGACGCGGCTCCTGCGGCTCGACGCGCCCCCCAAGCCGGCCGATGCCGCCGACGCCCTCGCGCTCGCCATCTGTCACATCTGGCGGGCCCCCGCACAGAACCGGCTCCAGCAGGCCGTCGCCGCCCATCGCACCCTGAAAGGCCGTACCGCATGATCGCCTTCGTCTCAGGCCCGGTGGCCGCCCTCGCTCCGAACACGGCCGTGATCGAGGTCGGCGGCATCGGCATGGCCGTCCAGTGCACCCCGCACACCCTTGCCGGTCTACGGATCGGCAAGGACGCCAGACTGGCGACCTCCCTGGTGGTACGGGAGGACTCGCTCACGCTCTACGGCTTCACCGACGACGACGAGCGCCAGGTCTTCGAACTGCTCCAGACCGCCAGCGGCGTCGGCCCCCGGCTCGCCCAGGCCATGCTCGCCACCCACAGCCCCGACGCCCTGCGCATCGCTGTCGCCACCGGCGACGAGAAGGCGCTCACCGCCGTCTCCGGCATCGGCAAGAAGGGCGCCCAGAAGCTGCTCCTGGAGCTGAAGGACAGACTCGGGGAGCCGGTCGGCGCCCACATCGGACAGCAGGGCATCGGCACCGCGGTCACCTCGGGCTGGCGCGACCAGCTCCAGGCCGCCCTGATCGGACTCGGGTACGCGACCCGCGAGGCCGACGAGGCGGTCGCCGCCGTGACCCCGCAGGCCGAGTCCGCGATCGCCGGGGGCGCCCAGCCGCCCGTACCGCAACTGCTGCGTGCCGCACTGCAGACGCTCAACCGCGCACGCTGACCCCACGCACCACACCGGTGCCGGGCACGGCTCGGCACCGAGACACCCTAGGCGGGACTGACCGAATGAACTGGGACGAGACCGGACCCGACACCGACGAGCGCCCGCACCTCGGCGACGGGCTCGACAACGGGCTCGACGGCGGGCTCGACGACCGGCTGGTCGACGCCGGGGCGGACGGCGAGGACACCGCGGTCGAGGCGGCGCTGCGCCCCAAGGACCTCGACGAGTTCGTCGGCCAGGAGAAGGTCCGTGAGCAGCTCGATCTGGTCCTCAAGGCGGCCCGGGCCCGTGGAGCCACCGCCGACCACGTCCTGCTCTCCGGCGCCCCCGGCCTCGGCAAGACCACCCTTTCCATGATCATCGCGGCCGAGATGAACGCCCCGATCCGGATCACCTCGGGCCCCGCCATCCAGCACGCGGGCGACCTCGCGGCGATCCTGTCCTCCCTCCAGGAGGGCGAGGTCCTCTTCCTCGACGAGATCCACCGCATGTCGCGGCCCGCCGAAGAGATGCTCTACATGGCCATGGAGGACTTCCGGGTCGACGTCATCGTCGGCAAGGGCCCCGGCGCCACGGCGATCCCCCTGGAACTGCCGCCCTTCACCCTGGTCGGCGCCACCACCCGCGCCGGCCTGCTGCCGCCCCCGCTGCGCGACCGCTTCGGCTTCACCGGGCACATGGAGTTCTACGCCCCCGCCGAACTGGAGCGGGTCATCCACCGCTCCGCCCGCCTCCTCGACGTCGAGATCGACGTGGCCGGGGCCGCGGAGATCGCCGGACGCTCCCGGGGCACCCCCCGCATCGCCAACCGGCTGCTGCGCCGCGTCCGGGACTACGCCCAGGTCAAGGCCGACGGCCGGATCGATCAGGACATCGCTGCCGCGGCCCTGCGGGTGTACGAGGTCGACGCCCGCGGCCTGGACCGCCTGGACCGCGCGGTGCTCGGCGCCCTGCTGAAACTCTTCGGCGGCGGACCCGTGGGCCTCTCCACCCTCGCCGTCGCGGTGGGGGAGGAGCGCGAGACCGTCGAAGAGGTCGCCGAGCCCTTTCTCGTACGCGAGGGACTGCTGGCCAGAACCCCGCGCGGCAGGGTCGCCACCCCCGCGGCCTGGGCACATCTGGGCCTCGTTCCGCCACAGCACGGCGGAAAGGGACAACAGGGCCTGTTCGGGGCGTGAAGAATCACGGGTTGGCCTGAAGAGGAACCACGGTGCCATGCTGGGCGTTGTTCCAATGATGCGGACTCGCTTAGACTCCGCCGATGCCGCCCGTACAGGTCGGTGTACCCACCCCCGTAGACCAGGCCGCATTTCCACCGCGGTCGTGCGAAGGAATTTCCGTCCCGTGAATATCGTGACTCTCCTCCCCTTCATCGTGCTCATCGGGGCCATGTTCCTGATGACCCGGTCCGCCAAGAAGAAGCAGGCGGCGGCTGCGCAGATGCGTAACGACATGCAGCCCGGCACCGGCGTCCGGACGATCGGGGGCATGTACGCCACCGTCAAGGAGCTTCACGACGACACGGTTCTCCTCGAGGTCGCACCCGGCGTCCACGCCGTCTACGCCAAGAACTCGATCGGTGCCGTCCTCGACGACGCGGAGTACAACCGCATCGTCCACGGCGACGACGAGGACCTGAAGGTCGACGGCGCGGTCGTTCCCGACGACGCCTCCTCGCTCACCACGGACTCCGACGCCGACGCCTCGGACGACGCGAAGATCGACCTGGGCAAGAAGGCCGAGGACGCCGAGGAGAAGGACGTCGACCCGAAGGACGCCAAGGCCGACGGCGAGGGCGACACGAAGTAGTTCACGATCCGAGGACGTCGCGTGCCCACAGGTACGCGACGTCCGACGGAGCGTGCGGTCTTCTGCGGGGGCAGGTCCCCACATCACTTCGTGGCCGCTCGGGCGCGTACCCGGCGCGGGGCGGTTGGACAGGGAGAAACGAGAAGGTGGCAGCACCGAAGAAGGGCCGAGGGCCGGCGGGCGGTCAGAGCAGGCCGGGGCGTGCCCTGGTTCTGATCCTGATCGCCATGGTCGCGCTCACTGGCGGGATGTTCCTGTCCGGTCACACCACCCCCCGGCTGGGTATTGACCTGGCCGGCGGGACATCGATCACGCTCGAGGCGAAGAACCAGCCGGGCAAGCCGAACGCGATCAACAAGACCAACATGGACACCGCGGTCAGCATCATCGAGCGCCGTGTCAATGGTCTGGGTGTCTCCGAGGCGGAAGTCCAGACCCAGGGCGATCGCAACATCATCGTCAACATCCCCAAGGGAACGAACTCCAAGCAGGCGCAGGAGCAGGTCGGCACGACCGCCCAGCTCTACTTCCGGCCCGTGATCACGGTCACCGCCGGGACGCCGACGCCCACGGGTTCCGAGAGCCCTTCGGCGACCGGTTCGAGTACGCCCAAGGCCACGCCCAGTGCGAAGGCAGGCGACGAGGAGACCGCTTCCGGTTCGAAGGCCACTCCCTCATCGAGTGCCACCTCCCAGGGCCGTGCGGTGACCGACGGCCTGAAGAAGGACGGAACGCCCACCCCCGGCGCGAGCACCACGGACGCCCCGGCGTCGACCGAGCCGCCCGCCGCCGAGACGCCCGACCCGGCCACCGCCGCGCTGCAGAAGAAGTTCACCGAGCTGGACTGCACCGACAAGTCGGCCCGCGCCAAGGCCGGTGAGGGAGTCAAGCCCGAGGACCCCACGGTCGCCTGCGGCGCCGAGGGTGACGCCAAGTACATCCTCGGCCCGGCCGAGGTCTCCGGTACGGACGTCGACGACGCCAAGGCCCAGTTCGACCAGCAGCGGGGCATCTGGCTCGTCTCGATGGAGTTCACCGACAAGGGCTCCAAGAAGTTCCAGACGATCACGCAGAAGCTGTCGTCGCAGCAGCCGCCGCAGAACCAGTTCGCGATCTCGCTCGACGGCGAGGTCGTCTCGGCCCCGCAGGTGAACGAGACCCTCAGCGGCAGCGCCGAGATCTCCGGCAGCTTCACCCAGCAGTCCGCCGAGGACCTGGCCAACGTGCTCTCCTACGGTGCCCTCCCGCTGTCCTTCCAGCAGCAGAGCGTCACCACCGTGACCGCCGCCCTCGGTGACGAGCAGCTGCAGGCCGGCCTGATCGCCGGCGCCATCGGCCTCGCCCTGGTCGTCATCTACCTGGTCGCCTACTACCGCGGACTGGCGCTCATCGCGCTCCTCAGCCTCGCGGTGTCCGGCATCCTGACGTACACGATCATGTCCCTGCTCGGCCCGGCCATCGGCTTCGCGCTGAACCTGCCCGCGGTCTGTGGAGCGATCGTGGCGATCGGTATCACGGCGGACTCCTTCATCGTGTACTTCGAACGAGTCCGTGACGAGATCCGCGAGGGCCGCACGCTGCGTCCGGCCATCGAGCGCGCCTGGCCGCGTGCCCGGCGCACGATCCTGGTCTCCGACTTCGTGTCGTTCCTCGCCGCCGCGGTGCTCTTCCTCGTGACGGTCGGCAAGGTCCAGGGCTTCGCGTTCACGCTCGGCCTGACCACGCTGCTCGACGTCGTCGTGGTGTTCCTGTTCACCAAGCCCCTCATGACGCTGATGGGCCGCACGAAGTTCTTCTCCAGCGGCAACTCGTGGTCCGGGCTGGACCCGAAGCGGCTCGGTGCCAAGCCGCCGCTGCGCCGCACGCGCCGGACCAACGTCCCCACCGACCACCCGAAGGAGGCGTGAGATGTCGCGACTCGGCAATCTCGGCGCCCGGCTCTACCGTGGCGAGGTCGGTTACGACTTCATCGGCAAGCGCAAGATCTGGTACGGCGTCTCGATCCTGATCACCATCACGGCCATCGTCGGCCTGGCGGTCAGCGGCCTGAACATGGGCATCGAGTTCAAGGGCGGCGCGGTCTTCACGACCGACGAGAAGCCCAAGGTCTCGGTCTCCCAGGCCCACGAGAGCGCTGTCGAGGCCTCCGGCCACGAGGCGATCGTGCAGGAGCTCGGCAACGGCAACATGCGGATCCAGATCACCGAGGTCGGGACCGAAAAGGCCAACGAGATCAAGACCCAGCTCTCCGAGGACCTCGGAGTGCCCGAGGCGAAGATCAACGCTGACCTGGTCGGCCCCAGCTGGGGTGAGCAGATCGCCAACAAGGCGTGGACCGGTCTCGGGATCTTCATGATCCTCGTGGTGATCTACCTCGCCATCGCCTTCGAGTGGCGCATGGCCATCGCGGCCCTGGTCGCGCTGATCCACGACATCACGATCACGGTCGGCATCTACGCCCTGGTGGGCTTCGAGGTCACCCCGGGCACCGTGATCGGTCTGCTGACGATCCTCGGTTACTCCCTCTACGACACGGTCGTCGTCTTCGACAGCCTCAAGGAGGGCCAGAAGGGGATCACCAAGCAGACCCGCTGGACCTACAGCGAGGTCGCGAACCGCTCCATCAACAGCACCCTGGTCCGCTCGATCAACACGACCGTCGTCGCGCTGCTGCCCGTCGCCGGCCTGCTGTTCATCGGTGGCGGTGTCCTGGGCGCGGGCATGCTCAACGACATCTCGCTGTCGCTCTTCGTCGGCCTCGCGGCCGGTGCGTACTCCTCGATCTTCATCGCCACTCCGCTCGTCGCCGACCTCAAGGAACGCGAACCGCAGATGAAGGCCCTGAAGAAGCGGATTCTCGCCAAGCGCGCGGCAGCCGCCGCCAAGGGCGAGTCCGTCGAGGAGGAGGGCGACGACCGGCCGGAGGACGGCTTCACCGACGAAGCCGCGACCGCGGGCGCCGTCGTGGGCCAGCGTCAGCAGCCCAGGGGCCACGGCCGGACTCCGGGGAACCGTCGATGACCAGCACCACTGAATCGACGCGCGAACTGCTGCTCAGCCGCATCCGTGATGTCGCGGACTATCCGAAGCCGGGCGTGATGTTCAAGGACATCACCCCGCTGCTCGCGGACCCGGTGGCCTTCACCCTGCTGACCGACACCCTCGCGGAGCTGTGCGTACGCCACGGCGCCACCAAGATCGTCGGCCTGGAGGCGCGCGGCTTCATCCTGGCGGCACCGGTCGCGGTCCGGGCGGGCCTCGGCTTCGTACCGGTCCGCAAGGCCGGAAAGCTGCCCGGAGCCACGCTCAGCCAGGCGTACGAGCTGGAGTACGGGTCCGCGGAGATCGAGATCCACGCGGAGGACCTGTCGGCCGACGACCGGATCATGGTCATCGACGACGTCCTCGCCACCGGTGGCACCGCGGAGGCCTCGCTGGAGCTCATCCGGCGGGCCGGCGCCCAGGTCGTGGGCGTCGCGGTCCTCATGGAGCTCGGCTTCCTGCCGGGCCGCGCACGACTGGAACCGGCGCTGCGAGGCGCCCCGCTGGAGGCCCTGATCACCGTCTGACGGACGGCAGGGCCGGCCGGCGCACGACAGCCGGACACACAGGACGGGCACCCGGGAACATCCGGGTGCCCGTCCCGCGTTGTGCGAGGTCTCACGGTCCCCGGGCGTCGACGCGCCACCGGGTCGATACCATGGGGTTTCCGGGTACCCCGGTTCCGCACGAGGAGCGCTCTTGCCAGACGAGGCCCAGCCAGTCGCCGCCCCGCAGCCCGACAAGCCCGCGGCGGACCAAGCCACGCCCGGAAAGGCGCAGCCGGCCGGCACGCCGGAGCCTGCGGCGCGCGAGTCCGCGGGGAGCCCCGGGAAGGCACCAGCCGCTGACCCCGAGGCGGCCCCGCCCGGCCCCGCCGTCCCGCCGAGGCCCGCTGAAGCACCGCCGAAGCGCGCGGCAGACGCACCGGCCAAGCCCTCCGCGGACGCACCGCCGAAGCGCACGGCAGACGCACCGCCCAAGCCCCCCGCGGCTCCGGGGCCCGCGAATCCCGCGCCCCCGGCAGGGCAGGCCGCCCAGCCCCCGGCGAAGCCCGCGGCCAAGCCCGTGGTCCCGGCCGGCTCGGTGCCCCGCTCCGGCGGATCGTCCAACCGGGTGCGGGCCCGCCTGGCCCGGCTCGGCGTCCAGCGCTCCAGCCCGTACAACCCCGTGCTCGAACCGTTGCTGCGGACCGTCCGTTCCAACGATCCCAAGATCGAGTCGGCGACCCTGCGCCAGATCGAGCGCGCCTACCAGGTCGCCGAACGCTGGCACCGGGGTCAGAAGCGCAAGAGCGGCGACCCGTACATCACGCACCCGCTCGCCGTCACGACGATCCTCGCCGAGCTCGGCATGGACCCGGCCACGCTGATGGCCGGGCTGCTGCACGACACGGTCGAGGACACCGAGTACGGCCTGGACACGCTGCGCAAGGACTTCGGCGACCAGGTCGCGCTGCTGGTCGACGGCGTCACCAAGCTCGACAAGGTCAAGTTCGGCGAGGCCGCGCAGGCCGAGACCGTACGCAAGATGGTCGTCGCCATGGCGAAGGACCCCCGGGTCCTGGTCATCAAGCTCGCCGACCGCCTGCACAACATGCGCACCATGCGCTATCTCAAGCGGGAGAAGCAGGAGAAGAAGGCCCGCGAGACCCTTGAGATCTACGCGCCCCTGGCTCACCGCCTGGGCATGAACACCATCAAGTGGGAGCTGGAGGACCTCGCCTTCGCGATCCTCTACCCCAAGATGTACGACGAGATCGTCCGTCTCGTCGCGGAGCGGGCCCCCAAGCGCGACGAATACCTCGCCATAGTGACCGACGAGGTCCAGTCGGACCTCCGCGCCGCCCGCATCAAGGCCACCGTCACGGGACGGCCGAAGCACTACTACAGCGTCTACCAGAAGATGATCGTGCGAGGCCGGGACTTCGCCGAGATCTACGACCTGGTGGGTATCCGTGTACTCGTCGACACGGTCCGCGACTGTTACGCGGCCCTCGGCACCGTCCACGCGCGATGGAATCCGGTCCCCGGCCGG
Organism: Streptomyces sp. NPDC045968; assembly: GCF_056430475.1. Classification (NCBI taxonomy): domain Bacteria; kingdom Bacillati; phylum Actinomycetota; class Actinomycetes; order Kitasatosporales; family Streptomycetaceae; genus Streptomyces; species Streptomyces sp. NPDC045968. The sequence continues at coordinate 123,382 of NZ_JBWKLF010000007.1, read as the reverse complement.
TTCAAGGACTACATCGCGATGCCGAAGTTCAACATGTACCAGTCGCTGCACACCACGGTGATCGGCCCCAGCGGCAAGCCCGTCGAGCTCCAGATCCGTACGTTCGACATGCACCGCCGCGCCGAGTACGGCATCGCCGCGCACTGGAAGTACAAGCAGGAGCCCTCCGCGGGTGCCTCCAAGGTCCGTACCGACGTGCCCAAGAACACCGGCCGGGGCCAGGACACCGTCAACGACATGGCGTGGCTGCGCCAGCTCCTGGACTGGCAGAAGGAGACCGAGGACCCCAGCGAGTTCCTGGAGTCCCTGCGCTTCGACCTCTCCCGCAACGAGGTCTTCGTCTTCACGCCCAAGGGCGACGTCATAGCGCTGCCCGCCGGCGCCACCCCCGTCGACTTCGCGTACGCCGTCCACACGGAGGTCGGCCACCGGACGATAGGGGCACGGGTCAACGGGCGCCTCGTACCGCTCGAATCGACCCTGGACAACGGGGACCTCGTCGAGGTCTTCACCTCCAAGGCGACCGGCGCCGGACCCTCACGGGACTGGCTCGGCTTCGTCAAGTCGCCCCGTGCCCGGAACAAGATCCGCGCCTGGTTCTCCAAGGAGCGCCGCGACGAGGCGATCGAGCAGGGCAAGGACTCCATCGCGCGCGCCATGCGCAAGCAGAACCTGCCGATCCAGCGGATTCTGACGGGAGACTCGCTGGTCACGCTCGCCCACGAGATGCGCTACCCCGACATCTCCTCGCTGTACGCGGCGATCGGCGAAGGCCATGTCGCGGCGGCGGGCGTCGTGCAGAAGCTGGTGCAGGCCCTCGGCGGCCACGACGAGGCCAACGAGGATCTGGCCGAGTCCACCCCGCCCTCCCACGGCCGCAGCAAGCGCCGCGCGAACGCCGATCCCGGTGTGGTCGTCAAGGGCGTCGAGGACGTCTGGGTCAAGCTGGCCCGCTGCTGCACCCCCGTACCGGGCGACCCGATCATCGGCTTCGTCACCCGCGGCAGTGGCGTCTCGGTGCACCGCGCCGACTGCGTCAACGTGGACTCGCTGTCCCAGCAGCCGGAGCGCATCCTCGAGGTCGAGTGGGCGCCCACCCAGTCCTCGGTCTTCCTGGTCGCCATCCAGGTCGAGGCGCTGGACCGCTCCCGCCTGCTCTCCGACGTCACCCGCGTCCTGTCCGACCAGCACGTCAACATCCTGTCCGCGGCCGTCCAGACGTCCAGGGACCGGGTGGCCACCTCGCGCTTCACCTTCGAGATGGGCGACCCGAAGCACCTCGGACACGTGCTGAAGGCAGTACGGGGCGTGGAAGGCGTCTACGACGTGTACCGGGTGACCTCGGCCCGCAGGCCGTAACCCGGGTCACCAGAGAGCACGAGAGAGGGGCTCCTGTACGTCACCTACAGGAGCCCCTCTCTCGTATCCGATGGCCGGTGTCAGCCGCTGAACTCCTCCAGGCCCTTCAGCGCCTGGTCCAGCAGTGCCTGCCGGCCCTCAAGCTCCTTGGCCAGCTTGTCGGCCCTGGCGTTGTTGCCCGAGGCGCGCGCCGTGTCGATCTGCTGGTGCAGCTTGTCGACGGCCGCCTGGAGCTGACCGGTCAGACCCGCGGCGCGCGCACGCGCCTCCGGGTTCGAGCGGCGCCACTCGTTCTCCTCGGCCTCCTGGAGCGCACGCTCCACCGCCTGCATCCGCCCCTCGACCTTCGGGCGGGCGTCACGCGGCACGTGGCCGACGGCCTCCCAGCGCTCGTTGAGGGCACGGAACGCGGCCCTGGCCGCCTTCAGGTCCTTCACCGGCACCAGCTTCTCGGCCTCGACGGCGAGCTCCTCCTTGAGCTTGAGGTTTTCGCCCTGCTCCGCGTCCCGCTCGGCGAACACTCCGCTGCGGGCCGCGAAGAACACGTCCTGCGCACCACGGAAGCGGTTCCACAGCTCCTCCTCGGACTCGCGCTGCGCCCGCCCCGCGGCCTTCCACTCGGTCATCAGGTCGCGGTAACGGGCCGCCGTCGTACCCCAGTCCGTGGACCCGGAGAGCGCCTCGGCCTCGGCGACCAGCTTCTCCTTGGCCTTACGCGCGTCCTCGCGCTGGGCGTCCAGCGCCGCGAAGTGGGCCTTGCGGCGCTTGGAGAACGCGGAACGGGCATGCGAGAAGCGGTGCCACAGCTCGTCGTCCGACTTGCGGTCGAGGCGCGGAAGCCCCTTCCAGGTGTCGACCAGAGCCCGCAGCCGCTCGCCGGCCGAGCGCCACTGCTCGCTCTGCGCCAGTTCCTCGGCCTCGACGACGAGCGCCTCCTTGGCGTGGCGCGCCTCGTCGGTCTGCTTCGCCTTCTGGACCTTGCGCTCCTCGCGCCGCGAGTCGACCGTCGCGACGAGCGCGTCCAGCCGGGTGCGCAGCGCGGCGAGGTCACCGACGGCGTGATGCTCGTCAACCTGCGTGCGCAGGTGATCGATTGCGGCCATCGCGTCCTTGGACGAGAGATCGGTGGTCTTCACCCGCCGTTCGAGGAGGCCGATTTCGACCACCAAGCCCTCGTACTTGCGCTCGAAGTAGGCCAGGGCCTCCTCGGGAGAACCGGCCTGCCACGATCCGACGACCTGCTCGCCATCGGCTGTACGCACGTACACGGTGCCCGTCTCGTCGACGCGGCCCCACGGGTCGCTGCTCACAGCGCCTCCTCCACCTGATGCCTGCGAGGGGGTTCGCCCCCCGGGCATCGTCCACAGTTTCCTGGGGCGGGCATCGCCCGCCCTGCACAACGTCAATCTAGGCGACCGGCCACCCGGCTGTCCGCACTCAGCGCGGCTGAAATTCTTCGGTCCGCGCCACGTGCCGGGGTGGGCCGGCCGCCCGGCCGCATCAGGCCTTGTCGACGGTGGCCTTCTCGACGGTGACGGTCTTCTTCGGCGCACCGTCGGCCGCACCACCGGTGACGCCCGCCTCGGCGACCTTCTTGACGGTCTTCAGCCCGGCCTCGTCCATCGTGCCGAACGGCGTGTACGTGGGCGGGAGTTTGGTGTCCTTGTACACCAGGAAGAACTGGCTGCCGCCGGTGCTCGGCTGGCCGGTGTTGGCCATCGCCACGGTGCCCGCGGGGAAGGTGACCGTGCCGTCCTTGCCCGCCTTGCCCAGCGCCGTCAGGTTCTCGTCCGGGATCGTGTAGCCGGGACCGCCGGTTCCGTCGCCCTTCGGGTCACCGCACTGGAGGACGAAAATGCCCTCCGTGGTCAGCCGGTGACACTTCGTGCCGTCGAAGTACCCCTTGTCCGCGAGGGCCTTGAAGGAATTCGTCGTGTGCGGGGTCTTCGCCGCGTCCATGTCGAACGCTATGTCGCCCTGGCTGGTCTTGAGCGACATCGAGTACGTGGCTTTTTTGTCGATCTTCATCGCGGGCTCCGGCGCGGCACTCTCGCTCTCGGAGGGCGTCGCCGACGGGCTCGCGCTCGCCGCCGCTTCGGTCTTGTCCTTGTCGTCGTCGCCGCCGACGGAGACGTACGCGCCTGCGCCGATGACCGCCACCACGGCCAGCGCGGACGCGATGACCACGGTGAGACGCCTGGTCCTCCGGCGGGCTTCCTCCCTGCGCTGCTGCTGCCGCTCGAACTTCTCGCGGGCGAGCTGCCGCCGCCGCTGATCGCTGCTGACCACCGGTTGATCTCCTTGTACGTCGTGTGATCCGGCCTGGGTTGCCCCGTACCGTATATGGGTTAGCTGTGGGATGAGGAGCGCCGGTAGGCTCTGATCTGCCGGATCTGTCTCAACACCCTCTCCCGTCGGACGAACATTAAGGACGATCGTGCTCATTGCCGGGTTCCCCGCCGGGGCCTGGGGGACCAACTGCTACCTGGTCGCCCCCGCCGCAGGCGAGGAGTGCGTGATCATCGATCCCGGGCACCAGGCCGCCCAGGGTGTCGAGGAGACGCTGAAGAAGCATCGGCTCAAGCCCGTCGCCGTCGTGCTCACCCATGGCCACATCGACCATGTCGCCTCGGTCGTCCCCGTGTGCGGCGCCCATGACGTCCCCGCCTGGATCCACCCGGAGGACCGGTACATGATGAGCGACCCGGAGAAGGGCATCGGCCGCTCCTTCGGAATGCCTCTCATGGGCGAGCTGACCGTGGGCGAACCGGACGACGTCAAGGAACTGACCGACGGTGCCGTGCTGAAACTGGCCGGTCTGGAGTTCGCAGTCGCGCATGCGCCCGGCCATACCAAGGGGTCGGTGACGTTCAGGATGCCCGAGGCCGCGGATGTTCCGCAGGTTCTGTTCTCGGGCGACCTGCTCTTCGCCGGCTCCGTCGGACGCACCGACCTGCCAGGCGGCAGCCACGCCGAGCTGCTCGAGTCGCTGGCCCGTGTGTGCCTGCCGCTCGACGACTCGACCGTGGTGCTGTCCGGCCACGGCCCCCAGACGACCATCGGCCGCGAGCGCGCCTCCAATCCGTATCTGCACGGTATGGACGCGCCCCGCCGAGGAATGTGACGAGAGAGAAACCCTGTGAGTACCTTCCAGGCCCCCAAGGGCACGTACGACCTGATCCCGCCGCGTTCCGCGAAGTTCCTGGCGGTGCGCGAGGCCATCTCCAAGCCCCTGCGCGACTCCGGGTACGGCTACATCGAGACGCCCGGCTTCGAGGACGTGAACCTCTTCGCCCGCGGTGTCGGTGAGTCCACCGACATCGTCTCCAAGGAGATGTACGCCTTCGAGACCAAGGGCGGCGACAAGCTCGCGCTGCGCCCCGAGGGCACCGCTTCCGTGCTCCGCGCCGCACTGGAGGCCAACCTCCACAAGGCGGGCAACCTTCCCGTCAAGCTCTGGTACTCCGGCTCGTACTACCGCTACGAGAGGCCGCAGGCGGGCCGTTACCGGCACTTCTCGCAGGTCGGTGCCGAGGCCATCGGCACCGAGGACCCGGCGCTGGACGCCGAGCTGATCATCCTGGCCGACCAGGCGTACCGCTCGCTGGGTCTCACGCAGTTCCGCATCCTGCTGAACTCGCTGGGCGACAAGGAGTGCCGTCCCGTCTACCGGGAGGCGCTCCAGGGCTTCCTCCGCGACCTGGATCTGGACGAGGAGACCCGTCGGCGCATCGAGATCAACCCGCTCCGGGTGCTCGACGACAAGCGGGCCGACGTCCAGAAGCAGCTCGTCGGCGCCCCGATGCTCCGCGACTACCTCTGCGACGCCTGCAAGGCGTACCACGAGGAGGTCCGCGGCCTGCTGACGGCGGCCGGTGTGGTGTACGAGGACGACGAGAAGCTCGTCCGCGGCCTCGACTACTACACGCGCACGACCTTCGAGTTCGTCCACGACGGTCTGGGCTCGCAGTCTGCGGTGGGCGGCGGCGGCCGCTACGACGGCCTGTCAGAGATGATCGGCGGCCCCGCGCTGCCGTCCGTCGGCTGGGCGCTCGGCGTGGACCGTACGGTTCTCGCCCTGGAGGCCGAGGGCATCGAACTGCCCATCCCCGCCACCACCAGCGTGTACGCGGTCCCGCTCGGCGAGGAGGCCCGCCGGGTGCTCTTCGGCCTCGTCACGCAGCTGCGGCGCGAGGGTGTGGCGACGGACTTCGCGTTCGGCGGCCGCGGTCTGAAGGGCGCGATGAAGAGCGCGAACCGGTCGGGCGCACGCTTCACGATCGTCGCGGGCGAGCGCGACCTGGCCGAGGGCAACGTACAGCTCAAGGACATGGAGTCGGGCGAGCAGGAAGCGGTCGCTCTGGCGGACGTGACCGGGGCGATCCGCTCGCGCCTGGCGTAACACCGCACTACGGAGAGGGGCCCCTGTACGCGACGTACAGGGGCCCCTCTCTCGTGCGTCGCGGCAACACGTGCCCGTCGCTCGTCAGCCCTCGCGGCGGCTCTTCCAGCGGAACGTCAGCAGGCACAGGACCAGCCCGCCGACGCACCAGGCCCCCAGCACCAGCGCCACCAGCCCGTAGTCCCAGCTCCCGGTCGGTTCGATCACGGCGGCCGACTCCGGCAGGAACACCCCGCGGAAGCCCTGGCACATCCACTTCAGCGGGAGCAGTGACCCGATGCTCAGCATCCAGCCAGGCAGTTCGTTGACCGGGATGTAGACGCCGGAGATGAACTGAATGACGAGGAAGGGCAGCACGACCACGGCGCCGGCACTGCGCCCGGACCCGGGCAGGCTGCTGATCGCGATGCCGAGCAGGGCGCAGCCGGTGATCCCGAGGACGAAGACCCAGCCGAAGGTCAGCCAGGTGCCCACGTCGGTGGGCAGTCCGACATCGAACAGAGCGACGCCGACCGTCAGCAGGGCCACGGCCTCCAGTACTCCGGTGACCAGCACCAGCCACACCTTGCCGAGGAAGTACGCGGCGGGCGGCATCGGTGTGGCGCGGATGCGGCGCAGCACCTTCTCGTCGCGCTCGATCGCGATGGAGATCCCGAGCGACTGGAAGCTGATCGACGCGATACCGGCCGCCAGCATCGAGGGCACGTAGAGCTGCGAGGCGGTGATGCCCGCGCCTTCCACGTCGTCGCTGAAGATCGAGGCGAACATGGCCAGGAAGATGATGGGGAACGCGAAGGTGAAGACCACCTGGTCGCGCCGGCGGAAGAACTGCCTCAGTTCGAGGGCGCCGCGCCGCAGACCGAGCCGCCAGGCGCCGGGCAGCGGGCCCGGGCCGGTGGCGGAGGCGGTTTCGCGGGAGTCGAGCGTGGTCACCGGGCCGTCTCCTGTCCGATCAGACGGAGGTAGGTGTCCTCCAGCGTGGGGCGGGTGACCCGGAGTCCGGGTATCTCTCCGCCGAAGCGCTGTCCCAGCGCGGTGACGGTACGGGTGGGCGTCGCCGTGGTCTCGGAGCGGGGGGAGCCGTCCGCCTCCGTCCACTCGACCGTGGCACCGGTGCCGAACCGTTCGCGCAGTGCGCGGGGTTCGCCCTCGGCCACCACCTTGCCGGCGCTGATCACGGCGAGCCGGTCGGCCAGCGCCTCGGCCTCCTCCAGGTAATGCGTCGTGAGGACGATGGTGGTGCCCTCCCGCGCGAGCAGCCGGATCAGCTCCCAGAACTGGCGGCGGGCGGCCGGATCGAAACCGGTCGTCGGCTCGTCCAGCAGCAGGAGTTCGGGGCCGCCGATCACGCCGAGGGCCACATCGAGCCGGCGCCGCTGCCCGCCGGAGAGTTCCTTGATCCGGGCGTCCGCCTTCTGCTCCAGACCGACCATGGCGATGACGTGCTCGGTATCGCGCGGCCGCGGGTAGTAGCCGGCGAAGTGCCTCACCGTCTCGCGGACCGTCAACTCGGCGGGCGCCGATTCATCCTGCCAGACGACACCGACGCGGGAACGGTGACGGCGGTCTGCGACGGCCGGGTCGGTGCCCAGGACCAGCACGGTGCCTTCGTCCCGGCTCCGGTGGCCCTGGAGGATCTCGACCGTGGTGCTCTTCCCCGCGCCGTTGGGACCGAGGATTCCGAACACCTCACCAGGCACGATCCGCAGGTCCAGACCGTCCACGGCGGTCACCGTGCCGTAGCGCTTGCGTAGTCCGCGGACTTCTACCGCGAGTTCTGTCATGCGCCGATCATCGCCCGGAGCCCCGCGTTCCGTGCCGATCACGCGGACACACTTATGTTCATCGAACGGTTGGCGCCACGGGCGGTGCGGCACAATGACGGTGCCCAGCTGGCTACTCAGTGACGGAACGGCGATATGACGACTGCAGCGGTAGATCATCCCTCCTCGAGCCAGGCGGAGGACGGTGGGAAGAGGACCATCGGCGGCAGTCGCGCGCTGGCACTGCTCCTGGTGATCACGGGTGCGGCCGGACTGCTCGCCGCCTGGGTCATCACCATCGACAAGTTCAAGCTGCTCGAAGACCCCAGCTTCACCCCGGGATGCAGCCTCAACCCGGTCGTCGCGTGCGGCAACATCATGAAGAGCGACCAGGCGTCCGCCTTCGGGTTCCCCAACCCGATGCTCGGACTCGTCACCTACGCGATGGTGATCTGCATCGGAATGGGGCTGCTGGCCGGCGCCCGCTTCCGTTCCTGGTTCTGGCTCGGACTCAACGCGGGCACGCTGTTCGGTGTCGGCTTCTGCACCTGGCTCCAGTACCAGTCGCTGTACAACATCAACTCGCTGTGCCTGTGGTGCTGCCTGGCCTGGGTCGCCACGATCGTCATGTTCTGCTACGTCACCACGCACAACATCAAGCACCGCGTCCTGCCCGCCCCCCACTGGCTGCGGAACGGTCTCCTGGAGTTCCACTGGGTGGCGCCGGTCCTGTGGATCGGCATCATCGGCATGTTGATCCTGACCCGCTGGTGGGACTTCTGGACCAGCTGACGGGCCCGGAGGCGTTGTCAGTGGGGTGACATAGGCTTCACAGCGTGGAGCCCGATCTCTTTACCGCAGCCGCCGAAGACCGCCAGGAGAAGGACCCGTCCGCCAGCCCGCTCGCTGTGCGGATGCGTCCCCGGACGGTCGACGAGGTCGTCGGCCAGCAGCACCTGCTCAAGCCGGGCTCACCCCTGCGCCGCCTTGTGGGGGAGGGCAGCGGCGGCCCCGCCGGACCGTCCTCGGTGATCCTCTGGGGCCCGCCGGGCACCGGCAAGACGACCTTGGCGTACGTGGTCAGCAAGGCGACGAACAAGCGCTTCGTCGAGCTCTCCGCGATCACCGCGGGCGTCAAGGAGGTCCGCGCCGTCATCGAGGGCGCGCGCCGCGCCACCGGCGGCTTCGGCAAGGAGACCGTCCTCTTCCTGGACGAGATCCACCGCTTCTCCAAGGCCCAGCAGGACTCGCTCCTGCCCGCGGTGGAGAACCGCTGGGTGACGCTCATCGCGGCCACCACCGAGAATCCGTACTTCTCGATCATCTCCCCCCTGCTCTCGCGCTCCCTCCTGCTCACCCTGGAACCGCTGACCGACGACGACCTGCTGGCACTGATCACCCGCGCCCTCACCGACGAGCGCGGGCTCGGCGGCGCGGTCACGCTGGCCGAGGACGCGCAGGCGCATCTGCTGCGCATCGCGGGAGGCGACGCCCGCCGGGCGCTCACGGCACTGGAGGCGGCGGCCGGGGCCGCACTGGCCACGCACGAGCAGGAGATCACCCTCCAGACCGTCGAGGCCACCGTCGACCGGGCCGCTGTGAAGTACGACAGGGACGGCGACCAGCACTACGACGTGGCGAGCGCCCTCATCAAGTCGATCCGCGGTTCCGACGTGGACGCGGCACTGCACTACCTGGCCCGGATGATCGAAGCGGGGGAGGACCCCCGGTTCATCGCCCGGCGGCTGATGATCTCCGCCAGCGAGGACATCGGCCTGGCCGATCCGACGGCTCTGCCCACGGCGGTCGCGGCAGCCCAGGCCGTGGCCATGATCGGCTTCCCCGAGGCGGCCCTCACCCTCAGCCACGCCACCATCGCGCTGGCGCTGGCTCCGAAGTCCAACGCGGCGACACTGGCGATCTCCGCCGCCCAGGAGGACGTACGGAAGGGGCTCGCGGGCCCCGTTCCGGCCCATCTGCGCGACGGCCACTACAAGGGCGCGGCCAAGCTGGGCCATGCCCAGGGCTATGTCTATCCCCATGACGTCCCGGGCGGCATCGCCGCCCAGCAGTACGCGCCGGACGCCGTGCGCGACAAGCGTTACTACACACCCACGCGGTACGGCGCGGAGGCGCGGTACGCGGACGTGGCGGACCGGGTCAGGGAGCGGCTGGGCAGGGCCGGCTCCGACGGCGCGGCCGAGAACGAGGGTCCGGCCTGACCGGCCTGGACCGGGACCGGCCGGCGGCGGGTCAGCAGGACGCCGCCTCGAACAGCGTGTACATGGCACGGCGCAGCTCGACGACGTCCCGCACGGGCTCGGGAAACTCGAAGCGCGCGTCGAAGCAGGAGCTCTGGTCCTCGACGAAGCGCACACGCAGACCGAAACGGTCCAGTGCCACCGGGACGGCGGACGGCAGCTGGGCGGCCGTACGGTCGCGGACCGTGCGCTCGCCCAGCAGTGCGCGGAGCGTCCCCATCTGTTCCCCGTGCGCCGCGTGCAGATGCTGGAGCAGGTCCGCCTCGTGTGCGACGAGCGGATCCGGTACGGCGTCGCGGAACGCGTCGGGCTCGACGTCCTGCGCTCCCCACAGATCGTCGATGTACGCCTCCGCGGTCTCCAGCCGGAGCAGCATCCTTCCGGGCTGCGCCAGTCCCGGTACGGAGGTGAGCCAGCCGGAGACCCAGGCGCGGCCGCGGATCCGGTGCGGGACGGAGACCGGCGCGACGTCGGTGAGCTCCAGCACGGCGGTGAGTTCGTCGCCCTGGGCGCGCGTCGCGGCCCGGACGGCCGGGGAGGCGGCGGAGAGTTCGAGGAACAGGTCACCGTCGGGACCTACGTGGCGGGAGCTGGGCACCAGGAGGTCGGGACAGGGCACATCGAGCCCCGGTACGACGAGCGTCGCGGAGCAGGTACTCTGTACGAGAGTTCGTGTGCGCTCGGCTGCTGACGGCATCCGAGTGATTTCAAGCCCGCTGGGACGCGGCTGACCACGATCAGATCGGCCTTCCGTCGTAGCGGCGCCCTCGTGCGCGCCGCCGCTGTCTGTGTTGTCCGTGACGTCTGTGGTGTTCCCAGGGCGAGACATGCGATCTCCTTGAGTAAGGTAAGCCTTACCTAACTTAACCTACAACGGAGGTCTGGAGAACGTGCCTAACCAGTCGCGTCCCAAGGTCAAGAAGTCGCGTGCCCTCGGCATCGCTCTGACGCCGAAGGCTGTCAAGTACTTCGAAGCTCGTCCGTACCCGCCGGGCGAGCACGGCCGTGGCCGCAAGCAGAACTCGGACTACAAGGTCCGTCTGCTCGAGAAGCAGCGTCTGCGTGCGCAGTACGACATCAGCGAGCGCCAGATGGCGCGCGCCTACGACCGCGCCAAGAAGGCCGAAGGCAAGACGGGCGAGGCGCTGGTCGTCGAGCTCGAGCGTCGCCTCGACGCCCTGGTCCTGCGTTCGGGCATCGCCCGCACCATCTACCAGGCCCGCCAGATGGTCGTTCACGGCCACATCGAGGTCAACGGTGGCAAGGTCGACAAGCCGTCGTTCCGTGTCCGTCCCGACGACATCGTGATGGTCCGCGAGCGCAGCCGCTCCAAGGTGCCCTTCCAGGTCGCCCGCGAGGGTGGTTACGACACCGACGGTGAGACCCCGCGCTACCTCCAGGTGAACCTGAAGGCCCTGGCCTTCCGCCTGGACCGGGACCCGAACCGCAAGGAAATCCCGGTCATCTGCGACGAGCAGCTCGTCGTCGAGTACTACGCCCGCTGATCCAGGCGTAGCTCTCAACCGAGCTCGGGCCCGCCCCTCCCTGTTGTCCGGGAGGCGGCGGGCCTTCGCGTTCCCCCCGGCCCCGGAAAGATGCCGGTCCCCGCCGGACCCGGCCGCCTCCGCGGCCCACCGGCCAGCGCCCTCGACACGGCCGCGTCCAGGCTCAGCCGCTCGCCCGCGCGCCGTCCCGCCTCGTACGCCTCCGCGCCGAGCTCCTCGCGGGCACGCTCCTCGCACCGGGCCCGCGGCAGCCCGTAATAGGCCGAACCGAACAGCGGCAGACCCACCGTGGGCCAGATCCGGCCGGCCGCCCCCTGGAGCACGGCTGCCTCGGCCGCATCCCCGTCGACCACGGTGACCAGGGCGAGCAGCTCAAGCGTCAGCACGGTGCCGAGCAGGTCGTGGAAGGTCCGGCCGATGCCCAGGCACTCGACGAGCATCCGGCGGGCGAGGCCGGTCTCCCCCCGCTGCAGGGCCGCGTACGCCAGCACGTACAGCACGTAGGCGAGCGCCCACCGCTCCCCGTGGTCCTCGCAGATCTCCCTGACCTCTTCGCAGATCGCGACCGCGCCGTCCAGGTCGCCGAGGAAGGCCACCGCCATCGCAAGCTCGACCTGGCCCATCAGCACATTGCTGTTGAGCTCACCGGCCTCCCGGTAGCGCGCCAGCGCGTCGCGCAGCAGTTCCTCGGCCCGCACCATGTCGTCCGTGACCAGCGCCAGGCAGCCCAGCCGGTGCACCGCGTACGCCACGGCCGACGCGTCACCCGCCTGCTCGGCCTCCTCCCGGCACTCCTGGAGCGCCGAGACGGCGCCGACCGCGTCCCCCTGGAGCACGGCCACGTACCCGAGCACCCACAGCGCCTTCAGCCGGGACGCGTCGTAGGGCGACTCCTCCTCCAGCACGTGGTCCAGCCAGTGCCGCCCTTCCGCGAGACGGCCGCAGCCGACCCAGTAGAACCAGAGGGTGCCCGCCAGGTACTGGGCGAGGTGGACCTCGTCCGGGCTCTCCATGGAACACTCCATCGCCCGCCGGAGATTGGGCAGTTCACTGTCGATACGGGCCGCCACCTCGCCCTGGCGCGGGCTGAACCAGTCCAGCTCGCACCAGGTCGCGAGCCCCAGGAACCAGTCCCGGTGCCTGCGCCGCAGCCGGTCCGTGTCCCCGGTGGCGGTCAGCCACTCCGCGCCGTACTCGCGCACGGTGTCGAGCAGCCGGTAGCGGCAGCCGACCGCCGAGTCCTCGCGCACCACGACGGACTGCGCGAGGAGATCGTCGAGCACATCGAGCACGGTGTCGGCCGGCAGGTCGGGGCCGCTGCAGATGTACTCGACGGCCTCCAGGTCGAACTGCCCGGCGAAGACCGAGAGCCTCGCCCACAGCAGCCGTTGCCGCGGCGAGCACAGCTCGTGGCTCCAGCCGATGGCCGTACGGAGGGTCTGGTGGCGGGCCGGAGCGCCGCGGCTGCCGCCGGTCAGCAGCCGGAACCGGTCGTCGAGGCGATGCAGTATCTGCTCCACCGACAGGGCGCGCAGCCGTCCCGCCGCCAGTTCGAGTGCCAGCGGAATCCCGTCGAGGCGGCGGCAGAGCTCGCGCACGGCGGCCCGGTCGGTGTCCGTCAGCCGGAATCCGGGCCGCACCGAGCGGGCCCGCTCGGCGAACAGCTCCACCGCGTCCCGTTCGGTCATCGGCGCGAGGGCGAAGGTCAGCTCGCCGTCCACCCGGAGGGGGCACCGTCCGGCGGTCAGTACGCGCAGGCCGGGGGCGCGGCGCAGCAGTTCCCGTACGAGTCCGGCCACCGCCTCGGTCATCTGCTCGAAGCCGTCGATCACGAGCAGGAGTTGACGCGGGGCGCAGTGTTCGATGAGCGTGGCGCGGGGTGGCCGGCTGGTGTGGTCGGTGAGCCCGAGCGCGTCGACCAGCGCGTGTTCGAGCAGTCCGGGGTCGTGGACGGCGGACAGCTCGGCGATCCAGACGCCGTCGCAGTACCGTTTCTCCATCAATGCGGCGACCCGGGTGACACAGCGGGTCTTACCGGCCCCCGCCACTCCCACGACCGTCACCAGCCTGGACTCCTCCAGCAGGCGCCCCAGTTCGGCCAGCTCGTCGTCGCGGCCCACGAATCTGTTGAGTTCCGCGGGCAGATTGCCGCGGACGGCGGCGGGGGGACCCGAGTCGTCCGGTGTGGAGAAGGGGCGCTGAGGGCGTCGCATAAAACACGCAGAGTACGGGCTCGGAAGCTCTCCGTACAATCTGCTCCCGACAACCCGGGGTCTGCCCACCGGTAATGCGGTACAGGGCCTGACGCCCGGCGCGATAGGCTCGGGTGACGACGATTGCCTGTGATGACAGGAGTCGCCGGCCGAGCAGAGACAAGCCCCGAAGGGGGCAGGCGACAAGCAGAGAGCGGTGCACTGTGTCCGGTGGAGAGGTGGCCGGGATCCTGGTGGCCGTCTTCTGGGCGATCCTGGTTTCGTTCCTCGCCGTGGTGCTGGTGAGGCTGGCCCAGACGCTCAGGGCGACCACGAAGCTCGTGGCGGACGTGACCGAGCAGGCCGTCCCGCTGCTCGCCGACGCGTCCGCGACGGTCCGCTCCGCGCAGACCCAGCTCGACAAGGTCGACGCGATCGCCTCGGACGTCCAGGAGGTCACCTCCAACGCCTCCGCGCTCTCCACCACCGTCGCATCGACCTTCGGCGGCCCGCTCGTCAAGGTCGCGGCCTTCGGCTACGGGGTACGGCAGGCGATCGGCCGCAGGTCCGCCCCCGAACCGGAACCGCCCCGCCGGCCCTCCCGTCGTACGGTGATCGTCGGCCGTACAGTGCCATCCGCCCGAGGCAAGAAGCGGAACGGCCGAAGTTCCCGCGGACAGAAGGACTGACGCAGCGATGTTCCGCCGTACGTTCTGGTTCACCGCCGGCGCCGCAGCCGGTGTGTGGGCCACCACCAAGGTCAACCGCAAGCTGAAGCAGCTGACCCCCGAGAGCCTCGCGGCGCAGGCCGCCGACAAGGCGATCGAGACCGGTCACAAGCTCAAGGACTTCGCCCTCGACGTGCGCGAAGGCATGATCCGGCGCGAGGCGGAACTGGGCGGGGCGCTGGGCCTGGAGGCACCGGTCGACCCCGAACTCCCCGTACGGCAGCACTTCGCCGTCGAAGCGGCCGACGCCGCCGGGACGGGCGAATCCGCCACGCGCCGCAAGCTCCCCTACAACTCGTACAACCGGAATGAGGACCACTAATGGAGTCGGCTGAAATTCGCCGCCGCTGGCTGAGCTTCTTCGAGGAGCGCGGTCACACCGTCGTCCCTTCGGCGTCGCTCATCGCGGACGACCCGACTCTGCTGCTGGTCCCCGCGGGCATGGTCCCCTTCAAGCCGTACTTCCTCGGCGAGGTCAAGCCGCCCGCCCCGCGCGTCACCAGCGTGCAGAAGTGCGTCCGTACGCCGGACATCGAAGAGGTCGGCAAGACCACCCGGCACGGCACGTTCTTCCAGATGTGCGGCAACTTCTCCTTCGGGGACTACTTCAAGGAAGGGGCCATCCAGTACGCCTGGGAGGCCCTGACCAACTCCGTGGCGGAGGGCGGTTTCGGACTCGACCCCGAGCGTCTGTGGATCACGGTCTACCTGGACGACGACGAGGCCGAGCAGATCTGGCGCGACAAGATCGGCGTCCCCGCCGAGCGCATCCAGCGCCTGGGCAAGAAGGACAACTTCTGGTCCATGGGTGTTCCGGGCCCCTGCGGTCCCTGTTCCGAGATCAACTACGACCGCGGCCCCGAGTTCGGTGTCGAGGGCGGCCCGGCCGTCAACGACGAGCGGTACGTGGAGATCTGGAACCTGGTCTTCATGCAGTACGAGCGGGGCGCCGGCGACGGCAAGGAGGACTTCCCGATCCTCGGTGACCTGCCGTCGAAGAACATCGACACGGGTCTCGGCCTCGAACGCCTCGCCATGATCCTCCAGGGCGTACAGAACATGTACGAGACCGACACCCTGCGCGTCGTCATGGACAAGGCCACCGAACTCACCGGCGTGCGCTACGGCGCCGAGCAGGGCACCGACGTCTCGCTCCGCGTGGTCGCCGACCACATCCGCACCTCCGTCATGCTCATCGGCGACGGCGTCACCCCCGGCAACGAGGGCCGCGGCTACGTCCTGCGCCGCATCATGCGCCGCGCCATCCGCAACATGCGTCTGATGGGCGCCACGGGCTCGGTCGTCCAGGAGCTGGTCGACGTCGTGATCAACACGATGGGGCAGCAGTACCCGGAGCTCCTGACCGAGCGCAAGCGCATCGAGACCGTCGCCCTCGCCGAGGAGGCCGCGTTCCTCAAGGCCGTCAAGGGCGGCACCAACATCCTCGACACCGCCGTCACCGAGACCAAGGCCGCCGGTGGCCAGGTCCTCTCCGGCGACAAGGCGTTCCTGCTCCACGACACCTGGGGCTTCCCGATCGACCTCACCCTCGAAATGGCCGCCGAACAGGGCCTTTCCGTGGACGAGGACGGCTTCCGCCGCCTGATGACGGAACAGCGGGACCGCGCCAAGGCCGACGCCAAGGCCAAGAAGACCGGTCACGCCGACATGTCCGGCTACCGCGAGATCGCGGACGCCGCCGGCGAGACCGACTTCATCGGGTACGACCACACCGTCGGTGAGTCCACCGTCGTCGGCATCCTCGTGGACGGCGTGCCCTCGCCCGCCGCCACCGAGGGCGACGAGGTCGAGATCGTCCTGGACCGTACGCCGTTCTACGCCGAGGGAGGCGGCCAGATCGGTGACACCGGCCGCATCCGGCTGGACTCCGGCGCCGTCGTCGAGGTCCGCGACTGCCAGAAGCCCGTCCCCGGCGTGTACGTCCACCGGGGCGTCGTCCAGGTCGGTGAAGTGACCGTCGGGGCCTCGGCCCAGGCCACGATCGACCTCCAGCGTCGCCGGGCCATCGCCCGCGCCCACAGCGCCACGCACCTGACGCACCAGGCACTGCGCGACGCGCTCGGCCCCCAGGCCGCCCAGGCCGGTTCGGAGAACCAGCCCGGGCGCTTCCGCTTCGACTTCGGCTCCCCGGCCGCCGTTCCCGGCACCGTGCTGACCGACGTCGAGCAGAAGATCAACGAGGTGCTCAGCCACGAACTCGACGTGAGCGCCGAGGTCATGAGCATCGACGAGGCCAAGAAGCAGGGCGCCATCGCCGAGTTCGGCGAGAAGTACGGCGAGCGGGTCCGCGTCGTCACCATCGGCGACTTCTCCAAGGAGCTGTGCGGCGGCACGCACGTCAAGAACACCGCCCAGCTGGGCCTGGTCAAGCTGCTCGGTGAGTCGTCCATCGGTTCCGGCGTGCGTCGCATCGAGGCCCTGGTCGGCGTGGACGCGTACAACTTCCTGGCCCGCGAGCACACGGTCGTCGCCCAGCTCCAGGAGCTGGTCAAGGGCCGTCCCGAGGAGCTGCCGGAGAAGATCTCCTCGATGCTCGGCAAGTTGAAGGACGCCGAGAAGGAGATCGAGAAGTTCCGCGCGGAGAAGGTCCTCCAGGCCGCCGCCGGTCTCGCCGCCGGCGCCCAGGACGTACGGGGCGTGGCCCTGGTCACCGGCCAGGTGCCGGACGGCACCGGCGCCGACGACCTGCGCAGGCTCGTCCTCGACGTGCGCGGACGCATCCCGGGCGACCGCCCCACCGTGGTCGCGCTCTTCACCACGGCCAACGGCCGCCCGCTGACCGTCATCGCCACCAACGAGGCCGCCCGCGCGCGTGGCCTCAAGGCTGGCGACCTGGTCCGCACGGCTGCCAAGACCCTCGGCGGCGGCGGTGGCGGCAAGCCGGACGTCGCCCAGGGCGGCGGCACGAACCCGGACGCCATCGGTGACGCCGTCGCCGCTGTCGAGCGCCTGGTCGGCGAGACCGCCTGATGAGTGCCCTGCTCAGACGAGGCCGCCGACTGGCGATCGACGTCGGGGACGCCCGGATCGGGGTCGCCTCGTGCGACCCCGACGGCATCCTCGCCACGCCGGTGGAGACCGTGCCGGGACGCGATGTCCCGGCCGCCCACCGGCGGCTGGGGCAGATCGTCGAGGAGTACGAGCCGATCGAGGTCATCATCGGTCTGCCGCGCTCGCTCGGCGGCGGCGAGGGCCCGGCAGCCGCCAAGGTGCGGGCGTTCGCCCAGGTGTTCGCCCACGCGGTCGCACCCATTCCGGTGCGATTGGTGGACGAGAGGATGACCACAGTGACGGCCACTCAGGGCCTGCGCGCCTCGGGCGTGAAGTCCAAGAAGGGCCGGTCTGTCATCGACCAGGCTGCCGCTGTGGTGATCCTTCAGAACGCTCTGGAGTCCGAACGGGCGTCAGGTAATGCTCCGGGCGAGGGCGTCGAAGTGGTTGTCTGATCGCGATACGGTAACGTTCCGCGCGATGCGGCAGTGTTCGAACAAACACCGCACAGCAAAGAGGCGGAACGTCGTCTCGCGGCACTAGGGGATCGATGACTGAGTATGGCCGGGGCCCCGGCTCCGAACCGTGGCATCCCGAAGACCCCTTGTACGGGGACCAGGGATGGGAGGGCCAGCAGGCTGCCCACGGCCAGAGCCAGTACGGCGGCCAGCAGCAGTCCTACCCTCAGGACCCGTACGCCCAGCACCAGCCGCAGCAGCCGTATCCGCAAGAGCAGCAGTACCCGCAACAAGAGCAGCAGTACCCGCAACAACAGCAGTACGGCGGCCAGCAGGACCCGTACGCCCAGCAGCCCCAGTACAACGGCGGCTGGGACACGGGCCAGCAGGCCGCCATGCCGTACGGCGGTCAGCCGCATGACCCGTACGGGCAGCAGCCGGTCGGCTACGGCGAACAGCACGACCACTACGGCACGCCCGAGGCGTACCCGCCGCCGCAGCCCCCCGGCCGCCGCGATTCCGTACCCGAGCAGCAGGCGCCGGACTGGAATCCGGACGAGCCCCAGGAAGAGACGCACCCCTTCTTCACGGGCTCGGACGAGCCGGTCGGCCGTGACGCCCGCGACGACGAGTACGAGGACGACACGCGCGCGTCGCGCCGTGGCGGGCGCGGCGGCGGCGGCGATCGCCGGGGCAAGGGCAAGAAGAAGAACCGCAGCGGCTACGCCTGCCTGGTCGTCTCCGTGATCCTCGTAGGGGGCCTCGGGGGAGTGACGTACCTGGGCTACTCCTACTACCAGGACCAGTTCGGCGCGGCGCCCGACTACGCGGGCGACGGCAGCGGCACGGTCGAGGTGGAGATCCCGAAGGGTGCGCTCGGCAACGAGATCGCCAACATTCTGAAGAAGCAGGGCGTCGTCAAATCCGTCGACGCGTTCATCGCCGCACAGAATGCCAACCCCCGGGGCAAATCCATTCAGGCTGGTGTGTATCTCCTCAAGGGGGAGATGTCGGCCGGCAGTGCCGTGAAGCTGATGCTGGACCCGAAGAGCCAGAACCCCCTCGTCATTCCCGAGGGAACCAGGAACGTCACGATCTACGCCATGATCGACAAGCGGATCGGCCTCAAGAAGGGCACCACCGCCGACATCGCGGAGACCAAGGCGGAGAGCCTGGGGCTGCCGGACTGGGCCGAGGACAATCCGGAGATCAAGGACCCGCTGGAAGGATTCCTCTACCCGGCCGCCTATCCGGTCTCCAAGGGGTCGAAGCCCGAGGACACACTGAGGCGCATGGTCGCCAGGGCCGACGAGGAGTACAAGAAGGCCGACGTCGAGGGGACCGCCAGGAAACTGGGGCTCGAGAACCCCTGGCAACTTGTCACGGTCGCGAGCCTCGTGCAGGTCGAGGGCAAGTACAAGCACGACTTCGACAAGGTCGCGCGAGTGGTCTACAACCGTCTCAAGCCCGGCAACACCGAGACGGTCGGCAGGCTCGAGTTCGACTCGACGGTGAACTACATCAAGGGTCAGAGCACACTCGACCTCGGTCCCGTGGACAAGCTGCGAACGATCGACGACCCGTACAACACGTACAAGATCCAGGGCCTGCCGGCCGGTCCCATCAGCAACCCCGGCGCGGACGCCCTGCACTCGGCGATCAATCCGACGCCCGGACCCTGGTACTACTTCGTCTCCGTCACCGAAGACCGGACGGTGTTCGCCGTGACGAACGAGGAGCACGAGCGGAACCGGCAGCAGTACGAGGACGAGAAGGCGAAGCAGTGAGCACGTTCCGCAGGGCCGCCGTCCTCGGTTCGCCCATCGCGCACTCGCTCTCTCCGGTCCTGCACCGGGCCGCCTACGCGGAACTCGGCCTCGACGACTGGTCGTACGACCGCTTCGAGGTGGACGAGGCCGCGCTCCCCGCATTCGTCGAGGGGCTGGACCGCTCCTGGGCCGGGCTGTCCCTGACCATGCCGCTCAAGCGCGCGATCATCCCGTTGCTCGACGGGATCAGCGGGATCGCGCTCTCGGTCGAGGCGGTCAACACCGTGGTCCTCACCGAGGACGGCCGGCGCGTCGGCGACAACACCGACATCCCCGGCATGATCGCGGCGCTGCGCGAGCGCGGTGTGGAGAAGGTGGAGTCGGCCGCCGTCCTCGGCGCCGGGGCCACCGCCTCCTCCGCGCTCGCCGCGCTCGCCGAGATCTGCACCGGCCCGGTCACGGCCTACGTACGCAGCCGGGAACGGGGCGACGAGATGCGCGCCTGGGGCGAGCGCCTCGCCGTAGACGTACGGATCGCCGACTGGTCGGACGGGGAAGAGGCCCTGCACGCCCCGCTGGTCATCGCCACCACACCGGCCGGTACCACGGACGCGCTGGCCGCACACGTGCCAAGGGCTCCCGGCACGCTGTTCGACGTGCTGTACGAGCCCTGGCCGACCGTGCTCGCGACGGCTTGGTCGGCGCGCGAGGGATCAGTCATCGGAGGTCTCGACCTTCTCGTGCACCAGGCCGTCCTCCAGGTCGAGCAGATGACGGGCCGCGCTCCGGCCCCTCTCGCCGCCATGCGGCACGCGGGAGAACAGGCGCTCGCGGCTCGCTGACGCCCCCGGCCGGACCGGCCGGGCCGTCCGTCTGCTGGACCGGCGGCCGGTTCGCACCCCTGGTCGTGGGAGGATCGGAGGCGGCGGGCCAGGGCCGCGCACCCGGTCGCGCCGTTGCAGTTTCAGGCGCGAGCATGAGGAGCACCGTTGAGCAGGTTGCGCTGGCTGACCGCGGGGGAGTCGCACGGCCCCGCACTCGTGGCGACGCTGGAGGGTCTTCCCGCCGGCGTCCCGGTCACCACGGAGATGGTGGCGGACGCGCTCGCCCGGCGGCGGCTCGGTTATGGCCGCGGTGCCCGGATGAAGTTCGAGAAGGACGAGGTCACCTTCCTGGGCGGTGTCCGGCACGGTCTCACCATGGGATCGCCCGTCGCCGTCATGGTCGGCAACACCGAGTGGCCCAAGTGGGAACAGGTCATGTCGGCCGACCCGGTGGACCCCGACGAGCTGGCCAAGCTGGCCCGTAACGCCCCGCTCACCCGCCCCCGCCCCGGCCACGCCGACCTCGCGGGGATGCAGAAGTACGGCTTCGACGAGGCCCGGCCGATCCTGGAGCGCGCCAGCGCCCGCGAGACGGCGGCCCGCGTCGCGCTCGGCGCCGTCGCCCGGTCGTACCTCAAGGAGACCGCCGGCATCGAGATCGTCAGCCACGTCGTCGAGCTGGCCGCCGCGAAGGCGCCGTACGGCGTCTACCCGACGCCGGCCGATGTCGAGAAGCTCGACGCCGACCCCGTACGTTGCCTGGACGCCGACGCGTCGAAGGCGATGGTCGCCGAGATCGACCAGGCCCACAAGGACGGCGACACGCTCGGCGGAGTCGTCGAGGTGCTCGCGTACGGAGTGCCGGTCGGCCTCGGTTCGCACGTCCACTGGGACCGTCGGCTCGACGCCCGGCTCGCCGCCGCCCTGATGGGAATCCAGGCCATCAAGGGCGTCGAGGTCGGTGACGGCTTCGACCTGGCACGCGTGCCCGGCTCCAAGGCGCACGACGAGATCCTGGTCACCGAGGACGGCATCAAGCGCGCCTCCGGGCGCGCCGGTGGCACCGAGGGCGGTCTGACCACCGGGGAGCTGCTGCGGGTCCGGGCCGCCATGAAGCCCATCGCCACGGTGCCCCGCGCTCTCGCCACCGTCGACGTCGTGACGGGTGAGCCCGCCAAGGCCCACCACCAGCGCTCCGATGTCTGTGCCGTCCCGGCCGCGGGCATCGTCGCCGAGGCGATGGTCGCCCTGGTCCTGGCCGACGCGGTCGCGGAGAAGTTCGGCGGCGACAGCGTCCCCGAGACCCACCGCAACGTGCAGTCGTACCTCGACCACCTGCAGATCCGATGAGTGGCCCCCTGGTCGTCCTCGTCGGCCCCATGGGCGTCGGCAAGTCCACGGTCGGTGAGCTGCTCGCCGAACGGCTCGGCACCACCTACCGCGACACCGACGCGGACGTCGTGGCCACCGCGGGCAAGCCGATCGCGGAGATCTTCTACGACGAGGGCGAGGAGCAGTTCCGCGCGCTGGAGCGCCGGGCCGTACGGGCCGCGGTCGCCGAACACGCGGGTGTCCTCTCCCTCGGCGGCGGCGCCGTCCTCGACGCGACGACCCGCGAGCTGCTCGCGGACCACGCCGTCGTCTACCTCTCCATGGATGTCGACGAGGCGGTCAGGCGGGTCGGGCTCAACACCGCCAGGCCGCTGCTCGCCGTCAATCCGCGCCGGCAGTGGCGCGAGCTGATGGAAGCCCGCCGGCACCTCTACGCCGAAGTGGCCCGTACGACGGTGGCCACCGACGACCGCACCCCCGACGAGGTCGCGCAGGCGATCCTCGACGCACTGGAACTGCCGGAGCGGACGGGCAGTGGCCCCGTACCGCACGGCCGGGAGAACACACCCATGACGGAGCAGGCACCCACTCGCATCCAGGTCGCGGGCACCGCGGGCACCGACCCGTACGAGGTGCTGGTCGGCCGCCAGCTGCTCGGCGAGCTGCCCACCCTCATCGGCGACCGCGCGAAGCGGGTCGCCGTCCTGCACCCCGAGGCACTCGCCGAGACCGGTGAGGCGGTCCGTGAGGACCTCGCCTCCCAGGGGTACGAGGCCATCGCCATCCAGCTGCCGAACGCCGAGGAGGCCAAGACCGTCGAGGTCGCGGCGTACTGCTGGAAGGCGCTCGGCCAGACCGGCTTCACCCGCACCGATGTCATCGTCGGCATCGGCGGCGGCGCCACCACCGATGTGGCGGGATTCGTCGCCGCCAGCTGGCTGCGCGGCGTCCGCTGGATCGCCGTACCCACCACCGTGCTCGGCATGGTCGACGCCGCGGTGGGCGGCAAGACCGGCATCAACACGGCCGAGGGCAAGAACCTCGTCGGCGCGTTCCACCCGCCCGCCGGGGTCCTCTGCGACCTCGCGGCCCTCGACTCGCTGCCGGTCCACGACTACGTGTCCGGCATGGCCGAGATCATCAAGGCCGGCTTCATCGCCGACCCGGCCATCCTGGACCTGGTCGAGGCCGACCCCGAAGGCGCCCGTACGCCCGCCGGACCGCACACCGCCGAGCTGATCGAGCGGTCCATCCGGGTCAAGGCGGAGGTCGTCTCCAGCGACCTGAAGGAGTCCGGCCCCCGGGAGATCCTCAACTACGGGCACACCCTCGCGCACGCCATCGAGAAGAACGAGCGCTACAAGTGGCGCCACGGCGCTGCCGTCTCGGTCGGCTTGGTCTTCGCCGCCGAGCTGGGCCGGCTCGCCGGCCGGCTCGACGACGCCACCGCCGACCGGCACCGCACGATCCTGGAGTCCGTCGGACTGCCGCTCACCTACCGCGGCGACCAGTGGCCCAAGCTGCTGGAGAACATGAAGGTCGACAAGAAGTCCCGCGGCGACCTCCTGCGCTTCGTCGTCCTCGACGCCCTGGGCAAGCCCGCGGTCCTCGAAGGCCCCGACCCCGCCATCCTGCTCGCCGCCTACGGGGAGGTCTCCGCGTGACCCGCAGGGTCCTCGTGCTCAACGGACCGAACCTCGGGCGCCTCGGCTCCCGCGAACCCGATGTGTACGGCGCCACCTCCTACGCCGGGCTCGTCGAAACCTGCCAGACGCTCGGCAAGCAGCTCGGCTTCGACGTCGACGTACGCGAGACCAACGACGAGGGCCAGATGATCCGCTGGCTCCACGACGCGGCGGACGGTTCAATTCCGGTCGTTCTCAACCCGGGTGCGTTCACCCACTACTCGTACGGAATGCGGGACGCGGCGGCCCAGCGGACCGCCCCGCTGATCGAGGTGCACATCTCGAATCCGTACGCACGGGAGGAATTCCGCCACAATTCCGTGGTCGCGCCCGTGGCCACGGGGACCGTGGCCGGATTCGGCATCGGCTCCTACCGCCTCGCCCTGCGGGCCCTGGCCGACGAACTCGACGCCTGATCCGTCGGCCATATCGGCCGACCGGGCACTCCGGGCCGTCCCCGGCCGTTCACTTCGCGGCGGCCGGGGACGGTACGGTTGCCGTTCCACCAGCGCCAGTTGCCTGTACGAGACGGAGTGGCACCGGATGCAGCACGCAGTGGGGGCCCCGCTGCCGCCGCCCCAAGGCCCCGGAAACGGGCCTGCCGGCTGGACGCACCAGGCCCAGCACCCCGGCCATCCAGGCCACCCCGGGCCGCCGCCGATACCGCCGCCGCCCCCCGGCCAGGGCTGGACCGGCCCCGCGCCCCGGCACGCCCCCGTGCCGCCCTCCCGCGAGACCACCGGGCACGTACAACTGCCGCCCGGCGGCCCCGTGCCGCTGCCCGCGCCGCCCGCCGAGCCCGGCACCGGCACGGCGACCCTCGCCGTGCTCCTGATCGGCCCGGCAGGCGCCGGGAAGACCACCGTGGCCAGGCTCTGGGCCGCCCGTCGCCGCGTCCCCACCGCCCACGTCTCCCTGGACGACGTCCGTGAATGGGTCTGCGCCGGCTTCGCCGACCCGCAGGCCGGGTGGAACGACCACTCCGAGGCCCAGTACCGCCTGGCCCGGCGCACCTGCGGCTTCGCCGCCCGTAACTTCCTGGCCAACGGCATCTCCTGCATCCTCGACGACGCCGTGTTCCCCGACCGGCCCGTCGTCGGCCTCGGCGGGTGGAAACGCCACGTCGGTCCCGGGCTCCTGCCCGTCGTCCTCCTGCCCGGCCTGGAGGTCGTCCTGGAGCGCAACGCGGCGCGCAGCGGGAACCGGCGGCTGTCCGACGAGGAAGTGGCCCGTATCCACGGACGGATGGCCGGCTGGTACGGCTCCGGGCTGCCCATCATCGACAACTCCGCCTACGACGTGGAGACGACGGCCCGGGTCCTGGACGACGTCCTCGCCCGCTCCATAGCCAGCCCTCCGACCTGGTAACCATCCCCGGTCGGATGCGCTGGCCGGGCGGTCCGCAGCCCCCGCTCGTAGGCTCGGAACATGTCAGAGGTGTACGCCGTCCGCCGTGGCCTGCTCCGCGACCGGTGCGCCGCCGCGGGGTCCGCGGCCGCCCTGGTCTCCCGCCCCGCCAACGTCCGCTATCTCGCGGGTGGAGCCCCCCTGGGGGCCGTCCTGCTGCTCGGGCCCGCCGAGGACGTCCTGCTCTGCCCACGTGCCCCCACCGGTGATCCCACCGAGGGCCGCCCCGACGAGGCGCTGCGCCACAGCGTGCTTCCGGTGCCCGACGGCGACCCCGTGGTCGCCGCAGCCGGTCTGGCCGTCTCCCTGGACGCGGATTCGCTCGCGGTCGAGGAACACGACCTGACGGTCGCACGTCACCGCGCCATGGGCGCGGTCGCACCCCGGTTGCGTCTCGCCGACCTCGGGTCCGCCGTGGAACAACTGCGGGTCGTCAAGGACGAGGAGGAGATCGCCTGTCTGCGGATCGCCGCCGAGATCACCGACCAGGCCCTCGGCGAGCTTCTCGAATCGATCCTGGTGGGCCGTACCGAACGTCATCTGGCCCTGGAACTGGAGCGCCGGCTGGTGGACCACGGCGCCGACGGCCCCGCCTTCGCGACCTCCGTCGCCACGGGACCCAATTCGGGCCAGGGCCGTCACAGGCCCTCGGACCGACGTGTGGAGGAAGGTGATTTCCTCTCGGTCTGCCTCGGCGCGAACTATCGCGGTTACCGGTGCGAGATCGGCCGCACGTTTGTGATCGGGACGACTCCAGCGGACTGGCAGATCGAGCTCTACGACCTTGTTTTCGCCGCTCAGCGGGCTGGACGGGAGGCACTTCTGCCCGGCGCCGCCTACCGCGACGTGGACCACGCGGCCCGCCATCTGCTGGACTCCGCGGGCTATGGAGAGGGCCTCGCGCCCTGGACCGGGCACGGGGTCGGGCTCGAAATCGACGAGGACCCGCAGTTGGCACCGACAGCCATGGGTAAACTGGACGCTTGTGTGCCGGTCACCGTCGAACCGGGGGTCCACCTCCCGGGCCGGGGCGGTGTCCGGATCGATGACACGCTCGTCGTGCGCCCAGAGGCGGACGGCGGACCCGAGCTACTCACCATTACGACCAAGGAGCTGCTCGCGCTCTAGCGCGCATCCTCGGTCGTCCACCAGCTTCAGTCCAGGAGATTCCGCAACCGTGGCTTCCACGAACGACCTCAAGAACGGCCTGGTGCTCAAGCTCGACGGGGGCCAGCTCTGGTCCGTCGTCGAGTTCCAGCACGTCAAGCCCGGCAAGGGCCCGGCCTTCGTGCGCACCAAGCTCAAGAACGTGCTCTCCGGCAAGGTCGTC
The DNA here is from genome assembly GCF_056430475.1 of Streptomyces sp. NPDC045968. Taxonomy (NCBI): domain Bacteria; kingdom Bacillati; phylum Actinomycetota; class Actinomycetes; order Kitasatosporales; family Streptomycetaceae; genus Streptomyces; species Streptomyces sp. NPDC045968. The sequence continues at coordinate 97,355 of NZ_JBWKLF010000007.1, read as the reverse complement.
GACAAGACGTTCAACGCCGGCGTGAAGGTCGAGACGGCCACCATTGACCGCCGCGACATGCAGTTCTCGTACATGGACGGCGAGTACTTCGTCTTCATGGACATGAACACGTACGACCAGCTGATGGTCGACCGCAAGGCTGTCGGCGACGCCGCCAACTTCCTGATCGAGGGCTTCACCGCCTCCGTGGCCCAGCACGAGGGCGAGGTGCTCTACGTCGAGCTGCCCGCGGCCGTCGAGCTGACCATCCAGCACACCGACCCGGGTGTCCAGGGCGACCGCTCCACCGGTGGCAGCAAGCCCGCCACCCTGGAGACCGGTTACGAGATCGGTGTCCCGCTCTTCATCACCACCGGCGAGAAGATCAAGGTCGACACCCGTACGGGCGACTACCTCGGCCGGGTGAACAGCTAACCGTGGCTGCCCGGAACAAGGCCCGCAAGCGCGCCTTCCAGATCCTCTTCGAGGCCGACCAGCGCGGTGAGTCCGTGCAGACGGTCCTCGCGGACTGGGTGCGGCTTTCGCGGACCGACGACCGACAGCCGCCGGTCGGCGAATTCACGATGGAGCTCGTCGAGGGGTACGCGCAGTACGCGGACCGCATCGACGACCTCATCGTCACCTACGCCGTGGACTGGGAGATCGACCGTATGCCGGTCGTCGACCGGAACATCCTGCGGCTCGGTGCGTACGAGCTGATCTGGATGGACGAGACGCCGGACGCCGTCGCGATCGACGAGGCGGTCCAGCTCGCCAAGGAGTTCTCCACCGATGACTCCCCGTCGTTCGTGAACGGGCTGCTGGCCCGCTTCAAGGACCTCAAGCCGAACCTCCGCCGGGAGCAGTAGCCCTCGACGGCGTTCGCCACGAAGGGCCCACGGTCGCTGACCGTGGGCCCTTCGGCGTTGTTCAGGGGGAGAGGGACTCCCCGGCTCCCCGGGACACGGAAACGCCGGGTGGGCGGGGGCTGAGGCCCCCGCCCACCCGGCGGTACGTTTCTGCTGTGGAGGGGTCAGCCCTCGTCGTGGGCGACCGCGCGGCGCGCGTCCGCGTCCAGGACGCCCCAGCTGATCAGCTGCTCCGTCAGCACGGACGGCGACTGGTCGTAGATCACGGCCAGCGTGCGCAGGTCGTCCTGGCGGATCGACAGCACCTTGCCGTTGTAGTCACCGCGCTGGCTCTGGATCGTCGCGGCGTAGCGCTGCAGCGGTCCGGCCTTCTCCGGCGGGACGTGGGCGAGGCGCTCCAGGTCCAGGACGAGCTTCGGCGGCGGCTCGGCGGCACCGCCCGGCGTCGTGCCGGGCAGCAGCTCCTGCACCGGGACGCCGTAGAAGTCGGCCAGCTCGGCGAGGCGCTGAACGGTCACGGCGCGGTCGCCACGCTCGTACGAACCGACCACGACGGCCTTCCAGCGGCCCTGGGACTTCTCTTCCACGCCATGGAGGGAGAGGCCCTGCTGGGTGCGGATGGCGCGGAGCTTGGCCCCGAGCTGCTTTGCGTATTCGCTGGACATAAGGCTCCCCGGACGCTGGAACAGTGTGCGGCTCAGCCGCGTGGCTGGTAACTCACTGTGAGGTTACGCAGCGTTACTTGGATGCGTCAAGCTGAATGGTCCGGACCGGTACCTCCAGGGGGTGTGACCAGCGGCGTGCGCAAGCCCTGGTAACGTTGATGACGCAATTTCGACGTCCTTTAACGTCCGTCCAGTGAGGCGGAGAAGGAGGTCCGTTTCTTATGGACACACAGCATGACGACATCGGCAATGCGGCGCGCCCCGTTCTCGAGGCTCCCGACATCGCCCGGGCACTGACCCGAATCGCCCACGAGATCGTCGAACGCGCCAAGGGCGCCGACGACGTGGTGCTGCTCGGCATCCCGACGCGAGGTGTTTTCCTCGCCCGTCGGCTCGCCGACAAGCTCGAAGCGATCACCGGCCGAAAGATGCCGGTCGGATCGCTCGACATCACGATGTACCGCGACGACCTGAGGATGCGCCCCGCGCGTGCTCTGGCCCGCACGGAGATCCCCGGTGAGGGCATCGAGGGCCGGCTGGTCGTCCTGGTCGACGACGTGCTCTTCTCCGGCCGCACGATCCGCGCCGCACTCGACGCGCTCGGCGACATCGGCCGCCCCCGCGCCGTGCAGCTCGCGGTCCTCGTCGACCGCGGTCACCGGGAACTCCCGATCAGGGCGGATTACGTCGGCAAGAACCTCCCCACGTCGCTGCGGGAGACGGTCAAGGTCCAGCTCGCCGAGGAGGACGGCCGCGACGCCGTGCTGCTCGGCGTCCAGCAGACGGCCCCGGCGGTCGAGCAGTAGCTGCCCGGCCCGTACGCCGCCAGTCAGGCCGTACAGCAGCTTCCGCACGCCCGCGTGCCTGAATCCTTCAGCAACCCCGGAGAACCCCCAGATGAAGCGACACCTCATCTCGGCCGCCGACCTCACCCGCGACGACGCCGTCCAGATCCTCGACACAGCCGAGGAAATGGCCCGCGTCGCGGACCGGCCGATCAAGAAGCTCCCCACCCTGCGCGGACGTACCGTCGTCAACCTCTTCTTCGAGGACTCGACGCGTACCCGCATCTCCTTCGAGGCCGCCGCCAAGCGCCTCTCCGCCGATGTCATCAACTTCTCCGCGAAGGGCTCGTCCGTCTCCAAGGGCGAGTCGCTCAAGGACACCGCCCTGACCCTGGAGGCGATGGGCGCGGACGCCGTCGTCATCCGGCACGGCGCATCGGGCGCCCCGTACCGGCTGGCCACCTCGGGCTGGATCGACGGCGCGGTCGTCAACGCGGGTGACGGCACCCACGAACACCCCACCCAGGCCCTGCTGGACGCCTTCACGATGCGCCGCAGGCTGGTCGGGGCCGACGCAGGTCTCGGCAAGGACCTCGAAGGCCGCCGCATCACGATCGTCGGCGACATCCTGCACAGCCGGGTGGCCCGTTCCAACGTCCACCTGCTGACCACCCTCGGGGCGCACGTCACGCTCGTCGCCCCGCCGACCCTCGTGCCCGTAGGCGTCGAGCAGTGGCCGTGCGACGTCAGCTACAGCCTCGACGAGGTGCTGCCGGAGTCGGACGCGGTGATGATGCTTCGTGTGCAGCGCGAACGGATGAACGCCGCCTACTTCCCGACCGAGCGCGAGTACTCCCGCCGCTACGGCCTGGACGGCTCGCGCATGGCCAGGATGCCCGGGCACGCCATCGTGATGCACCCCGGCCCGATGGTCCGTGGCATGGAGATCACCGCCGACGTGGCCGACTCCGACCGCTGCACGGTCGTCGAGCAGGTCGCCAACGGCGTCTCCATCCGTATGGCCGTGCTCTACCTGCTGCTCGGCGGCAACGAGTCCGCCACCGCCCACACGTCACCCGCCGCCCGTCCCGAGGAGAACAAGTAACCATGAGCAAGATCCTGATTCGCGGCGCGAAGATCCTCGGTGGCGAGCCGCAGGACGTCCTGATCGACGGAGAGACCATCGAGCGGGTCGGCACGGACATCGAGGCCGGTGACGCCACCGTCGTCGAGGCGGCTGGCCGCATCCTGCTGCCCGGCCTGGTCGACCTGCACACGCATCTGCGCGAGCCCGGCCGCGAGGACTCCGAGACCGTCCTCACCGGCACCAAGGCCGCGGCGGTCGGCGGCTTCACCGCCGTGCACGCCATGGCCAACACCTTCCCGGTCGCCGACACCGCGGGCGTCGTCGAGCAGGTCTGGCGGCTCGGCAAGGAGTCCGGCTACTGCGACGTGCAGCCCATCGGCGCCGTCACCGTCGGCCTGGAGGGCAAGCAGCTCGCCGAGCTCGGCGCCATGCACGACTCCGCCGCCGGAGTGAAGGTCTTCTCCGACGACGGCAAGTGCGTCGACGACGCCGTGATCATGCGGCGCGCGCTGGAGTACGTGAAGGCGTTCGACGGCGTCGTGGCCCAGCACGCCCAGGAGCCCCGCCTCACCGAGGGCGCCCAGATGAACGAGGGCATCGTCTCCGCCGAACTGGGTCTCGGCGGCTGGCCCGCCGTCGCCGAGGAGTCGATCATCGCCCGCGATGTGCTCCTCGCCGCCCACGTCGGCTCCCGGGTGCACATCTGCCACCTGTCGACCGCCGGCTCCGTCGAGATCGTCCGCTGGGCGAAGTCCAAGGGCTGGAACGTCACCGCCGAGGTCACCCCGCACCACCTGCTCCTCACCGACGAGCTCGTACGGTCGTACGACCCGGTCTACAAGGTGAACCCGCCGCTGCGCACCGAGGCCGACGTGATGGCCCTGCGCGAGGCGCTGGCCGACGGCACCATCGACTGCGTCGCCACCGACCACGCCCCGCACCCGCACGAGGACAAGGACTGCGAGTGGGCCGCGGCCGCCATGGGCATGGTGGGCCTGGAGACCGCGCTCTCCGTCGTCCAGGAGACGATGGTCGACACCGGCCTCATCGACTGGGCGGGTGTAGCCGACCGCATGTCGTTCCGCCCCGCGGCCATCGGCAGGCTCGAAGGCCACGGCCGTCCCGTCTCGGCAGGCGAGCCCGCCAACCTGACCCTGGTCGATCCGTCATACCGTGGAGTCGTGGACCCCGCGGGCTTCGCGTCCCGCAGCCGCAACACTCCGTACGAGGGTCGCGAGCTGCCGGGCCGAGTCACCCACACCTTCCTGCGGGGCCGTGCCACGGTCGTCGACGGGAAGCTCGCGTGACAACACTGACCCCCCTGCACCTGCTGGCCGCCGATCAGAAGTCGGCCGAAGTGACCGACTGGTCCGCCCGGATCAGCTGGGTCGTCGGACTGGCCGTCTTCATCGCCCTCGTCTACTGGCTGATGCGCCAGGGATGGAAGTGGCGAGGACAGCTCCAGTCCGGCCTGCCCGAGCTGCCCGCCACGCCCGCGGGATTCGCGGACGGCGAGAAGCTGCTCACGCTCTCCGGCCGCTACCACGCCTCGACGACCGCCGGGCAGTGGCTCGACCGGATCGTCGCCCACGGTCTCGGAACCCGCAGCCGCGTCGAGCTCACGCTCGGCGAACAGGGACTCGACGTCGTACGTCCCGGAGCGGCGGACTTCTTCGTACCGGCCGCCGCACTGCGCGAGGCCCGGCTCGACAAGGCGCTCGCCGGCAAGGTCCTCCCCGAGGGCGGCCTGCTCGTCATCACCTGGGCGCACGGCGACCAGCTGATCGACTCCGGCTTCCGCTCCGACCACGCGGCCGAACACCGGGCCTGGGTCGACGCCATCAACCACCTGAACCGCACTACGGAAGGCACCGCACGATGACGATCTCCACCCGGGGAGCCGCCAAAGCTCCCGCCGTACTCGTCCTGGAGGACGGCCGCGCCTTCCGCGGCCGCGCCTACGGGGCCGTGGGGGAGACCTTCGGCGAGGCGGTCTTCAACACGGGCATGAGCGGTTACCAGGAGACGCTGACCGACCCCTCGTACCACAAGCAGGTCGTCGTGATGACGGCCCCGCACGTCGGCAACACCGGTGTGAACGACGAGGACGCCGAGTCGAAGCAGATCTGGGTCGCCGGTTACGTCGTACGCGACCCCGCCCGGGTGCCCTCCAACTGGCGCTCCCGGCGCACGCTCGACGAGGAGCTGGAACGCCAGGGCGTCGTCGGCATCAGCGGCATCGACACCCGCGCGCTCACCCGCCACCTGCGCGAGCGCGGCGCGATGCGCGTCGGCATCTTCTCCGGCGAGACGATCGCCGACGACGCCACGCTGCTCGCCCGCGTCAAGGAGGCCCCCGAGATGACGGGCGCGAGCCTGTCGGACGAGGTGACCACCACCGAGGCGTACGTCGTTCCCGCGATCGGGACCAAGAAGTTCACCGTCGCCGCCCTGGACCTGGGTATCAAGGGCATGACGCCGCACCGGATGGCCGAGCGCGGCATCGAGGTGCACGTGCTGCCCGCGACGGCGACCGTCGAGGACGTCTACGCCGTGAACCCCGACGGGTTCTTCCTGTCCAACGGACCCGGCGACCCCTCCACCGTCGACCTCACCGTCGTGCGGGCCGTCCTGGCGCGGAAGACCCCCCTGTTCGGCATCTGCTTCGGCAACCAGATCCTGGGCCGCGCCCTCGGCTTCGGCACGTACAAGCTGAAGTACGGCCACCGCGGCATCAACCAGCCCGTCCAGGACCGCACGACCGGCAAGGTCGAGGTCACCGCGCACAACCACGGCTTCGCCGTCGACGCGCCGCTGGACAAGGTCTCCGAGACGCCGTTCGGCCGCGCCGAGGTCTCCCACGTCTGCCTGAACGACCAGGTCGTCGAGGGCCTTCAGCTCCTCGACCAGCCCGCGTTCAGCGTCCAGTACCACCCCGAAGCTGCTGCCGGCCCGCACGACGCCGCGTACCTCTTCGACCGCTTCGTTTCCCTGATGGAGGGCCAGCGTGCCTAAGCGCTCCGATATCCAGTCCGTCCTGGTCATCGGCTCCGGCCCGATCGTCATCGGTCAGGCCGCCGAGTTCGACTACTCCGGCACCCAGGCCTGCCGGGTCCTCAAGGCCGAGGGCCTGCGCGTCATCCTGGTGAACTCCAACCCGGCGACGATCATGACCGACCCGGAGATCGCCGACGCCACGTACGTCGAGCCGATCACCCCCGAGTTCGTCGAGAAGATCATCGCCAAGGAGCGCCCGGACGCGCTGCTCCCGACGCTGGGCGGCCAGACCGCGCTCAACACCGCGATCTCCATGCACGAGAACGGTGTCCTGGAGAAGTACGGCGTCGAGCTGATCGGCGCCAACGTCGAGGCCATCAACAAGGGCGAGGACCGCGACCTCTTCAAGGGCGTCGTCGAGGCCGTCAAGGCGAAGATCGGTTACGGCGAGTCCGCCCGCTCGGTCATCTGCCACTCCATGGACGACATCATCAAGGGCGTCGACACCCTCGGCGGTTACCCCGTCGTCGTCCGCCCCTCCTTCACCATGGGCGGCGCCGGCTCCGGCTTCGCCCACGACGAGGAGGAGCTGCGCCGGATCGCCGGACAGGGCCTCACGCTCTCCCCGACCACCGAGGTGCTCCTGGAGGAGTCCATCCTCGGCTGGAAGGAGTACGAGCTGGAGCTGATGCGCGACAAGAACGACAACGTCGTGGTCGTCTGCTCCATCGAGAACTTCGACCCGATGGGTGTCCACACCGGTGACTCGATCACCGTCGCCCCGTCGATGACGCTCACCGACCGTGAGTACCAGCGCCTCCGTGACATCGGCATCGCGATCATCCGCGAGGTCGGCGTCGACACCGGTGGCTGCAACATCCAGTTCGCCATCGACCCGGTCGACGGCCGTGTCATCGTGATCGAGATGAACCCCCGGGTCTCCCGCTCCTCGGCGCTCGCGTCGAAGGCCACCGGCTTCCCGATCGCCAAGATCGCCGCGAAGCTGGCCGTCGGCTACACGCTCGACGAGATCCCCAACGACATCACTGAGAAGACCCCGGCCTCCTTCGAGCCGACGCTCGACTACGTCGTCGTCAAGGCCCCGCGCTTCGCCTTCGAGAAGTTCCCCTCCGCCGACTCCACCCTCACCACCACCATGAAGTCGGTGGGCGAGGCCATGGCCATCGGCCGGAACTTCACCGAGGCGCTGCAGAAGGCACTGCGCTCCCTGGAGAAGAAGGGCTCGCAGTTCACCTTCGTCGGCGAGCCCGGCGACAAGGCCGAGCTGCTGGCCGAGGCCGTCCGCCCGACCGATGGCCGGATCAACACCGTCATGCAGGCGATCCGCGCCGGTGCCACCCAGGAAGAGGTCTTCGACGCCACGAAGATCGACCCCTGGTTCGTCGACCAGCTCTTCCTGATCAAGGAGATCGCGGACGAGCTGGCGGGCGCCGAGCGCCTGGACGCCGACCTGATCGCCGAGGCGAAGCGGCACGGCTTCTCCGACGCCCAGATCGGCGAGATCCGCGGTCTGCGCGAGGACGTCGTACGCGAGGTCCGGCACGCGCTCGGCATCCGTCCGGTCTACAAGACGGTCGACACCTGCGCCGCCGAGTTTGCCGCGAAGACGCCGTACTTCTACTCCTCGTACGACGAGGAGAGCGAGGTCGCGCCCCGCACCAAGCCCGCGGTGATCATCCTGGGCTCGGGCCCCAACCGCATCGGCCAGGGCATCGAGTTCGACTACTCCTGCGTCCACGCCTCCTTCGCGCTGAGCGACGCCGGGTACGAGACCGTGATGGTCAACTGCAACCCGGAGACCGTCTCCACCGACTACGACACCTCCGACCGCCTGTACTTCGAGCCGCTGACGCTCGAGGACGTGCTGGAGATCGTGCACGCCGAGTCCCTCGCTGGCCCGATCGCCGGTGTCATCGTCCAGCTCGGCGGCCAGACCCCGCTGGGCCTGTCGCAGGCGCTCAAGGACAACGGTGTGCCCGTCGTCGGCACGTCCCCGGAGGCCATCCACGCCGCCGAGGACCGCGGCGCCTTCGGCCGGGTCCTGGCCGAGGCCGGCCTGCCGGCCCCCAAGCACGGCACCGCCACCACCTTCTCCGAGGCCAAGGCCATCGCCGACGAGATCGGCTACCCCGTCCTCGTACGCCCGTCGTACGTCCTCGGCGGCCGCGGCATGGAGATCGTGTACGACGAGACGCGCCTGTCCTCGTACATCGCGGAGTCCACCGAGATCAGCCCCACCCGGCCGGTCCTGGTCGACCGCTTCCTCGACGACGCGATCGAGATCGACGTCGACGCGCTCTACGACGGCACCGAGCTCTACCTCGGCGGCGTCATGGAGCACATCGAGGAGGCCGGCATCCACTCCGGCGACTCGGCCTGCGCGCTGCCCCCGATCACCCTCGGCGGCTACGACATCAAGCGGCTGCGCGCCTCCACCGAGGGCATCGCCAAGGGCGTCGGCGTGCGCGGCCTGATCAACATTCAGTTCGCGCTCTCCGGCGACATCCTGTACGTCCTGGAAGCCAACCCCCGCGCCTCGCGCACCGTGCCCTTCACCTCGAAGGCGACCGCGGTCCCGCTCGCCAAGGCCGCCGCGCGGATCTCGCTCGGCGCGACCATCGCCGAGCTCCGCGCGGAGGGGCTGCTCCCGAAGACCGGCGACGGCGGCACCCTGCCGCTCGACGCGCCGATCTCCGTCAAGGAGGCCGTCATGCCGTGGTCGCGCTTCCGCGACATCCACGGCCGCGGCGTCGACACGGTCCTCGGTCCGGAGATGCGCTCGACCGGTGAAGTCATGGGCATCGACTCGGTCTTCGGCACGGCGTACGCCAAGTCGCAGGCCGGCGCGTACGGTCCGCTGCCCACCGAGGGACGCGCGTTCATCTCCGTCGCCAACCGCGACAAGCGCTCGATGATCTTCCCGGCCCGCGAACTGGTCGCCCACGGCTTCGAGTTGCTGGCCACGTCCGGTACGGCCGAGGTGCTCAAGCGCAACGGCATCAACGCCACGGTCGTGCGCAAGCAGTCCGAGGGCGAGGGCCCCGACGGCGAGCGGACCATCGTCCAGCTCATCCACGACGGCGAGGTCGACCTCATCGTCAACACGCCGTACGGGACCGGCGGCCGCCTCGACGGCTACGAGATCCGCACCGCCGCGGTGGCCAGGTCCGTGCCCTGCCTGACGACGGTGCAGGCGCTCGCCGCCGCCGTCCAGGGCATCGACGCGCTCAACCACGGTGACGTCGGCGTACGTTCCCTCCAGGAACACGCGGAACATCTGACCGCGGCCCGCGACTAGGAAGCCCAGCAGGGGGACACCGGAAACGGTGTCCCCCTCTTCATGAGGACACCCTGATGTACAAACTCTTCTTCCAGCTGGTCTTCAAGCGCATGGACCCGGAACGGGCCCACTACCTCGCCTTCCGGTGGATCCGCCTGGCCGCCCGCGTCCCCGTGCTGCGCACCTTCGTCGCCGCGGTGCTCGCGCCCCGCCACAGGGAACTGCGCACCGAGGCCCTCGGCCTGCGCATGCACGGCCCGTTCGGTCTGGCGGCCGGCTTCGACAAGAACGCCATCGCGATCGACGGCATGTCGATGCTCGGCTTCGACCACATCGAGATCGGTACGGTCACCGGCGAACCGCAGCCCGGCAACCCCAAGAAGCGCCTCTTCCGCCTCGTCGAGGACCGCGCGCTGATCAACCGGATGGGGTTCAACAACGAGGGTTCCGCGGCCGTGGCCGCGCGCCTGGCGGCCCGTAACCCCGTCTTCCGGACGACCGTCGGCGTCAACATCGGCAAGACCAAGGTCGTCCCCGAGGCCGAAGCGGTTGGGGACTACGTGAAGTCCACCGAGCGTCTGGCCGCCCACGCCGACTACCTCGTGGTGAACGTCTCCTCGCCCAACACGCCGGGCCTGCGCAACCTCCAGGCGACCGAGGCGCTCCGTCCGCTGCTCTCGGCGGTACGCGAGGCCGCCGACCGGACCGTCACCGACCGCCGGGTCCCGCTCCTCGTCAAGATCGCCCCCGACCTCGCGGACGAGGACGTCGACGCGGTCGCCGACCTCGCGGTGGAGCTCGGCCTCGACGGCATCATCGCCACGAACACCACCATCGCCCGTGACAGCCTCGGCCTGAAGTCCTCGCCGTCCCTGGTCCAGGAGACGGGTGGCCTCTCCGGCGCGCCCCTCAAGGAACGCTCCCTGGAGGTCCTGAGCCGTCTGTACGCCCGTGTGGGCGACCGGCTCACGCTCGTCGGTGTCGGGGGCATCGAGAACGCCGAGGACGCCTGGCAGCGCATCCTCGCCGGTGCCACGCTGGTCCAGGGCTACAGCGCCTTCATCTACGAGGGCCCGTTCTACGCCCGCGCGATCCACAAGGGCCTGGCCGCACGCCTGGCCGCCTCCCCCTACGCGACCCTCTCCGAAGCGGTCGGCGCCGAGACCCGGAAGGCCGAGAAGTGACCCCTGAACCCTTCGGCGCACGCCTGCGCCGCGCCATGGACACCCGCGGACCGCTCTGCGTGGGCATCGACCCGCACGCCTCGCTGCTCACCTCCTGGGGCCTGAACGACGATATCGCCGGCCTGGAACGCTTCACGCGTACGGTCGTCGAGGCGCTGGCCGACCGGGTCGCCGTGCTCAAACCGCAGTCCGCGTTCTTCGAGCGCTTCGGCTCGCGGGGCGTCGCCGTCCTGGAGAAGGCCGTCGCGGAGGCGCGGGCGGCCGGCGCCCTGGTCCTGATGGACGCCAAGCGGGGCGACATCGGCTCCACGATGGGCGCCTACGCGGCGACCTACCTGGACAAGGACTCGCCGCTGTTCTCCGACGCGGTCACCGTCTCGCCGTACCTGGGCTTCGGTTCGCTGCGCCCGGCGCTCGACGCGGCGGCGGCCTCCGGCTCCGGTGTCTTCGTGCTCGCCCTCACCTCCAACCCCGAGGGCGCCGAGGTGCAGCGCGCGACCGCGGCCGACGGCCGGTCGCTGGCTCAGGTGATGCTCGACCACATGGCCGCGGAGAACGAGGGCGTCACGCCGCTCGGCTCGGTCGGTGCGGTGGTCGGCGCGACGCTCGGCGACGCCGGGGCGAATCTGGCGATCAACGGTCCGCTGCTGGCTCCGGGCATCGGCGCCCAGGGTGCGACCCCCGCGGATCTGCCGGGTGTCTTCGGCGCCGCGGTGGGCAATGTGGTCCCCAGCGTGAGCCGGGGAGTGCTGCGTCACGGCCCGGACGTTTCCGGGCTGCGCGAAGCCGCCGGACGGTTCGCGGACGAGGTCCGTGCGGCCGTCTCGGAAAGCTGACGATGCCACGTAACGCCGCGTTGACGAATTCCTGAGCAAAAACCCGGCCATTATGCCGGGAATGTCCTGGTCGGCTGAGGCTGACCAGGACTTTTAGTCCGTTCTCGCTGACTCGGGCGCCCTTGGCCGCTAGTCTCCGTCGAGAGTCAACGAGCACATGTTGTCCGTTGCTCACGAGGTGTGGGGCGACTAGGTTCCTCACCGGTCCGTATCCGACAGATCGACATCCGAGGTGACGTAGGCGTGGCTCTTCCGCCCCTTACCCCTGAACAGCGCGCAGCCGCGCTCGAAAAGGCCGCCGCGGCTCGCCGGGAGCGGGCCGAGGTCAAGAATCGACTCAAGCACTCCGGCGCCTCGCTCCACGAGGTCATCAAGCAGGGCCAGGAGAACGACGTCATCGGCAAGATGAAGGTCTCCGCGCTCCTGGAGTCCCTGCCGGGCGTGGGCAAGGTCCGCGCCAAGCAGATCATGGAGCGGCTCGGGATCTCCGAGAGCCGCCGGGTGCGGGGTCTCGGCTCCAACCAGATCGCATCTCTGGAGCGTGAGTTCGGCGGCAGCGCCGCCTGACGTTCTCAGGCACTCCTGAGAACCTGGATAATCGCTCCATGGCTGCAACATCCCGGGGGACGTCCCCCGTACCCCCGGACGTACGTCCGCGGCTGACCGTGCTCTCCGGCCCCTCGGGGGTCGGCAAGAGCACGGTCGTCGCGCATATGCGCAAGGTCCACCCCGAGGTCTGGCTCTCCGTATCGGCCACGACCCGCAAGCCCCGACCCGGCGAACGCAACGGTGTCCACTACTTCTTCGTGGAGAACGAGGAGTTCGACAAGCTCGTCGCCAACGGCGAGCTGCTGGAGTGGGCGGAGTTCGCGGGCAACCGCTACGGCACACCGCGCCGCGCCGTCCTCGACCGCCTCGAAGCGGGCGAGCCGGTGCTGCTGGAGATCGACCTCCAGGGCGCCCGACTGGTCCGCGAGTCGATGCCCGACGCCCAGCTGGTCTTCCTGGCCCCGCCGAGCTGGGACGAACTGGTGCGCCGGCTCACCGGCCGGGGGACCGAAGCGCCCGACGTGATCGAGCGCAGGCTCGCGGCCGCCAAGGTCGAGCTGGCCGCCGAGTCGGAGTTCGATACGACGCTTGTCAACACCTCGGTCGAGGATGTAGCACGCGAGCTGCTAACCTTGATGTTGCAGGCTTCCGGCCTCCGTGGCAGCAGCGACTGACACGAGGCACGAACACCACGGAACCGCGCGATCAAAGATCTCTTTGGTCTCTACCCCCTTCGGAAGGCAGAGAGTGTCCTCTTCCATTTCCACGCCCGAGGGCATCATCAACCCGCCGATTGATGAGCTCCTCGAGGCCACCGACTCGAAGTACAGCCTTGTGATCTACGCCGCCAAGCGCGCGCGCCAGATCAACGCGTACTACTCGCAGCTCGGTGAAGGTCTCCTTGAGTACGTCGGTCCGCTTGTCGACACCCACGTGCACGAGAAGCCGCTCTCGATCGCGCTCCGCGAGATCAACGCGGGCCTGCTGACCTCCGAGGCCATCGAGGGCCCCGCGCAGTAAGCAGGAACAGCACCTTCACCACAGGCCCGGCGGTCCCACCGCCGGGCCTGTGGTGTCTTATGGGACGGTGCGTACGCAGCCGGGTGCGCCGGGATCACGAGTGCGGGGAGAGGCAGTGGACAAGCCGAAGGTCGTCCTGGGGGTCAGCGGAGGCATCGCCGCCTACAAGGCGTGCGAGTTGCTGCGCCGGCTGACCGAGTCCGGACACGACGTCCAGGTCGTGCCGACCGAGGCGTCGCTGCACTTCGTGGGGGCCGCCACCTGGTCCGCGCTCTCCGGCCACCCCGTGTCGACCGAGGTCTGGAACGACGTCCACCAGGTGCCGCACGTCCGCACCGGGCAGGCCGCGGACCTCGTCGTCGTGGCGCCCGCGACCGCAGACATGCTCGCCAAGGCCGCCCACGGCCTCGCCGACGACCTCCTCACCAACACGCTGCTCACGGCCCGCTGTCCGGTCGTCTTCGCGCCCGCCATGCACACCGAGATGTGGGAGCACCCGGCCACCCAGGAGAACGTCGCCACGCTGCGCAGGCGTGGTGCCGTCGTCATCGAGCCGGCCGTCGGCCGGCTCACCGGAGTGGACACCGGCAAAGGCCGGCTGCCCGACCCGGGTGAGATCTTCGAGGTCTGCCGACGGGTTCTGGCCAGGGGAACCGCGGATTCCGACCTCGCCGGGCGCCACGTGGTCATCAGCGCGGGCGGTACGCGGGAGCCGCTCGACCCCGTCCGCTACCTCGGCAACCGCTCCTCGGGGAAGCAGGGCTACGCCCTGGCCCGCACCGCGGTCGCCCGGGGTGCCCGGGTCACCCTCGTCGAGGCCAACACCGGTCTGCCGGACCCGGCGGGAGCCGATGTCCTGCGGGCCGGGACCGCACGGCAGCTGCGCGAGGCGATGCTGAAGGCCGCGGCCGACGCCGACGTGGTGGTGATGGCGGCGGCCGTCGCCGACTTCCGACCCGCGGAGTACGCCACCGGCAAGATCAAGAAGAAGGACGGGCAGGAGCCGGAGCCCGTGGCCCTGGTGCGTAACCCGGACATCCTCGCCGAAATCTCCGCAGACCGTGCCCGGCCCGGTCAGCTCGTCGTCGGATTCGCGGCCGAGACGGACAACGTACTGGCCAACGGCCGCGAGAAGCTCCTCCGCAAGGGCTGTGACCTGCTCGTCGTCAACGAGGTGGGGGAGCGCAAGACGTTCGGCTCCGAGGAGAACGAAGCGGTGGTTCTCGACGCCGACGGCGGTGAGACCCACGTTCCGTACGGACCCAAGGAGGCGCTCGCCGACACGGTCTGGGACCTGGTAGCGGCGCGTTTCGGCTAGATTCCGGGTTCCCTCCTTAGAGTGGCTGAAAATATCGGAAAGCGGATGTTTATGTCGCTCAGCAGGAGGGATTGTCACACTGGTGGCAACAGTGCCGCACGTCACAGAACTCCCAAGGAGCGAGACGCGTGGCCCAACCGCCGGTACCGACCGATAAACTGGCCGCCGGAATGTGCCGGGCGCAGCTCCCGGACGTCCTTCAATGATCAGCCAGCAGCCGCTGCAACCCCAGGGAGCGATGTGTCCCGCCGTCTCTTCACCTCGGAGTCCGTCACCGAGGGTCACCCCGACAAGATCGCTGACCAGATCAGCGACACGATTCTCGACGCGCTCCTGCGCGAGGACCCTTCCTCGCGCGTCGCCGTCGAGACCTTGATCACCACTGGTCTGGTGCATGTCGCGGGTGAGGTCACGACCAAGGCCTACGCCGACATCCCCAACCTTGTACGCAACAAGGTCCTGGAGATCGGTTACGACTCCTCCAAGAAGGGCTTCGACGGCGCTTCCTGCGGCGTCTCGGTATCCATCGGCGCGCAGTCCCCGGACATCGCTCAGGGCGTCGACACGGCGTACGAGCAGCGCGTCGAGGGCGACGAGGACGAGCTCGACAAGCAGGGCGCCGGCGACCAGGGCCTCATGTTCGGCTACGCGTGCGACGAGACGCCCGAGCTGATGCCGCTCCCGATCCACATCGCGCACCGGCTCTCGCGCCGCCTGTCCGAGGTCCGCAAGAACGGGACCATCCCGTACCTGCGCCCCGACGGCAAGACGCAGGTCACCATCGAGTACGACGGCGACAAGGCCGTCCGTCTCGACACGGTCGTCGTCTCCTCGCAGCACGCGTCGGACATCGACCTGGACTCGCTGCTCGCGCCGGACATCCGTGAGTTCGTCGTCGAGCACGTCCTGGCGCAGCTCATCGAGGACGGCATCAAGCTGGAGACCGAGGGCTACCGCCTCCTGGTGAACCCGACCGGCCGCTTCGAGATCGGCGGCCCGATGGGTGACGCCGGCCTCACCGGCCGCAAGATCATCATCGACACCTACGGCGGCATGGCCCGCCACGGCGGCGGTGCCTTCTCGGGCAAGGACCCGTCGAAGGTCGACCGCTCGGCGGCGTACGCGATGCGCTGGGTCGCGAAGAACGTCGTCGCGGCCGGTCTCGCCGCCCGCTGCGAGGTCCAGGTGGCCTACGCGATCGGTAAGGCGGAGCCCGTCGGCCTGTTCGTCGAGACCTTCGGTACGGCCGTCATCGACACGGAGAAGATCGAGCACGCGATCGGTGAGGTCTTCGACCTCCGCCCGGCCGCGATCATCCGCGACCTCGACCTGCTGCGCCCGATCTACGCCCAGACCGCGGCGTACGGGCACTTCGGCCGCGAGCTCCCCGACTTCACCTGGGAGCGCACCGACCGCGTGGAAGCACTGCGCAGGGCCGCGGGCCTGTAGCGGCCCACAGGGGAGAGCCTCCGGTTCCGCCCCGTGGCCGTACGACCGCAGCCGTCAGGCTCGCGCCGGGGCCCGGACACCGATCGCGGTGTCCGGGCCCCGGCGTCGTGACGCCCGGCGCCGCTGTCAGTGCCGTCTGGTAGGAATTTGGCTGTGAGCAGCGACAACGAGCGATCCGCTGAACCCGACGCCGGGGCGCCGGAGCAGCTTGCGCTGATCCGGGAGACCGTGCGCAAGGCACAGGTGCCGCGGGCCAAGCCGCGCACCTGGCGCGGGGCCGCGCTGGCCAAGGAGCTGCCCGTCGCCCGGGTCCTGGTCAACAAGGGCGTGCTCCATCTCGACCAGTACTTCGACTACGCCGTGCCCGAGGAGCTCGACGCCGACGCCCAGCCGGGTGTCCGGGTGCGCGTGCGGTTCGGCGCCGGGGGGCGCAATGTCCGGGGCGGCCGTCGCGAGGGCGGCGGGCTGATCGACGGCTTCCTCATCGAGCGACGCGCCGAATCGGACTACCAGGGCGCGCTCGCCGCCCTCGCCTACGTCGTCTCGCCCGAACCGGTGCTCGGCCCGGAACTGCTCGCACTCTCGCGGGCCGTCGCCGACCGGTACGCGGGCAGCCTCGCCGATGTCCTCCAGCTCGCCGTCCCGCCAAGGAACGGCAGAGCCGAGTCCAAACCGTCCCCGGCACCCCTGCCGCCGCCCGCCCCGCCGGAGGCCGGAAGCTGGCAGAGGTACGCGCAGGGGCCCGCGTTCCTCCGGGCGCTGGCCGAGGGCGGAGCGCCGCGCGCCGTATGGACCGCGCTGCCGGGCCCCCACTGGCCGGAGGAGATCGCCAGGGCGGTGGCCGCCACACTCGCCTCGGGACGGGGCGCGCTCGTCGTCGTACCGGACGGCCGGGTGGCGGCGCGGGTGGACACCGCGCTCACGGGGCTGCTGGGGGAGGGGCGGCACACGCTCCTGACAGCGGACTCCGGTCCGGAGAAGCGCTACCGCCAGTGGCTCGCCGTGAGCCGGGGGTCCGTGCGGGCGGTGGTCGGGACCCGTGCCGCGATGTTCGCGCCCGTCGCCGATCTCGGCCTCGTGGCGGTCTGGGACGACGGCGACTCCAGCCACAGCGACGACAACGCGCCGTTCCCGCATGTCCGGGAGGTGCTGGAGCTGCGGGCCGCCCACGGCAGATGCGGCTTCCTGCTCGGCGGCACGAGCTGCACCGTGGAGGCCGCCCAACTCGTCGAGACGGGCTGGGCGCTGCCCCTGGTCGCGGACCGGGAGCAGCTGAGGAGCGCGGCGCCCCTCGTGCGTACGGTCGGGGACGGCGAGCTGGCGCGGGACGGCGCGGCCCGGAGCGCGCGGCTGCCCAGCCTCGCCTGGCAGACCGTCCGGGACGGGCTGCGCACCGGCCCGGTGCTGGTGCAGGTGCCCCGCCGGGGTTACGCGCCCCGGCTGGCGTGTGAGCGCTGCCGGACGCCCGCACGGTGCCGGCACTGCGCCGGGCCGCTGGAGGCCCCGGACCAGCAGGATCTGAACTGCGCCTGGTGCGGTCGTGCCGAGACCTCCTGGCACTGCGAGAGCTGTGGGTCCTTCAAGCTGCGGGCCCAGATCGTCGGGGCCCGCAGGACGGCGGAGGAGCTGGGCAGGGCCTTCCCCGCCGTGCCGGTCCGGACGTCCGGGCGTGACCACATCCTGGACTCGGTACCGGGCACGCCCGCGTTGGTCGTCAGCACCCCCGGCGCCGAACCGGTCGCCGATGGCGGGTACGCCGCCGCGTTGCTGCTGGACGGCTGGGCCATGCTCGGCAGGCCCGATCTGCGGGCCGGTGAGGAGGCACTGCGCCGGTGGACCTCCGCCGCCTCGCTGGTACGGGGACAGGGCGAGGGCGGCACCGTGGTGATCGTCGCCGAGCCGACACTGCGGGCCGTTCAGGCACTGGTGCGGTGGGACCCCACCGGCTACGCACGGCGTGAACTGGCGGAGCGGGCCGAGCTCGGCTTCCCGCCGGTGTCCCGGATGGCCTCGGTCACGGGTCCCGCCGAGTCGCTGGCCGCGTTCCTCGCCACCGCCGAGCTGCCGCCGGAAGCGCAGATCCTGGGCCCCGTACCCGCGCCGGGTGCGGAGCCCGGGCGGCCGCGGAGGCCGTGGGACGCCCCGCCGGGCGAAACCTGGGAGCGGGCTCTGGTCCGGGTGGAGCCGGGGCGGGGAGCGGCGCTCGCCGCCGCCCTGAAGACCGCGCAGGCGGCACGGATGGCCAGGGGCGGCGCCGACCCCGTCCGGATCAGGATCGATCCGCCGGACATCGGCTGAGGAGAAGCTGGTGCGGTGACCGCGTGCCTTCACGGGGTTTCGCGGCCTTCGGCCTCGTTCAGTCCTCGATCGCCGGACGGCCCCGAAGAGCAAGCCCGCCGAGGGGGTCCCTCCATGCCCGGACCCGGCACAAGGAACTGCCCCGCCGTGCACGCGGCACGGAGGGGCAGGGGGTGTGTCGTGGGCCGTCAGCCGTTGCGCGGGCCGGGGAAGGCACCGGGGCGCAGCTCCTCCCGCAGCGAGGGGCCGGCCGCCGAGGGCTGGGGCGGCATCGAGCGGGCCGCGGGTACCGAGGGAAGAGCAGGGCCGCAGGGGGCGACGGGAGCACCCGGCATCCCGGGGACCACGGCCACGGGCCGCTGCGCCGCGCTCTCGGCGGCGGCACTCTCGGCCGACGCGGTGGTCGGTGCGTTGCGGCGGGCGCCGTAGCGGCGGTGTACCGCCTGCTTCGTGACCCCGAGGGCCGAGCCCACCGCGTCCCAGGAGAATCCGAGCGAGCGGTCGAAGTCGACCGCCGCCGTGACCAGGGTCTCGACGCTGTCCCGCAGCTCCTGGGCCAGCCGGACGGTGGGGGCCGGGGCCCTGCCGTAGACGACGAAGCCGGCTGACGGGCCGGAGCGGCGCGGACGGTAGACGTTGCCCAGCTGGGCGGTGAGGGTGCGCAGCGCGTCCACCTGCCGCCGGACCCGCTCGATGTCCCGCACCAGCAGGTGCAGACTGGCCCGCGCTTGGGCGTCGTGGGTTGCGTGGTCGGCCATGAAGAAGCCTCTCGAACCGGCGATGAAAGGGATCAGGGCCGCACCGAGGCGGCCCACTTCGGTCAATCTCACTTGACCAACGCGCCACCGGGGGATGTGGTCACGCTGTAGGGGCGTATGCGCATATGCGAGGGGCGCGCGGCCAGGCGTACGCCCCCCGGCGCCCCCGGCGCCCCCAGCGGTTCCGGGCCCGAGGGCCTTTCGTCCGGGTCGGGCCCAAGGCCCTAGACTGGTGTGCTGCTCGTCACCGTACGTCTCGGCCCGAGAGGCAGTCAGCCACCCATGAAGCTCGTCTTCGCAGGCACCCCAGAGGTAGCCGTACCCGCCCTGGACGCTCTGCTCGCCTCAGGCCGCCATGAAGTCGCCGCCGTCGTCACCCGGCCCGACGCACCCGCCGGGCGGGGGCGCCGGCTGGTCGCCAGCCCCGTCGCCGAGCGCGCCGAGGAGGCCGGGATCGAGGTCCTCAAGCCCGTCCGGCCGAAGGACGAGGACTTCCTCGCGCGGCTGCGGGAGATCGCGCCGGACTGCTGTCCCGTCGTCGCCTACGGGGCGCTGCTGCCCAAGGCCGCGCTCGCCGTGCCCGCCCGCGGCTGGGTCAACCTCCACTTCTCGCTGCTGCCGG
The DNA here is from genome assembly GCF_056430475.1 of Streptomyces sp. NPDC045968. Classification (NCBI taxonomy): domain Bacteria; kingdom Bacillati; phylum Actinomycetota; class Actinomycetes; order Kitasatosporales; family Streptomycetaceae; genus Streptomyces; species Streptomyces sp. NPDC045968. The sequence goes on along the minus strand of NZ_JBWKLF010000007.1, from coordinate 77,638 downwards.
CCTGGCGCGGCGCGGCACCCGTGCAGCACGCGGTCATGGCGGGCGACGAGGTGACCGGCGCCTCGACGTTCCTGATCGAGGAGGGGCTGGACTCCGGACCGGTGTACGGGGTCCTCACCGAGGAGGTACGGCCCACCGACACCAGCGGTGACGTGCTGACCCGGCTCGCCTTCGCCGGCGCGGGGCTGCTCGCCGCGACCATGGACGGCATCGAGGACGGCACTCTGCACGCGGTGCCGCAGCAGGCCGCGGGCGTCACCCTCGCCCCCAAGATCACCGTCGAGGACGCCCAGGTGCAGTGGTCCGCCCCCGCGCTGCGGGTCGACCGGGTGATCCGGGGCTGCACCCCCGCCCCCGGCGCGTGGACGCTCTTCCGCGGGGAACGCCTCAAGCTGATCCAGGCCACGCCCGTCCTCGACCGTACGGACCTGGCCCCGGGCGAGCTGTCCGCCGCCAAGAACAACGTGTACGTGGGCACCGGCTCGCACGCCGTGGAGCTGCTGTGGGTGCAGCCGCAGGGAAAGAAGCCGATGCGGGGTGCCGACTGGGCGCGCGGGGTGCGGATCGTCCCGGGCGAGCTGGTGGGGATGTAGGGAGGGCGGCGGCCGCGCGCGTACCCCGGGCGCCGGACGGGCCCGCTCCGGCTGCGACGTACCCTGGGAGGGTTCGTCCTCTCACCATCAGCGGAGCACCTTACTCGTGACTGACCAGCAGCGCCGCCGTCCCGCCAAGCCGCATCGCCGTCCCCAGAAGGACCCCGTCCGGTTCCTCGCCTTCGAGGCGCTGCGGGCCGTCGACGAGCGCGACGCGTACGCCAACCTCGTCCTGCCCCCGCTGCTCAAGAAGGCGCGGGCCAAGGGCGACTTCGACGGCAGGGACGCGGCGCTCGCGACCGAGCTGGTCTACGGGACGCTGCGTCGGCAGGGAACGTACGACGCGATCGTCGCCGCCTGCATCGACCGGCCGCTGCGCGAGGTCGACCCGCCGGTGCTCGACGTCCTCAACATGGGTGTGCACCAGCTGCTGGGCACCCGGATTCCGACCCATGCCGCCGTATCGGCCAGCGTGGAGCTGGCCCGGGTGGTGCTGGGCGAGGGGCGCGCCAAGTTCGTCAACGCGGTTCTGCGCAAGGTGACGGCGCACGACCTGGACGGCTGGGTGGAGCGTGTCGCCCCCTCGTACGAGAAGGACGCCGAGGACCACCTCGCCATCGTCCACTCGCATCCGCGATGGATCGTCTCCGCCCTCTGGGACGCCCTCGGCGGAGGCCGTGCCGGGATCGAGGACCTGCTCGAAGCGGACAACGAACGCCCCGAGGTGACCCTCGTCGCCCGGCCCGGCCGCTCCACCACCGACGAACTCCTCGCCGCCCTCGGTGAGGACAACGGCCTTCCCGGCCGCTGGTCGCCCTATGCCGTGCGGATGGCCGAGGGCGGCGAGCCGGGCGCCCTGACCGCCGTCCAGGACGGCAGTGCCGGAGTGCAGGACGAGGGCAGCCAGCTCGTCGCGGCCGCCCTGGCCCACGCGCCGGTCGAGGGCAGGGACAGCCGCTGGCTCGACGGCTGCGCCGGACCGGGCGGCAAGGCCGCCCTGCTGGCGGCTCTGGCGGCCGGACGCGGCGCCGCGCTGCTCGCCGCCGAGAAGCAGCCGCACCGCGCGCGGCTCGTCGAGCGGTCGCTGGCCGGCAACCCGGGCCCGTACCAGGTGATCACCGCCGACGGCACCCGTCCGCCGTGGCAGCCGGGCTCCTTCGACCGGGTCCTGATGGACGTTCCGTGCTCCGGGCTGGGCGCGCTGCGCCGGCGTCCGGAAGCGCGCTGGCGGCGCCGCGCCGAGGACCTCGAAAGCTTCGCCCCGCTCCAACGGGGCCTGCTGCGCGAGGCGTTGAAGGCGGTGCGGATCGGTGGAGTCGTCGGCTACGCGACCTGCTCGCCGCATCTCGCGGAGACCAGGGTCGTCGTGGACGACGTGCTCAAGGGCCGCGGCGGACAGCCCGTCCAGGCCGAGTGGGTGGACGCGCGTCCCCTGATGCCGGGAGTGCCCGCGCTCGGCGAAGGACCGGACGTACAGCTCTGGCCCCACCTGCACGGCACGGACGCGATGTACCTCGCGCTGCTGCGCCGCACCGGCTGACCGGGAGGCAAAAGACCGGCAAAAAGCCGGGATTGCGCGAACTGTGATGATCCCGTGAGGCTTTGGGACGCACCGAGGCGGGGAAGTGGCCCGGAACGTGGCAGGCTGGGGGCATGGCCCAGATCAACCCCAGCATCCTGTCCGCCGACTTCGCGCGTCTCGCCGAGGAGGCGAAGGCCGTCGAAGGCGCCGACTGGCTCCATGTCGATGTGATGGACAACCACTTTGTGCCCAACCTGACGCTCGGTGTGCCGATCGTGGAGGCGCTGAGCAAGGCCACGGACACTCCGCTGGACTGCCATCTGATGATCGACGACCCGGACCGCTGGGCGCCGCAGTACGTCGAGGCGGGCGCCGGTTCCGTCACCTTCCACGCGGAGGCGGCGGCGGCGCCGGTCCGGCTGGCCAGGGAGATCAGGGCGAAGGGGGCGCGCGCCTCGATGGCGCTGAAGCCCGCGACGCCCATCGAGCCGTACGAGGATCTCCTCCCCGAACTCGACATGCTGCTGATCATGACGGTGGAGCCGGGCTTCGGCGGCCAGGCGTTCCTGGACATCATGCTGCCGAAGATCCGCCGCACCCGTGAGCTGATCTCCAAGCACGGTCTCGAACTGTGGCTCCAGGTGGACGGCGGGGTCTCCGCCGCCACCATCGAGCGGTGCGCCGAAGCCGGCGCCGACGTGTTCGTCGCGGGCTCGGCGGTGTACGGGGCGACGGACCCGGCCGAGGCGGTACGGGTGCTGAGGGCCCAGGCGGACGCCGCAACGGCCGCCGCCTCCTGGGCATGCGTCCACTGAACCAAGGGCAGATGAACGCGCCCCGACGGGGCGGATCAAGGATCGCCGGATCTGACAGGATGAACGGCGTATCGAGCGTGTGAACAGCAGTGAGGAGATCGCGGTGTCTGGCATCTCGGCGGGTCGGTCAGCCATGCGGATGGGACCCGCGGAGCTGGTGCAGGCGGCGGCCATGGCCCGCCGGTTCTACCTTGAGGGAAAGTCGAAGATCCAGATCGCCGAGGAGTTCGGCGTCAGCCGCTTCAAGGTGGCCCGGGTTCTGGAGACCGCCCTCGAGCGTGATCTCGTACGCATCGAGATCCGGGTGCCGGCCGAGCTGGACGCGGAGCGCTCCGACGCGCTCAGGGCCCGCTACGGACTGCGTCACGCGGTCGTCGTCGAGTCCCCGGCCGAGGAGCAGGAGGACGCCCCCGACCCGGAGAACCTGGGCGAGGTCGCGGCCGATCTTCTCGGCGAACTGGTGAACGAGGGCGATGTGCTGGGCCTGGCCTGGGGCCGCTCCACCATTCATATGGCGGCGGCCCTCGACCGGCTGCCGCCGTGCACGGTCGTGCAGCTCACCGGGGTGTACGACGCCGGGACCGCCGAGCGCGGCTCCGTCGAGGCGGTCCGCCGCGCCGCGCAGGTCTCCGGCGGTGAGGCGCACCCGATCTACGCGCCGATGCTGCTGCCCGACCCGGCGACGGCGGCCGCGCTGCGGCACCAGACGGGCATCGCCCGCGCCTTCGAGTACTTCGACAAGGTGACGGTCGCCGCGGTCTCCATCGGTTCCTGGGAGCCCGGCATCTCCACCGTCCACGACATGCTCTCGGACGAGGAGCGGGCGCACTACGCCTCGCTGGGCGTCGCGGCCGAGATGTCCGCGCACCTCTTCGACACCGAGGGGCGCAGGGTCGGCCGTGACCTCGGCGAGCGGTGCATCACCGTGGAGGCGGACCGGCTGCGCCGGATTCCCGAGGTGGTGGCGATCGCGGGCGGCCAGCGCAAGGCGGCGGCGATCGGCGCGGTCCTGCGGTCGGGCCTGGTCACCAGTCTGGTGACGGACACGGCCGCCGCGGACTTCCTGCTGACGGAGTCGGCGGCCGGACGCCGGCCGGCGCTGGAGCGGGCGGACCCCGACAGCGTCTGAACAGCGGAACAGCGGGCATACGGAAGGCCGGGCGGCGGGTGCGCGCCCGGCCTTCGTCGTGGCCGCTCAGCCCTTCCGGGCGTCGCTCACGCTCTCCGCGGCGCGGTCGGTGGAGAAGCCGAGGACCGTCTCCTCCAGATACTCCTCCGGCTCCTCGTACTGGCTGACGTCCGCCGGGTTGTAGCGGGGAGTGAGCCGGGACCAGTCCAGATTCCCGCGCATCCAGCTGCGCATGCCGTCGAGATACGGGACGAGCACGTCGGCCAGCTGCGGATACATCTCCAGCAGCTCGTCCTCGGCCGTGAGGAAACGCTCGGTCTCGGTGGCTATCCGTGCGCAGACGTGGTCGATGGCCTGCTGTTCCCCGTAGCCCCGGTGGTGGCGGACCAGATGCACGAGGTTGTGGATCTCGCCGAGGACCTGCTCCTTCTCGAAGGAGTAGACGTCATTGGCCCAGCAGACCACGTTGCACGAGGCCTCCAGCGCGGTGATGAAGCGGGGATCGTTGTGAATCGACTCCGGTGCCTCGATTCCGGTCACGATCTCTATCAGGTCCATGCAGACATGGATCGCACCGGTGTGCCGCCGCTTGGCGATGTACGTCTCCTCCGAGGGCACCACGCCGTCGGCCCGGTTACCGGCCTCCCAGCTGGTGGCCGTCGTCAGATACGTGGTGAGGTGCCAGGCGAAGCGCCTGCGCCAGTGCGCGGCCATGCCCGGAGTCGTGCGCGCCCACAGATCCTCCAGGGCGACGACCGCGGCCGGGAGCTCCGCGTCGGGTACGGGGGCGACGTCCATGCCGTCCACCACGGCCAGCATCCGGGCGACCACGTCGCGTACACGTTCCGGATCGCGGCCGAGCTGGCCGTCGTCGAGCTGGTCGTCGACGAGGAACAGCCAGACGAACCAGTCCGCCACCAGATCGAGGTGCTCGCTGCCGGCCGTCGGATAGACCATGCCGACGAACGAGCCGAAATCGGCTTGTTCGAACCTGGCTCTCGCGGACGCCCTGTGTACGAGGCCGGTCCGGCGTGTCCAGCTGTCGAGGTGCTCACGGGTCTGCCCGACGTGCGGACTGGTCCGCTGGGGGAACGGGCAGTAGATGTCCGGCAGTTCGCTCTCCACGGGCAGATCTGCATCCTCTCCGGTCGAACACGTGACAGGTGTTCCGGCTGTTGGTCGTCGGCGCTGCGGCTGCCTCTGAGACCTGCGGCTTTGAAGCTACCCGACCCCTTGTCACCGGGTCCAGGGATGGTGATCACGAATGGTTCGAATGCTGTTCGGGTAGGGTCCGTGGGTAAGGCAGGTTCCACTTGCCCGGCCCTCCCGGCCTCCTCCTTGGAGGAACGCATGAAAGCGGGGGTCTTTTGCTGTGTCTTCGTGGAAACGACCTGCACCGTTTCGTATGAAAAAATGAGTGTTATGCGTTTTCTTGAGCCGGGCACCGGTCGCTACACAGAGTCCCCCTCGGTCCCGTACGACCTCACGTACGACGATGTCTTCATGGTTCCCGGACGTTCGGCGGTCGGGTCCCGCCAGGGTGTGGATCTCTCCTCGCCCGACGGAACAGGCACCACCATCCCGCTCGTCGTCGCCAACATGACCGCGATCGCGGGCCGCCGTATGGCCGAAACCATCGCCCGCCGCGGTGGTCTCGTCGTCATCCCGCAGGACATCCCGATGGAGGTCGTGACCGAGGTCATCAGCTGGGTCAAGACCCGCCACCTCGTGCTGGACACCCCGATCGTGCTGTCCCCGGGGCAGACGGTCGCGGACGCCCTGTCGCTGCTGCACAAGCGCGCCCACGGCGCGGGCGTCGTCATCGACGACGCGTACCGACCCGTCGGTGTCGTCACCGAGCACGACCTGACCGGCGTCGACCGCTTCACCCAGCTCTCCGAGGTCATGTCGAAGGACCTGGTCCTGCTCGACGCGGACATCGACCCGCGCGACGCCTTCAACAAGCTCGACGGTGCCAACCGCAAGCTCGCCCCCGCCGTGGACGCGGACGGCAGGCTCGTCGGCATCCTCACCCGTAAGGCCGCACTGCGGGCCACTCTCTACACCCCCGCCACCGACGCGGCCGGAAAGCTGCGCATCGCCGCCGCCGTCGGCATCAACGGTGACGTCGCGGGCAAGGCGAAGCAGCTGCTCGACGCGGGCGCGGACACGCTCGTCGTCGACACCGCGCACGGCCACCAGGAATCCATGATCGCCGCGGTCCGGGCCGTCCGGGCACTCGACCCGCAGGTGCCGATCGTCGCGGGCAACATCGTCGCCGCCGAAGGTGTACGCGACCTGATCGAGGCCGGCGCGGACATCATCAAGGTCGGTGTCGGGCCCGGCGCCATGTGCACCACCCGGATGATGACCGGTGTGGGCAGGCCCCAGTTCTCCGCCGTCCTGGAGTGCGCGGCCGAGGCGAAGAAGTACGGCAAGCACGTCTGGGCCGACGGCGGTGTCCGTCACCCGCGCGATGTCGCGATGGCACTCGCCGCCGGCGCGTCCAACGTGATGATCGGCTCCTGGTTCGCCGGTACGTACGAGTCGCCGGGCGACCTCCAGCAGTCCGCCGACGGCCGCTTCTACAAGGAGTCCTTCGGCATGGCCTCGGCCCGCGCGGTGAAGAACCGTACGTCGGAGGAGTCCGCGTACGACCGCGCGCGCAAGGCGCTGTTCGAGGAGGGCATCTCCACGTCGCGGATGTTCCTGGACCCGACCCGGCCCGGTGTCGAGGACCTGATCGACTCGATCATCGCCGGTGTCCGTTCCTCCTGCACGTACGCGGGCGCCGCCTCCCTGGAGGAGTTCGCGGAGAAGGCGGTCGTCGGCGTGCAGAGCGCCGCCGGATACGCCGAGGGCAAGCCGCTGCACGCCAGCTGGAGTTGATCCCGCCCCGTCCGTAACAGCTGAGCCCCTCCCGGTGATTGATGCCGGGAGGGGCTTTTGCGTGGGCTCGTCCGGCCGTCCGGGCCTGTTCCGGAGCCGCTTTCCGGAGCTGCAACTCAGTTGAAAGTTAAGTAATATGAAGCGCAATCAGCTGCCCGCCTCTCTGCGGTAAGGGATCTCATGTCCTTCTTCACTGACCTGGCCCATCAGTACATCGACGGCGAGTGGAGGCCGGGGAAGGGGTCGTGGGACATCATCGACTTCAACCCGTACAACGGGGAGAAGCTCGCGTCGATCCCGGTCGCCACGGCCGACGAGGTGGACCAGGCCTACCGTGCGGCCGAGCGGGCCCAGCACGCGTGGGCGGACACCAACCCGTACGCCAGGCGGGGAGTGCTGGAGAAGGCGCTGCGGATCGTCGAGGAGCGCGAGGCCGAGATCGGTGAGGCGATCGTCGAGGAGCTGGGCGGCACGCGGCTCAAGGCCGCCTTCGAGATACACCTGGCCAAGGAGTTCCTGCGCGAGGCGATACAGCTCGCGCTCCGGCCCGCCGGGCAGATACTCCCCTCGCCGACCGAGGGCAAGGAGAACCGGGTCTACCGGGTGCCCGTCGGTGTCGTCGGCGTCATCAGCCCCTTCAACTTCCCCTTCCTGCTGTCCCTGAAGTCGGTCGCACCGGCGCTGGCCCTCGGCAACGCCGTGGTCCTCAAGCCGCACCAGAACACCCCGATCTGCGGCGGCACCCTGCTGGCCAAGGTGTTCGAGGACGCGGGTCTGCCCGCCGGTCTCCTGAACGTGGTGGTCACCGACATCGCCGAGATCGGCGACACGCTGCTGGAGCACCCCGTCCCGCAGGTCATCTCCTTCACCGGCTCGGACAAGGTGGGCCGGCACGTCGCGACGGTCTGTGCCGCGAACCTCAAGCGCGCCGTACTCGAACTGGGCGGCAACAGCGCGCTCATCGTGCTCGACGACGCCGACGTGGACTACGCCGTCGACGCGGCCGTCTTCAGCCGGTACATCCACCAGGGCCAGGTCTGCATGGCCGCCAACCGGATTCTGGTCGACCGCGCGGTGGAGAAGGAGTTCACCGAGAAGTTCGTCGCCAAGGTGGCCTCGCTGCGGGTCGGTGACCCGGCCGACCCGGCGACCCAGATCGGCCCGCTGATCAACTCCTCGCAGGCCGACGCGGTGTCCAGGCTGGTGGACCAGACCGTGGAGGCCGGTGCGACGGCACTGCTGCACGGCCGGGCCGACGGCAACGTGGTGAGCCCGTCCGTGCTCACCGGGCTCGCCGCCGACTCGCCCGTCCTGCACCAGGAGATCTTCGGACCCGTCGCGCTGCTGGTGCCGTTCGACGGCGAGGACGAGGCGGTACGGATCGCCAACGACACCCCCTACGGGCTGAGCGGCGCCGTGCACACCGGCAACATCGAGCGCGGTGTGCGGGTCGGGCAGCGCATCCACACCGGGATGATCCACATCAACGACGGCACGGTCCACGACGAGCCCATCGTCCCGTTCGGCGGCGAGAAGGCGTCGGGTCTCGGACGGCTGAACGGTGAGTCGATGATCGAGGCCTTCACCACCCAGAAGTGGATCTCCGTGCAGCACGGGCGGTCGCAGTTCCCCTTCTGACCTTCTGACCGCCCGGTGGCGGTGAGCGCGCCGCGGGCGGGCGCGCATGGTCTACTTCGGGGGCGGCGGCAGTGCCGCCGCCCCCGAACCGGCCCGCAGAGAAGTGAACCGCCCGAAGTGCGCCTGAACGACCTCGACGAACGCATCGTCCACGCCCTCGCCGAAGACGCCCGGCGCTCCTACGCCGACATCGGCGCGCTCGTCGGGCTGTCCGCCCCCGCCGTGAAACGCCGCGTCGACCGGCTGCGCGCCGAGGGCGCGATCACGGGGTTCACCGTGCGGGTGGACCCGGCGGCACTGGGCTGGGAGACCGAGGGGTTCATCGAGATCTACTGCAGCCGCAACACGTCGCCGGAGGCGATCAAGCGCGGGCTCGCGGTGTACCCGGAGGTCGCGTCCGCGTCGACGGTCACGGGTGAGGCGGACGCGATCGTGCAGGTCTTCGCCGCGGACATGCGGCACTTCGAGCAGGTGCTGGAGCGGATCGCGGGCGAGCCGTACGTGGAGCGGACGAAGTCCGTGCTCGTGCTGTCGCCGTTGTTGCGGCGGTACTCGGCGGGGTCGCCGCCCGCGTAGCGTGCGGGGCGCCGGGACGGGCGCCTCGCCCCTGGTCGCCGGGCCGACCGGCGGGGTCGGGGTTGTTCCGGTGAGACCCAGATCACCCCTCTGACCTGGGGAGACGCCCTGCGCAATGAATCGCCGTCGTGGGGTCGGCGGGCGCAATGGATCGTCGCGGGGTCGCAACGGTCGCGCCTTGTCCGTGGGGATCGGCGGGCCGTACCGTCAATACGTCTCCCCACCCCGCTCGCACCGCCCGAGGTCAGCCATGCCGTCGTTGCGTACCGCCCTGCTCCAGAGCTCCGGCCTGCCCGGTGCCGTGGAGGAGAATCTCAAGGTCCTCGACGAGGCCGCCGGGCGCGCCGCCGGGGCCGGGGCGCGGCTGCTCGTCTGCCCCGAGATGTTCCTGACCGGCTACGCCATCGGCGACGCCGTCCCCCGGCTGGCGGAAGCCTCCGACGGGCCCGGTGCGCAGGCCGTCGCCGACCTCGCCGTACGGCACGGGATCGCGGTGCTCTACGGCTACCCGGAGCGTGACGGCGAGCGGATCTACAACGCGGCGCAGCTCATCGGACCGGACGGGACCGCGCTCGCGAACTACCGCAAGACTCACCTCTTCGGCTGCTTCGAGCAGGAGTGGTTCACCCCCGGCGAGCAGCCCGTGGTGCAGGCCGAGCTCGATGGCGTGCGCATCGGACTGCTGATCTGCTACGACGTCGAGTTCCCGGAGAACGTCCGGGCGCACGCCCTTGCCGGCACCGGTCTGCTGCTGGTGCCGACCGCGCAGATGCACCCCTTCCAGTTCGTCGCCGAATCCGTCGTACCGGTACGCGCCTTCGAGAGCCAGATGTACGTGGCGTACGTCAACAGGACCGGCCGGGAGGGCGAGTTCGAGTTCGTCGGGCTGAGCTGTCTGGCCGGCCCCGACGGTGCGGTGCGGGTCCGTGCCGGGCGTGGCGAGGAGCTCGTCATCGGCGAGGTCGATCCCGGGGTGCTGACCGCCTCGCGCGCCGCCAACCCGTATCTGAACGACCGCCGCCCCGGCCTCTACGGCTCGCTCGTCTGAGCCCGCCCCCTCCGCCACACCCCGTTCCACTGTTTCGCGCAAGGAGTCCCCACCCCATGACGTCCACGGTGCCCAACGCCGTCCAGCACACCGACGCGCAGCCTCCGATCACCATGTTCGGGCCGGACTTCCCCTACGCGTACGACGACTTCCTCGCCCACCCGGCGGGCATCGGCCAGATCCCGGCCACCGAGCACGGCGCCGAGGTCGCCGTCATCGGCGGTGGGCTCTCCGGCATCATCGCCGCCTACGAGCTGATGAAGATGGGGCTCAAGCCCGTCGTCTACGAGGCGGACCAGATCGGTGGCCGGCTGCGTACCGTCGGCTTCGAGGGCTGCGACCCCGAACTGACCGCCGAGATGGGCGCGATGCGCTTCCCGCCGTCGTCCACGGCGCTCCAGCACTACATCGACCTGGTGGGCCTGGAGACCAAGCCGTTCCCCAACCCGCTGTCCCCGGCCACCCCGTCGACGGTCGTCGACCTCAAGGGCGAGTCGCACTACGCGGAGACGATCGCCGACCTGCCGCAGGTCTACCGCGACGTCATGGAGGCTTGGAACGCCTGCCTGGAGGAGGGTGCGGACTTCTCCGACATGAACCGTGCGATGCGCGAGCGCGACGTTCCGCGCATCCGGGAGATCTGGGCGAAGCTCGTCGAGAAGCTCGACAACCAGACCTTCTACGGATTCCTCTGCGAGTCCGAGGCCTTCAAGTCCTTCCGGCACCGTGAGATCTTCGGTCAGGTCGGCTTCGGCACCGGCGGCTGGGACACCGACTTCCCCAACTCCATCCTGGAGATCCTGCGCGTCGTCTACAGCGAGGCGGACGACCACCACCGCGGGATCGTCGGCGGCAGCCAGCAGCTGCCGCTGCGCCTCTGGGACCGCGAACCGCAGAAGATCGTCCACTGGCCGCTCGGCACGTCACTCGCCTCCCTGCACGACGGCGAGCCGCGCCCCGCCGTGACCCGGCTGAACCGCACCGCGGGCAACAAGATCACCGTCACCGACGCGAGCGGCGACATCCGTACGTACCGTGCCGCGATCTTCACCGCGCAGTCCTGGCTGCTGCTCTCCAAGATCGCCTGTGACGACGCGCTCTTCCCGATCGACCACTGGACGGCGATGGAGCGCACCCACTACATGGAGTCGTCCAAGCTGTTCGTCCCGGTCGACCGGCCGTTCTGGCTGGACAAGGACGAGGTGACGGGGCGCGACACCATGTCGATGACGCTCACGGACCGGATGACCCGGGGCACGTATCTCCTGGACGAGGGCCCGGACAAGCCGGCCGTCATCTGCCTCTCGTACACCTGGTGCGACGACAGCCTGAAGTGGCTGCCGCTCTCCCCGAACGAGCGCATGGACGTCATGCTCAAGTCGCTCGGCGAGATCTATCCGAACGTGGACATCCGCAAGCACATCATCGGCAACCCGGTCACCGTCTCCTGGGAGAACGAGCCCTATTTCATGGGCGCGTTCAAGGCCAACCTGCCGGGCCACTACCGCTACCAGCGACGGCTGTTCACCCACTTCATGCAGGACCGGCTGCCCGCCGACAAGCGGGGTGTCTTCCTCGCGGGCGACGACATCTCGTGGACGGCCGGATGGGCCGAGGGCGCCGTGCAGACCGCGCTCAACGCCGTGTGGGGTGTGATGACCCAGTTCGGCGGTGCCACGGACCGGACGAACCCCGGCCCCGGCGACGTGTTCGACGAGATCAGCCCGGTGGAGCTTCCGGAGGACTGAGGACGGCCGTCGCGGTCCGGGGGCGGGGGCGCGGCCGGTGCGGGCGGGTGATCGCGTCGGCCGCGCCCCGCAGGGGTCAGCGGCGCGGCGTGAGCAGGCAGCGCCCCACCAGTCCCGCTCCCGCGTCCATCCGCTCCCTGAACTCCTCGGCCAGCAGCGGGAATCCGCGCAGCTCCCACAGCACCCTGGCCGCCGACCAGGAGGCTTCGCGGGCCCGTTCCAGGCTCCAGGAGCCCAGCAGATGGGTGAGCGGGTCCGCGACCTCCAGCAGCTCGGACCCCGGGACCAGGTCCTCCAGGATGCGCTCGTCCAGCATCGCGAGGAGATCGCCCGCCCGCTCGAACTCCTCCTCCAGGTCGGGCGGAGCGCAGCCGAGCGCATGGCAGGCGTCCACCACGGCGAGCGCGAGGTCGTGGCCGACGTGCGCGTTCATCCCCGCGAGCGCGAACTGCGCGGGGTGTACGCCGGGATGGCGCCGGTACTGGAACAACGGACGCCAGCACGCGGGCGGGCGCAGACCCGCCGCGGCCGTGTCCACCACCGTCAGATAGCGCCCCGCGAACAGGACGTCCAGCGTGTCCGGCACGGCGCCGAACCCCCCGCTCCGGCGGCCCAGGGTCTCCGACACCGCCAGATAGATCCGGTTGAAGACGGCGAGTCCGTCGTGCGGCGGCCAGGCGGCGCGGAAGGCACGCATCCGCCCGGTCACCGCGGGGACGTCCACGGTCGCGGTGCCGGGGCCTGCCGGGTCTGCGTACTGCTCGAACTGCGCCATGCGGGCAGCGTCCCAGCCCCGGGCCGGACATGGCGCCGACCGGCCGGGGGTTCATCGGAACGGGCGAAGATCCGCCCGTACGCCTCAGCCCTTCGTGGTGGGCTTCTCCTCGTCGTACGTGGAGGTGCCCGAGTCCAGCAGGGGCTCCTGGGTCTTGAGGTGGGCCGGCGCGAAGGCCCTCAGCACGTGGTAACCGGTGATCACGACGATGGTGCCGAGCGCGATGCCGCTCAGCTCGAAGTTGTCGGTGATCTTCAGGCTGACCCCGCCGACGCCGATGATGATGCCCGCCGCGGCCGGCACCAGGTTGAGCGGGTTACGCAGATCGACCTTGGCGTTCGTCCAGATCTGGGCACCGAGGAGGCCGATCATGCCGTACAGGATGACGGTGATGCCGCCGAGCACGCCGCCGGGGATCGCGGCGACGACCGCGCCGAACTTGGGGCAGAGCCCGAAGAGCAGGGCGAAACACGCGGCGGCCCAGTAGGCGGCGGTGGAGTAGACCCGCGTCGCGGCCATCACGCCGATGTTCTCGGAGTACGTGGTGTTCGGCGGGCCGCCCACCGCGGTGGACAGCATGGAGGCGGCGCCGTCGGCCGCGATGGCGGTGCCCAGCTTGTCGTCGAGCGAGTCACCGGTCATCTCGCCGACGGCCTTCACATGGCCGGCGTTCTCCGCGACCAGCGCGATCACGACCGGCAGGGCCACCAGGATCGCGGACCACTCGAAGCTGGGCGCGTGGAAGGACGGGAGCCCGATCCAGTCGGCGTGCGAGACGGCGGAGAGGTCCAGGCGCCAGTGGTCGACGGACTCGGCGCCGCCCGCGGGGGAGTGGATCTTCCCGAAGATCCGGTCGAGCGCCCAGGACAGGACGTAGCCGAAGACCAGACCGAGGAAGATCGCGATCCGGGAGAAGAACCCACGCAGACAGACCACGGCCAGTCCGGTGAACAGCATCACCAGGAGCGCCGTCCACTGGTCCTGCGGCCAGTACGTCGACGCCGTGACGGGCGCCAGGTTGAAACCGATCAGCATGACGACCGCGCCGGTCACCACCGGCGGCATCGCCGCGTGGATGATCCGCGCGCCGAACCGCTGCACCGCGAGCCCCACCAGGAACAGCACCGCGCCCACCACGAGGACGGCGCCCGTGACGGTCGCGCTGCTGCCGCCGCTCGCCCGGATCGTCGCGGCGACACCGACGAAGGAGAGCGAACAGCCGAGATAGCTGGGCACCCTGCCCTTGGTAGCCAGCAGGAAGATCACCGTGGCGACGCCGGACATCATGATCGCGAGGTTCGGGTCCAGGCCCATCAGCACCGGCGCGACGAACGACGCGCCGAACATGGCCACCACGTGCTGGGCGCCCAGTCCGAACGTACGGGGCCAGGAGAGCCGCTCGTCGGGGCGCACGACGGCCCCCGGAGCGGGGGTCTTCCCGTCGCCGTGCAAGGTCCAGCGCACGCCGAGGCCGCCCATGGTTGCTCCCTGTTGTCCGTGCGGAGTGTTCACCGCGTATGCCGTGCGGAGTGTTCACCCGCGGAAAAGATCAGCGCCATGTTAGTGCCGCAGGCTGCCGTACTCGCGCAGCACCCCGGGTGCCGGAACCGGAGCAGGCCCCGGTCCCGGCGGTCTCAGGTCCCGGTCCGGCCTCAGGTCCCGGTCCCGGCCTTCGCCGGTGACGGGCCGGGTGCGCCGCCGGCCGTGGACGTGCGGTCGGCTCCCCTGAGCACTCCCGCTCCCAGCACCAGGCCGAACGCCAGCACCGTCACCAGACCGAACGACACGACCAGCGAGGTCGCCTCCGCCAGCGAACCGATCGCGGAGGGGGCGATGAGCCCGGAGGTGTACGTGATGGTGGCGACGCCCGCGATGGCCTGGCTCGGGTGGGGGCCGCTGCGCCCCGCGGCGGCGAACGCCAGCGGGACGACGACGGCGACCCCGAGGCCGAGCAGTCCGAAGCCGCACATGGCCAGGACCGCGTTCGGTGACAGGACCACCAGGAGGCCGCCCGCCGTCGCGAGCACACCGCCGACCCGGACCGTCCTGACCGCGCCGAAGCGGTCCACGACCTTGTCGCCGGCGATCCTCGCCACCGCCATGGTCAGCGCGAACGCAGTCGTCGACGCGGCGGCCAGCCCCGCCGAACTGCCCATGACGTCCCGGAGGTAGACCGCCGACCAGTCCAGGCTGGCTCCCTCGGCGAACACCGCGCAGAAGCCCACCGCGCCGATGACCAGCGCCGACTTCGGCGGCAGCGTGAAGCGCGGCGGCGGCTCCTCGTCCGCCTCGCTGCGCAGGTCAAGCACGCCCTGGCAGGCGAGCAGCCCGAGCGCCGTGAGCACGAGGGCGGCGATCGTGTGGTGCAGCCTGGCGTCGGCGCCCAGGTGGGCGGCGACCGTGCCCGCCGCCGAACCGATCAGGGCGCCGACGCTCCACATCCCGTGCAGCCCGGACATGATCGACTTGTCGAGCCGGTTCTCCACCTCGACGCCGAGCGCGTTCATCGCCACGTCCGACATGCCGGCCGTCGCCCCGTACACGAAGAGCGCCGCGCAGAGCGTCACGAGGTTCGGGGCCAGGGCCGGCAGGATCAGCGCCATCGTCCAGAGCACGAGCAGCCCGCGCAGCGCGGTCCTGGCGCCGAAGCGGTGACTGACGCGGCCCGCCAGCGGCATGGCGATCGAGGCTCCGACGGCGGGGAAGGCGAGGGCGAGGCCGAGCTGCCCCGCGCTCACCGAGGCGTGGTCCTGGATCCAGGGCACCCGGGTGGCGAAGCTGCCGGTCACCGCTCCGTGCACGGTGAAGACCGCGGCGACCGCGATCCTGGCCCGCCTCACCTGCTCCGTGCCGAAGACCGTGTTGGTGGAATCCGTCGTCATACCGCCGTGCCCTCCCCTGGGAATGGTGGCTCACCGAGGTCCCGGCAGCCGTCTCCACAACGCGTGGCGTAAACTATCAGGAACCCTGCCTGATAAATAGACGGTATCCGCGCGGCAGGATCTGGAAGGATCGCGGCATGCCCGCTTCACCGAGCACCGCCCGGGTCATCAACGACCGGCTCGCCCTGGAACTGCTCCAGCGGGACGGTCCCCTGACGGCCACGCAACTGAAAGCGCTCACCGGCCTCTCCCGCCCCACGGTCGCCGACCTCGTCGAGCGTCTCCAGGGGGCCGGGCTCATCCGGGTGGTCGGAGAGAGCGGCGCGGAGCGACGCGGGCCCAACGCCCGGCTGTACGGGATCGTCGCCGACCGTGCCCACCTCGCCGCCCTGGACGTGCGTACCGACAGCGTCGCCGTCGTCGTCTCCGACCTCCTCGGGGTGACGCTCGCCGAGGACACCCTGCCCATCGACGGCGGCACCGGGACCGGGCCGGCCATCGAGCAGGCCGTCGCGCTGCTGGAACGCACGGCACGCCGGGCGGGCCCCGCGCCCCTGCACAGCGTCGGCATCGGCGCCCCCGGGCTGATCGACCCGGCCACCGGGGAGCTCCGCGACACCACCGGCCTGCCCGCCTGGCACCGCGGGCTCGTCGCCGCACTCCAGCAGCGGCAGCCCGCCACCGTGCTCGTGGAGAACGAGACCAACCTCGCGGCCGTAGCGGAACTACGCGTCGGCGCGGCCCGCGGCCGCGACACCTTCGTCCTGTTCTGGCTCGGCCACGGCATCGGCGCCGCCGTCATGCTGGACGGCAAGCTGCGCCGCGGAGCCTCCGGCGGTGCGGGCGAGATCGGCTTCCTGCCCGTACCGGGGGCGACAGGGGTTCCCTCGGCCGTCAGCTGCGACGGAGGGTTCCACTCCCTGGCGGGCTCGGCCGCCGTCTGCGAACTGGCCGCCGCGCACGGCGTCCCGGCGGCCGCACCGGCGGGTGCGCACGGCGGCGAACAGGACCCGGCAGCGGTCCACGCGGTCCGCGCCGCCCTGGCGGGGGCCGCGAACGGCGACGCCTTCCTGGACGCACTCGCCGACCGCGTCGCGCTGGGGGCCGCCGCCGTGGTCTCGGTGCTCGACCCGGGCTGTGTGGTCCTGGCGGGCGAGGTGGGCCACGCGGGCGGCGCCGAACTGGCCTCGCGGGTCGAGGAGCGGCTGGCCAGGCTGTCCCCGCTGCCCACGGAGGTCAGGGCGGGGGCGCTCGGCGGGGCGGCGGTGCTGCGCGGGGCGCTGGTGGTGGCACGCGAGGCCGCCCAGGAGGCGCTGTTCGCCCCGGGCGGCTGACACGCCTCCGCGGGCGTGGACCGTGCCGTGATCGCCGTCGAGAAGGCCCTGGGGGCTGACGCTTGTGCCGCCCCCGGGCCGCACATGGCCGTGGGGGGGGGGGGGGGGGGGGGGGGGAGGAAAAGGGGGGGGGGGGGGGGGGGGGGTGGACACCGGTGCTGTCATAGCCTCCCATCCCCCCGGGTCCTGTGCGTTTCGCCCCTCTTC
>NZ_JBWKLF010000007.1:37524-60472 GCF_056430475.1 Streptomyces sp. NPDC045968 | reverse complement strand
TCTGTGGGGTTTCTTTTTTTCACCCCCCCGGGCCCGCGCGTGTGGTGGGGGCGCCCCCCCCCCCCCCCCCCCCCCCACGGCGGTCGGGCCGGGGCTCAGCAGGCCCCGAGGTCCTGCCAGACGCCCCATTCACCGGTGGTGCCGGGCGTCTCCCCCTTCGTCCACCACTTGGCCTTCCACTGGTGGCCGGCGTGGCTGACGGTCGTGCCCGAGCCGTACTCGGCGGTCGCGCTCCAGGCCGTCGCGGAGCAACCGCCGCCCGGAGAGGGAGTGGTGGACGGGTCCGGCGAGGGGCTGGTGCCCGTGCCGGGCTCGACCACGGTCGTGCCGCGCGCCAGGTCACCGGCGAGGGAGTAGGACTTCCCGCCGAAGGTCACCGTCCAGTTGGACGGGGTCGAGGTCGGCAGGTAGTAGACGAAGTCCAGCTGCACCGAGGCCCCGGGGGCCAGCGTCTGCCAGGCCGGGAGCTTCAGCGAGACGCGGTTGTAGTCGCCCTTGAGCCCGCCGATGTTGTTCGCGGCGGTGTGGTCGCTGCGGACGATCGTCGTGCCGAAGCCCGACTGGTCCTTGGCGTTGGCGGGCGCCGACGTGGCGTAGTCGAACCGGAACTCCGTACCGCCGGGCAGCGTGGTCCTCGTGTGGTTGGTGATCTTCAGCTTCGGGCCGATGGGGTAGTTGGAGTCACCGAGCGGGAACTGCTCGAAGGCCACATCGATGTCCAGCGCCTCCGTCGGCAGATCGATCGTGGACCTCTTGGCCCCGTACGGGGCGGCCGACTTGAACTTCTCGTACATCGCCGACGTGAGCGTGGACCCCGGCTCGTACTGCCCCTTCCCCGCATTGAACGCGTAGTCGCCCGCGAGCTCCCAGATCATCGTGCCGCCGATGCCCCTGTCGACGACGTAGTCCGCCTTGGCGGCGACCGACTGCTCGTCCTCGGTGGAGAGGAAGACCTTCTTCTCGGCGTTCCACAGCCACGGCGCGACCAGCGTCGAGTCGTACTTCCGGGCGTAGGTTCCGGTCAGCTTCGTGCCGGCGGGGAATCCGTACTGGGTCAGGTAGTCGCCGGCCACGCCCTTCTCCAGGTTCTTCGCGTGCCACATCGGGTTGGAACCGGCGGGCGATTCCTTGCCGTCGCTGTCCAGGTCGTGCCAGAGGTTGTCGATGCCGACGGCGCCGTCACCGCACTTGGCCAGACCGGCCCCGGCCGGGCACTCGGTCGTGGCCGCCCTGCCCCACAGCCCGTCCGTACCGCCCTGCACGTTCTTGAAGCCGCGCGTGTAGTACGGCAGGCCGATGTTGATACGGCCGGCCGGCATCGAACCGCGGAAGTAGTGGTACGCCCAGTCGGTGTTGAGGTAGCCGACCCCGCCGTACTGCGAAGTGGAGTACACCCCGCCCTGGGCGAGTTCGGCGTCCTTGCCGTCGTCGAAGAGCGAGGCGTTCGGACCGACGTACTCGTTCCAGGCGCCGTGCAGGTCGTAGGACATGATGTTGACGTAGTCCAGGTACTTCTGGACCTGGAAGGTCTCCATGCCGCGCAGCAGATAGCCGGAGGACGGCGCGGCCACGGTCAGCAGATAGTGCGTGCCGTCGGCGGCCGCGGCCCGGTCGAGCTTCTCGCGCAGTGTCTTCATCAGCGCGGCGTAGCCCTTGACGAGACCGGCCCGGCGCGCGTTGGCCAGGGTGTGGTCCAGCGGGTTGCCCGCGTCCTTCATCGTGGTCGGGTACTCGTAGTCGATGTCGACGCCGTTGAAGCCGTACTTCTTGATGAAGGCGACGGTCGAGTCGGCGAAGGTGTCGATGCCCGCCTGGTTGACGGAGCCGTCGGCGTTGGTCGCCATCGAGTAGAAGCCGCCGGAGTTCACCCGGGCGCCGTTGTCGTCGAGGTACCCGCCGGTCTCGGCCCAGCCGCCCACCGACACCAGGGTCTTCACGCCGGGGTGCTGCTTCTTGAACTTGCCGAGCAGATTGAAATGACCCTTGTAGGGGAGTGCCGGGTCCATCTCGGCTCCCGCGACGCCGGGCCAGGTCATCCCGGTGGAGGCGTTCTGCGGGCTGTCGGAACCGACGGAGATCTTGTTCTCTGCGTCGATGTGCGCGAACGCGTAATTGAGGTGGGTGACCTTGTCCCACGGAATGTCGGACGCGAGGTAGGCGGCCTTGCCGTCCTTGCCCGTGCGCCAGCTGGTGAAGTAACCGATGACGCGCCGCTGGTGGTCGGCGCCCATCTTCTCGCGGCCGGCACTGTCGTAGACGGAGCAGTACGGGACGTCCACGCCGGGAGTCTCGTACAGCCCGTCCGGGCGACAGGACTCCTGGTCGGCGGCGGCCGACGGAGCGGCGGCGAGGCCGCCAAGCAGCAGTCCGGCGACGGCGGCGCCGGCTGCGAAGAGGCCCGCTCTCGCGCGAGTGGGGGACAGCATGGTCGTTCCTCCTGGGGAGGTCGGCAGAACACAACTGGCAGGGGGATGGGTCGTGTTGGGTCCCGGGTGTGCGCACACCCGGAAACGGGCCTCGGAGGTGACGCAGAGATTAAGAGGACTAGACCAGTGAGTCAATAGGTCTGGACCATTCACCCCCGACTGTCCGGTGTGCCCCCCTGGGTCCGGTGCCTGTGAGTCACCCCACAGGTACTCGCCCGTATGGCCGACGGGCCGCCGTGGCAGACTGGTCCTGTACCAGCAGCAGCGCACTCCGGGGTCGGTGCAATTCCGAACCGGCGGTTATAGTCCGCGACCCGTCCGCATCCAGCGGCCGGTTGACCAGGTGAGATTCCTGGACCGACGGTTAAAGTCCGGATGGGAGGCAGTGCGCGGCGGGCCGTCACAGGTACGCCGCCGTCGGCGGATGCATTCCGGGATCTCCCGGGACACGTGCATCCGTGTCTTCGGTTATCGGCGTTTCCCTGTCGCGTTCCGCTTCATCTGTCGTCATCGACAGGCCCCGGAGTCCGTGCCCGAAGAGGCAGGAGGACCCGGTGGACACCGCAGCCGACATCACCGCCATGCGGCGAGCGATCGCGCTCGCAGCCCGCGGTCTCGGCTCCACCAGCCCCAACCCGGTCGTCGGATGCGTCATTCTCGACGCCGCCGGGGCACCGGCAGGCGAAGGCTTCCACCAGCGGGCCGGCGGGCCCCACGCCGAGATCCACGCCCTGCGCGCGGCCGGCGAGCGCGCCCGTGGCGGCACCGCCTACGTGACCCTCGAACCCTGCAACCACACCGGCCGCACCGGCCCCTGCGCCCAGGCGCTGACCGAGGCACGGGTGAGCCGGGTCGTCTACGCGGTCGCGGACCCGGACCCGCAGGCCACAGGCGGTGCGGAAACCCTCCGCGCAGCCGGGATCGAGACCGTGCGGGGGCTCCTCGCCGACGAGGCCGAGGCGGGCAACGCCGCCTGGCTCACCTCCGTGCGCCTGGGACGCCCGTACGTCCTGTGGAAGTACGCGGCGACGCTCGACGGCCGCATCGCGGCCGCCGACGCCACCAGCCGCTGGATCACCTCCCCCGAAGCCCGCGCCGACGTCCACCGGCTGCGCGCCGAGTCCGACGCCGTGATCGTCGGCTCCGGCACCGCACGCACCGACGACCCGCAGCTCGGCGTACGCGGCATCGACGGCGCACACCAGCCGCTCAGGGTGGTCGTCGACACCGGCGCCACCGCCGTCCGGCCCGGCGCCCGCGTCCTCGACGGCACCGCTCCCACCCTGATCGCGGTCGCCGAGGACGCCGACACGGCCCACCTCCCCGCGGAGACCGTGCTCCGGCTGCCCCGCTCCGCCGCCGGCCCCGGTCTCGACATCGAGGCCCTGCTCGGCGCCCTGCACGCCCGCGGCATCCGCTCCGTACTCCTCGAAGGCGGCCCGACCCTGGCCGGCGCCTTCGTCGCCGCGGGAACGGTCGACAAGGTCGTCGGCTATCTCGCTCCGGTCCTCCTCGGTGCGGGCCCCGCGGCCCTCGCCGACGCCGGAATCTCCACCATCTCCCGGGCGTTGCGCCTCGACGTGACCGAGACCGTGTCCATCGGCCCCGATCTGCGCATCACCGCCGTCCCCGTCCCTGCTCGGAAGGGAAACTGAGTGTTCACCGGAATTGTCGAAGAACTGGGTGAGGTCACCGCCGTCGAGAAGCTCGACGACGCCTCCCGCTTCCGACTGCGTGGTCCCGTCGTCACCGAAGGTGCCAAGCACGGCGACTCGATCGCCGTCAACGGCGTCTGCCTCACCGTCGTGGACCTCGGCGAGCACGAGTTCACCGCCGATGTGATGGCGGAAACCCTGAACCGCTCCAGCCTCGGCGCCCTGGCGGCAGGCTCCCGGGTCAACCTGGAGCGGCCCATGGCGCTCGGCGGCAGGCTCGGCGGCCACATCGTCCAGGGTCACGTCGACGGCACGGGCCGCGTCATCGACCGCGAGGTCTCCGAGAACTGGGAGATCGTGAAGATCTCCCTGCCCGGGGACCTGACCCGGTACGTGGTGGAGAAGGGTTCGATCACCGTCGACGGCGTGAGCCTGACCGTGGTGGAGGCCGGAGCCGACTACTTCACCATCAGCCTCATTCCCACCACCCTCGCCCTGACCACGCTCGGCCTCAAGAAGCCAGGCGACCCGGTCAACCTGGAGGTGGACGTCATCGCGAAGTACGTCGAGCGCCTGCTCGGCGACCGCACCGCCCAGGAGCCCGGGGAGCCGGTGAAGTGAGCGCCCTGACCTGGCTGAACTCGGAGGCGTTCAGCGCCTTCGGACAGCACATCATCTGGTCCGACCTGATCGGCAACACGATCGGTCTGATCGCCCTGACGCTGGGCTGGCTCCGTTCCGTCTGGACCTGGCCCGCCCAGCTCCTCTCCGGCCTCGTCCTCGTCGCCGCCAACGTCTCGGTGCAGCAGGCGGGCAGCGTCGGAAAGCAAGTGATCGTGATCGCCGTCGCCGTCTGGGGATGGCAGCAGTGGACCCGCGGCAGGCAGCAGGCGCAGGACGGCTCCATCGCCGTCCGCTTCGCCACCTGGCGCGAACGCGGCTTTCTGATCGGCGGCGCCGCGCTCGGCACACTCGCCGTGGGCGGCCTCTTCACCGCCTTCCCCTCGCTGTCCTGGAGCCCGTGGGCCGACGCGTACATATTCGCCGGCACGCTCGTCGCGATGCTCGCCCAGGCCCGCGGAATGGTCGAGTTCTGGTTCGCCTGGCTGCTCGTCGACCTGGTCGGCGTACCGCTGAACTTCCACAGCGGTCTCGCCTTCTCCGGTCTCATCTACGTCGTGTACGGCGCCCTCGTCCTGTGGGGCATGCGCGACTGGTGGCTGCGTACGCGGACACCCGCTCTGGAAGGAGCCACGGCATGACTGCCCAGCCCACCTGGTTGCACCCGGAACACGTCGTCGACCTCTCCCTCGACCCCGTCGAGCAGGCCATCCGCGACATCGCCGCCGGACGCCCCGTCGTGGTCGTCGACGACGAGGACCGCGAGAACGAGGGCGACCTCGTCATCGCCGCCGAGAAGGCCACCCCGGAGATCATCGCCTTCATGATGAGCGAGTGCCGCGGCCTGATCTGCGCGCCCATGGAG
Organism: Streptomyces sp. NPDC045968; assembly: GCF_056430475.1. NCBI lineage: Bacteria > Bacillati > Actinomycetota > Actinomycetes > Kitasatosporales > Streptomycetaceae > Streptomyces > Streptomyces sp. NPDC045968. Next base: position 54,905 of record NZ_JBWKLF010000007.1, on the reverse strand, counting down.
GACAGCGAGCTGGAACGGCTCGAACTGCCGCAGATGGTCGACCACAACACCGAGTCGATGAAGACCGCCTTCACCGTCTCGGTGGACGCCTCCGCGGCGTACGGCGTGACCACCGGCATCTCCGCCGCCGACCGCGCCACCACCCTCCGCATGCTGGCGGGCGGCGAAGCGGGCCCCGGCGACTTCGTCCGTCCCGGCCACATCTTCCCGCTCCGCGCCCGCACGGGCGGTGTCCTCGTCCGCAACGGCCACACCGAGGCCGCCGTCGACCTGGCCCGGCTCGCCGGGCTGCGCCCCGCCGGAGCCATCGTGGAGATCGCGGGCGAGGACGGCGTCATGCTGCGCCTGCCCGAGCTGGTGCCGTTCGCCCGCAAGCACGGCCTCACGATCATCTCCATCGAGGACCTGATCGCCTACCGCCGCAGCTCCGAGCCGACGGTCCGCCGCGAGGCCGAGGTCAGGCTGCCGACCACGTTCGGCGAGTTCACCGCGTACGGCTACCGCTCCATCAGCGACGGCGTGGAGCACGTGGCCCTCGTCCACGGCGACATCGGCGACGGCGAGGACGTCCTCGTCCGGGTCCACTCCGAGTGCCTGACCGGTGACATCTTCCAGTCCCAGCGCTGCGACTGCGGCCCCCAGCTGCACGCCTCCATGGAACGCATCACGCGGGAGGGCCGCGGCGTCGTCGTCTATCTGCGCGGCCACGAGGGCCGGGGCATCGGTCTGCTCTCCAAGCTCCGCGCGTACGAGCTCCAGGAGCAGGGCGTCGACACCCTCGACGCCAACCTGGAACTCGGCCTCCCCGCCGACGCCAGGGACTACGCCGCGGGCGCCCGGATGCTCCTGGACCTCGGCGTCCACAGTGTCCGGCTGATGACCAACAACCCCGAGAAGACCGCGGCGGTCCTGCGTCACGGTCTGGCGGTGACCGGCCGCGAGCCCATGCCCGTCCAGGCCGGCGAACACAACCTGCGGTACCTGCGCACCAAGCGCGACCGGATGGGGCACGACCTGCCCTGGCTCGACGCGGTCCCCGCGTCGACCTGCGGCAACCAGTAACGATCACGGAACGAGCAGGAGAGAAAGACATGAGCGGCAAGGGCGCACCCGAACTGTCCGTACGCAACTGCGGTGACCTGCGGGTCGCGGTGATCGCGGCCCAGTGGCACGAGAAGGTCATGGACGGCCTCGTCGACGGCGCGCTGCGCGCCCTGCACGACCTCGGCATCGACGAGCCGACCCTGCTCCGCGTCCCCGGCAGCTTCGAGCTCCCGGTCGTCGCGAAGGTCCTCGCGGGACGCGGTTACGACGCGATCGTCGCCCTCGGCGTGATCATCCGCGGCGGCACCCCCCACTTCGAGTACGTGTCCCAGGGCGTCACCAACGGCCTCACCCAGGTCACCGTCGACACCGGGGTCCCCGTCGGTTTCGGCGTCCTCACCTGTGACACCGAGGAGCAGGCGCTCGACCGCGCCGGCCTCGAAGGGTCCAACGAGGACAAGGGGCACGAAGCGGTCACCGCCGCCGTCGCGACCGCCGCGACGCTGCGCACCGTCAGCGAACCCTGGCGCTGAGTGCTGGTCGGCGACCCCGTATTCTTAAGGACATCATGGCGAACAAAACCTTCGAAGAGCTCTTCGCCGAGCTGCAGCTCAAGGCCGCCAACGGCGACCCCTCCACCTCCCGCACCGCCGAACTGGTGGACAAGGGCGTGCATGCCATCGGCAAGAAGGTCGTCGAGGAGGCCGCCGAAGTCTGGATGGCCGCCGAATACGAGGGCAAAGAGGCCGCCGCCGAGGAGATCTCGCAGCTGCTTTACCACGTCCAGGTGATGATGGTCGCCCGCGGAATCTCCCTCGACGACGTCTACGCACACCTCTGAGCCGACGCACCTTCCCGCTCCGTACGTACGCAGAACACCCCTTCGCACAAAGGAAACCTGACCTCATGCTGCGCATCGCCATCCCCAACAAGGGTGCACTCTCCGGGCCTGCGATGGCGATGCTCCATGAGGCCGGCTACCAGCAGCGCAAGGAGTCGAAAGAGCTCGTCCTGGTCGACCCGGAGAACGAGGTCGAGTTCTTCTATCTGCGCCCCCGCGACATCGCGATCTACGTCAGCTCCGGCCGCCTCGACATCGGCATCACCGGCCGGGACCTGCTGCTGGACTCCGGCGCCGACGCCGAGGAGATCCTCCAGCTCGGCTTCGCCCGCTCCACGTTCCGCTACGCCACGAAGCCCGGCACGGCCCAGGGCCCGCAGGACTTCGACGGCATGACGATCGCCACGTCCTACGAGGGCATCGTCGCCAAGCACCTCGCCGAGGCCGGCGTCAACGCCTCCGTCGTCCACCTCGACGGCGCGGTCGAGACCGCCGTCGAGCTGGGCGTCGCCCAGGTCATCGCCGACGTCGTGGAGACCGGCACCAGCCTGCGCAACGCCGGACTCGAAGTCATCGGCGAGCCGATCATGAAGTCGGAAGCCGTCGTCATCCGCCGTACCGGCGCCCCCGACGACGACCCCAAGGTCCAGCAGTTCCTCCGCCGCCTCCAGGGCGTCCTGGTCGCCCGCAGCTACGTGATGATGGACTACGACTGCCGCGTCGAGCACCTGGAGCGCGCCGTGGCCCTCACCCCGGGCCTGGAGTCGCCGACCATCTCCCCGCTGCACCACGAGGGCTGGGTCGCCGTCCGTTCCATGGTCGCCGCCAAGGAGGCCCAGCGGATCATGGACGACCTGTACGAACTGGGTGCCCGCGCCATCCTCACCACGGCCATCCACGCCTGCCGCCTCTGACGGCCGGAGAACCGCCGAACACCGGAAGACAGAGAACCTGATGACCGCCCCCGCGCCCCGGCCCGAACCGCCCGCTCTCCCGGTCACCTTCAGGCCCACCCTCACCCGGGTGGTCCTGCTGACCGTGGGGCTGGTGATGTTCGTCGTCATCACCGTCGTCGCCCTGGCGCTGGAGAAGCTGAGCGCGGGGGAGCGGACCAGTTTCGTCTTCGTGGCGCTGCTCTTCTTCGGCGTCCTCGCCCTGCTCAGCCGGCCCAAGGTCGTCGCCGACGAGGCAGGGGTCACGGTCGTCAACCTCACCCGTACCCGCAGGCTCGCCTGGGCGGAGATCCTCCGCGTCAATCTGCGGGCCGGAGACCCCTGGGTCTTCCTCGACCTCAGCGACGGCACCAGCCTGCCCGCCCTCGGCATCCAGCCCGGACTGGCCAAGGCACAGGCCGTCCGCGACGCCCGTGCGCTCCGCGCACTCGCCGAATCCCACGGCACAGGAGCGGACGCCGGTACGGAGAACGGCTGAGCCCCCTGCCCCGCACGGCCCCTTCTTGACTACTCTTGAGGGCGGCGGCGCCCCGTGCGCCCCGCCCCGCACGAGAGGTCCACGAGGCCGGCGGGGCTTTCCTGCGACCCAAGGAGTGACTCCCTCCAGCAATGGACGGATCGTCCGGTAGTACCTGCGCCGCCCCTTCCCCGGAGGCGGCGGTATGACCACCCCCCTGCTGCTGCTCGCTGCGGCATTCCTTCTCATCCTCGCCAACGGATTCTTCGTGGCAGCCGAATTCGGGCTCGTCACGGTGGAGCGGCCGGACGCCGAACGCGCCGCCGCCGAAGGCGACCGGCGGGCCCGTACCGTCGTCGCCGCCCTGCGCGAACTCTCCTTCCAGCTCTCCGGCACCCAGCTGGGCATCACCATCACCTCGCTGGTCGTGGGCATGCTCGCCGAACCGGCACTCGCCCAGCTGCTCGCCGGACCGCTCACCGCCACCGGGCTGCCCGCACGGGCCGTTCCCGGCGTGGGCGTCGTGATCGGCATGCTGCTGGCCGCCGCCGTGCAGATGGTCATCGGCGAACTCGTACCGAAGAACTGGGCGGTCTCACGGCCGCTCCAGGTCGCCCGGTTCGTCGCCGGTCCCCAGCACCGCTTCGCCGCCGTCTTCCGGCCGGTGATCACCGCGCTCAACACCGTCGCCAACCGCCTGGTACGGCTGCTGGGCGTCGAGCCCACCGACGAGCTGGCCTCCGCCCGTACCCCGGGCGAACTGGTCTCGCTGGCCCAGCACTCGGCCGAGGCCGGCGCCCTGGAACAGGACACCGCCGACCTCTTCGTACGCACGCTGTCGCTCGCCGGGCTCACGGCGCAGCACGTCATGACCCCCCGGGTGAAGGTCAGCGCCCTCCAGTCGTCGGCGACCGCCGCCGACGTCCTCAACCTCACCCGCGCCACCGGCCTCTCCCGCTTCCCGGTCTACCGGGAACGCATCGACGAGGTCGTCGGCATGGTCCACCTCAAGGACGCCCTCGCGGTTCCCGCCCGGGACCGGCTGCGCACCTCCCTCGGCCGGATCGCCGTACCGCCGCTGCTGGTCCCCGAGACGCTTCCCGTGGAGCAGCTGCTGCACAGGCTGCGCAACGAGCAGCCGATCGCCGTGGTGGTCGACGAGTACGGCGGGACCGCCGGTGTCGTCACCCTTGAGGACATCATCGAGGAACTCGTCGGCGAGGTCAGGGACGAGCACGACGCCGTCGGCGCCGACCGGCCCGAATTCGTCGCCGCCGTCACCGAGGACGGACGCCCCGCCTGGGACGTCGAAGGCAGCTGCCGCGTCCTCACCCTGCGCCAGATCGGCCTCGACGTGCCCGACGGGCCGTACGAGACCGTGGCCGGGCTTGTCGCCGGCCTGCTGGGGCGCATCCCCGCTCCCGGCGACCGGGCCGAGCTTCCCGGATGGCGCGTCGCCGTCCGCCAGGTCGGCCACTACCGGGCCGAACGGGTCCGCTTCGTGCGCCTGACCGAGGTGCCGGGACCGGCGGCCGACGCGCTGCCCCACAGCCGGCTGGAGGCCGTGCGATGAGTCTCGTCCAGTTGCTGTTCGCCGCCCTGCTCGTGCTCGCGAACGGCTTCTTCGTCGGCGCCGAGTTCGCGCTCGTCTCCGTACGCCGCAGTCAGGTGGAACCGCTCGCGGCGAGCGGATCGAGCCGGGCCAAGCAGGTCCTGTACGGGCTGGAGAACCTGCCGCAGATGATGGCGGCCGCCCAGTTCGGCATCACCCTCTGCTCCCTCACCCTCGGAGCCGTGGCCGAACCGACCGTCGCGGGCCTCCTGGAGCCGGTCTTCCACGCGGCGCACGTCCCCGAGGGGCTCATCCACCCCCTCGGCTACGCGCTGGCCCTGGCCCTCGTGGTCTTCCTCCATCTCGTCATCGGCGAAATGGTCCCGAAGAACCTGGCGATGGCCGCCCCCGAGAAGACCGCACTGTGGCTCAGCCCCGCCCTCGTCGGCTTCGCCAGGATCTGCCGTCCGGTCACCTCCGCCCTGGGCGTCTGCGCCCGCCTGGTGCTGCGGCTGTTCAAGGTCGAGCCCAAGGACGAGGTCGAAGCGGTCTTCACCAGCGAGCAGCTCAACCGGCTCGTCGAGGACTCCGGACAGGCCGGGCTGCTGGAGCCGGCGGCACAGGAGCGTCTGGAGGACGCCTTGGAGATGGGCAGCAGGCCCGTCACCGACGTGCTGCTCGACCGGGCCTCCCTGGTGACGGTCGATCCCTCGGTGACCCCGCGCCGCATCGAGGAGCTGACCGTACGGACCGGTTACTCGCGCTTCCCGGTCTGCGCGGAGGGCGGTGGCCCGTTCATGGGGTACCTCCACGTGAAGGACGTACTGGACCTGGAGGACGACGAACGTGCCGTCCCGCAGCAGGTCTGGCGCCCGATGGCGACCGTACGCGCGGAACTCCCGCTGGACGACGCCCTGACCGTGATGCGCCGCGCCGCGACGCACCTGGCCCAGGTCGCCGACGCCTCCGGACGGGTACTCGGCCTCGTCGCGATGGAGGACGTCCTGGAAATGCTGGTCGGCGAGGTCCGAGACCCGGCCCACCGGCTCTCGGTACCGCGCCGCACGGTGGACGTCCCGAAGGGCCAGCAAGAGCACAAGGCCATGGCGGGCCACGCCTGACGCGCTGAGTGGCGCCGGGCCTTCAATCGCCGGACGGGCACGATCAAGCCCGTCCGGCGATTGCGGACGGTCTTTCAGCCGGTCCGGCGCTTGAGGACGACGATCTCGCCGGCCGGCCGCCCCCGCCGCCTCACACCGCACCCGGCTCCTGCGGCCCCCGGTTCACCGGCCCCCGGCCGGACAGCACCTCGCCGTACGCCTGCATGAGATCCGGCAGCCGCAACGTGGCCAGATCCTCCCGCGTGGGCACCGCCGCGTACCCGGACAGCCGCAGATCACGGTAGGCGCAGCTCTTCTCGTACAGGGTCCGCAGGAACCGGCCGTTGCCCAGCTCGTCGATCCACCTCTGGTCCACGACATGCCCGCTGATGCTGCGCAGCTCCTCCAGGGACTCCTCGTCCCAGGCGTCACCGTTCTCCGCGGCCAGCACCCCACCGATCGCGGTCAGCTCCAGCGGACGGTAGCTGGGAAAGTCGACCCGGGTCGTGAACCGCGACGAGAGGCCGGGGTTGGTGGAGAGCAGCCGGTCCATGCCGTCCGGGTAGCCCGCGAGGATCACCACGAGGTGGTCACGGTTGTCCTCGGCCCGCTTGAGGAGGACCTGCAAGGCCTCGTCCCCGTACGCGTCGCCCTTGCTGTAACCGGAGTTGGAGAGGCTGTACGCCTCGTCGACGAACAGCACCCCGCCGAGCGCCGAATCGATCAGCTCGTTCGCCTTGATCGCCGTCTGTCCGAGGAACTCGCCGACCAGATCGGCCCGTTGGGCCTCCACCAGATGGTCACCACCGAGCAGGCCCAGGGCGTAGAAGACCCGGCCCAGAATGCGGGCGACCGTCGTCTTGCCGGTGCCGGAGGGGCCGGAGAAGACGAAGTGCCGCTTCGGCGGCTGGACGGGCAGCCCCTGCTCGGCGCGCAGACGTGCCATGTTCAGCTGGGCGGACAGGGCTTTGACCTGCCGCTTCACCGGTTCGAGGCCGACCATCCGCTCCAGCTCGGCCAGCGCCTCCGCGAGCAGGGCCGGGTCACTGGGCCCCGCGGGGAAGACCGGAGGCCCCGACCGGCCGCCCACCGGCGACTTCTCCCGTACCCCGTCGGCCGGCGGCGGCGCGACGATCCCCGCCAGCCCCTGCGGATCGCCGCCGAGCCACGGCTCTCTGCCGTCCACCAGATCGGTGCCCAGCAGCGCGTCGCCGTCGATCTGGGTCTCGGTGCCGTCCGAGCCGAAGCCCATCAGCGCCACGGAGGCCAGATCGGCCGACTCGTCGTACCCGTCGCCCTCGGAGATCGCCGCGAGCCGGGCCGAGGTGTCCATGAACGCCGGATCGACCCGGTGCACCGCACGGTAGAGGGGCAGGGCCGCGGCGCTGCGGCCCGTGCCCTCGTGGGCCCTCGCCAGCCAGTAGCGCAGCTCCTTGCGCTGCGGCTGCTCGCTGCGGCAGCGCATCAGGGCCGCGGAGAGCAGCGGTTCGGCCTGCCCGTACATCTCCAGGCGCACCCGGGCCATGCCTCCGAACAGCCCCGCCTCGATACCGAGCAGCGGGTCCTCGACGAGCTGTTCGGTGTGGCGTACGAGCTGCTCCCAGTCCTTGACCAGATACGAGCGGCAGGCGTGCAGGAACCGCACCTGCGGGTCCGCGTCGACCGGCGGCAGTCCGGCCAGGGCCCGGTCGAGCTCGGGTACGTGCCGCCCGTCCAGCCAGTGCGAGGCGTGCGCCAGCAGCAGGTCGCGCGAACTCTCCAGCACGGGCTGCACCCACCAGCCCAGCCAGTACCAGGAGTTGAGCGTGCGGCGGTGGCGGGCGCGCTGCTCGCCGAAGCGTTCACGATGGCGGTACATGCGAAGCAGCGCCGTGGTCGTGTCGACCCGCAGGGCATGGAGGCCGAGCCAGCCGTCCGCCATACCGGGATCGAAGCGCACCGCGGTTCTGAACTCCTCCTCGGCCTGCGGGTACGCGCCCATGGTGTAGGCGTCCACGCCGCGCAGCCAGGCGAGGTCGGCGGGGGCCTGTGAGCCCTGCGTGCCGATGTCCATCAGGTCCCCCACAAACCGTGCCCCAGGATGTCCCGCCCGCACAGCATGCCCACCTGGGCGCGCCTAATCACGGGGCCGGGGACGGGAATTGACCGCACCGCAGTGCATCGTACCCGCGAAGGCAGTACGCGGCTAAGGGTGTGGCCGACGGTGAAGCCGTGACCGTGGGTGAGCGAAAAGGCGCGTACGGGGCCGTCGTGAGGGGGTGTGAGCGCAGAACGAAGCCCCCGATCACGGGGGAACAACCGGGGGCTTCGCGTCTACGGGGCTCCGAAAAGCCGCACATTGAGAACGTAAGACCTGTACGGCCCCTCGGTCAAGCCGAGTTGGGGCACTTCCGGGCCGATTTCCGACTGCTCAGTATGGCGGCGCCAAGCCTTCACCGAGAGTGACGAAATGGCTCGCCCCTGTGGTGGTGCCAGGTCCCTTCTGCCACTCATACCCCATCGGCACCTGCCGGATCAGAGCATCGGCGAAGGGGCGTGAGGGGTCGTCGGCGAAATGCCGCTCCTCGGCGGCCGTCCAGCCGTCCCAGAACTCCCCGAGCGCGGGCCCGTCGCGGTGCCGGCCGCGTTCCCAGGACGGGCCGCGCGCCAACTCCATCCACAGCAGTCCCGCAAGCAGCGGCCGCACCTCCCGGCGCCCCGATCCGACCCCCTCCATGAGCACCACGGGCGCGGGCTCCAGCGTCCGCGCCGGGCCGAAGCACCGCCGCGTCCAGTCGTACGGCGCGTAGCGCGCGCACGCGCCGCGCGAGAGCGGGACGAGCACCTGCTCGCGCAGCCGGTGCGTCCAGGCGAAGAGCTCGTCGTGGGTCGCGAGGTCGTCGAGGTGCAGTACGGGCGCGTCGCCGAGCGCCGCCGAGAGCCGGGCCGCGAACGTGCTCTTGCCCGACCCGGCGTGCCCGTCGACCGCGATCAGCCGCACCGGACCGCAGGACGGAGGCAGGGCCCGCAGGCCGCGGGCGTGCTCAGCGAGGTCGTTCATCCGCCCAGCCTACGAGCCCCACCGGAGCAACCGCAGGTCACGCCAGTGGACCAGACCAATATTGGTCCAGCGGCACGAGGCGAATCGCTGGCCGAACGGTGCCGCGACCCGCGATAGTTGGCCCACTGACCGGCACCCGCAGCCCCATCCCGCTCACAACCGGGGGTCTCGCCCATGACCAGACCGACTTCGCGCAGAACCGTGCTGACCGCCGCGCTCGCGGCAGCCGCGACCGGCGGCGCGGTGGCATCCGCCGGGCCCGCGACGGCCGCGGTACCCGGCCCCTCCGCCCCCACCGCGGCCGCCTCGCTGGTGGACAACCACTTCTGGAACACGTACACCGACTGGCGCTGTGGCTCGGGAGCGGGCACGCGTGCGGTCGCCGGCCGCAGGCCGGGGCTGGTGATCGCCACCCCCACCGGGCGCCGCGACTACACCGACCCGCACACCGGTACGACCAGCTCCTGGGAGTACGCGACGTGGACCTCACCGGTCCACCGCTCCCGGGTCCCGGCCACCGAGGTGATCGCCTCCTGGAACGCCCACGCCCCCGCGGGCACCTGGATCCAGATCGAACTGCTCGGCAGCTACTCCGACGGCACCGACACCCCCTGGTACGTGATGGGCCGCTGGGCGGCGGGCGACGGGGACATCCGGCGCACCTCCGTCGACGACCAGAGCGACGGCAAGAGCTCGATCTGGACCGACACCTTCTCCGTGGACGACGCGGCGAGCGGGCTCCGGCTGGTCTCGTACCGGCTGCGGCTCACCCTCCACCGCACTCCGGGCACCGGCCTCACGCCCACGGTCTGGCGGATCGGCGCGATGGCCTCCGACATTCCGGACCGCTTCACCGTCCCCGCCACCGCTCCCGGGCTCGCCCGGGAGCTGCCGGTGCCGCGCTACTCGCAGAACGTCCATGTGGGGGAGTACCCCGAGTACGACAACGGGGGCGAGGCGTGGTGCAGCCCGACGTCCTCGCAGATGATCATCGAGTACTGGGGGCGGAGGCCCACGGCCGAGGACCTCGCCTGGGTCAGACCGGAGATCGCCGACCCGCAGGTCTGTCACGCGGCCCGGTACACGTTCGACCACCAGTACGAGGGCTGTGGCAACTGGCCCTTCAACGCCGCCTACGCCGCCACGTACAAGGACATGAGTGCGGTGGTCACCCGGCTCGGCTCGCTGACGGAGCTGGAGAAGCTGGTCGGCGCCGGCATCCCGGTGATCACGTCGCAGTCCTTCATCAAGGAGGAGCTGACCGGAGCGGGCTACGGGACCTCGGGCCACCTGATGACGGTGATCGGCTTCACCGCCGAAGGCGACGTGATCGCCAACGACCCCGCGTCCCCGTCCAACGAGGCCGTACGCCGTGTCTACCGGCGCCGCGAGTGGGAGAACATCTGGCTCCGCACCAAGCGCTACGACGCCACCGGCAAGGTCAGGGGAGGCACGGGCGGCGTCTGCTACGTCTACTTCCCCGCCGCTCCGACAGCGGCGCAGAGGCGGGTCCTGGAGGCGCTGGCGATCCTCTGACGGCCTAGGGGCGGAGAGCGCACCCGGCTCCCCGCCCCACCGGACCGCCGCGAAGACGCACCGATCGTCGGAAGACCGGACGGACCGGACCAGTTGGGTCAAAGGTTCGGACCATTTCCAGGACGGCCGGAGCCGCCGTGCGCCCCGTGACGGCAGCGCTCCGATCGGGCATACTCAAGCCGCCACAGCCGCTGGCCAGCGCCTCTTGTGATCCGAGAGGGCAGGATCGGTTGGGGAGTCATGTATTTCCGGGCAACGCCCGGGATCACCCGGCGGCGCCGCTCCTACCCCGCGCGTGCGACCGCCGCTACGCCCGACAGGGAGGAGAGCGCTGTCATGTCCGACCGTGCCCCGCAGCTGGTGGAACGCAGCCTGCCCACCGAGGAGTCCCGGCAGCTCATCGCGCTCGTCCGCGATATCGCGTCCAGGGAGATCGCGCCCCGCGCGGCCGAGGAGGAGGAAGCGGGCCTGTTCCCGCGCGAGGTCTTCTCCCTGCTCTCCGAGTCCGGACTGCTCGGCCTGCCCTACGACTCGGACCACGGCGGCGGTGACCAGCCGTACGAGGTGTACCTCCAGGTCCTGGAAGAGCTCGCCGCCGCCCGCCTCACCGTCGGCCTCGGCGTCAGCGTCCACTCGCTCGCCTGCCACGCCCTCGCCGGTTACGGCACCAAGGAGCAGCAGGCCGCGCACCTCCCCGCGATGCTCTCCGGCGGCCTGCTGGGCGCCTACTGCCTCTCCGAACCGGCGTCCGGCTCCGATGCCGCCTCGCTGCGCACCAAGGCCGTACGCGACGGTGAGGACTGGGTCCTCACGGGTACGAAGGCGTGGATCACCCACGGCGGCATCGCGGACTTCTACACGGTGCTGGCGCGCACGGGCGTCGACGGCCCCCGCGGCATCACGGCCTTCCTCGTCCCGGGCGACGCCGAAGGGCTGAACGCGGCCCTCCCCGAGAAGAAGATGGGCATGAAGGGCTCGCCCACCGCCCAGCTGAACTTCGACGGCGTCAGGGTTCCCGACTCCCGTCGCATCGGTGAGGAAGGACAGGGATTCGCCATCGCCCTGTCCGCGCTCGACTCCGGGCGGCTCGGGATCGCGGCCTGCGCCATCGGTGTGGCCCAGGCGGCACTCACGGAGGCGGTCGAATATGCCACCGGGCGGCGGCAGTTCGGCCGTCCCATCGCCGACTTCCAGGGACTGCGGTTCATGCTCGCCGACATGGCCACCCAGATCGAGGCCGGACGGGCGCTCTACCTGGCGGCGGCCCGGCTGCGCGACGCAGGCCGGCCGTTCTCCCGGGAGGCGGCCATGGCGAAGCTGTTCTGCACGGACGCGGCCATGCGGGTGACCACGGACGCCGTCCAGGTGCTCGGCGGCTACGGCTACACGCTCGACTTCCCCGTGGAACGCCTGATGCGCGAGGCCAAGGTGCTCCAGATCGTCGAAGGCACCAATCAGATCCAGCGCATGGTCATCGCCCGTCACCTCGCGGGCCCCGAGACGCGCTGAAGCGAGCGGGGCGGTCCGACCACACGGGCGTCGTCATGATCCGGTTCCACTCCGTGTCCTGGCGGCCCGGCAGCGTCCGTCCCGTGCTCTCCCAATGACGCAGCATGGCCCGGTAGATGGGCGGGTCGGCCGAGTGCGGCAGGCCCGGCCGGCCCGTCGCCCGGGCCGTGGGCTGAGGCGCAGGGCGCTGTTGCGCCTGCTGCTCGGGCTGGGGCACGGGCGGGGGCGCGGTCCGCGACAGGGACGGCGAACCGGGCTGCGGAACCGATTCCTCAGGGGGCGGAGCGGCGAGACGGCGTCTACCTGGGCCGGCCGTGGAGTGCGGCGTGGTCATACAGGGCCAACGCCGGAAGCGCGGGCCGGGTCACTGCCGTGCCCGTTCGGGCGCCAGTTCGTCAGGTGGACGTCTCGCTCCGGACCGTCGGGGCCGGGCTCTTCGCCGTGCCGGTCCTTGGCGGGACCGGCCGGTGAGTGACCGTGGTGCGTCAGGCGGCGTGACGCCGCATCTGATGCGGCACCCGCAGCGGACGTGAACCCGCGCCGCCCGCGTGCGAGAACGGCTGCATCCGCCAGTCAAGACCCTGGGGGAGCGTCAACAGCAGGGCCGTCTCCTGCTCCTGGGCGTCGAGCGACTCGTCGGCGGGGTGCGCCTTGGCCGCGGAGCGGCCCGTGCCGGCGCAGACCGTGAGGACGAAGGGATTCCACGGACTCGGGCACAGCGCGTGTTCCGGCAGGACGTCCTCGTCCGCCAGCAGCGCGATCGGCTGCGCGCAGTCCGGGCAGATCACCCGGTACATCTCGAAGGTGTCGTACGCGTCGAGTGCGGTGTCCTCGTCCGGATCGACGGGTTCCGGTTCAGTACGTCCGGTGAGTTTCAGGTTCTGCATGGGAATTCCCCCCTCGGGTGGGCCGACAAGGCGCCGTGGCCTCGGCCACAGCAAGCACTTCCCGTCGCGCGTCGGCCGTAACCGCGAGGCCGTCCGCTACCCACCCGTAAACCTGTGGCATTCGTCACATGCCTGCCGCAGGTGCCCTTCCGGGGCCCTTGAGGCTGTGCCGGAAGAGGCTTGGGGCATAGGTTGATCCGCATGGAGGAGCTGGACCGTCAGATCGTGGAATTGCTCGTCAAGGACGGGCGGATGAGCTACACCGACCTGGGCAAGGCCACGGGCCTGTCCACCTCGGCCGTTCATCAGCGTGTCCGCCGGCTGGAGCAGCGCGGGGTGATCCGGGGCTATGCCGCGGTCGTCGACCCCGAGGCCGTCGGCCTGCCCCTCACCGCGTTCATCTCGGTGAAACCGTTCGACCCCAGCGCTCCCGACGACATCTCGGAGCGGCTCGCAGAAGTGCCGGAGCTCGAGGCGTGCCACAGCGTGGCGGGCGACGAGAACTACATCCTCAAGGTACGCGTGGCGACCCCCCTCGAACTGGAGCACCTGCTCACCCGCATCCGCACCCTGGCGGGCGTGTCGACCCGCACCACCGTCGTCCTCTCCACCCCGTACGAGGCGCGGCCTCCGCATATCTGAGGGGGGTCGCGGGCGGCGGCGTGACGAGCAGGCGCGAGACTGGTCCCATGACCGAGAGCACCGCCCCCCAGAGCGACCACCGCACCGTGCTGCTGCGCGGTGGAGACGTCCACAGTCCAGCCGACCCGTTCGCCACCGCGATGGTCGTCGAACGCGGGCACGTCGCCTGGGTGGGCTCCGAAGGGGCGGCCGACGCCTTCGCGAGCGGTGTCGACGAGGTGATCGACCTCGACGGTGCCCTGGTCACCCCGGCGTTCACCGACGCCCACGTCCACACCACGTCCACCGGCCTCGCCCTCACCGGTCTCGACCTCTCCGGCGCCCGCAGCCTCCCGGACGCCCTCGCTCTCGTACGCGCGTACGTGAGCACGCGTCCCGTGGACCGTGTCCTGCTCGGTCACGGGTGGGACGCCACGCGCTGGCCCGAGCAGCGCCCTCCGTCGCGTACCGAGCTCGACGCCGCGGCCGGCGGCCGGCCGGTCTATCTGCCCCGGATCGACGTGCACTCCGCGGTCGTCACGACCGCCCTCCTGGACCTGGTCCCCGGTGTCACCGGGCTCGCCGGATACCACCCGGACGCCCCGCTCACCGGCCCCGCCCACCACGCCGTGCGCTCCGCGGCGCACGGCGCCCTGTCGCTCCGTCAGCGCACGGAGGCCCAGCGAGCCGCCCTGCGGCACGCCGCCTCGCTCGGAATCGGAACCGTCCACGAGTGCGCCGGACCCGACATCTCCGACGAGGACGACTTCACCGGACTGCTCGCGCTCGCCGCCGAGCGGCCGGGGCCGAGGGTGCACGGCTACTGGGCCGAGCGCATCGGCGACGAGAAGGGCGCCCGCCGTATCCGTGAGCTCGGGGCGATCGGCGCGGCCGGTGACCTCTTCGTCGACGGCTCGCTCGGCTCCCACACCGCCTGCCTCCACGAGCCGTACGCCGACGCCGCGCACACCGGCACCGCCCATCTGGACGCCGCCGAGATCGCCGCCCATGTCACGGCCTGCACCGAAGCCGGACTCCAGGCCGGATTCCACGCCATCGGCGACGCGGCCGTCTCCGCCGTCGTGGCGGGCGTCCGGGCCGCGTCCGAGACCCTCGGGCTCGCCCGCGTCCGCGCCGCCAGGCACCGGGTCGAGCACGCCGAGATGCTCACCCCCGAGACCATCGCCGCCTTCGCCGAACTGGGCCTGACCGCCTCCGTCCAGCCCGCCTTCGACGCCGCCTGGGGTGGCGAGGACGGCATGTACGCCCAGCGTCTGGGAGTCGAGCGGGCCAGGACCCTGAACCCGTACGCGGCGCTCCTGCGCACCGGAGTGCCCCTGGCCTTCGGCTCGGACAGCCCGGTCACACCCCTCGACCCGTGGGGCACCGTGCGGGCCGCCGCCTTCCACCGGACGCCCGAGCACCGGATCTCCGTACGGGCCGGATTCGCCGCCCACACCCGCGGGGGCTGGCGGGCCGTCGGCCGCGACGACGCCGGCATTCTCGTGCCGGGCGCCCCGGCCGACTACGCGGTCTGGCGTACGGACGAGCTGATCGTCCAGGCCCCCGACGACCGGGTCGCCCGCTGGTCGACCGACCCCCGCTCCGGTACCCCTGGCCTGCCGGATCTCAGTCCCGGCGCCGAGCTTCCGGTCTGTCTGCGCACCGTGGTCTTCGGACAAACTGTCTACGTACGACCGAACGAGTGACGTGCCGACATTTCGTACCGCCGACCGGAGGCGCGCCCACTCTGCCGCGACCTGCGGATCTTCGTCACTGACCAGGCGGTTTCGTTAAAAGCCGCAGGTCAAACGGCTATTGACAGAACGCGCCCACCGGCCGGTAGGTTCGGCCGAGTCCACCACAGGACGTCCGACCGGTTAAACGTCCACGCAGTCGTCGAACGCCGCTGGGTCATGAGGTGGTGTGCCGCACCGGCGCACCACCGCCGACAGCCAGGTTCAGCGCCCGCGCCTCGGGGGCGAGGGAAGATTTCAGCCGGACGGAGGGTGCGACCCGGGTGGGGCCCGGACGTTCAGTAGACAACGGCTTTCGGTCGACCCGCAGCCAGCGGGTCCCAGGTCGGCCCGAAGGACACCGGGCCCCGATCCGCAGTTCTGTCCGTAGTTCCGTACTTCTGTCCGGTCCGGCGTTCCGACGCCCCGCGACCGCGTCGGCGCCCGGTGCCCATGCGCTGGATATGGTGGACACCTGTGTACGGACTTTAAGGGGCAGTTGTGAACGACGGCGGTCAGCGGCAGTACGGCCCGCTCGGCAGAGTCCTGGTCATCATTCCGACCTACAACGAGGCCGAGAACATCGAGCTGATCGTTGGCCGGGTGCGCGCCGCCGTTCCGGATGCCGACATCCTGGTCGCCGACGACAACAGCCCCGACGGCACCGGCAAGGTCGCCGACGAGCTCGCGGCGGGCGACAGCAACGTCCACGTCCTGCACCGCAAGGGCAAGGAAGGGCTCGGCGCCGCCTATCTGGCGGGCTTCCGCTGGGGCACCGAGCACGGCTACGGCGTCCTGGTCGAGATGGACGCCGACGGCTCGCACCAGCCCGAGGAACTGCCCCGGCTGCTCACCGCGCTGAAGGGCGCCGACCTGGTCCTCGGTTCCCGCTGGGTGCCGGGCGGGCGGGTCGTCAACTGGCCCAAGCACCGCGAGGTCATCTCCCGCGGCGGAAGCCTCTACTCCCGGATGCTGCTCGGACTGTCGGTGCGGGACGTCACCGGCGGCTACCGGGCCTTCCGTACGGAGACCCTCGCCGGCCTCGGGCTCGACGAGGTCGCCTCGCAGGGCTACTGCTTCCAGGTCGACCTGGCCAGACGCTCCGTCGAGGCGGGTTACCACGTCGTCGAGGTCCCGATCACCTTCATGGAGCGCGAGATCGGCGACTCGAAGATGAGCCGCGACATCCTCGTCGAGGCGCTGTGGCGCGTCACCGGCTGGGGCATCACCAGCCGGGCGAACAAGGTCCTGGGCCGCAAGGCCCCCTGACCCGGACGCCGACCGGGGCGCCATGATCACCCTCTTACGCCGTTTGCACGTCCGTACGGGCACACTGGGGGCATGACGACCGGCACACCGCCCCCTCGACGTCCACGGCGCTCACGCGCCCGCAGATTGCTGCCCCTGGCCCTGGCCGCCTGGGTGGTGCTGGAGATCTGGCTGCTGACTGTCGTCGCGCAAGCGGCGAGCGGCTTCGTCGTGCTGCTGCTCCTGGTGGCCGGGGTCGTGCTCGGGGCCGTGGTGATGAAGAGCGCGGGGCGGCGCGCCTTCCGCAACCTCACCGAGACGCTTCAGCAGATGCCGGGCCAGCCGGGTGCTTCGGCCGTACAGCCCGGCCCCACCCCGGGCCGCAAGGGCAACGGCTTCCTGATGCTGGGCGGCCTGCTCCTGATGATCCCCGGCATGATCTCGGACGTCGCGGGCCTGCTCCTGCTGCTGCCGCCGGTCCGCACCGCGCTCGGCCGGTACACGGAGCGGTCCATCGAGCGCCGGATGCGGGCCGCTTCTCCCGGCAGCCTCTCGGACGCCTTCCAGCAGGCCCGTATGCACCGGCCGGACGGCAAGGTCGTGCAGGGCGAGGTCATCCGTGAGGACGGCACTCAGGCGGGTCCCGGCCCCGGCGAGGGCCCCAGACCGCCGCTGACTCCCTGATCGCCGTGTGCTGCCTGCTCCCGCGGGCAGCACACGGCGAACCGCGGACGGGCAGCACACAGAGAGCCGGGGGGGGGGGGGGGGGAGGGGGGGGGGGGGGGGGGGGGGGGGGAGGGGGTGGGGGGGGGGGGGGGGGGGGGGGGGGGAGGGGGGGGTGGGGGGTGAGCGGAGCG
>NZ_JBWKLF010000007.1:0-37514 GCF_056430475.1 Streptomyces sp. NPDC045968 | reverse complement strand
CTCGCGCCCACCCCCCCCCCACCCCCCCCCTCCCCCCCCCCCCCCCCCCCCCCCCCCCCCCCCGCCCCTCCCCCCCCCCCCCCCCCCCCCCCCCCCCCCCCCCGCGGCTCTTTTGATCTGTGCGGTTGTACGCGGTCAGGCAGACTTCCTGCTGTCCCGCGGGTGCACGGCAATGTTCATGGCTCCGGAGCGCAGAACCGCCAGCCTCTCGGCCAGCACCTCCTCAAGCTCCTCGCGGGTGCGCCGCTCCATGAGCATGTCCCAGTGCGTACGCGCAGGCTTGCCCTTCTTCTCCTCGGGGCCATCCCCGTCCACCAGGAGTGCCATGGCGCCGCACGCCTTGCACTCCCACTCCGGCGGAATTTCCGCCTCTACCGAGAACGGCATCTCAAATCGATGTCCGTTCTGGCATGCGTACTCCACCGCCTGGCGCGGGGCCAGATCGATGCCGCGGTCCGTCTCGTAGCTGGTAACCACGAGTCGCGTGCCGCGGAGAGCTCGCTCACTCATGAATCGTGCCTCCCGGGCTTGTCGCCCACAGGACAGGTGTCGCTGTCGTCGTCATCCGGTCAACGTCCGGTCGGCGGTAAAGATTCCCGTTGCCGGTCTGCGTCGCCCGTCGTGTCCGCTGCTTGTACTGGGTTTCCAGGGTTTCAGGTACCCACCAATGCCCGGTTTGTCACATCCGGCAGAAGTTGTCACCCAACGGTTTGGCTTCTTCCGCTCGCAGTAACGGTCCTCCGGGCAGGCCAAAGGCGTACACTACCGGCCTTTCACTTCAACGTCTAAATCCGGGCCGGCACGGGGTTGCCCGCCGCCGCCACGGCGGCCCGCACCGGCACCCGCGCCAGCAGTACCGTACCGAGCGCGAAGAAGATCACCAACGAGAGCAGCGCCTCCCGGTAACTGCCGGTCAGCTGGTACGCGAGGCCGAACACCAGCGGCCCCAGCCAGCTCAGCCCGCGGTCGCTCATCTCGTACGCGGAGAAGTACTCGGCCTCCTTGCCGCGCGGCACCAGATGCGAGAAGAGCGAGCGCGACAGGGCCTGACTGCCGCCGAGGACCAGTCCGATGGCCGCCGCCAGGGAGTAGAAGAAGGCCGGTTCACCCGCCGGAAGGACATACGCGGCGAGCAGGATCAGCGTCCAGACGACCAGGGACGCGAGAATCGTGCGCTTCGCGCCGTACACCCGGGCGAGCCGCCCCATCCCCAGGGCGCCCGCCACCGCCAGCACCTGGACCAGCAGCACCGCCGTGATCAGGGTCGTCTGGCCGAGACCCAGTTCCTCGGAGCCGTACAGCGAGGCCTGCGAGATCACCGTCTGGACTCCGTCGTTGTAGACGAGGTAGGCGAGCAGGAACGACAGGGTCAGCGGGTGCCGCCGCATGTCGCGGAGCGTCGCCAGCAACTGCTTCCAGCCGGAGCCGACCGCGCCCGCGCCGTCGGGACGCACGTTCCGGTCGCGCAGCCGCCGCAGGGGTACGACGGTGAACGCGCCCCACCAGACACCGGCGGAGGCCAGACAGATGCGTACGGCCTCGGACTCGGAGAGGCCGAAGGAGTCGTGCCCCGTGTAGAGGACGAGGTTCAGCACCAGGACGAGTGCGCCCGATGTGTACCCGAAGGCCCACCCCCGGGAGGAGACCGCGTCGCGCTCGTCGGGCTCCGCGATCTGCGGGAGGTAGGAGTTGTAGAGCACCATCGACACGGAGATCGAGGCGTTGGCCACGATCAGGAGGAACGCGCCGAGCAGATAGCGGTGGCCGTCCAGGAAGAACATGCCGGCCGTGGCCGCCGCACCCGTGTACGCCGCGGCGGCCAGCAGGGGTTTCTTGCGTCCCGTACGGTCGGCCGCGGCCCCCACCACCGGCATCAGCAGGACGGCCACGACCACCGAGGCCGAAACGGCGTACGCGAACAGCGACCCGGCCCGCACGGGTATGCCCAGCGGGTGCACATAGCCCTCGGCGTCGGCTGCGGCCTTGGCGACCGACGTCAGATAGGGGCCGAGGAACACGGTGAGGACGCTCGTCGAATAGACGGAGCAGGCGAAGTCGTAGAAGTACCAGCCGCGCTGCTCACGGCGGCGGTCCACGGCCCCGGCGGGCCGCTCCGCCGGATCGGCCGTTCCTGCGGTACCGGTGCTCACACCGCGCCCCCTCGCTCGTCCCCGTGCCGACACGGACGGCCCGGCGTCAGGCCCAGGCCCCCCGCTCGCTCAGCACCGTGCGCAGCGTCTCGATGTGATCGGTCATGATGCCATCCACCCCGAGGTCGAGGAGCGCCGCCATCCGTTCCGGGGCGTTCACCGTCCACACGTGCACCTGGAGCCCCCGCGCGTGCGCCGTCCGGACGAAATTCCGGTCCACCACCCGGATGCCGTTCTGGCTCTCCGGGACCTGCGCGCACACGGCGCCCGCCCGGAGCGCCGCCGGAATCCCGTACGAGCGCAGCCGCAGCCCCAGGACGCCGCGTACGCCGTACGAGGTCGCCAGGCGGGGGCCCGCCAGACGGTGCGCCCTCGCCACCCGGGACTCCGAGAAGGAACCGACACAGACCCGGTCCCAGGCACCTGTCCTGCGGATCAGCTCGACGAGCGGGACGAGCGCGGGCTCCGCCTTGATGTCGACGTTCCACCGGGCGTCCGGGAACTCCTCCAGCAGCTCCTCGAAGAGCGGCAGGGGTTCGCGGCCCGCCACGCGCGCCCGGCGCACCTCGCTCCACGGCAGCTCGGCTATCCGCCCCCCGGCGTCCGTCACCCGGTCGAGCGTGGGGTCGTGGAAGGCCACGAGCCGGCCGTCCGACGTGGTGTGCACATCGGTCTCGAAGTAGCGGTATCCCGCCTCCGCGGCACGGCGGAAGGCCGCCGCGGTGTTCTCCAGGCCGTCCGCGGCGCCGCCGCGGTGGGCGAACGGAATCGTCGAGGGGTGGTCCAGGTAGGGGTGGCGTCCATGAGTCACCGCGGCAGTATCGCCTGTTCGGGTGATGGGTCGGCGAGCTCGGTGACGACTGCGGCGGGCTCGGGGACGGCGAACACGCGCAGGAAGAACTGGGCGAGCGGGCCGATCGCCAGGGCGTACAGGACGGTGCCGACGCCCAGCGAGCCGCCGAGCAGGAAGCCGGTCACCACGACGGTCACCTCGATCGCCGTGCGGACCAGCCGGATGGAGCGCCCGGTGACCCGGTGCAGACCGGTCATCAGCCCGTCGCGCGGGCCCGGCCCGAACCGGGCCGTGATGTACAGCCCCGTGGCCACACCGTTGAGCAGGATGCCGACGGCCATGGCCGGGATCTGCGCGCCGAGCCCGTGGATCGCCGGTACGAGGGCGAGCGTGCCGTCCATCGCGAGGCCGACGACGAAGACGTTGGAGACGGTGCCAAGCCCGGGACGCTGCCTGAGCGGAATCCACAGCAGCAGCACGATCGCGCCGACGATGATGGAGACGACACCGATGGAGATGCCGGTCAGCTCGGTGAGCCCCTGGTGCAGTACGCCCCACGGTTCCAGGCCCAGCTCGGCACGGACCAGGAGCGCCGCACTCGCCCCGTACAGGGCCAGACCCGTGTACAGCTGGATCAGCCGCCGAGTGACATGGGTCCGACTCCGGCCGGTGGTGTCGGACAAGTGGTGCCCCCTGGTGTGGTGGTAGTGGACTGCTGCGTGTCACTCTGTGGCGGGGGATTGGCTGCCAACCATGGCCAATCCGAGGAAGGTGGACTGATTTCCATGGCGCAGTGGACTTCAACGGTCGGTGCGGCGCAGCTCGCACGTCAGCTTCAGGCCCAGCAGGCGCGGCCCGCCGGGCCCGGCAGCCGTAAGCAGCCCGCCTACCGCGCGCTCGCCGACGGCGTACGGCTGCTCGTCCTCGAAGGCCGGGTCCCGGTGGCCGCCCGGTTGCCCGCCGAACGTGAACTGGCGCTCGCCCTCTCCGTCAGCCGCACGACCGTGGCCGCCGCCTACGAGGCGCTGCGGGCCGAAGGCTTCCTGGAGTCCCGCCGGGGTGCCGGCAGCTGGACCGCGGTGCCCGCGGGCAACCCGCTGCCCGCGCGCGGCCTCGAACCACTGCCCCCGGAGTCCCTCGGCTCGCTGATCGACCTGGGCTGCGCCTCGTTGCCCGCGCCCGAGCCCTGGCTGACGCGCGCGGTGCAGGGAGCCCTGGAGGAGCTGCCGCCCTACGCGCACACGCACGGCGACTACCCGGCGGGCCTGCCCGCCCTGCGCCAGATGATCGCCGCCCGCTACACCGAACGCGGCATCGCGACGATGCCCGAACAGATCATGGTCACCACCGGCGCGATGGGTGCCATCGACGCGATCTGCCACCTCTTCGCCGGGCGCGGCGAACGGATCGCGGTCGAGTCGCCCTCGTACGCCAACATCCTCCAGCTCATGAGGGAGGCCGGTGCGCGGCTGGTGCCGGTCGCGATGGAGGAGGGGCTCGGCGGCTGGGACATGAACCGCTGGCGACAGGTCCTGCGCGACGCCGCGCCCCGCCTCGCGTACGTGGTCGCCGACTTCCACAATCCGACCGGGGCGCTCGCCGACGAGCAGCAGCGGCGCGATCTCGTCGACGCGGCGCGCTCCGCGGGCACGGTCCTCGTCGTCGACGAGACCATGCACGAGCTGTACCTCGACGCGGACGTCGACATGCCGCGCCGCGTCTGCGCCTTCGACCCGGCGGGCAGCACCGTCCTGACCGTCGGCTCAGCGAGCAAGGCGTTCTGGGCCGGGATGCGGATCGGCTGGGTGCGCGCGGCGCCGGACGTGATCCGCAGCCTCGTGGCGGCCCGCGCCTACGCGGACCTGGGGACGCCGGTGCTGGAGCAGCTCGCCATCAACTGGCTGCTGCGGACGGGCGGCTGGGAGCAGGCCGTGGAGGTCCGGCGTACCCAGGCGCGGGAGAACAGGGACGACCTGGTGCGGGCGCTGCGCCGGGAGCTGCCGGAGTGGGAGTTCGAGGTGCCGCGCGGCGGACTCACCCTCTGGGTGCGTACGGGGGGACTCTCCGGTTCACGGCTGGCCGTGGCGGGCGAGCGGGTGGGCGTCCGGGTGCCGTCCGGGCCCCGGTTCGGGGTCGACGGGGCCTTCGAGGGGTATGTGCGGCTGCCGTTCACCGTGGGCGGCGCGGTGGCGGACGAGGCGGCTCAGCGGCTCGCGGCGGCGGCGGAGCTCGTCCGCTCGGGCGCGAGCGCCGGGGCCGAGGCACCGAGGACGTTCGTGGCCTGAGAGGGCGGGAACGACGGTGGGCGGGTGACGGACTCCGCGTCCACCACCCGCCCACCGGCCGTACGTCCGCCCCTCGTCACCCCTCGGCGATCGCCGGCGTGGCGATCAGCGGGTCCCTGGGCACGGGTTCCGACACGGCCACCTCGACGGCCACGGGAACGGGCGCGGTCGCGGGCTCCGCGTCGGCCGCGGACTGCCGGTCGGGCAGCAGGTCGAGCACGGCCTGCCGGTGCGCCTCGCTGGTGGCGTCGTCGTACGGGTCCGGCGTGGCCGGCACCTGGAGCCGCAGGACCGGCCCCGTGCCCAGGCGCACATAGCCCCGTCCCGGCGGGACGTCCGGGGTCGGCGTGGTGTGGGGCTCCGCGCCGAGTACGGCCTCGATCTGTTCGCGCGACGCCGGGCCGAGCACGGCTCGGGCGCGGGTGTGCGTCCGTACGGTCTCGGTCAGGGAGTCCGTGCTGTCGAACTGGTCCGCCATGACGACGGTGACCCCGGCCGCCCTGCCGTGCCGGAGCGGTACCTGAAGGAGCTCCTGCGGGTCGGGCCTGCCGTCGGCGGCGGCGAGATGGCCGAGGACGCTCGGCCGGTCGAGCAGGATCCACAGCGGACGCTTGGTGTCCTCGGGGGCGGGGTGCCCGGCCTGACGTGCGCGGTTGGCGGCGATCAGCCTCCGCTCCGTCTCGTGGGCGGCCCATTCGAGCGTCGCGAGCGCCCCGGCGAGGCCGCACTCGACGGCCAGCACCCCGGTGCGCCCGGTCAGGCAGCCGTACTCGCCGGTTCCGCTGCCTTCCACGACGATGATGTCGCCGTGCTGGAGCGCCTGGAGCGCGATGGAGCGCATCAGCGTGGTGGTACCGCTGCCGGGCTGTCCGACGACGAGGAGATGGGGCTCCGTGGAGCGGGCCCCGGTGCGCCAGACCACCGGCGGCGCGTCACGCGTGTCCTCGCCGTCCTGGACGGGCACGGTGCGCTGTACGGCGTCGGCGTCGGTGAAGCCGAGCACGGTCTCGCCGGGTGCGGTCACGAAGCGCTGGGCGGCGATCGAGACGGGCAGGGCGTCCAGCACGGTCATGACGAGATGGTTGCTCTCCTCGTCCCAGGCGAAGTGGTATTCGCGGCCGCGGCCGGACTTGGCCTGGAGCAGCAGCTCGATCCGGGCGCGGGCGGCCGGGTCGCTGTCGGTGAAGTACGCGGGATAGTTCACCTGGAGGGTGGTGAGACGCCCGTCGGCGTCGAAGGTGTGGCTGCCGAAGCCCTTCTCCCAGTCGCCGCCGTGGGAGTACAGCGGACTGGGATCGTCGGACGTCGAGAAGTAGGGCACGAGTGCCTCGTACAGGGACTGGAGCCGCCCGGCCTCCGCCTCGTCGGGGCCGGCCTTCACGGGCGTACGGTTCCGCCCCTTCCACGCGGCGGCGCTCATCACCGTGATCACAGCCAGCAGGGGCCCGTACGGGATGAGCGCCACCACGAGTACGCAGGCCGCGGCGAGGAACAGCGTGGGACCACGCCGGTCCTTCGGCGTCGCGGCCCACTTCTGCCGTCCTGCCGCGGCCAGCAGCCGCAGACCACGAGCGATCGTGATCAGCGGGTGGAGCACGTCGGTGGCGCTGTCGGCGGCCGTACGCGCGAACTCTCGACTGCGAGTGATCGATGCGCTGCCGCTGCTCAGAATGCGGGGGAGTGGTCGCCGTGCCACGTCGGTCTCCTGAAGGGGTGGGAACGGTCGCTGAGCGTCAGAACTTGATCCCGCCGAGCAGACCGGCGAGGCTCGCCCCGCCTGCCGTGATGCTCGGTGCGATGGCGGTGCCGGCCAGATAGAAGCCGAACAGGGCGCAGATCATGGCGTGCGATGCCTTGAGGCCGTCCTTCTTGAAGAACAGAAAGACGATGATGCCGAGCAGTACCACGCCCGAGATGGAAAGGATCATGAGTCGTTCTCCTGGTTGAGGGGGACAGTCACCATGAGTCCTTCCAGGATTACGGGAAGTATCTATACGATAAAAGGTGCAATTGGGTGAAAATATGGCATTTTCACCTCACTGGCGGACAAGGGATGGTTGCCTCTGCGGAACGCTTTGACGTTCCGTGACCGAAAACGGTCCGCACGAAGTGATCTTTTGCCTCATACCGGCCGGGTCATGTCGGCACGGGAGCAGTACCCTGTCGATTCACTCGTACGGCCCCACGCCGTACTCCCCACCAGGTCAACGGCAACGACAACGGTTATGGAAGGCGGTCCGTCCGATGAGCGAAACCCCCGATCCCGAGGTGGTCGAGCTGGCGACCAAGGTCTTCGACCTGGCCCGCCGCGGTGAAACCGACGCGCTCGCCGCGTACGTCGACGCGGGAGTGCCCGCGAACCTCACCAACGACCGGGGCGACTCGCTGCTCATGCTCGCCGCCTACCACGGGCACGCCGAGGCGGTCACCGCCCTCGTCGGCCGGGGCGCCGACCCGGACCGGGCCAACGACCGGGGCCAGACCCCGCTCGCGGGAGCCGTCTTCAAGGGCGAGAACGCCGTGATCGAGGCCCTGCTCGCCGCCGGGGCGGACCCCGCGTCCGGCACACCGTCCGCGCTCGACACGGCGCGCATGTTCGGCAAGGCCGACCTGCTGGAACTCTTCGGGGCCCGCTGACGTGAGCGCGCAGGTGCCTGCCGGGGCGCTCGCCGGCGCACGCGCCGACCGTTGCGCCGTAAATGTGGTCGCGGTGGCGAAATGGCTGGGTCATCATGACGTCGCGGGTCCGCTCAGGACCACCGACGAGAGGCAGAGGAAGATGGTCTACACCAGGCAGAAGACGGCGGTCGGCCGATCATGTTGCTGCGCGGCCTAGTGCCCTCCCGGCACTTGGAACTGCACAGTCCCGGTTGCGTCGACAGCTTGATGTGAGGCTTTTCCCATGTTTGATCCGTTCATAGCGCCGAGCGGCACCCTGCTCGGCCTGCTGCAGAGGGGCCGCGGCGACGGCACGCTCCACGCGCTCGCCGCGCCACGCCCCGAGGCCCTGGCGGCTCTCAACCACTGCGTCCTGAGCGATCCGCGTCACGACTGGCAGGTCGAGAACCGCTCCCTCTACTACGCACGCCTGTACCTCGATCTCGACGGCGGCATCGAAGAGATCGAACGGCACCTGTGCGATCCCGAGGACCACCTCGACACCGACGACTCACGCACGGGCCTGGCCCTCGCGGTCCTCGGCCATCTCGCCTCGTACGGACGCGAGGACGCCCTCGCCCTGCTGCGGCGGTACGCGGCCACCGGCTCCAACTGGGCCTGGGCACTGGACGAGCTCGCCCTGCGCGACGACGACGCCGGGCTGCGCTCCCTCGCCGTGCCCGTGCTCGGCCGCTTCCCCGTCACCCCGGAGGGAACCGCCGAACTCGCCGCGGTCGTCCGGGACGCCTTCGAGCCGCGCCCCTGGCGGCTGTGGGCCGACGACCCGCGGGACGAGGTCGGCGCCCGGGTCAGAGCAGCCGCCGAACAGGGCTCGTTCGACCGCTGGCAGCGCCAGATGCGCCCCGGCGGCCCCCGCCCCGGCTGGAGCGTCCAGGCCGTGTTCGACTGGGCCCAGCAGGGACTGGAGCGCGGCAGCGTCCTCCACGTACCGGCGGCACGCTGCCTGTCCGCCGTGGCCGGTCCCGACGACCGGACCCTGATCATCGAGGCCGCCCGCAGCGGCCCCGAAGGCGCCCGCTGCGCCTCGCTCCACTACCTCGTCGAGGCCGGCGACCCCGCTGTTCTCGACCTGATCGAGGCTGCCGCCGCCGACCCCTCACGCACCGTCTCCGAAGCCGCGGTCAGCGCCTTCGAGCGGATGTGCGGAGAAGCGGCGGTGGACCGTGCCCGCCGGTGGGCACGACGGCCCGACGCGCTCGGAGCGTCGGCCGCCGGCGTGCTCGCCTGCCGCGGCGGGGCGCAGGACGCCCCGCTCGTCCTCGGCGCCCTGCGCGAAGCCGTACGGGGCGAGGGGCCCGACGCCCCCCGTCTCTGGACCCTCGTCGACGGCACCGGCCGGCTGGGCATCGCCTGCGCCGCGCCCGTACTGCGCCACGTCTACCGCGAGACGTCCTCCTCCCACCTGCGCGGACGAGCCGCCCGCGCCCTGGCCGCGACCGACCCCTCCTTCGCCACCGGATTCGCCGTCGAATGCCTGTGGGACTGCGAGGAGACCACCCGGGAGGTCGCCGCCCTGCACGCGGAGACCGGGGACATCAGGGTCGCCGAACGCCTGCGGCGGCTGGCCGCCGACCCCGCCGAGGAGGCCGAGGTGCAGACGGCGGTACGCAGCAGGATCGGGCCCGACGCACCCGCGGTCTGAAGCCGACGCACCCCGCCGTCCGAAACGGAGCGCGCGCCGGGACGACGGGCGCCCGGCGCGAACGCCCATCACCGGAGAACCGCCGGTCCCGGCCGGTCCGTACGGGAAGGGCCTCGCGCACGTGCCCGAAGGTCCCCGCCGGCCCCGGGGCGGCCGGTCGCTTCTGCGCCGTTTCGACCGTTGTCGGTGCGAGGACCTAATCTGTGCAGCGTGACTTCGCCTGCCTACACGGACAACGCTGCGCCCCAGCTCAGCGGGGGACCGCGGCCCGCCCCGGGCCCCGCCGCCGATGAGGGGCTCTCGCGACGGCTGCGCGCGCTCGCCTGCACCGCGCCGCTGCACGACCTCGACGTCCGCAAGGCGAATCTCGCCGGGGAGTACACGGTCTACTCGATGGCCGAGGTCGCACTCGCCGCCATCGACCTGGTCACGCTCAACATGGACTTCGACACGGGCGCCGACCACGAACAGATAGTGGCCAGACTCCTGCCGCGGGTCGCGGCACAGGCCCCCCGGCGCCCGGTCGCCGAGCACGAGCGGGTCGCCCGCTGGGTGCTGGAGAACCTGATCAACGTCGGGAGCGTGGACCGCGGATTCCGCGCGGTGTACGGCACGTTCGGTCCCGACGGGGTGTACGTCCGCAGGGACTACGACTTCAAGCTCATCGAAGAGGTCCCCGGTTACGGCGGCAGCGTCTACCTCCGCGCCACCGACGAGGCGGTCAACGTCCTGGTCGGCGCGCTCGACACGGACGTCACCAGCGCACAGATCGCCGCTGAGGTGAAGCTGGAGGTCCTGATCAGCCGAGGGCGTCTCGCCGACGCGCAACTCGCCGCCGAGCAGGCCCGCTACCGCACCGTGCAGTACGCGGAAACGCTCCGCAGGACCCTGGAGGCGACCCGGCGCAACGTCCGTGCCGTGGACTGGCTCAACACCGTCCCGGACATGATCGCCGAAGCGCTGGACCACGTCGCCGACCGCTACCGCCACGAGAACGCGATCCTCACCAACATCCGCAAGTCACGCGACGAGGCGGAGGACCCCGAGCACAAGCGGCGCGCCGCCGAGCTCGTCGACATCGTCAAGGACTGCATCCGCCGCCACACCCAGCTCCAGTCCAGGCTGCTGGAGGCCGGCCCGCTGTTCCGCGCCGAGCAGGACCGGCAGGCCTTCGCCGCTCCCACGGCACGCACGGGCCTCGATCTGTACGGGCAACTCGTCACCCCCCTGCTCCCCCTCCCCGTCGAACAGGCCATCCGGGCCACGGACGCCTTCTTCGCGAACGGCACAGGGCTGCGCACACCCACGTCCGTACGCGTCGGCGACCTCGTCGACATGCTGCTCACGCCCCCCATGGAACGCGAGCACCTCGGCGCGGAGATGCCCGAACCCGACCTCATCGCCACCCCCGACGACAGCAGGTTCAGCGAGGACCAGCTCGCGCGGGCCACGGCACTGCTCGACCTGGAGTACGACGCACCGCGCCGGCTCTCCGGCCTCCTGGCCGAGGCCCGGCTCAGCGGCGATCTCGACCTGCCCTATCTGGTCGCCCTGCTCGCGGTCCACGCGGCGAGCCCCCCGGTCGGCACCGCATACCGCCAGGGTGAACGGCGCCTGCTGTTCGCCGTGGACGACGGTACGGAGCTCGACGACCCGGAGTTCGGTGGTGCCGACCTGATAGTGGGCACCGCACTGCTGGACACGGCCGCGGCGACCGCGGACCGCAGGGAGGCGTCATGAACCCCCGCGCCACCACACCGCGGGCCCGGGCGTCCCTACGCCGGCAGCACACCGGCAGTGACCCAGACGCCCCGCACCCGCGGGCCGACGGCCACCACCCCGCCGACGGCCACCACCCCTCCGTACCCCGGAGTTTCCGCAGTTCCCGCACCGAGGAGCCCCAACCGTGAGCGAGTACCACGCCGAGCACACCGACGCGTGGAGCGAGACGGCAGATCCGGCCCCGGCGGCCGAGACGAGCGCTCCGGCGCCCGTCACTCCGGCCGACGCCGCCGACGCCGCGCGCCTCGTCTCCTTCGGGCTCCAGCCCAAGCTGCTGCCCGCCCGCGACGCCGAATACGCCGAACTGCTCCGCCGCTACCGGGAAGAGCCCGCCTTCGCCCGGCTCGCCGACGCCGTGGCCACCGGTCTCGGACTGATCGTCATGGAGGTGTCCACCCGCGCCGGGATGGCCGTCACCGCGGGCGAGGACTCGGTCTTCGCCGTACGCATGGGCGACTACGCCCGCCGCGCCTCGTCCGACTCCGCCGACCGCTTCCTGCACGGCCTCGCCCACCTCGCCGTCGCGGCCATGGCTTTCCCCCGCCCCGAGGACCTCGCCGACAACGGGTACATCGGCCGCATCACGGTCAACGGCGTCGACGCCTTCGTACGCCAGGCGTGCCACCGCCTGGAGGAGCGGGCGGAGGAGCACGGCGACAACACCGACCCGGCCACCGACGCCCCCGGCCTGGAGGCCGGGTGGCGGATCTACGCCCGGCGCAGCGCCACCGGCGCGACGAAGGACGCCCGGCGGCTCGCCGGCTCCACCACCGGCATCATCGGCAAGGCCGTCGCCTTCCTCACCGACTCCGGCTTCCTCCAGCGCACCGGCGACGACGCCGGAGGCGCGTACCGCACCACCGCCCGCTACCAGCTCCAGGTCCGCGACATGGCGGGCAGTGCCGCCATGGCCGAACTGCTGGAGCTGGGAGTGGTCCCGGTCTCCGACGGCACGGCCACCCTGCTGCCCCCACCGGACGCCGACAGCGCCGAGCTGGCCGCCGACGAGGGCCTGCCCTTCCACGCCTGACCCGCCCGCGGGCCCGGTCTCCACCGGGCCCCACCCCCGACGTTCCCCTCCCGCTGCCTGAACGACGAGAGTCCGCCGCCATGTACGAGTTGTCCCGGGTCCGCCTCTACTCCATCGGGCCCGCCGGTGCGCGCTATGCCGACACCGTGCTTGACCTGCGCGGTGTCGGTGAGCCCGTACCCAACCCCGCCCCGGCCCAGGCGGAGTTCTTCGAGGACGAGCCGGTCGGCCCGCCGCGCCGCCCCGCGCCCGCCGGTGTGCTCTTCCTGGAGAACGGCGGCGGCAAGTCCGTCCTGCTGAAGCTGATCTTCTCCGTGATGCTGCCCGGCCACCGCAACACCCTCGGCGGCGCCAGCTCCGGCGTACTGCGCAAGTTCCTGCTCGCCGACGACTGCGGCCATGTCGCCCTGGAGTGGCAGCACACCCTCACCGGCGAGTGCGTCGTCGTCGGCAAGGTCAGCGAGTGGCGCGGGCGCCAGGTCTCCAGCGACCCCCGCAAGTTCGCCGAGGCGTGGTACTCCTTCCGCCCCGGACCGGGTCTCAGCCTCGACTCGCTGCCGGTCGCCGAGGCCACCGCCGTCGGCCGCGCCGCCGAAGGAGTCTCCGGCGCACGGGGCCGCCGCCGCACCATGAAGGGCTTCCGCGACGCCCTCACGGACGCCGGCAAGTTCTACCAGCACCTCGACGTGCACTGGGAAGAGATCCACGACCGGTGGAACGAGCACCTCGGCGACCTCGGACTCGACCCCGAACTCTTCCGCTACCAGCGCGAGATGAACGCCGACGAGGGCGAGGCCGCCGGACTCTTCGCCGTCAAGAAGGACTCCGACTTCACCGACCTGCTGCTCCGGGCCGTCACCGACACCCGTGACACCGACGGTCTCGCCGACCTGGTCAGCGGCTTCGGCAACAAGCTGGGCCGCCGCGCCGAGCTCACCGCCGAACGCGACTTCACCGCGGGCTCCGTCGATCTGCTCGGCCGGATCGTCGAGGCCGCCGACACCCGCGCCCGCAGCAGGGACGTCCACGCCGGAGCCGAACGCCGCACCCGCACCCTCGCCCGCAGGCTCTCCGCCCGCGCCACCGGGGAGCGCGCCCGCGCCGGCGAGCTCGCCCAGCAGGTCACAGCCGCGGCCCACACCGTCACCGAAGCCGAGCAGGCCCGCGGCAGCCGCGCCCTGATCGCCGCCGAACTCGCCTACCGGCACGCCTCGCTGGCCCTGACCGCCGCCGAGAAGGGCGCGGCCGCCCAGCGCCGCGAACTGGCCGAAGCGCGGACGCTGCACTCCGCCTGGCAGGCCGCCGAAGCGGTCCTGCGCCACCGTGCCGCGGCCGACCGCTCCGCACGCGTCGCCGTCGCCATCCGCGAGGCCGAGCGCGACGCGGCCCCGGCCCTCGCCGCACGGGCCACGGCCGCCGCCGACCTCGTACGCGCCCTGCACACCGCCGCGGAGGCGGGGGAGCGCGTGGCCAACGAGGAGGAGGAGCGCTCCGGCGTCCTCCAGGAGACGGGCGAGCGGGCGCACCGCGACGCCACCACCGCCGCCACCGAGGCCCAGCGCGCCCGCAGCGAGGCGGGCCATCTGCGCCAGCGCCTGGCGGAGGTCGAGCAGGAGACGGCCGAAGCCGTACGGGCGGGCTGGCTCGACAACACGGCGCCCGACGCGGACCCGGCCCGTGCGGCCCTCGCCGCGAGCGAGTCGGAGCAGGCGGCCGTCGCCGCCTGGGACACCGCCAGGGAGGCTGCCGCGGCGGCGGCGGACCGTGCCAGGGAAGCGGCGTCGACCGAGAGCCGGGCCGAACTCGCCGCCGCCCGTGCCTCCGACGGGGCGCAGGCGGCGGAGCAGGCGTACGAGGCGGAGCTCAGGGCGGCCGAGTCGATCGCCGCGGACCACCGCCTCGCCGACCTCCTCGGCCTCCCCTCGGCGCAGCCCACCGGTGTACCCAGGCCCCGCCAGGGGGCGGGAGACGAGGTCTGCGGACCGGACGGGCCGCACGGCACCGGCACACAGGACGGCCGGCCGGCCCCCGGGGACGCCGCCCACCCCACGGCGTCCGGCCCCGGCGGACAGGTGGCCGTCGCCGAACCCGTCACCACCGGACCGGCCCGTGCGGCCGAACAGGCCCTGACCGCAGAGGAGTTCGACGGCAGCGCCGACGAACTGCGCGAGCTGCTCGACCAGGGCATCACCGCCGCCGAGCGCAGGCTCTTCGAGCTCCGCACGGCCGCCGCCGACGACGCGCGGATCCTCGGCGCGCTCGGTGACGGCGGACTGCTGCCGCCCGGCCCCGACGTGCTGGCCACCGTCGAATACCTCGGCGAGCACGGTATTCCCGCGCTGCCCGGCTGGCGCTACCTCGCCCAGGCCGTCGACCCCGCCGACCACGCGTCGGTCCTCGCGGCCCGCCCCGAGCTGGTCGACGGTGTCGTGATCACCGACCCCGAATCCCACGCCCGCGCCCGCGAGGTGCTGGGCGCCGCCGCCCTGCTGCCCCGCTCGGCGGTGGCCGTCGGTACGGCCGCGGCGCTCCTCGCCCCCGTCCCGGCCCCGGGAGCGGGCGACGGGACGGACGGGGTGTTCCTGGTCCCGCCGAACCCGGCGATGCACGACGAGCACGCGGCGGACGAGGAGAGGCAGGCGCTCAGGCACCGGGCCGCCGCCCGCGACGAGGACATCCGGACCCTGGCGTCCCGGCTCACCGCCGACCGCTCCCTCGCCGCCCGCATCGGCTCCTGGCGCTCCGACTGCCCGCCCGGCAGGCTCACCGAACTGGCCGAGGCGGCCCGCACGGCCCGTACGGCCGCCGAAGCGGCGCAGGCCGCTCTCGCGGAAGCCCGAGCGGTCCGGGCCGAGGCGGACGAGGCCGCCGCCGAAACCGCCCGCGTCCGCGAGGAACGCCAGGAGACCGCCCAGCGCGCCCGCCGGGCGGCCGACGCCCTCGCCGGCCTCGCCCACCGCCTGCGCGAACGCGCCCGCTGGCAGACCCGGCTGCGCGAACTCGTCGACGAGGCGGCCGAATCGGAGGCCCGGGCCACGACCCTCCTGGACCGCGCACGCGCCGCCGACGAGGACCGCCGCGCCGCCCAGCGCGCCGGTGACGACGCCCGCCGTACCGCCCGCGCCCTGCGAGCCGAGCGGGCCGAGATCGCCGGTGCGCCGGAGAAGCTCCCGGATGCCACGGAGGACGCCGCCCGCTCCTCCCTGCCCGCCCTCCGCGAGGCCTACCGGGCGGCCTCCCAGCTGTACGAGAAGGTGGGCGTCGGCGCCGACCTGCGCGCCGAACAGGCCCGCGCCGAGAGCGACGAGAGCGCCGCTCTCGCCGAGCTCGACCGCCTCACCAACAAGGTCCGCACCCGCGCAGCCCAGCTCCTCGAAGGCACCGACGGCGCCGACGGCCCGTCCCGGCAGGCCGCGGCCGCCCGTGCCGAGTCCCTGGTCCAGCTCCTGGAGACCCGGGCTTCCACGGCCAGCGAGCAGCTCGGCCGGCTCCGCGGTGAGGCCGAACGGCTCGCCCCCGTCGACGAGGAGCCCCACCACACGGAACTGCCGGACGAGCTGGTCCCGGCCGACGCCGGACAGGCGCAGAACCTGCTCCGCACGGCCACCGCCGAACTGGCCTCCGCCACCGGTACCCTGGACACCGCCCGGGCCGCCCACTCCGAACTGCTCCACGCCCACCGCACCGCGGAGGACTCGGCGCGCGGCTTCGAGGAGACGGCGGCGCTCCTGCGCGACCTGCTCCGGGACCACGGCGCCGACGAGGAGACCGACGGCCCCGAGCCGTATCCCGGCACCCTCGACGAGGCCCAGCGGTCCGCCGCCGAGGCCCGCCGCTCCCTGCGCGGCTGCGCCGCCGACCTGTCGGCCGCCGAGACCGCCGTACGGGAAGCGAGCGATGTGCTCGTACGGCACGCCAACTCCACCCGCTACGAGCAGGTCCGCACCCCCGCACGCCAGCAGATCCGGGAGCTCCCGGCCTCGGCCCTGCCCGAGCACGCGGAGAAGTGGGCCGCCGCCTTCGCCCCCCGCCTCCGCGTCCTCACCGACGAGATGGCCCAGCTGGAGCGCAACCGCGACTCCATCGTCGACCGGCTCCGCGGGCTCGTGGAGTCCGCCCTCGCCACCCTGCGCTCGGCGCAGCGGCTCTCCCAGCTGCCCGACGGACTGGGGGAGTGGTCCGGCCAGGAATTCCTGCGGATCCGCTTCGAGGAGCCCGACCAGGCCACACTCACCGAACGCCTCGGCCTGGTCATCGACGAGGCCACGCACGCCGCCCTCAAGAAGAACTCCGACCTGCGCCGGGACGGCATGTCCCTGCTGCTGCGCGGTGTCCAGGCAGCCCTCGAACCCAAGGGCATCGCCGTGGAGATCCTCAAGCCGGACGCGGTGCTCCGCGCCGAACGGGTCCCGGTCGGACAGATGGGGGACGTGTTCTCCGGAGGCCAGCTGCTCACCGCGGCGATCGCCCTGTACTGCACCATGGCGGCACTCCGGAGCAACGACCGCGGGCGGGACCGCCACCGGCACGCCGGCACGCTGTTCCTCGACAACCCCATCGGCCGCGCCAACGCCACGTACCTGCTGGAGCTCCAGCGGGCGGTGTCGGACGCGCTGGGTGTCCAGCTGCTCTACACGACCGGCCTGTTCGACACGACGGCGCTCGCCGAATTCCCCCTGGTCATCCGTCTCCGCAACGACGCGGACCTGCGGGCGGGGCTGAAGTACATCAGCGTGGAGGAGCACCTGCGCCCCGGACTGCCGCAGCAGGACCCGGACGTCGAGACGGTCCACGGCGAGATCACCGCGACCCGGATGTTCAAGCGCACGCCCCAGGCGGCCGAGGCAGCGGCCCAGGCACAAGCGGCCGCCCGGGATTGAAGATCAAGCCCGTCCGGCGCTTGAGGACAGAACGCGGCCGAAGGCCGCGAAACCCGGTGAACGTATCCGCTCACCGCGCTGGTCCCGGCTCCGCCCCGGCGACGCGAGCCGGGGCCCGGGCGGCCGTCAGGCCCTGGACAGGCCGCCCGAGCCCCGGCGGCGTATCCGCGTGGCCTGCCGCGTCGCGGTCCTGGCCATGCGCCGGGCCCGTCGCCGCTCACGGCGCATCCGCCGCGCCGTGCTGCTCGGCACGGACACCACACCGTTGCGCTGGTTCCACACCTGACGCGTGACCCACACGTCCAGGACCGACCACGTCGCGACCACCGTGCTGCCCACGCTGCTGAGCATCGTCGGGAAGGCCAGCCACGAGCCCGCCAGGGCGCTCAGGAAGGCCACCATGGCCTGTATGAGGGTCAGTGACGTGATGAGCACGGCGCGCACAGCCGCTCTCCGCACCGGGTCCGGCATCCGCCGCCGCACCGCGGGCTCCTCCACCCAGAGCTGCCGCGGGATATGAGCGGACCGCTCCGACTCCTGCTCGCTCCGGCGCTCTTCCGTGTCCAAGAACCTTCAACTCCCCACCGCTGTCCGACTTCAGGGTGGCTGCCCGGATTACAGCCGTTCTACGCGGGCGGGGTCCTGCTGCCCCGTCGTACGCACCCATGTAGCCCTCTGCCCCGTACAGTTGGACGAATGCCGCGCGGTGAAGATTCCCGCAGAAGGGGGTCATTGAGCCCCGAAGGCCATGGAACGAAAGGTTCCAGCCAACTGCGTGTGCCGCGAACGTGACAGTCCACGCGGCCTCGGCTGTCGCTTTCGCGAATTTCATCTCCGGGAATACCAGGACAACCCCTGATCAAGTCTCAGCGGGGCGGCCGAAATTCGCCCGGACACGCCTTCGAGTTGTCTGTGTGTCAGTAGTAGGCTCGCGCCGTTTGTTGACGGATGCCGACGGAACGCCGACCGGTCAGCGACAGGGACCCGGTGAGCCACCGACGTACACCACCCCGCGACGCGGGGCCGAGCTGGGGGAGGCCATGCGCTTTCGCGGGAAGTCCATCCGCAGGAAGATCGTGGCGTTGCTCATGGTGCCGCTCGTCTCCCTCACGGGCCTCTGGGTGTTCGCCACCTACATCACAGGCCGTGAGGCCGGCGAACTCATGGGCGCCGGTTCGATCATGGAAAAGGTCGGTCATCCTCTGGAGGACACCGTCCGTGCCGTCCAGAGCGAACGACGTCAGACGCTGATCTTCCTCGCCGACCCCCGGGCCTCCGACGCCCTGCCCCTCCTGCGCCGCCAGCGCGCCGCCACCGACCGGGTCGTGGCGGACGTCCGGGAGAGCGCACACCAGAAGGGCATCCGTGACGCACTGCATCCGGACGCCGAGACCAGGCTCGACTCAATCCTCAGCGCCGTCGACGGCCTCGACGCACTGCGGCAGTCAGTAGAGCGTCGCACCATCGACCGCGACCGGGCACTGGACTTCTACAACCGGCTCATCGATCCCTGCTACCGCTTCCTGAACGGTCTCCACACCATGGAGAACGTATCGATGGACAAGCAGGTCCGGGCGCTGGTCGGGATCTCCCGCGCCCGCGAAATGCTGTCCCGCGAGGACGCGTTGATCGCCTCCGGGCTCGTCGCGGGCCGGCTCGACGCCGAAGAGCTGCGCGCGGCCTCCGACCTGGTCGCGGGGCGCCGTCTGCTGTACGAGGTGAACCTCGAACTCCTGCCCGCCGCCGAACGCCGGCGCATGGAGCAGTACTGGGGCAGCCCCGACACCGAACCCCTGCGCGGCGCGGAGAAGACGCTCATCGACGCGGGCCCCTTCAAGCGGCCGGGCAGCGTCGACGCGGAGCGGTGGCAGGAAGTGAGCGAACCGGTCCTGGACCGGCTCGCCAACGACACCACCGAGATGACCAACCGCTTCCAGGACCGCGCCGAACCCGCCGGCTACCGGGTCCTGATCCAGGCGGGGATCGCCGGTGTGCTCGGCTTCCTCGCCCTGCTCGTCTCGATCTTCGTCTCCGTACGGATCGGCCGCGAGCTGATCCGTGACCTCTCGCGGCTCCGCAAGGACGCCCATGAGGTCTCCGGGGTGCGACTGCCGAGCGTGATGCGCCGGCTCGCGGCGGGCGAACAGGTGGATGTCGAGACCGAGGCCCCGCATCTCCAGTACGAACGCGACGAGATCGGCCAGGTCGGCCAGGCGCTCAACACCCTCCAGCGGGCCGCCGTCGAGGCCGCGGTCAAGCAGGCCGACATGCGCCGCGGGGTCTCCGAGGTGTTCGTGAACCTCGCCCGCCGCAACCAGGTCCTCCTGCACCGCCAGCTGACGCTGCTGGACACCATGGAGCGCCGCACCGAGAACAGCGAGGAACTCGCCGACCTCTTCCGCCTCGACCACCTCACCACCCGTATGCGGCGGCACGCCGAGGGCCTCGTGATCCTCTCCGGCGCCGCCCCGTCCCGCCAGTGGCGCAAGCCGATCCAGCTGATGGACGTGGTGCGGGCGGCGGTCGCCGAGGTGGAGGACTACGAACGGATCGAGGTCCGGCGGCTGCCGCGTATCGGCGTGGGCGGACCCGCCGTGGCCGACCTCACCCACCTGATCGCCGAACTCCTGGAGAACGCCACCGTGTTCTCGCCGCCGCACACCGCGGTCCAGGTGCACGGCGAGCGCGTCGCCAACGGATTCACGCTGGAGATCCACGACCGGGGCCTCGGCATGGCCCCCGAGATCCTCCTCGACGCCAACCTCCGGCTCGCCGAGACCCCCGACTTCGAGCTCTCCGACACCGACCGGCTGGGCCTCTTCGTGGTCAGCCGGCTCGCCCAGCGGCAGAACGTACGCGTCTCCCTCCAGAGGTCTCCGTACGGAGGGACCACCGCGGTCGTCTTCATCCCGGCCGCGCTGCTGACGGACGCACCGGACACCCACGGCACCGGATTCCGCCTCGACCGCAGAGCGGAGAGGGCCATCGCCGGCGGACGCCCGGGCATCGACGCACCGGGCAGCGGCCGGTCCCGCAAGGACGGCTCACCCGAGGACGGCGTCCGCGACAGCGCGACGCAGGAGAACGGCCGTTCCTCCGTCCTCTCCCCGGTGCCCACCGGCCTCGTAGGCCCCTCCGTCCTCGACGGCCCCGTGGAACTCGAAGGTCCGCTCGACGCCCTGGGCTTCCCGCAGGGCCCCGGCCGGGACGTGGACCCGGAGCTCGATCCGGCACTCGCTCCCGTACTCGACGGCGTCTCCGACCTGGAGGACACCGAGAGCGAACGCGGCGGCATCTTCCGCGCACGGGACCTGCGCCGCGACGGCGAGCGCGAACAGCACCAGCAGGCCGCCGACCAGACCGGCGAACACGAGGCCGATGTCCGCCCGATGCGCCCGGTGGGGCCCATCCCCCTGCCGCGCCGCAAGCCGCCCACCCTGGTCTCCGACCGGGGACGCCGGGTGGACGAGGCGGACCGCGCCCACCCCGACACCTTCCCGCCACCTCCCGCGACGAGGGAACGGCCGGCCGCCCCGGCCCCGGCGGAAGCGGTACGGGAGACGGTGGGCGGTCTGCCACGCCGGGTCCGGCAGGCCAGCCTCGCCCACCAGCTCCGGGAGGAATCCGCACACCGGACTCCCGGCCATGTCCCCGTGGACGCCGCCGACGACCTCGAACGCGACGCGGACGAAGTACGCAATCGCATGGCTTCGCTACAACGTGGCTGGCAGCGTGGCAGGCGTGAGAACGCCGAGAGCGCCGAAGACACCGCCGGCCGCGGCGAGACAGCACCACGAACCACTCCGGGAGGGGACGGTCCATGACCGCACCGAACGCCGCAGCATCCGACGCGAGCCGCCACGGCTCCGGCGAACTCAACTGGCTACTCGACGAACTCGTCGATCGCGTCGGCAGCATCCACAAGGCGCTGGTGCTCTCCAGCGACGGCCTCGCCACCGGCACGTCCAAGGACCTGACGCGCGAGGACAGCGAGCATCTGGCTGCGGTCGCCTCCGGGTTCCACAGCCTCGCCAAGGGTGTGGGCCGCCACTTCGACGCGGGCCGGGTGCGCCAGACCGTCGTCGAACTCGACGAGGCGTTCCTCTTCGTCACCGCGGCCGGCGACGGCAGCTGCCTCGCCGTCCTTGCCGACTCCGACTCCGACGTCGGCCAGGTGGCGTACGAGATGACGCTGATGGTCAAGCGCGTGGGGGCCCACCTGGCCAACGCCCCCCGGACGACCGGTCTGCCCGCCGGAGGGTGAGTGGATGGCATGAGCGCTGACTCCTCCCGGGGCACCGTCTCCGGACCTCCGGCCGCGTCCACCGTCTCCCAGTCCTCGCGGTGGTACGACGCGGACGCGGGACCGGTGGTCCGCCCGTACGCGATGACCCGGGGGCGTACCAGCAGCGCGTCCCGCCACCGCCTCGACCTGATCGCGGTCGTCGTCCCCGAACCGGCGGCCGACGATCCCGGCCGGGACCAGACGCTCTCCCCGGAACATGTAGAGATCGTCGAACTCTGCAGTGACATGCCCCAGTCGATCGCGGAACTCGCGGCCGGACTCGACCTCCCCGTAGGGGTGGTACGGGTCCTGGTCGGCGATCTCGTGGAGGACGAGCTGGTGCATGTAACCCGTCCCGTTCCGCCGGCCGAACTGCCGGACGCGAACCTTCTTCGCGAGGTGATCAATGGCCTTCGGGCGCTCTAGCCGCAAGA
Organism: Streptomyces sp. NPDC045968; assembly: GCF_056430475.1. Taxonomy (NCBI): domain Bacteria; kingdom Bacillati; phylum Actinomycetota; class Actinomycetes; order Kitasatosporales; family Streptomycetaceae; genus Streptomyces; species Streptomyces sp. NPDC045968. Next base: position 15,554 of record NZ_JBWKLF010000007.1, on the reverse strand, counting down.
GGCGGCCCGTCGAGCCCGTTACCCTGAAAATCCTGGTGGCGGGCGGCTTCGGAGTGGGCAAGACGACCCTGGTGGGGGCGGTCAGCGAGATCAGACCGCTGCGTACGGAAGAGAGGCTGAGCGAAGCGGGCCGTCCGGTGGACGACCTGGCGGGCGTCGAGGCGAAGACCACCACGACGGTGGCGATGGACTTCGGCCGCATCACGCTGCGCGAGGACCTGGTGCTCTATCTGTTCGGCACCCCGGGGCAGGACCGCTTCTGGTTCCTGTGGGACGAGCTGTCCCAGGGCGCGCTGGGCGCCGTCGTCCTCGCGGACACGAGACGGCTGGAGGACTGCTTCGCGGCGGTGGACTACTTCGAGCGCCGGGCGATCCCGTTCGCGGTCGCCGTGAACTGCTTCGAGGGCGCCGACCGGTTCCCCGTCGAAACGGTGCAGGCGGCGCTGGACCTCGACCCCGAGGTCCCGGTACTCCTGTGCGACGCCCGCGACCGCCCGTCCGTACGGGACGTGCTGGTCGCGGTGGTGGAGCACGCGATGGCGCGCGCGGACAGGCTCAGGGAACCCGCTACGACGTGATCACGTCATGCGGCCGTGTGGGCTTCGGGCAGCCAGTCGCGGGCCGGGTCGTACTCCAGCCACCGGTTGCGCCCGGCTTCCGCCGCGAACGTGCTCAGCAGCTCCCGCAGCGGGGGATGTCCGTGCTGGTCGCGCCAGAGCAGTGACCAGGCGTACAGAGGCGTGGGGCCCATCAGCGGCACGGAACGGACCCGCACACCCGGAGGAAGTGGTACGTCGGCCGGCATCAGCGAGAAGCGGCGCGGGTCCGCGGCCACGTCGGCGAGGAAGTGGTCGAGACCCAGGTTGGCGCCTTCGGCGTGGTCGCGTATGCCGAACCGTTCGGCGAAACGGGACAGGAAGTCGAGCCGGCCCAGCGCCCCGGGCGTCCACAGAACGCTGTCGCGGAGGTGTCCGGGGCGCAGCACGGGCTCGGCGGCGAGCCGATGGTCCACACCGAGGACGACGTCCACCGGTTCGAGGCGCACCAGGCGGTGGGTCAGCCCGGCGGGCAGGGGCGGATGGACCCGGCCGAACGCCGCGTCGATGTCGCCACGCAGCAGCGAGGCCGCCACCGACGGCAGATCACGGCCGTGCCCGAGCTCCGGAGACGGTGCGCCGGCCACCGCGACCGCCTGCGCCAACGTCCGCATAGGCGCGTACAGATGACCCCATACATCGACGCGCAGCGGCCGGGGACGGTCCAGTACGGCGGCCACGGCATCCTCCGACGCGGACAGGGTCCGCCTGGCCGGCTCCAGGAAACGGCGCCCGGCCTCCGTGAGCCGCACCCCTTGGCCCCCGCGGTGAAACATCTCGGTGCCGAGCCCGGACTCCAGGCGGGCGATCCGCTTGGACAGTGCCTGCTGCGAGATGGACAGCGACTCGGCCGCTCGCCCGAAGTGCAGTTCCTGAGCGGCGCGTACGAAGGCGCGCACCTGAGCCAAGTCAAGATCCACGCCTCTCACCCTAGGCGACAACCATCGGTTGTCGGCCTTTCCCTGCCGTTGTTGGATCGCTCGGCACCACCGGCGTTTTCATCATCAGCATGCAGAGACTGATCCCTACTGGGCACCCGGCGCGGCCGGTCGAGTTCACCGAGGACGCCCAGCCCGTCCCGGAGCCGGAAGAGGCGCTGATCCGAGTGGAGGCGTTCTCCCTGAACCGGGGCGAGACGTTCCTTCTCGAACAGCCGAGGCCGGGACAGCTTCCCGGCAAGGACATCGCAGGGCTGGTGGTGCAGGCGGCCGCGGACGGTTCCGGTCCGCCGATCGGCACCAGGATCGTGGGACACCCGGCGGCGGGCGGCTGGGCCGAGTACGCGGCGGTGCCCACCCACGCGCTCGCCGTACTGCCCGACGGTGTCAGCGCGGTCCAGGCCGCCGCACTTCCGCTGGCCGGCATCACCGCTCTGCGGCTGCTGCGCGCGGCCGGCAGCCTGATGGGCAGGCGGATACTGCTGACCGGCGCCTCGGGCGGGGTCGGCCACTACGTCACCGAGCTGGCCGCCACCGCCGGAGCAGACGTCACCGCGGTGACCGCCACCCCCGCGCGGGGCGAGCGGCTAGGCGAACTGGGAGCGGCGGCCGTCGTACACGATGTGGAGGATGCTCAGGGGCCGTTCGACGTGGTGCTGGAATCCACCGGCGGCCCCCACCTTCCCCTCGCGCTGGCCAGGATGGCCGCGGGCGGCACCCTGATCTGGTTCGGCCAGGCGGCCCGCAACTCGGTGACGCTCGACTTCTTCGACCTCCTCTCCGGTCCGCGGGACGCCACGATCCGGCATTTCCACTACGCGGGCACGCCGTACGGCCCGGACCTGGCCACACTGGTGCGCCTGGTCGACCATGGGCGGCTGCATCCGGAGATCGGCCGCCGCGCCGACTGGAGGGAGACCGCTCGTACGCTGGTCGACCTGCGGGAACGCCGGGTGCGAGGGAAGGCCGTCCTGACCACGGGGGCAGAGCGATGAACGTCCACGAGTTCTCGGCAGCCAATCTGTCCCGGGCCACCGGGGCCGGGCTCGATCCCCACGAGTACCTGCGCGTGACCGGCGCACTGACCTCCCTCGACGGCTGGGGCGAAGCGTGCGTCCGCACCGCACAGCGGTACGTCGCCCGCGCCGGCCGAGCGGCCTCACCGGTATCGGCGGGCGACGACTATCAGGCGGCGGCCCGCTGGTTCCACATCGCCACCCTGGCCCCGCACGCCGACCAGCACCTGGCCGCCGCCGAGGCCGACACCGCGATGGGCCGCGCACTGGCCGTCCAGGAGCCCGAGTCCCGCAGACACGCGGGGTCCACCTTCGCCGGGTGGCTGCGCGGGCCCGCCGACGCCCCGGCCACCGTCGTCGTCGTGCCCGGCCTGGACTCCGGCAAGGAGGAGTTCCACCACGTGACGACAGCCCTGCTGCGCAGGGGCCTTGCGGTGTTCACCATGGACGGCCCCGGCCAGGGCGTACTCGCCGCCGGCACCACGGTGCGGCCGGACTACCACCAGGTGATCGGCCAGGTCATCGACGCGCTGGGAGTCGAACGGGTCGGCCTCGTGGGGCTCAGCCTGGGTGGCTACTACGTGGCGGAAAGTGCCGCCCACGAGCCCCGGGTGGCCGCTGCCGTCACGGTCAGCGGCCCCTCCCTCCTCGACTGGGACGCGCTGCCGCCCTTCGTGCGGGACACCCTCGTCCGTCGCGCCGGGGGAACGGAAGAGGCCCGCGACTTCGTGCGCCGGGTCGATCTCTCCGCGCAGGCACCGCACATCGCCTCCCCGCTCCTGGTGGTGGACGGCGGCCAGGACGTCATCCCGGGCGTGACCAACGGGGAGCCGCTGGCCCGCCTGGCACCGCGCGGCGAGTACCTGCTCGTCCCGCACGGCGACCACCTTCTCGGCAACGCCCGGCCCGACTGGCTTCCGGCAACCGCCGACTGGCTTTCCGGAGTACTCATATGAACCGCTCCAGCGATCCCTGCCTGATGTCTGTCCCCCCAACGGAGGCACACGCCGAGCACCTCTCTCGTGGAGCGGGACGCAGGGGCAGCCGCGCGCCGGTCCCGGCAGGGCCCGTCCGGGGTCAGCGCACCGCGATCACGGCCGAGCCATGGCCGAACAGCCCCTGGTTCGCCGTGATCCCGGCGCGGGCGCCGGCCACCTGGCGCCCGCCCGCGGTTCCGCGCAACTGCCACGTCAGCTCGCAGACCTGAGCGATCGCCTGCGCCGGCACCGCCTCCCCGAAGGAGGCGAGCCCGCCGCTCGGGTTGACCGGCATGCGCCCGCCGAGCGCGGTCACTCCCTCGCGTACCAGTTTCGCGCCGTCACCCGGTGCGCAGAGCCCGATGTCCTCGTACCACTCCAGTTCCAGCGCGGTGGAGAGGTCGTACACCTCGGCGAGCGAGAGGTCCTGCGGGCCGATGCCGGCCTCCTCGTACGCGGCCCGGGCGATCGAGGCACGGTAGCTCTCCGGTGCGGGTTCCACCGCCACCGCGGAATCCGTCGCGATGTCCGGCAGGTCCAGCACCTCCCGCGGGAAGACCGGGGTGACGGTGGAGACCGCGCGGATACGGACCGGGTCGGCGGCCCCGTGGCGCCTGGCGAAGTCCATGCCGGACAGGACCAGGGCCGCCGCGCCGTCGGACGTGGCGCAGATGTCGAGGAGCCGCAGGGGGTCGGCGACCACGGCGGACGCCGCGACCTGCGCGGCAGTCACGGGAGCGCGGTACCGGGCGTGCGGGTTCAGTGCTCCCGCCGCCGCGTTCTTGACCTTGACCAGGGCGAAGTCGTCGGTCGTGTCCCCGTACAGCGCCATCCGGCGGCGCGCGTAGAGCGCGAAGTACGCGGGGTTCGTCGCCCCGAGGACGCGGAAGCGCAACCAGTCGGGATCGTCGGGCCGTTCGCCGCCGGCCGGGGCGAAGAAACCCTTCGGCGCCGCGTCCGCCCCCACCACGAGCACCACATCGGCCAGACCCGCCAGGATCTGGGCACGGGCCGCGTTGATGGCCTGGGCGCCCGAGGCGCAGGCCGCGTACACACTGGTCACGCGCGCGCCCTGCCAGCCGAGCGCCTGCGCGAACGTCGACCCCGCCACGTACCCCGGGTAGCCGCCCCGCACCGTCTCCGCGCCGACCACCGACCGCACGTCCCGCCAGTCCAGGCCCGCGTCGGCGAGCGCCGCCTTCGCCGCGACCCTGCCGTACTCGACGAAGTTGCGCCCCCACTTGCCCCACGGGTGCATCCCGGCCCCGAGGACCGCCACATCGCCCGTCATGCCACACCGCCGTCCGGTGCGGCGGACGGCGGAGGGTAGCCCGGAGCCGGTACGGGCCGCCAGTTCCACGTCGCCCGCAAGGCCCCGCTTCCGGCGGCGTCGCCGAGCACACCGGGTACCGCCTCGACCGTCATCCCGACCGCCAGATCCGCCACTGCGACCCCCGGTACCGCCTGCCCCAGGACGACCATGCGCTCGGCGGCCAGCTCCACGGCGATCAGTGTGCAGGGCTCCCAGGGCACACCGGGATCGGAGACGTACGGGGGAGGGGGCCGGTAACGGCCGTCGGTGAACGACCAGACCGTGCCCCGCTTGGAGAGCGGCACCTCGGCCAGTTCCCCGCCGGCGCATCCCGGGTTCCGGCAGAAGCCGTCCTCGCGGGGGAAGAAGACCGTCCGGCAGCCGGAACAGCGGGTGCCCAGCAGCCGGAAGTCCTCGTCGGTGCTGTCCTCGGTGAACCAACCGGTCACCACGGGTGTGCGCGTGTGCGGCAAAGCCCCTCCCCGGCACTGGATCTGACGGAACGTCAGAAGTGTGCCACGGTCAGCGGTTCTCGGCGAGCCACTTGGCGGCGGTCTCGGCCAGCTCCCGGTCCCGGCCCGCGAGCATCATTCGGATCATCTGCATGTCACCGCGCAGCGACCACGCGGGGTGTCCGAACGAGGCCGGGTTGTTCTTCTCGATGAAGAAGTGCGCCGGCCAGGCGGTCCCGTACCCGATGAGCGGCAGCGCCGCGGCATACCGCCATCGCCCGCGCGCCAGCCCGTAGGCGGCGATCGTGAGGCCGGTCAGCGTTCCCGTCAGATGCGTCCAGCGGGTCGCGGCGCGCGAGTGCATCGCCACGTAGTAGGGCCAGAATTCCTCGTACGAATCGAACGTCTCCTGTGACATAGGGGCACCGTAATGGCTGGAACGGCAACCGGATACGGCCCGTCCGCGTCCGAAGAGGAGAACGGGCGGCCGGAGCCCACGGGGGTGGTCCCGACCGCCCGTTCACCAGGGCCGGCTTGCCGGCCTCAGTGCCCCGCGACGGAACGCCGCGCCACCGGGAAGTCGAAGTAGGTGTCCGGGAAGAGCTCCGGCTTGAAGGTGAAGTGCCACCACTCCTCGGCCAGATTCACGAAGCCCAGACCGACGAGCGTCTGCTTGAGCAACTGCCGGTTGGCGCGCTGGATTCCCTGGATCCGGGGGTCGTCGGTGTGCGACAGGGTGTCGAAGCAGTCGTAACCAGTGCCCATGTCCACCGAGTTGTCGGGGAAGCGCTCGGACTGCGGCGCGTAGCAGGGCGTCAGTGCCTCGCCCGGCACATACGGCCTGGTGGGCACCGCCGGCACCTTCACCAGGGTCAGGTCCACCGTGCTGCCCCTGCTGTGGCCGGACTTCTCCGCGATGTAACCGTCCTCGAACAGCCGCGTCTTGTCGACCTTCGGGTAGAACTCGCCCTTCATGGTCTGATCGTCGAGATCCCTCGCCCAGCGCACGAAGTGGTCCACCGCCCGCTGCGGCCGGTAACAGTCGTACACCTTGAGCGAATAGCCCTGGCGCAGCAGCCGCGTCTGCGCCGTGTGCAACGCGTCGGCGACGGGCCGGGTCAGGATGCAGACCGGCTGCCGGTAGCCGTCGACGGGCGCCCCCAGGAAGTTGTGTGCGGTGGTGTAGCGCATCTCCTGGATGATCGTCGGATCGACCGAGCGCAGCGAGACGAACTCCCGGGGGGCCTTCGGTTCGGGTGAGGCCTGGGCCACGGGGGAGGCGGACACGGCGAGCAGGGTGGCGGCCGTGGCCGCCAGAGCGCGGAAGGCGGTGCGAATTCCTGTCATGGGCACATCGTCTATCAGCTCCGGGGCCCTCGCGAAAGAGTGATCGGATACAGTCCGCCCGTGTCCGCACCCACGAACCCGCCCACGACGCCCACCCCGCACTCGCACTGCGGAAGCTGCGGTACGCCGTACTCCGCGCGGATGTCCGCTGCGTGGCCCAGGGCCTGCGCGACCTGCGGCGCCACCGCCTACCGCAATCCGCTTCCGGTCGCCGTGGCCCTGCTGCCCGTCACCGACGCGCAGGGCGGCGGACTCGTCGTCATCACCCGTACCATCCCGCCCCAGCGGGGTGGTACGGCGCTCCCCGGCGGCTTCATCGACCACGCCGAGGACTGGCGGCATGCGGTGGTACGAGAGCTCCGCGAGGAAACCGGCATCGAGGCCCACGAGCACGACGTCCGCCTGGCCGACGCGATGAGCAGCCCCGCCGGCCACCTGCTCCTCTTCGGCCTGCTGCCCCCACGCCCGGCCGCCGCCCTGCCGCCCTCCGTGCCGACCGACGAGACCGCCGGCTACGACGTGCTGCGCACCGCCCGGGAACTGGCCTTCCCCCTGCACACCCGAGCCGTCCACGCCTGGTTCGCCGGCCACTACGGCTGACGCCCCATTCTCCGATCGTCGGAACGGGCCTGATTCTCAAGCCCGTCCGGCGATCGAGGACAGAACGCGGCCGAAGGTCGCGGAACCCCCGTGGACGCATGCGGTCACCGCACTAGAGCCCCCGTACCCGCACGGGAGGCATCGCCGCCCCCTCCTCTCCGCCCTCCCGCTCGACGACCACGCGCCCGCGTGCCATCCGCGACGTATACCGCTCGACCTCCGCCCGCGCCCACCCGTCGCCCGCGTCACGCACCACCACACCCCCGCCCGTACGGTCCACCGGTGGAGCCCACACCTCCAGTTCGAGACCGCCCTCCGCGCCCCGCACCGGAATCACCGCACCGGCCCGCGCCAGCACCGGAATCCGCGACAACGGCGCGTCCACGAGCACCTGCCCCGGCCCCTCGTACGCCTCCCCGGTCACCGTGTCGTACCAGCGCCCGCGCGGCAGCCGCACCGCCCGCCGCTCCGTCCCGCACTCCAGCACCGGCGCCACGAGCAGCGCGTCGCCCAGCAGGAAGGCGTCCTCGCAGTCCCGCAGCGCACGGTCGCCGGGCGCGCCCCACCACAACGGCCGCACATACGGGGCGCCCGTCAGCCGGGCCACCTGAGCCAGCGTCACGAAGTACGGGCGCAGCCGCTCACGCCCGTCGAACGCGGCCTTCGCGTACTCAAGGACCCGCGGCCCCGCCTCCCACGGTTCACGCCCGCCCGAGCCCACCGCCGCACCGGTACGGAACAAGGGCAGAAAGGCGCCGAGCTGGAGCCGGCGCACATACAGCTCGTCCGGATCCTCCGTCCCACCCCCATCGACCCCCGCGTACGGCACCCCGCAGAGCCCGAGGCCCAGCACCATCGCGAGCGAAGCCCGCAGCCCCGGCCGGCCGGTCACCCCGGCACCGGTCAGGACACCCCCGTACCGCTGTGCCCCCGCCCACCCGGAACGCGAGACCAGGAACGGCCGCTCGTCCGGCCGCAGCCGGCGCACCCCCTCGTACCCGGCACGCGCCATGGCCAGCCCGTACACGTTGTGCGCCTCGCGATGATCACCACCGCGCCCCTCCAGCGCGTACCGAGCCGACAACGGAAGCGTCGCGGGACCGGACTCGGCCGACAGACAACCCGACTCGTGCCACACCCCGGAGAACCCCTGCTCCAGCCGCTCCTCGTACAGCGCGCCCCACCACGCGCGCACCAGCGGATCGGTGAAGTCCGGATAGACGCACCCGCCCGGCCGCCCCGCGCCCCGCACCGCCCGCCCCCCGGCATCCCGGACGTACGCACCGGCCGCCCCGACCCGTTGTCCACCGCCGAACACGGCGTCACCCGGCACCGCCGGCACGGCGGGCCCCACGGCCGACACCAGCCGGACACCGTCCTCACGCAACTCCTTCGCCAGCCGGGGCAGACCGGGAAACCGCTCGTGGTCCACACCGGACAGCTGCCCGACGTCGCCGTTGACGGGGTCCAGGCGGATTACGGACAGCGGCAGCGCCCGCTCCCGGTACCCCGCCACGATCCGCCGCACCTCCTCCTCGCCGCCCGACCCCGGCCCGGGATGCTGCGCACCCAGCGCCCAGGACGGCGGCAGCGCGGGCGCACCGGTCAGCGCCGTCCAGCCCCCCAGCACCCGGGCCGGTGTCCCCGCGACGACCCAGCACCTGAGGGGGCCGCCGTCCATCCGCACCTCACAGGTCCCCGGCCTGTCGTGCCCGGAGCCCGCTCCCTCCTCGCCCTCGCGCAAGGTCACGCGCCCCGCCCACGTGTTGTCATGGAAGGCGAGGTGCGTCCCCGCGTCGGACACGACCAGATGCACCGGCATCGTGAGATTCCGCGGCCCGTCACCAGGACCGGCACTCCCGCCGGGACCGGGATTCCACAGCCGGTACGTCCCCTCACGCAGCCGTGCACCGCTAGCCCGCCCGCCCAGCCCGAAGAAGCGCGCGTCGGCCGGCACCTCGGACCGCTGGACCCACCGCGCCGCGCCTCCCGCCACCGGCTCCCACCAGCGCGGCGGCAGCTCCCGCCGGAGCACGAGCCCGCCGGGCGTACGCAGCTCGACCGCCCCGTGCCGCGACACCGCCACCGTCAGCCGCTCCGAGACCACCTGCCAGCCGCCGTCCTTGTCCGGCTCCAGCGCGGCACGTGGGTCCGGTTCCGGTCCGGGACCTGACACCGCGTACGACGGCAGAGGCTCCGCCCCGTCCCACGCCCAGAACACCGCACCGCCCGCCGCGACACGTATCCGCAGCTCCGAACGGGCGAACCGCACGACACCCCCGCCGGGGCCCGGTTCCGCCCCCGTCAACAGGCCCGGCACTCTCGCCCGCTCCGCCCCGCGCGGCGGCAGCGCCCGCGCGTCCGCACGCCGGTGCCGCCAGGCCATGCGCACTGTGCGCAGCCCCTCAACCGAACCGACCATTTTCACCGAGCGCACCAGGTCACGACCGTTCATGCGGCCACCCTGCCAGCCGGCCGCGGCAGAACGGGCTCCGTTCAACTTCCGTTCACCCGTGGCCGGACCACATGACCGGGCAGGCAACCATGGCCGGGCGACCCTGGTGCGAAAGACGATCACATGGCATCGTCCGTAAAAGCCGCGCACGCGCGCACCCCAGCACGTGCGCGCGCCACGCCCACCCCGCGTACCCGTCAGCCAGGGAGCCGACCCATGACCGCACGTGCCGAAGAAGCCCCCCTGTGGGAGCCCGACGCCGACCGCATCGCCGCCGCGGCCGTCACCCGCTTCCAGAACTGGGCGGCCGAACGGTACGGAGCACCTGCCGAGGGCGGCTACGCCGCGCTGCACCGCTGGTCGGTCGATGAACTCGACACCTTCTGGCAGGCCGTCGCCGACTGGTTCGACGTACGGTTCTCCACCCCGTACGAGACCGTCATCGGCGAGCGCTCCATGCCCGGCACGCAGTGGTTCCCCGGCGCCACCCTCAACTACGCCGAGCACGCCCTGCGCACCGCCGAGGACCCCCTGCGCGCCGACGCCCCCGCCCTGCTCCACGTGGACGAGACCCACACCCAGCTGCCGATCAGCTGGTCGGCCCTGCGCCGACAGGTCGGCTCGCTCGCCGCCGAACTCCGCGCACTCGGCGTCACGCCCGGCGACCGGGTCAGCGGCTACCTGCCCAACATTCCCCAAGCCGTCGTCGCCTTCCTCGCCAGCGCCGCCGTCGGCGCGGTATGGACCTCGTGCGCCCCCGACTTCGGCGCCCGCAGCGTCCTCGACCGCTTCCAGCAGGTCGAACCCGTCGTCCTGTTCACCGTCGACGGCTACCGCTACGGCGGCAAGGAACACGACCGCACCGAAACCGTCGCGGAACTGCGCCGGGAGCTCCCCACCCTGCGCGCCGTCGTCCACATTCCGCTGCTCGGCACGGACGCACCCGAGGGCACCCTCGACTGGGCCGCCCTCACCTCCGCGGACATCGAGCCCGTGTTCGAGCAGGTCCCCTTCGACCACCCGCTCTGGGTGCTGTACTCCTCCGGCACCACCGGACTCCCCAAGGCGATCGTCCAGTCCCAGGGCGGCATCCTGCTCGAACACTTCAAGCAGATCGGCCTGCACTGCGACCTCGGCCCCGACGACCGCCTCTTCTGGTACACCTCCACCGGCTGGATGATGTGGAACTTCCTCGTCTCCGGCCTGCTCACCGGAACCACGGTGGTGCTGTACGACGGCAGCCCCGGCTACCCCGACGTCAGCGCCCAGTGGCGCGTCGCCGAACAGACCGGAGCGACCCTCTTCGGCACCTCGGCCGCGTACGTCATGGCCTGCCGCAAGGCCGGCATCCACCCCGGACGGGACTACGACCTCTCCCGCGTCCAGTGCGTGGCCACCACCGGCTCCCCCCTGCCGCCCGACGGCTTCCGCTGGCTCCACGACGAGGTGGCCGAAGACCTCTGGATCGCCTCGGTCAGCGGCGGCACGGACGTCTGCAGCTGCTTCGCCGGCGCGGTCCCGACGCTCCCTGTACACATCGGCGAACTGCAGGCCCCCTGCCTCGGCACGGACCTCCAGGCCTGGGACCCCGCGGGCGAACCGCTCATCGGTGAGGTCGGCGAACTCGTCGTCACCAACCCGCTGCCCTCCATGCCCATCCGCTTCTGGAACGACCCCGACGGCAGCCGCTACCACGACAGCTACTTCGACATGTACCCCGGCGTCTGGCGCCACGGGGACTGGATCACCATGACCGGCCACGGCTCCGTGGTCATCCACGGCCGCTCGGACTCCACGCTCAACCGGCAGGGCGTACGCATGGGCTCCGCCGACATCTACGAGGCCGTCGAACGGCTCCCCGAGATCCGCGAATCCCTCGTGATCGGCCTGGAGGAACCCGACGGCGGCTACTGGATGCCGCTCTTCGTCCACCTCGCCGAAGGCGCCACGCTCGACGACAAGCTCCGCGACACGATCAAGCTGACCATCCGCGAGAACCTCTCCCCGCGCCACGTGCCCGACGAGGTCATCGAGGTGCCCGGCATCCCGCACACCCTCACCGGAAAGCGCATCGAAGTCCCGGTCAAACGCCTCCTCCAGGGCACGGCCCTGTCCAAGGCCGTCAATCCGGGCTCCGTGGACAACCTCGAACTCCTCCACTTCTACGTGGACCTGGCCCGCACCCGCCACTGACCGTCCGCACGACGGAGCCACTGTCAGTCCCCCTGATTACGCTGAGTGAGCATTGTTCGACAGCGCACAGGGGGACACATGGCGCACACCCGGCAGTACCGGCAGGGCACATCCATGCGGCGCACGCTGCGCCGCGAAGCACCCAGCACGATCGGCCTCCTGGTCGATGCCCAGGACTTCGCGGCGATGCGTCAGTACCGCAGCTTCACCTTCGCCAGCCACACGGTCTATCTCCAGCAGGTCGAAGGCCTGCTCAAGTCACTCGCATCCCAGGGCATGCACACCACGGTCGCGCTCTTCGACCCCGAGGACTACGCGGAATTCTGCGCCGAATCGGCCCTCGAACCGGACAGCGGCTCCAGCCGCACCCGTTTCACCGCCGAGATCGCGGCGGGCGGCGCCACCGTGGCGTACACCGGCCAGCCCATCGAGACACTGGTGCCACTCCTCATCAGCCGGGCCGTCCGCCGGGCGACTTGGGAGTACGCGACGATGCTCCTGGCGGGCCTGGGCGAGTGCGTCGACTGCGGACAGGACATCGGACGCGCCGCCTTCGACCGCGCCTCCCACCTCCTGTCCCGCCTCCTGGCAACAGCCGGCCCCGGCACCCACCACATGGTGTGCAGCACCCCCACGGAGAACGAACAGCTCCTGGCGGTCCTCCACACCGAGTGCGGCACCACGGGACCGGCCCGCCTCGACTCCACCGAAGGAGCCGAGTTCGCCACCGTCCTCGCGGTGGGCATCGCCCTGGAGACCCGCGGGGGAGTGGTGCTCCGCACGAGCGGCCCGGACACCCCGGACCGGGTCCACGGCTGGCGGCTGATCCGCGGCGGCCTCGTCCCCCTCACCGAAGGAGAGGTCTTCAGCGCCTACTGCACCGACGCCGATACGGGTGAACCGGTCGCCCCGGAATCGGGCGTCGAATACCGTGCCGGATTCGACATCGGCGCAGACGAACCGGAAACGCACCACTGACAAGCCGAAGGGGCTCCCCGCCACCATCGGCGGGAAGCCCCTTCCACCAGCACCTGCGCCGGACTACTCGCCCGACAGCACCGCCTGCGCGGCGTTCCGCGCCTCTTCGGCGGAGTCGGCGGCACGCGCGGCAGCGGCCGCACGCTCGCACTGGGCCAGCGTGTGCTTCGCCAGGGTGGCGCGTACATAAGGAATGGACGCGGCACCCATCGAGAGGGAGGTGACACCCAGACCGGTCAGCACACAGGCGAGAAGCGGGTCCGAGGCCGCCTCGCCACAGACACCACAGCTCTTGCCCTCGGCCTTGGCCGCCTCGGCCGACAGCGCGACGAGGTCGAGCAGCGCCGGCTGCCACGGGTCCTGGAGCCGGGAAACGGCCCCCACCTGACGGTCGGCGGCAAAGGTGTACTGCGCCAGGTCGTTGGTACCCAGCGACAGGAACTCCACCTCCTGCAGGATCGAGCGCGCCCGCAGCGCGGCGGACGGAATCTCCACCATCGCGCCGAACTTCGCCTGCAGCCCGGCCTCGCGGCAGGCATCGGCGAACGCCTTGGCATCGGCACGGTCGGCCACCATGGGTGCCATGACCTCGAGATAGACCGGGAGTCCCTCGACCGCCTTCGCCAGCGCGGTCAGCTGCGTCCGCAGCACATCGGGGTGCTCCAGCAGGCTGCGCAGCCCCCGCACACCCAGCGCCGGGTTCGGCTCGTCCGCCGGAGTCAGGAAGTCCAGCGGCTTGTCGGCACCGGCGTCCAGGACCCGCACGACCACACGGCCCTCGGGGAACGCCTCGAGCACCGCGCGGTACGCCGCGACCTGCTTCTCCTCGGACGGCGCCTGCTTGCTGTCGTCCAGGAACAGGAACTCCGTACGGAACAGCCCGACGCCCTCGGCGCCCGCCTCCACAGCCGCCGGCACATCGCCGGGACCGCCGATGTTGGCGAGCAGCGGCATCTTGTGCCCGTCCGACGTCGCACCGGGGCCGGTCGACGCGGACAGCGCGGCCTTGCGGGCCGCGGCGGCGCTCTCCATCTCCGCGCGCTTCTCGGCGCTCGGATCGACGAAGATCTCGCCGGTCGAGCCGTCCACGGCGACGACCGTTCCCTCGGCCAGCTCACCGGCACCGGGCAGCGCCACGACAGCGGGGACACCGAGCGCCCGCGCCAGGATCGCGCTGTGGCTGGTGGGTCCGCCCTCCTCGGTCACGAACCCGAGGACCAGCGTCGGGTCGAGCAGAGCCGTGTCGGCCGGCGCGAGGTCCCGCGCGATGAGCACGTACGGCTCGTCACTGTCCGGCACGCCCGGCATGGGCACACCGAGCAGCCGGGCCACGATCCGGTTCCGCACGTCGTCGAGGTCCGCGACGCGCCCCGCGAGATACTCACCGGCGTTGGCCAGCAGAGCACGGTACGCGGCGAACGCGTCGTAGATCCCGCGCTCGGCGGTGCTGCCGACAGCGATACGCCGGTCCACATCGGCCATGAGCTCGGGGTCCTGCGCCATCATGGCCTGGGCCTCCAGCACGTGCTGGGCCTCGCCCCCGGCCAGATTGCCGCGTGCAATCAGGTCGGCGGCCACAGCCTCCACGGCCTGGCGAGCACGCCCCTGTTCGCGCTCGGCCTCCTCCGCGGGAATCTGCTTGGCCGGCGGTTCCAGGACCGCCGTACCCATGTGCCGAACCTCGCCGATCGCCACACCGTGGCTCACGCCGACGCCTCGCAGCGTTGTCTCCATTTCACCCGTCTCCGATTGTGCGGTGGCCGTGCCACCGCGGCGGTTGTCCAACTGGCTGTCAGGTCTACGAAGGTGTTACTGCCAGCCGAACAGCGTGTCGCCGACCTTCACGTCGCCGTCCTCACGGACGTCGGAGAGGGAGTCGGCGGTGGCCTCGAGCGCGACGATCGGGCAGATGGCCGACTTGCCTGCGGCCTCCACGGCGGCCGGGTCCCACCGGACGATGCCCTGCCCGCGGACGACGGTGTCGCCCTTGTTGACGAGAAGCTCGAAGCCTTCGCCGTTGAGCTGGACGGTGTCGATACCGAGGTGGACCAGCACTCCATGTCCTTCGCTGTCGACGACGACGAAGGCGTGCGGGTGGAGGGAGACCACGATGCCGTCGACCGGGGATACGGCCTCCGACGGCTCGCGCACGGGGTCGATCGCGGTTCCGGGACCGACCATGGCGCCGGAGAAGACCGGGTCCGGCACCGCGGTGAGTCCGATGGCGCGTCCGGGCAGAGGGGACGTCACGTTGGTCATGGGGAGCCTCCCAGGGGGTGGAGCTTCGTGTGTCGCCGCCGCGGCTGATGGGGGACGGCGTACTGCTCAGCAGGGTAAGTCATATGAAGTCCCGGTTCCGCCCGAGACCTACCGGTTGGCGGACCTAGGGGTGCACCAGAAACGATTTGCCTCGACTCCCGGCGGCCTGTACTGTCGTACTCCTGCCTGACCCCAACGCGACATTGAGTCGGGGGTCGGCGGCGACCATTAAGCCCAGATCCTAACCCTCACCTCCACTTCTGCATGCCTGCAGGGCTGGTCAAAGGGAACAGGAAATGGCTGATAGAGTCGGACTCGCCGGAAAGGGAAACCGCGAAAGCGAATTCCTTGAAAGGCGAAACCCGCTTCGACCGGGAATCGGACACGAAAGAGTCTGATAGAGTCGGAAACGCAAGAACGAAGGGAAGCGC
>NZ_JBWKLF010000006.1:402273-512290 GCF_056430475.1 Streptomyces sp. NPDC045968 | reverse complement strand
CGCCCGGTTACATTCCGAACCCGGAAGCTAAGCCTTTCAGCGCCGATGGTACTGCAGGGGGGACCCTGTGGGAGAGTAGGACGCCGCCGAACAATTATTCCGGGAAAGCCCCGTACCGCAAGGTACGGGGCTTTTCTGCGTTCCCGTACTGTTTGCGCCGGTCATGTTGCGCCGGACTTGGCTGGTCGTGGCCGGCGGTCCTGCACAGCCGATCGGCGGTTTTGCACGGCCGGTCGACGGTTTTGCAAACCCCCGATCTCAGGGTAAGCTTTAGCTCGTTGCCGCAGGGCAGCAAGGCCCCAATAGCTCAGTCGGTAGAGCGTCTCCATGGTAAGGAGAAGGTCTGCGGTTCGATTCCGCATTGGGGCTCATCAATGAAAAGGCCCCCGCCACTGGCGGGGGCCTTTTTCGTGTCCGGAGGAGTAGCCCCTAGAGCATCGGCGGCTCGGGCACCCTCATGGCCAGGATGGCCATGTCGTCGGATGCCGGCTCGGCGGCGAAGCGCTCGACGGCCCGCAGAATGCGTGCCGCCACCGCACCGGCCGTGAGGCCCGTACACGTGGCCAGGACGTCGGCCAGGCCGTCGTCACCGAGCATGCGCGCGCCCTCGCGGCGTTCGGTCACGCCGTCGGTGACGCACAGCAGGACATCGCCCGGGTCGAGGGTGAGCTCCTCTTCGTACAGCTCCAGGTCCTCGATGACGCCCAGGAGGGGCTGAGGCTCCGCGGCCGCGACGACCGAGCCGTCCTGTCGCAGACGCAGGGGCAGGGGGTGACCGGCGCACACCACCTTCAGGAGCGCGCTGCCGTCCTCCTGGGGCCACAACTCGCCGTACAGGAGCGTGAGGAAGCGGCTGCGGGTTCCCTCGTCCAGGATGGCGGCGTTCAGGCGCTCCAGGACCGCGGGGCCGGTGAAGCCCTCGCGTGCCAGCAGGCGCAGGGCGTGCCGGGCGAGGCCCGTGACCGCTGCGGCTTCGGGGCCCGTACCGCAGACGTCACCGATGGCGAAGCCGTAGGCGCCGTCGTGGATCGGGAAGACGTCGTAGAAGTCGCCCCCGACCTCGTTGCCCTCGCCGGCGGCCCGGTAGATGACCTCGATCTCCACGTTGGGCACATCGGGCAGGCCCGGGGGCAGCAGGCTGCGCTGGAGCGACTGGCTGATCGCCATGCGCTCCGAGTAGAGGCGGGCGTTGTCGAGTGCCAGCGCGGCCCGGCGGGAGAGGTCCTCGGCCAGTTCCAGGATCTCCTGGCGGAAGTGGTCGTCCGACGGCTTGCCCAGCGTGAGCATGCCGATGACGCGGTTACGGGCGACCAGCGGGAGTACCACCGTCTCGCCGCCCACCGCGGACGCGGTGGCGAGGATGGTGCGCGTCGCGATTCCCATGCTCAGAGGCGCGTCTCGGTCGAGGCTGCGTGTGGACGTGTGGAGGGCCGCCCGGTGAGCGGCCTGCGACGGGGCCGTCCAGACGCGTGCTCCGGGGGCCGGAACCGGGTCCGGTGGGGCGATCTTGGAGAGCAGGTCCTTGAGGCCGTCGATGCGGTCCTCGTCCTCGTGGAGGACGTACGAGAGGTACGGCTCCGACGACTGGTCCGCGATCGTGTAGACGGCGCACCAGGTGGCCAGGGTGGGGACCGTCATCTGGGCCATCAGGGCCAGGGTCTGGTCCCGGTCGAGGGTGCCTGCGAGCAGGTCGGACGCCTCGACGAGGAAGGACAGGGAACCGCGGCGCAGCCGTTCCAGCTCGCCGAGGCGGGCGGACTCGACGGCCAGGGCGATGCGGTCGGCGGCGAACTGGAGGCGCAGTGCCTCCTCGTTGGAGTAGCGGCCGGGTGCTTCGGCGGCGACGCCCAGGGAGCCGGTGAGGCGTCCCTCGACCTTCAGCGGCACCGTGACGACGGACCGCATGCCCGTGTCGCTGAGCAGCGGGACCGCGCCGGGTACCGCCGTGAGGTCTTCGTGGACGGCGGGCATTCTCGCGGAGCCGTACCGTCCGGTGCCGGCTTCGACGGGGACCCGGGCGAAGCGCTGGCGGGCCGAGGGGAGGCCGGTCGTGGCCCGTACCTCGAGTTCGGTCTCGTCGTCGGTGGCGAGCAGCAGGAACGCCGAGTCGGCGTCGAGCATGTCGCGCGCCCGCTCGACCGTGCGCTGGAGCAGCCCGTCGAGGTCGTCGGGGGCGGGGGAGCCGATGAAGACCTCGAAGGGGTCCGTGGTGCGGCTCTCGGTGCCCGTGTCGGTGACCGGCGTGCGTACGGGGGACTGGAGGACGGCACGCTCGTAGTCGCGGACGAGGAGGCAGACCGTGGACGGTTCGCCCTGGGTGTCGCGGACCCGCAGGTGCGAGGCGTAGACCGGGATGACGCGGCCGTCTGCGCCGCGGAATCCGTAGCTGCCCTCCCAGCGGGAGAGCTGGAGCGCGTCGGCGATGCCGGTGCTCGTGCCGGGGGTCTGCGGCCACGCGGCGAAGTCGGTGAGCTGTTTGCCGGTGACCTGGTCGGCCTCGTGCCCGAAGAGGAAGGTGGCGTCGTCGTTCCAGGCGGTGACCGCGCCGGTGCTGTCGATCTGGACGACGGCCACCCGTACCCGTTCGTCGGTGACGGGGAGCAGGGCCGTGGGCAGGACGGGGCCTGCGGAGCGGATGCCGACGGGCCGTTCGGGCAGGTCGAGTTGGAACCAGACGTGTTTGTGCGCGGGTGTGTACTCGACGCCCCAGCGGGAAGCGAGTGCGGCGCAGAGCAGCAGGCCGCGGCCGCTCTCCCGTTCCGGGCTGGTGTCCATGCCTGAGCCCTGGAGGGGGATCTCCCGCTCGGGGTAGTGGTCGGAGACCTCGATCCGTACGCCGTCCTCCGTGCGCAGGCACAGGACGTCCGCCGCGGTCCCCGCGTGCACGACGGCGTTGGTGACGAGTTCGCTGGTGAGGACGACGGCGTCGTCGACGATGTCGGTGTATCCCCACCCCTGGAGGGTGTCACGGACAAAGGCACGGGCGGTCGCGACCGAGCGCCCTACCGGCTCGAAGGTGGCAGCCGCGCGCGCGGTGATCACAGCACTCCCCATATGGTGTCTCGTCGCTTCCCCGAGTCCTGTGCCCGATACTTGCCGCTTCGATTCGCCTAGCCAGGCTAGACGCTCGCTCACTGTCCCGGGTACACGAGGGCCGACTTCGGTACGGAGGAGGTCCGGTGGCTGTGCGCCGGCGCACAACTATGGGCTTGGGGAGGAGGATGGGGGGTAGGGGCCCGGAGGTTCCACCCCGACCTGTCGCGGCCTGGTACGTTTCAACGATTTGACGTCCACATGGTCACCCGTCAACGGTGTCCTGTGGCGGTGAGCCAAACAAGATCTGGGCAAGCTTCCGGATAGGCCCGAGCGATACGGTCAACCCCTGCGGGAGGGACACGGTGGAGTCTGGCGTGGCGGCGCGGGGTTCAGGCACGCGCACAAAAGGCGGACAGTCCGTGAAAAAACAGCGCAATGGGACCATCGATGTGGACGCGGCAGCTCTGAACAGACTGCTCGCGGCCCTCGTGGCGATGCGGGACGGCAACTTCCGCAGGCGGCTGACCGTCTCCGGCGACGGCGTGCTGACCGAGATCGCGGCGGTCTTCAACGAGGTCGCGGACCGCAATCTGCACCTCACGGGTGAGCTGGCTCGTGTCCGGCGTGTGGTCGGACGTGAGGGAAAGCTCACCGAGCGGCTGGAGACCGGGGCCTGTGAGGGGTCCTGGGCGGCCGCCATCGACGCGTCCAACGAGCTCGTGGACGATCTGGCGCGGCCGGTCTCGGAGGTCGGGCGGGTGCTGTCGGCGGTCGCCGACGGTGACCTCGAGCAACGCATGGAGCTGCGGTCGCACACGGCCGACGAGACCGTGCGGCCGCTGCGCGGTGAGTTCCTGAAGGTCGCGCGCACGGTCAACAACCTGGTCGACCAGCTGTCGGCGTTCACCGAGCAGGTGACGCGGGTCGCGGTCGAGGTGGGGACCGAGGGCAAGCTGGGCGGACAGGCGCAGGTGCGCGGTATGTCCGGTTCATGGAAAGACCTCACGGATTCCGTGAACACCATGGCGTACCGGCTGACCGCTCAGGTGCGTGACATCGCTCTCGTGACGACGGCGGTCGCCAAGGGTGATCTGTCGCGGAAGGTCACCGTTCATGTGGCCGGCGAGATGCTTCAGCTGAAGAACACCGTCAACACGATGGTGGACCAGCTGTCGTCGTTCTCCTCCGAGGTGACCCGGGTCGCTCGTGAGGTGGGCACGGAGGGCGAGCTGGGCGGTCAGGCCACGGTGCCGGGTGTGGCCGGGGTGTGGAAGGACCTCACCGACTCCGTCAACACGATGGCCGGGAACCTGACCTCCCAGGTGCGCGGTATCGCCGAGGTGACGACGGCGGTCGCCAATGGTGACCTGTCCCAGAAGGTCACGGTGAGCGCGCGCGGCGAGGTCGCGCAGCTGGCCGAGACCATCAACCAGATGACCGAGACGCTGCGGACCTTCGCGGACGAGGTCACCCGGGTCGCCAGTGAGGTCGGGGGCGAGGGTCTGCTCGGCGGGCAGGCACAGGTGCCGGGTGCCGCGGGGACGTGGAAGGACCTCACCGACTCGGTGAACACGGTCTTCCGGAACCTGACGACGCAGGTGCGCGACATCGCGCAGGTGACCACCGCGGTGGCCAGCGGCGATATGACCCAGAAGGTCACCGTCGATGTGGCCGGCGAGATGCTGGAGCTGAAGAACACCGTCAACACGATGGTGGACCAGCTCCAGTCCTTCGGTTCCGAGGTGACCCGGGTCGCCCGGGAGGTCGGCGTCGAGGGCCGCCTCGGCGGGCAGGCCGAGGTGCCGGGTGCGGCGGGGACGTGGAAGGACCTCACGGACTCGGTGAACACGGCGTTCCGGAACCTGACGGGTCAGGTGCGGGACATCGCGCAGGTGACCACGGCGGTCGCGAACGGTGACCTGTCGCAGAAGGTCACGGTCGATGTGGCCGGCGAGATGCTGGAGCTGAAGAACACCGTCAACACGATGGTGGCGCAGCTGTCGTCCTTCGCCGACCAGGTGACCCGGATGGCGCGGGACGTGGGTACGGAGGGCCGCCTCGGCGGACAGGCGCGGGTCGACGGTGTCTCCGGTACGTGGAAGGAGCTCACCGACTCCGTCAACTTCATGGCGGGGAACCTGACCTCCCAGGTGCGTCAGATCGCGCAGGTGACCACGGCGGTGGCCCGGGGCGATCTGTCCCAGAAGATCGATGTGGACGCCCGGGGCGAGATCCTGGAGCTGAAGAACACCATCAACACGATGGTGGACCAGCTCTCCGCCTTTGCCGAGCAGGTGACCCGGGTGGCCCGTGAGGTGGGCACGGACGGGCGGCTCGGCGGTCAGGCGCAGGTTCCCGGTGTGGCGGGCGTGTGGCGTGATCTGACCGATTCGGTGAACGGCATGGCGGGGAACCTCACCGCTCAGGTCCGTAACATCGCCCAGGTCGCCACGGCGGTGGCCCGGGGTGATCTGTCGCAGAAGATCGATGTGGACGCCCGGGGCGAGATCCTGGAGCTGAAGAACACCCTCAACACGATGGTGGACCAGCTGTCCAACTTCGCCGAGCAGGTGACCAGGGTCGCCCGTGAGGTGGGTACGGAAGGCATCCTGGGCGGTCAGGCCGAGGTGCAGGGTGTGTCCGGTACGTGGAAGGACCTCACCCAGTCCGTCAACGGCATGGCGAACAACCTGACCATGCAGGTGCGCAACATCGCCGAGGTCACCACGGCGGTCGCCAAGGGTGACCTCTCCAAGAAGATCACCGTTGACGCCAAGGGCGAGATCCTCGAACTGGTGACGACCGTCAACACGATGGTCGACCAGCTGCTGAACTTCGCCGACGAGGTGACCAGGGTCGCCCGTGAGGTGGGCACCGAGGGCATCCTGGGCGGTCAGGCCCGGGTGCGTGGTGCGACGGGCATCTGGAAGGACCTCAGCGACAACGTCAACCTGATGGCCAACAACCTGACCAGTCAGGTGCGCAACATCTCGCGTGTCTCGTCCGCCGTCGCCAACGGCGATCTGACCAAGAAGGTCACGGTCGAGGCGCGCGGCGAGGTCGCCGAGCTCGCGGACACCGTGAACACCATGGTGACGACGCTGTCCTCGTTCGCGGACGAGGTGACGCGGGTGGCGCGCGAGGTGGGCACGGAAGGCGAGCTGGGCGGGCAGGCACGGGTGCCGGGTGTCTCCGGTACGTGGAAGGACCTCACCGAGTCGGTGAACTCGATGGCGTCCAACCTGACCGGACAGGTGCGGCAGATCGCGACCGTCACCACGGCCATCGCCAAGGGCGATCTCACCAAGAAGATCGACATCGACGCGCGGGGTGAGATCCAGGAGCTGAAGAACACCATCAACACGATGGTGGATCAGCTGTCGTCGTTCGCCGAGCAGGTGACCCGGGTGGCCCGGGAAGTGGGCACCGAGGGGCAGTTGGGCGGCCAGGCCCGGGTCCGGGACGTGGACGGCACCTGGCGTGACCTCACCGAGTCGGTGAACGAGATGGCCGGCAACCTCACCCGGCAGGTGCGCGCCATCGCGGCCGTCGCGACCGCGGTGACCCGTGGTGACCTCAATCTCAAGATCGACGTGGACGCGGCCGGCGAGATCCAGGTGTTGCAGGACAACATCAACACCATGATCGCGAACCTGCGTGACACCACCCTCGCCAACAAGGAGCAGGACTGGCTCAAGGGCAATCTCGCCCGGATCTCCGGTCTGATGCAGGGCCGCCGCGATCTGGACGACGTGGCGTCGCTGATCATGAGCGAGCTGACTCCGGTGGTCTCGGCCCAGCACGGCGCGTTCTTCCTGGCCATGGCGCCCGGAGACACCGACGAGGTGGGCGCGGACGACGGCAGGGAGAGCGCGTACGAGCTGCGCATGCGCGGCAGTTACGGCTACTCGGCGGGTTCGATGCCGACGTCCTTCCGGCCCGGTGAGACGCTCATCGGGACGGCTGCCGAGGAGAAGCGGACGATCCAGGTGGACAACGTGCCGCCCGGTTATCTGAAGATCTCCTCCGGTCTCGGTGAGGCCCCGCCCGCGCATGTGATCGTGCTGCCGGTGCTCTTCGAGGGCAAGGTCCTCGGTGTGATCGAGCTGGCCTCGTTCCAGCCGTTCACGCACATTCAGCGGGACTTCCTCAACCAGCTCGCCGAGATGATCGCGACGAGTGTCAACACGATCAGCGTCAACACCAAGACGGAGAAGCTCCTTGAGCAGTCGCAGGAGCTGACCGAGCAACTCCGGGACCGCTCGCAGGAGTTGGAGAACCGGCAGAAGGCTCTTCAGGCGTCCAACGCCGAACTGGAGGAGAAGGCCGAGCTGCTGGCCCGGCAGAACCGGGACATCGAGGTGAAGAACACCGAGATCGAGGAGGCCCGGCAGGTGCTGGAGGAGCGCGCGGAGCAGCTCGCGGTCTCCATGCGCTACAAGTCCGAGTTCCTGGCGAACATGTCGCACGAGTTGCGTACGCCCCTCAACTCGCTGCTGATCCTGGCCAAGCTGCTCGCGGACAACGCCGAGGGCAATCTCTCGCCGAAGCAGGTCGAGTTCGCCGAGACGATCCACGGGGCAGGTTCCGACCTGCTCCAGCTGATCAACGACATCCTCGACCTCTCGAAGGTCGAGGCGGGCAAGATGGATGTCAGTCCGACCCGGATCGCCCTGGTCCAGCTGGTCGACTACGTGGAGGCGACGTTCCGGCCGCTCACCGCGGAGAAGGGGCTCGACTTCTCCGTACGGGTGTCGCCTGAGCTTCCCGCCACGCTGCACACGGACGAGCAGCGGCTCCTCCAGGTGCTGCGCAACCTCCTGTCCAACGCGGTGAAGTTCACCGACAGCGGGGCCGTCGAGCTGGTGATCAGGCCGGCCGGCGCCGATGTGCCCAACTCCATCAAGGAGCATCTGCTGGAGTCGGGTTCGCTGCGCGACGCGGACGCCGATCTGATCGCGTTCTCGGTCACCGACACCGGTATCGGGATCGCGTCCAGCAAGATGCTGGTGATCTTCGAGGCGTTCAAGCAGGCGGACGGGACGACCAGCCGTAAGTACGGCGGTACGGGCCTCGGCCTCTCCATCAGCCGGGAGATCGCCCGGCTGCTGGGCGGTGAGATCCATGCGGCGAGCGAGCCGGGCCGGGGTTCCACCTTCACGCTCTATCTGCCGCTGCACGCGAGCGAACTGCCGGCGCAGGGTTATCCGCAGATGGGGCCGGGCCCCATCGAGGCGCATGGCAACGCGATCGAGAACGGCCTGCGTGCGGAGGCACCGGCCGGCCACCCGGCCGGGTCGGAGCTGCCGCTGGGTGATCCCGCCGGCACCGCCGGGATGTTCCGGCGGCGGCGCAAGGCCCTGGGCGGGTCCGGACGGCAGACCGCTCTGCCGGCCGGCCGGCAGCAGAGCGCTGGGGGCGCCGCGCACGAGGAGTGGGTGCAGGGTGCGCCGGCGGGTCAGGAGGAGCAGGAGCCGCGGCGGACGTTCCGGTTCCATGGCGAGAAGGTGCTGATCGTCGACGACGACATCCGTAACGTCTTCGCGCTCACCAGTGTGCTGGAGCAGCACGGTCTGTCGGTGCTGTACGCGGAGAACGGCCGCGAGGGTATCGAGGTCCTGGAACAGCACGACGATGTGACGGTCGTGCTGATGGACATCATGATGCCCGAGATGGACGGTTACGCGACGACCACGGCGATCCGCAGGATGCCGCAGTTCGCCGGTCTGCCGATCGTCGCGCTCACCGCGAAGGCGATGAAGGGTGACCGGGAGAAGGCGATCGACTGCGGGGCTTCCGACTATGTCACCAAGCCGGTCGATCCTGATCACTTGCTGTCTGTCATGGAGCAGTGGATGCGCGGAGAGTGATGACAAATTGAAAGAATCGCGATGAGTTGCTGATCGACTGTGTCTGAACGGGTGTGAGTACGGGGGATCCGGGGAACCTTCTGGTCTCCCACCGCGTTTTCGGTACGTGCACAGTGACATCGCGGTGACAGGGTGTGGTGACGGGCGGGGTGCGGCTACCATGACCGGCACAAGGACGGACGGCGTAAGGGAGTCGTCCCCTGGGGCGGCACCCGGTGCGATTCCGGGGCGAGGAGGACGGGCCATGGTGCAGAAGGCCAAGATCCTCCTGGTCGATGACCGGCCGGAGAATCTGCTGGCGCTGGAGGCCATCCTCTCTGCGCTCGATCAGACACTGGTACGGGCATCGTCAGGGGAGGAAGCGCTCAAAGCGCTGCTCACGGACGACTTCGCGGTCATTCTGCTGGACGTCCAGATGCCAGGCATGGACGGTTTCGAAACCGCCGCGCACATCAAGCGGCGGGAGCGGACCCGGGACATCCCGATCATCTTCCTCACCGCGATCAACCACGGTCCGCATCACACCTTCAGGGGTTACGCGGCGGGTGCGGTCGACTACATCTCGAAGCCGTTCGACCCCTGGGTGCTGCGCGCCAAGGTCTCGGTCTTCGTCGAGCTGTACATGAAGAACTGTCAGCTGCGCGAGCAGGCCGCTCTCCTGCGGCTCCAGCTGGAGGGCAGCGGCCACGCGGGCGCCGCCCACGAGAAGGAGCCGGCCGGTCTGCTGGCCGAACTCTCCGCGCGGCTCGCGGCTGTCGAGGAGCAGGCGGAAGCGCTTTCCAAGCAGCTCGACGACGAGTCGGCGGACGCGGCGGCCGTGGCGACGGCGGCCCATCTGGAACGCAAGCTCACCGGCCTCCGCCGCGCGCTGGACGCGCTGGAACCGGGTACCGGCGGCTCCACGGCCGTCCTGCCCTCCCAGGGCTGAGACCGGGCGCTGCGGCCCCGTCCGAGCCGGACGGGCCCGCCAGGCTCCCGTAGGGCCCACAGGCTTCCGCAGGGCCCCAGACTTCCGTATGGCATGAACGCGCGTCAGTTTCCGGCCCCTGTACGGCGACACGGTCGGGTGAAGCAGTAGGCACACGTGTCCACCGGCGTCGACACCGGTAACCTCTGGCCCATGGCCTCACGTACGTCCGGCAAGGGTTCCCAGGGCACGGCGGGCACCGCGAAGCGCGTCGGCCGTACCCAGGGGCCGGCGAAGAAAGCCGCGCCCGCCAAGAAGTCCGCCCCGAAGAAGAGCGCGCCGCCCAGGAAAGCGCCTGCCAGGAAGGCCGCGCCCAAGCCCGCGCCGTCCCCGACCGGGGGCATCTACCGCCTCGTTCGCGCCGTCTGGCTCGGGCTCGCGCACGGCATCGGAGCGATGTTCCGCTCCATAGGGCGTGGCGCGAAGGGACTCGACCCCGCCCACCGCAAGGACGGACTCGCGCTCCTGCTGCTCGGTCTCGCGCTGATCGTGGCCGCCGGCACCTGGTCGAATCTGCGCGGGCCCGTCGGCGACCTCGTCGAGATGCTGGTCACCGGGGCGTTCGGCCGGCTCGATCTGCTCGTACCGATACTGCTGGGCGCCGTCGCCGTACGGCTGATCCTCTATCCCGAGAAGCCCGAGGCCAACGGCCGCATCGTCATTGGCCTGTCCGCCCTCGTGCTCGGGGTGCTCGGGCAGGTCCACATCGCCTGCGGGTCACCCGGCCGCGAGGACGGTACGGAAGCGATGCAGGACGCGGGCGGCCTGATCGGGTGGGCCGCGTCCAAGCCGCTGATCTTCACCATGGGCGACGTGCTCGCCGTACCGCTGCTCCTGCTCCTGACCGTGTTCGGTCTGCTCGTCGTCACCGCGACGCCGGTCAACGCGATTCCTCAGCGGTTGCGCGCGCTCGGCGTGAAGCTGGGCATCATCGAGCCGGTGTACGCGCCGGGCGCGGAGGGCGGCAGCGACGACGACCGGTACGACGAGCAGTGGCGTGAAGCGCTGCCCGAGCGGTCGCGGCGCTCCGCACGGCGCGCCGCGGCGGATGCGGAGCACGACCCCGATCACGCCGAGTCGGCGGCGCTCTCCAAGCGACGACGGCCGCGCAGGCCGTCCGTGCAGCCCGCCATGAACCGCACCATGGACGCCGTGGACGTCGCGGCCGCCGCCGCGGCGGCGCTCGACGGCGCGGTACTGAACGGCATGCCGCCCTCGCCGGTCGTCGCCGATCTGACGCAGGGCGTCTCCGTCGACCGTGACCGCGGCCGTGAGCGGTCCGGTACGCCGGTGCCCGGGGCCCGCGAGGCGGAGAAGCCCCGGGCCGGTGAGAAGTTCAGGCCCGGTGAGAAGGTGGCGTCGCCGTCCGGCGGCGTACCCGATCTGACCAAGCCGGCTCCCGAGCGCTCCGAGTCGCTGCCCACGCGCGCCGAGCAGCTCCAGCTCTCCGGCGACATCACGTACTCCCTGCCCTCGCTCGACCTGCTGGAGCGCGGTGGGCCCGGCAAGACGCGCAGCGCCGCCAACGACGTGGTCGTGGCCTCGCTGACGAACGTGTTCATGGAGTTCAAGGTCGACGCGGCCGTCACGGGCTTCACCCGTGGCCCGACGGTCACGCGGTACGAGGTGGAGCTCGGCCCGGCCGTCAAGGTCGAGCGGATCACCGCCCTCACCAAGAACATCGCGTACGCCGTGGCGAGCCCGGACGTCCGGATCATCTCCCCGATCCCGGGCAAGTCCGCCGTCGGCATCGAGATCCCCAACTCCGACCGCGAGATGGTCAACCTGGGCGACGTCCTGCGTCTCGCGGACGCGGCGGAGGACGACCATCCGATGCTGGTCGCACTCGGCAAGAACGTCGAGGGCGGCTACGAGATGGCCAACCTCGCGAAGATGCCGCACGTCCTGGTCGCGGGCGCCACCGGATCGGGCAAGTCCTCCTGCATCAACTGTCTGATCACCTCGGTCATGGTGCGGGCGACCCCGGAGGACGTGCGCATGGTGCTGGTCGACCCGAAGAGGGTCGAGCTGACCGCGTACGAGGGCATCCCCCACCTCATCACCCCCATCATCACCAACCCCAAGAAGGCCGCCGAGGCGCTTCAGTGGGTGGTGCGGGAGATGGATCTGCGCTACGACGACCTCGCGGCGTACGGATACCGGCACATCGACGACTTCAACCACGCCGTGCGCAACGGCAAGGCCAAGGCGCCCGAGGGCAGTGAGCGCGAGCTGTCGCCGTACCCGTACCTGCTGGTCATCGTCGACGAGCTCGCCGACCTCATGATGGTCGCGCCGCGTGACGTGGAGGACTCCATCGTCCGCATCACCCAGCTCGCCCGTGCCGCCGGAATCCACCTGGTGCTCGCCACGCAGCGTCCCTCGGTCGATGTCGTGACCGGTCTGATCAAGGCCAACGTGCCGTCCCGTCTGGCCTTCGCGACCTCCTCGCTCGCCGACAGCCGCGTCATCCTCGATCAGCCCGGTGCCGAAAAGCTCATCGGAAAGGGTGACGGACTGTTCCTGCCGATGGGGGCCAACAAGCCCACGCGTATGCAGGGAGCGTTCGTCACCGAGGACGAGGTCGCGGCCGTCGTCCAGCACTGCAAGGACCAGATGGCGCCGGTCTTCCGCGAGGACGTCGTCGTCGGGACCAAGCAGAAGAAGGAGATCGACGAGGACATCGGCGACGACCTGGATCTGCTCTGCCAGGCCGCCGAACTGGTCGTCTCCACACAGTTCGGGTCGACCTCGATGCTCCAGCGCAAGCTGCGGGTCGGCTTCGCCAAGGCGGGCCGGCTGATGGACCTCATGGAGTCGCGCAACATCGTCGGTCCGAGCGAAGGGTCCAAGGCCCGTGACGTGCTCGTGAAACCGGACGAGCTCGACGGGGTGCTGGCCATCATCCGGGGGGAAACCGCTTCGTAGAGGTTTTGTGGGCAACCGTTTCGCCCGGTCGTACGTCAAGTTGAGGGAAGGGACGGGGGGATGTTCCGCTTCCGTCCCGTCCGCAGGGGCGTCCGGCGAACCCGATGGCGTACAAAGTCGTGTCTCCCGGTTGCCCCACCCTTTCGTACCCCCCCTAGACTGAACACCCAGCAGGTGGCTCACGCTCGAAAGGCGCCCCCGTGTCCATCGGCAACTCTCCCGAAGACGACCGGCCTTCGATCGGTCGCGTGCTCCAGCAGACTCGTATCGCCGCAGGTTTGACGGTCGAGGAAGTCAGCAGCTCCACCCGGGTGCGCATCCCCATCGTGCACGCGATCGAGGAGGACGACTTCTCGCGCTGCGGCGGTGACGTCTACGCGCGCGGTCACATCCGTACGCTCGCCCGTGCCGTCGGTCTCGATCCGGATCCGCTGGTCGCCCAGTACGACGACGAGCACGGCGGCCGTCCGGTTCCCACCCCCGCGGCGCCGCTGTTCGAGGCCGAACGCATCCGTTCGGAACCCCGACGGCCCAACTGGACCGCGGCCATGGTCGCGGCCATCGTCGTCGTGGTCGGCTTCGTCGGCTTCACGCTGTTCAGCGGCGAGGACGAACGCCCGAGCACGGCCCAGGTCGCCGAGGGCTCGACGCCCGACAAGACGACACCCAAGCCGACCCACACCAAGCCGGCCGACCCCAAGCCCGTGCCCTCGGAGAGCGCCATCGCGGCGGCTCCGCGGGACAAGGTGACGGTCAAGCTCAGCGCCGTACAGGGCAAGAGCTGGATCTCCGCCAAGGACCACAACGGGCGGCTGCTCTTCGACGGGCTGCTGCTCCAGGGCCAGTCCAAGACCTTCCAGGACAAGGAGCGCATCGACCTCGTCCTCGGTGACGCAGGGGCGATCGAGCTCTTCGTCAACGGCAAGAAGGTCGAGGACCAGTTCGAGCCCGGACAGGTCGAGCGGCTCTCGTACACCAAGGGCGATCCCGAAGCGGGCTGACCCTGACCTCCACTTCCACCTCGGTGAGCGTCCGGCGGTTATGCCGGGCGCTCACCGTCTTTGTCACTGCCTGTAAGGGGGGAACCCTGCACGGCGGGGCCAGTGCCGGGACAAAGTAGTCTTGAGTCCATGCCCGAACGCCGTACCGTCGCCCTTGTCACTCTCGGCTGCGCCCGTAACGAGGTGGACTCGGAGGAGCTTGCAGGCCGCTTGGCAGCGGACGGCTGGGAGCTCGTCGAGAACGCCTCCGACGCGGATGTCGCCGTCGTCAACACCTGTGGGTTCGTCGAAGCCGCCAAGAAGGACTCCGTCGATGCCCTGCTCGAAGCCAATGATCTGAAGGACCACGGCAGAACCCAGGCCGTGGTCGCCGTCGGCTGTATGGCCGAGCGTTACGGCAAGGATCTCGCGGAGGCCCTGCCGGAGGCGGACGGGGTGCTCGGATTCGACGACTACGCCGATATCTCCGACCGGCTCCAGACCATCCTCAACGGTGGCATCCACGCCTCGCACACGCCTCGCGACCGGCGCAAGCTGCTGCCGATCAGCCCGGCCGACCGCCAGGACGCCTCCGTGTCCCTGCCCGGACACGCCCAGGAGATCGCCCCGGCCCCCGAGGACCTGCCGGAGGGCGTCGCCCCGGTCTCCGGCCCGCGGGCCCCGCTGCGCCGTCGGCTGGGCACCAGCCCCGTCGCCTCGGTGAAGCTCGCCTCCGGCTGCGACCGCCGCTGCTCCTTCTGCGCCATCCCGTCCTTCCGCGGCTCGTTCATCTCCCGGCGCCCCTCCGACGTCCTGGGTGAGACCCGGTGGCTGGCCGAGCAGGGCGTCAAGGAGGTCATGCTCGTCTCCGAGAACAACACCTCGTACGGCAAGGACCTCGGCGACATCCGCCTCCTGGAGACCCTTCTGCCGGACCTCGCGGATGTCGAGGGGATCGAGCGGATCAGGGTCAGCTACCTCCAGCCCGCCGAGATGCGGCCCGGCCTGATCGACGTCCTGACCTCCACGCCCAAGGTCGCCCCGTACTTCGACCTCTCCTTCCAGCACTCCGCCCCCGATGTGCTCAGGGCCATGCGCCGCTTCGGAGACACGGACCGTTTCCTGGAGCTCCTGGACACGATTCGCGGCAAGGCGCCGCAGGCCGGTGCCCGGTCGAACTTCATCGTGGGCTTCCCGGGCGAGACCGAGGCCGATCTCGCCGAGCTGGAGCGCTTCCTCACCGGAGCCCGTCTGGACGCCATCGGCGTCTTCGGGTACTCCGACGAGGAGGGCACCGAAGCGGTCGGTTACGAGAACAAGCTGGACGCCGACGTCATCGCCGAGCGGCTCGCCCACATCTCGCAGCTGGCCGAGGAGCTGACCTCGCAGCGTGCCGAGGAGCGGATCGGCGAGACCCTCCAGGTGCTCGTCGAGTCCGTCGAGGAGGACGGCCAGGCCGCTGACGGCCCGGTCGCGGTGGGCCGTGGGGCACACCAGGCGCCCGAAACGGACGGACAGGTCGTCTTCACCACACGCGAGGGTCTCGTACCGGGCCTTATGGTCGAGGCAAAGGTCGTAGGTACCGAGGGAGTGGACCTCGTGGCCGAACACCACGAGCTCGCGGAGGTGGCCAGATGACCGGAGTCCCGGCAT
Source organism: Streptomyces sp. NPDC045968 (assembly GCF_056430475.1). Classification (NCBI taxonomy): domain Bacteria; kingdom Bacillati; phylum Actinomycetota; class Actinomycetes; order Kitasatosporales; family Streptomycetaceae; genus Streptomyces; species Streptomyces sp. NPDC045968. Next base: position 496,856 of record NZ_JBWKLF010000006.1, on the reverse strand, counting down.
CCGCGGCAGGCGGGTCCGGCGCGAAGCCGGCCCGCGGCGGCAAGCTGGGCACTACGGCCGTCAACCAGGCCAGCCTGTGGAACATCGCCAACATCCTCACGATGGTGCGGCTGCTGCTCGTGCCCGGCTTCGTGATGCTGCTGCTCCACGACGGCGGCTACGACCCGGTCTGGCGCTCCTTCGCCTGGGCCGCGTTCGCCGTCGCGATGATCACCGATCTCTTCGACGGCCACCTGGCACGCAGGTACGACCTGGTCACCGACTTCGGGAAGATCGCCGACCCGATCGCCGACAAGGCGATCATGGGCGCGGCACTGATCTGTCTGTCGGTCCTGGGCGATCTGCCCTGGTGGATCACGGGCGTGATCCTCTTCCGTGAGCTGGGCATCACGCTGATGCGCTTCTGGGTGATCCGCCACGCGGTGATCCCGGCCAGCCGCGGCGGCAAGATGAAGACGCTCGCCCAGGGCACGGCCGTGGGCATGTACGTCCTGGTGCTGACGGGGCCGCTGGCGACGCTCCGCTTCTGGATGATGATGATCGCCGTCGCGCTGACGGTGCTCACCGGCCTCGACTACGTGCGCCAGGCCGTGGTGCTGCGGCGCAAGGGGCTCGCGGCCGAGCGGGTCGCGGCCCTGGCGGCTGTCACGTCCGCCGCCGACGTGCCGGGGGCGGAGAGCCCCGAGGACGTGGAGGCCGGCGCGGCCGCCTCCCGTGCGGGTGCCGAGGCACGGGGCCCGGCGGAGGCCGAGCGGTGACCGCCGCGGCCCGGGTGCTGGGGCGACTTGTGGAGCGCGGCGAGACCCTTGCCGTCGCCGAGTCGCTGACCGGCGGTCTGGTCGCGGCCGAGATCACCTCCGTGGCCGGTGCCTCGCGGTCCTTCCGCGGGTCCGTCACGGCGTACGCCACCGCCCTCAAGAGGGATGTGCTGGGCGTCGACGGGCCCCTCCTGGCCGACCGCGGCGCGGTCGACGCCGATGTGGCCCTGGGCATGGCTGCCGGGGTACGGCGGGTGCTGGGCGCGGACTGGGGCATCTCGACGACCGGCGTCGCGGGCCCGGAGGAGCAGGACGGCCGGCCGGTCGGCACGGTGTATGTGGCGGTTTCGGGGCCTGGGGGCGTGGAGAAAGTCGCCGCGTTGCGGTTGAACGGCGGGCGGGCGGACATCCGTAGAGAGAGCGTACGGAGCGTGCTCGAACTGCTGTCCGGAGAACTCGGTGAAAATGCGAGGGCACAGGATACGGAACAGATCGGGGGGAATTGATGTTTGCAGCCCTGAGTGAACACGACATCGCTCCCCGCACGGCCGCGGCGCAAGGCGGTACGGTGGGGCGTGAAGGATGCGGCTACGCGGTCCGAGGAGGGAGCCACCGATGATTCTGCTCCGTCGCCTGCTTGGTGACGTGCTGCGTCGGCAGCGCCAGCGCCAAGGCCGTACTCTGCGCGAAGTCTCCTCGTCCGCCCGGGTCTCGCTCGGTTATCTGTCCGAGGTGGAGCGGGGGCAGAAGGAGGCATCCTCCGAGCTGCTCTCCGCGATTTGCGACGCGCTTGACGTACGGATGTCCGAGCTCATGCGTGAAGTGAGCGATGAACTGTCGCTGGCTGAACTGGCCGAGTCGGCAGCAGCCAGTGATCCGGTACCTGTACCGGTACGCCCGATGCTCAATTCCGTCTCCGTCTCGTCGGTGGCAGGTGTGCCGTCGGGCCGGGTGACCATCAAGGCGCCCGCGGAAGCGGTGGATGTCGTCGCCGCCTGATCCGCGCGGTCATGCGTGAACCGGAGCCCCGGTCGACCCCTCAGGGGTGGACCGGGGCTTCTGGTTTTCTCTGGCTTCCGTGTGTGCGGGTGTGGGGGCTGTTCGGATGCAGCCCGGTCGGTCTCGGGGGAAACTGCCCAGGAGGCGCGTGAACCGGGTCCGCCGTCGCTGTGCGCCCCGGTGTCACACCGGTGCGCCCTCCCGCGGGGAGATCGTGCCGGACTAGCGTCGCCCGGAGGAGGCAGCCATGACACGGCGATGGATACCGGCGCTCGTGTTCGGCGGGCTGTGGTGGTGGGCCGTGCTGCGGCTGGTGCTGGTGCCGGAACACGCCGGGGTGGTCGAGGGTGCGGTGGCGGCGGGCGGGTGGGGGCTGAGTCTGCTGCCGGTCCATGTGGCGGCGACCGCTCGGCCGGCGCGGGCGGGGTCCCGGTCTGGTGGGGGCGGGTCTCGGTCCGGTGGGGACGGGTTTGGGGCTGAGGGGGGCGGGTCCCGGTCCGGTGAGGGCGGGTCCCGGTCCGCGGGTGCGGGGGAGGGTGGCGCCGGGAGCGTGGGCCGGTGATGCTTCACCTGGGCATGGCGACGCCGCCGTTCGGCCGGAGGATCTGGCCGGTCATGAAGGCCGAAGCGTCCGATGCGAGGTGCAGGACCGTGTGCGCGACGTCCATCGGTTCGCCGACCCGGCCGAGTGGGGACATGCGGGCCATCGTGGCCTCCGTCCGGTGCTGCTGGTCCGCGTCATGGCGGTCGGTCATCGGTGTACGGATCCAGCCGGGGGCGACGGCGTTCACCCGTATGGAGTGCGGGCCGAGTTCGGTGGCGAGCGTCCTGGTGAGCTGGACGACCGCGGCCTTGGCGGTGCTGTAGCAGAGGAGGCCGGGGCTTGCGGCGTCGATGGCGCCCGAGGCCATGGTGATCAGGGAGCCGGGGGCGGAGCGGGTGATGAGGCTGCGGGCCACTTCCTGGCAGGCGTAGAGCACGCCCTTGAAGTTCACCGCCAGGACCCGGTCGAGGTCCGCGTCGTCGGTGTCGAGGACGCTGCTCGTGTGCATGATCCCCGCGATGGCGGCCAGGATGTCCACCGCGCCGGCCTTCGCCACCGCGGACCGGACCTGACTACGGTCTGTCACATCCAGCAGATGGGTGTGGGCCGTGCCACCTGAGCCGGTGATCAGCTCGTGGGTCGCGTGGAGCCCCTTCTCGTCCAGATCGGCGCAGTGGACTGTGGCTCCCGCTTCCGCCAGGAGGACGGCGACGGCCCGGCCGATGCCGCTTGCCGCACCGGTGACGAATGCGGACCGGCCGGTGAGGTCGTACGCGGAGAGGGGCATGACGGGACCGTACGACCGGACCTGATGACCCGTCAACTACGGTGTGGGGCCCGCTTGGCAGTGTGGGCACCAGTAGGTGGGGCGGCCGGCGTCGTCGGCCTTTCTGATGGGTGTGCCGCAGCGCAGGCAGGAGCGGCGCTCCCGTCCGTACACATAGAGGTGTTCCTGAGGGCGGGCTCGGGCGGGTGTGCGCATGGGCGTGCGCGCGCCCGTGCGGGAGGCGCCGGCGGCGGGTGTCGGGCCTGTGGTGGTGCGCGTGGGGCGGTCGCGGTTGGCTTCGAGGAGCTGTTTGGCGGTGGTGACCAGCCGGGCGGCGGTGGGTGCGGGGAGTTCGCCGACCGGGAGCCAGGGGGTGAAGCGGGCCATGAAGCAGAGCTCGCACTTGAAGACGTTGCCGATACCCGCCAGATTGCGCTGGTCCAGGAGTGCTTCCCCGAGGGGGCGCTCCGGGTCGGAGAGCAGATTGCGCAGCGCGGTGTCGGCGTCCCAGTCGGGGCCCAGCAGATCGGGGCCCAGGTGGCCGACGATCTTCTCCTCGTCCAGGGTGCGGAGGAGGTCGAGGACGGGGAGCCGGTAGCCGACCGCCGTGTGTGCGGCGTTGCCGAGGACGGCGCGGATCTGGTGAGCGGGTCCGCCGCGCCAGCGCTCGCCCGCCGCGTAGATGCGCCAGGCTCCGTCCATCCGCAGGTGGCTGTGGAGGGTCAGGCCGCCCTCGATGCGCGTGAGGAGGTGCTTGCCGCGAGGGGTGACGTCGAGGACCTTGCGGCCGGTCAGGTCGACGGTGGCGAGGCGGGGGACGCGGAGGTCGGAGTGGGTGAGGACCTGACCTGCGAGCGCGGTGTGCAGACGCTTGGCGGTCTGCAGGACGGTGTCTCCTTCGGGCATGCCTCCATTTTGCGGGGTCGGGGGTGGGGTGGGGCGTTGACGGGCGGTCCTGGGGTGCGGGCGTTGGTCCGGGTGGCCGGGACCGGCTTCGTACGGCGCGGGCGCCTGGGGTCAGGCGCGGAGGCGCAGGCCCCTTGGGGTGGCGAGGAAGCCTGCCGCTTCCAGGGTGCGGCCCAGGGGTGAAGTGAGGGATGAAGCGCCGTTGGTGCGTTCCACCGTGACGGTGCCGAGGGCTCCGGCCCGCGCCGCGGAGGCCAGGGCCTCGGCGGCTGCCCTGAGGGCCGGGTCGTCCGGATCGGTCGGCCAGGCCAGCAGGGTCTTCCCGCCGCGCTCCATGTAGAGCGTCAGCTCGCCGTCGACGAGGACCACGAGCGCGCCGGCCTTGCGGCCGGGTTTGTGTCCCGCGCCCTCCGGCGGCTCGGGCCAGGACAGCGCAGCCCCGTACGCGTTGGCCGGGTCCGCGGCGGCGAGCACCACCGCACGTGGGGCGGTGCCCGGGTCCGTACGGTCGCGGGCCGTGGACGCGGCCCTGAGCCGGTCCACGGCCCCCTCCATCGCGAACTGGGCCGCTCCGAGGCCCTCGACGACATAGCCGCGACGCGCCTGCCCGTTGTCCTCGAAGGCGGCGAGGATGCGGTACGTCGCGGAGAAGCCGCCCTCGACGCCTTCGGCCTGCACCGCTCCGCGCGTGACCACGCCGTGGCGGTCCAGGAGTGTCCGGGCCAGTGCATGCGCCCGGTGCGTGGGTTCCGGCTCGGTCGCGGGGAGCAGGGACCAGCGGCCAGAGACCGTGGGCGGGCCGGTGCGGGAGGCCGGACGGGCGGCGGCGGTCAGCGAGCCGTAACGGCCGCGCGGGACGCTGCGTCTGGCGCGGTGGGCCGTGGAGCCCGCCGTGCGCCCGGAGCCGAGGAGTGCGCGCAGGGGGGCGAGGGTGTCGTTGGTGAGACGGCCCGACCAGGCCAGGTCCCAGAGGGCGTCGGCCAGTTGGGGGTCGGTGCAGTCGGGGTGGGTGGTCGCACGGACCTGGTCGGCGATCTGGCGGAAGAACAGGCCGTAACCGCCGGAGAGCGTGGTCAGGACCGACTCGTGCAGTGCGGATTCCTCCAGCGGGTGCGGCGGGGGCAGCAGCAGCGGAGCGCTGTCGGCGAGGTAGAGGGAGAGCCAGCCGTCCTTGCCGGGGAGCGAGCCTGCGCCGGCCCAGACGACTTCGCCGGTCGTCGTCAGCTCGTCGAGGAGCGCGGGGGTGTAACCCGACACCCGGCTCGGCAGGATCAGCTTCTCCAGTGCGGACGCTGGTACGGGAGCGCCCTGCAACTGCTCGATGGCGCGGGCCAGTCCGTCGATCCCGCGCAGGCTGTTGTCGCCCATGTGCTGCCACTGGGGGAGGAAGGTCGCCAGGGCGGCCGGAGGTACTGGTTCCAGCTCGTGGCGGAGCGCGGCGAGCGAACGGCGGCGCAGCCGGCGCAGGACGGTGGCGTCGCACCACTCCTGGCCGATGCCGGCGGGGTGGAACTCGCCCTGGACGATCCGGCCCGAGGCGGACAGCCGCTGGAGCGCTCCGTCCGTGACCGCCGTACCCAGGCCGAAACGGTCGGCTGCCTGGGTGGAGGTGAACGGGCCGTGCGTACGGGCGTGGCGGGCGAGGAGGTCACCGAGGGGGTCCTTCACCGGTTCGGTGAACGCCTCGGGGACCCCGACGGGGAGCGCCGTACCCAGCGCGTCGCGCAGGCGGCCCGCGTCCTCGATGGCTGCCCAGCGGGGGGCTCCGGCGACGCGGACCTGGATGGCGCGGCGGGCCGACGCCAGTTCCGGTGCCCACTGAGGCTGCGCGCCGCGCTCGGCCAGCTCGGCATCGGTCAGCGGGCCCAGGACGCGCAGGAGGTCGGCGACTCCTTCGATGTCCTTGATCTTCCGGTCCTCGGTCAGCCACTGGAGCTCCTGCTCCAGCTCGGTCAGCACCTCGGGGTCCAGAAGTTCCCGCAGCTCCGCCTGGCCCAGCAGTTCGGCCAGCAGATGCGAGTCGAGCGAGAGGGCGGCCGCGCGCCGTTCGGCGAGGGGGGAGTCGCCCTCGTACAGGAACTGCGCGACGTAACCGAAGAGGAGGGAGCGGGCGAAGGGCGAGGGTTCCTGGGTGGTCACCTCGACCAGGCGGATGCGCCGGGCTTCGAGATCACCCATCAGTTCCGTGAGACCCGGGACGTCGAAGACGTCCTGCAGGCATTCGCGGACCGCTTCGAGGACGATCGGGAACGAACCGAACTCGGAAGCGACCTGGAGCAGTTGTGACGCGCGCTGGCGCTGCTGCCAGAGCGGTGTGCGCTTGCCGGGGCTCCGCCGGGGCAGCAGCAGGGCGCGTGCGGCGCACTCGCGGAACCGGGACGCGAACAACGCGGAGCCGCCCACCTGGTCGGTGACGATCTGGCTGATCTCGCCCTTGTCGAAGACGACGTCGGACGCACCGACCGGAGGCTGCTCGCTGTCGAACGAGGCGGCGGGGAGCGCGGGACCCCGCTCCCCGCCGATGCCGCCGGTGTCCAGGTCCTGGGCGGGGTCGAAGTCGAGGAGGTCGAGGCCCATCAGGTCGGCGTCGGGGAGCCGCAGCACGATGCCGTCGTCGGCGTGCATGACCTGGGCGTCCATTCCGTACCGCTCGCCGAGACGGGCGGACAGGGCCAGTGCCCACGGGGCGTGCACCTGGGCTCCGAAGGGGGAGTGCACGACCACCCGCCAGTCGCCCAGCTCGTCCCGGAACCGCTCGACGAGGATGGTCCGGTCGTCCGGGACGTGGCCGCAGGCGCGGACCTGTTCCTCCCGGTACGACAGGATGTTGTCGGCAGCCCAGTCGTCGAGACCGGCGGCGAGCAGTCTGGCCCTGGCGTCCTGTGGGGACAGGCCCCCGATCTCCCGCAGGAACGCGCCCAGCGCGCGGCCCAGCTCCAGCGGGCGGCCCAGCTGGTCGCCCTTCCAGAACGGCAGCCGGCCCGGGACGCCGGGCGCCGGGGAGACCAGGACCCGGTCCCTGGTGATGTCCTCGATCCGCCAGGACGTGGTGCCCAGGGTGAAGACATCGCCGACCCGGGACTCGTACACCATTTCCTCGTCGAGCTCGCCGACCCGTCCGCCGCCCTTCTTGGGGTCGGACCCCGCGAGGAAGACCCCGAAGAGCCCCCGGTCGGGAATCGTCCCGCCGGAGGTGACAGCGAGCCGCTGGGCGCCCGGGCGGCCGGTGACCGTACCGGCGACGCGGTCCCACACCACGCGTGGGCGCAGCTCCGCGAAGGCGTCGGACGGATAGCGGCCGGCGAGCATGTCGAGGACGGCCGTGAACGCGGATTCGGGGAGCGAGGCGAACGGGGCGGCACGGCGGGCCAGGGCGAGCAGGTCGTCGGCCTGCCAGGTGTCCAGGGCGACGATGGCGACCAGCTGCTGGGCGAGCACGTCCAGGGGGTTGGACGGGACCCTCAGGGCCTCGATGGCACCTTCGCGCATGCGCTCGGTGACCACGGCAGCCTGGACCAGGTCGCCCCGGTACTTCGGGAAGACAACCCCGGTGGAGACGGCCCCCACCTGGTGTCCGGCGCGGCCCACCCGCTGGAGTCCGGAGGCGACGGACGGCGGGGACTCGACCTGGATCACCAGGTCGACCGCGCCCATGTCGATGCCGAGCTCCAGGCTGGACGTGGCGACGACGGCGGGCAGTCGTCCTGCCTTGAGGTCCTCCTCGACCTGGGCGCGCTGTTCCTTGGAGACCGATCCGTGGTGGGCGCGGGCGAGCAGCGGCGGGGCGCCCTTGGCCGCGCCGGACTGGGCCATGATCTCGGCGGGGGAGTGGGCCTCCGGCAGCGGGGCGGCGTGTTCGTCGAACACGGTGCCTGTCGCCCGCTCGTACGCGATCTCGTTGAGTCTGTTGCAGAGCCGCTCCGCGAGGCGCCGGGAGTTGGCGAAGACGATGGTGGAGCGGTGGGACTGGACGAGATCGGCGATCCGCTCCTCGACATGGGGCCAGATCGACGGCTTCTCGGCCTGGTCCGCTCCGCCGTCCGTGGCCGGGGATCCGCCGAGCTCACCCAGATCCTCGACGGGCACGACCACCGACAGGTCGAACTGCTTGGCGGACGGCGGCTGGACGATCTCCACCTTCCGCTGGGGCGACAGGAACCGTGCCACCTCGTCGACGGGGCGGACGGTCGCCGACAGGCCGATCCGTCGCGCGGGCCGGGGCAGCAGTTCGTCGAGACGCTCCAGCGACACGGCGAGGTGGGCGCCGCGCTTGGTACCGGCGACGGCGTGCACCTCGTCCAGGATCACCGTCTCGACACCCGCGAGGGCTTCGCGGGCCGAAGAGGTGAGCATCAGGAACAGCGATTCGGGTGTCGTGATCAGGATGTCGGGCGGCCTGGTCGCCATGGAGCGGCGTTCGGCCGGCGGGGTGTCGCCCGAACGGATTCCGACACGCACCTCGGGCTCGGGGAGCCCCAGGCGTACGGACTCCTGGCGGATGCCCGTCAGAGGCGAACGGAGGTTGCGCTCCACGTCCACGGCGAGGGCCTTGAGCGGTGACACGTACAGCACGCGACAGCGCTTCTTCGCCTCGGCGGGTGGCGGGACGGCGGCCAGCCGGTCCAGTGAGGCGAGGAACGCGGCGAGGGTCTTGCCCGATCCGGTGGGCGCGACCACGAGCACGTCCGACCCCTCGGCGATGGCCCGCCAGGCCCCCTCCTGCGCCGCGGTGGGCGCGCTGAAGGCCCCCGTGAACCAGCTGCGGGTCGCGGGGGAGAACGAATCGAGTGCGGTACCGGCCATGTCCCCCATCGTGCACCTCGCCACTGACAACGGCCGGTGACGGCGGCCCGTGGCGGGGGCCGGGATCTGCGTACGGTGCCCCGGAGCTGCGAGAATGCGCGTATGGCGGCAGCGGGGACGGACAAGGAGTGGGCACGGTACTGGCAGTACGCGGAGCTGCCCGGACTCGATCTGCTGCGGGCCCGCTACGTCCGCCACACCTTCCGGCGCCACAGCCACGAGGGCTATGTCTTCGGCGCGATCACGCGCGGGGTCGAGGACGTCGGCCTGCCCGGCGGCTCCGTGCACGCGGGTCCCGGCGCCGTGGTCATGATCAATCCGGAGGTCCCGCACACCGCCCGTGCCGGCGTCCCGGAGGGCTGGGTGTACGCCACGCTCTACCCTTCCGCGCAGGTGATCAACGACATCGCGGCCGATATGACGAACCTGCGCGGCACAGTCGGCTTCGCCGAGACCAGCGTGCTGGACCCGCACGCGGCCCGGCTGATCACCGAGGTCCACCGGGCGGCCGAGGAGGGCAACGCCCTCGCGGCGGACAGCGTGCTCCGTGTCCTGGTCGCCAGGCTCCTCGGCCGGCACGGCGGGGTGCTGCCGGCCCCCGCACCCCACTCGGCGGGCGCGCGCGACGCTGCGCGCGCCCGGGCGGTGCTCCAGGAGCGGATGGCCGACCCGCCGACACTGGAGACGCTCGCCGCCGAGCTCGGGACCAGTCCGTTCGCGCTGCTTCGCGCGTTCAGGAAGCAGTACGGGATGCCTCCGCACACCTGGCTCACCGACGCCCGGGTGCGGCGGGCTCGCCGCCTGCTGGACGGGGGCACCGCACCTGCCGAGGCCGCCGCAGCCGTCGGCTTCACGGATCAGCCCCACCTCAACCGTCACTTCACCCGGATCGTGGGGGTGCCGCCGGGGGCGTACCAGCGCGAGCGCGCAAGAACGTACAAGACCGCTACGGACACCTCCCCGTAGCGTTCCGGGCGTGGCAGAACAGACAGCACCCCCAGGAAGAGACCGCGTGGACGACAGCGGAGCCGGCGGCCCGGACGCACGAGCGACCGGAGCGCCCGGTACGGACACCTCCGGTACGGCGATGTCCGACGCGCCCAAGCGTGATGCCGAGGTCGTCCGGGACGCGCTCGGCGTCGGTATCGCCGTCGGGCTCTCCGGGTTCGCCTTCGGGGTCACCTCGGCCGGCGCCGGACTGACTCTGCTCCAGACGTGCGCGCTCAGTCTTCTCGTCTTCACCGGCGCCTCGCAGTTCGCTCTGGTGGGCGCGCTCGCGGCGGGAGGGAACCCGTACACCGCGGCGGCCGGAGCCTTCTTCCTCGGCGTACGGAACGCGTTCTACGGGCTGCGGCTCTCGCAACTGCTCGCGCTGCCCCGCGCGGTACGTCCGTTCGCCGCGCAGTGGGTCATCGACGAGACGACCGCCGTCACCCTGCCCCAGCCCACCAGGCGGGCCGCCCGGATCGGTTTCACGGTCACCGGGCTCACCCTGTACGTCCTGTGGAACCTGACCACTCTGGTGGGCGCGCTCGGCGCCGAGGCGCTTGGTGACACCGACGCGTGGGGGCTGGACGCGGCGAGCCCCGCGGTGTTCCTGGCGCTGCTCGCGCCGATGCTGAAAAGCACCGGGGAGCGCGTCACGGCCGCACTCGCCGTCCTGCTGTTCCTGGGACTGCTGCCGGTGCTGCCCGCGGGACTTCCGGTCCTGCTGTCCGCGCTCGCCGCACCCGTCGTGCTCTTTCTGATGGGGCGCCGCAAGAACGGAACGACCGTGGTGACGCAGGACGAGGAGCGCCGTCGATGAACGTCTGGATCGCCATCGGACTCACCGCCGTCGGCTGCTATCTCGCGAAGCTCCTTGGGCTGCTCGTTCCCGCCGGAGCGCTGGAACGCCCCGTGGTGCAGCGTCTGGCCGCGCTGCTGCCCGTAGCGCTGCTGGCGGCCCTCACCGCGGAGCAGACCTTCGGTGACGGGCAGCAGCTCGTTCTCGACGCGCGGGCAGCGGGACTGGCGGCAGCGGCCCTCGCCCTGGTCCTTCGCGCGCCCTTCCTGGTGGTCGTCGGGGCCGCCGTGGTGGTGACGGCCTTGATACGCGCCCTGGGGTAGGGGTCCGCGCACACGGTAAGGGGCTCGGTCCACTGGACCGAGCCCCTTACCGTGCGACGCCCCGACGCCCGCTCAGTGTGCGAGCGGAGCAGCGGAAGGCATCTCCGGTACGCCCAGCCGTGCCGCGTCCCTCTCCGGCCGCAGGAAGCAGACCGCGCATACGCCGGCCACCGCCACGAGCCCCGCCATCAGCAGATACGCGGAGTGGTATCCGGCAGGCACCGATGCGGCGGCATCCACCATCCGCCCCGTGACCAGCGGCGACAGGATGCCCGCGAGGGCGTACACGAAGGCCAGTGCGCCCAGCACCACACCACGCTGCGCGGAGGGCGTGATCCGGGCGACGGCTGTCTGCGACACGGTGAGGATGACATTCGTCAGCGCCATGGGGCCCACCATCAGCGCGATCTTCACCCCCACCGAATCCACCTGGGCGAACGCCGCGATCGCCACGGCGGCCACGCACATCACCAGACCGCCACCGAGGCCGGAGGGGAGCCGGCCGGAGGTCTGCTTGCGGGAGGCCCGGCGTGCCAGCAGTCCGTGTCCGAGGAGCACCACGGCGTTGCCGACCGCGGTGGCCGTGACCACCGTACCGGACTGCCGCAGGCTCAGGCCGGAGACCTCGTGCAGATAGTCCGGCGCCCAGGTCAGTCCGGCCGACAGCAGCCAGTACGCGGCGAAGGCGCCGAACGCGGCCGTCAGCCAGGTGCCGGAGAGCAGCAGCCTGCGGTACGGGACCGTGGGCGCGTCCTCGGCGCTGGACGCGGTCCGGCCGAGCGGCGGGGCGAGCGGCCCCTCCTCCCCCCGGAGGTGCCAGCAGACCGCCCAGACCAGGCCCACCAGGCCCACGACGCCGAAGGCCCACCGCCAGCCCCACACATCGATCACGACCGTGAGCAGGGGAGCCGACAGGGCCACCCCGCCGGCCGCGCCGACCATCAGCACGGCGGTGGGCAGGGTGCGGTCCTTCTGCCCGAACCAGCCGTGCAGATGGTGCACGGCGACCGGGGCGGCGGGTCCCTCGGCCGCACCGAGCAGCACCCGAGTGGCCAGCAGAGTCCCGAACCCGGCCGCACCGAGCAGCATCGGAAGCTGCGCCACCGACCACAGCAGCGCCATGCCGAGGAGGAGGACGGTGGTGCGGATGCGGCGGGTCAGGAACGACACCCCGAGTGCGGCCAGACTGAACAGTGCGAAGAACGACGACTGTGCCGTGCCGAACTCACCCCGGGTCAGACCCAGCTCGTCCCGGATCGGGCCGGCGGCGAGCCCCATGACGGTCTTGTCGGCGAAGTTGACCAGCATGAAGGCGAGCAGCAACCAGGTGGTGCCCCAGGCCCCACGCGGCGTGCGGTCCGTGCCGGCGCCCGGCCCGGTGGCTCCGGGGCTGTGCGCGGTCGGCACCGCCCTCGGAGGGGTGCTCATCCGGCTTCCCCCGGCGCCCCGCCGCAGCCGCAGGAGTCGTCCTCGGTGACGCCCACGCTGATCATCCCCGCGGCGCGCCTGCGGCCCGCCGGAGAGCGAGTCAGCTCCGTCTCCAGGTCCGTCCCCTCGGCCACCGCAGCCGATTCGGCCGAGGCCCAGTTGAACACGCCCCGGGCCATCGTGGACGTTTCGGCCGCCGCCCGTTCCGCGTACACCCGTGCCCGTATCCGCGCCACGTCCACGTCGGCCGGAGCCGCCAGGGCGGCCGTCTCCGCGAGATGCGAGGCGAGCCGCAGTTCGCCCTCCTCCAGCAGCTTCACCGCACGGTCGGCCAGCACCGTCGCACCGCCCGCCGCACGCGCGAACTCGGCGGCGACGGCGGCGTCCGGAGCGGGCTTGAGGTGGGCCGGATTCTGGTCGTACCAGCCGCCCCAGAGCCGCCACAGGTTGCGCACGACGAATTCGGGCTCGTCGTAGGCGGGGTGCAGATACGGCTTCTCCAGCAGCTCCTGCGGAACCCGCACCCCGTGCAGCACCGCGTCGAGACGGTGCCCCGCGTTCATCAGGGTGCGCGTCTGCTCGCACAGCGACTCCAGGAACCGCGCCGTGTCGTCGAGTGCCTGGTGGACCCGTTCCTTGCCGACGATCGGCACACCGTGCCCCGGGAGCAGCAGTTCCGCGCCGAGCTCCTGCATGGCACGCAGGGCGCGCGCCCAGTCCTCCGGGTAGCGCTGCACCTTCTGGGGGTTGCCGGCGTTGGGGGTGTTCCAGATGAAGAGGTCGCCCGTGCACAGCGTTTTGAGTTCAGGCACCCACACATAGGTGCTGTCGTCCGTCTCACCCCTGGCGTGAACCAGCTCGAACGTGAGGTCGCCGCGCTCGACGGTCATCGTGTCCCGGTAGGTGGTGTCCGGGTAGCGGTAGGTGGACGGCCAGTTCAGGGACGGTACGCCGAACTGCCGCCGGTTGATCCAGGTGTTGTAGCCCGCGGTGCTGACGTAGCGGTCGAACCGTGCGGTCACCGCCTCGTGCGCGATCACCTCGGGGCGTGCACGTCCCTCGGCGTCGGCCTGGGCGTCGAACGGGGCCACTCCGAAGACGTGGTCCACGTGGCCGTGCGTGTAGACGACCGTGCTGACGTGCCGCGGGCTGAAGGCCCGCACCGCCTGGTGCAACGGCTGTGCGGTACGGATGTCCCCGGAGTCCACGAGCACCAGGCCGTCACCGGTGTCGAACACCGCGACGTTGGCGAACGCCGGGAGGAAGCCGACCCGCTCGCGCACGGTCACCAGTTCGGTGAGCGGGTAGGTGCCCGAGAGGTGGGCCAGCAGTGAATCCTCACCGCGCCACACCTGGTCGGCATAGGTGAGATAGTCCGTCGGGCTGTGCTCCGTCATACCTGCGGCTCCTTCGGCTGAACGGCGATGGCCAGGAACCCGAGTCTCAGCCCCGGAAGTGGCCGACGACACCCGCTCTGGTCACACCGAGGACGGCTGCGTACTGTGATCCGTCACAAGAGCCGCCGGGGGCGCAGGGAGCCGTCATGCCGCTGTCCGAGGAAGCCCGGGCCCTCGCTCTGCGGTGCGAGCCCAAGGTCAACGAACTGGCCCGCCGCATGGCCCGCGAGTCCTTCGAGGAGCTTCCCGGCTATGCCGGGCTCCCGAGCGAGATGAAGGACCTGGAGGTCGCCGCGACCGCCCGGTACGGGGTCCGGCTCTTCCTGCGCCGCGCCACCGACCCGCATCCCGGAGCCGGCGGTCTGCGGCTGTTCCGGGAGCGGGCGGCGCAGCGCGCAGAGGAAGGCTTTCCGCTGCATCTCCTGCTGCGTTCCCACGCGCTCGGGATGTACGTGCTGTGGCAGGCGCTGCGAGACGCGGCGAAGCCCGGCGAGGAGGGCGCTCTCACCGAACTCGTCGACCTGCTCCTGCGCTCGCACCACAAACTGATGGGTACCGTCGCGGAGACCTATCTGGACGAGCGTTCGGCCCTGGAGGCGGAACAGCGGGAACAGCGCCGCTCCCTGGTACGCGGTTTCCTCGACGGCGCCCTGGAGCCCCGCCAGGACCTGCTGGACGAGCTGGGTCTCACCGGGCCCGCCCTGGTGCTCGCCCTGGCCCTGGAACCCTCGTCCGGTGCCGATCCCGGGAGCGGGGACTCGGTGACCGTGCGGCGGCGGACGCGGCGCGTCCAGACCGCTCTCGACCAGACCTTCGGACCGGAACTGCTGGTGCTGTTCGACGCGGGCGCCGGCCGGGCCGTCGTACCGCAGGGGAGCGAGCCTCCTCCCGATCTGGCGCGGAGGCTCACCAGGGCCTGCGGGGCGGACGTCCGGGTCGCGACGGTCCCTGCCGACACCCCGGACGCCGTCCCCGAGGCGTCCCGGACGGCCGTGGAGGTCCTGCGGGTGGCGCGTGCGTGCGGGCTGCCTTCCGGGCTGCACTCCCTGGACGACGTTCTCCTGGAGTACCACCTCTCGCGCCCGGGTCCGAGCAGCCGTCGCATCGCCGCGCTGCTGGCCCCCGTCGCCGCCCGTCCCGAGCTGCTGCGGACCGTGCGTACGCACCTGGCCCACCAGCAGGACCGCCGCCGCACAGCGGACGTACTGGGACTGCACCCCAACACGGTCGACAACCGCCTGGCCCGCTTCACCACGCTGACCGGCCTCGACCTGGCCTCCCCGCGGGGCACCGCGCTGGCCATCGCCGCGCTGCTGCTCCACGACACCGAGGCGTACGGCTCGACGGCGGCGAAGGGCCCCGGTGCCCCGGGGCGGATCAGCTGAGGCGGCGACCGTACGCCCGCAGGGTCTGGAGCGCCCGGAGCGTCACCAGCGGACGCCCCTCCAGGGCCGTCCCCGGCGCCCACTGCCGCCAGGTGACCGGCCAGCCACCGTCCTCCTGCTGCCCGGCCGCCAGATGGTCGAGCGAACGCTCCAGCTCCGCGTCGGTGAACCAGCTTCGGGCGAGCGATCCGGGTGTACGGGCGAAGTCGTACGGGAAGTGGTGTTCACCCGGTGCGTATCCGGGCGCCACCGGGTACTCCGAACGCCGCTGCGGGTCCAGCACCGCCAGCCGCTGGTCGCGTACCAGCCGTCCCAGGCGGTCGGCGGCCGCCTGGGCCCGGGCCCGGTCCGGGACATCGTCCAGGAAGGCGACGGCCGCCTGGATCTCGTACGGATGGGACTGCTCCAGCGCGTCGACGGCGGCCCAGCAGAAATCGGTGGCCCGGAACAGCCACGCGTGCCACACCTGATTGCGGTGGAGCAGCCCCACGACGGGGCCGGTGGCAAGCAGCTCGGCGGGAGGGTCGTCGACGACCGGGATGAACGGAGCGGCCGGGTAGCCCCGTTGCGAGGGGTGGATCGCGGGCAGCGCACCCTCCTTGGTCGACACATCGGTCAGATAGCGGCAGATTCGCTCCACACGCATGCCGGTGCACCGGCCGATCGAGTCGAGCACGCTCAGCGCGTGAGCGGTGTGCAGAGGCTGGCTCACGGGACCGCGCAGATCGGGTTCCAGCGCGTGCCCGTAGCCGCCGTCCTCGTTCAGGTAGGCGGCGAGCGCGGTCTCGACCGCGTCCGCGCCCGCGCCCAGGAACTCCTGGGCGAACCGCCGCTGTTCGAGGACGCGGGCCGTGAGCCAGATGAACTGCTCGGCGCGGGCGAGTGGGTGTGCTCCGGTTCCAGCCATGGACCGACCGTAGAGCGGAAAGCGCTGTCGGCAAGGCCGGGCGGCCCGGCTGCACTCTCAGGAGCGGGATAATGGATGCATGCGGTTGACGATTTTCTGGGAGCGGATGGCGGACCATTTCGGTGCGGCGTACGCGGATTCCTTCGCTCGCGATCATGTGATGTCCGAGCTCGGAGGCCGTACGGTCCACCAGGCGCTGGCTGCCGGATGGGACGCGAAGGACGTCTGGCGCGGGGTCTGCGCGGCGGTCGGCGTCCCCGCCGAAAAGCGCTGACGTCCCCGGGCGCGCACGGACAGCCCCCGGCCCGGCGTCGGCGGTCCCCCCGGACGGGCGGTGGCACCAGGTGACGTTGACGGCATCCGGCCGCTCCGTTCACAGGCGTCCGGGGCGGGCGGTGTCACAGGTATGGGCGAGACTTGTCCCGTGGCACCGACAGACGAGACCGCTCAGACCCAGCCGCCCGCTTCACCGCCCGTCCCGCCGGCCGCGCCACCCGCGCCGCCCACCGGTGCCGGACCGGCTCGTATGCCCGGCTGGCTGCCGCGCGCGATGGTGCTCGCGCTCGCGCTCTACGCCTGTTTCCAGCTCGGCAGCTGGGCGTTCGACCAGCTCATCGGCCTGCTGATCAACGTACTCATCGCCTTCTTCCTGGCCCTGGCCATCGAACCGGCCGTGAGCCGGATGGCGTCGCGCGGCATGCGCCGCGGACTTGCCACGTTCCTGGTGTTCCTCGCCGTCCTGGCCGCCGCAGCCGGCTTCGTCGTCCTGCTCGGTTCGATGCTCGCGGGCCAGATCCTCGACATGGTCGAGGACCTCCCGGAGTACCTCGACTCGGTGATCAACTGGGTGAACCAGACCTTCCGCACCGAGCTGTCCAGAGTCGACGTCCAGGACAGCCTGTTGCACTCCGACTGGCTGCAGAAGTACGTCCAGAACAGCGCGACCGGCGTCCTCGACGTCTCGACGACGGTGCTCGGCGGACTGTTCCGGCTGTTGACGATCTTCCTGTTCTCCTTCTACTTCGCGGCCGACGGCCCCCGGCTGCGCCGCGCGCTGTGCTCCGTCCTGCCGCCCGCGCATCAGGCCGAAGTGCTGCGCGCCTGGGAGATCGCCGTCGACAAGACCGGCGGCTACCTCTACTCGCGCGGACTGATGGCGCTGATCTCCGGCGTCGCGCACTACGTGCTGCTGGTGATCCTGGGCGTGCCCTACGCCCCGGCGCTCGCTGTCTGGGTCGGACTGGTCTCCCAGTTCATCCCCACCATCGGTACGTATCTGGCGGGCGCCCTGCCGATGCTGATCGCGTTCACCGTCAACCCCTGGTACGCGCTGTGGGTCCTCGGTTTCGTGGTGGTCTACCAGCAGTTCGAGAACTACGTGCTGCAGCCCAAGCTCACCTCCAAGACCGTCGACATCCATCCGGCGGTCGCCTTCGGCTCGGTCGTCGCCGGTACGGCGCTGATGGGAGCCGTGGGCGCGCTGATCGCGATCCCGGCGATCGCGACGCTGCAGGCGTTCCTCGGCGCGTATGTGAAGCGGTACGCGGTGACGGACGACCCCAGGGTGCACGGCGGCGGCCGTGGGCGCCGCGGCGGGCCGGTGGGGGCGCGCCTGCGCCACCTGCTGCGGAAATCCGACGGCGGGGGCGAGCGGCCGGACAGGGACGCACGCGGCTGACGCGTGGCGACCGGGGGCAGGGCTGCCGGCGACCGGGGTCTGGGGTAGCGGCGACCGGGGGTCAGCGGTATCCGGTGACGTCCGCGGGAAGGCCGGGGTCCTGGACCTCGGTGAGGTATCGCCAGGCATCGGGCCGACTGCCGTCGATGTCCGTGAAGCCGTACACCTGTGCCAGTCGGCCGCTGGACAGCGACTCCCCGTTCCAGCGGGCGACCTCGGGGTCCTGGGCCAGTGCGGCGACGGCGCGGCCGACGTAGGCGGGGCTCTCGGAGATGGCGAAGTGGGGCGAGTGCGCGATCGCGTCACGCCAGTCGGCCTCGGTGACGCCGTGTGCCTGGAGCATGGCCTCGGACCTGAGCCAGCCAGGGGTGAGCGATACGGCGGTCGCCTGGTGGGGCGCCAGCTCGTGCGCCAGCGCGAAGGCCATCCGGTTCACCGACGTCTTCGCCAGGTCGTAGAAGAACGAGACCCGGTAGTTCTCCGCGTTGTACTCGGTGGTGCCGTCGGTCACTTCGACGACCAGACCGCCGGGCGTCCCGATGAGCAGCGGGATCGCGTAGTGGCTGGTGATGGCGTGCGTGTCGACGGCCAGCCGCAGGGTGTGCAGCCCGGTGTCCAGGGACGATTCCCACACGGACCTGTTCCACTCGATCCGGGCACCCCAGATGTCGTTCACCAGCACGTGGAGGGCGCCCTGCTCGCTTCGGATACGCGCAACCAGCCTGCTGACCTGGGAGGGGACGAGGTGGTCCACCTGTACGGCGATCCCGTGACCTCCCGCCCGGTCCACGAGGGCTGCGGTCTCCTCGATCGTCTCCGGCCGGTTCATCTCGGAACGTTCGGACCCGCTGGTGCGTCCCGTCACATACACGGTCGCTCCGGCGGCACCGAGCTCGACCGCGATGCCTCTCCCCGCCCCGCGTGTGGCTCCTGCGACAAGAGCAACTTTCCCTGCCAGAGATGTCCCCATAAGCCGGGAATCTAACATGATGCCGGACACTCTTCATTGACTTGCCGGGCCTACGCTGTTATAAGCCGCTATTCTCGGCTGGATGGTTCGGCGTGGTGCGCTTGACACCAAAATCGAACATCCATTCTCATGAGATTCCGGCCGGGTTTTCCCGGACCCGACCGTGGAGTTATCCACAGGCCGGGAGGACGTCGAGGCCCATTGTCAGTGGCAGGGGTTAGCGTCTTTGACGTGAAGCGATCGACTCAAGCAAATCGGGTGGAACCCATGGCAGGAACCGACCGCGAGAAGGCGTTGGACGCCGCACTCGCACAGATTGAACGGCAATTCGGCAAGGGCGCGGTGATGCGCCTCGGTGAGCGGCCGAACGAGCCCATCGAGGTGATCCCCACCGGGTCGACCGCGCTCGACGTCGCCCTTGGCGTCGGCGGTCTGCCGCGCGGCCGTGTGGTGGAGGTGTACGGGCCGGAGTCCTCCGGTAAGACGACGCTGACGCTGCACGCCGTGGCGAACGCGCAGAAGCTCGGCGGCACGGTGGCCTTCATCGACGCCGAGCACGCCCTCGACCCCGAGTACGCGAAGAAGCTCGGTGTCGACATCGACAACCTCATCCTGTCCCAGCCGGACAACGGTGAGCAGGCGCTGGAAATCGTGGACATGCTGATCCGCTCCGGTGCGCTCGACCTGATCGTCATCGACTCCGTCGCGGCTCTGGTGCCGCGTGCCGAGATCGAGGGCGAGATGGGTGACTCGCACGTGGGTCTGCAGGCCCGTCTGATGAGCCAGGCGCTCCGCAAGATCACCAGCGCGCTCAACCAGTCCAAGACCACCGCGATCTTCATCAACCAGCTCCGCGAGAAGATCGGTGTGATGTTCGGCTCCCCCGAGACCACGACCGGTGGCCGGGCGCTGAAGTTCTACGCCTCGGTGCGTCTCGACATCCGACGGATCGAGACGCTCAAGGACGGCACCGACGCCGTGGGCAACCGCACGCGGGTCAAGGTCGTCAAGAACAAGGTCGCGCCGCCGTTCAAGCAGGCCGAGTTCGACATCCTCTACGGCCACGGCATCAGCCGCGAGGGCGGTCTGATCGACATGGGTGTCGATCACGGCTTCGTCCGCAAGGCCGGTGCCTGGTACACGTACGAGGGCGACCAGCTCGGCCAGGGCAAGGAGAACGCCCGCAACTTCCTCAAGGACAATCCCGACCTCGCCGATGAGATCGAGAAGAAGATCCTGGAGAAGCTGGGTATCGGGGTGCGGCCCGAGGCCGCGGCGATCGAGCCCGCTGCCGATGCGGCGGTCACCGCCGATGGTGCGGCCGACGCTTCGGCGAAGTCCGTGCCCACGCCGGTCACCAAGGCCAAGGCCACCAAGGCTGCGGCGGCAAAGAGCTAGGCGGTGACGCGTCGTACGGAGTGGCCGGGCGGCGACGCCGTCCCCGGGGCGGTCACCGGCCCTGAATTCGCCGCAGGGTCCGCCCATGCGTCCGAGACGGAGTCCGGTTCCGGGGCGGGGTCCGGTTTCCGGTCCGAGTCCGCCGCGCGGGCCGGGGGCCGTCGGGGGAGAGGCTCGGGCGGGGAGTTCGGCGAAGGCCCGGGGCCGGGCGGGGGCGCCGGCCGCCGTTCCCGCACGGGCTCCAGAAGCGGCGGTTCCTCCTCCTCGTCGAGGGCCGAGAAGGGGGAGCCGCAGGACCCGGTAGAGCAGGCGCGCAACATCTGTCTGCGCCTGCTCACCGGGACCCCACGCACCCGCAGGCAGCTCGCGGACGCCCTGCGCAAGCGGGAGATCCCCGACGAAGCCGCCGAAGAAGTGCTGTCGAGGTTCGAGGACGTGGGGCTGATCAACGACGGGGCGTTCGCGGAGGCATGGGTGGAATCCCGGCATCACAGCCGGGGGCTGGCTCGGCGGGCCCTCGTCCGTGAGCTGCGCACCAAGGGCGTGGATTCCGCGCTGATCGACGACGCGGTCGGACAGCTCGACCCGGAGCAGGAGGAGGAGACGGCCCGCGATCTGGTGGCCCGCAAACTCCGCTCCACCCGTGGCCTGGACCGCGACAAGCGCCTGCGCCGCCTCGCGGGCATGCTCGCGCGCAAGGGGTACGGGGAGGGGATGGCCCTGCGCGTGGTGAGGCAGGCACTGGCGGAAGAGGGCGAAGAGACGGAGGGCCTGGACGAGCCCTTCTGAGCGCGGGGGGACCGGTGAGGGGGCCGGGGGCGGCACGTGGGTGGAGCGGGACAGGGGATCGGGCAAGCGACTGGTGCGGTGGCCGCGGAGATCGTGTGCCGTGCCGACGCTGGTGGTGCGGGGGATGCCGTAGCGGGGGTGCGGCATGCCGGAGCCCGGTGACGGTGTCCGGGGGGGCATGGCGGACAGGAGTTGGGCGGCGCATGGTCGGTCCCGGCCGTCGGGGGTGGTCGGGGCGGTCAGTGGCCTGCGGTCAGTGGCCCGCGCGTGCGGCTCGTCGGATGGTGGCGTCGAGCAGGGACAGGGCGTCTGCGGCGGTGCGGTCGGGGTGCCGGTTCCACGGGCCGATCAGGTCGGTCCAGCCCTGCGAGCGGAGTTCGGTGATCAGCCAGGCGCCGGCTTGGTCCACCGTGTGGAGGGAGCCGTACCCGAGGCGGTGAGCGGTGAGGAGGGCGCCGCAGATACAACGGGCGCCACGGGCGTTGCGCAACCGGTACGGGGTGTTCTGCCAGCCCCACTCGACCAGGATCTGCCGGGCGTAGCCGAGGTGGGCGGAGGGGCGCACATCGGGCTGACCGATCCGCCGCCAGCTGTGCAGACGCTCGGGCAGGACCGCGCCCAGTCGCCCGGGCAGCCGTCGCTCGCGGGGCGGCGAGGTCGGCAGCGCCAGCAGTGACTGGTCGATGATCTGCTCGACGGGGACGGACAGCAGGTCCCGCCAGTCGGCCGGGCCGCCGTCGGCCGATCCGGACCCGGGCCGTGACCCAGGCCGAGATTCCGACCTTGCCCCAGGCAGAGACTCCGTCCCTGGCTCGGGCCGAGATTCCGACCCTGACTTCCACTCCGGGCCCGAGTCCGGGGGCAGTGGTAGCGGTGCTTCGGGGACGGTGTGATCCCAGCCCGTGATGATCTCCTGCCAGACCGCGGTGTCGTGCAGGTGGGAGACCTGGTCGTCGAGCTGATCAGGGGTGAGGTGAGCGGTTTTCATCGGCGCGACATCTCCGTATATCTCCGTTATCTCCGCGTATTCCTGTCCTTGCTGTTGAGGTGAATGTGCGGGGCGCGCGGTGATTGCTCCACTGGGACGTGGCGTTCGGGTGTGCCGACGGGGATTCGTCGTGAGAGCACCGGCCGGAGGACGTCGAGGGGGCCAACCCCCGTACGAAGACGCGGGAATGCTCCAGTGCACAGGGCCCTGTGCACAGAGCAGTGTGTGCGACATGGCAGAGAAGCCCGGCGGTACCGAGATCACAGAGCTGGCAGCCCTCAAAGCGCTCGCCCAGCCGCGGCGCCAGCAGATCCTTCAGCACCTCACCCTGAACGGACCGGCGACGTCCGCGATCCTCGCCCGCGCTCTCGGGCTCAACACCGGGGCCACCAGCTACCACCTGCGCGAACTGGCCAGGTACGGCTTCGTGGAGGAGGCCGCACCGGAGGATGTCGAGCCCCGTGCCGCGAGGCTCGCGGCCTCCGGGGCCGAGGGCCCGGGAAGCAGGAGGCGACGTTGGTGGAAGGCGGTTCCGGGTGACCGGCGTTTCCCGCCGCGGTCCCGTCAGACACCCGAGACGCGGCTCGTCATGGACGAGCTCAACAGACACGCGTACGCCGCGGACCTCGCCCTCTTCGAGCAGCTCCAGCGTGACAGCGGACACCAGCTCGACCAGGGTGCCGAGGCCGGTCAGAGCGACGACGCCAACCCGGGTGGCGACGCCGAAGCGGGTGACAACGCCGGTCAGAGCGACGAGTGGGGCGATGCCTTCCCCTGCTCGCGCGGCTTCGTCCGGCTCACGCTCCCCGAACTCCGCGCGTTCTTCGAGGAGTACATCGCCTTGATGAACCGGTACAAGCGCCCGGACGCGGCGACGCCGTCCGGCGCACGCACGGTCCATACCCGCCTGCTCGCCTTCCCGGCCCCGGCCGGCCCCTCCCGGAAGCCGGGCCCCATGGAGCCCACCAGTCCCGCAGACAACCGCACAGAGACAGAGACGGACGCGTCATGATGCTGCGCTACGCACTCAACACCGTCCGGGACCGGAAAGGCGGGTTCCTGGGCGCTTTGCTGGCTCTCATGTGTGCCGCCGCTCTCATCACGGCCTGCGGCACGCTTCTGGAGACCGGACTGCGCGGAAAGATCGCCACCGAACGCTATGCCGCCACGCCCCTCGTCGTCTCGGCCGACCAGAACGTCCACCGGACCGTCGTCAAGCACAAGGGCAACGGCAAGACGAAGGTCAAGCACAAGGCGAAGCCCGTCGCCGAGCGGGCGTGGCTGTCCGCAGCCACAGCCGAACGGGTCCGCGCGGTCCAAGGCGTCGGCAAGGTCTTCCCCGAACTCACCTTTCCCGCGCAGCCCGTGGTCCATGGCCCGGCCGGCGGCCCCTCCGGCAGGCCGTCGTACGGTCACGCCTGGAGTTCCGCGCCGCTCACCCCCTTCGTCCTCACCGCGGGCCGCGCCCCCGAATCGGCCGACGAGGTGGTGATCGACCGTGAGCTCGCCCAGCGGGCCGGTCTGAAGCCCGGAGACCACCTCACCGTGCAGTCCACCAGTGACCCGCGCCCCTACCGCATCAGCGGCATAGCGGCCCCCACCGTTTCCGGAGCCCGCGACGGTCTCCGCAGACAGGCCTCCCTCTTCTTCAGCACCGCCGAGGCCGAGCGGCTCGCGGCCCGCCCCGGCCAGGTCGCCGCCCTCGGAGTGATCCCCGCACCCGGAACAGATCTCCCGGACCTGGAACGGCAGGTGAAGCAGGCGCTCACCGGCACCACCGCACAGGTCTCCACCGGCGAAGCCCGCGGGCCGGTCGAGTTCCTGGACGCCGCAGGCGCTCGTATCAAGCTCGTCTCCATGGGCGGGGCGATGGGCGGCACCTCGCTCCTCGTGGCGGTCCTCGTCGTCGTCGGCACTTTCGCGCTCTCCATCCAGCAGCGGCACCGCGAGCTGGCCCTGTTGCGCGCCATCGCCGCCACCTCACGTCAGGTCCGCCGCCTGCTCTGCCGCGAAGCCCTGCTGGTCGGAGCCGTCGCGGGTGTCCTGGGCTCGCTCGCCGGGCTGCCACTCGCCGGCTGGCTCCATGGTCGATTCATCGACATGGGTGCTGTTCCCGCCACGCTGGAGCGGACCTCGGGCGTCTTCCCCATGCTCGCCGCCGTCGCCGTCACCCTCGTCGGTGCGTGGGCGGCTGCTCGTATCTCCGGCAGCCGCATCTCCCGTATGAGACCGGCCGAGGCGATGGCCGAGGCGGCTGCCGAGCGTGAGCGTCCCGGCCGGGGGCGGCTCCTCGCCGGTCTGGCCCTGCTCGCGGGCGGTATCGTCCTCGTCCGCGTACTCGCCGCCCTGCGTACGGAGGCGGCCTCGACGCCCGTCACCTTCCTGGCCGTGGTGGTGCTGGCCACGGCCGTGTCCCTGCTGGGGCCGGTGCTCGTCAAGGGAGCGGTCGCGGTGCTGGCCGGGCCTCTGCGCCGTACCGGGCACGGCGGTTCCCTCGCCGCCTCCAACGTCCGTGGACATGCCACCCGGATGGCCGCGGTCGTCACCCCGCTCACCCTGCTCATCGGTATGACCTGCACCGTTCTCTTCGTGCAGCCGACCCTCTCCGACGCCGCCCGCACCCAGGCACGGGAGGGCACCCGAGCCACCTCGGTCCTGGTCGCGGAGGGGCCCGGCGTCCCGCCCGCCGCAGTCGAGGCGGTGCGCGGGATGAGAGGGGTGTCCGCTGTCACCGAAGTCGTACGCACCACCGTGCGGGTCGGACTCGACAGGTACACGGCCCAGGGCGTCACCCCGGCCGGACTCACCAGGACCTGGGACCCCGGGGTCACCGGCGGCTCGCTCACCGACTTCGCGAACGACTCCCGCACAGCCGCGATCAGCGAACTCGCCGCCGAACGGCTGGAGCTGCGCCCCGGTGACCGGCTGGAGCTCCATCTCGGCGACGGCACCCCGGCGAGCCTCACGGTCGCCGCCGTGTACGCCCGGGGACTGGGCTTCGGAGATCTGACCCTGCCCCGTGACCTGGTCGCCCGCCACATGGACAACCCCCTGGCCGCCACCGTCCTGGTCGCCGGCGACCGCGACCGTGCCGACATCGCCGGGCGCGTCAAGGACTTCCCCGGAGTCGCGGTACTCGCCCCCGCCGACGTCGACCGGCTCCAGGCCGACCGGCAGCAGCAGAACGCCGAGGTCACCTACCTGGCCATGGCACTCGTGCTGGCCTTCACCGCCATCGCCGTCGTGAACACCCTCGCCATGTCGGTCTCCGAGCGCGTCCGGGAGTTCGCCATGCTCCGGCTGGCCGGCGCGACCCGCCGCCAGGTGCTGCGGATGCTCCGTATCGAGGCACTGACGGTTCTGCTGATCGCCGCCGTCCTCGGGAGCGGCATCTCCCCGGCGGTCCTGACCGCCTTCAGCGTCGGAATGACCGGGAGCGCGGCGCCCGCCGTCCTGCCGGCGGTGTACGCGGCGGTGCTGGGCGTCGCCGCGCTGCTCGCCCTGGTGGCCACGGCCCTTCCCGGACGGCTGGCACTCAGGCCCCGCCCGGTGGAGGTGGCCACAGCCGGGCAGTGACCACCTCCGGTGGGCGGCAGGGGCTTTTGGTCACACCTCGACCGGGAGCCCCGCCGCGCGCCATGCCTGGAATCCGCCGATCAGGTCGGTCGCGCGGCGCAGGCCCAACTGGTGCAGGGACGCTACCGCGAGGCTCGACGCGTACCCCTCGTTGCAGATCACCACCACCTGGAGCCGGTGGCTCACCGCCTCGGCGGCGCGATGGCTTCCCCACGGATCGAGCCGCCACTCCAGCTCGTTGCGCTCGACGACCAGCGCACCCGGAATGAGCCCGTCGCGTTCCCGCAGGGCCGCGTAGCGGATGTCCACCAGCAGCGCGCCGTCCGCGGCCGCAGCGGCGGCCTGACGCGGGTCGATCCGGTCGATTCCGGCCCGGACCCGTTCCAGCAAGTCGTCGATGCCTACTGGTTCCGCGTCGATACCGCCGTTGACGCCGGTGGTCTTGTGGTCGTTGCTCACTGCCAGTCCTCCGGACGTTCGATCTGCTCCAGGCGGAGCACCGGACCCGTACGGCTGTAGCGGCGGATACGCGGCAGCGGGGGGTAGTAGGCGTGCACCGAGACGGCATGTTCACCGGCGGAGTCGTTCAGCACCTCATGCACATGGTGCCGGCCGAAAGCCCTGCCCTGACCTGCGGTCAACTTCCGCGTGCGGTCGACTCCTTCGCTCAGTTCCAGGGTCTTCCAGCCGTCGGTGGGCAGCCGGGCGGCCAGTGAATGTTCCTTGAGCGTGCCCGCCGCGGTCGTGAAGGCGCCGATGGAGTCGGCGTGGTCGTGCCAGCCGGTGCCTGTGCCGGGCGGCCAGCCGATGAGCCAGGCCTCGCTGCCGCCCGGGCCGTCGAGCCGGAGCCAGGTACGGCCCTCGGGGTCGAGGGGGAGTGAGGCGACGAGCGCCGTGTCGTCGGCGATACGGCGGACGAAGGCGAGCAGTTCCGCGGCATCCGGCGCGGACACGGATGCCGACGTCGGCCGGCCTACGGGAACAGAAAACGACGAGGGGAGTGCAGACACAGGAACCGTCCTGAGAGTTCGCGCTGAAGCCACCGCCGTACGAAGACAGCACGGCGCGGCAGTGAGAGGCGATTCAGCAGGACGGTCGACACACGCAGCCCGCATAGCGGACGAGGTCCATATGGACCCTCCGCCACAGGCGCACATCGGTGTCGGTCATGATCTGGAGTACACCATGTGCGCCTGTGAGGGTCAATTGATGTGCGCGGCTCGCTCGGAGCGCAGAGACGTGCGCCGCGGCTCCTCGCGCGCCGTGCCCGCACCACCCCCGCGGGCCTGTTCCGTGTCGCCTCCGCGTGCCGCGTCGGCCGCGGCGAAGAGCTCCGCGGGCCGGACCCCGCCGAACGCGGCCACCAGGTGCCCGTCCGGCCGGACCAGCAGAACGGTGTGCGCCGACGCACCGGGGTAGCTCTCCGCCACCAGGAGCTCGCTCTTCACCGGCAGCGCGGCCACGGCCTCGATGAGCCGCGGCATGACGCCTGCCGTCAGCCAGTGCCGCCGGTCCCACACTCCGGTGCCCGGAGCGACCAGGACCACCAGCAGATGCCCCAGGCCCAGCCGGTCGCGCAAGCGGACGCTCTTCCCGTCGGGCGCGGTCACCCGGACGTCGGCGACCGGCGCACCGGGGGGCGTACCCACGGAGGTGTGCGCCTCTGCGCGCGGAGGCGAAAGGGGCGAATGCGTGTACGAAGGGGGCGCACCCAGCGGTCCGCACCCCAGATGACCATCGGTGAGCAACGTGTCGTGCCCGCGCGCGCTGCCGGGCACCAGGGTCCGCAGGCCGCCGCCCCCGCGCAGTATCGGCAGCGACTGGTCGGCGGCGCGGAGCCGTGCGGCGACCGCGGCCCTGCGCTCCGCCTGGTAACTGTCGAGCAGCAGCTCGGACGCACCGTGGTGCCAGCTCTGCGCCAGCTTCCAGGCCAGGTTCTCGGCGTCCCGCACCCCTTCGTCGAGGCCCTGCGTACCGAGCGCCCCCAGAAGGTGGGCGGCGTCGCCGGCCAGGAACGCCCGCTTCGACCGCCAGCGCCGGGCCAGCCTGTGGTGCAGCGTGTACACGCCGGTGTCCAGCAGCTCGTACGGCGGAGTCTCCCCGCACCAGCCGGCCAGCGTGTCCCGGACCCGCATGATCAGGGCGTCGGGAGTGACCAGCTCACCGCGCGGCGGAAGCAGCCAGTCCAGCCGCCAGACACCGTCGGGCAGGGGCCGTGCGGTCACCTCGGGGCCGCCGCTGCGCCACGGCGGCGCCCGGTGCAGTACGGCTTCGCCCGGCCAGGGCAGTTCGGCGCGCAGGGCGGCGACAGCGTGCCGTTCCACCGCCGTGCGCCCCGGAAACCTGATGTCCAGCAGCTTGCGTACGGTGGATCGGGCGCCGTCGCAGCCGACCACGTAGCTCCCCCGCCACCAGGTGGCATCGGGCTCCCTGGTGTGCACGGTGACCCCGTCGGGGTCCTGTTCCAGGGTGTCGATCCGGCTGAGCGGAGCCATCCGCACCAGGCTCTGCGCGGCGACCGCCGCCCGCAGACCGCGGGTCAGGGCGTGCTGCGGGAGGTGGACCGGAGCAGGCAGGGGACCGGTGTCCGGCGCCTCGCCGAGCGGCAGTTCGCGTACCAGCTGCTTGCGCCGCATCGACCGCCACCCGGACCACCGAAGGCCGTCGTCGGGCAGGGTCGTGCAGCCGAGCCGCTCCACCAGAGCGGCGGTGTCCTCGCGCAGGACGACGGTGCGGGCGAGCCGCTGCTCGTCCTTCCCCGGACCTTCGTCGAGGAGGACGGAGGGGACGCCCTGTGCGGCGAGGGCGAGCGACAGCACCAGACCGACGGGCCCGGCGCCGACGACGATCACCGGGTCCACGGCGCACACCTTCCGGCCCGTACGGTCGTAGGAGAAGTGGCGACGGAGGCTCGGGGCGCGATCACAGAACGTATGCAACCTACTGCCGGTGCTTGCGTCAAGTGACAGAGACCCGTGGCGGGGGGCACGGCAGATGCGCCGGTCCCCCCGCAGGTCGGTTGTCGAGAGCCCGTCAGGTCTTGTGCAGCTCGTCCGAGTTGCCCGAAGGAGCCGGAATGGTCTGGAGCCCGCCGGCGGGACCGGCACCGACCACCGCGCCCGTGCTCTTCTTCGCGCGCCGCAGGCGTGCCTCCAGCCAGCTGGCGAACGAGGTCAGCGCGAAGTTCACCACGACGTAGATCAGGGCGATGATGGTGAAGCAGGCGATGGTGTTCGCACCGTAGTTCGCACTCATCGGGCGGACCGACGCGAGCAGCTCCGGGAAGGTCAGCACGGCACCGCCGAGCGCGGTGTCCTTCACGATGACGACGATCTGGCTGACGATCGCGGGCAGCATCGCGGTCACGGACTGCGGCAGCAGCACGTACAGCATGGTCTGGCCCTTGCGCATGCCGATCGCCTTCGCGGCGTCGGTCTGCCCGTTCGGCAGGGACAGGATGCCGGCCCGCACGATCTCCGCCAGGACCGAGGCGTTGTACAGCACCAGGCCGGTGACGACCGCGTACAGCGGACGTACGTCGCTGGCGATGGTCGTGAACTCCGAGTACGCGGCGTTCGCCGCGATCATCAGGATCAGCACCGGGATGGCGCGGAAGAACTCCACGACGATGCCGGACGGCATCCGTACCGACCGGTGCTCGGAGAGCCGGCCGATGCCGAACAGCGCCCCGAGCGGCAGAGCGATGATCAGAGCGAAGAACGCGGCCTTGAGCGTGTTCTGGAGGCCGGGCCAGAGATACGTCTGCCAGGGCAGCGAACTCGTGAAGAACGGCTCCCACTTCACCCAGTCCAGCTGGTGCTTCGCGTTCAGGGCGTCGTAGACCCACCACAGCACGCCGGCGAGCGCGATCACGAAGATCACCGAGTACAGGACGTTGCGCCGCTTGGCGCGGGGCCCCTGTGCGTCGAAGAGGACGGACGTCATCGCTTCACCGCCACCTTCTTGCTGACCCAGCCGAGGAGGAGCCCGGTCGGGAGGGTGAGGCAGATGAATCCGAACGCGAAGATCGCGGAGATCAGGACCAGCTGTGCCTCCGCTTCGATCATGTCCTTCATCAGGTACGCCGCCTCGACCACGCCGATCGCTGCGGCGACGGTGGTGTTCTTCGTCAGCGCGATCAGCACGTTGGCCAGCGGGTTCACGACGGAGCGGAAGGCCTGCGGGAGGATGATCAGCCGCAGCACCTGGGTGAAGCTCAGCCCGAGTGCCCGTGCCGCCTCGGCCTGGCCCGTGGGCACCGTGTTGATGCCCGAGCGCAGCGCCTCGCAGACGAAGGCGGCGGTGTAGAGGGCGAGCGAGAGTACCGCGAGCCGGAAGTTGATGACCGTGAAGTCGTCTCCGCCCCCGAGGGTGACCTGCAAGGTCTGGAAGAGGCCCAGCGACGCGAACACGATGATCACGGTGAGCGGGATGTTGCGGACAACATTCACATAGGCGGTTCCGAAACCGCGCATGAGGGGGACCGGGCCGACCCGCATACCGGCCAGCAGCGTTCCCCATATGAGGGAACCGAGGGCGGAGTAGACGGCGAGTTGCACCGTCACCCAGAAGGCCCCCAGTAGGTCGTAACCTTCAAGAAAGTCGAACACGATCTCCCGTGCTTCCACGTGTGGGGAGGGCTCGGTGCGCCGCCTCGGCGGCGGCGCACCTCATCAGCCCGGCTTCGGACCGCCTGGCGACGGGAGTCCTACTTGACGACGTTGCCGATCTGCGGCGCGAGCTCGTTCTTGTAGCCGGCGGGGCCGAAGTTGGCCTCGACCGCCTTGTCCCACGAGCCGTCCGTGACCATCTTGGTCAGCGCGGCGTTGATCTTCTTCTTGAGGTCGGCGTCGCCCTTCTTCAGGCCGATGCCGTAGTTCTCGTTGGTCATCTGGAGGCCGGCCAGCTTGAACTTGCCCTTGTGGGCTTCCTGCGCCGCGTATCCGGCGAGGATGGAGTCATCCGTGGTCAGCGCGTCGATGGCCTTGTTCTCCAGGCCGGTCAGGCACTCGGAGTAGCCGCCGTAGTTCTGCAGCTGAGCCTTCGGGGCCAGCTTCTCCTTGACGTTCTTCGCGGACGTCGAACCGGTGACCGAGCAGAGCTTCTTGGAGTTCAGGTCCTCGGGCGTCTTGATGGAGTTGTCGTCGGCCCTGATGAGGACGTCCTGGTGCGCCAGCAGGTACGGGCCCGCGAAGTCGACCTTCTGCAGGCGCTCGTCGTTGATGGAGTACGTCGCGGCGATGAACTTGACGTCGCCACGCTCGATCGCGGTCTCGCGGTCGGCGCTCTTCGTCTCGATGAAGTTGATGTCCTTGGCGTCGTAACCGAGCTCCTTGGCGACGTACGTGGCGACGTCGACGTCGAAGCCGGTGAACTTGCCCTCGGGCGTCTTCAGACCGAGACCGGGCTGGTCGATCTTGATGCCGATCGTGATCTTCTTGCCGCCAGCCGCGTCGTCCTTGTCGCCGGAACCACAGGCGGTGGCGGTGAGGGCGAGCGCGAGCACGGCTGCCGAGGCGGCGGTGACCTTACGAAGCTGCATGGTGAAATTCCCTAGGTTGACGCGAAGTGCGCGAGATGAGTGGTCAGCTGATCCGGGACTCAGTGGTGAAGGATCTTCGACAGGAAGTCCTTGGCCCGGTCACTGCGCGGGTTGCTGAAGAACTGGTCGGGCGTTGCCTCTTCGACGATCTTTCCGTCCGCCATGAAGACGACGCGGTTGGCCGCCGACCGTGCGAAGCCCATCTCGTGGGTGACGACGACCATGGTCATGCCGTCCCGGGCGAGCTGCTGCATGACTTCCAGCACCTCGTTGATCATCTCCGGGTCGAGCGCCGACGTGGGCTCGTCGAAGAGCATGACCTTCGGGTCCATCGCCAGAGCCCGTGCGATGGCCACGCGTTGCTGCTGGCCACCGGAGAGCTGGGAAGGGTACTTGTCCGCCTGTGAGCCGACACCCACCCGGTCGAGCAGCGAGCGGGCCTTCTCCGCCGCGGCCTTCTTCTCGGTCTTGCGGACCTTGAGCTGGCCCAGCATCACGTTCTCGAGCACCGTCTTGTGCGCGAAGAGATTGAACGACTGGAAGACCATGCCCACGTCGGCACGCAGACGGGCGAGTTCCTTGCCCTCCTGCGGAAGGGGCTTGCCGTCGATCGAGATCGCGCCCGAGTCGATCGTCTCCAAGCGGTTGATGGTGCGGCACAGCGTGGACTTCCCGGACCCCGAAGGCCCGATGACGACCACGACCTCGCCACGGGCGATGGTCAGGTCGATGTCCTGGAGCACATGCAGCGCGCCGAAGTGCTTGTTGACGTTGCTCAGTACGACAAGGTCGTTCGCCGCAGTCGCGGCATCCTCGGCGGCCTTGGTCACTGAAACTCCGCTCATCGGCTTAATGCTCCGTCCTCCTCGGTTGGCAAGGACACTAGTGACGCAGTGCGACCAGCGTCATTACATCTGAGCGGAAATTGAGCATAACGATCCGGCCGCAACCGGACACACCGCGTGAACGGGACGTCCTTGACGCTGCCGGGGCGTACCGGGTGGGTAACGGAAACCCTGCTGTAACCGGCTGGGCCTTGACTGACGCCCCTGTCATCGGCGTGGATGCCCTGGTGGCGAAGAAGCCATGTACAGCTGGAGAACCACATACGACCGTCCCGAAAATGTCGGGCGCCGGAAGGAGGGTCGATGAGACTGCTGCTCGTCGAGGACGACGACCATGTCGCGGCGGCTCTGTCCGCCGTGCTCGCCCGGCACGGTTTCCAGGTCGTGCACGCCCGTAACGGCGAGGAGGCCCTGCGGGCCCTGCTGCCCGCCGAGAAGGAACCCTTCGGTGTCGTGCTGCTCGACCTCGGCCTGCCCGACCAGGACGGTTACGAGGTCTGCGGCAAGATCCGCAAGCGTTCCGCGATCCCGGTGATCATGGTGACCGCGCGCGCCGACGTCCGGTCGCGGATTCACGGGCTCAACCTCGGAGCGGACGACTATGTCGTCAAGCCGTACGACACCGGCGAGCTGCTCGCCCGCATCCACGCGGTCGCGCGGCGCAGGACGGCCGGTGAGGACACCGCCCCGACGCCGGCCGCCGGGCTGCGCCTGGGCCCCGTCCAGATCGAGCTGCCGACCCGCCGCGTCAGCGTCGACGGTGAGGAAGTCCAGCTCACCCGTAAGGAATTCGATCTTCTGGCGCTGCTCGCCCAGCGGCCCGGAGTGGTGTTCCGGCGCGAGCAGATCATCAGCGAGGTGTGGCGCACGAGCTGGGAGGGGACGGGCCGTACGCTCGAAGTGCACGTGGCGTCGCTGCGCTCCAAGCTGCGGCTGCCCGCGCTGATCGAGACCGTGCGGGGCGTCGGTTACCGGCTCGTCTCGCCCCCCGCGTAAGGGCGTACGTTCCCCGTGCACACCCGTCTGCTTCCGCTGCTCATCATCCTCATGGCAGCCGTCCTGCTCGCCCTGGGCGTCCCGCTCGCCGGGCGGGTGGCCGCCGCCGAGCAGCAGCGCCTCGTGGTGGACCGGATCGACGACACGGCGCGCTTCGCCTCGCTCGCCCAGTTCGTCAGCGTGTCCCTGCCGGGCAACGAGGAGCGCCAGCGCATCCTCCAGGCCGAGCTCGACGCGTACGACTCCGTGTACGGGATCAGGGCCGGCGTCTTCTACCGCGACGACCAGGCCCTGGCGAAGGCCCCCTCCTCGTGGATGGTGCCGACCGAGGGCGAGGGCCGCGAGGCGTTCCGGGAGGCGCTCCTGGGGCGCCGCTCCCACGATCCGGCGCAGGTCTGGCCCTGGCAGACGGGCCGGGTCGTCGTCGCCTCGCCCGTCGTACGGGACGGCGATGTCGTCGCCGTCGTCGTCATCGACTCTCCCACCGGCGAGATGCGGTCCCGGACGCTCCGGGGCTGGCTGCTGATCGGTCTCGGCGAGGCCCTGGCCCTGCTGGTCGCGGTCGGCGCCGCGTTCCGGCTCACGGGATGGGTGCTGCTGCCCGTGCGCATCCTGGACGCGGCCACGCACGACATCGCCAGCGGCCGCATGCGGTCCCGGGTCGCCGCTTCCGGCGGCCCCCCGGAACTCCGGCGCCTGGCCCGTTCGTTCAACGAGATGGCGGACAACGTCGAAGACGTTCTGGAGCAGCAGCGCGCCTTCGTCGCCGACGCCTCGCACCAGTTGCGCAACCCGCTGGCCGCGCTGCTGCTGCGGATCGAGCTCCTCGCGCTCGAACTCCCCGAGGGGAACGAGGAGATCGCCGCGGTGCGCACGGAGGGCAAGCGTCTGGCCCAGGTCCTGGACGACCTGCTGGACCTGGCACTGGCCGAGCACGCCGCCGCCGACCTCCAGCTCACGGACATCGGCGCGCTCACGGCCGAGCGCGTCGCGTCGTGGCGCCCGCTGGCCGACGGGAAGGGGGTGCGGCTCCTGGCGGACGGGGCACCGGCCGCGACCGGCTGGGCGGACCCGATCGCGCTCTCCAGCGCGCTCGACGCCGTCATCGACAACGCGCTCAAGTTCACGCCGCCCGACGAGGAGGTACGGGTCACCGTCGCGTCCACGGGCGAGAGCGTCACCGTGCGGGTCGCCGACCGCGGGCCGGGGCTGACCAGCCAGGAGCTGGAGCGCATCGGTGACCGCTTCTGGCGCAGCAACCGGCATCAGAACGTCAAGGGCTCAGGGCTGGGGCTCTCCATCTCGCGGGCGCTGCTCACCGCGGGCCGGGGCTCGATCGCGTACGCCCGGAACGAGCCCCACGGGCTGACGGTGACGGTGACCGTGCCGCGTAACGCTCCACACGCCTGACGGTCTACGGCTTGACCGACCTGTAGTAGCGCCTGGCACCCTCGTGCAGCGGCAGCGGATCGGTGTAGACGGCCGTCCGCAGGTCCACCACCTGCGCCGAGTGCACCTCACGTCCGATGCGGTCGCGGCTGTCGATCACGGTCCGGGTGAACGCCTCGGTCATCGCCGGGTCCGTACGGTCCGTGGTGACCAGCAGATTGGCGACCGCGACCGTCGGCACGGCCTGGCCCTGCTGCGCGTTGAGATAGGCATCGGCCGGCATCACGGCCGAGCGGTAGTACCGGGTCGATCCGCCGGCCGCCTGGAGCCGGGCGATCAGCGGGTCCTCCAGCGGCACCAGCCGGATGGGCAACCGCTCCGACAGCTCCTGCACGGCGTTGGTCGGCAGACCGCCGGACCAGAAGAAGGCGTCCAGAGTGCCGTTCGCCAGCCGGGTCGGCATCGTGTCGATGCCGACCGGCACCGGGACGACGCTCTTCGCCGGATTGAGTTCCGCGGCGCTCATCAGCCGGTCGGCGACCAGGCGTACCCCCGACCCCGGCTGACCCACACCGACCCGCTTCCCCCGCAGGTCGGCGACCTTCTCGATGCCCGAGTCGCGGGGCACGACCAGCTGCACGTAGTCGTCGTACAGCCGGGCACAGGCGCGCAGCCGCTGAGCGCCCGGTCCGCCGTTCTGCATGTAGGTCGCCACGGCGTCGGCGGTGGCGATGGTGAAGTCCGCCTTCCCCGCCGCCACCCGCTCGATGTTCTGCTGCGAGCCCTCACTCGTCCGCAGCTGGATGGAGACCTCGGGCATGTCCTTGGCCAGCGCTCCTTCGAGCCGCTCGCCGTAGCGCTGGTAGACCCCGTTGCGTACCCCTGTGGAGAACGTCAGCGAGCCCGTGGGCGAGGACTCGCCCAGGGGGAGCAGCCACCACAGCAGCAGCCCCAGGACGACCATGACGGCCGCACCCCCCTGAAGGGTGCGTCGTCGGTCGAATCGGGACAGTACGGAGGGCATGGCGCGATCCTGCCAGCCACTCCCCGTAATGGCCAGGCCCAGGCTTCGGGGGCGGCTCCCTGGGCGGCTCCCGGGGGCGGGGCCCGGCCCCGGGAGCCTGGGCCGTGACTCCGGCGGCAAGGGGCATTCCCGGTACCGCCTACCCTTGTCGCATGAGCAGCGGCAACCGGAGCGAAGCAGTGGACGTCAAGAAAAGCTACGAGGTACGCACTTACGGGTGCCAGATGAACGTCCACGACTCGGAACGGCTGTCGGGGCTCCTGGAGGACGCCGGATACGTCCGTGCGCCCGCGGACGCCGACGGTGACGCCGATGTCGTCGTCTTCAACACCTGCGCGGTGCGGGAGAACGCCGACAACAAGCTCTACGGCAACCTCGGCCGGCTCGCGCCGATGAAGACCAAGCGCCCCGGGATGCAGATCGCGGTCGGTGGCTGTCTCGCCCAGAAGGACCGAGACACCATCGTCAAGCGGGCCCCCTGGGTGGACGTCGTCTTCGGTACGCACAACATCGGCAAGCTCCCGGTGCTGCTGGAGCGCGCACGCGTCCAGGAGGAGGCGCAGATCGAGATCGCCGAGTCCCTGGAAGCGTTCCCCTCCACGCTCCCCACCCGCCGTGAGTCCGCCTACGCCGCGTGGGTGTCGATCTCCGTCGGCTGCAACAACACGTGCACCTTCTGCATCGTCCCGGCGCTGCGCGGGAAGGAGAAGGACCGCCGTACCGGCGACATCCTCGCCGAGATCGAGGCACTCGTCTCCGAGGGCGTCTCCGAGGTGACCCTCCTCGGCCAGAACGTGAACGCGTACGGCTCCGACATCGGCGACCGGGAAGCGTTCTCCAAGCTGCTGCGTGCCTGCGGCGCCATCGAGGGCCTGGAGCGCGTCCGCTTCACGTCCCCGCACCCGCGTGACTTCACCGACGACGTGATCGCCGCGATGGCCGAGACCCCGAACGTGATGCCGCAGCTCCACATGCCGATGCAGTCGGGCTCGGACACCATCCTCAAGGCGATGCGGCGCTCGTACCGGCAGGAGCGTTTCCTCGGGATCATCGAGAAGGTGCGCGCCGCGATGCCGGACGCCGCCATCTCCACCGACATCATCGTGGGCTTCCCCGGCGAGACCGAGGAGGACTTCGAGCAGACCATGCACGCGGTCCGTGAGGCGCGCTTCGCGAACGCCTTCACCTTCCAGTACTCCAAGCGCCCCGGGACGCCCGCCGCCGACATGGAGGGCCAGATCCCCAAGGAGGTCGTCCAGGAGCGGTACATGCGTCTGTCGGCGCTCCAGGAGGAGATCTCCTGGGAGGAGAACAAGAAGCAGGTCGGCCGGACCCTGGAGGTCATGGTCGCGGAGGGCGAGGGCCGCAAGGACGGCTCCACGCACCGCCTCTCCGGCCGCGCACCCGACAACCGTCTGGTCCACTTCACCAAGCCCGCCCAGGAGGTGCGGCCCGGCGACGTGGTGACGGTCGACATCACGTACGCGGCTCCGCACCACCTGCTCGCCGAGGGCACCCCCCTCGGCGTACGCCGGACGCGTTCCGGTGACGCCTGGGAGGCGCGTACCGCCGCTGCCGCCGCCAAGCCCGCCGGAGTGATGCTGGGTCTGCCCGGCATCGGCGCCCCGGCACCGCTGCCGGCCGCTTCGGCTCCCGGCTGCGGCCGCGACTGACGCCGGGGACCTTCGCAGTACGCTGACCGGCATGCTTGTCGCTGCCGCCGTCTGCCCCTGCCCGCCGCTCCTGGTTCCCGAGGTCGCCGCCGGAGCGGCGCCCGAGCTCGATACCGCACGGACCGCGTGCGGGGACGCCCTGGGCGTACTCGCCGCGGCCCGCCCGGATCTGCTGATCGTCGTCGGGACCGCCGACGACGGAGGCGAAGGACCGTATGCCGCCGGAGCGACCGGTTCCTTCGAGGGCTTCGGCGTGGACCTCTCCGTACGGCTGGGCGGCCCGCCCCGCGACTCCGCCGGGGTGGGCCGCCGGCTTCCGGCCTCCCTGGCTGTGGGGGCGTGGCTGCTGGATGGAGCGCGGTGGTCCGCCGCCGCGGTCGAGGGCCTGGGCGTGGGGGAGCGGCTGGCGGCCGACAGCTGCGCCCTGGCCGGCAAAGAGCTGGCGGTCAGGGCCGACCGCGTCGCCCTGCTGGTGATGGGGGACGGAAGCGCCTGCCGCACGGTGAAGGCACCCGGCTACCTGGACGAGCGGGCCGTGGACTTCGACACGGCCGTGACGCGCGCCCTGGGTGACGCCGATCTTCCCGCTCTGAACAGGCTCGACGCGTCGCTGGCGTACCAGCTCAAGGCATCGGGCCGGGCGCCCTGGCAGGTACTCGCGGGGGCCGCGGAAGGCGCGGGTCTGGGCGGCCAGCTGCTGTACGCGGATGCCCCGTACGGCGTGGGCTACACCGTCGCCGCCTGGTCATGACGTTCTGACCCGGCGTGCAAAGGAGGGCCCGGAGCACATGCGCTCCGGGCCCTCCTCCGTACGCGGTCCTTCGAGGTCAGGCAGTCGGCGGCCTGGTGCCGCCCCCGTCCTTGTGGCCCAGCCGGTCCACGGCGTCCTTGGCCTTCTGGGTGCCGGTCACGATCTTGTCGCTGTACTTGCCCTTGGTCTTCTGATCGACCGTTCGCGCGGCCTTGTCGAGGCCCTGCTCGATCTTGCCCCCGTGCTGGTGTGCGAGGTCGCCGACCTTGTCCTTGGCCGGAGCGAGCTTGGCCTTCAGATTGTCCAGGAAACCCATGGGTCACCTTCCGTGCAGTGGGGACTGTGCTCGGGCGTGCTCTGCAGCTCCATTATCCGTTGCCTCGTCGACGGACCGGTGCGGATGAGAGCTGCGAGGCAATACGTGTACTGCATATTTGTACAACATTTTACTCGCGTGCGGGCGGCCTACGGCTCTCGGCTTCGTGTACCCGGCCAGATCGGAAGTCACTCCGCGTGCGTTCGGGAAGTGTCTGCGTGTTTGGGAGACTGGGGCGGTGAGAACACCTGCTTCCGCCCCCCGCGTCATCACCGTCGTAGGTCCCACCGCAGCCGGAAAGTCCGATCTGGGGGTATTTCTCGCCCAGCAGCTCGGTGGCGAAGTGGTCAACGCGGACTCCATGCAGCTCTATCGCGGGATGGACATCGGCACAGCGAAGCTGACGGTCCCCGAGCGCGGCGACATCCCGCACCGGCTGCTCGACATCTGGGACGTCACCGAGGCGGCCAGCGTCGCCGAGTACCAGC
This sequence comes from Streptomyces sp. NPDC045968, assembly GCF_056430475.1. Taxonomy (NCBI): domain Bacteria; kingdom Bacillati; phylum Actinomycetota; class Actinomycetes; order Kitasatosporales; family Streptomycetaceae; genus Streptomyces; species Streptomyces sp. NPDC045968. The sequence goes on along the minus strand of NZ_JBWKLF010000006.1, from coordinate 458,431 downwards.
GGCTGGCCCGTGCGGAGATCGACCGGCTGCTGGCCGAAGGCCGCACCCCCGTCCTGGTGGGCGGTTCCGGGCTCTACGTGAAGGGCGCCATCGACGCCCTGGAGTTCCCCGGTACGGACCCCGAGGTGCGCGCCCGGCTGGAACAGGAGCTCGACCGGGGCGGCTCCGGCGCCCTGCACGCCCGGCTCGCCGCGGCGGACCCGGCGGCCGGGCGGGCCATCCTGCCGAGCAACGGGCGCCGCATCGTGCGCGCCCTGGAAGTAATCGAGATCACGGGCAAGCCCTTCACGGCCAACCTCCCCGGTGATGAGGCGGTCTACGACGCCGTGCAGATCGGTGTGGACGTCGGCCGTCCCGAGCTCGACGAGCGGATCACCGTCCGCGTCGACCGGATGTGGGAAGCCGGACTCGTCGACGAGGTGCGTGCTCTGGAGGCCCAGGGGCTGCGCGAGGGGCGCACGGCCTCCCGGGCGCTCGGCTACCAGCAGGTCCTGGCGGCACTCGCGGGCGAGTGCACGGAGGACGAGGCGCGCGCCGAGACCGTGCGTGCCACCAAGCGGTTCGCGCGCCGCCAGGACTCCTGGTTCCGCCGCGACCCGCGCGTCCACTGGCTGAGTGGTGCCGCCGACGGGCGCGCGGAACTCCCGCATCTGGCGCTGGCGTTGGTCGAACGAGCGGTCACAGCCTGATGGCGTGGGGAGAGAACGACGTGTAGCAGGAACCCCAGCGCTGCATTGCATCGACGCAGGTCAGAAAGAATCCTGGGTTGCGGGGCTTCAGCAGACTTCGACGAGCCAGGAGAACCGTTCCCAACCGCTGTAGAGCCTGACGGCCGGCGGGTCGAGGCCGGGTCCGTCGGCCGCCCCGGGTGGCGAACTCCCTGCCCCCCTTGGCAGCGCGACGGCCGGCCCCGGAAGGCAGGCAACCGGAAGGTGGTTGGGCCGGCCGACGCGTCCCCTGGTGAGGGCTACTTGGAGAAGTACAGGTACTTCCAGGCGCCGTAAGTGGTCGAGTTGACGTTGTCGCCGGACGTGCCGTTGACGTAGACGGACCGCGTCCGCGCCCGGATCCCGGACTCGCCGGGTGCCCCGAGGCTGATCGCCGACTTTCCGTTCGTGCCGAGGGGGAAGTACCGAGAGCCGCCGGAGTGCCAGGCGCCGTTGTAGTGGACCTGAAGGTCGAAGCGCTGCGGGGAGATCACTTGACGCGCCGGGGAGCGGACGAGGCAACGGCTCAGCGGGGCCGGCCTGCCAGGGTGGCGGAGGACAATGGGCTGGAAACACGGAACGCTAGAGCAGGAGCCTCCATGGCGAAGCGAGTTCACCAACCCCGTGAGGATGCGGAGTTCGATTTCATCCTCGGGATGAGCGGAGTCCCGGTTCTCGCCTACTTCATCGGGACATGGCCGAAGGCGATCGAGCCCTGCCGGGAGATGGACCTCGTCGTGGGCGGCCTCGCCGACGAATACGCGGGCCGACTGACGGCCGTCCGCACGGACATGACGCGCTGTCCCGCCACGACCAGTCGCTATGGGATCACCAGCGCCCCGTCATACGTCCTGCTGAAGGAGGGCAGGACGGTGGCACAAGGCACGGGGCCGCTGACCGCCGCCGAGGCACGGCAGTGCCTGGACAGCCAACTCTGAGCCGCCGCGGGCAGGCGTGAGAGGCGGCGACGAGTCCGGTGGCGCCCTCGCGCGCCAAGCCCTCCTTGCCGCCCATGCGAAAGCCCGGCCGCAACGGGGATGCGGTCGGGCCGATACGGGGGCGTTGGAGGCCGCGCAGGCGCGCCTTCCGCTGCTCGAACTCGGCAGGGGACATAGGGGCATCCCCGATGATGTGCGGGCCCCGTTCCTGGCGGTGTTTCCGCTGGTGAGGTGGCCTTTCGTTGGGTTGGAGTGTGGTTACGCGCCGTCTCGGAGAAGCCTCGGGGCGAGTGTGCCGGCGTCGCGACCTCGCGCGTTCGCGCCCGTGACGCCGCGCGGCTCTGGCCCTTGACCGGTTGTGCGCTGTCGTGCCAACCCCTGGGCGCAGGAGGTCAATGCGGTCGGTCGGGTCGCTCGTAGCTTGAAGACGTGCCGAGCCGCGGAGGTGGCGGGCACGTTGCCGACTGCTTCGAGAGGACCCCTCATGTTCGACATAGACAAGGTGCAGGCCGCCCCGAGCGCGGATCTGCTCACGCCCGACAACGCGGTCATGCTCTTCGTGGACCACCAGCCGCAGATGTTCTTCGGCACCGGGAGCGGCGATCGCGCCGCGATCATCAACAGCACCGTGGGTCTCGCCAAGGCGGCTCAGGCGTTCGACGTGCCGGCCGTCCTCACCACGGTCGCCGCCGAGTCGTTCTCCGGGCCCCTGCTCCCGCAGCTCGCCGAGGTGTTCCCCAAGAACGAGGTCATCGACCGCACCACCATGAACGCCTGGGAGGACGAGGCGCTCGTGGCGGCGGTCAAGGCGACCGGGCGTAAGAAGATCATCCTCTCCGGCCTGTGGACCGAGGTCTGCCTCGTGCTGCCCGCCCTCTCCGCGCTGGAGCAGGGTTACGAGGTGTACGTGGTCTCCGACGCGTCCGGCGGCGTCAGCCCGGCCGCCCACGAGCACGCGCTGCAGCGGATGCTCGCCGCCGGCGCGGTGCCGGTGACCTGGGTGCAGGTCCTCCTGGAGCTGCAGCGCGACTGGGCGCGTCAGGAGACCTACCCCGCGGTCATGGAGATCGTCAAGGCCCATGCGGGCGCCTACGGCCTGGGCGTCGTGTACGCGCAGAGTGTCATCGGCGCGCACGCGGCAGGCTGACGCCTGTGGACACCGGCATTCTGATCCTGCGTCTGCTGGTGGGCCTGCTCGTCGCCGCCCACGGAGTGCAGAAGATCAGCTCCCATCTGGGCGGCAGGGGACTCGAGGGAGGTACCGAGGAGTTCCGCGCCGACGGCTTCCGCGGCGGAGCCCTCACCGCCCTGGCGGCGGGCGGGGGCCAGATCGGGTCGGGGCTGCTTCTCGCCGCCGGCTTCCTGACCCCGCTCGCCGCGACCGGCGCCATCGGGGTGATGACGGTCGCGCTCACCGTGAAATGGCGTCACGGCCTCTGGGTGCAGAACGACGGGTACGAGTATCCGCTCGTCCTCGTCGGCACCGCCGCCGCCCTCGCCGCCACAGGCCCCGGCGCCTGGTCCGTCGACGCGGCCCTCGGTCTCACGCCGTACCCGCTGTGGTGGTCGGCTCTCGCGCTCGTGGCCGGACTCGGCAGCGGGCTGCTCACCCGGCTCGTCCTGCACCGTCCGGCCCCGGAGGCCCGCAGGGACGCCCTCGACGGGCGCTGAGCGCGAGCCGCGCAGACCGGTCCGGCCGCCCGCACACCCCTGACCGGGCGGCCGGACCATCCCACCCTCTCTCTCCCGAACAGGAGCACTCGATGGACCCCCTCACGACCCAGATCGGCGGCGGCCAGCCGCTGCTGCATCAGAAGGGCGCCGAGACCCAGGCGTTCGGCACGCTCAAGCAGCTGCCGATCGGGCTCGGCCACGACACCCGCATGTACGCGTGCCAGCGGCTGAACCGCGTACTCGCCGACACGCAGATCCTGTACTCCCTCTACAAGAAGCACCACTGGCTCATGCGCGGGGCGACCTTCTACTCGCTCCACCTCATGCTGGACAAGCATGCGGAGGCCCAACTGGCCATCGTGGACGCGCTGGCCGAGCGGGTCCAGAGCCTCGGCGGTGTCGCCGTCGGGGACCCGCGCCACGTCGCGGAACTCACCACGGTTCCTCGGCCGCCGGACGGAGTGGAGCCGGTTCCCGTCATGCTGTCGCGGCTCCTCGACGCGCACGAGCGGATCCTGATCGACGCGCGGGACGCCGCCGCCCGGATCTCGGCGGAGGGCGACGAGGGCAGCACCGACCTGCTCGTCTCCGACGTCATCCGCACCGGCGAGGCGCAGGTCTGGTTCCTGGCCGAGCACCTCGTGGACACCCCTTTGGTGCACGGCTGATGGACACGTACGACGTCGTCGTGGTCGGCGGCGGTCCGGCCGGCGAGGTCGCCGCCGACCGGGCCGTCCGGTCGACGACACCTGTCGGGTCACCGCGATCGAGGGCGCATGGCTCTACGCCGTCGGCGACGTGAATCACCGTGCGCCGCTGACCCACATGGCCAAGTACCAGGCCCGCGCCTGCGCGGCGGCGATCGCCGAGCGGGCAGCAGGGCGCCCGGCCGTCACCGGCGGCCGACAGCCGTGGAGCGCGGAGGCCGAGCACATTGCCGTCCCCCAGGCCGTCTTCACCCGCCCCGAGGTCGCGAGCGTCGGTCTCACGGAACGCGCGGCACGTGAAGCGGGTCTCGCCGTACGCACGGTGGAGTACCGCATCGACGACGTCGCCGGAGCCGCGCTCCACGCGGACGACTACCGCGGCCACGCCAAGCTCGTCGTCGACGAGACCCGGGGAGTCGTCGTCGGCTGCACGCTCACCGGCCCCCTGGCGACCGAACTCATCCACACCGCCACCGTGGCCATCGTGGGCGAGGTCCCCCTGGAGCACCTGTGGCACGCCGTACCTGCCTTCCCGACGGTGAGCGAGGTCTGGCTCCGGCTCCTGGAGGCGTACGGCCTCTGAGCCCCCGACCGAGCGCCGCACCCTCCCGCCCTACCGGCACACCCCCGCCGGCCCGAGCGCACCCGAATGCCTCACCACTCGACAAGGAGCCCCCTTTGCATCCCAAGAGGCGCACCCTCGCCCTCGCCCTGCCGGCCACGCTGGCCGCCCTGATGGGCGCCGCACCCGCCACACCCGCGAGCGGCACGGCCGCCGCCGGCGCCGACCGGCACGGACCCAAGCCCACGATCGTCCTGGTCCACGGGGCGTTCGCCGACGCCTCCAGCTGGAGCGGCACGATCAGGCGGCTGCAGCGCTTCGGCTATCCCGTCCTGGCCCCCGCCAACCCGCTGCGCGGTCTCGCCGCGGACACCGCCTATGTGCGCAGCGTGCTGGCCACCGTCGAGGGACCCGTCGTCCTGGTCGGCCACTCCTACGGCGGCGCCGTCATCAGTGGCGCCGCGCTGGGCGACAGCCGTGTGAAGGCTCTCGTCTACATCGCCGCGTTCACCCCGGACAAGGGCGAGAGCGCGGCCGAGCTCGCCGCCAAGTTTCCCGGCTCCACCCTCGGTGACACGGTGAACTCCCGGCCGTACCCGCTGCCCGGCGGTGGCACCGGCACCGAACTCGTCATCGAACGCGCCAAGTTCCACCGGCAGTTCGCCGCCGACGTCCCCACCGCCGACGCGGCCGTCATGGCCGCGTCACAGCGCCCGGTCGCCACCGCCGCGCTGGAGGAGAAGGCCGGGGAAGCGGCCTGGAAGACGATCCCGTCCTGGGCGCTGATCGCCACCGCCGACAAGAACATCCCGCCGGCCGCCGGACGGTGGATGGCCCGGCGCGCAGGCTCACACATCACCGAAGTGGACGCGTCGCACGCCGTGGCCGTCTCCCGTCCAGCCGCGGTCACCGACGTGATCCTCGGCGCCGTACGGGCGACCCGCTGAGCCCCCGACCCGCGTCCTCTCGCACATCCCAGAAGGAGAACCCCTCATGAAGAACCGTCCGGTCCTCGAACCCGCTGCCCAGGCCTTCGCCGACGCCACCGCCCAGCCGCCGTACCTCTACCAGATCCCCGTCGCCGAAGGCCGTAAGGCTGTGGACGGCGTCCAGAACGGTGAGGGCGTCCCCCTGCCCGAGGCCGACGAGGAGTGGATCACCGTCCACGGCGGCCCGACCGGCGACGTCCGCGCCCGCATCGTCCGCCCCCGCGGCGCCACCGGCCCGCTCCCCGTCATCCTCTACATCCACGGAGCGGGCTGGGTCTTCGGCAACGCCCACACCCACGACCGGCTCGTCCGCGAACTCGCCGTCGGCGCCAGGGCGGCCGTCGTCTTCCCCGAGTACGACCTCTCGCCCGAGGCGCGCTACCCCGTCGCGATCGAGCAGAACTACACCGTCGCCCAGTGGATCGGCCGCGAGGGACACCACAAGGACCTCGACGGCACCCGGATCGCCGTCGCGGGCGACTCGGTCGGCGGGAACATGACCGCCGCCCTCACCCTCATGGCCAAGCAGCGCGGCGACGTCATGTTCGTCCAGCAGGTCCTCTTCTACCCGGTCACGGACGCGAGCTTCGACACCGACTCGTACCACCAGTTCGGCGAGGGCTACTTCCTGCGCCGCGACGCCATGAAGTGGTTCTGGGACCAGTACACGACGGAGGAGACCGAGCGCGCCCAGATCACCGCCTCGCCGCTGCGCGCCACCACCGAGCAGCTCAGCGGCCTGCCGTCGGCCCTGGTCATCACCGCCGAGGCCGACGTCCTGCGCGACGAGGGCGAGGCGTACGCGGCGAAGCTCCGCGCCGCCGGCGTCCCCACCACCGCCCTCCGCGTCCAGGGGACCATCCACGACTTCGTCATGCTGAACGCACTGCGCGAGACGCAGGCCGCGGAACTCGCCATCGGTCTCGCCACCGACATCCTGCGCAAGGCCCTCGCATGACTGGGCCGTCGACGAGCATGCCGGTGGCGGGCCTCGTCCCCGCCCCGCGCCGGGAGCACGAGCACGCCGAGCTCCTCGTCCGTAACGCCAAGGTCTTCACCGGTGACCCCGACCGGCCCGAGGCCCGCGCCGTCGCGATCCGCGACGGCCGGGTCACGGCCCTCGGCGACGACCACGACCTCGCCCGCCTCGTCGGGCCGGGGACCAAGGTCGTCGACGCACTCGGCCGCCGCGTGATCCCCGGCCTGAACGACTCGCACCTGCACGTCATCCGGGGCGGCCTGAACTACGTCCTGGAGTTGCGCTGGGACGGGGTGCGCAGTCTGCGCCATGCCCTGGCCATGCTGCGCGAGCAGGCCGGTCGCACCCCGAAGGGGCAGTGGATCCGCGTCGTGGGCGGCTGGACCGCCGAGCAGTTCGCCGAGCGCAGGATGCCGACCGTCGCGGAGCTGAACGCCGCCGCCCCCGACACCCCGGTCTTCGTCCTGCACCTGTACCAGTCGGCCCTGATGAACCGGGCCGCCGTCAAGGCTGCCGGATTCACCCGGGAGACCCCCGACCCGCGCGGCGGGCACATCGTACGCGGCCGGGAGGGCGAACCCAACGGCGTCCTCCTCGCGGCGCCGGGCGCGCTCATCCTGTACTCGACCCTGGCCAAGGCGCCGGCCCTCGACGAGGCCGACAAGCGGACGTCGACACGCCACTTCCTGCGTGAGCTGAACCGCTTCGGACTGACCTCCGCGGTCGACGCCGCCGGCGGGTTCCAGAACTTCCCCGACAACTACGCCACCGTCGTCGACCTCGCCGGCTCGGGGGAGCTGACCCTCCGGATCGCCTATCACCTCTTCCCGCAGACGGCCGGACAGGAGCTCGCCGACCTCAAGCGCTGGACCGAGATGGTCAAGCCCGGTGACGGGGACGAGTGGCTCCGGCTCAACGGCGCGGGCGAGAACCTGACCTGGGCCGCCGCCGACTTCGAGAACTTCTCCGAACCCCGGCCCGAACTCGCCGCAGGGTACGAGACCGAATTCGAGAGCGCCGTACGGCTCCTGATGGAGAACGGCTGGGGCTTCCGGCTCCACGCCACCTACGACGAGACGATCCGCCGCGACCTGGCCGTTTTCGAGAAGCTCGCGGCCGAAGGGCTGTTCCCTGGCGACAACCGCTGGCTCTTCGATCACGCGGAGACCGTCTCGGCCGGCAGCCTCGACCGGATCGCAGCCCTCGGTGGCGCCCTCTCCGTCCAGAACCGCATGTCCTTCCAGGGCACCGCCTTCCGTGATCGTTACGGCGCCGAGGCCGCCGCCCACACGCCGCCGGTCCGGGCCATGCTGGACCGGGGACTGACCGTCGCCGCCGGAACCGACGCCACCCGCGTCTCCTCGTACAACCCCTGGGTCGCTCTCCACTGGCTGGTCACCGGGCGCACCGTCGGCGGCACGGCCCTCTACCCGGCCGGGAACCTGATCGACCGGGAGACCGCCCTCGGCCTCTATACCCGGGGCGGAGCGCAGCTCACCGGCGAGCAGGACGTCAAGGGCATTCTGAGGGAGGGGTATTACGGCGACCTCGCGATCCTGTCCGACGACTTCCTCACTGTGCCCGAGGACGTCGTTCCCGACATCGAGTCCGTCCTCACCGTCGTCGGCGGCCGCATCGTCTACGCCTCCGCCGAGTACGAGGGCCTCGACGAGGCCATCCCGCCGGTCACCCCGGAGTGGAGCCCCGTGGCCCACTTCGGCGGCTACCGGAGCGGCGCCGACCAGGCATCGGCCGTGACCGAGGCCGTCGCCGAGTCCGAGCAGCACCGCCGCTGGCGCGTCGCCCGGGGCTCCGTCCCCGACACCCCGCCGTCCTTCGTCGACCCCTGCTTCGAGCACTGAAAGAGAGATTCACCCGATGTCCGCAGCCTCCCCCGCCGCCGAAAGCGGCGACACCCCGGCGACCTCGCCGGACGCGCCCCCGGGACGTCGTTTCGAACCGGACCTACGGTCGATGACACGGATCAACCTGCGCCCCATCGCCTCACCCATGCCGCTCGGCTTCTTCACGATAGCCATCGCCTCCGTGATGACGGGCTGCCTCCAGCTCGGGCTCTTCGACGAGGCGGCCCGCGCCGCCGTCGCCTACACCGTGCTGCCGGCCTTCGCCCTCCAACTCCTGGTGAGTTTCCTGGCCTTCGGCGCCCGTGACGTGATCGCGGCGACCCTGATGGCGGTCTTCGCCGGCAGCTGGCTGCCCTACTCGCTCATCATGCTGAGCGGCGCGGCCGACGGCCTTCAGGTGCTCGGCGTGTTCAACCTGGCACTGCTCTGCTTCGGGGCCCTGATGACCGCCGTGACCCGGCCCAAGCGCGCGCTGTGGCTCGTCCTCGCGGTCTCCCTGCCCCGCTGGGCGGCCACCGGCCTCGCGGGCATCACCGGCGCCGACTGGCTGACCCGCACGTCCGGCGCGCTCGGCCTCGTGGTGGCGCTCGTCGCGATGTACACGGCGTTCGCCCTGATGCTCGAGGACATGCGCAGCGAGCAGGTCCTGCCCATCGGCCGCAGCGGTCCCGCCCACCTGGCCGTGGAAGGCGACCTGACCGTCCAGCTCCGCAACCTGGAACGCCAGGCGGGCGTACGCCGCACGCTCTGACCGCGCCCACCCACCCACCCCGACACACCACGACCGCACAGGAGCACCCCATGGAACCGCAGGTGACGGACCGGCCCCAGAAGTCCCGGTACGAGATCCTCGCCGGCGACGACGGCACCGAGACCGCGGGCTTCGCCGAGTACCACCTCTCGGAGGGCGAGATCGCCTTCATCCACACCGAGATCGACAGCCGGTTCGCGGGCCAGGGCTTGGGCGGTCGCCTTGCCCGGGGAGCGCTCGACGACGCCCGTGCCCGTGGGCTGCGCGCCCTGCCGTACTGCCCCTTCATCCGGGGTTGGATCGGCAAGCACCCCGAGTACACCGACCTGGTGCCTGAGGCGAGGCGCGCCCGCTTCGGCCTGTGAAGTACCCAGCATCCCTCTCCCGCATCCCCAGCCCCACCCCCCGTCACGCACCGAGGAGTTCCCCCATGTCCCGACACGCCCGCCCCACCGTCGTCCTGGTCCACGGCGCCTTCGCCGACGCCTCCAGCTTCGCCCGCGTCATCCCCGAGCTGACCGCCGCCGGCATGGAAGTGGTGGCCCCGGCGGTGCCCAACCGCAGCCTCGTCGACGACGCCGCGTACATCGCCTCGGTGATCCGCGCCGTCGAAGGCCCCGTGATCCTGGTCGGGCACTCCTACGGCGGTGCCGTCATCACCCTCGCCGGGACGGAGGACAACGTCCGCGCACTGGTGTACCTCGCGGGATACGCGCTGGAGGAGGGCGAGAGTCTGGGCGAGCTGCAGGGCCGCTTCCCCGACTCCGGTCTCGCCGACGCGCTCGTATACACCCCGTTCCCGATGGCCGGCTCCACCGAGACCGGCACCGACGTCTCGGTGGAGATCGAGAAGTTCCCCGCCCTCTTCGCGGCGGACGTCGACCCCGGCCTCGCCAGGGTGCTCGCCGTCTCCCAGCGCCCCTTGGCCGCACGTGCCTTCTCGGAGGCGGCGCCTGTCGCGGCGTGGAAGACCAAGCCCTCGTGGGGCCTGGTCGCCTCCTCCGACCGCACGATCAACCCCGATGTCGAGCGCTACGGCTATGAGCGCGCCGGCATGACCACCGTCGAGGTCGACTCCTCCCACCTGGTCATGCTTGCCCAGCCCAAGGCTGTGGCGGAGCTGATCCAGGACGCGGCCCGGGCCACCACTCGCTGACCCGATCGTTCAGGATCGGACGATTAGTCGATAATGTTCGAGCGCTGGTAGCTTCTGATCGCCCCCGAGGATCCTTCGGCGGGCGATCGGAGGAGCTACACCCATGAGGTTCGGCGCGAGGCTCGCGCTCGCCGTCATCGCCCTCGCCGCCCTTGCCACCGCCTGCGGTGTTCCGCAGGACAGCGGGTCCCGGTCGCACACCTCCGCGGACTGTGGGCCCTACACCAAGTACGGCAAGCACCCCGGCACCAAGGTCACCGTCTACGCGGAGAACCGGGGCCGGGAGGCCGACCTGTTCGAAGAGACCTGGGCCGACTTCGCGGACTGCACGGGAATCGACGTCCAGTACGAGGGGGACGGGGAGTTCGAGGCCCAGATCCAGCTCCGGGTCGACGGCGGGAGTGCGCCCGATGTGGCGTTCTTCCCCCAGCCCGGGCTCCTGGAACGCTTCGCGCGGGCGGGAGAGCTCAAGCCCGCGAGCGCCGGGGTCGTGGCCCTCGCGAAGCAGGGCTGGTCGGCTGACTGGAACAGCTACGCGACCGTGAACGGCACCCTCTACGGCACGCCGCTGGTCGCGAACGTGAAGTCGTTCGTCTGGTACTCGCCGAAGTTCTTCCGCGACAGGGGACTGAGCGTTCCCCGCACGTGGTCCGAGCTGATGGCCGTGACGGAGAAGGCCGCGGCGTCGGGCGTCAAGCCGTGGTGCGCGGGCATCGAGTCCGCCGAGGCGACCGGCTGGCCCGTGACGGACTGGATCGAGGACGTCCTGCTGCGTCAGCAGGGCACGGACGTCTACGACCAGTGGGTCGCCCACAAGATCCCGTTCAACGACCCACGGGTGATCAAGGCCATGGACACCGTGGGGTCCATCCTCAAGAACGACCGGTACGCCAACGGCGGTTTCGGCCCGGCCCGCTCGATGGCGTCGATCTCCTTCCAGGAGGCCGGCACACCGATTCTCTCCGGCGACTGTGCGATGCACCGCCAGGCCTCGTTCTATGCCGACATGTGGCCGAAGGGCACCGAGATCGGACCGGACAAGGACGTCTACGCCTTCCTCCTGCCGGGGGCCGACCCGGCCAACCGCCCCGTACTGGGCGGTGGGGTGTTCACCGCGGTGTTCGCCGACCGTCCCGAAGTACGGGCCTTCCAGGAGTATCTGGCCTCCGCGGACTTCGCGAACGCGCGGATGAAGAAGGGCCCGTTCGTCTCGGCGAACAGGGCCGTGGATCCGGCGAATGCCGCGAACCCGGTCGACAGGCTCTCGATCCGGCTGCTCCAGGATCCCAGGACACACTTCAGGTTCGACGGTTCGGACCTGATGCCCGCTTCGGTCGGCGCCGGGACGTTCTGGAAGGGGTCCGTCGACTGGATCGGCGGCGCGAGCACCCGGCAGGTCGCCGACTCCATCGAACGGTCCTGGCCGAGCCACTGATGTCGTTCGACGTCGTCGCCCAGCAGCCCAAGCTGCTGTACCTGCTCCAGGGCGTCGCCGCCTTCGCGGCGGTGGTCTCCCTGATCCTCCTGGCGCTGCACCGGGGGCCGGTCCGCAGAAGGGCCGCGGCCCTTCTGCTGCTGGCCCCCGCGCTGACGCTGCTCACGGTGGGTCTCCTTCTGCCCGGTCTGCGCACCCTGGCGTTGTCGTTCACGGAGAACGGGGGAGACGCGTGGGCCGGCTTCGACAACTACGTGTGGATGTTCACCGACCCCCGGGCGATGGTCGCGCTGCGCAACACCCTGGCGTGGGTGGTGCTCGTGCCGTCGCTGGCGACCTCGGTCGGTCTGCTCTACGCGGCGGCCGTCGCACGGTCGCGGTTCAGAGCGTTCGCGCTCTTGCTCGTCCTCATGCCGATGGCGATCTCGCTCGTCGGCGCGGGTGTCGTGTGGAAGTTCGTCTACGCCTACCGTCCCGCGGAGGCCGGGCAGGTCGGACTGCTGAACCAGCTCGTCCTCGCGTTCGGCGGCGAACCGAGGCAATGGCTCGTGGACTCTCCCTGGAACGTCCTGTTCCTCATCGTGGTGATGGTGTGGACACAGGCGGGCTTCGCCGCCGTCCTGCTGGCCGGCGCGATCAGGGCCGTTCCCGGAGAGCTGATCGAGGCGGCCGGACTCGACGGCGCGTCCCCCCGGCAGATCTTCTGGCGGATCACCATGCCGTCGATCAGGCCCACTCTGCTCGTCGTGGTACTCGCCCAGGTGATCGGCACCTTCAAGGCCTTCGACATCGTCAAGACCATGACCGGAGGACAGTTCGACACGGGCGTCATCGCCCACGAGATGTACGACCAGGCCTTCCGCTACGGCGAAACAGGCCGCGGCGCCGCCCTCGCCGTGCTCCTCTTCGTCCTCGTCACGCCCTTCGTCGCCCACCAGGTCCGGGCACAGCGGAGGGCGGGGTGAAGGGAGTCCGGGAGCGTCTGGCCTCCCGCGCCTTCACGTCGATCGCCGTGGTGATCGCGGTCGTCTGGACGACACCGACCCTCGGTCTGCTGCTCTCCTCGTTCCGTCCCGAGGAGGAGATCAAGACGACGGGCTGGTGGACCGTGTTCGGGACGCCGCATCTCACGCTCGACAACTACGGCGAGGTGTTGTCCGGCGGCGGGAACGGGTCGGGGCGGCTCGCGGAGTACTTCGTCAACTCCGTCGTCATCACCCTTCCCTCGGTGCTGTTCCCGCTGGTGCTGGCGTTCTTCGCGGCGTACGCCCTGGCGTGGATCGACTTCAGGGGGCGGGACGCGCTCGTGGTCGGCATCTTCGCGCTCCAGGTCGTGCCGCTCCAGATGGCGCTCGTTCCCTTCCTGAGGCTGTTCTCCCAGGGCTGGCTGTTCTTGCCCGCGTGGGACGTCACCGGTCCCGCGCGGTTCGGCCACATCTGGTTCGCCCACACGGTCTTCGCGCTGCCGTTCGCGGTGTTCCTCCTGCACAACTTCCTGGCGGGGTTGCCCCGCGAGCTGATCGAGGCCGCCCGCGTCGACGGCGCGTCGCACGGGACGCTGCTGCTCCGGATCGTGCTGCCCCTGGCCCGCCCGGCCCTGGTCTCCTTCTCCATCATCCAGTTCATCTGGGTGTGGAACGACCTCCTCGTGGCACTGACGCTGTCGGGCGGGACGGCGGAGACCGCGCCGATGACGGTCAGACTCGCGAGCCTGGCCGGTACGTACGGCAACGAGTGGCAGCGGCTCACCGCAGGAGCCTTCGTGGCGGCGTTCGTCCCGCTGCTCGTGTTCTTCTCCCTCCGGCGGCACTTCGCACGGGGACTGCTCGCCGGATCGGTGAAGGGATGAGCCCCGGCCGGCCCGCGGGGGAAGGCATGGCGGTGCCCGGGAGCGCGGCGCTGAGCCGGCCCGGGCTGCGGGGCCGCGAAGCCGAGGTGGGGCGGCTGTGCGCCCTGGTCGAGGCGGTGCGCGACGGCGAGGGAGGAGCGATCGCGCTGCTCCTGGGCGAGCCCGGCATCGGGAAGACCGTACTGCTGCAGGAGACCGTCTCGATCGCGCGGGCTCACGGCTTCGTCGTCAGCCATGGACGCGCCGAGGAACTGCACGAGCTGGCACCGCTCGCCTCACTGGCCTCTGGCCTCCTGCACGGTGACCCGCCGCTCCTGTCCAGCTCGGACTTCGCAGACCTCGCGGGCTATCACGGCCAGCGCATCTGGCTCGTTGAACGACTGGCCCAGCTGATTGAGGAACGCTCGGCGGACACGCCCGTGCTGATCGCTGTCGACGACGTCCAATGGGCCGACCCGCTGAGCCGGTTCGCCCTGAGTGTCATGCCGGCACGACTGCTCAGCTCCCCGGTCCTCTGGCTGCTCACAGGCAGGAACGACCCGGAACTGTACGGGCAGGGGCCGCGGACGACGACGCTCCCCCTCCGGCCGCTGTCCGATACGGCCCTGGCCGAGGTGGCGCGGGACGTGCTCGGCGGGGACGTGCCGACGCGGGTCGCGGGACTTCTCGACGGGGCGGGAGGCAACCCCTTCCTCGCGGCCGAGGTGCTCGCGGGCATCGCGGCGTCGGGCTCGGACGTGCCGGAGCCGCCGGAGCGGCTGGTTCTCGGTGTACGCGACCGGCTGGCCGACCTACGGCCGGACACCCTCCACTTCCTGCGGATCGGCTCGGTCCTCGGCCGCGCGTTCTCGCTCGCGGACGCCGCCGCCCTGTGCGGCAGGCCCGCCTCCGGACTCAGCGCCGAAGTGAACGAGGCGATCGCCGCCGCCCTCCTCCACGACGATGGCGAACGCCTCCTGTTCCGTCACGACCTGCTCCGCCAGGCGGTGTACGCCGATCTCGCCCCCTCCGTACGCCGGGCGCTCCACCGTGAGGCCGCGAGCCGGCTCGTCGCGGCGGGCCGGAGCTCCACCGACGCGGTCCCGCATCTGCTGAAGAGCGCCGAACCCGGCGACCAGGAGGCGATCGGGCTGCTGGGCACGGCCGCCACGGACGTGATGGCCGTGATGCCCGATCTCGCCGCCGACCTGGCCGTACGCGCCCTGGAACTCGTACCGCCCCATGTGCCCATGGTGTTCGACGTGGGAGAACGGGCCATCGTCGCGCTGACCCGCGCGGGCCGGTACACCCAGGCACGGGATACCGGCGACAGGCTGCTCGCCCGGCAACCGCCGCTGGCCGTCTTCGCCCGTCTGCAGTCCGTACTCGGCGACACGCTGTGGCACCTCGACGACATCCACGAGCTGACCCGCCGCTCGACGGCAGCACTGGCGGCCGCCACCGACCCGACGATCCGCGCCCGGCTCACCGCCCGGCAGGCCCTCGCCCGGTCCCGCGGGCGCGACCTCGGGGCCGCTCGCGAGACCGGCGAACGGGCGCTCGCCGAGGCGGAGCGGTCCGGTGACCGGGAGGCCCGTGTCCTCGCGCTGTGGGGCCTCGGCGAGATCGCCCTCAACGCGGGCGACTGCGCCGCCGCCGTCGAACACCACACGGCGCTGAACGTGTTCGACACGGCCTTCCTGCCCGAGGAGGCCGTCGCACGGATCCACATGGACGACTTCGACACCGTACGGCGACTGCTCCGGACGGCGGGCGACGCTCCCCTGCGCCCCTCCATGCTGAGCTGGGCCCAGGGAACCCTGAACATGGGGCTCGGCCGGCTCGACGACGCGGACGCCGACCTCGTCACCGCCGAGCGGCTCGAAGCGGACCTCCACGTGCCCGGCAACCTGGTCAACATCCGCGTCAACCGCGGCCTCCTCGCGATGCTGCGCGGCGACCGCGAAGCCGCGCGGGAACACCTGGACGTCGTACGGGCGACCGTGGCCGAGCGGCCGAACACGGGCAACCACGCCACGCACCAGTACTTCGAGGCAGTGGTCGCCGACGCCGACGGCGACCACGCGGCAGCGGCCGAACTGGTCCGATCCGTGCAGCGGGACCACCCTTTCCTCCGGTGGCGGCTGCTGCGCCCCCATGTCGTCCAGGCCGTGCGGATCGCCCTTCGCGGCGGGGACCGGAACCTGGCCGATGACCTCGCGGCCCAGGCTGTCGAACACGCCACCCGCAATCCCGGCGTGCCGACCGCCCAAGGGGCGGCCGCCCACGCGTCCGCCTTGACGAACGCCGACCACGGACTCCTGGAGCGGTCGGTCCGCCTCCTCCTCGCCGGCCCCCGGCCGCTGCCCCTCGCCGCCGCATCCGCCAACCTCGGGCGCGCTCTCCTCACAGCGGGAGACCCCGCCGCGACACCCGCTCTGACCAGGGCACACGACATCTACGCCCAGGCGGGGGCCGATGCCGAGGCCGACCGGGTCCGGGCCGATCTGGAACGGGCCACCAGCCGCTCCGGCCGGCGCACCGGAGCCCTCCGGCCGCGCCCCGGCCAGGGCTGGGACGCGCTCACGGCCTCGGAACGCAAGGTCGCCCGGCTGATCGCCGCGGGCCACACCAACCGGTCGGCCGCGCAGGCCCTCGTCGTCTCCCCGCACACGGTCAACACCCATCTGGCGTCGATCTTCCGCAAGCTCTCGGTGCGCTCAAGGGTCCACCTGGCCCGGATCGTGCTCGCCGAAGGCAACGCCGGAACAGCCACCGACGGCTGAGTGACCTCTGCGCCCCCGTGCAAGGGGTGGTGCGTCGTACGGCAACAGGAGGCGCAGGACCGGTCCTAGCGTGACGGGCATACCGCGCCGCTTCGACGCGCGGACCAGCCGACCCGAATCGAGGGAACATCCCCATGCCGTACATCACCGTGGGCCAGGAGAACACCAACCCCATCGAGCTGTACTTCGAGGACCAGGGCGCCGGGCAGCCCGTCGTCCTCATCCACGGCTTCCCGCTCGACGGCCACTCCTGGGAGCGCCAGAGCGCCGCGCTGCTCGCCGCCGGCCACCGCGTGATCACGTACGACCGCCGCGGATTCGGACAGTCCTCGCAGCCGACCATCGGCTACGACTACGACACCTTCGCCGCCGACCTGAACACCGTGATGGAGACCCTCGACCTGAACGACGCCGTCCTCGTCGGCTTCTCCATGGGCACCGGCGAGGTCGCCCGCTACATAGCCACGTACGGCTCCGCCCGCGTCGCCAAGGCCGCGTTCCTGGCCTCGCTGGAGCCCTGCCTGCTCAAGAGCGACGACAACCCGGACGGGGTGGCCCCCAAGGAGTTCTTCGACGGAGTCGTCGCCGCCGTCAAGGCCGACCGCTACGCCTACTACACCGCCTTCTTCCAGGACTTCTACAACCTCGACGAGAACCTGGGCACCCGGATCAGCGAGGAGGCCGTCCGCAACAGCTGGAACACCGCGGCCCGCGGCGGCTCCTTCGCCGCGTCCGCCGCGCCGGCGACCTGGTACACCGACTTCCGCGCCGACATCCCCGCCGTCGACGTGCCCGCCCTGATCCTGCACGGCACCGCCGACCGCATCCTGCCGGCCGAGGGCACCGCCCGCCCCTTCCACAAGATGCTCCCGTCGGCCGACTACGTCGAGATCGAGGGCGCTCCGCACGGCCTGCTGTGGACCCACGCCGAGGAGGTCAACACCGCCCTCCTCGCCTTCCTGGAGAAGTGACGCCGCGCCGCTGACCCCGCCGGGTGACGCCGGAGCCCCCGACGTCACCCCGACCCGGTTCCCCGGCGCGGGAACCGGACGAGCCCAGGAGAGCAGACACCCCATGCAGTTCGGCATCTTCACCGTCGGGGACGTGACCCCCGACCCCACCAACGGCCGTATTCCGACGGAACACGAGCGCATCAAGGCGATGGTCGCCATCGCCCTCAAGGCCGAGGAAGTCGGCCTCGACGTCTTCGCGACAGGCGAGCACCACAACCCGCCGTTCGTCCCGTCGTCGCCGACGACCATGCTCGGCCACATCGCCGCCCGCACCGAGAAGCTGATCCTGTCCACGTCCACGACGCTGATCACCACCAACGACCCGGTGAAGATCGCCGAGGACTACGCGATGCTCCAGCACCTGGCCGACGGCCGGGTCGACCTCATGCTGGGGCGCGGCAACACCGGTCCGGTCTACCCGTGGTTCGGACAGGACATCCGCCAGGGCCTCAGCCTCGCCAAGGAGAACTACACGCTGCTGCGCCGGCTGTGGCGCGAGGACGTCGTGGACTGGGAGGGCACGTTCCGTACGCCGCTCCAGGCCTTCACGTCGACACCCCGGCCCCTGGACGGCGTCCCTCCCTTCGTCTGGCACGGGTCCATCCGGTCCCCTGAGATCGCGGAGCAGGCCGCCTTCTACGGCGACGGCTTCTTCCACAACAACATCTTCTGGCCGGCCGACCACACCAGGCGCATGGTGCAGCTCTACCGGCGCCGGTTCGCGCACCACGGCCACGGCCGCCCGGAGGACGCCATCGTCGGCCTGGGCGGACAGGTCTTCATGCGCGAGAACTCCCAGGACGCCGTACGGGAGTTCCGTCCCTACTTCGACAACGCTCCCGTGTACGGCCACGGCCCGTCGCTGGAGGACTTCACCGAGCAGACCCCGCTGACGGTGGGCTCTCCCCAGCAGGTCATCGAGCGGACCCTGTCGTTCCGGGAGAGCGTCGGCGACTACCAGCGTCAGCTGTTCCTGATGGACCACGCGGGCCTGCCTCTGAAGACCGTCCTTGAGCAGCTGGACATCCTCGGCGAAGAGGTCGTGCCCGTCCTGCGGAGGGAGTTCGCGAAGGGACGCCCGGCCGACGTGCCGGAGGCCCCCACGCACACGTCGCTCCGAGCCGTCCGGGAGGTGTCCGCCGCATGAAGCTGATCGTCGTCTCCGCGGGGCTGAGCACGCCCTCCTCCACCCGCCTGCTCGCGGACCGGCTGGCCGAGGCGGCCCGCGACGAACTCGCTGCCCGGGGGCAGGCGCCGTCGACCGAGGTCGTGGAGCTGCGGGAACTGGCCGGCGACATCGCCAACCACCTGGTGACCGGCTTTCCGCCGCCGCGACTGAGCGCCGCGATCGACGCGGTGACGGCGGCTGACGGCCTGATCGTGGTGACTCCCGTGTTCGCGGCTTCCTACAGCGGTCTCTTCAAGTCCTTCTTCGACGTGATCGATCCGGACGCCCTCTCCGGGAGGCCGGTCCTGATCGCGGCGACCGGCGGTACCGCCCGCCACTCCCTGGTCCTTGAGCACGCCGTGCGCCCGCTCTTCGCCTATCTCCGCGCCGTCGTCGTCCCCACCGCCGTGTTCGCGGCCTCCGAGGACTGGGGCTCGGGGGGAGACGAGTACACCGACGGCCTGCCCGGCCGCGTCCGCCGGGCGGGCGTCGAGCTCGCCGCGCTCATGGCGGCGCGCCCGGTCGGTGCAGAGCCCGAGGACGACGTCACCGTGCTCGAACGGCAACTCGCCGACCTGCGCTTCGACTGAGACGGGCGCCTGGGCCGGGCGACGGCGGGGTGGTACATACCGTTCATACTGGTGCGCTGTATGAGCGTGAACCGAG
Organism: Streptomyces sp. NPDC045968; assembly: GCF_056430475.1. Taxonomy (NCBI): domain Bacteria; kingdom Bacillati; phylum Actinomycetota; class Actinomycetes; order Kitasatosporales; family Streptomycetaceae; genus Streptomyces; species Streptomyces sp. NPDC045968. The sequence continues at coordinate 439,207 of NZ_JBWKLF010000006.1, read as the reverse complement.
TGACGACAAGGACCGTGCCCGAGGAACTCGACGGTGTACGGGCGCCCCTCCGCGGCAGGGACGCCGAACTGGCGTTCATCGAGGCGCGGCTCGACGCGCTCGACCGGGGCGAAGGCGGGATTGTCCGCGTCGAAGGCCCCGTCGGCATCGGCAGGTCCAGAATCCTCGCGGAGTCCGCGGCAGCCGCGGGGCGGCGCGGGGCGAGGGTGTTCGAGGGAGCGGCGGACCCCGACGAACAGTTCGTGCCGCTCGGCCCGCTCCTCGACGGTCTGCTCTCCGGCGAGGAACCGCTGTCGGGCGCCGTCCGCCTCAGGGACCTGGCCACGACACCTGGCCAGCGCTTCTGGCTGCTCCAGGAACTGGGGGACCGCCTGAGGGAGACGGCTCGCAACGGCCCCCTGCTCGTCGTCCTCGACGACCTCCAGTGGTGCGACGACCTGACCCTTCTCACCTTCAACACCCTCGCGGCCGGACTCTCGTCACACGCCATCCTGTGGATGGTCGGCATGCGCGGCGGCAGCGTGCCGTCGGGAGTGCGCACGACCCTGGACCGGATCCGGCGGGCAGGCGCACACGAGCTGACGCTGGGAGCGCTGGACGACCAGGCGGTCACACGGATCACCGAGGACGTCCTCGGCGCCGCTCCCGACCCGGACGTCCTTCGCGTCGTCCGTCGCGCCGAAGGAGTCCCGCAGCTGCTGGTCGAGCTGCTCGGCCCGCTTCGGAAGGCGGCGAGGATCGGGAACGGCACGGCCAGGCTGCCGGCCGGGCCCCCCGCCCCACGGGAGCTCCCCTCTGTCGTGCGCCGCCTCGACCAGCTGTCCGGCGAGGCACGGGAGCTGGTCCAGACGGTGGCAGCCGTGGGCGGTCCGGTCACCGTCGCGCTGCTGGCCGAACTGCTCGGCAGGTCATCGGCGGCGCTCATCACAGCGGTGCGGGAATCCCTCGACGCCGATCTGCTCATCGAAAGCGGCGATCGCCTCGCCTTCCGCCACGACATGGTCCGCGAGGCGGTGGAAACCGGCCTCCCCCTGCCCCTGCGTCAGGCCCTGCGGGGTCAAGCCGCCGAGCTGCCGCCGGGGAGCGTGGCCTCCCCCGTCGAGCGTCCCGGGCCGTCGGCAGGGAGAGTGCGGGCAGATGCGGCGGCGGCCGGGAGAGCGGGGCCGGGAGACGTGGCGGAGGCCGACCGGCTGCGCACCGCCGCGGCGGAACTCGCGGCCACCGCTCCCGGAACCGCCGCGGAACGCAGTCTCAAGGCCCTGGAGCTCACCACGGCGGACGCTCCCGAACGGCCGCTGGTCATCGCCGAGACGATCCCGCTGCTCTGGCAGACGGGCCGGGCCGCCCAGGCGCGTGAGCTGGGGACCTCCGCCCTCGCGACCGGCGCTCTCGGACCAGAGGACGAGGCGCGCATACGCCTTGCGCTGGCACGCCTCGCCGTACCGTTCGACTTCTCCGAGGCGGTCCGCCAGGCCCGCGCCGGGGCGGCACTGCCCGGGATCCCCGTGGACTTGAGGGGGCGACTGCTCGCCATGCTCGCTGTCGGCCTGTCGATGTCGGGCGAGCACTCGGCGGCCGAGCAGGTCGCCGCGGAGGCATGGGAGACCGCCGCGGCAGCGGGGGACCGCTCCGCCGAGGCCACGCTGACGACGGTCCGCTCGGCGGTGAGTTTCCACCGCATGGACTTGACCGAGGCGTTCCGGCAGGCCGAGCGGTCCGCCGCGCTGGCCGACGCCCTGGGCGTCAGCACCTCGCTGTGGGTTCCCGAGGCCTTGTGGCACGCTCTCCTGTCGAACACCACCGGACGCTCGGCGGAGGCGCTCGCCGCCGCGGAGGACGGCATCCGGCTCACCAGGGAGCAGGGCCGGACAGCGGCCACCGGTATGTGGCTCATGACCCGCTCCCGCATCCTTCTGGAGGCCGGACGGCTGACGGACGCCCGGGCCGACGCTGAAGCCGCGTCCGCGACGACCGACGACCTCGGCCCGGGCAACCTCGCCGACGTCACCCTCCGGTACGTGATGATGCGTGTCGCCCTCCACACCAACGACCAGCAGACCGCACGAGCGTACGCGGCGGAGGCGAGGCGCATGCGGCGCGACGGCGCACCCGTCGTCCGCCAATTCGGCTCCTGGATGCTGGCGCTGCTGGCCGACTTCGAAGGCCGGCCCGACCGTGCCATGGCCGAGCTCGACGAGGTGATGACGTCGCCCGCCGCGGACCGGCCGGCCTACGCCGGCTTGGTCGACCCCGCCGACGCCCCGGTCCTGGTCCGCCTGGCGCTGCGTGCCGGCGCACACGAACGGGCCGCGCAGGCAGTGGCCCTGGCCGAGCGACTAGCCGTGCTCAACCCCGACCTCACGTTCCTGGCCGCCACCGCCGCGCACGCCCGGGGGCTCCTCGACAACGACCTCGCCCCTCTCGTACGCGCCGCCCGGCTGTACGAGGACTGCCCTCGGCCGTTGTCCCGGGCGTCTGCACTGGAGGACGCCGGACGCAAGCTCGCGGCCACCCGCAAGCCCGAAGCGGTGCCGTACTTCGACACGGCCCTCGCTCTCTACGCGCGAGCGGGCGCCGAGAGGGACGTCGCACGCGTCCGCCGGCGCCTCCGGGCCGCTGGTGTCCGCCGCCGGCCCTCGACGGCCGGACTCTCCGGGGCATGGCCCGAGCTGACGGCCGCGGAGAAACGGGTGGTACGGCTCGTCGCACAAGGGCTGACCAACCAACAGGTGGCCGAGCGCCTCTCCCTCTCGCCGCACACGGTGAGTTCGCACCTGCGCCGTGCCTTCACCAAGCTGGACATCACCTCGCGCGGGGAGCTGACCCGGCTGGTGAGGCATCGCGACAGCGGAGAGTAGTCACTTCGTATCCCCTGCGGGTGTCGTGACAATGGACGATTCGTGTGATGTGCCGACGTCGTCGCTTCCTCAGAATGATCAAGAGCCGCGGAATGGAGAAGTCCGCGGGGAACCGTTGGTCGAGAGAGGAACAGCGCATGACCGTAAGGCTCCAGCGAGCCCGCTCCGGCAGCCCCGAGCTCCAGGCACTTGTCGACGAGCTGGCGGAGCGGCTCGGCCGGTCCGTGGCCGTCGACGACCCGCTGGTCCGCATGGTCTGTACGAGCCGCCACTTCGGCGACGAGGACCCCGTCCGCATCGGCACCCTGTTGCAGGGCCGTGCCGACAACGCGGCCATCCGCTACGTCCTCGCCCAGGGCGTGACCCAGTGGTCCCGGGCCGGGTTCATCGATGGACGTGACGATCTCGGACTGCTGCCCCGTTACGTCGTGCCCCTGCGCGAGCGCGGGCGTCTCCTCGGACTGCTCCTGGTGGTCGTGCCCGAGAAGACGCTCGCAGAGCACGAGACACGTGCCATCGCCCGGGCCGCGGACGCCATGGCCGCCCAGATGCACGGAGAGCACATCGCCACCGACACCCGGAAGGCCGACGAGCGGGACCTCGTCCTCCAACTCGTCGGCACCGACGTCGCCGCCCGTACCACCGCACGGCGGCGAGGCAGAGAACTCGGACTGCTCGGAGCAGCCGAGCACGTCCTGGTCACCATCGTCCAGCTGAGCTGCGCGACCGAACTCGTGGGGCAGTCCGAGGCGGCCCTGTGGGGGGCGCTGGAGGGGTTCCGGCAGACGCGTTCGGCCCAGGGTCTCATCGCGATCGGCAAGGAGCGGGCGACCTTGCTCCAGCTGCGCGACCGCCCACCCGGCCAGGACGAGGTCACCGCACAATCCGCTCGCATCCTGGGCGAACTCCGCACCTTCCTGGGTCCGTCGGCGGACCCCGTGATCGGCGTCGGCGGCCGGCACCCCAGCCTGGACGACGCATGGACGTCGTACGAGCAGGCGCTCGTGGCGGCACGTGCGGCTCACCGACTGCCCACCCTGAAGAGCGCTGGCGACTGGGAGCTGCTCGGGGAGCTCGCGGTGCTGCTCCAGCTCCCCGAGCACGCACTGAACGCGTCTTTGGTCCCCAAGCCGCTCCGTACCCTGAGCGACGCTCACGGCGGTGACCGCCTGCGGGACACCCTGCGCTGCTTCCTCGAACACGCGGGATCGATTCCCCGGACCGCGGACACGCTGGGAATCCACCGCACCTCGCTCTACTACCGGCTGCGCCAGATTCAGGAGATCACCGGACTCGACCTCGACGACGGCGCCCACCGGCTCACTCTGCACCTCGGCCTCAGGATCGAGGAACTTCTCGCCCCAGGCGGCGACGGGGCCGTCTGACACGGACTCGCTTCGACAAAGCGAGGAGGATTCACGGCCCGATTCCTACAGCTCGCGGTGGTGCGGGCAGCGGGCCCCATTCGATGATGTACGGGACGGGCGGGCACGATGTGCCGCCTCTGACCAGGGGAGAGGTCATGAAGGAACTGATCACGACGGACGGCGCACGGCTCGCGTACCAGGACACCGGTGGGGAGGGCGTCCCGCTGGTGATGCTGCACGGCTGGGGGCAGACGCAGGCGATGTTCCGCCACCAGATCGAGGGGCTGGCGCCCGGCCGTCGCGTCGTCACCGTCGACTTCCGCGGCCATGGGAAGTCCGGCAAGCCGCGTCACGGCTACCGCATCGCCAGACTCTCCCGCGATGTGCTCGAACTCGTCGACCATCTCGGTCTCGACCGTTTCGACGCACTGGGCTGGTCCATGGGTGTCTCGGTGTGGTGGAGCTTCATCGACCAGTACGGGACCGGACGGATCCGGCGCTTCGTCGCCGTCGACCAGCCCGCGGCGGTCGCCGCCGTGCCGTGGATGACCGAGCGGGAACAGCGGGACTCCGGTGCCATCTTCGATGTGTCGGGGCTGTTGTACCTCGGTGCGGCTCTCGCGGGTCCGGAGGGCGACACGGTCCGCGCCGACTTCGTGCGCGGCATGTTCTCCGGCGAGCCCGACCCCGAGGTGCTGGCCTTCATCGCCGAGGAAATCAGGTCGACACCCGCCTACGCGGGCGTACCGCTGCTGTTCGACCACTGCGCGCAGGACTGGCGCGACGTGCTTCCCCGGATCGATGTGCCGACCCTGGTGATCGGCTGTGAGGGAAGCCATGTGCACCCCGATTCGCAGCGCTTCGTCGCCGAGCGGATTCCCGGCGCACGCCTGCACGTCTTCGCCTCCGACGTGGCGAGCTCACACTTCCCCTTCCTGGAGAACCCGCCGGCCTTCAACGCCGTGGTGGACAAGTTCCTGGCCGAGGAGCTGGCGAACGGGGTGTGAATCCACGCTCCGCCCGCACGCACCTACGCCTAGGACTCCCCATGACCCTCTCGCTGATGTCTCGTGTGCCCGAACGGATGCCCCGACAGGCGCCCGATCCGGCCTCGCCCTCCTCCCGCTCGGGGTGGCTGGTCCAGATGCTCTCCGAGATGCCGGAGACGAACGACCGGAACCACATCTACCTCGGTGTCCATGTCCGTGGGCCCGTCACCGTCGTCCACGAGCGTGCCAAGACCCTGCTGGAGCCGAACGACCTCGTCTTCTGCGACCCGTCCCGACAGCACCTGCTGCGGTTCGGCGAGGACTGCCAGATGATCTTCTTCCGGATCCCTCGCTGCTATCTGGGCGTCACGGAGCCGGAACTGAACCAGGTGCTCGGCGTACCCGTACGCGGCGGGGAGGGGATCGGGGCGCTGGCGTCCGACTTCCTGACCGCGCTCGCCGCCAAGGCGGAGTTCCGCCGGTCCACGATCGGGGACCGGCGTGCCCGGACGGCCGTACACCTCCTCTCCATCCTGGTCATGGAGCTCCTCGAAGCGGACACGACGTCCGAGGCCGACGACGCGTCCGGGGCGGGTAACGAGATGCTGTCCCGTATCCACGGCTACATCGAAGAGCATCTGATGGACCCGGACCTCTCACCGGAGTCGATCGCGCGCGCCCACCACATCTCCGTCCGGTACCTGCAGAAGCTCTTCCAGAACGACGGCAGCACGGTGAGCCATTGGGTGCGGCGGCGCAGGCTCGAGTTCTGCCGGCTCGAACTGGGCCGCTCCAGCCGGAGGATCACCATGGCCGCGGTGGCACACCGCTGGGGCTTCAGCAGCCCCTCGCACTTCAGCCGCACGTTCCGCGGGGCCTACGGCATGAGCCCCAGCGAATGGCAGGCGCTGGCGACCTCGGCCTTCGCGGCGACGACTGCCGGCACCCAGGACGAGCGAAGGCGCTGAGACGCGTGTGCGCTGCCATGACAGCGCGGATGCGCGCACGTACAAGAGGAGCCACGTCCACGGCTCTACCGTGAGTAACAGTCGCATGGACCTCTTGCCGTATTCCGGGTCGCGCCCTGACCGTCGTGAGGACGCCCCATACGTGGCCCGACGCCGAAAAGAGAACTCGCATGACCAACCCCACCGTCGTCCTCGTGCACGGCGCCTTCGCCGACGCGACAGGCTGGATAGGCGTCATATCGGAACTGCGGAGCAGCGGCATCCCGGTGATCGCTCCGTCGAACCCGCTGCGGGGGCTGACGTCGGACGCCGCCTACCTCGCCTCCGTCCTCGCGCAGGTCGACGGCCCGGCCGTACTCGTCGGCCACTCCTACGGCGGTGCGCTGATCACCGTGGCCGGCGCCGCGGAGAACGTCGTGGGGCTCGTCTACGTGGCCGCGTACGTGCCCCACGAGGGCGAGAGCCTCGGCCAGCTCCAAGGGAGCTTCCCCGAGTCCCCGCTGACGGCCCACCTGAAGGAGCGGACGTACCCGCTCCTCGACGGCGACTCGGCGGTCGAGGTCACCATCGAGGAGGCGGCCTTTCCCTCCGTCTTCGCGGCGGACATGCCCGAGGACGTCGCCGGCGTCCTGGCAGCGACCCAACGTCCGCTCGCCACGGCCGCCTTCACCGAGACCGCGTCCGCTGCGGCGTGGCGGACCAAGCCGTCCTGGGCCCTGGTGGCCGGGGCGGACCGCACGATCAGCCCCGAGGTCCAGCGCTTCGGCGCCGCACGGGCCGGCGCCGTCGTCGTCGAACTGCCGGACGCCTCCCACGCCGTCGTCCTCTCCGAGCCCACCCGGGTCGCCGACCTGATCAGGGACGCGGTACGGGCGACGAGCTGACTCGAAAAGCTGCCCATACCCCGCGCAAGCTTGTTCGACATGCCTTCTTCGGGCTGGTCGAGACCGGTCAATCCGGGGCTGACCTGGGGCTATTGCTCACCTCTTGCTGACTCGCTGACCAGCAGCAGGCGTCTGACCTGCGTAAACCCTGAAGCGGGGGCTATAACAGCCTGATCACGTGATGGCATCGGGACGCTCCGCCCGTCATTTCGGTGCCCGGGAGCGTGCCATCATCGAGCATCGATCGACCAGTGGAGTCCGAGTTGGGAGGGCGCGTGGCGATGGAGGCCGGCCCTCGCGACACAGACCAAGACGCACCGGATGCGCAGCACGAGACGGGACGCCTGAGCCCCGACGGGCCCGACGAGCTCGACGTGACCCCCGAGGTGGAGGTCGAGCTGCGCCCCGCGCGTCGGCTGCGCATCTGGCAGCTCGCACCGATCGTCATGCTTGCCGCTGTCGGCTCCCTGATGTTCGCCTTCCCACTCGCCTTCGAGTTCGGCGACGGCGGTGCCATCGTGGCGATGCTGGGCCTGCTGATCAGCTGCTGCGCCGCCGGCTGGGGCATGATGGCCGCCCGCCGGGTCGGTCACACCTGGCCCGGCCTGCCCGCGAGAGGCTCCGGCGAGCGTCCCGACTGGCGTGTGATCGCCCTGTACGTCGCCGTGTGCGCCGGACTGGTCGCGCTCGCCGTCTGGCGCGTGGCCCGGCTCCGCTGACGCGACGCTCTCTCCGCGCGGTCCGCCTTCGCGGGCTGTCGGTGCGGCCTCGTACAGTGGCCGTGTGAGCACTTCGCAGATCGCCTTCCTCAAGGGTCACGGCACCGAGAACGACTTCGTGATCGTTCCTGATCCGGACAACGACATCGACCTGCCCGCATCCGTCGTCGCCCGGCTGTGCGACCGCCGGGCCGGCATCGGCGGCGACGGCCTCCTGCATGTCGTACGGTCCGCCGCGCACCCGGAGGCGCGGGACATGGCGGCAGCTGCGGAGTGGTTCATGGACTACCGCAACGCGGACGGCTCCATCGCCGAGATGTGCGGCAACGGCGTCCGGGTCTTCGCCCACCACCTGCGGCGGGCCGGACTCGTCGAGGAGGGCGACCTGGCCGTCGCCACCCGGGGCGGCGTCAAGCACGTCCACCTCTCCAAGGACGGCGACATCACCGTCTCCATGGGGCGCGCCCTGCTCCCGGAGGAGCACGTCACGGTCACTGTGGGCGGCCGCAGCTGGCCCGCCCGCAACGTGAACATGGGCAATCCGCACGCCATCGCGTTCGTCGACGACCTGGCACACGCCGGTGACCTGTACTCCGCGCCGGAGTTCACCCCCGGGGCCGTCTACCCCGACGGCGTCAACATCGAGTTCGTCGTGGACCGCGGCCCGCGCCACGTGGCGATGCGTGTGCATGAGCGCGGCTCCGGCGAGACACGCTCCTGCGGTACGGGGGCCTGCGCCGTGGCCGTCGCGACGGCCCGCAGGGACGGCGCCGACCCCGCGCTCACCGGCAGCCCCGTGACGTACACGGTGGATCTGCCCGGTGGCACCCTGGTGATCACCGAGCACCCGGACGGCGTGATCGAGATGACCGGCCCCGCCGTGATCGTCGCCGAAGGATTCATCGACCCGGCCTGGCTCGAAACCGTGATCGGCTAGAGCTTCGCTCGAATGGGTGATCCGTTTCACGCTGAGCGAGAGCCGGACTGCGCCACGTGGTGGGGTCGGTAGCATCAAGCACCGGCCCGGGGACGCACCCGCGCCTCCTCACCGCCGGTCGACGTTGCCGGAGGCGCCCCCATGAGTGCAGAGGCCACCAATCCAGGTGCTCCCCCTCGCAAGCGGGGCCGTCCGCGGATCGACCTCCGCAGGATCGGCCGTGTGGCGCTGCTCGGCCCGGTCTCCCGCGACCGTCTGTCCGACGCCATCGGCCATGTCGCGGACGCCCACCGCGCCCACCATCCCGATGCCGACCTCGCCATCCTGCACAGGGCGTACGTCCTGGCGGAGTCCTCGCACCGCGGCCAGATGCGCAAGAGCGGCGAGCCGTACATCACGCATCCCCTCGCCGTGACCTTGATTCTCGCCGAACTGGGCGCCGAGACGACGACGTTGACCGCCTCTCTCCTCCACGACACGGTGGAGGACACCGAGGTGACCCTCGATCAGGTCCGGGACCAGTTCGGCGAAGAGGTCTGCTACCTCGTCGACGGCGTCACCAAACTCGAGAAGGTCGACTACGGCGCGGCGGCCGAGCCCGAGACCTTCCGGAAGATGCTCGTCGCCACCGGGAACGACGTCCGGGTGATGTCGATCAAACTCGCCGACCGGCTGCACAACATGCGCACGCTCGGGGTGATGCGCCCCGAGAAACAGGCCAGGATCGCCAAGGTCACCCGCGATGTCCTCATCCCCCTCGCCGAACGTCTCGGCGTGCAGGCACTCAAGACGGAGCTGGAAGACCTCGTCTTCGCGATCCTCCACCCGGAGGAGTACGCACACACCCGCGCCCTGATCGCCGGCTCCGGCGGCGCCGAGGACCCCCTGACCGAAATCGCCGAGCGGGTCAGGGCGACGCTCCGGGAAGCCGGCATCTCCGCCGAGGTCCTGATCAGGCCACGCCACTTCGTGTCCGTGCACCGCGTCCACATCAAGCGCGGCGAGCTGCGCGGCACCGACTTCGGACGCCTCCTGGTCCTGGTCACCGAGGACGCCGACTGCTACGCGGTCCTCGGCGAACTGCACACCTGCTTCACGCCCGTGATCTCCGAGTTCAAGGACTTCATCGCGGCCCCCAAGTTCAACCTCTACCAGTCGCTTCACACCGCCGTCGTCGGCAGGGACGGCGCCGTCGCCGAAGTCCTCATCCGTACGCATCAGATGCACAAGGTCGCCGAAGCGGGCGTCGTCGCACTCGGGAACCCGTACACCCCGGACAGCACCGCGGTCCAGCACTCCGAACCGGTGGACGGGGAACGCGCCGACCCGACCCGGCCCGGCTGGCTCTCCCGGCTCCTCGACTGGCAGGAGTCCGCCCCCGACCCGGACACCTTCTGGACCACACTCCACGCCGACCTCGCCCAGGACCGGGAGATCACCGTCTTCTCCACCGACGGCGGGACGCTCGGCCTGCCCGCGGGCGCCAGCTGCGTCGACGCCGCGTACGCGCAGTACGGCGACGAGGCGCACGGCTGCATCGGGGCGCGCGTCAACGGCCGGCTCGCCACGCTCAGCACCGTCCTGAGCGACGGCGACACCGTGCAGCCGTTGCTCAGCCAGGACGCGGCCTCAGGGCCCTCACCCGACTGGCTCGACCACGCGCGCACGGCCGCCGCCCGGATCGCCATCACCGGCTGGCTCGACGCCCATCCCCAGCACGCCCAGGGGCTCGCCGGACAGCCAGAGACCCCCCGATCACAGCCCCAGCCCCAGCCCACGGACGAGGGGGCCGGCGGCCGGAGCAAGCAGGGGGCGCGCGTCGCGAGCGTCGCCGTGGACGGACCGGGTACAGCGGTACGCCTCGCGGGCTGCTGCACCCCCGTACCTCCCGACGAGATCACCGGCTTCACCGTGCGCGGCGGTGCCGTGACCGTGCACCGCCAGGAGTGTCCGGGTGTGGCGCGTATGCAGGCCGCCGGGCGGCCCCCGGTCGCGGCCCGCTGGAACGACGACGGGGACCTCCGCGACGCGGGGGAGTGCCGGGTCACCCTGGTCGCCGAATCCTTCGGACGTCCCAGGCTTCTCGCCGACCTCACCGAAGCCATCGCCACCGCCGACGCCGCCATCGTCTCCGCCACCGTGGAACCCCCCAGCGAGCAGCGCGTCCGGCACACCTACACCCTGCAGATCCCCGATGCCGCCGGGCTGCCCGCCCTCATGCGGGCCATGCGGGACGTGCCCGGTGTGTACGACGTGAGCCGTGCCCAGCACCCGGCGACCACCACCTGACGCCTCCGACCGCCGGAAGATCTCGTTCGGGTGGTCCGGCGCGCGGCACCCCGACGGAGCAGGTCTTCGCTGGTAGCCGTAGTCCATGCCGCTCACCTCTCGTCGACTGCGCGCCGCCCTGCTGGCCACCGCCTCGGCCACCCTCGTCGCCGCCGCCCTCCCCGCGCCCGAGCCGCTCGGCATCGGAGACCGACTCTTCCCCCAGCTCGGCAACCCCGGATACGACGTCCTCTCGTACGACATCGCGTTCACGTACCACGGCAGCAACACCAAGCCGCTGGACGCGGTCACCTCGATCGAAGCCCGGACCACCGAGCCGCTGGAACGCATCAACCTCGACTTCACACGCGGCAAGGTCGGCGCCGTCGAAGTGAACGGCCTGGTCTCCGACTTCGCGACGAAGGGCGAGGACCTGGTCGTCCAGGCACCCGCCGCACTCCCCGCCGGAGTGCCCCTGCACATCACCGTCCGCCACACCAGCGACCCGAACGGCAGCCGTGCCGACGGCGGATGGCTGCGCACCGCCGACGGCCTGGCCATGGCCAACCAGGCCGATGCAGCGCACCGCGTCTTCCCGGGCAACGACCACCCGGCGGACAAGGCGTACTTCACCTTCCGGATCACCGCCCCCGAAGAGCTGACCGCCGTGGCCAACGGCCTCCCCGTCAGCGCGAAGCGCCGCGGCGACACGACCACCTGGACCTACCGCACCGAGCACCCGATGGCCACCGAGCTCGCCCAGGTGTCCATCGGCCGCTCCGCGGTCCTGCACCGCACCGGACCGGACGGGCTGCCGCTGCGCGATGTGGTGCCGGCCGCGGACCGTGAGGAGCTCGAGCCCTGGCTGAAGAAGACTCCGGAGCAGATGGCCTGGATGGAGCGCCAGGTCGGCCGGTATCCGTTCGAGACGTACGGCCTGCTGGTGGCCGACACGCAGACCGGCTTCGAGCTGGAGACCCAGACGCTCTCGCTCTTCGAACGGTCCTTGTTCACCGAGCCCGGCTATCCCGAGTGGTACGTCGACTCGATCATGGTGCACGAGCTGGCCCACCAGTGGTTCGGCAACAGCGTCTCCCCGAAGTCGTGGTCCGACCTGTGGCTCAACGAAGGACACGCCAGCTGGTACGAGGCCCGGTACGCCGAGGAGCACGCCAAGCAGCCGCTCGAACGCCGGATGCGCCAGGCATACACCCGGTCCGACGCCTGGCGGGCCGCCGGAGGCCCGCCGGCGCACCCCGACGCTCCGGAGCCGGGCCGGAAGATCAGCCTCTTCAGGCCCGTGGTGTACGACGGGAGCGCACTGGTCCTCTACGCACTGCGGCAGGAGATCGGCACAGCCGCGTTCGACCGGCTGGAGCGGACCTGGGTGCGGCGCCACAAGGACGAATCCGCGACCACCGAGCATTTCACCGGGCTCGCCTCGCAGATCGCCGGACGCGACCTGACCGCCTTCTTCCAGGCCTGGCTGTACGGGGAGAAGACGCCGGCGATGCCCGGGCACCCGGACTGGCGCAGCGAGACGCCCACGGCTCAGTGAGCGGCGCGCGGGGCGGGAAGAGCGCAGTCCTCACACCGGGAAACCCGGGTGACGGGGCAGGTGGCGCCATGCCACTATCAACGGGTCGGCACGGCGGCCGCACCGGAAGTCCCGGCAGGGGAATCATCCGGCGAGGTCACGCGTTGTGACTGACGTAAGCGAATCTCATCGACGTAAGGATCCAATGACCTCCTCTTCTTCCTTTTCCCAGGACGCGCAGAAGGCGCAGAGCGCTACGGAGAATGCCACCGAAAGCCTCACCGAGGGCCTGCGGGCCGACGCCCTGATGGAAGAGGACGTCGCCTGGAGCCACGAGATCGACGGAGAGCGTGACGGCGATCAGCTGGACCGCTCGGAGCGTGCCGCGCTTCGGCGTGTGGCAGGTCTCTCCACCGAGCTCGAGGACGTCACCGAGGTCGAGTACCGCCAGCTGCGCCTGGAGCGCGTCGTGCTGGTCGGTGTCTGGACCTCCGGGACCGTCCATGACGCGGAGATCTCACTCGCGGAGCTCGCCGCGCTGGCCGAGACGGCCGGTGCACAGGTGCTCGACGCCGTGTTCCAGCGGCGCGACAAGCCCGACCCGGCCACCTACATCGGTTCCGGCAAGGCGCTCGAACTGCGCGACATCGTTCTCGAAACCGGGGCCGACACCGTCGTCTGCGACGGTGAGCTCAGCCCCGGCCAGCTGATCCACCTGGAAGACGTCGTCAAGGTCAAGGTGGTCGACCGCACCGCCCTGATCCTGGACATCTTCGCCCAGCACGCCAAGTCCCGCGAGGGCAAGGCGCAGGTGTCGCTGGCACAGATGCAGTACATGCTGCCGCGACTGCGCGGCTGGGGTCAGTCGCTCTCCCGGCAGATGGGTGGCGGCGGTTCCAGCGGTGGTGGCGGAATGGCCACCCGTGGTCCCGGTGAGACCAAGATCGAGACGGACCGGCGCCGGATCCGCGAGAAGATGGCGAAGATGCGCCGGGAGATCGCGGAGATGAAGACCGGCCGCGAGATCAAGCGTCAGGAGCGCAAGCGCAACAAGGTGCCCTCCGTCGCCATCGCCGGATACACCAACGCGGGCAAGTCCTCGCTGCTCAACCGGCTCACCGGTGCGGGCGTCCTCGTGGAGAACTCGCTGTTCGCCACTCTCGACCCGACCGTGCGCCGGGCCGAGACGCCGAGCGGCCGGATCTACACCCTGGCCGACACCGTCGGGTTCGTACGGCATCTGCCGCACCACCTCGTCGAGGCGTTCCGCTCCACCATGGAGGAGGTCGGCGAATCCGACCTGATCCTGCATGTGGTGGACGGTTCCCACCCGGTGCCGGAGGAGCAGCTCGCCGCGGTGCGTGAGGTGATCCGCGAGGTGGGTGCGCTCGACGTACCCGAGATCGTGGTGATCAACAAGGCGGATGCGGCCGATCCGGTCGTGCTCCAGCGGCTGCTGCGCATCGAGAAGCACGCGATCGCGGTTTCGGCGCGGACCGGCGCCGGTATCGACGAACTGCTCGCGCTGATCGATTCGCAGCTGCCTCGGCCGTCCGTCGAGATCGAGGCACTCGTGCCCTACACCCAGGGCGGCCTCGTCTCCCGGGTGCACGCCGAGGGTGAGGTCCTCTCCGAGGAGCACACCCCGGAGGGCACGCTGCTCAAGGCGCGCGTGCACGCGGAACTGGCCTCGGACCTCTCGGCGTTCGTTCCCGCGACACGCTGACGGTTGAGCAGGGCGGTACAGGACGACCCGAAGGCCCGGCCCCTCTCCGAGAGAGGGACCGGGCCTTCGGCATGGACCCGCCGGGCTCCGACGGCTCCATGAACGGGAAGCGGCCCCCGGTACGGCGACTGCCGTACCGGGGGCCGCTGGCGCCTCGCCCGCTCCGTGTGGGCCGGGGGCAGCCCGTCACCGTGCCTACTGGCCGGCGAACTTCTCACTGACCGAGTCGAAGACACCCTTGGCCTCGGCGCCGAGACGCGGGCCGGCCAGCCAGCCGGCCGTCACCGGACCGATGGAGGTGTTGGAGACCAGCGCGGGCTTGCCGTCCTGGCCCGCGGCTACCCAGCCGCCGCCGGAGGAGCCGCCCGTCATCGTGCACCCGATGCGGTACATCGTCGGCTGCGCCTCGAAGACCGAGAGGCGACCGGGCTTGTCCTTGCACTGGAGCGCCTTCTGGCCGTCGAACGGCGGGGCCGCCGGGTAGCCGGTCGCCGTCATCTGGGCGATCTCCGGCACGGCCGGGGCGTTGAACTCGACCGGAAGCGCGGAACCGACCGTCTCCTCGAGAGACTTGCCCGTCGCGCCCTTCTCCGGCGTCACGTGCAGGACCGCGAAGTCGTACGGGGCACCCTGGCCACCGACCGGTGCGCCCTGGGCGATCCACTGCTCGGAGGTCTGCGCCCACTGGCCCCACCACACGCCGTACGGAGCGATCTGCTCCTTGGAGGCCTTCTCGAGCTCCGCCATCGACAGACCGCTGTTGTTGTACGCGGGGACGAAGGCGATGTTGCGGTACCAGCCGCCCTTCTTGCCCGCGTGCACACAGTGTCCGGCGGTCCACACCATGTTGGACTTGCCGGGGTGCGCGGGGTCCTTCACGACGGTCGCGGAGCAGACCATCGAACCCTCGGGCCCGTCGAAGAGGAGCTTGCCCGACTCCGGCGCGTTGTCGTGGTACGGCGTCGCCACGGGGGTGGCCGACACCGGAGCGGGCGTCGGGTCCGTCACTCCGTCGTCGCCCGAGATGTCGTTGTCGACGGGCTTCTCCGGGGACTTGTCGGCATCGCGCATCCGGTCCGGGTCCCAGAGGTCCTCGATGATCGGGTTGACGTAGTCCTTCGCCTCACGCAGCCATGTGTCCTTGTCCCAGTTCTTCCATTCGCCGTTCTTCCACTGGTCGAGGTCGATCCCGTGCTCCTTGAGCCGGTCCTTCAGATCGTCCGGGATCGTGATCTTGTCGTCGGACGACTGACCGGTGGAGAGGCTCGGCTTGCTGCTCGCATCGTCCTCGGTCGGGCCGCACGCGGTGGCGGTGAGAGCCAGGACGGTGGCGAGGGACGCGGCGGCGAACACGGGGGAGAGCTTGCGGCGTGCGCTCCTCCCACGGCGTGCGGCATCGGTCGGGCGGATGGGTCGCATGTGGTGATCCCCCTGGGACTTCGTCATTCGTTACTCGGTAAGGCGCTGCGGCGAGTGGTGGCGCGCTGCGCACACCCGGGACGGCGGCAGGACCGCACCGGCCCCGAGTGCGGGCCCCACTATGCCGGTGCCGATGGGGACGGCGTTCGGCAGGGCCACGGTTCCGAGCCCGCAAGGATCTTCCGATTTACCCGTGATCCTCCGCGATCGCCGTCGTTGGTACGTACGGGGGACACCCGGGCAGCGTTCACCGCCACGGCCCTTCCCCGGGGGCAACGTACTGACGTGCAACGCAACTGTGACAGCAGGAGGATCAACAGCCGTGGCCGTGACCGAACCAGCTCCGGTGGCAACGCCCCCCGCCCACGAGGGAATTCTGCGACGCCAGGCGCAGCGTGAATCGGCGGCCCGTACCTACGCGCGGTCGCTGCCGATCGTGCCCGTACGCGCCCGGGGGCTGACCATCGAAGGGGCTGACGGACGGCGCTATCTCGACTGTCTGTCAGGGGCGGGCACCCTGGCGCTCGGCCACAACCACCCTGTCGTGCTGGAGGCGATCAGGAAGGTCATCGACTCAGGCGCACCCCTGCATGTGCTCGACCTCGCCACCCCGGTGAAGGACGCCTTCACGACCGAGCTCTTCGCCACCCTGCCCCGGCAGTTGGCGGACGACGCCCGCATCCAGTTCTGCGGCCCTGCCGGAACGGACGCCGTCGAGGCCGCGTTCAAGCTGGTCCGCGCCGCGACCGGCCGCAGCGGACTCCTGGCCTTCACCGGCGCGTATCACGGGATGACGGCCGGAGCGCTGTCGGCCTCGGGGGGCGCCCCGGACGTGCGGGTGACACGGCTCCCCTTCCCGCAGGACTACCGCTGCCCGTTCGGCGTGGGCGGGGAGCGCGGCGCCGACATCGCCGCCCACTGGACGGAGCACCTCCTCGACGACCCGAAGGCAGGGATGCCCGCTCCCGCCGGGATGATCGTGGAACCGGTCCAGGGCGAGGGGGGAGTGAATCCCGCGCCCGACGGCTGGCTGCGGCGTATGCGTGAGATCACCGCGACGCGCGCCATTCCGCTGATCGCCGACGAAGTGCAGACCGGCGTCGGCAGGACCGGTGCCTTCTGGGCGGTCGAGCACAGCGGCATCGTGCCCGATGTGATGGTGCTCTCCAAAGCCATCGGCGGCTCCCTTCCTCTCGCGGTGATCGTCTACCGGTCCGAACTGGACCTCTGGCAGCCGGGCGCACACGCCGGCACCTTCCGCGGCAATCAGCTGGCCATGGCCGCCGGTGCGGCCACGCTCAAGTACGTGCGCGAGAACCGTCTCGCCGAACGCGCCGCGACGCTGGGCGCCCGGATGCTCGCCCGCCTCCAGGCGCTGAGCGCGGACCATCCGAGCATCGGCGACGTCCGGGGCCGGGGCCTGATGATCGGGATGGAGCTGGTCGACCCCGAGGCCGCTTCCCCTCCCGGCCGGCCGGAGCGCCCCACCGCCCCGCCACCCGACCCGGTCCTCGCCGCGGCCGTCCAGCAGGAATGCCTGAGCCGCGGTCTCATCGTCGAACTCGGCGGACGTCACTCCGCCGTCGTACGTCTGCTCCCTCCCCTGACTCTCACCGACGAACAGGCAACAGCGGTCGTCGACCGCCTCGCCGAAGCACTGGCAGCCGCAGAACGCTCGCCGCACCGTCGGACCACTGCCGGGCCGCTCCGCTGATCCCGGACACCTCGTAAGGAAGACCGCCGTGAACCCCACCCCCGCGCCCGAGGCCGACGGCCCTCTCGCCGGCTCGCACCCCTGGCAGGACGGACCGGACAGCCCCGTGGCCGTCGAGGCGGCGACCGTGCCGCGTCAGAAGATCCCGCCTCGCGGGGACCGGCGTACCCCCACCAGCGCACCCATCGGCGCGGCACAGCAGGATCTCCTCGACCACCCCGACCCGCTCAGGGCCGCGGACGCGGCGGGCACCGAGAACCTCCTGCGCTGCTGGGCCCGCGAGAACGACCTCCGCCGCCCGGACCGCGACACCCTGCGCATCCCGCTCCCCGCCAGCGGCACCGCCCTGCTCGTCCCGGTCCTCTACTGGTCCGCCACCGGCTGGCACCGCTTCGGCGCACCCACTCTGGAGACCGCGCCCGAGTCCGCCCCGTCCGCCGACGCCGTCACGGTCGCGGCCCTGCTGGGCCGTGAGGCAGACCGCAGCGCCGGCTCGGACCTGGTGGCCAGGGTGGCCGATTCGGTACGTCATACGGCGGCGTTCATCGAGGAACGGCGACGCACGCCCGCCGGGCCCGCGGACGCCGACCTGTTCCTCACCGCCGAGCAGTCCCTGCTCCTCGGACATCCTCTGCACCCCACCCCGAAAAGCCGCGAAGGTCTCTCCGAGGCCGAAGCGCGCCTCTATTCTCCCGAGTTGCATGGGTCCTTCCCCCTCCACTGGATGGCTGTGGACCGGTCCGCGCTGGCCACCGAATCGGCGTGGACACAGGGTGGGCGCCCGGTGTCCGCCGAGGAACTCCTCGCGCCGCACGCCGAAGGCCTGCGCCTCCCCGACCACACCACGGCCCTCCCGCTCCACCCCTGGCAGGCCGGCGAACTGATGCGCCGCCCGGAGGTCGGCGCACTGTTCGAGGCGGGTCTGCTCCACGACCTCGGCGCACACGGCAGGCACTGGCACCCCACGTCCTCCGTCCGTACCGTGCATCAGCCCGGCGCCGAGCTCATGCTGAAACTGTCCCTGGGCGTACGCATCACCAACTCCCGTCGTGAGAACCTCCGCAAGGAACTCCACCGGGGGACAGAGGTCCACCGGCTGCTCCGCAGCGGCCTCGCTGAGCAGTGGCACACGGTGCATCCCGGTTTCGACATCGTCCGGGACCCCGCCTGGCTGGCCGTCGACACCCCGGACGGCAGCCCCGTCACCGGACTCGACGTCATGCTCCGGCACAATCCGTTCGGCCTCGGGGACGACGCGGTGTGCATCGCCGGACTCACCGCCCCGCGCCCCTGGCCGGACGGCACGGGCATGCGCTCGCGTCTGGTCGAATGCGTCTCCCGGCTCGCCGCACGTACCGGCCGGACCACGGCGGCTGTCTCCGCCGAGTGGTTCCTGCGCTATCTCGACCGAGTCGTACGGCCCGTCCTGTGGCTCGATGCCACGGCCGGAGTCGCCCTCGAAGCCCACCAGCAGAACACGCTGGTGCTGCTCGACCCTGATGGCTGGCCCATCGGCGGCCGTTACCGGGACAATCAGGGCTACTACTTCCGTGAATCCCACCGTGCCGCACTCGAGCGCAGGCTTCCCGGTATCGGCGCGCTCAGCGACACCTTCGTCCCGGACCCGGTCACCGACGAGCGCTTCGCCTACTACCTCGGCATCAACAACGTCCTCGGCCTCATCGGAGCGTTCGGCGCCCAGCGTCTCGCGGACGAACAGGTGCTGCTCGCCGCATTCCGCCGCTTCCTCGGCGGCGTGTCAGGACTCGGCTCACCGCTGCCCGCCTACCTGCTGGAGACACCGCTGCTGCGCTGCAAGGCCAACCTTCTCACCCGGCTGCACGGCCTCGACGAGCTCGTGGGCCCGGTCGACACCCAGTCCGTCTACGTCACCATCGCCAACCCCCTTCACTCCTGAAAGCCCTGAACACCATGGCCACCTGAACTCATGAGAGGAGAGCGTCACGTGCCTCCGGCCGATGCGCACACGGACACCGGGTCCGACGCCGCCCCCGAGCTCGTCACGGGCGCCGAAGACACCCTGGACCTGCGGCTCTCCGAGGAACTTCTCGCCCTGTTCGGTGACGACACAGCAGCGTCCGCCAACCGCCCGGCCGCCTCCGATCTGCTCGGCGACCCCGCGGCCTGGCGCCCCGTCACCACCTCCGTCGGTGTCTTCCAGCTCGTCCCGGTACGGCTGGAGCGTGATCTCGCGCTGATCAGCCGCTGGATGAACGACCCCGCGGTCGCAGCGTTCTGGGAACTGGCCGGAGCCGAAAGTGTCACCGCCGACCACCTGCGACCGCAGCTGGAAGGAGACGGACGGAGCGTGCCCTGTCTCGGCGTCCTGGCAGGCATGCCCATGAGTTACTGGGAGATCTACCGGGCGGATCTGGACCCGCTGGCGCGCCACTACCCGGCCCGGCCCCATGACACCGGTATCCACCTTCTGATCGGCGGCGTGACCAACCGCGGACGGGGCGTGGGCACCACACTTCTGCGGGCCGTCTCCGACCTCGTACTCGACAATCTTCCCCTGTGCGCACGCGTGGTGGCCGAACCCGACATGCGTAACACCCCCTCCGTCTCAGCCTTCCTGAGCGCCGGCTTCCGCTTCTCCGCAGAGCTCGAACTACCCGACAAACGAGCCGCTTTGATGGTTCGCGACCGAGCCCTTCGTGCCCAGCTGTGAACAGCTCGCCGACTTGCGTACACCGCTCGAACCCCATCGGTTCCACCCGGAGGAGTCCCCGTGCCGAAATATCCTGCGAGCAATGACCCGGCGGAGCCCCATGCGCCGCGCAGCACTCCGGAACTGAACCGGGCGGGCTGGGACCGGGCGGCGGCCCGGCTGCTGGCGAAGATGCTCGGCGAGTTCGCCTACGAGGAGGTCATCGAGCCCGCCGCGCTGGGCGAGACTGGGGCGGAGGCGGGGGACCTCTACTCCCTCCCGCTCGACGACGGCGCGACACTGCGCTTCCGGGCCCGGCGCGGTGTGTACGGCAGTTGGCGCGTCGACGCCGGATCGATCGCCGAAATCAACGCCGAACACGGCGCGAAGAGCGATGCGTCACGGCCCTTCCGCGACCCACTCCAGTTCCTCGCCCGCGCCCACCGCCTCCTGGACATCGACGGCGCCACCCTGGGCCACCTCATCCGCGAGATCACCACCACGCTCACCGCCGATGCCAGACTCGATCACACCGCCCTCGACGCGGCTCGTCTGGCGGAGCTCGACTACGCCGAACTCGAGGGCCATCAGACAGGCCATCCCTGGCTCGTCGCCAACAAAGGGCGTCTCGGATTCTCCTCCGAAGACATGGCCCGCTTCGCTCCCGAAGCCCGCCGGGCGGTCCGGCTGCCCTGGATCGCTGTCCGTACCCGCATCGCCGGCTACCGAGCGGTTCCCCACCTCGCCGACCCCGAACACCTCTACGCCCAGGAACTGGACCCATCCGTCCGCGCGTCCTTCGACGCCACCCTGCTCGCCCGAGGTCTCGACCCCGGGGACTACCTGTTACTTCCGGTACACCCCTGGCAGTGGGACGAGTGGATCGTGCCGCACTTCGCCCCGGCGATCGCGGACGGTGACATCGTGCCCCTGCACGCCGACGACGACCTCCGGCTGCCGCAGCAGTCCATCCGTACCTTCACCAACGTCGCACGGAAGGACCGGCACACCGTCAAGCTGCCGCTGTCCATCCTCAACACCCTCGTCTGGCGCGGTCTCCCCACCGAGCGCACGCTCGCAGCACCTGCCGTCACGGCGTGGGTCCAGGAACGGTGCGACTCCGACCCGTTTCTCCGGGACTGCGGCGTGATCCTCCTCGGGGAGGTCGCCTCCGTCGCCGTCGAGCACCCCCTCTACGACCGTCTCCCGGAGACGCCGTACCAGTTCAAGGAGATACTCGGCGCGATCTGGCGGGAGCCCCTGCACCCCCGGCTCGCTCCCGGTGAGCGGGCCCGCACGCTGGCCTCCCTGCTGCACACCGACCCGCAGGGCCGTGCGTTCGTGGCCGAGCTGGTCACCCGGTCGGGGCTGACACCCACCGCATGGCTGACACGGCTCTTCTCGGCGCTGCTCCCGCCGCTCCTGCACTTCCTCTACCGCTACGGCACGGTCTTCTCCCCGCACGGTGAGAACACCATCGTCGTCTTCGACGACCAGGACGTCCCGGTACGCCTCGCGATCAAGGACTTCGTCGACGATGTGAACATCAGCGCCCGGCCCCTCCCCGAGCACGACAGCATGCCGGAGGACGTGCGCCGTATTCTCCTTACGGAGAACCCCTCCTTTCTCACCCAGTTCATCCACTCCGGACTCTTCGTCGGTGTCTTCCGCTATCTCTCCCCTTTGTGCGAGGAGCAGCTGGGAGTTCCGGAGGGTGAATTCTGGTCACTTGTCCGGGCGGAAATCGTCCGCCATCACGTCCGGTTCCCCGAGCTCAAGGACCGGTTCGAGATGTTCGACCTGCTGACCCCGCGTATCGAGCGCCTCTGCCTCAACCGCAACCGCCTGCATCTGGACGGCTACCGGGACCGGCCGCAGAGACCGCACGCCGCCGTCCACGGCACCGTTCCCAACCCCCTCCATCCCCTCGCCCGAGTCCAGGAGTGACCGCCGTTGTCAGTGCCGCGCCGTAGGGTGGTCGGGCTATGACGAAGCCATCCCTCACCGAACTCCTCCACGCCGCCGTCACCGCCGTCGGCGGTACGGAACGGCCTGGCCAGGTCACCATGGCCGAGGCCGTTGCCGAGGCTGTCGACGACCAATCCCATCTGCTGGTCCAGGCCGGTACCGGCACCGGCAAGTCCCTCGGCTATCTGGTGCCCGCGCTGGCGCACGGGGAGCGCGTCGTGGTGGCCACGGCGACCCTCGCGCTCCAAAGGCAGCTCGTGGAGCGGGACCTTCCGCGTACGGTGGACGCGCTGCATCCGATACTGCGCCGCCGCCCCCAGTACGCCATGCTCAAGGGGCGGTCGAACTACCTCTGTCTCCACCGGCTCCACGAGGGAGTGCCGCAGGAAGAGGAAGACGGTCTTTTCGACCAGTTCGAGGCGGCGGCACCCTCCAGCAAGCTGGGCCAGGACCTGCTGCGCATGCGCGACTGGGCGGATGAGACGGAGACCGGGGACCGGGACGACCTCACGCCCGGTGTTTCGGACCGGGCGTGGGCACAGATCTCCGTCTCCTCCCGTGAGTGCATCGGAGCGACGAAGTGCGCGTACGGCGCCGAGTGCTTCGCCGAGATGGCCCGTGAGCGGGCCAAACTCGCCGATGTGGTCGTCACCAACCACGCCCTGCTCGCCATCGACGCCATCGAGGGCGCCCCGGTGCTCCCGCAGCACGAGGTGCTGATCGTCGACGAGGCCCATGAGCTGGTCTCCCGGGTGACGGGTGTGGCCACGGGGGAGCTCACCCCCGGCCAGGTGAACCGTGCGGTGCGCCGTGCGGCCAAGCTCGTCAACGAGAAGGCGGCCGACGCGCTCCTGACCGCGTCCGAAGGCTTCGAGAGAGTCATGGAGCTGGCGCTTCCGGGGCGTCTGGAGGAAGTCCCCGAAGACCTGGGTTACGCACTGATGGCGCTGCGGGACGCCGCGCGTACGGTGATCTCCGCGCTGGGTTCCACCCGGGACAAGTCCGTCCAGGACGAGGACGTGGTCCGTAAGCAGGCCATGGCGTCGGTCGAGAGCATTCATGGTGTGGCCGAGCGCATCACCCAGGGCTCCGAGTACGACGTCGTCTGGTACGAGCGGCACGACCGTTTCGGTGCCTCCGTGCGGGTCGCCCCGCTTTCCGTCTCGGGCCTGCTGCGCGAGAAGCTCTTCGCGGAGCGTTCTGTCGTCCTGACCTCGGCGACGCTGAAACTCGGCGGGGATTTCAACGGGGTCGGAGCTTCCTTGGGGCTTGCCCCGGAAGGCACCGCGGGTGATGACATCCCGCAGTGGAAGGGTCTCGACGTCGGTTCCCCCTTCGACTATCCGAAGCAGGGCATCCTCTATGTCGCCCGCCATCTGGCCACGCCGGGGCGGGAGGGCTCTCGTACCGACATGCTGGACGAGCTCGCCGAGCTGATCGAGGCGGCAGGTGGCCGGACCCTGGGGCTGTTCTCGTCCATGCGGGCGGCTCAGGCCGCAGCCGAGGAGCTGCGGGGCCGGCTCGGCAAGCCGATCCTCCTCCAGGGCGAGGAGACGCTCGGCGAGCTGATCAAGAACTTCGCCGCGGACCCGGAGACCTGTCTCTTCGGCACACTCTCGCTCTGGCAGGGGGTCGACGTTCCTGGAGCGAGCTGCCAGCTCGTGATCATGGACCGGATTCCGTTCCCGCGCCCCGACGACCCGCTGATGAGCGCCCGCCAGAAGGCGGTCGAGGAGGCAGGTGGCAACGGGTTCATGGCCGTCGCGGCGACGCATGCCGCACTGCTGATGGCTCAGGGCGCCGGCCGGCTCGTACGGGCCACGGGCGACAAGGGAGTGGTCGCGGTGCTCGACCCCCGGCTGGCCAACGCGCGGTACGGAAGCTACCTGCGCGCTTCCCTGCCCGACTTCTGGTACACCACGGACCGCAATCAGGTGCGCCGCTCACTCGCTGCCATCGACGCCGCCGCCAAGGCCGACGGGCGGTAGCCGACCCGGAGAGGCGGCCCGCAGGGAAGGGGCCCAGCGGGCGGAGTGTCGCCCTCTCCGGCAGACGGCAGTCCGGCAGACATGGCAGGGCCCCGGGATCGGCGCAGTGCATCCCGGGGCCCGGTCCGACTCGGCGGGTTTCAGACCCGCCGCAGCACCGCCACCACCTTGCCGAGGATGGTGGCCTCGTCGCCGGGGATCGGCTGGTAGGCGGAGTTGTGCGGGAGGAGCCACACATGGCCGTCCTCGCGCTTGAACCGCTTGACCGTGGCCTCGCCGTCCAGCATGGCCGCCACGATGTCCCCGTTCTCCGCGACCGGCTGGCGCCGGACCGTGACCCAGTCGCCGTCACAGATCGCGGCCTCGATCATCGAGTCGCCGACGACCTTGAGGACGAAGAGCTCTCCGTCGCCGACCAGCTGGCGAGGAAGCGGGAAGACGTCCTCGACGGATTCCTCGGCGAGGATCGGGCCACCGGCGGCGATCCGGCCGACCAGTGGAACGTACGAAGCGGCGGGCTTGCCCGTCGTATCGGTCGGCTGGGTGCTGGGCTGATCCGAGCCCCGGACCTCGTACGCACGAGGGCGGTGGGGGTCGCGACGCAGGAAGCCCTTGCGCTCCAGGGCCATCAGCTGATGAGCGACGGACGACGTGCTGGACAGCCCCACCGCCTGGCCGATCTCCCGCATCGAGGGCGGGTACCCTCGGCGCTGGACCGAATCACGAATGACCTCGATCACCCGCCGCTGCCGGTCCGTGAGCCCGGAGCTGTCCGCCCGGATTCCTGGTGGGCGGCCGGGCAGTGAGCGCGCGGGACGCGCGGGCTCCTGCCCCTCCGTGTTCATGACTGAGTCATTCATTGCATGCACCGGCTCAAGTCGGCTCTGGGAGCGGTGGTCCTGGGCAGTGATGGTGGCACTGTCTGCGGTGGTGGTCACGTCGGCCCCTCTCGAATGTTCTCCCTAGTTGGACAACGGTAGTAGCTTTCGAAAGGTTGCGCCAAACACACGTTCGAGTGAAAAACAAATAAAGGCCCGCCGAGGGCTTATGGCGGGGTGTATGGGCGCCCTCCGGGGCGACCGGCAATTCGGACCATTACGGTAGCGTCCGTGCTTCCCGGAGGTGCGTGCGGGGGCCCTTTTCCGGGGGTGCCACGTCAGTCTGCCACCCGGCGCCCCGGCCTCGGGGGAGCCGTGGGTTTCACGTACCCTCGTGCCTGGCTGTGCACCGCCCAGGCGGCCCGCAAGCGCGACACGCGCTAGGGCCGAAAGTGCGGCGAAACCCTAGATCTAGTGGTTGGATTGCCTCGGTCGCCCAGAAGTTGTGGTCCCTGGTCCATCGGGGAGCGGCGATCGCCTATGCTTGAGCCTGCTCCGAAGGGCCCGTGACGGGCCTGGAGGGGCTATTCAGTCGTGCTGTGAAGGAGGGTTGGGAGCCATGCACTGCCCCTTCTGCAGGCACCCCGACAGCAGGGTCGTCGACAGTCGCACCACCGACGACGGCACGTCGATCAGACGGCGCCGCCAGTGCCCCGACTGCTCCCGCCGTTTCACCACGGTGGAGACCTGTTCGCTGATGGTGGTCAAGCGCAGCGGCGTGACGGAACCCTTCAGCCGTACCAAGGTCATTTCCGGTGTCCGCAAGGCGTGCCAAGGGCGGCCCGTCACCGAGGACGCGCTCGCCAAGCTCGGCCAGCGTGTCGAAGAGGCGGTGCGTGCCACCGGCAGCGCCGAGCTGACGACCCACGACGTGGGTCTGGCCATACTCGGCCCCCTGCAGGAACTCGACCTCGTCGCGTACCTGCGGTTCGCGTCCGTGTACCGGGCGTTCAATTCACTCGAAGACTTCGAGGCAGCCATCGCGGAGCTCCGCGAGCAGCGGCCTCACGCGTGCGGGAGCGGCGAGACCCTTGAGGTCCCCGCGCCCGCCGTCGCCGCCGACTGATCGGCACCGGCCGGCCGGCGGAGGTCTGCCGGTCGGCGGCAGAGCGATACCAAGACCTGTTCCCGACGCTGCCAGCGGCGTCCGGAGCATCAGACACACACTGTGCCCTGGGAAGAACTGGGTACTTCAGGGCGTTTTTGCCCACATATGGGAGGCGGCATGACAGAGACGGCGAGCGGCCCGGCACGAGGTTCCCGCACCAAGGGCACCAAGTCGACTGCGAATCGGCAGGGTCTGCGTATCGAGCGCATTCACACCACCCCCGGCGTGCATCCGTACGACGAGGTGGCGTGGGAGCGCCGTGACGTCGTCATGACCAATTGGCGCGACGGCTCGATCAACTTCGAGCAGCGTGGCGTCGAGTTCCCCGACTTCTGGTCGGTGAACGCGGTCAACATCGTCACCAGCAAGTACTTCCGCGGGGCCGTCGGTACCCCGCAGCGCGAGACCGGTCTGCGACAGCTCATCGACCGGATCGTGAAGACCTACCGGAAGGCCGGTGAGGACTACAACTACTTCGCCTCTCCCGCTGACGCCGAGATCTTCGAGCACGAGCTGGCATATGCCCTCCTGCACCAGATCTTCAGCTTCAACTCGCCGGTCTGGTTCAACGTCGGAACGCCTCAGCCGCAGCAGGTCTCCGCCTGCTTCATCCTGGCCGTCGACGACTCCATGGAGTCGATCCTCGACTGGTACAAGGAAGAGGGCATGATCTTCAAGGGCGGCTCCGGTGCCGGCCTGAACCTCTCCCGTATCCGCTCCTCCAAGGAGCTGCTCTCCTCCGGCGGCAACGCCTCCGGCCCGGTCTCCTTCATGCGTGGCGCCGACGCGTCCGCAGGAACGATCAAGTCCGGTGGGGCGACCCGCCGCGCGGCCAAGATGGTCATTCTCGACGTCGACCACCCCGACATCGAGAACTTCATCGAGACCAAGGTCAAGGAGGAGGAGAAGATCCGCGCCCTGCGCGACGCGGGCTTCGACATGGACCTGGGCGGCGACGACATCACGTCCGTCCAGTACCAGAACGCCAACAACTCGGTCCGCGTGAACGACGAGTTCATGAAGGCCGTGGAGACCGGCGGGAAGTTCGGTCTGCGCGCCCGGATGACCGGTGACGTCATCGAGGAGGTCGACGCCAAGTCGCTCTTCCGCAAGATGGCCGAAGCGGCCTGGGCCTGTGCCGACCCCGGCATCCAGTACGACGACACCATCAACCACTGGCACACCTGCCCGGAGTCCGGCCGGATCAACGGCTCGAACCCCTGCAGCGAGTACATGCACCTGGACAACACCTCGTGCAACCTGGCCTCGCTGAACCTGATGAAGTTCCTCAAGGACGACGGCGAGGGCCACCAGTCCTTCGAGTCCGAGCGCTTCTCCCAGGTCGTCGAGCTGGTCATCACCGCGATGGACATCTCGATCTGCTTCGCGGACTTCCCGACCCAGAAGATCGGCGAGAACACCCGCGCCTACCGTCAGCTGGGCATCGGTTACGCCAACCTCGGCGCCCTGCTGATGGCGACCGGCCACGCCTATGACAGTGACGGCGGCCGCGCGCTCGCCGGAGCCATCACGTCGCTGATGACCGGCACCTCGTACAAGCGTTCCGCCGAGCTCGCCGCGGTCGTCGGCGCGTACGACGGCTACGCCCGTAACGCGGAGCCGCACCAGCGCGTCATGAAGCAGCACTCCGACGCCAACGCCGCCGCCGTGCACGTGGACGACCTGGACTCGCCGATCTGGGCCGCCGCCACGGAGGCCTGGCAGGACGTGATCCGGCTCGGAGCGAAGAACGGTTTCCGTAACGCCCAGGCGTCGGTCATCGCCCCGACCGGCACCATCGGTCTCGCGATGTCCTGCGACACCACCGGCCTGGAGCCCGACCTCGCCCTGGTCAAGTTCAAGAAGCTCGTCGGCGGCGGCTCGATGCAGATCGTCAACGGCACGGTTCCGCAGGCGCTCCGTCGCCTCGGCTACCAGCCGGAGCAGATCGAGGCGATCGTCGCCCACATCGCCGACAACGGCAACGTGATCGGCGCCCCGGGCCTGAAGGCCGAGCACTACGAGGTCTTCGACTGCGCGATGGGCGAGCGTTCCATCTCCGCGATGGGCCACGTCCGGATGATGGCGGCCATCCAGCCGTGGATCTCCGGCGCGCTCTCCAAGACGGTGAACCTGCCGGAGACGGCCACCGTCGAGGACGTCGAAGAGGTCTACTTCGAGGCGTGGAAGATGGGCGTCAAGGCGCTCGCGATCTACCGCGACAACTGCAAGGTCGGCCAGCCCCTCTCCACCAAGAAGTGGGAGGAGAAGAAGGCCGAGGTGACCGCGAAGACCGAGGACACCATCCGCACCGCGGTGGAGAAGGTCGTCGAGTACCGCCCGGTCCGCAAGCGTCTGCCCAAGGGCCGGCCCGGCATCACCACCTCCTTCACGGTCGGTGGCGCCGAGGGTTACATGACCGCCAACTCCTACCCGGACGACGGTCTGGGTGAGGTCTTCCTGAAGATGTCCAAGCAGGGCTCGACCCTCGCGGGCATGATGGACGCCTTCTCGATCGCCGTCTCGGTCGGTCTCCAGTACGGCGTGCCGCTGGAGACGTACGTCTCGAAGTTCACCAACATGCGCTTCGAGCCGGCCGGTATGACGGACGACCCGGACGTGCGGATGGCGCAGTCGATCGTCGACTACATCTTCCGCCGCCTGGCGCTGGACTTCCTGCCGTTCGAGACGCGTTCCGCGCTCGGTATCCACTCGGCCGAGGAGCGTCAGCGTCACCTCGACACCGGTTCGTACGAGCCGTCGTTCGAGGACGAGGACCTGGACACCGAGAGCCTCGCTCAGTCCGCTCCGCTCCAGGTGGAGCCGCTGAAGGCGGTCGCGGCCCCGCAGGAGGCGGCTGAGAAGCCGGCTCCGAAGACGGCGCACACCTCGGCCGAGCTGGTCGAGATGCAGCTCGGCATCAGCGCGGACGCGCCGCTCTGCTTCTCCTGCGGTACGAAGATGCAGCGCGCCGGTTCCTGCTACATCTGCGAGGGCTGCGGCTCGACCAGCGGCTGCAGCTGATCCAGGACGCCCGATCAGGGCGTGAAGCACCTGCCCGGGGCGGTGGAGCCGATCATTCGGCGCCACCGCCCCGAGCGGTTTCGCGGCCAGGGTGCGGCATCCGGGCGGTGCGCCCGCCGCTCAGGAACCCGAGGCGCGGCTTCCCATGACCGCGGCGAACTCATCGGGGTCGCCATCGAATCCACGCACCTCCGGGTGGAACGCCCAGATACCTGAGCTGTCCCGGGTGAACTCCGCGATCACCGCCGCAGTGGCCGTCGGGACGCCCGAGAAATCGTTCTCCGAGAGATTCGTGTATCCCTCGCGGACCTGCATACCGGTGCGCTGTATCTCCCCGAAGGTCTTCCGGCCGTCCCGCTGCTGGATGGCGACGCCGACGATCACCCGGACGTACGTCGCGGCCAGCCGGCCCAGCTCGAACGTCATGACCTCGTCGAACCCGAGGCCCTGGCCCGTCCTGCTGTCCCGGTTGAGAGTGATCGTGCCGTCCGGTGAGCGGCTGTCGAAGTGCACCAGATAGGCGGGGCGGCCGTACGGATCGTCCGTGGTGTACGTCGCGGCGATGATGTCCAGGTCATGGGCCGGCTCGCCCGCCGCGCTGGGGTCCCATTTGACCCTCACCTCAACCTTGTCGATGTCCTTGTTGGGAGTGCTCATCGGACTTTCCTCCTCGCGCCGGGCCGGCGGACCGCTCTCACCGCCCGATCATGGCCGTAACTGTCCGTGAATCCAACCGCCTTGGCATCTGGCGACGCAATCGGGCCATGGTCGTGACGGCC
The DNA here is from genome assembly GCF_056430475.1 of Streptomyces sp. NPDC045968. Lineage (NCBI taxonomy): Bacteria > Bacillati > Actinomycetota > Actinomycetes > Kitasatosporales > Streptomycetaceae > Streptomyces > Streptomyces sp. NPDC045968. The sequence continues at coordinate 409,405 of NZ_JBWKLF010000006.1, read as the reverse complement.
TCACTCGATGCGGGGTACGGCGCTCAACGGGGATCGGGCGCGGGGGCTGCTGGATGACTGACTCCCTCACGGGAGAAGCCGGTGACGATTGCTCCGGGGCAGTCCGTCGTAGCGTGACCGGCGCCACGCCGGGCGCCGTACGATGGCGCGGTGCTGGTCAAGTGGATTCGCTGCGACGTGACGGACCGTCATGGATTCGAGCGGGGGCAGCGAAAGTGGGCGGGGCTGCTGGGTGAGCCGGGGTTCAGGGGGCAGAGCGGAGGGTGGAGCCGGGGGCGTCCGGATGTGGCTCATGTCTTCGCGTTCTGGGAGAACCGCGTCTTCTACGACTCCTTCATGGCGCGCGGGCACGACCGGCTGGCCACGGCGCAGTCCGGAATGTACCGGAACATCCAGGTGAAACTCTTCGAGTACCGGTTCGACGTGAAGACCGGTTTCGAGCCGCACTTCACGGACGCCGACGTCGTCAGGGTGGCGCACAGCCGGGTCTATGAGGACCGGGTGGAGCATTTCGCGCTCATGCAGCGGCAGGTGTGGAATCCGGCGATGGCCGGATCACCGGGAATGCTGCGTGGGATGTTCGGGGAAGCGCCGGGGCACGAGTTTCTGGTGCTGTCGATGTGGCAGTCGAGTGCGGAGCGGGGCAAGTACCGGCCGCAGGGCGTGGAACGGCTCTCGGACCGGGCGCAGACGGACACGGATGTCGCGGAGCTCGCCGGGGACGTGGTGGAGCTCCAGCCGCTGTGGACGGTGTGACCGGCTGAGGCGCTGTGCGCTCCGGCTCTCGGTCAGGTGGCGGGGGTGGACTCGGCCGGGGACGGTGCGGTGCTGGGCGGCTGCGGGGGTGCCGGTGACGCTTCAGGTGGCCGTGTGGCCGGCGGCCGGGGGGTGAACACGCCGGCGAGGCCGGCTGCCACGGCGCCGTCCGCCGCCTGATCGGCGAGGGCTTCGTCGATCGGTTCGCGGGTGACGAACAGGCGCAGGAACAGCGGAGCGGTGGCCGCCCGCACGAGTGCGCCCGCATCGGTGGCCCGCGGGATCTCGCCGCGCTCGACCGCCCGCCGGACGACGGACTCGCAGCGCCGGAACCGTTCGGAGTAGAAGGCCTGCAGCGCGTCGGCCGCCTTCGCCGACTGGAACGCGGCCGCGATAAACGCGCTCGGCGCGGCCGCCGCCGCCGGATCGGCGAACGAGGCCGCCGTCTCCCGGGTGAGCGCGCGCAGGTCGTCCCGCAGGCAGCCGGTGTCGGGGGGCGTCCAGTCGTCCTCGCCCGCCAGGTCGAGCGCGTCGACGACGAGCCCTTCGAGCCCGCCCCAGCGGCGGTAGAGGGTCGTCTTGTGCACCCCCGAACGTTCCGCCACGTACTCCATCGACAGGCCCGGATAGCCGTGCTCGGCCAGTCCGGTGAGGACGGCGTCGCGAACGGCCGCCCGGGTGCGGGCGGTGCGGCCGCCCGGACGGCGGGAGCCTGGGGCGGGGTCCGGATCGGCCGGTGACGAGGTCCGTTCATCCATCAATTGCTACTCCTGTTGCGTTAAGGCTTCCCAGTGTGCCACACTCGCCTTAATGCGAATCTGACTGCATTTGCAGCCGGGGGCAGGTTCGCATGCCTGGCCGACTGTTGACGATGCCCGACTCCCGGCGGCCGCCCTGGGCGGCCCGACGCTGGAGGTGCTCTTGCCCACTCAGATCTCTGTGCATGACATGACTGTGACCCGCGGGGAGCGAATCCTGCTCGACGATGTCTCCTTCACCGTGCGCCCGGGGGAGCGGATCGGCATCGTCGGGGAGAACGGCGCGGGGAAGAGCACCCTGCTGCACGTCCTCGCCGGTCTCGAAGCGCCGGACACCGGCGAGGTGGTCACCGTTGCCGAGAAGGGAGCGGAGCTGCTGGCGCAGACGCCTCGGCTGCCGCCCGACAGCACCGTGGGGGACGCGATAGACGCGGCTCTCTCCGAGCTGCGTGACCTGGAGCGCCGACTGCGCGAGGCCGAGGCGGACCTGGGCGCGGCCGATGAGGCAGGTCTCGCTCGGTACGGGGACCTCCGCACCACCTACGAACTGCGCGGTGGGTACGAGGCGGATGCGCGGATCGAGAAGGCCATGCACGGACTGGGCCTGGCGCGCATAGGCCGTGAACGGACCCTCGGAAGTCTCTCGGGCGGCGAACTGGCCCGACTGGGTATCGCGTGCCTGATCGCGGCGGCTCCGGAGGTGATGCTGCTGGACGAGCCCACCAATCATCTCGACGAAGCGGCTCTGGAGTGGCTGGAAGGAGCGCTGCTCTCCCATCCCGGCACCGTTGTGGCGGTCTCGCACGACAGGGTCTTCCTGGAACGGGTGACCTCGGCCGTCCTGGAGGTCGACGCCGACCGCAGGACGATCGTGCGGTACGGCGGTGGATACGCGGGATTCGTGGCGGAGCGGAAAGCGGCACGAAGCCGGTGGGAGCAGGCGTACGCCCAGTGGACGGAGGAGGCCGCGCGACTGCGGGACTACGTCGCGACCACCGCCCACGGCGTAGCGCCCGGGCGAGCCATCAAGGACAACAACAAGATGGCGTACGACCGGGCGGGAAGCCGGGTCCAGGCGTCCGTGTCGGGACGGGTCCGCAACGCCCAAGAACGCCTGCGCCGGCTCCAGGACGAGGCCGTGGAGAGGCCTCCGGACCCCCTGCGCTTTTCTGCCAGGCCCGAGGCGGGCGCGGTGGACGGGGACCTGGTTGCCCTGGCGGGTGTCAGGGTCGGGGACCGGCTCGCCGTCGACGAGCTGACCGTGGGGGCGGGGGAGAAACTGCTGATCCACGGGGGGAACGGGGCGGGCAAGTCGACCCTGCTGCGCGTCATGGTGGGCCTCGTCGAGCCGGACGCGGGTTCGGTGATCCGGCGGGGCAGGATCGGCTATCTCGCCCAGGAGATCCCGGCGCACCGCCCGGCCCAGCGGGTTCTGGAGACCTTCGGCCGTGGTCTTCCGCTCACGGAGGAGGAGCAGGCGGAACTGCTTCTGTCGTACGGGCTGTTCCGTCCCCAGGACCTCCATGTGCCGGTCGGCGCGCTCTCCGCCGGCCAGCGTCGCCGGCTGGCGCTGGCCCGCCTGCTGGCCCGGCCGGCGGACCTGCTGCTTCTCGACGAGCCCGCCAACCACCTGGCCCTCGGCCTGGTCCAGGAGCTGGAGGAGGCGCTGTCCCACTGGCCGGGTGCGCTCGTCGTGGTCTCCCACGACCGGCTCCTTCGACGCCGTTTCGTCGGTCACATACGCCGGATGGAGTCCGGACAACTGCTCGATTGAGGCGACCTGGGCCTAGGGTCGTGGCATGGCACGACCGCAGCGCATTGTCCTTGTCCGGCACGGCGAGTCCGAAGGCAACGCAGACGACACGGTGTACGAGCGGGAGCCGGACCACGCGCTGAGACTCACGGCGAACGGACTGCGGCAGGCCAGGGAGACGGGGGTGCGGCTGCGTGAACTGTTCGAGGGGCAGCGGGTCAGCGTGTATGTCTCGCCCTACCGTCGGACACACGAAACGTTCAGATCCTTCGGTCTCGACCTGGACAAGGTGCGGGTGCGGGAAGAGCCCAGACTGCGTGAGCAGGACTGGGGGAACTGGCAGGACCGAGAGGACGTACGTCTGCAGAAGGCGTACCGCGACGCGTACGGCCACTTCTTCTACCGCTTCGCCCAGGGCGAGTCCGGGGCCGATGTGTACGACCAGGTCGGAGCGTTCCTGGAGAGTCTGTACCGGAGTTTCGAGGACCCCGGCCATCCGGAGAACGTCCTGCTGGTCACGCACGGTCTGACCATGCGGCTGTTCTGCATGCGCTGGTTCCACTGGTCCGTGGCGGAATTCGAGTCGCTGTCCAACCCCGGCAACGCGGAGACACGGTCACTGGTGCTGGGTGAGAACGGCCGATACGCGCTTGACCGGCCGTTCGAGCGCTGGCGCACTCCGGAGCCGTACGGCATCACCGGATAGAGTGGCAGAGCGATGACCGCTGATTCTGCTTCCGACCGGCGCTTCGAACGCGCACTGGCCAGCCTGCGTGGGCTGTCCGTGGGAGACGCCCTGGGCTCCCAGTTCTTTGTCCCTGTCAACTATCCGCTGCTCAAACGGCGCGCTCTGCCGCCCGGTCCCTGGCAGTGGACCGATGACACCGAGATGGCTTCCTCCGTACTCGCCGTGCTCGCCGCGCACGGCCGAATCGACCAGGACGCGCTCGCTCACTCCTTCGCCGAGCACCACGATTTCGACCGGGGCTACGGCCCCGCGGTGAACCGGCTGCTCAGACTGGTCCGGGAGGGCGGCGACTGGCGCGAGCTGGCGTCCGCGCTCTTCAAGGGTCAGGGCTCCTGGGGCAACGGCTCGGCGATGCGTATCGCCCCGCTCGGTGCCTGGTACGCGGACGACCCGGAGCAGGCCGTGCACCAGGCCGAGATCTCCTCGTACACGACGCACCAGCACCGTGAGGCAGTGGTCGGTGCGATGGCGGTCGCCGCTGCCGCGTCGCTCGCTGCCGCGCCCGGAGGCCCGCCGGCGCCGAGTGATCTTCTCGACGGTGTCATCGCCCTCGTACCGCGCAGCGCGGTCGGCGCGGGGCTCCGCCGGGCACGGGACATGCTCGACTACCGGGACGCGGGGACCGTGGCGGCCGTTCTCGGAAACGGGCGCCGTACGAGCGCGCACGACACCGTGCCGTTCGCCCTGTGGTCGGCGGCACGGAGCCTCGGGGACTTCGAGCAGGCGTTCTGGGTGACGGCCCAGGCCGGTGGCGATGTCGACACGACCTGCGCCATCGTCGGTGGCGTGGTCGCAGCGGGCCCGGAAGGGGCGCCGCCCGCCGACTGGCTGGCACACACGGAAGAGCCGCCGCACTGGCTCGCCGTGGCGCGCGGCTGACGACTCGCCCCGGCCGAGTCCACTGTCACGGTCCTGCCACAGCCCGGTCCAGGGCTGCTGGAGAGACCGCGAGGGGAATACTCTTTCGGCCACGCCGCCACTCGTTGATCTTGTAGTGGCATGCGCCGAACGAGACGCCGGGGCGATCGCGCCGCCTCCTGGCCGTGCGAGCGGGCCCGGTGGGGGAGGGGTCCCATGTCCGATCAACCGTCCGAGGCGTCGCGTCGACCGTCCGAGCCGTCGCACCGACCCGATACGTCCACGTCACCCGGACGGGCCGAGTCGCCCGAGGCGAGCTCGGTGCCCGAAGGCGGCGGGTCCGGGGCTCACGCACCGGATGCGCACGCGGTTGCCGAGGGAACCGCGTCTTCCGCGGCCGGCTCCGCGAGGGCGCGCGCAGGGACGGAGAAGACCGGTGCGGTGGCGGACGCGACCGGCGCCGTGACGGTCGGCACCGGCGCGGCGCACGTGCCCGGGAGTACGGAGCCCGTCGGCCCGGTGCCGGGACAGCGGCAGCAGGCGAACCCGTGGCAGCACGGTGTACGCACCCCGGTCGCCCAGGGCCGACTGCACCCTGCACCCTCGATTCCCGTACCGGCCGGCACGCTCTGGTCCGTCCTGGCCACCGCGCTGCTCAGCGCCATCCTGCTGGGTGACGGCCTGGGCCCCAACCTCCTGATCGTCGCGGTGCCCGCGGCCCTCGCCGCCTTCTTTGCCGCGCTCCACGTGGGCCGGCGGCCGCGCCCCTGGACACTCACCTGGGCGCTCGGAGGTCTGGCGCTGCTCGTGGTGCCGGCGCTCCGGGACGCAGGCTGGCCGACGTTCCTCGCCATGGTCTCCGCACTCGCGCTGGGGTCCCTGGCGCTGCACGGCAGTCGCAGCTGGCTGGGCATCTTCCTCGGTTCGCTGGGTCTGGCCGGCTCGGCCGTTCCCGGTCTGCGGTGGGGATGGCGAGGGCTGCGGTCCCAGGCGGAGGCCTCGCGTGCCCGTTGGGGCACGGTGCTCCGCACGACAGGGGTGGCCCTGGTGCTGCTCATCGTGTTCGGCACGCTCTTCGCCGGAGCCGACGCGGCCTTCGCCGATCTGCTGGGCAACCTCACCCCCGATGTGTCGGTCGGGGAGGGCCCGTGGCGCTTCTTCCTGTTCCTGCTGGGGCTCGTCGGTGCGCTGGCCGCCGCGTACACCGCTGCGGCTCCGGCCCGGTGGGACGAGGTCACCGTCCGGCCCGGTCCGGCCCGCGGAAGGGTGGAGTGGGCCCTTCCGCTGATCGTCCTCAACCTGCTCTTCGCCGCGTTCATCGCGCTCCAGCTCGCCGTTCTGTTCGGCGGGTACGACAAGGTGCTGGAAGAGACCGGCCTGTCCTACGCGGAGTACGCGCGCCAGGGCTTCTGGCAACTGCTGTGGGCCACGCTGCTCACGCTGCTCGTGATCGCCCTCGCCCTGCGCTGGGCGCCGCGCGGCGGGGCCCGTGACCGGACGCTGGTACGCGGAGTGCTCGGCGCCCTGTGCGTACTCACTCTCGTGGTCGTCGCATCGGCGCTGCGCCGCATGGACCTGTATGTCGATGCGTACGGCCTGACCAGGCTGCGGATCTCGGTCGCGGCCATGGAACTCTGGCTGGGCGTGGTGCTCGTCCTGATCATCGCCGCGGGTGTGTTCGGTGCGCGGCTGCTGCCGCGCGCCGTTGCCGTGAGTGCCGCCGTGGGCGTGCTCGCGTTCGGGCTGGTCTCGCCCGACGGGATGATCGCGGAGCAGAACGTTCAGCGGTACGAGAACGACGAGTCCATCGACATCGACTACCTCAGGACGCTCTCGGCCGACGCCGTGCCGGCTCTGGACAAACTGCCGGAACCGCTGCGCTCCTGCGCGCTGGGGAGGATCGAACGCGATCTCGATGACGCGGACGAGCCGTGGTACGCGACCAGTTGGGGCGTATCGCGGGCCCGGGACATCCTGGCGGAGCGCAGCGCGCTGGAACGGGCCCACGCCTGCGACAGGTCGGGCCGGTACGGAACGGGCAGCGAACGGGACGGCGTCGACGGGGAGTTCTACGATCCCTATGACCCGTACTGATCGCTCCCGTACTGATCGCTCCCGTACTGATCGCTCCCGTACTGATCGCTCCCGTCCTGATCGCTCCCGCGCGGGGGGGGGGGGGGGGGGGGGGGGGGGGGGGGGGGGGGGGGGGGGGGGGGGGGGGGTGGGGGGGGGGGGTGGGGGAGGGGGGGGGGGAAGAGG
>NZ_JBWKLF010000006.1:126787-402263 GCF_056430475.1 Streptomyces sp. NPDC045968 | reverse complement strand
CCTCCTCCCTCCCGGCCCCCTCCCTCGTGTCCTGGTTTTCCCCTTCTTCCCCCCCCCCCCCCCCCCCCCCCCCGCGCGGACACGCCCTAGGCGGCCGGACCGGCCGCTGCGGAGTTTCCGCTCAGTGCTTCCAGGTCGCTCTTGCGTACCCGGATGACCAGAAGCGCCGTGAGCAGTGCGATCGCGGCCATCGCCACGGCCGCGGTGAACGCCGTGGCGATGCCCTGTGTGAGCACCTCGTTGCCCCACGGTGCGGGCAGCTCATGGGTTCGGGCGAACTCCGCCTGCTGCTCCGGCGTCGCCTGTGCCATGAACAGCGGGACCTGCTTCTCCGCCTCGTTGCGGCTCGCCGTGCCGAAGACGGTGACGAGGATGGACAGGCCGAGCGAACCACCCACCTGCTGGCTCGCGTTGAGCAGGCTCGACGCCGCCCCGGCCTCATGCGGCGCGACGCCGGACACGGCGGTCAGCGTCAGCGTGACGAAGTTCAGCCCCATTCCGAAGCCGAACAGAAGCATGGGGCCGAGCACTCCGCTCACATAGGAGCTGTCCGGCGAGATGAGCGTCTGCCAGAAGAGTCCGAGCCCGGTGATCGTCGACCCCGTGACCATGAAGGGTTTGGGGCCCAGCACCGGCAGGAGCCGCTGTGAGAGTCCGGCACCCGTGATGATCGCGACGGTCACCGGGAGGAACGCCAGGCCTGATTCGATCGGGCTGTAGTCCAGGACGTTCTGCACGAACAGCACGATGAAGAAGAACATGCCGAACATGGCCGCGGCCAGGCTGAGCATGATCATGTAGGTGCCCGAGCGGTTGCGGTCGGCGAACATCCGCAGTGGAGTGATCGGTTCCTTCGCGCGTGACTCGATGAGCACGAAGGCCGCGAGCAGCAGCACCGCCGCGCCGAACGACGACACGGTGAGCGTGTCGCGCCAGCCCTCTTCCGAGGCGCGGATGAACCCGTACACCAGCGAGGCCATGCCGAGCGTCGAGGTCAGAGCCCCGGAGACGTCGAAGCGGCCGGGGTGCTTCTCCGACTCGCTGATGTAGACGGGAGCGAGGACCGCGATCAGCACACCGATCGGTACGTTGACGAAGAGGACCCAGCGCCAGTCCAGCCACTCGGTGAGCATGCCGCCGGTCAGCAGTCCGATCGCGCCACCACCCGCCGACACCGCGGCGAACACCCCGAACGCGCGGTTGCGTTCGGGTCCTTCGCGGAACGTGGTGGTGATCAGTGCCAGCGAGGTCGGTGAGGCGATGGCCCCGCCGACACCCTGCAACGCCCGTGCGGCCAGCAACTGCCAGGGCTCCTGGGCGAGTCCGCCCAGGAGCGAGGCGAGAGTGAAGACGATGATTCCGGTCATGAAGACCCGGCGGCGCCCCAGGATGTCGCCGGCCCGGCCGCCGAGCAGCAGCAGACCGCCGAAGGTGAGCGTGTAGGAGCTCAGGACCCAGGAGAGATCGGTCGTCGAGAAGCTGAGTGCATCCTGAATATGCGGAAGTGCGATGTTGACGATGGTGGCATCGAGCACGACCATCAGCTGACATGCGGCAATGACGGTCAGTGCGATCCCCGGGCGCCCCTCCCGGCGGGCCGCGCCCGGATTGCCCTGTTTTTCTAACTGAGAGGTTGTCACTATGGGTCCCCCACAAGTGAATTAGTGAACGGATCCGTTCACTGTCTCGTCAACGGTAGTGAGTCCCCGTTAGTGAACGCAAGCGTTCACTGAGACTGCCGTCGACGGGATGCCCGACGCTGTCGGCCGGTTCCCCCCGGAACGCGCCGATCCGCTCTTCTCCCCGTCGTGATGGAGATCGACTGATGGCTACTTCGCGCCCGGCTGCTGCCGCTCGGCATCGCCCGGTGTCACTGCGTCGCCGCGGACCCGTGCTGGAACGGGCAATCCTCGACGCCGCCCTCGAGCAACTGAGTACGGTCGGCTGGAACGGGCTGACGATGGAGGGCGTGGCGGCCGGCGCCCAGACCGGTAAGGCCGCCGTGTACCGGCGATGGCCTTCGAAGGAGGATCTGGTCGTGGACGCGCTGCGCGCGGGGCTGCCGCCGCTGGACGACGCCCGCGACTGCGGCGGGATTCGCGACGACCTGTACGAGGTGTGCCGGCGGCTTCGCGACGCGATGCTGTCGGCGCCGGGAATCGCACTGCGGTCAGTGCTTCACGAGTGTGACGTGAGGGCAGCCGAACGCTTCCATGGCGTGATCATGAGCGGAGTGATCGAGCCTTCGACCGAACTCTTCCGCAAGGTCGTCGGCCGAGGTGTGGGGCGTGGTGAGGTGCGCCCGGAGGCCGTGAACGACATGGCGTTCGACGTGATCCCGGCCATGATGATGTACCGGACCAAGGTGTGCGGAAGTGAATGGCCGGACGAGGAGATCGCCCGGATGATCGACCAGGTGATGATGCCGATACTGCGGTCCGATCACCGCTGACGGCCGTGTTCCCGGTCCGGTCCTCGACGTGACGGACGGCGGGGCGCGCAGGAGTGGCAGGGAGCGGGTGCCCCGGGGTGTTCTTGCCGTAGTCATCGGCGTACGCTTGCTGGCGCCATGCCGTACGAACCACCCACGCACACCGTCGAGCGCTCACTGCGCGCTACCACCGGTGCCAGGACCGTCGCCGGTGTCGACGAGGTCGGACGCGGAGCGTGGGCCGGCCCTGTCACCGTCTGCGCGGCCGTCACCGGGCTTCGTCGACCGCCGGAGGGGCTCACGGACTCGAAGCTGATCAGTCCCAAGCGCCGCGCGGAACTGGCTCCGCTGCTGGAGAAGTGGGTCACGGCCTACGGGCTGGGACACGCCTCGCCGCAGGAGATCGACACCCTCGGAATGACCGCGGCGCTCCGGCTGGCAGCAGTGAGGGCCCTTGAGGGCCTGCCCGTGCGGCCGGACGCGGTGATCCTCGACGGCAAGCACGACTACCTGGGAGAGCCCTGGCAGGTCCGCACCGTGATCAAGGGGGACCAGTCCTGTATCGCGGTCGCCGCCGCTTCGGTGATCGCGAAGGTCCACCGGGACACGATGATGGCCGAACTGGGCGCGGACTCAGGGGAGTACACAGACTTTGCCTTCGGCGCCAACGCGGGATACCCGTCGCCGGTACACAGGGCCGCACTGGAGGAGCGGGGGCCCACGCCCCATCACCGCCTCTCCTGGTCCTATCTTGATGCGTTGCCCAGGTGGCAGCACCTGAAGAAGGTCCGTTTCTCCGCCGAGGCGGCTGCACTGGAAAGCGGGGGCCAGCTCGGCTTCGACTTCTGATCGCGCACGTACCCACGCGCTGACGTCCGAAGCGTCGGCGCTCGACAGTCACCTATTCATGCCTCTCATCCCCGAGGAGCCTCAGATTCACGAGAGTGCCCAGGGTCCCCGCGTCGCTCCGGCCGCCGGCCGCACCGCGCCGACCCCCCGTCCCGTACCAGGTCCGCGTTCCGCGGCCACGCCGCGTCCCGGGCGTCCGGGCCCCGGCCCCGCGCGGCCTGCGCCCCCGGCGCAGCGCCCGCAGCCCACATCCACTAGCGCTGCCTCCGCTTCGGGCCCGGCCCAGCCGGAGAATCGTTCCGCGCCGCAGCTCCAGGTGATTCCGGCCCCGGCCGGTGGCGCACTCGACGCGGCCGACGAGGCAGTCGACCTGCTGCTCGACTCGGGTCGCGCACCGGGCGACATCCTGGTCCTCACCACGGGTGAGGTGCACCCCTGGGCCGCGCACGAGATCTCCTTCGGAGAGGCCGCCTACTGGGCGCAGCACGACGCCGGCGACGACGTCTTCTTCGCTCACCTCGCGGCGGCCGGCCGTGCCGCGTCCCGCCCGGTGGTCGTGGTCGCGGTCAACGGTGACGTGGACGACGCCACCGCCCGCGCACTTCCCGTGGCGCGGGACCGTGCCGACGTGCTGCTGATCGTGTGCGGGGACCCGCAGAAGATCAACTCCGTGCTCGGCGCGGCGGTCTGAGCCGTACGTCATGGGGTCCCGGCTGCCCGAGAGGGTGGCCGGGACCGTGTGCGTTCAGCGGGCGGCGGTCCGCCGCAGGGCGTCCGCCGCGCCGCCACCGGTGCGCTGCGGGGACGGATCGAGATCCACGAAGGCTTCGGAGAGGTTGGAGGCCGGCGATATGGAGCTGGGCCGACGCCCGCCCCGCCCCTCGCCCAGCACCTGCCAGCCTCCCCGGGTCAGCGTGATGTACGCCCCGCAGCGCAGGCCGTGCAGCGTGCAGGCGTCCCGCAGGCCCCACATCCACGCACCGTCCTCCTCCGTCCAACGCTCGTCGCCGTCGCGGCAGTAGAGCAGCACCGCCGTACGGATGGGGGTACGGCGCCGCAGGTCGTGCGGCATGACCCGGCGCAGATGGGCCAGCAGCGCGTTGCGGAACTCCCACCCGTCCGCGGCCACCGTCGTCCGCCGGGCGAACGAGGCGCTGGCCGTGAGGCGTTCCTCGGGGTCGAGAACGGCCACGACGGCCGTCGTCGGAGTCGGCCGGTGGCGGGCGTGAAGACCACTGACGACCTCGCGGGGGCTCCGCAGCAGCGGTATGCCGGCCGAGGCCCATTCGGCTGGTTCGAGTGTTCTGGCAAGGTTGTTGACGGAGCCTGCGGACGCCGAGGACGTTGGCATCGAAGAGGCTTGGGACGGGGCGAATCCGAAGGTCACGGTCCTCCCTTCGCTACGCGCCCACGGTGCGGGCAGGGTCGAGTGAGGGCGCGCCGCGGCACAGCCCTTCCGGGCCGCGAAAGGACCGTGCGGGGAGCGATTCCAATTCTTCCTGGCGTACCGGCGGGCGGCAACGAGCAATTGGCTCGGCTGACGGGAATCAGCCGGAATGACACTGATATCCCTGCCCAGACAGTGCCCCTTCGACGCCACCTGTCACGCCTGAATGGCGAGGACCAGCGGAAACACGCCTTCCGCTCCTGCCCTGCGCAGCAGTCGCGAGGCCACGGCGAGTGTCCATCCGGTGTCGGAGAGATCGTCCACGAGCAGGACGGGGCCTCCAGCCGAGGCGATCGCTTCTGCCAGTTCCGGTTCCACGACGAGCGCCTCGTGCAGGGCCCGCACCCGCTGGGCGCTGTTCGTCTGCGAGATGCGTACGTCTTCGGTCCCCGGCGCGTACGTGACGGTGCCGAGGAAGGGCATCCTGCCCACCTCGGCGATACGGCTGCCGAGGGACTGGACGAGCTGGGGCCTGCGGCGTGAGGCGACCGTCACGACACCGACGGGGCGGGGGGAGGCGTCAGCGCTCCTCGAGGCCCAACCACCGGGCCCCTTCGCCCAGTCCGCCAGGACGGTGACCACCGCCGCCGCCACATCGTCCGGGACCGGGGCGTCCGGTGCCTGTGCCGCCAGCATGGGGCGCAGCCTGTTTCCCCAGCCGATGTCGGAGAGCCGCCCGAGCGCCCGGCCCGTGAACGACTGCTCTCCCACCGGGATACGGCCCTTGAGGTCCACTCCGACGGCGGGGAGGCCGGTCGGCCACATCTTCCGGGGCTCCACCTCGACACCGGGGCGCCCGAGTTCACCGCGCGCGCCGTCCAGCGCGGCCGTGGACACCTTGTCGTCGAACCGCGCCCCCACGCAGTTGTCGCAGCGCCCGCAGGCCGTCGCCTCGTCGTCGTCCAGCTGACGCCGGAGGAACTCCATACGGCAGGCGGTGGTGGAGGCGTAGTCCCGCATGGCCTGCTGCTCGGCGGCACGCTGCTTGGCGACCCAGGCATAGCGCTCGGAGTCGTAGACCCAGGGCTCGCCCGTGGCGATCCAGCCGCCCTTGACCCGCTTGACCGCACCATCGACGTCCAGCACCTTGAGCATCGTCTCCAGCCTGGTGCGCCGAAGATCGACCAACGGCTCCAGGGCGGGCAGGGAGACGGGCCGCCCCGCCTGGGCGAGCGCGTCGATGGTCCGCCGCACCTGCTCCTCGGGAGGGAAGGCGACCGAGGCGAAGTACTGCCAGATCGCTTCGTCCTCCTTGCCCGGCAGCAGCAGCACCTCCGCGTGCTCGACTCCACGCCCCGCACGCCCGACCTGCTGGTAGTACGCGATGGGGGAGGAGGGTGATCCCAGGTGGACGACGAAGCCCAGGTCGGGCTTGTCGAATCCCATACCGAGCGCGGAGGTGGCGACCAGGGCCTTCACACGGTTGGCCAGCAGATCGTCCTCGGCCTGCTGCCGGTCGGCGTTCTCGGTCCGTCCGGTGTACGAGGCGACGGTGTGGCCGCAGTGACGCAGATAGGCCGTGATCTCCTCGGCGGCGGCGACCGTCAGCGTGTAGATGATCCCCGAGCCCGGAAGCTCGCCGAGATGATCTCCCAGCCACGCCAGCCGATGCGCGGCATTGGGGAGCTTGAGCACGCTGAGACTGAGGCTCTCCCGGTCCAGCGCGCCCCGCAGGACCAGCGCGTCGGTGCCCGCTCCGGTGCCCAGCTGCTCCGCGACATCCGCGGTGACCCGGGAATTGGCGGTCGCCGTGGTGGCCAGCACGGGGACACCCGCGGGCAGATCGGCGAGCATCGTCCGCAGCCGGCGGTAGTCCGGCCGGAAGTCATGGCCCCAGTCCGAGATGCAGTGCGCCTCGTCGACCACGAGCAGCCCGGTCGCGGCAGCGAGCTTCGGCAGGACCTGGTCACGGAAATCGGGGTTGTTGAGCCGCTCGGGACTGACCAGCAGAACGTCCACCTCGCCTGCGGCGACCTCGGCCTGGACGGTGTCCCACTCCTCGGTGTTCGACGAGTTGATCGTGCGTGCGCTGATTCCGGCCCTGGCCGCCGCCGCGACCTGGTTGCGCATCAGGGCCAGCAGCGGCGAGACGATCACGGTCGGGCCACTGCCCTGCGCACGCAGCAGCGAGGTCGCGACGAAGTACACGGCGGACTTTCCCCAGCCGGTCCGCTGCACGACCAGCGCTCTGCGCTTGTCGGCGACGAGGGCCTCGATGGCCCGCCACTGGTCCTCGCGCAGCCGGGCCGTGCCGGTGGGGTCCCCGACGAGTCGGGCGAGTACGGAATCGGCCGAAGCCCTGAGCTCTGCGCGGTCTGGGTTGGTCATACCCCCATGCAACCCGATGGGTACGACAAACCACGAACGACGGAGCCGCGCCTGTGGACAAGTTATCCACAGGGGGTTTCGGAATTCGGCCGGTCGCGGGACGGTCATGCCATGAACAAGCACCACGAATCCACCGGACCGGCCGACGAGCAGCAGATCACCCTGCGCGGTCCCGCCGAACTCGCCGACGCCCTTCCGTACCTCATGGGTTTCCATCCCGACGACAGCGTGGTCATGGTGGCCCTGCACGGCGGTCGGGGACGTTTCGGCGGGCGTCTCAGGCTCGGGATTCCGCGGTCGCCGAAGGAGTGGGAGCCCGTCGCCGACCAGCTCGCCGAATGCCTGGTCTCGGGCAGCGAGCGGCGCGGCTCCCGGCCCGACGCGATCGTCGTCTTCCTCTGCCAGGACCCGGCGGACGGAGTGACAGGTCACCAGACGATGGAGCGGCTGAGGCCGTTCGCGCAGCTGTTGCGCACGGCGTGCGGGACGCTCGACGTGCCCGTACTGGAAGCGCTCTGCATCTCCGGCGGGCGCTACTGGTCGTACTGCTGCCCGGACGCCAGGTGCTGTCCGGAGGAGGGAAACCCCCTGGCCCTGCCGGGCACGACGGTCATGGCGGCGGCAGCCGCCTACGCGGGCATTCATGTGCGCGGATCACTGCGCGACATGGAGGCGCGGCTGGCGCCGCTGGAGACCGCCGGAGCGGACGGTCAGCAACAGGCACTGGACTCGGCGGGGGCCGTCCTTGTGTCCAGAATTCTGGACACCGAGGGCCGGGCCGAAGTGGCGGGGGAGACGCTGGAGCTCGCGCACGCGCTCATGGACCGTCTCGGCCGGGCTCCCACCGGTCCGCCGTCCGCTGGGGACGCGAACGACGACCGTCTGATCAGCCACGACGAGGCCGCCGCGGTGATTCTCGGGCTCCAGGACCGGGAGACGAGGGACAAGGCGGCGGAATGGATGGAAGGCCCCGGAGCGGCGTCCGCGCTGCGTCTGTGGCGGGCTCTCGCCCGCCGCTGCGTCGGCCCTTACGTGGAACACGCGGCCGCGCCGCTGACTCTGGCCGGGTGGGTCTCGTGGTCCACCGGTGACGAGCCGGCGGCCAGGGTGGCTCTGGGGCTCGCGCTGCGCGCCGACCCCGACTACACCTTCGCGCAACTGCTCCATCAGGCATGCAACGAAGGCCTCAACCCGGAGACATTGCGCCGTTGTCTGCGGGGCGAGCGCACCGCGGGGGCGGGGGAGGAGCGCCACGACAGCCGCGAGATCCACGGAGGCCGGGACGGCCGGCGTCCGGGCAGGCGTCCCAGGCCTCGGACCCTTCCCTCGCAAGTGGCGAAGCGGCGCAGGACCGCACCGGGCGGCGACACCGGGCCCGGACCCGTGGGGGTGCGTCGCCGGGTACGGGATGCCAAGCGTCAGGGCAGGCGTGGGAGCAGGAGCGACCGATGACAGCCGTGACCGGGCGGCCCGTGAAGCCGTTCACGGGGGTGGCGGAGTCGCACGACCCGTGGCGTCGCAGACACAGCGGCTGTCCGGAGCGCACGGACGGCGCAGAAAGACCACCATGGCCCTCACCGTCCCTCCCGGAGACCCCGAGTCCGCGGTCTCCTCTCCCGCTCCGCACCTCCGCCGCCCCACGTCGGCGGCCCGCGCCACCGCCGTTCCGCCCGTGCGCGCCGCCGGATCTGCCGCTCCTGCGGGGCCGGCCGGGCCGGAGGATGCCGTGGGACCTGTCGGACCTGTCGGACCTGTCGGACCTGTCGGTGCCCTCCGGCCTGGACCCGGACGTGGGCCGGGGCCCGGCGGGCCAGGGCCGGGCGCGGACCGGCGTATGCGTGAACCGCCCTCCGCGCACCTGGCCGTCATCAGCGTCGCGCTGCCGTCGATGGCCGTCTCGGCGGACCACGGTCAGCTCACCGGACAGGGTCTGGAGGGCTTCTACCGGTCCGGCCGCAGGCTGCTCTCCCGTTGTCAGCTGCGCGTGGGCGGACGGGAACCCATCGCCGTCCAGGGCGGCATGGTCACCTCCGGCAGCGCGCGCTTCCTGGGGGTGGTGCGTACGGCGGGCGACACCGGACCGGATCCCGAGATCACCGTCGAGCGGACGCGCCAGGCCGAAGGCATCGAACGGATCACCCTGCGCAGCGCGTCGGCCCGTACTCGCCGGCTGCCCGTCGAGATCACCCTGGCCACCGATCTCGTGGAGCTCGGTGCCATCGCGAGCGGCAGGCCGGGACCGGAGCGGGTCGCCAGCGTGTATGGCTCGGGACTGCGCTGGACGGCCTCGGACGGCATCGGCTGCGCCGTCACAGCCGAGCCCCCGCCCCAGGACGCGGTGGCCTCCGCGGGGCTGCTGCGCTGGGACGTGGTGCTCGCGCCCGGGGACTCGTACGGCATTGAGCTGACCGTTCGCGTCGAGCGCCGGGGACGCACTCAGGGAAGACCCGCGAACCGGCTGTCCGCCGACGTGTGGGCAGAAGCGGACGACCCCCGGGTCGAGCCGCTCGTGCGGACGGGGCTCGGAGACCTCCGGGCACTGCTCGTCAGCGGCGAGCAGCACCCGGCCGAAGGCTGGCTGGCGGCCGGGGTTCCCTGGCGCTGCGGCCCCGCTCCGGCCGAGGCGCTGTGGGCCGCGCGCATGGCGCTGCCGCTCGGTACGGGACTCGCGGCGTCCACGTTGCGCACGCTTGCCCGTTCGCAACTGCGAGGCACTGGTCCCGATCACGGGCGTATCCCCGGGCCGCTCCGGGACGCGGGTCCCCGGCTCCCGCCCAGCTGCACGGGTGTCGAGGCGACACTCGCCTTTCCGGCCGTGCTCGCGGAGGCACGTCGCTGGGGGCTGCCTGAACAGGAGGTGGCCGGTCTGCTTCCCGCGGCGGAGCGGTGCCTGCGGTGGCTGCGTACCGCGTCGGAGGGCGACGGGCTGGTCCCGGACGGCGGCCCCGACGGATTCCGGCGCGCCGAGATTCAGGCCCACGCCCACCGGGCCGCCCTGCTCGGTGCCGAACTGCTCGACGAGTGCGGACGGGGAGGCGGCGACGTATGGCGCGAATGGGCCGGCGCGCTGCGGAGCCGGTTCAGGGCCGACTTCTGGATCGACGACCACGCGGGCGGCTGCCCCGCCGCGGCGCGCGACGGCACAGGGCAGGCCGTGCCGCACCCCGGCAGCGGCGCGGCCCATCTGCTGGACACCGGCCTGCTGGGTGGAGGGCGGCTCGCCCCCGGTCTGCTGGACGCGGAACGGACCGGCCGGCTGGCCAGGCTCTTCGGCGGACCGGCACTGGACTCGGGCTGGGGGCTGCGCACACTCGGGACGAAGGAGCCTGGTCACAACCCGTTCGGCCACCGCTCCGGTGCTGTACGGGTGCACGAGACGGCGGTCGCCTGCGCGGGGCTGGCCGCTGCCGGATACGAGAAGGAGGCGAGCAGTCTGCTGCGGGGGGTCCTCGGTGCCGCTGGGGCCTTCGGCTACCGCCTCCCCGAGATGTACGCGGGGGAACAGCGCCGTGCGGGCAGTGCTCCCGCGCCCCACCCGACGGCCTGCCGTCCGGCCGCCGTCGCGGCGGCCGCCGGAGTCCACCTGGTCACCACGCTCGCGGGTATCCGCCCGGACGTGCCGGCGGCGACGGTCTCGCTGCGACCGGTCCGGTGCGCCCCGCTGGGGGCCGTCCAGCTGTCCGGGCTGCGTCTGGCAGGCGAGCCGTTCGCCGTGCGGATCAGCCGGCTCGGACTCGGGATGATCGAGGAAGCGGCTGCCGGACTTCAGCTGGGGGTGTGACGCAGGGGGCGGGAGGCAGGCATGACGGGCCGGGTCGCGTCGGGAAGGTGTTAACGGGTGACGACGAGCGTGACGAAGGGACTGTTTATCGTCAGGCAGACGACTATGATCACGGCATGCCGCCCTACGACCCGTCGACCTTCCCGCCCTTCGCTGTCACCGTCGACCTGGTTGTGCTCACCGTGCGCCGTCACGCGCTCTGCGCGCTGGTCGTACGCCGTGGTGAGACGCCGTTCCAGGGCAGATGGGCGCTGCCCGGTGGATTCGTCAGGGCCGATGAGGATCTCGCCGCCGCGGCAGCCCGTGAGCTCGTCGAGGAGACCGGGCTGTGCGCTCACGATCCGGAGGCCCCGGCTGTCGGAAACGGCGCGCATCTCGAACAGCTCGCGACCTATGGAGACCCCGGGCGCGACCCCCGTATGCGGGTCGTCAGCGTGGCCCATCTCGCGCTGGCTCCCGACCTGCCCGCGCCGCGTGCGGGAGGTGATGCCCACAGCGCCCGCTGGGCGCCCGTCGAGGACCTGCTCGGTGCCGGGGGCGGGTTGGACCGCGAGGGTGAGCAGTCCGCACCGCTGGCCTTCGACCACGCCCAGATCCTCGCCGACGGCGTCGAGCGCGCCCGTTCGAAGATCGAATACTCCTCGCTGGCCACGGCGTTCTGCCCGCCGGAGTTCACGGTCGGTGAGCTGCGCCGGGTCTACGAGGCCGTATGGGGCGTGGTCCTCGACCCCCGTAACTTCCATCGCAAGGTCACCGGCACCCCCGGCTTCCTGGTCCCGTCCGGGGGGACGACCACCCGGCAGGGCGGCCGTCCCGCCCAGTTGTTCCGCGCGGGCGCGGCCACCGTGCTCAACCCGCCCATGCTGAGGCCGGAAGTCTGAGCCCGAGGCCGTCCCACGGTCGCCCAGCAGCCCCCTCGCGGACGGCCGGTGGGCGCCCGGAGCTCGAACGTGCGGAACACCCGTAGGTTCGCGCTGCACAAAAAGTCGGAATTGTCGCGTTATGTTGCTGCGGTACCCACCCAGCCGCCGAGCGGTCTCACCTTCCGCGAGAGAAGCGATGCTCCAGGCCATCGGACTCACCAGCCGCCCCCGCCGCGACCTTCCGCCCGCCGTGGCCGATCTGACCTTCGAAGCCGGTCCCGGCCGTGTCACCACGCTGCTCGGCGCCCCGGGTTCCGGCAAGACCACGGCCCTGCGCCTGATGCTCGAACTCGAACCGGGGCGGGGTGTCACCTACTTCCGGGGGCGGCCCCTCCACCGCATCGGCCACCCGCCCCGCGAGGTGGGGGTGCTCCTCGGAGACGTACCAGGCCACCCCGCGCGTACGGCCCGCGGCCAGCTCCGGATGCTCTGCGCCGCCGCCGGCGTGCCCGCGTCCCGGGCGGACGACGTGCTCGAGGTGGTCGGTCTCGCCGGACTCGGGGACCAGCGCATCGGGACCCTCTCGGTCGGCATGGACCGCCGGCTCGGCCTCGCCTCCGCGCTGCTCGGCGACCCCCACACGCTCGTGCTCGACGAGCCCGCGGAAGGGCTTTCGCCGCGCGAGACCAGCTGGTTGTACGGGCTGCTGCGCGCGCACGCCGCCCAGGGGGGAACGGTCCTGCACACGACCAGCGACCCCAAGGAAGCCGCTCGCACGGCCGACCGGGTCGTCACCATCGACGAAGGGCGCCTCGTCGCCGACCAGGACGTCGCCGACTTCTCCCGTACGCGACTGCGCCCGCGCGTCGCCGTCCGCACACCGCACGCCGCCCGCCTCGCCGCGGTGGTCAGCCGCGAGGCACGCGCTGCGCAGCGCTCCGTCGAGGTCGTCGCCGAGGAGAGCTGCCGGCTGTCGGTGTACGGGAGCAGCTGCGCGGAGATCGGGGACACGGCGTTCCGGCACGGGGTCCCCGTACATCAACTCGCCGACGAGGTCGGTGACGCCGGTCCCGCCGTCGCGCCCCGGGCGAAGGCCGGGCACCCGGAGTCGTCCGTCGCGCTCTCCGAACTGCCCCCGCCGATCCCGGTACGCCCGGCGCGCGGCCCGCTCCGTCCGATCCGCTACGAACTGCGCCGGCTCTTCGGCGTGCGGACAACGACCGTGATCATGGCGGCGGTTCTGGTGATCTCCGCAGGACTGTCCGTCCTGCTCGCCCGCTCCGGCGGAACGCCCCTGCCGAAGCTCCTGGCCGCCTGGCCGGCCCTGTTGCCGCTGCCCCCTGCCGCTCTCGGCGCCGGCCTGCTGGGCGCACTCTCCTTCGGGGACGAGTTCCGCTATCCCGCGCTGTCCGCCGGCCGGGGAACCGTCCCGCGCCGGATCGGCCTGCTCGTGGCCAAGCTGATGGTCTCGGCGGGCGTCGGACTCCTGCTCGCGGCGCTGGTGGTGCTGGCCGACGCGCAGGCACTGCGACTCGTGTACGCCGACGACTTGGCCAAGGTGCCGTCGAACGCCGTCCCGCTGGCCGTGAGTTGGGCCGGTCTCACGGTCGGCTGCGCCTGGGCTGGGCTGCTCGCCGCCGGCATCTTCCGGGTCACCGGAGCCGGAATCGCCGCCGTTCTGGCCGTACCCGTTCTCGTCGTCCCGCTCGTCCAGAAGGTACTGGCGGGTCCGTCCGCCCGCTCGATCGCCGGACTTCCGGGCAGGTTGCGTGAGCTGACCTGGCTGCAGTGGCCGTACGAAGCCGACCGGTGGGTGCTGGGTGTCGTGAAGGTCGTGGCGCAGCCGGTGGGGGCGGCGTTTTCCCTGTCGTTGTCAGCTCTGATCTGCGCGTATGTGATCACCAGCCTTCGAGGAAGGGCCCGTTGGTGATCACACGGGCGTCAGATGGCGACGAGCCGCCCATAACTCCCTTGGAAATGCCCGCTTTATACATATATGGCGTCAATTGCGGGGCAGGCGCCGATCACCCTTTCGTGTGCTTTTCACCAAAGACCTCAAGGGGTGAGCGGGCCGCGCCGACAAAGGATGCGTGAGTACCCTTGCGCACACCATGATGACCGCCGCCCGCTCCGTCGAATCCGGCCTTGCCGGCTCGGGCGAACTCGACCGCTACCCCTACGCGGAGGCGCCGGCCGGCGAACGCGCCGCGCTGCGTTCCTGGGGCGGTACCGATTCCGAGTTGGGACGGGCGAGCCGACGAGGGGCGGCCAGTCGAGGCCGTGGTCTCCACGGCCAGCTTGTTCAGCAGCTGGGCCAGATGATCGTTTCCGGGGATCTGGGCGCCGACCGCCCGCTCGTACCGGAGGAGATCGGCCAGCGCTTCGAGGTCTCCCGCACCGTCGTGCGCGAGTCGCTGCGCGTCCTGGAGGCCAAGGGCCTGGTCAGCGCCCGTCCGAACGTGGGCACCAGGGTCCGCCCGGTCAGCGACTGGAATCTGCTGGACCCCGACATCATCGAATGGCGGGCGTTCGGCCCGTCGCGCGACGACCAGCGCAGGGAGCTCGGAGAGCTCCGCTGGACCATCGAGCCGCTTGCCGCCCGGCTGGCCGCGGGCCACGGCCGCGAGGACCTTCAACAGCGGCTCGGCGACATGGTGGAGATCATGGGCCACGCGATGGCGCAGGGTGACGGGATCACCTTCTCGCGGGCCGACGCGGAGTTCCACGCCCTTCTGATCCAGGCCGCGGGCAACCGCATGCTGGAGCACCTCTCAGGCATCGTCTCGGCCGCGCTCCAGGTGTCCGGCGCGCCCGTCACCGGCTGTGACCGCCCGACCGAGGCGTCGCTCGGTCACCACGCGCGCATCGTCGAGGCCCTCGCGACAGGTGATTCCAGCGGCGCGGAGGCCGCGATGCGCCAGTTGCTGATGGTCCACCCGGAAGTGGAGCGAGTGGTTCCCGCGCCGCGCGAGCACTGAGCGCAGCGCGGCCGGGGTGTACGGACCACGTGTCGCCGGATCACCGTGATCCGGCGGCACAATTGTGGAGAGATGTCACCTCTGGCACTGTTCGTCGCAAATGAGGTGTGACTCGGGCCACGCGGATTGGGCGTAACACTCCTCGAAACAGTGCGATGACTTAAGAGGTGACCGTCGCGGAAGGAATACAGCAGCTACCCAGTGCGCTGTGCAGTTCTGAGGCCAAGCCCGCGCCGTCGGCAACATCCCCCGCCGACGGTCGTCGGTTCCAGCCCTCTCAGGGGCCGGGCCGGAAGCCGTTTCCATCGTTCCGAGAGGTTGTTCGTGTCGGCCAGCACATCCCGTACGCTCCCGCCGGAGATCGCCGAGTCCGAGTCTGTGATGGCGCTCATCGAGCGGGGAAAGGCTGATGGGCAGATCGCCGGCGATGACGTGCGTCGGGCCTTCGAGGCTGACCAGATTCCGCCAACCCAGTGGAAGAATGTTCTGCGCAGCCTCAACCAGATCCTCGAGGAAGAGGGTGTGACGCTGATGGTCAGTGCCGCGGAGTCGCCGAAGCGCGCCCGCAAGAGCGTCGCAGCGAAGAGCCCGGTCAAGCGCACCGCCACCAAGACTGTCGCGGCCAAGACGACCGTGACGAGGACCGTCGCGGCCACTGCCGCCCCGGCGGCCGAGAGTGCGGATGCGGCGGCCGACGACGCCACCGCTCCGGCGAAGAAGGCGGCAGCCAAGAAGACGGCTGCCAAGAAGACTGCCGTGAAGAAGACGGCAGCGAAGAAGACAGCGGCGAAGAAGTCCGGCAAGCAGGACGACGAGCTCCTGGACGGCGACGAGCCGGTCGAGGACGTCAAGGCCGGCAAGGGTGAGGAAGAGGAGGGCGAGGGCGAGAACAAGGGCTTCGTCCTCTCCGATGACGACGAGGACGACGCACCCGCGCAGCAGGTCGCCGTCGCCGGCGCCACGGCCGACCCCGTCAAGGACTATCTGAAGCAGATCGGCAAGGTCCCGCTCCTCAACGCCGAGCAGGAGGTCGAGCTCGCCAAGCGCATCGAGGCGGGCCTGTTCGCCGAGGACAAGCTGGCGAATTCCGACAAGCTCGCTCCGAAGCTCAAGCGCGAGCTGGAGATCATCGCCGAGGACGGCCGCCGCGCCAAGAACCACCTGCTGGAGGCCAACCTCCGCCTCGTGGTCTCCCTGGCCAAGCGCTACACCGGCCGGGGCATGCTCTTCCTGGACCTGATCCAGGAGGGCAACCTGGGTCTGATCCGCGCGGTCGAGAAGTTCGACTACACCAAGGGCTACAAGTTCTCCACGTACGCCACCTGGTGGATTCGTCAGGCCATCACCCGCGCCATGGCCGACCAGGCCCGCACCATCCGTATTCCGGTGCACATGGTCGAGGTCATCAACAAGCTCGCGCGCGTGCAGCGCCAGATGCTCCAGGACCTGGGCCGTGAGCCCACCCCGGAGGAGCTGGCCAAGGAGCTCGACATGACCCCTGAGAAGGTCATCGAGGTCCAGAAGTACGGTCGTGAGCCGATCTCCCTCCACACCCCGCTGGGTGAGGACGGCGACAGCGAGTTCGGAGACCTGATCGAGGACTCCGAGGCGGTCGTTCCGGCCGACGCGGTCAGCTTCACGCTGCTCCAGGAGCAGCTGCACTCGGTGCTCGACACGCTCTCCGAGCGCGAGGCCGGCGTGGTCTCGATGCGCTTCGGCCTCACCGACGGTCAGCCGAAGACGCTCGACGAGATCGGCAAGGTCTACGGCGTGACGCGTGAGCGCATCCGTCAGATCGAGTCGAAGACCATGTCGAAGCTGCGTCACCCGTCGCGTTCGCAGGTGCTGCGCGACTATCTCGACTAAGTCGTACGCGTACGCAGGCCGAGGGCCCGGACCCCATGGGGGAAGCCGGGCCCTCGGCCTTTTGCGCGCATGCGGACCGGGGCAGGCTGGATGACTCTGAGTGGACCTTGCCCACCACAGCGTCAGGAGTCCCCATGTCCCGTACCGTCCTCCGTACCGTGACCGGGGCGCTCGCCCTGACGGCTGCCGCCGCCGTGCTGCCCCTGGGCGCGCCGGTGCCGGCAGCCGCGGACAGCATCGTCGTCGGCGGACAGCCGGCACACGTCGCGGACAGCCCCTGGGTCGTGGCCCTGTCGAGCCGTGACCGGTTCGGAGGAACCAGGGCCGGTCAGTTCTGCGGGGGTGTGGTGATCGCGCCGACCAAGGTCCTCACAGCAGCGCACTGCCTCGGGAACGAGGTCCTCGGCGCCGACGTGAGCCAGCTCCGCGACCTGCTGGTCATCGCCGGCCGGGACGAACTGCTCGGGGCGGGGGGCCAGGAGATCGCCGTACGGGACGCGTGGGTCAATCCCGGTTACGACCCCGACGTGAACGCGGGCGACCTGGCGGTGCTCACGCTGTCGGGGAAACTGCCGGAGAGCAGCGTCATCCGGATGGCGAAGGCGGGAGACGCGGCCTACGAGCCGGGCACGCGTGCGGCGGTCTACGGGTGGGGCGACACCACGGGAGGCGGCGCCTACGCCTCCGCTCTGCGCGCGGCCCCGGTGCAGGTGCTGCCGGACGGGATGTGCGAGCAGGCGTACCCGGGCGGCCAGGAGGGCACGTACGACGCCACGACGATGCTCTGTGCGGGCGATCCGGAGGGCGGGCGCGATGCGTGCCAGGGGGACAGCGGAGGGCCTCTGGTGGCCCGTGGGCGGCTTGTGGGCCTGGTCTCCTGGGGCAGCGGGTGCGGGCAGGCGGGCAGTCCGGGTGTGTACACGCGGATTTCCGCGGCCATCGGCTGGATGGCCGGTCGCTGACCGGCATCGTGCACAGGGCATGAGAACGGGCGGCTTCCCCCTGGTGCTAGCGGGGAAGGCCGCCCGTCGGCCGATTCAGGAACCGGACCCTGGCTCGTCGTGGATGCGAGGTGTCAGTGTTGTTCCTCGTCGGCGGCACTTGCCTGCACGGCAGTGAGCCGATCCGTCTCATCCTGTATTTCCGCGGCGATCTTCTTGAGTTCCGGCTCGAACTTGCGACCGTGGTGGGCGCAGAAGAGCAGTTCACCGCCGCTGATGAGGACGACGCGCAGGTATGCCTGGGCGCCGCAACGGTCACAGCGGTCTGCTGCGGTCAGCGGGCTCGCGGGGGTCAGAACAGTAGTCACGTCGCCTCTTCTCTAGCTCGACGAGCTGTCGTACCAGGGTCAACATCCAACCAGGCCGAAAACGTTCCCGCTCGTGGCTTTTCTTCGAAACTTCTTCTCAGGATGGCTGTCTGTTGCCGGTTGGCGGCGAATGTGCCGTATTGCGTAGCGCTACGGTTTCGCGTTGCTTGTCTTGGTGGGTCCGTCCGTCCGGCCGGCTTGCCGGGTTGTTGATGAGGACGTGCCCGGAGCCTAAATGGTTCATGCCTCGAAGGGAACGTGATGTCCACGTCACTCCAACGAATGATCGAACGTGCATGCGAGGCTGCACTAGCATGAGGATTCCCCGTGGGTGGCGTTACAACCGCTCTACCAGGGCTCTGTAGGCTCTCAGCGGCTACCGAAGCCGAGCCCGTTACCCAGTGGGCCCCAAATGAAATTCAGCGAGGAGCGAACCGCGTGAGCGCCGATACGTCCGTGCCGTCCACTGCGCTGCTGACCGGAGCGGGCGGCGTCGTGGACAAGGACAGCTCCAACTACACCGCGCGGCACCTTCTGGTCCTTGAGGGGCTGGAGGCGGTTCGCAAGCGCCCCGGGATGTACATCGGGTCCACCGACAGCCGCGGTCTCATGCACTGCGTCTGGGAGATCATCGACAACTCGGTCGACGAGGCACTCGGTGGCTACTGCGACGCGATCGAGGTCATCCTCCACGACGACGGTTCCGTCGAGGTCCGGGACAACGGCCGTGGTATCCCGGTCGACGTCGAGCCCAAGACGGGGCTCTCCGGCATCGAGGTCGTCATGACCAAGCTGCACGCCGGCGGCAAGTTCGGCGGCGGCTCGTACGCGGCTTCGGGTGGTCTGCACGGCGTGGGCGCGTCCGTCGTCAACGCGCTCTCCGCCCGGCTCGACGTCGAGGTCGACCGGAACAGCTCGACCCACTCGATCAGCTTCCGGCGCGGGGTTCCCGGGATGTTCACGGAGCAGGGCCCGGACAGCCCGTTCGACCCGGCCAACGGACTGCGCAAGGGCAAGCGCGTCCCGAAGAACCGCACGGGTACCCGGGTGCGGTACTGGGCGGACCGCCAGATCTTCCTGAAGGACGCCAAGCTCAACCTGGAGACGCTCTACCAGCGGGCCCGGCAGACGGCCTTCCTCGTCCCCGGCCTCACCATCGTCGTCCGCGACGAGCGCGGTCTCGACGGCGAGGGGAAGACGGAAGAGACGTTCCGTTTCGACGGCGGCATCAGCGAATTCTGTGAGTACCTCGCCCAGGACAAGGCCGTCTGCGACATCCAGCGCCTGACGGGGACGGGCACCTTCAAGGAGACCGTGCCGGTTCTCGACGAGCGCGGCCACATGACACCCACCGAGGTGACCCGGGAACTCGGCGTGGACATCGCGCTGCGCTGGGGCACCGGGTACGACACCAACGTCAAGTCCTTCGTGAACATCATCGCCACCCCCAAGGGCGGCACGCATGTCACCGGATTCGAACGCTCCGTGACCAAGACGGTCAACGAGGTGCTCCGCTCGTCCAAGCTGCTGCGCGTCGCCGAGGACGACATCGTCAAGGACGACGCCCTGGAGGGCCTCACGGCGGTCGTCACCGTACGACTGGCGGAGCCGCAGTTCGAGGGGCAGACCAAGGAGGTGCTCGGCACCTCGGCGGCCAACCGGATCGTCTCCAACGTGGTGACCAAGGAGCTCAAGGCGTTCCTGACCTCCACCAAGCGTGACGCCAAGGCGCAGGCCAGGGCGGTGCTGGACAAGGCGGTGGCGGCGGCCCGTACCAGGATCGCGGCCCGTCAGCACAAGGACGCGCAGCGTCGCAAGACCGCGCTCGAGTCCTCCTCGCTGCCCGCCAAGCTCGCCGACTGCCGCAGCGACGACGTGGGCCGCAGCGAGCTCTTCATCGTGGAGGGCGACTCGGCGCTCGGTACGGCCAAGCTGGCGCGGAACAGCGAATTCCAGGCGCTGCTGCCGATCCGGGGCAAGATTCTCAACGTTCAGAAGTCGTCCGTCTCGGACATGCTCAAGAACGCCGAGTGCGGCGCCATCATCCAGGTCATAGGAGCCGGGTCGGGGCGGACCTTCGACATCGACGCCGCCCGTTACGGCAAGATCGTCCTGCTGGTGGACGCCGATGTCGACGGTGCCCACATCCGGTGCCTGCTGCTGACGCTCTTCCAGCGGTACATGCGGCCCATGGTCGAGGCGGGACGCGTTTTCGCCGCGGTACCGCCGCTGCACCGGATCGAGCTCGTCCAGCCCAAGAAGGGCCAGGACAAGTACATCTACACGTACTCCGACGGCGAGCTGCGGCAGACGCTGCTGGAGCTCCAGCGGAAGAACGTCCGGATCAAGGACTCGATCCAGCGCTACAAGGGTCTCGGCGAGATGGACGCGGACCAGCTGGCGGAGACCACGATGGACCCGCGGCACCGCACCCTGCGGCGGATCAACATCGGCGACCTCGAATCCTCGGAGCAGGTGTTCGATCTGCTGATGGGCAACGAGGTCGCGCCGCGCAAGGAGTTCATCACCAGCTCGGCCGCCACGCTCGACCGGTCGCGCATCGACGTCTGACACGCTCAGCACCCCGCGCGCGCTCAGGGGCCCTCTCCGTATCCGGGGAGGGCCCCTGACGCATGCGGTACACGCACAGTCGGGCCACCGCACGAGCGACCAGGGCATCGTCACCTGAAGAGGTGAAGTCCGGCGCATGAAGTGCCCAGGATCTTCCCGATCTGCCCATTCTTGGCTATGCGGCCGAAAAGGTCCGTGGACAAGGGAGTTGTTCGGTGGAGAAGGAAGCAGGGTTCGAGGCCGCAGCGGTGCGACCGGACGACCCGTGGTACGACGAGCCGCCCTCCGGCTGGGCCGAGCTGGACGGTACGGGCAGCGGTGTGCCCGCGGTGCCTCCCGGGCCCGCGCTGCCCCACCAGGGTCCCAGCGCGGCGGAGATCTACCTGGACGTGCAGCGCAGCGAGGCGTTCCGCGAAGTGCGGCGCCGTTACCGGCGCTTCGTGGTCCCGGCGGCGGTCGCCTTCCTCCTCTGGTACGTCGCCTATGTCGTCGTGGCGACGACGGCGCACGAACTGATGGCACGCCCGGTGGCCGGCGCCGTCAACGTGGCGATGGTCGCCGGACTCGGCCAGTTCCTCACCACCTTCCTCCTCACCTGGGCGTACGCACGCCACGCGCGGCTGCGCAGGGACCGGGCGGCGCTCGATCTGCGGTGGGACACCCAGGAGATGACGAGAGGGATCGGGCGTTGAGCGGGGACGGGTGGGGCGGCGACCACCAGACGCTGGCACTCCTGCTGTTCAGCGCGTTCATCGCGGTGACGCTCGGCATCACCACCTGGGTGGGCCGCAACCGGCAGGGCTCGGCCGAGGAGTTCTACGCCGGCGGGCGGCTGTTCTCACCCATGGAGAACGGATTCGCCATCGCGGGTGACTACATGTCGGCCGCGTCCTTCCTCGGCATCTCCGGACTGATCGCCCTCTTCGGATACGACGGCATGCTCTACTCGGTCGGCTTCCTCGTCGCGTGGCTGGTCGTCCTGCTCCTCGTGGCCGAACTCGTCCGCAACTGCGGTCGGTTCACCCTCGCCGACGTGGTCGCGGCGCGCATGGCGGAGCGACCGGTGCGTACCGCGGTGGGCACCTCGTCCGTCACCGTCTCCGTGCTGTACCTGGTGGCGCAGATGGTGGGTGCGGGCAGCCTCGTGGCGCTGCTGCTCGGCGGTACGAGCGATGCCGCCCGCTCCTGGACCGTCGTGGGGGTCGGGGCCCTGATGGTGATCTACGTGTCGCTGGGCGGCATGCGGGCCACCACCTGGATCCAGATCGTCAAGGCCGTCCTGCTGATGGCGGGAGCCGTCGCGCTCACGGTGCTCGTGCTGGTGCATTTCCACGGCAACGTCAACGCGCTGCTCAACTCCGCCGCCGAACGCAGCGGCCACGGGAAGGACTTCCTGGCGCCGGGGCTCCGGTACGGCGGCAGCTGGACGGCCCGCTTCGACTTCATCAGCCTGGGCCTGGCGCTGGTGCTCGGCACGGCAGGTCTGCCGCACATCCTCTCGCGCTTCTACACCGTGCCCACGGCCCGCGCCGCCCGTCGTTCGGTCGTCTGGTCCATCGGACTCATCGGCAGCTTCTATCTGATGACGATCGTGCTCGGCTTCGGTGCGGCGGCGCTGGTCGGCCCCGCGGAGGTACGGGCGTCGAACGCCTCCGGGAACACGGCTGTCCCGCTGCTGGCCCTGGTACTCGGCGGAGGCGAGGGTTCCACCGGCGGAACGGTTCTCTTCGCCGTGGTCGCGGCCATCGCCTTCGCGACCATCCTCGCGGTCGTCGCCGGGATCACGCTGGCCTCGTCGGCGTCCGTGGCCCACGACCTCTACGCCTCGCTCAGGCGCCCCGGCGCCAAGCAGCACAGCGAGGTGGCGGTGGCCAGGGTCGCCGCCGCGGGCGTCGGTGTGGTCGCGATCGCGCTCGGTCTTCTCGCCCAGGACCTGAACGTGGCGTTCCTGGTCGGCCTGGCCTTCGCCGTGGCGGCGTCGGCCAACCTGCCGGCCCTGCTCTACTCGCTGTTCTGGCGGAAGTTCACCACGCGCGGAGCCGTCTGGGCGGTCTATGGCGGTCTGGTCCCCGCCGTACTGCTCGTGCTGCTCTCACCGGTCGTCTCGGGCAGTCCCACCTCGCTCTTCCCCGGTGTGGACTTCCAGCTCTTCCCGCTGGAGAATCCCGGACTCGTCTCCATCCCGCTGGGCTTCCTGGCGGGATGGCTGGGCACGGTGACCTCGGCGGAACCCCCCGACGAGGCCAGGCACGCGGAGACCGAGGTCCGCTCCCTGACCGGGGCGGGAGCGGTGTGAACAGGCCGGGTCAGCCGCCCGTGGCCCAGGTGTAGCGGTGTTCCGGGCGGCCCGTCTCGCCGTATCTCAGGGTCAGCCGGACCCGCCCGGTCCGCTCCAGCAGTTTCAGGTAGCGCTGCGCGGTCTGGCGGCTCATCCCGGCGCTCTCCGCGATCTCCTGTGCCGAGAGCGGCTGGTCGGCGGTCCGCAGCGCCTGCCGGACGAGTTCCGCCGTGGTCGGTGAATGTCCCTTGGGGAGGTCGGGCTCGCCGACGGTCCACAGGGCGCCGAACAGCCGGTCCACCTCGGTCTGCTCGGCCTCCCCGCCGCCTTCCAGCGTCCGGTGCAGGGTCGCGTACGCCTCCAGCTTGGTGCGCAGGCCCGCGTACGTGAACGGCTTCACCAGGTACTGGAGCGCGCCGTGGCGCATCGCGGCCTGGACGGTGGCCACATCGCGGGCCGCGGTCACCATGATCACGTCCGTGTGGTGGCCGAGCGCACGGAGTTCCTGGACCACGGAGAGGCCGTTGCGGTCGGGCAGGTAGTGGTCGAGCAGGACGAGGTCGACGGGAACCTCCGCGATCCTGGCGAGCGCCTCGGCGGCGGTGTGGGCCTGGGCGGCCACCCGGAAGCCGGGGACCTTGGCGACGTACGCCGCGTTGATCTGTGCGACGCGGACGTCGTCGTCGACGATCAGCACCTCGATCACGGGGCTTCTCCCGTCGTCGCCGGTGGGGCGCCCGGAGCCTCGGGGGCCTCCGGCTGGTGCAGGGCCTCCGGGAGGACGACCGTGAACACGGCCCCGCCCTCCGCGGCCGTGGCGACGGCCACGCTTCCGCCCTGGCGCTCCGCCAGCCGTCGTACCAGCGCGAGTCCCAGACCGCGTTTGCCGTGCGCCGGGAGCTCCTTGGTGGACCAGCCCTCCGTGAAGATGGATTCGCGCTGGTCGGCCGGTACGCCGGCGCCGCTGTCCCGTACCCGGAGAATCACCGTACGCCCCTCCGCCCGCAGCCCCACCTCGATGAGGGCGTCCGCCGACCCGGCGGCCGCGTCCAGAGCGTTGTCGACGAGATTGCCGAGGACCGTGACCAGGCCCCGCGGGTCCACCAACCGGTCCGGGAGCAGGGTGCCCGGCGCCATGCGCAGCGAGACCCCGCGCTCGGCGGAGACCGTGGCCTTGCCGACGAGGAGGGCGGCCAGCAGCGGATCGTTGATCCGCTCGGTCACCTGCTCCGCGGTCGCGCGGTGGACGCCGACGACCTCGGTGACGAACTCCATCGCGTCGTCGTGCATGTCCAGCTCCAGCAGCCCCAGGAGGGTGTGCAGCCGGTTGGCGTGCTCGTGGTCCTGGGCGCGCAGCGCGTCGATCAGGCCGCGGGTGGAGTCGAGCTCGCGGCCCAGGTGTTCGAGCTCCGTGCGGTCGCGGAGGGTGGCCACGGCCCCGCCGTCGTCGGTCGGCATCCGGTTGGCGAGCAGGACGCGGCTGCCGCGTACGGTCAGCAGGTCGTCACCGACCACCCTGCCGGCCAGCACGTCCGCGGTCCTGCCCTCGCCCAGCGCCTCGTCGAGCGGGCGGCCCGCGGCCTCCGGACCGAGGCCGAGCAGACGCTGCGCCTCGTCGTTCAGCAGCCGGATGCGT
The DNA here is from genome assembly GCF_056430475.1 of Streptomyces sp. NPDC045968. Taxonomy (NCBI): domain Bacteria; kingdom Bacillati; phylum Actinomycetota; class Actinomycetes; order Kitasatosporales; family Streptomycetaceae; genus Streptomyces; species Streptomyces sp. NPDC045968. The sequence goes on along the minus strand of NZ_JBWKLF010000006.1, from coordinate 377,926 downwards.
CCGGCCCCATCGAGCGCGACGACCCCTTCGCGGATGCTGTGGAGCATCGCCTCGCGCTCCGTGAGCAGCGCCGAGATGTCGGAGAACGCCAGGTCATGGGTCTGCCGCTGGAGCCGGCGGGAGATGAGGTACGCGGCGAGCGCACCGACCGCCAGCGCTCCGCCCGCGTAGGCGAGCAGCCCGGGGATCGCCGCCAGCAGCCGGGCGCGGACACTGTCGTACGCGATGCCGACGGAGACCGCCCCCACGATCCGGTCCGAGGCGTCGTGGAGCGGCACCTTGCCGCGGGCGGAGCGGCCGAGTGTGCCGCTGTCGATCTCCATGACGTCCTGGCCCGCGAGCGCCTCACTGGGGTCCGTGGAGACGACTCTGCCGATCTGCCGGCTGTCGGTGTGCGACCAGCGCACTCCGCGCCGGTCCATCACGACGACGTACTCCGCGCCGGTGGCCCGTCTGATCCGCTCGGCCGCGCTCTGCACGGGGCCGCCCGGGGTCGGCTCCGTGGTCAGCAAGGACGTGGCGATCTGGGACTGGGCCGCGGTGCTCTGAGCTATGGCGAGGGCGCGCCGCATCGCCTGGTCGTCGAGCTGGGCGCTGAGAGGGGCCAGGAAGAGGCCGGTGACCAGCACCGTGACTCCGGTGATGATGGTCAGCTGGATCAGCAGGACCTGGGAGAAGACCCTTTTCGGCCAGCCGAGCCGGCGGGGTCCCCGGGCGGTGGTCGGCGGGGCGTTCACCGTACGAAGGTAAAGGGCGGCCGGGTCCTTTCCGAAATCCCCCTCGTGGACCGGCTATCCGGCGGCCGTTGGCGCGGGCAGGGGCTGCGGGGGGCGGGGGCCCTCGTACTGCCCGCGGGGCCGCATGCGCAGCGGGCGTTCCGTGTACTCCTCCAGGGCGTGAGCGATCCAGCCCGCCGTGCGGGACACCGCGAACACCGTCTCGCCCGCTTCCGCGGGCATGCCGCACGCGACCGAGAGGACCGCGAGCGCCAGGTCGACGTTGGCGTGCAGGGGAGTGCGGCGGGCGGTGGTGGTGACCACGTCACGGGCCGCCGCCAGCACCTGGGCTGCCTGCGGCACGTCCGCGAGCAGGGCGAACAGCGCCGTCGCACGGGGGTCCTCGCCCGTGTAGAGGCGGTGGCCGAGGCCCGGCACCCGGCGGCCGGTACGGAGGTGGTCGGCGACGACCGGGGCCGCGCTGCCCCGCTCCACGACCTCGGAGAGCATGCGGTGGGCGAGGCCGCTGGCGGCGCCGTGCAGCGGCCCCTCCAGGACGCCGAGGCCCGCCGAGACCACGGCGTAGGGATGGGCGTGGGCGGACGCGGCGACCCGGGCGGCCAGCGTCGATGCCGCCAGGTCGTGGTCGGTCAGCAGGGCGAGGGCGGTGTCCAGGACGGCGAGCGTGGCCGCGTCGCCCCGCTGAGCGGTGAGTTTCGGCCACAGCTGACGGGCGATTCCCGTATCGCCTCCCTGGGCGGGGAGGTCCCGCCCGCCGGCCATCGGCAGGGCGCCCACCAGGGTGGGGATCAGGCCGCGCGCACTGCTGAGGACGCCCTGCGGGCTGAGGTCGAAGCGCAGCGGATCGGCGGCCGCCGCCGCGACGAGCGCGACCCGCAGGCGGTCGGTCGAGCCGCTGTGCGCGGGCAGCGCGTCGACGGCCCGTCGCGCTGCCGCGAGCGATACGGGCGGCGCGGTGAAGCGGACGCCTGGCCGGAGCTCGCCGGTCCAGATCCACTCGGCGACCTCCTCGTAGCCGTGGTGGCGGGCCAGCTCCGTCGCGTCGACGCCACGGAAGTAGTACCGGTCGTGGTCGATGAGCGTGATGCCCGTACGGAAGACGAGGCCGCCGTCGGCGGGTGCGGGCTCCCTCCGTCCCGTACGCCGGGCCAGGGCTCTGACCTCTGCTTCGTCGAAGGTGCTGCCGCGTCCGCCGGGGGCGCGCCTGCTGCTCAGCTGGCCCCGGCTGACGTACGCGTACACGGTTTCGGGCTTCACGCCCAGCAGCTCGGCGGTCTCCCGTGTGGTGAGCCGGCGGCCCTCCGCCGTGTCTCCCGGGTCGGCACTCCGCGCTGCTTGATCCGTCATGGTCCCCACCGTATCCATCCGTGCGCACATTGATTGAATCAATATTGACACGATCAGAGTCAAGCATGGACAGTCGAATCAATACATGGAGACCCCATGGATCACGGAAGCGAGTCCCGACATGACGGCCATGACCACTGACACCGCACCGCTCGACGTACCCCGCGGCCTCGCGGGCGTCGTCGTCACCGATACCGCTCTCGGTGACGTCCGGGGGCGCGAGGGCTTCTACCACTACCGGCAGTACTCGGCGATCGAGCTGGCGCAGAGCCGCACCTTCGAGGACGTCTGGTACCTGATGTTCCACGGCGAGCTGCCCGACCGGGCCGCCCGCGACAGCTTCACGGCCCGGACGGCGGCGCTGCGCCACCTGCCCGCCGAGGTCGTGGAAGCGCTGCCCGCCATTGCCGGGGCGGGCGCCGTGTCCGGCCCGCTCGCCGGGCTGCGTACGGCTCTGTCGCTGCTCGGAGCCCGCGCCGGTTTCCGCCCGGTGTACGACATAGGTGCCGAGCGCCGCCGTGACGACGCCCTCGCGGCCTGCGCCGCGGTCCCGACCATCCTCACCGCCCTGTACCGGCTCGGCCAGGGGCTCGAACCCGTCGAGCCGCGCGACGACCTGCCGTACGCCGCGAACTACCTGTACATGCTCACCGGCTCCGAGCCGGACGCCGCACGGGTCAGGGCCGTCGAGCAGTACCTGATCTCCACCATCGACCACGGCTTCAACGCCTCGACGTTCACCGGCCGGGTCGTCGCCTCCACCGGCGCCGACGTGGCCGCCTGCCTGGTCGCCTCGGTCGGCGCGCTCTCCGGACCGCTGCACGGCGGCGCCCCCAGCCGCGCCCTCGACACGCTGGACGCGATCGACACCCCCGACCGCGTCGACGGCTGGATCCGGGAACGGGTCCTCGCGGGCGAGCGCATCATGGGCTTCGGGCACCCCGTGTACCGCACCGAGGACCCGCGTTCGCGGATGCTGCGCTCCCTCGCGCAGGGCTTCGGCGGGCCGCTCGTCGACTTCGCGGTCGAGGTCGAGCGGCAGGTGGAGGCGATCCTCGCCGAGCTGAAGCCGGGGCGTGAGCTCCACACCAACGTCGAGTTCTACGCGGGAGTGGTCATGGAGCTCTGCGGACTGCCGCGCGAGATGTTCACGCCCACCTTCTGTGCGGCGCGTGTGATCGGCTGGAGCGCCAATATCCTGGAGCAGGCGGAGGACTCGAAGATCATCCGCCCGGCGGCCCGTTACACCGGCACGCCTGCGCCCCAGCCGGTCCCGGCCCCCTGACCGTCCACGAGAAAGGCCCCCGTTGACCCCGCCCCGCACCCCGCAGATCCCGGTCATCGTCCTGGCGGGCTTCCTGGGCTCCGGAAAGACGACGCTGCTCAACCATCTCCTCCGGCACCGCGCGGGCAACCGGATCGGTGTGATCGTCAACGACTTCGGGTCCATCGAGATCGATGCCATGACCGTCGCTGGACAGGTCGGTTCGACCGTCTCGCTGGGCAACGGCTGTCTGTGCTGCGCCGTCGACGCGAGCGAACTCGACACCTACCTGGAGACGCTGACCAGGCCCGCCGCCCGCCTCGATGTGATCGTCATCGAGGCGAGCGGCCTGGCGGAGCCCCAGGAGCTCGTACGCATGCTCCTGGCCAGCGACAACCCGCGCATCCGGTACGGGGGACTGGTCGAGGTCGTCGACGCGGCCGAGTTCGAACGCACCCGGGACCGGCACCCGGAGATCGACCGCCATCTCGCGGTCGCCGACCTCGTCGTGCTGAACAAGACGGACCGGGTCGACGACGCCGGACACCGCCGGCTGCGTGAGGCCGTCGCGGCGGCGGGCAGCCGCGCGGCCGTCGTCTCCGCCGCGTACGGACGGATCGATCCGGGACTGCTCTTCGACCCGGTCCTGCGGCCCGACGAGGACGAGCAGGCCCGTCAGCTCACCTTCGAGGACCTCTTCCTGGAGGAACGGGCCCAGGCCGGTGAGGAGCACGCGGACCATCTCCACACGGCGTACGAGAGTCTCTCCTTCACGGCCGACGTCCCCCTGGATCCCCGCCGCTTCATGAGCTTCCTCGACACCAGGCCCGAGGGGCTCTACCGGATCAAGGGGTTCGCCGACTTCGGCGCGGGGGACCCGGACCACCGGTACGCCCTGCACGCGGTCGGCCGCTTCCTGCGCTTCGTTCCGCAGCCGTGGGGGCGGGGCGAGCAGCGGATCTCCCAGCTCGTGCTGATCGGTTCGGGCATCGACGCGGAGGCGCTGCACAAGGAGCTCTCCGACTGCCGCGAGAGCGCCACACCCGCACCGGACGCCTCCCAGGACCGGGAGCGGAGCATGTGGGGCATCCTGCGCTACGTACACCAGCCGGACGCGCACCACCCGGACGACGACGCCCGCCTCTAGCCGAGGCGCCGTCGTCCGGGGCCGTCGGCTACACAGGCCCGGCGATCACCGCGACCGGACTCGTCAGCGGTGTGCCCGAACCGTCACGGCGCGGGTCTGGCTCCGGCAGCTGGGCCGGCGTCCCGTTCTTCTGGGCCGCCCGTGCCGGGACCGCGCCCGCCCAGGCGAAGACGAGCACGTCCTCGCCCTTGAGGAACCGCTGACACCGCACACCACCGGTGGCCCTGCCCTTGCGCGGATACTGGTCGAACGGGGTGAGCTTCGACGTCAGCTCCGAATCGTCCAGCGTGCCGTGCGACCCCGCCACCGTGAACACCACCGCGTCCGCGGCCGGGTCCACCGCGGTGAAGGAGAGCACCTCGGCCCCCGCCGCGAGCTTGACGCCCGCCATACCGCCCGCGGGGCGGCCCTGGGGCCGCACCTGAGCGGCCGGATAGCGCAGCAGCTGGGCATCGGACGTGATGAAGACCAGGTCCTCCTCACCCGTACGCAACTCGGTCGCGCCCACGATCCGGTCACCGTCCCTGAGCGAGATGACCTCCAACTCGTCCTTGTTGGCCGGGTAGTCGGGCACCACCCGCTTCACCACCCCCTGCAGGGTGCCGATCGCCAGGCCGGGCGAGGCCTCGTCCAGCGTGGTGAGACAGACCAGCTCCTCGTCCGTCTCCAGCGAGAGGAACTCCGCGACCGGCGCCCCTCCCGACAGGTTGGGGGCCGCGTGCGTGTCCGGGAGCCTCGGCAGATCGATCACCGAGAGCCGCAGCAGCCGGCCGGTCGAGGTGACCGCGCCCACGTCGCCGCGTGCCGTCGCGGCGACGGACGACACGATCACGTCGTGCTTGGCGCGCTTGGCGTCCTCGCCGATGACGATCGGGTCGGCGTTCGCCGTACGGGCGAGCAGCCCGGTCGAGGAGAGGAGCACCCGGCACGGGTCGTCCGCCACCTCCAGCGGTACGGAGGCGACCTGCGAACCCGCCGACTCCAGGAGCACCGTACGACGGTCGGTGCCGAACTTCTTGGCCACCGCGGCCAGTTCGCCGGAGACGAGCTTGCGCAGCTCGGCGTCCGAATCGAGGATCGCGGTCAGCTGGTCGATCTCCGCGTTGAGCCGGTCGCGCTCGCTCTCCAGCTCGATCCGGTCGAACCGGGTGAGCCTGCGCAGCGGAGTGTCCAGGATGTACTGCGTCTGGATCTCGCTCAGCGAGAAGCGCTCCATGAGCCGCTCCTTCGCCTGCGCCGAGTTGTCGCTGTCCCGGATGAGACGGATGACCTCGTCGATGTCGACCAGGGCGACGAGCAGGCCCTCGACCAGATGCAGCCGGTCGCGGCGCTTGCTCCGGCGGAACTCGCTGCGCCTGCGCACCACCTCGAAGCGGTGGTCGAGGTAGACCTCCAGGAGCTCCTTGAGCCCCAGGGTGAGCGGCTGGCCGTCGACCAGCGCCACGTTGTTGATGCCGAAGGACTCCTCCATCGGCGTGAGCTTGTAGAGCTGCTCCAGCACCGCCTCCGGTACGAAGCCGTTCTTGACCTCGATGACCAGACGCAGGCCGTGCGACCGGTCGGTGAGGTCCTTGACGTCCGCGATGCCCTGGAGCTTCTTCGCCGAGACCAGGTCCTTGATCTTGGCGATCACCTTCTCCGGGCCGACGGTGAAGGGAAGTTCGGTGACGACGAGGCCCTTGCGGCGGGCGGTGACGTCCTCCACGGCGACCGTGGCGCGGATCTTGAACGTGCCACGGCCTGCCGCGTACGCGTCCTTGATCCCGCCGAGGCCGACGATCCGGCCCCCGGTCGGCAGGTCCGGACCCGGGACGAACCGCATCAGGGTCTCCAGGTCCGCGCCCGGGTGCCTGATGAGGTGGCGGGCGGCGGCGATGACCTCGCCCAGATTGTGCGGCGGCATGTTGGTCGCCATGCCGACCGCGATCCCGGTCGTGCCGTTGACCAGGAGGTTCGGGTACGCGGCGGGGAGGACGACCGGCTCCCGCTCCTGGCCGTCGTAGTTCGACTGGTAGTCGACGGTGTCCTCGTCGATCGACTCCGTCATCAACGAGGTGGCGTCGGCCATACGGCACTCGGTGTACCGCATGGCGGCGGGCGGGTCGTCGTTACCGAGCGAGCCGAAGTTGCCGTGTCCGTCGACGAGCGGGAGGCGCATCGAGAACGGCTGCGCCATGCGCACCAGCGCGTCGTAGATCGACGCGTCGCCGTGCGGGTGCAGCTTGCCCATGACTTCGCCGACGACGCGGGCGCACTTCACATAGCCGCGGTCGGGGCGGAGCCCCATCTCGTTCATCTGGGACACGATGCGGCGGTGCACCGGCTTCATGCCGTCGCGGGCGTCGGGCAGGGCCCTGGAGTAGATCACCGAGTAGGCGTACTCGAGGAAGGAGCCCTGCATTTCGTCGACGACGTCGATATCGAGGATTCTCTCCTCGAAGTCGTCCGGCGGCGGGGTCTTCGTGCTGCGGCGGGCCATCGCTGCTGCGACTCCTTCACGGATTCTGTTCGGGCAACCTCAGGTTCTGACGCGGACCATTGTGGACCGCCGCACTGACAACGCCGACCTCGACCCGTCCGAAGCGGTCCTGCGGGCCCCGCGTGAGGCACCGTTTACGGCAGCATCTACGACAACATCAACGGATCGGGAACTTCGCCAGGTGTCGGTGCGCTTGCTTAGAGTGGCAGGTCTGGCAGGAAAACCTGTATCGCGATCGAAGGGACGTACATGCCCATGGGTCACACGGCCACAGCTCAGGCCGGCTCCGGCGGCAGAACAGCGACCGAGCACCGCCTGGCCAACGGCCTGCGTGTGGTGCTCTCGGAGGACCATCTGACCCCGGTCGCCGCGGTCTGCCTCTGGTACGACGTCGGTTCGCGCCACGAGGTCAAGGGGCGCACCGGCCTGGCTCACCTCTTCGAGCACCTGATGTTCCAGGGCTCGGGCCAGGTCAAGGGGAACGGGCACTTCGAGCTCGTGCAGGGAGCCGGTGGTTCGCTGAACGGCACGACCAGTTTCGAGAGGACCAACTACTTCGAGGTCATGCCCACGCACCAGCTGGAGCTGGCGCTCTGGCTGGAGGCCGACCGCATGGGCTCGCTCCTCGCCGCGCTCGACGAGGAGTCCATGGAGAACCAGCGCGACGTCGTGAAGAACGAGCGTCGCCAGCGGTACGACAACGTTCCGTACGGCACGGCCTTCGAGAAGCTGACGGCCCTCGCCTACCCGGAGGGCCACCCGTACCACCACACCCCGATCGGCTCGATGGCCGACCTGGACGCCGCGACCCTGGAGGACGCGCGTACGTTCTTCCGTACGTACTACGCGCCCAACAACGCGGTGCTCTCGGTGGTCGGCGACATCGACCCCGAGGAGACGCTCGCCTGGGTCGAGAAGTACTTCGGTTCCATCCCGGCCCACGACGGCAAGCAGCCGCCGCGTGACGGCACGCTGCCCGGCATCATCGGTGAGCAGCTGCGCGAAGTGGTCCACGCGGAGGTCCCGGCGCGTGCGCTGATGGCCGCCTACCGGCTGCCCCACGACGGCACCCGGGAGTGCGACGCGGCGGATCTGGCGCTGACCGTGCTCGGCGGCGGCGAGTCCTCCCGGCTGCACAACCGGCTGGTCCGCCGCGACCGTACGGCGGTGGCCGCCGGGTTCGGGCTGCTGAGGCTGTCCGGAGCACCCTCGCTCGGCTGGCTGGACGTCAAGACGTCCGGCGGTGTCGAGGTGCCGCAGATCGAGGCCGCGGTCGACGAGGAACTGGCCAGGTTCGCCGCCGAGGGCCCCACGCCCGAGGAAATGGAGCGGGCCCAGGCGCAGTTGGAGCGCGAGTGGCTGGACCGTCTCGGTACGGTCGAGGGCCGCGCCGACGAACTGTGCCGGTACGCCGTGCTGTTCGGCGACCCGCAGCTGGCCCTGACGGCCGTGCAGCGGGTGCTCGACGTCACCGCGGAGGAGGTCCAGGCGGCCGCCAAGGCCTGCCTGCGCCCCGACAACCGCGCGGTCCTGGTCTACGAGCCGGTCGAAGCGCCGGCCGACGCCGACGCCGATGCCGACGACACCGCCGAAGCCGGCACCGACACGCACGAGGGGGCCGAGCAGTGAGCGACGCCGCTGTGACTGGAGTAGCGATGCAGTACCACCCGCAGCCGACCGCGGGCGTGGCCAGGCCCTGGGCCTTCCCCGCCCCCGAGCGGGGCGCCCTGCCCAACGGCCTCACCGTGCTGCGCTGTCACCGCCCCGGCCAGCAGGTGGTCGCGGTGGAGATCTTCCTGGACGCGCCGCTGGACGCTGAGCCCGAGGGCCTCGACGGCGTGGCCACGATCATGGCGCGCGCCCTGTCCGAGGGCACGGACAAGCACTCCGCCGAGGAGTTCGCTGCCGAGCTCGAGCGGTGCGGCGCGACTCTCGACGCGCACGCCGACCACCCCGGCGTCCGGGTCTCCCTGGAGGTCCCGGTCTCCCGGCTGGCCAAGGCGCTCGGGCTGGTCGCCGAAGCGCTGCGGGCACCCGCCTTCTCCGAGAGCGAGATCGAGCGTCTGGTGGGCAACCGCCTCGACGAGATCCCGCACGAGCAGGCCAACCCCGCCCGCCGGGCGGCCAAGCAGCTCTCCAAGGAGCTCTTCCCCGCCACCGCGCGGATGTCGCGTCCGCGCCAGGGCACCGAGGAGACGGTGAAGCGGATCGACGCCGCTGCCGTGCGCGCCTTCTACGACGCGCACATCCGTCCGTCCACCGCCACCGCGGTCGTCGTCGGCGACCTCACCGGGGTCGACGTGGACGCGCTGCTCGCCGACACGGTCGGTGACTGGTCGGGCAACACCGCCGAGCCCCGCCCCGTCCCGCCGATCACGGCGGACGACCGGGGCCGCGTGGTGATCGTGGACCGCCCGGGCGCGGTCCAGACGCAGCTGCTGATCGGCCGCATCGGCGCCGACCGGCACGACAGCGTCTGGCCGGCCCAGGTCCTCGGCACGTACTGCCTGGGCGGCACCCTCACCTCGCGGCTGGACCGGGTCCTGCGCGAGGAGAAGGGCTACACCTACGGCGTCCGCGCCTTCGGGCAGGTGCTGCGCTCGACGGCACCCGGTTCCTCGTCCGGGCGCACCGGAGCGGCGATGCTCGCCATCAGCGGCTCGGTGGACACGGAGTCCACGGGACCGGCGCTGGACGACCTCTGGAAGGTCCTGCGGACGCTGGCTGCCGAGGGGCTGACCGACGCCGAGCGCGAGACGGCCGTGCAGAACCTCGTGGGTGTCGCCCCGCTGAAGTTCGAGACGGCGGCGTCCGTGGCGGGCACCCTCGCCGACCAGGTCGAGCAGCACCTCCCGGACGACTACCAGGCTCAGCTGTACGCGCGCCTGGCCGAGACGGGGACGGTCGAGGCGACGGCCGCCGTGGTCAACGCGTTCCCGGTGGACCGGCTGGTCACGGTGCTCGTCGGCGACGCCTCCCAGATCGCGGACCCCGTCCGCGCCCTGGGAATCGGCGAGGTGTCGGTCGTCAGCGGCTGACGGCCGGCCGGCTCACTGCCGTACTCGCAAAAGTGAACAAAGGGGACCTCGATGGGCAACTGCCCGTCGGGGTCCCTTCCTTTTGTCCGCTTTGGTGGGGAGGTTTCCTGTCTGCCCTGTGGGATGTACTACAAAACCGCCTGTCCGTTTGGTGATTGAAAGTGGCCCCGTTTAGCGTCGGCTCGGCTGTCCGTCATGTATGCCGCATCCGTGGCGCCGGGCAGCCATCGCCGAGTCCCCGTCAGGCGCGAGCCTGGGGAGCCGGGGACCCACGAAGTCCCTGGGGTGAATCGGACGTCTGCGCCTCCTCGGCGGTGCAGGGGCCCGTAGGAGACCTTCCTGCTCCGAACCCGTCAGCTAACCCGGTAGGCGAGAAGGAAGGAAAGGATCAGCCCCTCCATGGCGTTCACCCGTGCCACCGGGAAGCACCGTGCCCCGAGCCGTCTGACGCGCAAGAGCGCCCAGGTCGCCGGCATCGCGGCTCTGGCCACCACAGGCGTCATCGGCGGGATGGCCTCGCCGGCCCTCGCCGCGGACGAGGCCCGCGTCATCAGCGACACCGGCCTGATCCAGGCCGTCGCCATCGACGGCACCCTCGCCGACCAGATAGCCGCCCAGGCGAAGGCCCAGGAGCAGCAGGCCGAGGCCGCAGCCAAGGCGAAGGCCAGGGCTGCTGCCGCCGCCAAGGCGGAAGCGAAGGCGAAGGCCGAGGCCAAGCGCAAGGCGCAGGCGCGTGCCGAGGAGGCCCGCGAGGCCGAGGCGCGTGCCGCCCGCGCGGCCGAGCGCAAGCGGCTGACCTCGTTCCACCTTCCGGTGGCCGGTTCCTACGTGACCACCGGTTACAAGTCCAGCGGCTCCCTCTGGTCCTCCGGCAGCCACTCCGGTGTCGACTTCCACGCCGCGTCCGGCTCCTCCGTCGTCGCCGTCGGCGCCGGTACGGTCGTCGAGGCGGGCTGGGGCGGGGCCTACGGCAACAACATCGTGCTCCGGATGACGGACGGCACGTACACCCAGTACGGACACCTCTCCTCGATCGGCGTCTCCGTCGGCCAGAGCGTCACCTCCGGGCAGCAGATAGGTATCTCCGGCTCGACCGGCAACTCCACCGGACCGCACCTCCACTTCGAGGCCCGGACCACCCCCGAGTACGGCTCCGACATGGACCCCGTCGCGTACCTGCGCGCGCACGGGCTGAACGTCTGACCCACGCGCCGCACCAGCGCTTCCCGAAGGCCCCGGCTCCCCGCCGGGGCCTTCGGCATATCGCCCGGAGTCCGTCCGCCGAAGCCTTCCGTGGCCAGAAGATATCCCTTGATTCCGCTCTGCCATCGGAAATTCGCGCTCATTGCAATAGAGTCGCAGAACAGGCGTCGATCGGCCGCGTTTCGCGGGGATTAAGGCGGAGGTTCGGACATGCGCATTCCCGCGCATTCGGTATGCACGGCAATCCGTGACGACATCGTCTCCGGTGTCTTCGATCGCGGCAGCCGCCTCACCGAGGAGTTGCTCGCGCGTCGTTACGGGGTCTCGCGCGTCCCGGTGCGCGAGGCCCTGCGCACGCTGGAGTCCGAGGGGTTCGTCGTCACGCGCAGGCATGCGGGCGCGTGCGTGGCCGAGCCCACCGAGCAGGAGGCCGCCGATCTCCTGGAGGTCCGGATGCTGCTGGAACCGCTCGGCGCCGCGCGGGCCGCGCAGCGGCGTACGGAGGCCCACCTCAAGGTGCTGCGTGGCCTGGTCAGGCTGGGTCAGGAGCGGGTGCGGCGGGGTGAGGGCGAGGATCTGCGCTCCCTGGGCGGCTGGTTCCACGAGACGCTCGCCCAGGCGTCGGGCAGCCCCGGCCTCATCGCGCTCCTCACCCAGCTCCGGCACAAGATCGCCTGGATGTACGCGGTCGAGCAGCCGGTACGCCCCGCGGAGTCCTGGGCCGAGCACGGGGCGATCGTGGACGCCGTCGCGCGCGGTGACGCGGACCGGGCCAGGGCGCTGGCCGTCCAGCACGCCGAGCGTGCGATCGCCGCTCACCGGCTGCGCCGCCCGGACCGCCCGGGGCGCGGCCCGGTCCCGGCCCGGGTGAGCACTTCGCAACATGCCGTAAACACCGCGGGCGTCCGTCATTAACAATTGCGCCGTATACAAAGAAGGTAATTTCGCAGGACTTTCTTTGTGCTGCCCGAATTCGAGCCCGTCGGCGCCTTTCCGGAAACGAAGAAGTCGCGGCACCCGTTCAGGGATGCCGCGACTCCGTCGCAGAATTGATTCCGGTCGGATCCAGCCGGAATCAGACCGTCTCCGGAAGCTCCTCGAGCCCCTCGGCGACCAGCTTGGCCAGGCGGTCCAGGGCGGCTTCGGCGTTGTCCGCCTCGGACGCGAGCACGATCTCCTCGCCACCGGTGGCGCCCAGGCCGAGCACCGCGAGCATCGACGCGGCGTTCACCGGGTTGCCGTCGGCCTTGGCGATCGTCACGGGGACGCCGGAGGCCGTGGCGGCACGGACGAAGATGGAAGCGGGGCGGGCGTGCAGGCCCTCGGCCCAACCGACGTTGACGCGGCGCTCAGCCATGGTTCTGCCCTTCACGAATCAATGGTTGTCTAGACCAGTCTCTCATGCAGTGCGCACTGCTGTGCCCGGTCCCGGGCCCGGCCGCTGCGGCCGGTCGAGCACCCTCAGACTGCCCCGGCCCCGATCCCTCCGCGACCGGTGTGTCAGCCGTAGGCTTTGCCCATGCAGCCCACGCCGGAGCAGAGTCCGCATCACGCGTACCCCGACCACTGGGAAGCGGACGTGGTGCTCCGCGACGGTGGCACCGCGCGCATCAGGCCGATCACGACCGACGACGCCGAGCGGCTGGTCAGCTTCTACGAGCAGGTCTCCGACGAGTCGAAGTACTACCGCTTCTTCGCCCCGTACCCGCGGCTCTCCGCCAAGGACGTGCACCGCTTCACCCATCACGACTACGTCGACCGGGTCGGTCTCGCCGTCACGACCGGCGGCGAGTTCATCGCCACCGTGCGCTACGACCGCATCGACGAACGGGGCCGGCCCGCCACCGCCCCCGCCGACGAGGCCGAGGTCGCCTTCCTCGTCCAGGACGCCCACCAGGGCCGCGGGGTGGCCTCCGCGCTCCTCGAACACATCGCCGCGGTCGCCCGCGAGCGGGGCATCCGCCGCTTCGCCGCCGAGGTGCTGCCCGCCAACAACAAGATGATCAAGGTGTTCCGCGACGCCGGCTACACCCAGCAGCGCAGCTTCGAGGACGGCGCCGTCCACCTCACCCTCGACCTCGAACCCACCGCCGAGTCCCTCGCCGTCCAGCGCGGCCGCGAACAGCGCGCCGAGTCGCGGTCGGTGCAGCGCCTCCTCGCCCCCGGTTCCGTCGCCGTCGTCGGCACCGGCCGCACCCCCGGCGGGGTCGGCCGTACCGTGCTGCGCAACCTCCTCGGTTCCGGCTACACCGGGCGTACGTACGCCGTGAACCGGGCCTTCGACACCGGCCTGACCGAGATCGACGGCGTCCCCGCGCACCGGTCCGTCGGCGAGATCGACGAGCGGGTCGACCTCGCGGTCCTCGCCGTGCCCGCCGACCGGGTGCCCGAGGCGGTCGCCGACTGCGGTGAGCACGGCGTACGGGGACTGGTCGTCCTCTCCGCCGGATACGCCGAACAGGGCGCCGAAGGGCGCGAGCGGCAGCGCGAACTCGTGCGCCAGGCCCGCTCGTACGGCATGCGGATCATCGGCCCGAACGCCTTCGGCGTCATCAACACCTCCGAAGCCGTCCGGCTGAACGCCTCTCTCGCCCCCGAGTCGCCCGCCCACGGCCGCATCGGGCTCTTCACCCAGTCGGGCGCGATCGGGATCGCGCTGCTCTCCGGGCTCCACCGGCGCGGCGCCGGCCTGTCCACGTTCATCTCGGCGGGCAACCGGGCCGATGTCTCCGGCAACGACTTCCTCCAGTACTGGTACGAGGACCAGGAGACCGATGTCGCCCTCCTCTACCTCGAATCGCTGGGCAATCCGCGCAAGTTCACCCGCCTCGCACGGCGGACCGGGGCCGTGAAGCCCGTCGTGGTGGTGAAGGGCGCGCGGCACAGTGGTTCCAACCCGCCCGGCCACGCCGTGCCGGTCAGCCGGATTCCCGACGCGACGGTCTCCGCGCTGATGCGCCAGGCGGGCGTGATCCGCGTGGACACGGTGACCGAGATGGTCGACGCGGGCCTGCTCCTCGCCGGACAGCCGCTCCCGGCCGGGCCCCGGGTCGCGATCCTCGGGAACTCGGAGTCGCTGGGCCTGCTCACGTACGACGCCTGTCTCGCGGAGGGACTGCGCCCGCGTCCGCCCCGCGACCTGACCACCGCGGCGAGTCCGCAGGACTTCCGGGACGCGCTGGCCGAGGCGCTCGGCGACCAGACCTGCGACGCCGTGATCGTGACCGCGATCCCCTGGGTGGGGGAGAACGGCGAGGCGGAGACGGGGGACGGCGAGGTCCTGGCCGCCGCCCTGCGCGAAGCGGCGGCCACCGGTCCCGCCAAGCCCGTCGCGGTGGTCCACGTGGAGATCGGCGGCCTGGCGGAGGCCCTGGCCGCGGCCGCCGGCACGGTCGCCACCGCCCGCGCCGGGGCCCGGACGCAGGCTCCCGCGCGGGACACCGCCCTCGCGCCGCCCTCCGGCGGGTCCGCGCGGGACACCACCCTCTCGCCGCCCCCCGGTGAGTCCGCACCGGAAGCCGCCACGAGCGCACCGGCCCGCGTCGGGCGCATCCCCGCCTACCCGGCCGCCGAACGGGCCGTCCGCGCGCTCGCCGAAGCGGTGAGGTACGCGCAGTGGCGCCGCCAGGCGGCCGTCCCCGGCAAGGTGCCCGACTTCGACGACACCATCGACGAGGCAGGGGCGGCCCGCCTGATCGGCGGACTGCTCGGCCCCGACCCCGACCCGCGGGGCCGGCCGCTCACGCACGACGAGGCCCGCGAACTGCTGGGGTCCTACGGCATCACCGTCCGGCCCACCCTCCCCGCACCCCACCCGGAGGCAGCGGTCGCCGCCGCCGCGCGGCTCGGCTACCCCGTGGCGCTCAAGACCACCGCCCCCCACCTGCGCCACCGCGCCGACCTCGGAGGCGTACGGCTCGACCTCGCCAACGAGAGCGAGCTGCGGCGGGCGTACGGCGATCTGACCGAGCTCCTCGGCAGACCGGCCGAGCTCCAGCCGGTCGTGCAGGCCATGGCACCGCGTGGAGTGGACACCGTCGTCCGCGCCTCGATCGACGCGGCGGCGGGCGCGGTGCTCTCCTTCGGTCTCGCGGGCGCCCCCTCCGAACTCCTCGGCGACACCGCACACCGGCTGGTCCCGGCCACCGACCGGGACGCCGCCGAGCTGATCAGATCCATCAAGGCGGCCCCGGTGCTCTTCGGCTGGCGGGGTTCCGCACCCGTCGACACCCAGGCGCTCGAAGAGCTGCTGCTGCGGGTGTCGCGGCTGGTCGACGACCACCCGGAGGTGGTCTCCGTCGCCCTCGAACCCGTGGTCGTCGCCACCCAGGGGCTGACCGTCCTCGGAGCGAGCGTCCGGCTCGCCCCGCCCCCCGTCCGCGGCGACCTCGGCCCCCGCCACCTCCCCAGCTACTGAGGAACCCGGGCCCCGCAGGCGCTGAGGACCTCCGCGCCCGCCTCCGCCGCTCACCGATCCGTCCCGAGGTCCGGCCGCCGTACCTGCCGCACGGCGTGCCCGGCAGCCACCGGGCCCCCGTAGGATGGTCCCTATGGCAAAGACCGGTACGACGACCCAGGGGCTGCGCGCGGCGATCGAGCGCAGCGGCTACTACCCGGCCCTCGTGGCCGAGGCGGTGGAGGCCGCCGTCGGCGGGGAGCCGGTCGCTTCGTACGTGGTGCACCAGGAGACCACCTTCGACTCCAACGAGGTGCGCCGCCATGTCACGGTGCTGGTCCTGACGGACAACCGTTTCATCGTCAGCCACACCGACGAGCAGACCGCGGACGCGGATTCACCCACTCCGTTCGCCACCACCTCGACCGAGTCGGTCAAGCTCGACCGGATCTCCTCCGTCGTGCTCAGCCGTGTCGTGGCCAACCCGGAGAAGTACGTGCCGGGAACCCTGCCCCGCGAGGTCGTCCTCACCATCGGCTGGGGCGCCGTCTCCCGTATCGACCTGGAGCCCGCCGCCTGCGGCGACCCCAACTGCGAGGCCGACCACGGCTACACCGGCAGCTCCACCGCCGACGACCTGAGCCTGCGGGTCAGCGAGGCCGGTGACGGCCCGGAGACCGTGCGCGAGACGCTCGCCTTCGCCCAGGCGCTCTCCGAGGCCACGGCCGCGACCGCGGCGACCGGCCGCTGATGGTGCAGCCCGCGTGGCAGGACCCTGTTCTGCTTCCTCTCGACACCGCCCCGGTCCCCGAGTACGGGAGCGGGTCACTCTCCGACCTGCTGCCGACGCTCGTCGCCGGCCAGGGCGTCCCCGGGTTCGAGGCCACGATCCCCGAGCTCGCCCCCGCCGACCGGAACTGCGTGTTCCTGATCGACGGGCTCGGCTGGGAGCAGATCAAGGCCCACCCCGACGAGGCGCCGTTCCTGTACTCGCTGCTGCCCTCCTCGCGCGGTGGTACGGGCCGCCCGCTCACGGCCGGCTTCCCGTCCACCACGGCGACCTCCCTCGCCTCGGTCGGTACGGGGCTCCCGCCCGGGGAGCACGGCCTTCCCGGCTACACGGTCCGTAATCCGGAGACCGGCGAGCTGATGAACCAGCTCCGCTGGCGCCCCTGGACCGAGCCGAAGGTCTGGCAGCCGAACCCCACCGTCTTCAAGCTCGCCGACGCGGCGGGTGTGCGCACCGCGCAGGTGTCCGCCCCCACCTTCGAGCAGACCCCGCTCACCAAGGTCGCGCTCAGCGGCGGCTCCTTCCTCGGCCGGCTCTCCGGCGAGGACCGGATGGACGTCGCCGCCGAACGGCTGGCCGCCGGTGACCGCTCCCTCGTCTACACGTACTACAGCGAGGTCGACGGCAAGGGGCACCGCTTCGGCATCGACTCCGACGCCTGGCGCGGCCAGCTGATGTACGTCGACGGTCTCGCCCGGCGCCTGGCGGAACAGCTCCCGCCCCGCTCCGCGCTGTACATCACGGCCGACCACGGCATGATCGACATCCCCTTCGACGAGCAGTCCCGGATCGATTTCGACGAGGACTGGGAGCTGCGCGCGGGAGTCGCCCTGCTCGGCGGCGAGGGCCGGGCCCGCCACGTGTACGCGGTCCCCGGCGCCCAGGCCGATGTGCTGACCGTCTGGCGGGAAGTCCTCGGCGAGCAGTTCTGGGTGGCGAGCCGGGACGAGGCCATCGCGGCAGGCTGGTTCGGCCCCCGGATCGACGAGCGGGTGTACGGCCGGATCGGCGACGTGGTGGCGGCCGCCCACGACGACGTGGTGATCACCGCCTCCGTCCAGGAACCGCACGAGTCGGCGATGGTCGGTATGCACGGCTCGATGACCCCCGCCGAACAGCTCGTCCCGCTGCTCGAAGTGCGTTCGTAGCCCCCTCGTCCCCCTCCCCCCCCCGCTTCACGCCCGCCCGAAAGGTGCTCAACCCCTCATGCCCGAGCTTGTGTTCTTCTCCGGAACGATGGACTGCGGAAAGAGCACGCTGGCGCTCCAGATCGCCCACAACCGCGATGCGAGGGGGCTGCAGGGCGTGATCTTCACCCGTGACGACCGGGCGGGGGAGGGCAAACTGTCCTCCCGGCTCGGCCTGGTGACGGAGGCGGTCGAGGCGCCGGAGGGCATGGACCTGTACGCGTATCTCGTCGCCCAGCTCTCCAAGGGCGGCAAGGCGGACTACGTGATCGTCGACGAGGCCCAGTTCCTCGCCCCCGAGCAGATCGACCAGCTCGCCCGGGTCGTGGACGAGCTCGACATGGACGTGTTCGCCTTCGGGATCACCACGGACTTCCGCACCAAGCTCTTCCCCGGTTCCCAGCGGCTGATCGAGCTCGCCGACCGGATAGAGGCCCTTCAGGTCGAGGCCCTGTGCTGGTGCGGAGCCCGCGCCACCCACAACGCCCGTACGGTGGGCGGGGAGATGGTCGTCGAGGGTGCCCAGGTGGTCGTCGGTGACGTCAACCGCCCGGCGGAGGAGATCGGTTACGAGGTCCTCTGCCGCCGCCACCACCGCCGCCGTATGACGTCGGCCGCTGCCCACGCGGGCGCGCTGTCCCCGGATGTCCTCCCGGTCACGTCCGGCAGCTGACCCGGCGGTCCCGCTCGCTCAGCGAGCGGTCGACCGTACGATCGTGAAGACCGCGCCCTCCGGGTCCGAGACGGTCGCCAGCCGGCCCGTCGCGCCTTCCCTCGGCGGCTGGAGGACGTGTCCGCCGAGCTCGACCACCCGGGCCGCGGCCTCGTCGGTGTCGGCGACCTCGAAGTGGGTCATCCAGTGCGGTCCCCGGTCGCGCGGCAGCGCGTGCCCCACGCCGTGCAGCGAGGCCACGGGGCGGCCGTCCACATGGAGCGTCTGGTAGTCGAAGTCGGCGGAGACGACCGCCTCCGCCTCGAAGCCGAAGACCGCCTGGTAGAACTTGCCGACCGTCGCTGTCTCCCGGGTCACCAGCTCGTTCCAGACCGGGGTCCCCGGGGCGCCCGCCAGGGCCGTGCCGATGTGGGCGGCGGCCTGCCATACGCCGAAGACCGCCCCGCTCGGGTCGGAGGCGATGGCCAGGCGGCCGGCCTCGCCCGCGTCGAGGGGCCCGACAGCGACGGTGCCCCCGCAGGAGCGGATCGTCTCCGCGGTGAGGTCGGCGTCGTCGGTGGCGAGATAGGTCGTCCAGGCGGTCGGCAGGTGCCGGTCGGGGGCCAGCTGTCCGAGCCCCGCGACCTCCTTGCCGTCGAGCAGCGCACGGACGTACGGACCCAGTTGCTCGGGCCCCGGCCGGAACTCCCAGCCGAACAGGCCCGCGTAGAACTCCTGGGTGGCCGTCAGGCCGTGCACGATCAGACTCACCCAGCACGGTGTTCCGGGTGTGCGCCGCTCGGCAGCCTCGGTCATCGTCTTCTCTCCTCGGACCGTTGTGGTGGCCGTACGAAAGGACAGGGCCGGCACACCGGCCCGGGATGGTGGAGGTGATGTACGCCCGTGCAGATGCTTGCACCACCTGACGCGTGACGCGCCCCGGCCGCGCCGCCTTTCGACGGCTTCTCGACACGGAGGAACCGATTTGGGAGGGAATGTCCGCATCGGCATCGTTACAGGCCGGGTAGCTCCTGCGCGAGGATGGCACTCATGAAGCCCATCATCACCGCATCCGAATGTGCGAGCGAGCTGGCGGGGCCACGGCCGCCGGTGCTCCTGGACATCCGCTGGCAATTGGGTGGTCCGCACGGCCGCCCCGACTACGAGGCCGGGCACCTGCCCGGCGCGGTCTTCGTGGACCTCGACGCCGAGCTCGCGGGCCCGGCGGGCAAGGGCGGCCGGCACCCCCTGCCCGACCCGGAGGAGTTCGGGGCGGTGATGCGCCGCGCCGGGGTTTCCCGCGACACTCCCGTCGTCGTGTACGACGGCGGCCAGGGCTGGGCGGCCGCCCGCGCCTGGTGGCTGCTGCGCTGGACCGGGCACTCCGGCGTCAGGGTGCTGGACGGCGGTCTCCCGGCCTGGACCGGAGAGCTCTCGACCGGGACACCGAAGCCGGCCGAGGGCGATTTCCGTCCCGAGCCGGGTGCCCTGCCGCTGCTGGACGCGGACGCGGCGGCCGCCCTCGCCCGTTCGGGGCTGCTGCTCGACGCGCGGGCGGCGGAGCGCTATCGGGGTGACGTGGAGCCGATCGACCGGGTCGGCGGTCATATCCCGGGCGCCGTCTCGGCGCCGACCACGGAGAACGTCGGCGAGGACGGACGATTCCTCGCGGCCGAACTGCTGGCCTCCCGGTTCTCCGGGCTGGGAGCCGACGGCGACGCCGGTGAGGTCGGCGTGTACTGCGGCTCGGGCGTCTCCGGCGCCCACGAGGTCCTGGCACTGGAGATCGCCGGATACCGGGCCGCTCTGTACGCGGGTTCCTGGTCCGAGTGGTCCTCCGACGCGTCCCGGCCGGTCGCGACGGGCCCGGACCCGCGGTAAGCCTCCGGGCGGGGCCGGTTCCGGCACCAGGACAG
The DNA here is from genome assembly GCF_056430475.1 of Streptomyces sp. NPDC045968. Taxonomy (NCBI): domain Bacteria; kingdom Bacillati; phylum Actinomycetota; class Actinomycetes; order Kitasatosporales; family Streptomycetaceae; genus Streptomyces; species Streptomyces sp. NPDC045968. The sequence continues at coordinate 357,770 of NZ_JBWKLF010000006.1, read as the reverse complement.
AGCAAGGGCCCGTACGCGGTGGCGTACGGGCCCTCGTCATGCGGCGGTCACCGGCTCAGTCCTGCTTCTTCCGGCGCGTACCGAACACGATCTCGTCCCAGCTGGGTACCGCTGCCCGCCGGCCCGGACGGACACCGTCCGCCTCGGCCTGCCGGTCCGTCGTCCCGGTGAGCCGGTCGCGATGCCCGGCCACCGCCCGCGGCATCAGGACGTCCGCGTACGCCGAGCCCGCCCCCGCGGAGGCAGCCGCCGCGGGCGGCTCGTCCGCTTCGGGCTCCTGGATCGCGGGCTCGATGGCGGGCGGCTCGGGCGGCGCGGGCCGTTCTGGTACGACCATGTCGCCACGGAAGCTCGGCACCGCCTCCAGCAGGCTCGTCAGCGAGTCGCGCTCGCCGGCCGACACCCCGCCGATGTGTTCCTCGGGCTCGGGAGGCGGAGGCGGAGTGGGCCGCTCCATCTGACGGTCCAGGGCACGGTCCAGCGGCCGGTCGCGCGGCAGCCGTGCGATCCGGGGTACGAAGGGGAAGCTGGGCTCCGGCGCGGCGACGTCGTCGGTCTCGCCGATCAGCGAGCGCGCCTCGTCGTCCACGGCCTGGACGAGCCGCCGAGGCGGGTCGTACGTCCAGCTCGCCGAGTGGGTCTCGGCCGCGACGCGGTAGACCAGGAGGACTTCCCAGGTGCCGTCGTCACGGCGCCAGGAGTCCCACTGGACCGTTTCCTTGTCCGCGCCCCGCATCAGGAGGCGCTCCTGCACCGCCTCGCCGAGCTGGGGGCCGGTGTTCTCGCCGGGACGGCGCACGGGAGTCTTCCGGGCCCGCTCGGCCATGAAGGCACGCTCCGCGAGCACGGGGCCCTCGAAGCGGCGCACACGGTCGACGGGGATTCCGGCGAACTGAGCGACCTCCTCCGCGGAGGCACCGGCGCGTATCCGTGCCTGGATGTCGCGGGGGCGGAGGTGACTCTCCACCTCGATCTCGATCTGGCCGAGCCGGGCGCGGTCGTTGCGCACGGCGGCGCGCAGCCGCTCATCGATCGGAAGCGTGTACTCCGTGCTGTCCGCAGCCTTGAGCACCAGTCGTGTGCCGTCGTTTGAGACGGCCACGACACGCAGTTCGGGCATGGGAACCTCCCGGGTGGTGCCTGCCGACGTCACGTGCGTCGCTGCTTCCGCTAGTCGAGTGTGGCCTGCCCGGGTGCAGCCTGCCACAACCTTGCCAAGTTGCCCGGCGTGTCGGGCCTTGGCCCTTGCACGCCGCGATGGCACGGTTACCTATGTGCGACGCACAGTGACCAGGTGGTCACTCCGTGTCGCGGGCGCCGTGCGATGCCGCGGCGCCGCCGGTTCGAGTGCCGTCTTCGGCCCCCTCCCGTAAAGCTCGGATACCCATGCGGGAGTCCGGCCCCAGGGCTCGCCACAGTACTCCATTCGGGCCACGCGGGTGGACCGGCGCGCCGCCGAAGTTCTCGCGGGGCGCGGGAGTTGACCTCCGCGCAGCCCGGTCATATGTGCGCAATGCGTGTCCTGCTTCACAGAATCACCTGAAGCGGAACTATTCACTTCGCCCAAAGGTCCCTTCCTGTTGCATGGTGGGAGAGATGTCAAGCAGGGGCAGGTAATGGTTGATAGGCCGGAAAGCGACACAGAAACCAAGGAAAGGCGTATCGATCTGAGTCTGCCGCAGGTTGCGGGCAGTGCCGTGGCGGCGGTCGCCGCGGCCGTCATGGCCTCGCAACTGGGCGTGTACGGAACGATTCTCGGCGCGGGAGTGATGAGCGTCGTCGCCACCTGCGGAGGCTCCGTCTTCCAGCACTTCTTCCGCCGCACGGGCGAGCAGATCCGCGAGGTCACGGTCCAGGTGAAGCACCCGGCGGGCCGCCAGGTGACCGTACGGACGAGGGAGACGGCCCCGGCTGAGCGCGGGCGGCGGACGCGGCAGCAGCCGGTGGACGACGCGACGACCGTGCTGCGGACCGTGCGGCCCGACCTCGACCGCACCCGGATGCTCGACCTGGACCGCACCCAGCTCCTGAAGCCCGCCCCGGACCGTACGCGGCCGATGAAGCCCGATCCCGAACGCACCCAGGTGCTCAGGCGGGCGGACGCGCCCGAGGCGCTCGCGGCGGGCGGCCCGGACGACGCGTTCTCCGGCGCCACCACGCACGGCACGCGCATCCGCGGCTGGAGGAAGTCGGTGCTCGCGGCCGTCGCGGTCTTCGCGCTGGCGATGATCGGGATCACCGCGTTCGAGCTGGTCTCGGGCAACGACCTGAGCGGCGGCCGGGGAACGACCTTCGGCTCCGTCGTACGGGGCGGTGGCGACGGCTCGGGACCGGCCGGGCCCACGCCCTCCAGCGGCACGGACCAGGAGCGGGGCACGGACCAGGACCAGCGCTCCGGCAGCGGCACCGCGCCGGGCACGGACCCGGGCGACGGCGCGAGCACCGCCCCGGACACCGGCCGGGAGGGCGACGGCAGCACGACCGCGCCGACTCCCACACCGTCAGGGTCCGGCGAGGGCGGGACCGCCCCGACACCCACGCCCACCCCGACGGCGCCGGACGACGGTGCCACGTCCACCCCGGACCCGACCGGCACGGCCGAGGCCCCGGTGGGCCCGGACGCGGCGACGCCCGGCACCGGAACCGACGGCTGACGACGGACGGCGCCGGTCCCCGGTGCGCTCCCGTCAGTCGCCGAGTACGCGGCGCAGGTAGTCGTTGGCGAACAGCCGGTCCGGGTCGAGCCGGTCGCGTACGGCGGTGAACTCGCCGAACCGCGGATAGACGTCGGCGAGATACGCGGCGTCCCGGGTGTGGATCTTGCCCCAGTGCGGCCGGCCGCCGTGGGCGGTCATGATCCGTTCCACCGCGGTGAAGTACGCCTGGTACGGCGTGCCCCGGTACAGGTGCACGGCGATGTACGCGCTCTCCCGGCCCGAGGCCGTGGAGAGCGCGATGTCGTCGGCGGGCGCGGTCCTGACCTCCACCGGGAAGCTGATCCGCAGGGGCGAGCGGTCGATCATCGCCTTGACCTCGCGGAGGGCCTCGACAGCGCGCTCCCGCGGCAGCGCGTACTCCATCTCCATGAAGCGGACCCGGCGCGGGCTGGTGAAGACCTTGTACGGGATGTCGGTGTACGTACGGGCCGACAGGGCCCGGCTGGAGAGCTGGGCGATCGACGGGATGGCCGCGGGGACCGCCCGGCCGAGCGAGCAGGCGACCTGGAAGACGCCGTTCGACAGCAGCTCGTCGTCCACCCAGGCGCCGACCCTGCCGGGCGGGGCGGCCGGGCCCGCGCTGCGGTTGTTGCGCTTGGTGTTGCAGTTGCCCGTGTGCGGGAACCAGTAGAACTCGAAGTGCTCGTTCTCGGTGAAGAGCCGGTCGAAGTCGGCGGTGACCCTGTCGAAGGTCATCGGCTCCTCACGGGCCGTCAGCAGGAAGACCGGCTCCACGGCGAAGGTGATCGCGGTGATCACGCCGAGTGCGCCGAGTCCCAGGCGGGCCACGGCGAAGACATCCGGATTCTCCGCCTCCGAGCAGCGCAGCACCGTGCCGTCCGCCGTGACCAGTTCGAGGGCACGGATCTGCGCGGATATGGACGCGGAGTCGCGGCCGGTGCCGTGCGTACCGGTCGAGGTGGCCCCGGCGACCGTCTGCTCCATGATGTCGCCCATGTTGGTGAGCGAGAGCCCCTCCCGGGCGAGCGCCGGATTGAGCCGCTTCAGCGGGGTGCCGGCCTCGACCGTCACCGTCATCGCCGTACGGTTGATCTCCCGGATGCCGGTGAGCAGATCGGGGCGGATCAGAACGCCGTCGGTGGCCGCGGCCGCCGTGAACGAATGGCCCGTGCCGACCGGCTTCACCCTCAGACCGTCCTCGGACGCCCTGCGGAGCACCTCGGAGAGCTCGTCCACCGAGGCGGGTGACACCGCCCGTACCGGCCGGGCCGTGACGTTCCCCGCCCAGTTACGCCACGCGCTCGTCGTCGTCCGTGCGTAGGTGTCGTTCATCTTCCCCGCGCCCTCCCGTAGGAACCGGCTTGGCCAGCCGGCGATACCCCAGGAACCCCACCGCGGCCGCGAGCGCTCCCGCCACGACGGGCACCACGTACCCCGCCTCCGCTCCGGACGCGTCGACCACCCAGCCCGCGGCCGAGGAGCCGAGCGCCACTCCGACCGCGAGCCCGGTACCGGTCCAGCTCATGCCCTCGGTCAGTTCGGCGCGCGGTACGTGCTGCTCGACGAGGGCCATGGTGGTCACCATCGTCGGTGCGACGGAGAGGCCCGCGACAAAGAGCGCCACGGCCAGAAACGTCAGGTTCCCGGCCAGTTGGAGGGGGATCATACTCACGGCCATCACACAGACCCCCACCAGCCACCTGGTGGACGGCTTGCCCTTGAGGTGCATCAGCCCGAACACCGCCCCGGCGAGGCAGGACCCCAGGGCGTAGACCGCGAGCACGAGACTGGCCGCCGCCTTGTGGCCCTGCTCCTCGGCGAAGGCCACGGTGACCACGTCCACCGCCCCGAAGATCGTTCCGGTCGCCACGAAGGTGACCACCAGGACCTGGAGTCCGGGGGAGCGGAGCGCGGAGCGGCCGGAGTGCTGCGACCGGGGGTGCGGGACGGGTTCGGTGGCACGCTGCGCGGTCAGCCAGAAGACACCGACCGCCAGGAACACACCGGCCAGCAGCGGGCCCGCTTCCGGGAACCAGGCGGTGGAGAGCCCGATCGAGATGATCGGCCCGAAGATGAAGCACACCTCGTCGACGATCGACTCCCACGCGTAGGCGGTGTGCAGTTCACGGGCCGAGCCGCGGTAGATCTCCGCCCACCGGGCCCGGATCATCGAACCCACACTGGGAACGCAGCCGACGCCCGCGGCGAAGACGAACAGGGTCCAGTCGGGCCACCGTTGCTGGGCGCAGACGAGCAGTCCGGCGACCGCCGCCACGGAGACGAGCGTGGCCGGACGCAGCACCCGGCGCTGTCCGTACCGGTCGACCAGCCGGGAGATCTGCGGCCCGAAGACCGCCGCCGCCATGGCCAGCGTGGCCGAGAGCGCGCCGGCCAGCCCGTACCGGCCGGTGATCTGGGAGATCATGGTCACGACGCCGATCCCCATCATGGACAACGGCATCCGGCCGAAGAATCCGGCCGCCGAGAACCCCTTGGAGCCGGGGGCGGCGAAGATGGCGCGGTAGGGGCTGGGCAAGGGGCACTCCGGTCGAGCCTGTCACGCGTGAAGATGGCCGATACAGCTTACGGTCGGAACCGGGTGTCCGATACCTGGATGGATGTCGGTTGCCGTGCTGTCGGACCCGGGTGGCAGGATCGGGTGCATGTCCGATCTGCGCGATCCCGCTCTCTACGACGCCCTGCTGCTGCTCTCCTTCGGAGGCCCCGAAGGCCCGGACGACGTCGTCCCGTTCCTGGCGAACGTGACCCGTGGCCGGGGCATCCCCGAGGAGCGGCTGAAGGAAGTCGGCAAGCACTACTTCCTGTTCGGCGGCGTCAGCCCCATCAACGAGCAGAACAGGGCCCTGCTGGACGCCCTGCGCAAGGACTTCGCGGAGCACGGCGTGGACCTCCCGGTCTACTGGGGCAACCGCAACTGGGCGCCGTACCTCACCGACACCCTGCGCGAGATGGCCACGGCCGGACACCGCCGTATCGCCGTGCTCGCCACCAGCGCCTACGCCTCGTACTCCGGATGCCGCCAGTATCGCGAGAACCTCGCCGAGTCGCTCGCGGCCCTGGAGGCCGAAGGGCTTGTCGTGCCGCGCGTCGACAAGCTGCGGCACTACTTCAACCACCCCGGTTTCGTGGAGCCCATGACGGACGGCGTGCTGGCAGCGCTGGCCGACCTGCCGGAGGACCTCAGGGCGGGCGCGCACCTCGCGTTCACGACGCACTCCATCCCCACAGCCGCCGCGGACACCTCGGGCCCCGAGGAGACGCACGGCGACGGCGGAGCCTACGTCGCCCAGCACCTGGACGTGGCCCGGGTGATCGTCGACGCGGTGCGCGAGCGGACCGGCGTCGGGCACCCGTGGAAGCTCGTCTACCAGTCGCGCAGCGGAGCCCCGCACATCCCGTGGCTGGAGCCCGACATCTGCGACCACCTGGAGGCCGTCCACGGCTCGGGCGCGCCCGCGGTCGTGATGGTGCCCATCGGCTTCGTCTCGGACCACATGGAAGTCCTGTACGACCTCGACACCGAGGCCACCGCGAAGGCCGACGAGCTCGGTCTGCCCGTCCGCAGGTCCCCGACCGTCGGCGCCGACCCGCGGTTCGCCGCGGCCGTCCGGGAGCTGATCATGGAACGCACCGCGACCGAGCGGGGCCGCGCCGTGGAGCGGTGCGCCCTGGGCGCGCTGGGCGCCGGTCACGACCTGTGCCCGGCCGGCTGCTGCCCGGCGCGGGCCCCCAAGCCCGCGGCGGCGGGCGCCGACAGCCCGTACGCCTGAGACACCTCCCGCTTCTCACCGCAATCCACCTGGGAGCACTGTGACCGACCCCTTCCTGACCGAACTCCTCGACCTCGCCCTGGAAGCGGCGCGCCGGGCCGGCGCCCTGCTGCGCGACGGGCGGCCGGCGGACCTGGGGGTGGCCGCGACCAAGTCCAGCCCCATCGACGTCGTCACCGAGATGGACATCGCCGCCGAGAAGCTGATCACCGGCTTCCTCTCCGAGCGCCGCCCCGGAGACGGCTTCCTCGGCGAGGAGGGCGCCAGCTCCGAGGGCAGCACCGGCATCCGCTGGGTCATCGACCCGCTCGACGGCACGGTGAACTACCTCTACGGCCTGCCCACCTGGGCGGTGTCCATCGCGGCGGAGCGCGACGGCGAGCGGATCGTCGGCGTGGTCGAGGCCCCGATGCGCCGGGAGACGTACCACGCGGTGCTCGGCGGCGGCGCGTACGCGAACGGCGCCGCCCTGCGCGGCCGACCCGCGCCCCCGCTCGACCAGGCGCTCGTGTCCACGGGCTTCAACTACGTCACCGACGTCCGGACCCACCAGGCGGAGGTGGCCGCGCGGCTCATCCCGCGGCTGCGTGACATCCGGCGCAGTGGCTCGGCCGCCGTCGACCTGTGCGATGTCGCGGCCGGCCGTCTCGACGGCTACTACGAGCGCGGACTGCACCCGTGGGACCTCGCGGCCGGCGATCTCATCGCCCGGGAGGCGGGAGCACTCACCGGCGGGCGTCCCGGACGGCCCGCCGACGGCGGACTGACGGTGGCCGCCACCCCCGGGGTCTTCGAGCCGCTCCAGGCACTTCTGGAGGAGTTCGGCGCCTGGCACGACTGACGGAGGGCCCACCGGGGGCCCTGACGGGCTGCTGGGGGCGTACCGGCAAAGAAGAGGGCCCCGGCTGCCGGTCATGGCAGCCGGGGCCCTCTCGTAGCGGCTCAGACGCTTGTGGTGCTGACTTCGACGCCGTGTTCGGCCGCGAGGCGGCGCAGGTCGTCCAGCTCTCCCTGCTCGACATCCGCGAGGAAGTCGTCACCTGTCTCGCGAGCCCTGGTGAGGTCGGACTCGGTGCTCCTGATGCGTTGCAGCAGACCTGCGGTGAAAGCGTCCATGGAGCGCCCCTTCATCGTGGGCCGGTGGCACGGGGGTGTGCCCGGGATTCCTCCGGCCGGGCCGGAGGGCGGGTGATCACGCCTTCCCCCCAGGGGGACAGAACGGGCTGTGGCATGCCACGTGCAGGGTGTGATCTCGGGTGTGAAGTCGTCCTCCCCGGACCGGCTCCGGCGGAAACCTCAACTGGCCGGTAAATCCGCCGCATTCCCCGGAGCCCGCGGCGGCAGTGCGTCGTCTTACCGCCGGTTTATGCGCGTTGCGGGCAGGATGGACGCGCACAGCCGGTCCGCCGGCCGTGCGGCGGAGCGGCCCGGACCAGGGCCGTTCGCCCTTTCGATGTGCCGAAGTACCTGTGCACCGAGGTACGTGTGTACCGAAGTATCCGAAGTTTCTAAGGAAGGACAGCGCTGTGCGCGTACTCGTCGTCGAGGACGAGCAGCTGCTCGCCGATGCGGTGGCCACCGGACTGCGCCGGGAGGCCATGGCCGTCGACGTCGTCTACGACGGTGCCGCGGCCCTGGAGCGTGTCGGGGTCAATGACTACGACGTGGTGGTGCTGGACCGGGACCTCCCGCTGGTCCACGGTGACGACGTCTGCCGCAGGATCGTCGAGCTCGGCATGCCCACCCGGGTGCTCATGCTCACCGCGTCCGGTGACGTCAGCGACCGGGTGGAGGGTCTGGAGCTCGGCGCGGACGACTACCTCCCCAAGCCCTTCGCCTTCAGCGAGCTGACCGCGCGGGTACGGGCCCTGGGGCGCCGTACGACGGTCGCGCTGCCGCCCGTCCTGGAGCGGGCGGGGATCAAGCTGGACCCCAACCGCCGCGAGGTCTTCCGGGACGAGCAGGAGATCCAGCTCGCGCCGAAGGAGTTCGCCGTGCTGGAGGTCCTCATGCGCAGCGAGGGCGCGGTCGTCTCGGCCGAGCAGCTGCTGGAGAAGGCGTGGGACGAGAACACCGACCCGTTCACCAACGTGGTGCGCGTGACGGTGATGACCCTGCGCCGCAAGCTCGGCGAACCGCCCGTCATCGTCACGGTGCCCGGTTCCGGATACCGGATCTGAGGACGCCGTGCCCGCCGCCCCGGCGCCCGTGACAGCGCCTCCGAAGCCGACCTGGGAGCCCAAACAGCAGGAGCCCCCGTATCCCTGGCTGCGCCCGACCATCCGCATACGGCTCACGCTGCTCTACGGCGGCATGTTCCTGATCGCGGGCATTCTGCTGCTCTCGATCATCTACATGCTGGCCGCGCAGGCCCTGCACGTGGGCAGCGAGCTGCCGTTCCAGATCGTGAACGGACAGGTCACCAGCGAGGTGTGCGACCTTCCCAAGAAGGCCACGCCCGACGCCTTCAACGCGGCCATGAACGCCTGCGTCAACCACCAGCGCAAGCAGGCCCTCGACACGCTGCTGAACCGCTCCCTGCTGGCCCTCGTGGGCCTCAGCATCATCGCCTTCGCCTTCGGGTACGCCATGGCGGGCCGGGTGCTGTCGCCGCTGGGCCGCATCACCCGCACCGCCCGCAGGGTGGCCGGAACCGATCTGTCGCGACGGATCGAGCTGGACGGTCCGGACGACGAGCTCAAGGAGCTCGCCGACACCTTCGACGACATGCTGGACCGCCTGGAGCGCGCCTTCACGGCCCAGCAGCGGTTCGTCGGGAACGCCTCGCACGAGCTGCGCACGCCGCTCGCCATCAACCGCACGCTGCTGGAGGTCCACCTCTCGGACCCGGAGGCCCCGCCGGAGCTCCAACAGCTCGGCAAGACGCTGCTGGCCACCAACGAGCGCAGTGAGCAGCTGGTCGAAGGGCTTCTGCTGCTCGCCCGCAGCGACAACCAGATCGTCGAGCGCAAGCCCGTGGACCTGGCCGAGGTCGCGGACCGCGCCATCGACCAGGCCCACGCGGAGGCCGTGGCGAAGGGCGTGCTGATCCGCGGCGAGCGGGCCCCCGCCGTCGTCCAGGGCAACGGCGTCCTGCTGGAGCGGATCGCGCTGAACCTCGTACAGAACGCCGTCCGCTACAACGTGGCCGAAAACGGATGGGTGGAGGTGACCACCGAGCTCCAGCCGGGACAGGCGCTGCTGGTCGTCTCCAACACGGGGCCGGTCGTGCCCGCGTACGAGATCGACAACCTCTTCGAGCCCTTCAGGCGGCTGCGTACGGAGCGGACGGGCAGCGACAAGGGGGTCGGACTCGGCCTGTCGATCGCGCGGTCCGTCGCGCGGGCCCACGGAGGCCGTATCATCGCGGAGCCTCGCGAGGGCGGTGGTCTTGTGATGCGCGTCACCCTGCCGCTCTGAGAGGGTTCGTGGTGCGAGGCCGTAATGGATTCGCACTGTTCGCTTTAGGCGGAATTTTCGGGACCCGCTCCCGGTGAGTCCGTGTGTGATCGATCACAAGTGCTACATCGCGACCCTCTACTCTCCGTGATCGCACCTCCGTCGGAAAACCGGGAATCGTCCGGGTTTTCGGGGGTCGGTATCACGGGAAGTACACGGGGTGGCGCCTGTTAACCGCAGTATCAGGACCGTGTACGGTCCCCATCGCCACCCAAGCCGACCTCTCCCGAGGGGCCCGGTTGGGTGTCGATTGAGTAACAGACCTTGATGTGAGGCAAAATCTCCGCCTCAGGTCGGGCACAAGTCCGGCCTCTCACGCGTTACGTGCGCTGGAGACACCGCAGACACCCATGAGGGGGAGAGCGACATGGCAACGGATTACGACACCCCACGCAAGACCGACGACGACGTGGACCAGGACAGCCTCGAAGAGCTCAAGGCTCGTCGGAGCGACAAGACGGCATCCGCCGTCGACGTCGACGAATTCGACGCGGCCGAAGGGCTGGAGCTGCCCGGCGCAGACCTGTCCAACGAGGAACTGGCCGTACGGGTCCTGCCCAAGCAGGCCGACGAGTTCACCTGCATGAGCTGCTTCCTCGTGCACCACAGGAGCCAGCTGGCCCGCGAGAAGAACGGCCAGCCGATCTGCCGCGACTGCGACTAGGTCGGGTCGGCCGTGGCAGGCGACACACCGTTCCGGAAGCGGCGCTTGTGGCACAGGAAAGCCGCGGAGGCGCATCAGGGCGGCACAGGCCCGGCAGCAGGCGAAAGCCCGTCTGCCGAGCGTTCAGCCGCCCTGCCGCCCTCCGTGGGCGCACCTGACGACGAGCGGGGCCGGCCGGCCTCGCTCGAAGCCGTCCGGGCGGAAGGCACGCCAGGCATTACGGAAAAGGCCGGAGAGGCCGGCAGGACGGAGCCCGTGACCGGGGCAGGCCGTCTGAACACACTGAAACGGGGCGTACGCAAGGGCGGGGAGAGCGCCAGAGCCGTGGTCGGCCAGTTGGCCGACCGGATCATCGACACGGCTCCCCGCGTCCCCGTGCGTGATCTCGACACCTTGCGCAAGCAGTTCCCGGGGCTCGGCCCCGAAGAGCTCGCCGACAAGCTCATCGCGGGCGCGAGCAAGGCCACCGCGGCCGTGGGCGCGGGAATCGGGGCGGCGGCCATGATGCCCGTACCGCCCGCGATGCTCGCCGAACTGGCCGCGGAGATCTCCGGCGTCGCCGCGATCGAGCTGAAGCTCGTCGCCGAGCTCCACGAGGTCTACGGCCGGCGGCCCCCCGGCAACATCAGCCAGCGCAGCGCCGCGTATCTGACGTCCTGGACGGAGGAGCGCGGTATCGACGTCTCCCGGCCCACCACGCTGAACGCGGCGCTCGGTGGCCAGATGAAACGCGAGCTGCGCCAGCAGATCATGAAGCGCATGGTGCGCGATCTGCCGAATCTGATCCCGTTCATGGTCGGCGCCGCGGTCGGCGCGATGATGAACCGGCGCGACACCAAGAAGCTCGCCGACCGGGTCAGGAACGACCTGCGCGAAAGCCAGGTGCCCTGGGACCGGCTCCCCGACCTGCCCGCGCTGGAACAGCCCGCGAACCCGAAGCAGCTGCCCGGGGAGCCGAAGGGCTAGCGCGGACTCAGGCCGCGCGTACCGCCGTCAGCGCCGCCACCAGGGCCTGCGGCTCGCGGGTCGACAGGAAGACGTACGGAGTCGGGTCGGCCGGGTCGGTGACCTCGACCCGCACCGCCGTCGGGATGTAGCTGCGCAGCAGCATGAACGCGCGCACGTCCGCCTTGTACGAGCGCCAGGCGCGCGCCTCCTCCGCGTCCAGCACCTCGGCCTCGCCGAGCGCCGACAGCGGAATCCGCGCGTCGCCCGCGACGAGGGCGCCCGCCACCACGCGGATGCGCGCGGAGCCGTACGAACTCACGATCACCGCCGAGGCGGCCGTGCCGCCGACCAGACCGCCGAGCAGGGGCAGGGTGCCGAGCGGCAGGAGCATCAGGGCACAGGCGATGCCGACCCCGAAGGCGATGACCCACCACGAACGGGGAGCGGTGAGACGTTCGTCGAAGGGCGTTGCGGAAGGCTGCATGAAACCAAGCTTGGCACGGCGCGACCCGCGGTCGGCCGCGCGGGTAAGGTCTGCGCCGTGAGTGGAACATCTAAGGCCCTGACGCCTCCGGCCGACGCGGTGGCGCCGGTCCGGCACCCTGAAGCCCCGGCGCCGGGAGAACTTCTCGGCGCGCACTACGAACACTGTTTCGGCTGCGGCGGGGGACAGCCGCACGGGCTGCACCTCCAGGCCCGCGCCGAAGAGGGCGTGCGCGTCACCGCCGAGTTCACCGTGAAGGCCGCCCACCAGGGCGCCCCGGGTCTCGCGCACGGCGGCGTACTGGCCACGGCGCTCGACGAGACGCTCGGCTCGCTGAACTGGCTCCTGCGGGTGATCGCGGTGACCGGGCGGCTGGAGACCGACTTCGTCCGGCCGGTACCGGTGGACACCGTCCTCTTCCTGGACGCCGAGATCACCGCGGTCCACGGTCGCAAGATCTACTCGAGGGCGACCGGCCGGATCGGTGGTCCCGAGGGTCCCGTCGCGGTCCGCGCAGACGCCCTCTTCATCGAGGTCAAGGTCGACCACTTCATCGAGAACGGCCGGCCGGCGGAGATCCAGGCGGCCATGGCCGACCCGGACCAGCTCAAGCGCGCCCGCGCCTTCGAGGTGAACCCCTGATGCGCCCCCCTCTCGACGTACTGATCCGCCTGATCGACCCCGAGGTGCCGATCCCCTCGTACGGTCACCCGGGCGACGCCGGGGCCGACCTGGTGACCACCGAGGCCGCGGAACTCGCGCCCGGGGAACGGGTCGTGCTGCCCACCGGGGTGTCGATCGCGCTGCCCGACGGGTACGCCGCGTTCGTGCACCCGCGTTCCGGCCTCGCAGCCCGCTGCGGAGTGGCCCTCGTGAATGCCCCAGGGACGGTTGATGCCGGGTACCGTGGGGAGATCAAGGTGATCGTGGTCAACCTCGACCCGCGCGAGACCGTGCGGTTCGAACGTTTCGACCGGATTGCCCAGCTGGTCGTCCAGCAGGTCGAGAAGGTGCGCTTCCACGAGGTGGCGGAACTTCCCGGTTCGGCGCGGGCCGAAGGTGGCTTCGGGTCCACCGGCGGTCATGCCGCGGTGGACGGCGTCAGGGGCGGGATCACCCAGGGTGGGAACAGCTACGCTTCGGTCGTATCCGACCGGGAAGGACAGTGACGTGTTCGGACGTCGCAAGAAGAGTGGTTCCGCCGAGGACGCGGCGGACGAAGCGCGCGAGGCCGAGCAGGTCGCCGACGAGCTCGACACCGACGGCGCCGCGAGCGGTTCGCGCCGGATGAACCTTCCGCCGGCCCCTCGGCCGGACGGGCCGTGGGATGTCGACGAGGTGACCCAGCCCGGCGAGGGCCGGGTCGACCTGGGCGGCATCTTCGTGCCCGGAGTCGAGGGCATGGAGCTGCGGGTCGAGGTCGCGGGGGACGCGATCGTCGCCGCCACCGTGGTCCTGCGGGACAGCGCGGTGCAGCTCCAGGCGTTCGCGGCCCCCAAGAAGCAGGGCATCTGGGGCGAGGTCCGCGAGGAGATCGCCTCGGGCATCACCCAGCAGGGCGGCATCATCGACGAGGTCGAGGGTCCGCTGGGCTGGGAGCTGCGTGCCCAGGTCCCCGTACAGCTCCCGGACGGGACGAACGGCGTACAGCTCGTTCGTTTCGTCGGAGTCGACGGGCCGCGCTGGTTCCTGCGCGGAGTCATCTCCGGCCAGGGTGCCGTGCAGCCGGAGGCCGCCGGACTGCTGGAGACGATCTTCCGGGACACCGTGGTCGTCCGCGGCGAGGGCCCGATGGCGCCCCGCGACCCCATCGTCCTGAAGCTTCCCAACGACGCCCAGATGGTGCCGGAGGGTGTGCAGCAGGAGGAGCAGGAGGGCTCGAAGTTCTCCGGTGGAATGGGTCAGCTCCAGCGCGGGCCCGAGATCACCGAGGTGCGCTGAGTCGCTCCCCGCAGCATCGGCCGGTGGGCCGTACCCGCATGTCCAGGGGTACGGCCCACCGGCCTCTCCACGCCCGCTCGGTACGTCGGGCCGGTCTCCCGCACCTGGCCATTGCCCGGCCGTGTGCCTCATGCACATACTGGCCGCGGCGGGGAAGCGTACGTACGGGGAGAGACATGACCGAGAGCATCAGCGCACAGGGCGGCACGGCGGTGGCCGAGGGGCCGGGGCTCGGACCCATGGTGCGGATCGAGGACCTGCGCCGCTCGTACGGAACCGGCGCCTCGGCCGTCCACGCGCTGCGCGGCGTCTCCTTCGAGATCCCGCGCGGTGAGCTCGTCGCGCTCAAGGGGCGGTCCGGGTCCGGCAAGACGACGCTGCTCAACCTGGTCGGTGGTCTGGACTCGCCGGACAGCGGCCGGATCATCGTCGACGGCACGGACCTCTCCGAGCTCGGCGAGAACGGGCTGCTGGAACTGCGCCGCGACCGGATCGGCTTCATCTTCCAGTCCTTCGGTCTGCTCCCGATCCTGACCGCCGCCGAGAACGTCGGCGTACCGATGCGGCTCCGCAGGGCCGACCCGCGTGAGCGCGAGGAACGCGTGGCCCTGATGCTGTCGCTGGTCGGGCTCGGCGACCACGCCCAGCAGCGGCCCGGCGAGCTCTCCGGCGGACAGCAGCAGCGGGTCGCCATCGCCCGCGCGCTCGCCAACCGGCCCGCCCTGCTGATCGCCGACGAGCCCACCGGACAGCTCGACGCGGAGACCGGCCTCGCCGTGATGGAGCTGCTGCGCGCGGTGGTGCGCAGCGAGGGCGTCACCGCCCTCGTCGCCACCCACGACGCCCAGCTGCTCGGCCTCGCGGACCGGGTCCTGGAGCTCAGCGACGGGCACATCGTGGAGCACACGAAGGCGGTCTGAGGCCCCCGGGGCATCAGAATCCCGTCAATACGTCCTCCGGAGTCACCCCCGGCCCCATATGCCCGAAATCCTCGGAGTAGGTTCAGAATCGGCTGCCGCATCGGCCGCAGTCGATTCTGAAAGACAATGGGGCCATGGGACGCGGCAAGCTTCGGATCTACCTGGGTGCGGCACCGGGCGTCGGCAAGACGTACGCGATGCTCTCCGAGGCGCATCGCCGGGTGGAGCGGGGCACCGACTGCGTCGTCGCCTTCGTGGAGCACCACGACCGGCCGCGCACCGAGGTGATGCTGCACGGCCTGGAACAGGTCGGGCGCCGCGACATCGAGTACCGCTCGGCCGTGTTCACCGAGATGGACGTCGACGCCGTCCGCGACCGGGCCCCTGCCGTCGCCCTCGTGGACGAGCTGGCGCACACCAACGTGCCCGGCTCCCGCAACGCCAAGCGCTGGCAGGACGTCGAGGAACTCCTCGCGGCCGGCATCGACGTCATCTCCACCGTCAACATCCAGCACCTTGAGTCGCTCGGTGACGTCGTCGAGTCGATCACCGGGGTACGGCAGCGCGAGACCGTCCCCGACGAGGTCGTACGCCGCGCGGACCAGATCGAACTGGTCGACATGTCGCCCCAGGCCCTGCGCCGCCGCATGGCCCACGGCAACATCTACAAGCCCGACAAGCTCGACGCGGCCCTGTCCAACTACTTCCGCCCCGGCAACCTCACCGCACTGCGCGAGCTGGCCCTGCTCTGGGTCGCGGACCGGGTCGACGAATACCTCCAGCAGTACCGCGGCGAGCACAACATCCGCACCACCTGGCAGGCCCGCGAACGCATCGTCGTCGGACTGACCGGCGGCCCCGAGGGCCGCACCCTCATCCGCCGCGCCTCCCGGATGGCGGCCAAGGGCTCGGGCAGCGAGATCCTCGCCGTGTACATCGCCCGGAGCGACGGGCTCACCGCCGCCTCGCCCAAGGAACTCGCCGTACAGCGCACCCTCGTCGAGGACCTGGGCGGCACCTTCCACCACGTCATCGGCGACGACATACCCTCGGCGCTCCTCGAATTCGCCCGCGGGGTCAACGCCACGCAGATCGTCCTCGGCTCCAGCCGCCGCAAGGCCTGGCAGTACGTGTACGGCCCGGGCGTCGGCGCCACCGTCGCCCGCGACTCCGGAACCGACCTCGACGTCCACATCGTCACGCACGAAGAGGTCGCCAAGGGCCGTGGACTGCCCCTCGCGCGCGGCAACCGGCTCGGCCGGGCCCGCATCCTCTGGGGCTGGGCCGTCGGCGTCGGGGGACCGGCGGTGCTCTCGCTGTTCCTCAGAAGCCTGGAGGACGGCCCGGGACTCGCCAACGACGTCCTGCTCTTCCTCTTCCTGACCGTGGGAGCCGCCCTGCTCGGCGGACTGCGCCCGGCCCTCGCCTCGGCCGCCGCAGGCTCCCTGCTGCTCAACTACTTCTTCACCCCGCCCACCCACACGCTGACCGTCCAGGACCCGGAGAACTTCGTCGCCATCGTGATCTTCTTCGCGGTGGCGGTCGCGGTCGCCTCCGTGGTGGATCTGGCGGCCCGCCGAACCCACCAGGCCGCGAGACTGCGTGCCGAGTCCGAGATCCTCTCCTTCCTGGCCGGCAGCGTCCTGCGCGGAGAGACCGCCCTGGACGCGCTCCTGGAGCGGGTCCGCGAGACCTTCGCGATGGAGTCCGTCGCCCTCCTGGAGCGCCAGAGCGACGTCGATCCGTGGACCTGCGCCGGGTCCGTCGGCCCCGCCCCGGTCGTCCGCCCCGAGGACGCCGACGTGGACATGCCCGTCGGCGACCACATGGCGCTGGCGCTCTCCGGCCGGGTGCTGCCCGCCGAGGACCGGCGGGTGCTCGGCGCCTTCGCCGCCCAGGCCGCCGTCGTGCTGGACCGGCAGCGCCTGGTGGGGGAGGCCGAGGAGGCGAGGCGGCTCGCCGAGGGGAACCGGATCAGGACCGCCCTCCTCGCCGCCGTCAGCCACGATCTGCGGACCCCGCTGGCCGCCATCAAGGCCGCCGTCAGTTCCCTGCGCTCCGACGACGTCTCCTGGTCCGAGGAGGACGAGGCGGAACTCCTCGAAGGCATCGAGGACGGCGCCGACCGGCTCGATCACCTCGTCGGCAACCTCCTGGACATGTCCCGCCTCCAGACCGGCACCGTCACCCCGCTGATCCGCGAGATCGATCTCGACGAGGTGGTTCCGATGGCACTCGGAGGCGTACCGGAGGGCAGCGTCGACCTCGACATCCCCGAGACGCTTCCGATGGTCGCCGTGGACCCGGGGCTGCTGGAGCGGTCCGTCGCCAACATCGTCGAGAACGCCGTGAAGTACAGCCCCGGGGGCGCGCGCGTCGTCGTCGCCGCCAGCTCGCTGGGCGAACGCGTCGAGCTGCGTGTCGCCGACCGCGGTCCCGGCGTCCCGGACGAGGGCAAGGAACGGATCTTCGAGCCCTTCCAGCGCTACGGCGACGCCCCGCGCGGCGCCGGGGTCGGCCTCGGCCTGGCGGTCGCCCGCGGCTTCGTGGAGGCCATGGGCGGGACGCTCGACGCGGAGGACACCCCCGGCGGCGGGATGACCATGGTCCTCACCCTCAAGGCGGCGGGGGGATACGTGCCGGTCAGCCCCGGCCTGCCCGCCCAGGTCACCTCGTGACGCTCCCGTACTCCGTACATTTTCCGTGCAGCAGAAAGGCAGGTCCACGATGACCAGGGTGCTTGTGGTCGACGACGAGCCGCAGATCGTACGGGCCCTCGTGATCAACCTGAAGGCGCGCACGTACGAGGTGGACGCGGCTCCCGACGGAGCGACCGCCCTCCAGCTGGCCGCCGCCCGGCACCCCGATGTCGTCGTCCTCGACCTCGGGCTGCCCGACATGGACGGCGTCGAGGTGATCCGAGGACTGCGCGGCTGGACCCGGGTGCCCATCCTGGTGCTCTCCGCCCGCCACACCTCGGACGAGAAGGTCGAGGCCCTGGACGCCGGTGCCGACGACTACGTCACCAAGCCCTTCGGCATGGACGAACTGCTGGCCCGGCTGCGCGCTGCGGTACGCCGGGCCGAGCCCGTCGGCGCGGACGGCGCCGACGGCGTCGTGATCGTCGAGACCGAGGGGTTCACCGTCGACCTGGCGGCCAAGAAGGTCAACCGCGGGGGCCGCGACGTACGCCTCACTCCCACCGAGTGGCATCTGCTGGAGGTGCTCGTGCGCAACGGCGGCCGGCTCGTCAGCCAGAAGCAGCTGCTCCAGGAGGTCTGGGGCCCCTCGTACGGCACCGAGACGAACTACCTCCGGGTCTACATGGCCCAGCTGCGCCGCAAGCTGGAGGCCGATCCCTCGCACCCCCGGCACTTCGTCACCGAGCCGGGCATGGGCTACCGCTTCGAACGCGGCTGACCGCCGGAAACGGGCACGGGGAGGTTATACCGGGACGACTGGATGTCACCCGTCCGAGTGGCGCCCCCGGGCACCCGCCGACACCCCCGGACACCGGTACCCTTCGGGTATGAGTGCTGTTCCCCGATTCGAGAAGGCCGGCAAGGCGGATAAGCCGTCCGGCCGCTTCCGCCGGATGCTCGACCGGCTGTCCACCTCGCAGCAGGACCTGGAGTCCGAGGAGCTGCGGGAGGACGCGCAGGCGTCGGGGTGCACGCGCATCGCTGAGTGCTCCGACCGCCAGATCGTGAAGGTGACTGGTACGTTGCGGACCGTCACCCTGCGTCCGCGGGCCGGAGTGCCCGCCCTGGAGGCGGAGCTCTTCGACGGCACAGCGCCGCTCGACGTGGTCTGGCTGGGCCGGCGCTCCATCGTCGGCATCGAGCCGGGCCGTAAGCTCATCGCCTCGGGCCGTATCTCGATGAGCCACGGACGCCGAGTGCTGTTCAACCCCAAATACGAACTCCGACCGCTCGGCAAGGAGTAGCCGGTGACGTCTCTCGACAAGCCGACGTCCGATACGGACCAGTCCCACCCCACCGCCCGGGAGGAGGCCGCCGCGAAGGCGGTCACCGAGGCCGCCCTCTCCGAGGCGTTCGGCGGTGTCCGCGGCATGGTGGAGACAGTCCTTCCCGGGCTGCTCTTCGTCACGATCTTCACCATCAACAAGGACCTGCACACCTCGGCGATCGCGGCCCTGGTCGTGTCGCTGGTCCTGGTCGGTGTCCGGCTGATCCGCAGGGACACCGTCAAGCACGCCTTCAGCGGCGTCTTCGGCGTGGCCTTCGGTGTGGTCTTCGCGATGATGACGGGCAACGCCAAGGACTTCTATCTGCCGGGCATGATCTACACGCTCGGACTGGCCCTCGCGTACATCGTCACGACGATCGCCGGTGTGCCGCTGATCGGCCTGATCCTGGGCCCGGTCTTCAAGGAGAACCTCTCCTGGCGCACCAGGAACCCCGGCCGCAAGGCCGCGTACGCCAAGGCCAGCTGGGCCTGGGGGCTGATCCTGCTCGCCAAGTGCGCGATCCTCTTCCCGCTCTACTGGTGGGCCGACACCACGCAGCTCGGCTGGGTGCTCGTCGCGCTGAAGATCCCGCCGTTCCTGCTCGCCGTCTACCTGACGTGGGTCTTCCTCGCGAAGGCGCCGCCGCCGATCGACGTCTTCGCCGAGATGGAGGCGCAGGAGCAGGCCGAGAAGGACCGCAAGGCACAGGCCGCGACGCGGGCCGGTGACCCCGAGGTCTGACGCCGCCGGAACAGGCGTACGCGCGAACGAGAGGGGCCCCGGACCGTTGCACACGGTCCGGGGCCCCTCACGTACGCGTTCCCGGGATCAGTCCTCGGTGAGCTCGCGGCGCACCGACAGCAGATCCTCCAGCTGTTCCTCGCGCGCCTGGGCCGCCACGAAGAGCAGCTCGTCACCGGCCTCAAGAGACTCCTCGGTGCTCGGCGTCAGCACGCGCGTACCGCGGATGATCGTGACCAGTGAGGTGTCCTCCGGCCAGGCCACATCGCCGACCCGGGTGCCGGCGAGCGCCGACTCCGGGGGCAGCGTCAGCTCGACGAGGTTGGCGTCACCGTGGCTGAAGCGCAGCAGCCGGACCAGGTCGCCGACGCTCACCGCCTCCTCGACCAGGGCCGACATCAGCCGCGGTGTGGAGACCGCGACGTCGACGCCCCAGGACTCGTTGAACAGCCACTCGTTCTTCGGGTTGTTCACCCGCGCGACGACCCGCGGCACGCCGTACTCGGTCTTCGCGAGCAGCGAGACGACCAGGTTGACCTTGTCGTCGCCGGTCGCGGCGATGACGACGTTGCACCGCTGGAGGGCGGCCTCGTCCAGCGAGGTGATCTCGCAGGCGTCCGCGAGCAGCCACTCGGCCATCGGGACCCGCTCCACCGAGATGGCGGTCGGCGCCTTGTCGATCAGCAGCACCTCGTGCCCGTTCTCCAGCAGCTCGGCCGCGATGGAGCGGCCCACCGCGCCGGCCCCGGCAATCGACACGCGCATCAGTTACCGCCTTCATCCGGGCCCTCGGCGAAGGCCGCCTCGACCTTCGCGACCTCGTCCGTACGCATCATCACGTGGACCAGATCGCTCTCCTGCAGGACCGTCTGCGACGTCGGCAGGATCGCTTCACCCAAACGGGTGAGGAACGCCACGCGGACGCCGGTCTGCTCCTGGAGCGTGCTGATCTTGTGGCCGATCCACGAGGGCGTGGTGTGCACCTCGGCGAGCTGCACCCCGCCGCTCGGGTCGCGCCACAGCGGCTCGGCGCCGGACGGCAGCAGCCGCCGCAGCATCTGGTCCGCGGTCCAGCGGACGGTGGCCACCGTGGGGATGCCGAGACGCTGGTAGACCTCGGCACGCCGCGGGTCGTAGATCCGGGCGGCGACGTTCTCGATGGAGAACATCTCCCGGGCCACGCGGGCCGCGATGATGTTCGAGTTGTCGCCGCTGCTCACCGCGGCGAACGCGCCGGCTTCCTCGATCCCGGCCTCGCGGAGAGTGTCCTGGTCGAAACCGACCCCGGTGACCCTGCGCCCGCCGAACCCGGAACCCAGGCGACGGAACGCCGTGGGGTCGCGGTCGATCACGGCGACCGTGTGTCCCTGCTTCTCCAGGGTCTGCGCGAGAGCGGCTCCGACTCGCCCGCAGCCCATGATGACGATGTGCACCTTGCGCCTACCTCGCCGTCCTGGTCATCCCGCTGACCTGCGAAAACACCCTGGTCACACTTCTTTCTCAGCTTGCCGGGCAAACAACGGGGCAACGACGTCCGGCGTTGCCCGGGATTGAGCTTATGCCGCCCCGTTCCGGCCGCCTCATCCGAGTGTGCCCCGCGTTCTCACCCCCTGCCCGCACTCTTGAGTACCAGAACACAGACATCTAACATGTCAGTTCATGGAGACCCTCCGGCCCGTTCGACGGACCCTGCTGCGGGACACCGCGTACGAAGCGATTCGCGACGCCATCGTCCGCGGCGACATCCCACCCGGCGCGTCCGTCCGCGACGGCGAACTGGCAGAACGGCTCGGGCTCTCCCGGGCGCCCGTCCGCGACGCCCTGTCCCGGCTCGCCGGCGAAGGGCTGGTGGAGAGCAAGCCGCAGAGCTACACCCGCGTCACCCGGCTCGTCCCGCGTGACGTCAGGGACGCCGCCGCCGTCGTACGCGCGATGCAGGAACTGGCCGCCCGCAGCGCGGTCCCGCACCTCACGGCGACGGACGTCGCGGCGATGCGGGTGGCGAACGACCGGTTCCGGGCGGCCGCGGCCGACGGGGACATCGCGGCAGCGCTGCGCGCCGACGACGAACTGCACGGGGTGCTGGTCGCCGCCTGCGGCAACCGCGCGGTCGCCGCCACGGTCGAGCGCTACACCCCCCTGATCCGCCGCCTGGAGTGGCGGCAGTTCGGCACGGCGAGCGCGGCGCACGGCTCGGCCGCACTGCACGACCGGCTCATCGATGCCTGCGCCGGGGGGGACGCGGAGGCGGCCTCCCGCATCACGGCCGAGATCTGGCGCGCCCTGGAGGAACTCGCGGACGAGCCCCCGGCGCCCTGACCGTTCCCTTCCTCGTCTCTGTTCCGGTTCCTCATCTCTGCTCCGGCCCACCCCGTCCCTGCCGCAGCCCACCCCGCGATCCAAGGAGCCCCGTGACGACCCTTCCGGCCGACATCGCCTCGTACGAGCGCTATCCCCTCCTCTTCGGACCCTCGCCCGTGCACCGCCTGGACCGGCTCACCGAGCACCTGGGCGGCGCCGCACTCTGGGCCAAGCGCGAGGACTGCAACTCCGGCATCGCCTACGGCGGCAACAAGACCCGCAAGCTCGAATACCTCGTCGCCGACGCGCTGGCCAAGGGCTGCGACACCCTGGTGTCGATCGGTGGGGTCCAGTCCAACCACACCCGCCAGGTGGCGGCGGTGGCGGCCCGCGCCGGTCTGAAGTGCGTCCTCGTCCAGGAGAGCTGGGTGGAGTGGCCCGACGCCGTCTACGACAAGGTCGGCAACATCCTCATCAGCCGGCTGGCCGGAGCCGACATCCGTCTGGTGCGCGCCGGTTTCGGGATCGGCATCAAGGAGAGCTGGGAGCAGGCGCTGCGTGAGGTCGAGGAACGGGGCGGGCGTCCGTACGCCATTCCGGCCGGCGCCTCCGACCATCCGCTCGGCGGACTGGGCTTCGCCAACTGGGCGTACGAGGTCGCCGAGCAGGAGGCCGCGCTCGGCGTCTTCTTCGACACCGTCGTCGTCTGCTCGGTCACCGGCTCCACCCAGGCCGGCATGGTCGCGGGCTTCGCCGCCATCGAGGAGGCGGGCGGCCGGCCCCGGCGCGTGCTGGGCATCGACGCCTCCGCCGAGCCGGCCAGGACCCGTGAGCAGATCGCCCGCATCGCCCGCGCCACCGCCGCACTGATCGGGGTGCGGCGCGAGCTCACGGTGGCGGACATCGAGCTCGACGAGCGCTACCACGGGGGTACGTACGGCATCCCCGACGAGGCCACGCTCGACGCGATGCGGCTGGCCGCGCGGACCGAGGGAATGGTCACCGACCCGGTCTACGAGGGGAAGTCGATGGCGGGTATGGCCGACCTCGTGGCGCGCGGCGAGATCGCGCGTGACGCCACCGTTCTCTACGCCCATCTCGGCGGTCAGCCCGCGCTCAACGGATACAGCGCGCTCTTCGCGGAAGCGTGAGCGCAAGGAAGACGTTAAAGATTGAGCGAAGTTCTCTGCCCGAAGCCGGAAAATAGGAGAGATTGTCCGACTTTGATGGGGTGGTGGCTCATCGGCATCCGTACAGAACGCATACGATCCTCTGCGTGTCCAAACTGACCGACGTGCCCAAACGGATCCTGATCGGCCGGGCGCTGCGCAGCGACAATCTGGGAGAAACGCTCCTCCCGAAACGCATCGCTCTCCCCGTCTTCGCATCCGACCCGCTGTCCTCGGTGGCGTACGCCCCCGGAGAAGTCCTCCTGGTGCTGTCCATCGCGGGTGTGTCGGCCTACCACTTCAGCCCGTGGATCGCGGTCGCCGTCGTGGTGCTCATGTTCACGGTGGTCGCCTCCTACCGGCAGAACGTGCGTGCGTACCCGAGCGGTGGCGGCGACTACGAGGTCGCCACCACCAACCTCGGCCCCAAGGCCGGACTCACGGTCGCCAGTGCCCTGCTGGTCGACTACGTCCTGACCGTCGCCGTGTCGATCGCCTCCGGTGTGGAGAACCTCGGTTCGGCGGTCCCCTTCGTCGTGGAGCACAAGGTCCCCGTCGCTGTCGGCGCGATCGTGCTGCTGACGCTGATGAACCTGCGCGGCGTCAAGGAATCCGGCAAGCTCTTCGCCATTCCCACGTACCTCTTCGTGGTCGGCGTCTTCCTGATGATCCTCTGGGGCGCGTTCCGGGGACTCGTCCTGGGCGACACCATGCACGCCCCGACCTCGGACCTGGAGATCAAGCCCGAACACCAGGGGCTGGCCGGTTTCGCCCTGGTCTTCCTGCTTCTGCGGGCCTTCTCCTCCGGCTGTGCCGCGCTCACCGGCGTCGAGGCCATCAGCAACGGCGTGCCCGCCTTCCGCAAGCCGAAGAGCAAGAACGCCGCGACCACCCTCGCGATGATGGGCCTGCTGGCCGTCACCATGTTCTGCGGCATCATCGGGCTGGCCATGGCCACCGACGTGAAGATGGCCGAGAACCCCGCGAAGGACCTGATCCGCGACGGGGCGGCGGTCGGCGAGAGCTTCGTACAGGACCCCGTGATCTCCCAGGTCGCGGCCGCGGTCTTCGGCGACGGGACCTTCCTCTTCGTGGTCCTCGCCGCGGCCACCGCGCTCGTCCTCTTCCTGGCCGCCAACACCGCGTACAACGGTTTCCCGCTCCTCGGCTCGATCCTCGCCCAGGACCGCTACCTGCCGCGCCAGCTGCACACCCGCGGCGACCGGCTCGCCTTCTCCAACGGCATCGTGCTGCTGGCGGGCGCCGCGATCCTGCTCGTCTGGATCTACGGGGCGGACTCGACCCGGCTCATCCAGCTGTACATCGTCGGCGTCTTCGTCTCCTTCACGCTCAGCCAGACCGGCATGGTGCGGCACTGGAACCGCCATCTGCGGACCGAGAAGGACCCGGCCGCGCGCCGGCACATGATCCGCTCCCGTGCGATCAACACCTTCGGCGCGTTCTTCACCGGCCTCGTGCTGGTGGTCGTCCTCGCCACGAAGTTCACCCACGGCGCGTGGGTCGCCCTGCTCGGCATGGTGATCTTCTACGGGACGATGACCGCGATCCGCAAGCACTACGACCGCGTGGCCGAGGAGATCGCCGCCGACGAGACCCCGTCCGACGAGACCGTGCGTCCGTCCCGGGTCCACTCGATCGTCCTGGTCTCCAAGCTCCACCGGCCCACGCTGCGCGCCCTGGCGTACGCGAAGCTCATCCGCTCCGACCGGCTGGAGGCGCTCACCATCAGCGTCGACGCGGACGAGACGAAGGCGCTCAAGGACGAGTGGGAGCGGCGCGGCATCAACGTGCCGCTGAAGATCCTCGACTCGCCCTACCGCGAGGTGACCCGGCCGGTCATCGACTACGTGAAGGGCCTGCGCCGGGAGAGCCCGCGCGACGTGGTCAGCGTCTACATCCCCGAGTACGTCGTCGGGCACTGGTACGAACACCTGCTGCACAACCAGAGCGCCCTGCGGCTGAAGGGCCGGCTGCTGTTCACGCCGGGGGTCATGGTGACGTCCGTGCCGTACCAGCTGGAGTCGTCCGAGGCCGCGAAGAAGCGCGCCAGGAAGCGGGCGGACTGGAGCGCTCCGGGATCGGTGCGCCGGGGCCCCGTGGAACGGAAACACAAAGAGCCCACCCACAAGGGCTGACCGGCGGAGCCGGTTTGTGGTAAGCGGTCGGGCAGCACCCACGTAGACTGGTGGGTCGTTGTCCGGCCGCTTTCCCCTTGATCTCTGGAGCCACCCCCTCATGCAGAACGAATCCACTCCGCCGCAGGCCGGGGACTCGCTGATCGGGGAGGAGTACGAGGTCGAGGTCGGCCCCGTCGCGCACGGCGGCCACTGCATCGCCCGTACCGCGGAGGGCCAGGTCCTCTTCGTACGGCACACCCTCCCCGGCGAGAAGATCGTCGCCCGGGTCACCGACGGCGAGACCGGCTCCCGCTTCCTGCGTGCCGACGCCGTCCGGATCATCGAAGCCTCCAAGGACCGTATCGAGGCCCCCTGCAAGTACGCCGGCCCCGGTATGTGCGGCGGCTGCGACTGGCAGCACGCCAAGCCCGGCGCCCAGCGCCGGCTCAAGGGCGAGGTCATCGCCGAGCAGCTGAAGCGCCTCGCGGGCCTCACCCCGGAAGAGGCGGGCTGGGACGGCACGGTCATGCCGGCCGAGGGCGACAAGCTCCCGCAGGGCCAGGTGCCCGCGTGGCGCACCCGCGTCCAGTACGCGATCGACGACGAGGGCCGCGCCGGACTGCGCAAGCACCGCTCGCACGAGGTCCAGCCGATCGACCACTGCATGATCGCCGCGCCTGGCGTCTCCGAACTCGGCATCGAGAAGCGGGAGTGGCCGACGCTGTCCG
Source organism: Streptomyces sp. NPDC045968 (assembly GCF_056430475.1). Taxonomy (NCBI): domain Bacteria; kingdom Bacillati; phylum Actinomycetota; class Actinomycetes; order Kitasatosporales; family Streptomycetaceae; genus Streptomyces; species Streptomyces sp. NPDC045968. Next base: position 331,838 of record NZ_JBWKLF010000006.1, on the reverse strand, counting down.
CGATCGAAGCCATCTCCGCCACCGGCTCCCACGACCGCCAGGTCATCCTCACGCCGAAGCCCGGCGGCCGGCTGCCCCTCGTCGAGCTGGACAAGCCGGTCTCCGTACTCCGCGTCGAGGAGCACGACGGCGGCGTCCACCGCGTCCACGGCCGCGCCTTCGTCCGCGAGCGCGCCGACGACCGCACGTACCGCGTCGGCTCCGGCGGCTTCTGGCAGATCCACCCGCAGGCGGCCGACACCCTCGTCCGCGCGGTCATGCAGGGCCTGCTGCCCCGCAAGAACGACACGGCGCTCGACCTCTACTGCGGCGTCGGCCTGTTCGCCGGCGCCATCGGCCAGCGCATCGGCGAGAAGGGCGCGGTGCTCGGCATCGAGTCAGGCAAGCGCGCCGTCGAGGACGCCCGCCACAACCTGAAGGACCTGGAGCGGGTCCGGATCGAGCACGGCAAGGTCGACCAGGTCCTGCCCCGCACGGGCATCACGGAGGCCGACCTCATCGTCCTCGACCCGCCCCGCGCGGGCGCGGGCAAGGCGACGGTGAAGCACCTGGCCTCCCTGGGCGCCCGCCGCATCGCGTACGTGGCCTGCGACCCGGCGGCCCTGGCACGCGACCTGGCGTACTTCCGGGACGGCGGCTACAAGGTGCGGACGCTGCGGGCGTTCGACCTGTTCCCGATGACGTCGCACGTGGAGTGCGTGGCGATTCTGGAGCCGGTGGCCAAGGGCGCCTGACCTGGTGGTTTGTGGCGTAGGCCGGTCGCTCGGCCCGCTGTCCTCTGCGCAGCGGGCCGAGCGCGTCACCCTCTCGCACCCTTGCACCAAGCCCGGGAACGGCTAGCAGATGCCCGCCAGACCGGGTTCGCCCCCGACAAGGGGGCTCAGACCTCGCCGCGCCAGGATCCGGTCTCCAGGCCGCGGTCTTCGATGTACTCCTTGAACCGCTTCAGGTCGCCGGTGATCTGCCGCTTGACGAAGCCGAGCTTGTCCCCGACCGTCTCGGCGAAACCGTCCGGGTCGTAGTCGAGCTGGAGCATGACCTTGGTCCTGGCGTCGTCCAGGCGGTGGAAGGTGACCACGCCCGCCTGCTTCACTTCGCCGCCCAGCGTCGTCCAGGCGACCCGCTCGTCGGGGATCTGTTCGGTGATCTCCGCCTCGAACTCCTTCGTCGCACCTCCGATCTTCGCAACCCAATGCGTCATGGTCTCGGTGCGCTGGTCGATTCGCTCCACACCCTCCATGAAGCGGGGGAACGTCTCGAACTGCGTCCACTGGTTGTAGGCCGTACGCACGGGGACGTCGACCTCGACGGACTCTTCGACCTTCGACACGGAGCGTCCTTCCTCTTCGTCGGCCGGGCGGTGCCCAGCTCTACCCGGGGAGCCTTTCCCCTGCCAGCGCCTCTGCCCGGGTTGTCCACGTGCATGCCCGGAACAGACGCACGAGGAGAATTCGAGACCAGGATGCCCCCCCGGATACGGCTGGACCGACCTTCGGCGCTCGCTGGATCGAAGGGGTGCCGACGGGGCAGCGGCGTGGGCCGGCGTGGTCCGGGGCACATCGGGTACGCGAGGTGCGACACCAGCGCCACACCGCGCGCACCAGCCCACCGAACAGGAACGACGACATGACTGACCGCAGGCCGCAGGGAACCGCCTACACCGGGGCGAAGGGCCGCCCGCCGGCGGTGCCCGCCGACATGCCCGACCAGCAGGTCCAAGACGGCGAGGACGCCCTTGACGTGGTCCTCCCGCCGGGTGCCGAACGCCTCGAAGCGGGACCGGACGCCGCACCTGACGCCGACAAGCCGGACCCGGACGAGGCAGGCTCGGGCCGCGACGGTGCCCGCAATGCGGGCGTCCACCCGGAGCACCCCACCCCGGACGAGTCGACCGGGTGACGCGCGGTCGGCGGGCAAGGCGTCGGAACGTGAGTTTCGGCGCGGCGCGCAGACTGGCTGGAGGCGAGGGTTTGGGGCCTCGGTGCGAGGGCCGAGGGGCGGTGGTTTCGGGGTGTTTCCTCAGATGGCCGCCTGGGGTGAGGCGGTGGACGTGACCACCCCGCGTTCCTCCAGGGCCAGGCGCAAGGAGCGCAGGGCGTAGTAGACGCGGGACTTGACCGTGCCGTGGGGGATGTTGAGGGCGGTTGCCGCCTCCTGGGTGGTTCTGCCGACGAAGTACGTCTCGTACAGCACCTCGCGGTGTGCCTCGGACAGGGCCTTGAACGCCTCGCCGACCACGACCGACGAGAGGACGTTCTCGATCTCGTCCGCGTCCGCCGACATCTCGCGCAGCCAGTTGCTGCCGTCGATCTCGCAGGGGCGGGCCAGGCGGCGGCGGTGGCCGTCTATGACCAGGTTGCGGGCCACCCTGAAGAGCCAGGGTCTCAGTAAGGCCGCGTCGAGGCTCAGGTCCTGCTTGCTCCAGCAGCGCAGCAGCGTCTCCTGGATGATGTCCTCGGCCCGGTGACGGTCGCCGCCGACCAGGCGCAGGACGTATGTGTACAGCGGGTTGGCCTGCTCCTCGTACAGCGCGCGCAGGGTCTGATCCCCGGTGTCCTGTGACTCGCTCGATCCCATCAAAGACCATTGCATCGTGTACCCCCGGCGTCGGGCCTGCTGTTCTCCGTCGTCGGGAGTTTCACGGGACCGTGTCCACGGGGCGTTGACGGTCGATTGACGGCTCGTACATCCGTCACGGGGAAGGGCTCGGTGTGGGGCTCGGGGTCGGTGTCGGGGGCGGCGTGGGGGGTGTTGTGGAGGTCGGTGTCGGGGTGGATGTGGGGGCGAAGGACGGGGGCGGGGCGCCGATTCCCTCATACTTCGCGAACAGCGCCCGGATGCCCACGACATAGCCCTGGCTCGCGGCAGGGATGCCGCCGGTCCGGCGTACGGCGTCGATGTCCGAGTCGTAGGCCGCGAGTGCCAGGTCGAGCACCGTGCCGATGGCCTGGCCGTTGTCGATGAGGAGCTGGACCTCACCGGCCAGAGCGCACAGGTGGCGGCCCTGCGCCATGATCGAGTCGGCCGCGTCGAACGCCGAGACCTTGCCGTTGTCGTTCTCGTCCTCACCGAACTCCGTGAACACCGCCGGGGGAAGCTGTGAGATTCCCTCCGCCCCGTCGGGGCCGACCAGGTTCGGATCGAAGCCGGACGCGCGCTCCAGCTGGGCGGCGATCACCACCGGACCGATCGCCTCGCAGAGCGTCCCCGCCGACTTGATGGGCTCCAGAAGGTCCGCCGGTACTTGAGCGGGGTCGAGCTCGCCCTTCCCGTCCCCCTGGAACACCTCGACGACCTTCTCGGCCACGATGGCCGGCTCCGAACCGCCGCCTCCGAACAAGTGGACGAGGAGGACGAGTGGATACAGAAGCACACCGAGCCCGCCGACGACGATGACGACGATCACTGTGCCGAGGAGTACGGCCGGTGAGGTCAGGCAGCCGAGGCCGCCCGCCGCGCCCATGGCGATCTTCGCCGTGCTGCCGGGACCTTCGGAACTCATGAGCTGATCACGTTGTCTCCCTGTCTCCCTCGCTCGCGACCGTTACGGCCGTCTGTTCGAAATGAGTCGCCGAGGCCTTGAACCGGTGTGGGTGGGGCTCGCGTTGTGGCTGTCTGACGGAGCTCGACGGTCTCGAAGGAAGAGAACGGGTTCTGGAGCAGACCAGTTCAAACGCGCATGAATCGCTCGTGAGACGTTCGTGAGAAGAGAGGGTGGGGCACGCATGACTGTCCCTTCAGCGGAGCCCGCCGGTCCGCAGATGTGGGTACGGGGGCCTACGCGTCAGCAGCCCGCCGGGGAGCCGGTGACTCCGGAGGACGGGGCCACGACGATGGTGCGGCCGGTCGCCCCGCAGGGGGTGAAAAGCCCTGCGGAGCGGAGCGGACGGTCGCAGCGCCCGCGCCGGGAGCGATCCGGAACCCTGTCCGGTACGGGAGTCGGCTGGGTCGGCGCACACGGTGGTGCCGGCGTGAGCACCCTGGCCCGGGTGCTCGGCGGCACCGACCTCGGGTGCGCGTGGCCCGACCCCTCCCGCGGCGAACCCGCCCGCGTGATGCTGGTCGCCCGCACCCATGGGGACGGAATGCGCGCGGCGTCCCGGGCCCTGAACGCCCTCCGTGAAGGCCGGCATCCCGCCGGAATGGAGCTGGTGGCGCTGGTGCTCGTCGCCGACGCGCCCGGCCGGCTCCCCCTCGCGCTCGCCAACCGGGTGCGGATTCTGAGGTCCGCGGCTCCCGTGCGGCGGCTCCCCTGGATCTCCGCCTGGCGGCTCGGCAAGGAGACGAGAAAGCTCCCGAAGGAGCTGTTCCGGCTGGGTGCGCTCGCCGGTACGCGGCCCGACGGGCCGGGGGAGTGACGGTGCCCGGTATCGCCTCGGCGGGCGCCACGCTCGCCGCCACCTTCTCGCCGGGGCCAGAGGCCGGCGAGCTTCTCGGCCTGCTCGCCTGGTGCGCCTCGGCCGCCGGAGTGGGAGGCGTCATCACGGTCGGCACGCTGATGGCGCTCCAGTTGCGCAGTGGTCAGCCGGGGGAGGGCGGCGAACACTTCCGCGGGCTCTTCTTCGTCATGCTCGCCTGCGTCCTGGCCTCCACGGCCGGGCCGATCGTGTCCTCCCTCGGCTCCCTCGCACTTTGACGCTTCGTCAATTGCCGGTGTGTGTACGGGCAGTTGACGACCTTACTTCCTTCATCGCCACCGGTCGGTGGCGCACGACCCTCGCAGGAGACAGCCATGAAAACGCTCATCCCCTCGCTCTTCCACGCCTCGAACGTGCCCAATCCGAAGAGCGATGCTCCGGACGCGCTCACCCAGAAGGTCGACGTCGTGCTCGGCATCGCCGCCTGGGCGGGTACCGCCGCGGGCGTGGCCGGTGTCCTGATCACCGGCGCCATGATGGCCATCTCCATGAAGCGCGGCGAGAGTTCCGAGCACATGAGCCGTCTCGGCATGGTGCTGGGCGGCTGTGTGCTGGTGGCCACCGCGGGCCCGCTCGTCTCCTTCGTCTTCGACTAGACCGGGAAGGGGGCGGACATCATGTTCGGACGTAACCAGAGAGATGCCGGGACGGAGCAGCCGTTCTGGAACCAGCAGGGGTGGCTGCTCTCGGCGGCCTTTCTCGCCATCGTCCTCGTCATATCCGGGGTCACCTGGCTGTCGACGGGTGACGACGCGGCGGCCGCCCGGCAGGGGAGCCCCGCGAAGAAGGGGCCGCTGTCCTCCGCCGCGCCGAAGAGCGTGCCGGCCGGTGGCGAGGCGGCCGGTCCCGAACGGCCCGGCGGCTGTCTCACCGATGACAGCGACCAGACGCCTCCCGCGGCGTCGCCCGAGGATCTGGAATGGCGGTCGCTGGGCATGTCGAAGGTGCCCGTATCGCCATCGGCGGGGCCGGTCCGGACCAGCGGTGCGGTCATGTGGTGCTTCGCCCGCACCCCCCTCGGCGCGGTACTGGCCGCCCACGTGATTCCCGCCCGGATGAGCGGCAAGGACTGGCGCACCGTCACCGACCAGCAGGTCGTGCCCGGACGCGGGCGTGATCTCTTCGTCGCGCAGCGGAGCACCGTGCCGGAATCGGCCGGCAACGGAAGCGCGGCCGGCTCCTACGTCGGGTTCGCGCTGAGCTCGTACTCCAAGGAGACCGCCAAGGTGCAACTCCTCATCAGGAACGGCTCCGGTGGCTACGGAACGACCTTCGTCACCGTGGCCTGGGACGGCGGCGACTGGAAGGTGCGGCCCGAGACCAACGGGTCGCTCTACACCTCGCTGACGATCGTGACAGGCAACCACGGCTTCACCATGTGGGAGGTGTGACGTGCCCTCCTGCCCCACAGGGGACCCGCTGGTCGACGCGATCAAGGGCTTCTTCGACTTCCTGGGCGACCCGATCGGCACCATCGTGTCGGGCATCGCCAACGCCGTACTCGCCGCCGCCATCGCGGCCTTCGGTGAACTGACCGTCTCGATTCCCACGCTCTCCTCGACCGAGACCTCGCAACAGGTCAACAACCAGACGCAGTGGGTGGTCGTCTACACGGCGGTCGGCTCACTGATCTTCGCCGCGATCAGAATGGCCCTCGAACGACGCGGGGAGGCGGGAACGACCGCGCTCAAGGGCCTGCTGCGGGTGATTCTCGTGGCCGGTGCGGCGACCACGGTGGTGACCCTGCTGGCGGGGCTCTCCGACCGGTACGCCGACTTCCTCTTCAAGCAGGCCGCGTACGAGCAGCTCACCAACAACATCGGCTGCCAGAACGCCGGAGGCATCGAGGCGTTCCTGCTGCTCGTCCTCGCCTTCCTGCTGCTGATCGCCGCCATCCTGCACACGATCCTGCTCTACATCCGCCTCGGCGTGATGATCGTGCTGCTGGGCACGCTTCCGCTGGCCGCCGCCGCCTCCATGACGGACTGGGGCAACGGCTGGTGGCGCAAGCACATCGGCTGGATGATCGCCTGGCTGCTGTACAAACCCGCGGCCGGACTGGTCATGTACGCGGGCTCCGCGATGATCTCGAACGGCCAGGAGAACGGCATCCAGGAACGCATCGCCGGTATCGGCGTCATGCTCCTCTCCGCCGTCGCGCTGCCCGCCCTCCTCAAGCTCATCGTGCCCGCGACCGCGGCGCTCGGTGGCGGGAACGGCGTGGGGGACGGTGCCTCGGCCGCGGGCGGCGCGGTCGCCTCCGGAGCGAAGTCCGTCGCCTCGGGAAGCGGTGGCGGCAGCGGGGGCGGATCGGCAGGAAAGGCCGGGCCCTCCGGAGCTCCGGCATCCGCGGGCGGAGCCGGTGCGGCCGGGAGCGCGGGCGGGACGGGTGCGGCCGGTCAGCAGAGTGCCGCCGGCGGGGCCGGAGCGGCCGGTCAGCAGAGCGGTGCCGGCGGTGCCAGCGGTGCCGGTGCGGGTGGCGCTGTCGGCGGTGGTGCGGCGGGTGGCGCGGGTGCGGCCGGTGGTGCGGGTGCGGCGGCCGCCGCGGGTCCGGCCGGAGCCGCATTGGGCGCCGCGATGGCCGCCGCCCAAGGCGTGGGCCGGATCGCGAGCGGAGCCCTGGACGGCGCCGACGGGGACGCGGGCCACAACCGCTAGGGGCTGTCCGGAGAGGTCCACCGGGTCGTCCGGCCACGGCTTCGTCCTGAAGCGCCGGACGGCCCCCAGGGCCCAGGCCCCAGGGGCCCCGAACCCTGACACGACCACGGGCATCGGCCCGACCAAGCTACTGAGGAAGGAAGCAGAACCATGGCTACGGAAGCCGTTACGCATCCCACCTACGGGAACTGGCGCCGCCCCCGGCGCCCGGGACTCGGCCCACTCGGCCTGATCGGTACGTTCGGAGTCTTCGGCGGACTCGTCGTGGTGCTGCTCTCGTCACTGATCTCACTGCTCGCCGCCGTGGTGGTCCTCGTCCCTCTGGTCGTCGTCCTCACGCCACTGGCTCTGCGGACCCAGGACGGCCGCAACCTCTACCAGTTGCTCACTCTGCGCATCGGCTGGCTGCGCCGTAAGTCCAAGGGCGCGCACGTCTATGTGTCCGGGCCGCTGTCGCAGCGCCCGGGCGGCCGGTTCAGGCCGCCCGGCCTGCTGAACCGGGTGACGGCGAGCGAGGGGCGCGACGCGTACGACCGTCCCTTCGGCGTGCTGCACCACCGTCGGCGCAATCTCTACTCCGTCGTGCTGGGCTGCGAGCCGGACGGCGGGTCCCTGGTCGACCCCGATCAGGTCGACGTGTGGGTGGCGATGTGGGGCGAGTGGCTGGCCAGGCTCTCGCACGAGCCGGGGCTGCGCGGTGCCTCGGTCGTCGTCGAGACCGCCCCCGACCCGGGTACCCGGCTGGCCGCCGAGGTGCTGCCCCGGATCACCCCGGACGCCCCTCCGGCCGCGCGTGCCGTGATGGAGGAGGTCGTCGAGCGCTACCCGTCCGCCTCTTCCGAGATGCACACCTACATCACCCTGACCTACGGCGTCCCGCCGGGCCAGAAGCGCAAGCACGAGGACGTCGTCAACGACCTCGCCATCCGTATCCCCGGTCTGCTCACCGGACTTGTCGGAGCAGGAGGAGGCGCGGCGTACCCGCTCTCCGCCGAGCGGATCGCCGAAGTCGTACGGGTCGCGTACGACCCCGCCGTCGCGGCGGACGTGCTCAGCGCACGCGCTCAGCACGGGGGTACGGGACTCGAGTGGGACGACGCCGGCCCGTCCGCCTGCGTCGAGACGGTCAAGTCCTACCAGCACGACTCCGGTTACTCGCGCAGCTGGCTGCTCACCCTGGCTCCTCGCGGCACGGTGCGCTCCGGTGTGCTGCGCAGCATGCTGGAGGCCGCACCGGGGACCCGGCGCAAGCGGGTCGCGCTTCTCTACCGGCCCATCGACCCGGCGACCTCCGCGCGGATCGTCGAAGCCGACCGCCGCAGTGCCCAGTTCATGGCCACATCAGGCCGCGGGATGGTGCAGGCGCGCGCCGCATCCGAGGTGCGGGCGGCGGAACAGACGGCTGCGGAGGAGGCGTCCGGTGCGGGGCTGGTCGAGTTCTCGCTGATGTTCACCGTCACGGTCGACTCCGCCGACCAGCTGGGCGAAGCCGACGTGACCGTACGCAACCTCCTTGCGTCGTCCCGCATTTCGATGCGCCCTGCCGACCGGATGCAGGCCGCCGCGTTCAGCTGCACCCTGCCCGTCGGCATCCTTCCGTGGGAGCAGACGTTGATCCCGCACGAGCTCCAGGAGGCGCTGTGAGCGGCACCCCCACGTCGGTGCGGGTCCTCGACCTGGGCGCCGACTGGCCGGCCGGTTCCTCGGGCGGCACCACCGCGCTCAGCCGGATCTCGTTCGCGGACGCGGACGAGGCCGGGCCGGACGAGGCCGGGCGGAAGCAGGGCCGGAAGGACGCCGGGCCCGCTGCCGCGGAGGCGACGGGAAAGGCGGCCGGAAAGGGGAAGCGCGGGAGCGGGGGCCGGGCCGCCCGTCCCCGTCCCGTCCGTGAGGCGTACGTGCCCTCCCGGGGATGGGCCGGCCCCGGCGGCGGGCGCGTCGGTTACATGGACCCGCCCACCATGTGGCGCGCCACGAGCGTGCAGGCCTGCGGGCTCTGGCCGTTCGCCGCCGGTTCGGGGGCGCCCATGAGCGGCGTACCCCTCGGGCAGCACATGTTCACCGGGGCGACCGTGTGCGGCGATCCGCTGTCCTGGTTCACCCGGGCCCGGTACATCTCCAACCCTTCCCTGTTCATGCTCGGGATGCCGGGTCTGGGGAAGTCGACGCTGATCAACCGGATGCTCATCGGGCTGTCCGCGACAGGCGTGGTGCCGCTGGTGCTGGGTGACCTCAAGCCGGACTACGCGGACACGGTACGGGCCCTGGGCGGCCAGGTGATCTCCATCGGGCGTGGTGTCGGCGGCATCAACGTCCTGGACCCCGGTGCGATGGGGGCCGCCGCCGACCGCATCGGCGGTGAGGCGGGGCAGGCACTGGCCGCCGAGACCCATGGCCGTGTCCTCAACATGGTGGCCGCGCTGATCACGATCGTGCGCGGCCGGCCCATGGACGACCACGAGCAGTCGGTGCTCTCCGTATGCCTGCACCATCTGCGCGAACGCACCCCACGGGGGCACACGTTGCTCCTGCCCGACCTGCTCAGGGTGCTCGACGAAGGGCCCGCACGGGTGCGCGCGGTCACCCTGGACCGGGGGGACGACGCCAGGTACCGGGACGCGGTCGATCCCCTGCACCGCTCGCTGCTCGGCATCCTGGACGGGCCGCTGGGCGGCACCTTCGCCTCGGAGACCTCCACCCACATCAACCCGGATGCCACCGCGGTGTGCATCGACATCTCCCGTATCGGTGAGGCCGACACCCAGCTGACGGCGGCGGCGATGCTCGCCGCCTGGTCGGACGGGCTCGGCACGGTCGCGGCCTCGCACGCGCTGGCCGACGCCGGGCTCGCGCCCCGGCGCTGGTTCTTCACCGTCCTCGACGAGCTGTGGCGTCCGCTGCGTGCCGCGTCCGGCATCGTCGACCGGATCGACGCCCTGACCCGGCTCAACCGCTCGCTCGGCCTGGGCGACGCCAAGATCACCCACACCCTGAAGGACGCCGAGGCGCTGGGTACCGACTCGGACCGGGCCAAGGCGCGGGGATTCGTCGAGCGGGCCGGGATGGTCGTCGTCGCGGGACTGCCGCGGGCCGAGATGGAGGACCTCGGCAGGGTGGTCGGCCTGTCGCGGCGGGAGATCGAGCTGGTCTCCTCCTGGTCGTCGCCGCCCGGCTGGGCGAGCACCGGGGCGGATGAGGAGCCGCCGGGCCGCGGCCGGTTCCTCATCAAGGTCGGCGGACGCCCGGGCATCCCGATCAAGGTGGCGATCACCGACACCGAGCGAGGCCTGCACGACACCAACACCCGCTGGGCGTCCAACGGTTACGCCGAGGCGCGGGCCGCCGAGCGAGCCGCGGCGGAGGCGGCCGTCCTCGCCAACGGCCCCGGACCCGCCCTCACCGACGGCCCCGGACCCGCCCTCGCGGATCTCGGCCCCGCCGTGGACCTGTCGCGTCCCGTGGTCGATCTGTCCGCCCCGGCCGTACGGCGGCCCGCGTGAGCGGGCAGCCCGGCGGCCGGCCGGGAAGCGACCTCGCCCCCTGGGCGATCGTGGGCGTCGCCGGTGTGTCGCTGCTCGTGTTCGGGGTGACCTGGCTGGGCGGCACCCTGGGCGCCGCGGTGAGCGGAGCGGGCTGGAATCCGCCGCCCTTCGTCATGTCGACGTTCGGCACGCTGGTCACGGAGGGCGCGGAACGGCTCTGGCCGGGCGCCTCGCCCTACGGGGTGTACGGCGGCATCGTGGCCCTGTTCGCCATACTCGCCGCCCTGACCGTGCCGGTCGTCCGGCTCGTCCTGCGGACCCGGGGAGGGGGCGGGCACTCCGCCGGTCTCGCCGGCCGCAAGGAGCTCGCGTCCATGGGCCCCAAGGGCATTGCCGCGCGCGCCCGCGAACTGCGCCCGACCCTGAAGGGAATGAAGGAGCTCCATCCCGACGAGACCGGGAACCTCCTCGGTGACCTGGAGCCTTCCGGGCCCGAACTGCGCTCCTCGTACGAGGACGTGGAACTGGACCTGATGGCACCACGCGCCGGAAAGTCCACCGGAATCGCCATCCCACGGGTGCTGCGCGCGCGTGGGGCCGTGCTCCTCACGTCGAACAAGTCGGATGTGTACGCCGTCACCCGCGCCGAGCGGGCGAAGACCGGCACCGTCTGGACGTTCGACCCCCAGGGCATCGCCCACACCCCGCGTGAGATGTGGTGGGACATGCTCGCCGAGTGCGTCACGATCGAGGGCTCGCGTCGGCTGGCGGGCCACTTCGTGGCCTCCGTCAACGACGACGCCTCGCAGAAGGACTTCTGGATCTCGGCGGCGCAGAACACGCTGACCGCGCTGTTCCTGGCGGCGGCACGCGGCCGTGCGCCGGTGACCGATCTGCTCGGCTGGCTCGCCGACCCGGCCGACCGCACACCGATCGACCTGCTCCGCGAGGCCGGACTGGCCGCCATGGCCGAGCAGTTGCAGGGCACGGTGCGCGGCGCGGTGGAGACCCGTGACGGCATCTACGAGACGGCCCGGCAGTGCGTCTCCTGTCTCCTGGACCCGGGCATCCTGGCGTGGGTGACCCGGGACCCCGACGTACAGCAGTTCCGGCCCGAGCGGCATGTCCTGGGACGCGACACGCTCTATCTGCTGTCCAAGGACGGCGGCGGCTCGGCGGCCGGGGTGATCGCCGGCCTCGCCGACGCCACCATGAGGGCGGGCGTCGTCGCCGCCGAGCGGATGGGCGGCCGGCTTGACCCGCCGATGACGGCGGTGCTCGACGAGGCGGCGAACGTGTGCCGCATCGCTGATCTCCCCGACCTCTACAGCCACTTCGGCTCGCGCGGCATCAACGTGGTGACCCTGTTGCAGAGTTACCGCCAGGGCGCCCGTGTGTGGGGGGACGCGGGCATGGACGCCCTGTGGAGCGCCGCCACGGTCAAGCTGCTCGGTGCGGGACTGGACGACGCGGACTTCGTGGAGAAGATCTCCAAACTGGTGGGCCAGCACGATGTGAGCACCGTCAGCGTCTCCAGAGGCAGGGACGGCTCCTCCCGCTCCACCTCGTACCGCCAGGAGCAGGTGTTGCCGCCGGACCGGATACGGGCGCTGCCGAAGGGCACGGCACTGCTGCTCGCCACGGGTGTACGGCCGGCGTTGATCCGGCTCCGCCCCTGGTACAAGGAGCCGGACGCGGGCCGCATCTCGGCGGCGGCGAAGGCGGAGGTGGCGGCCATCACGGACCGGGCCGCGCGGTCGTGGTCGAAGGCGGCCATGACGGAGGCGGGGGAGGCGGGGGGAGCGCTGGAGTCCGTGTGAGAGGGGTTGGTGCGGTACGGGTGGGCGGGAGGACCTGGTGAGGGTGCTCCCGCCCACCCGGTTGTCTAACGGCCTTGCGTGGGCGACGCCATGCGGGCCGGTGGGATCGGGACCGGGGTCGTGGGCGCGTACTCGGTGGCCCTGTTGCCCTGAGTGGGCGGCGTCGAGCCGGGGACCGTGGAGACTGCTGCCTCGACGCGCTGCGAGGGCTGGGCGCCGAGAAGGGCGTTCGGTGCGGTGGCATGCGCCGGGTTGGCGGGCAGCGGCTCGTAGTACGCGTCGACGATGTCGGACAGGTCGTTCTCCGCGTCTTCGCTGACGAGGGGGGTGGTGGATGGCATGTCGAGGTACGCGTCCACGATGTCGGACAGATCGTCCTCGTCGTCGAGGATGAGATAGCTGAGTCCGGCTTCCTGCTCGTCCGATGCCTCCTCGCCGCCGGGGCGAGGCGCGGGGGCACTGCCCGACGCCGGGGACACAAGGGCTGCGGCCTCCGCGGTCGTGCGGCGCTCACTCGTTGCGAGGTGCGCATGCTGGACGAGCTGCTGGGTCCGGGGGAGTTGGCCGTTGTGGAACATCTCCACCAGCGCGGGGTGCTCGGCCAGTACGGCCTCCACCGCTTGCGCGATGCTCGCGGCCCTGCCCTTGTTCTCGTCGGTGTAGAGGTGGGCGAACCGGTCCGGGGCCTGTGCTGGTGCCTCCTGTGGTCCGGGCTGTTGCTGCCCCGGTGGCGAGATTCGCTCCAGGATCTTCTGGATGATGTACGCGATCAGCTTCTCGGTATCGGTGGACGTAGAAGCGTCCCGCGCACCAGACGCGCTGGACTCGTTCCCCTGCACCCGGGGGGGTTCCTCGGGCTGGGCTGGTCTGCGTTGCTCCTGCCGTTTCAGGCGCTCCCGAAGCTCAAGAAGGTCGTGGAGAATCAGTTCCATCGCTGTCTTCGCGGCGCCGGGATCGTGTGCAGTGATCCCCTCGGCAGCTCCCGTGGCGGGCATGACGGCGTGTCCTCTCTGTGGGGTTCGTGGGGCGGATGCGGTTCCGCCCACTCGTCTCGGACCGGCGCGTCCGGGCTCACCTGTGGTGTGCGACCGCCTGAGCGGAGGGAACGGCGACCGGGACGGGCCCGCCCACTTCTTCTGGTGTCGTCATGGCGTGCTGCCTTCCATGTGTTCTCCGTCTGGTCCCGTGAACCCGTGAACCGGTGTGCATGCACACGACGGATACCTGGGTATTCCGGTTCACGCGCGGCCCGGAGAAAGGCATGGACTGAACCATCCGCGCGTCCTGTGCGTAGTGCCGGTGTCGATCAGCCGATCACCGATATGCCCATCAACCTGTGGGAGGCGACCCCGCATGACCAGTGCCGTCGAGCGTGCCGAACCGGCCGGGAACACACAGCAGCAGGGACCGCAGTTCATCGTGTATCTGGACGGTCCGCTGCATGAAGAGGCGCTGAGCCTCCTGAGCCGGTGGGTGCAGCACCTCCTGATCCCGGTCTACGGCAGGGAGACCACCTCGTCCGCCCCCTGGTGCGCGCGGTGGTGGGAGCACGAGGAGGCGGTGGCGCAGCTCTACGGGCTGTGGATGGCCTGGCAGGAGCTCACCGACCCGGCGGCCGGCCTGACCGGCCCCGCGGTCTGGCACCGTGACTACCTCACGCACGTCATGTCCGCCTTGCGTGATCCCTCCGGTCCGTTCGCCGGCTGCAAGCCCGGGGCGCACCGGCCCAAGGACGTACCCGTGACGGAGACCTACGGCCGGTGAACTCCGGGGCGGCTACCGTGCCCGCCGCGGGAAGCCGCCCCGGGTCGCCGCGCGCACCAGGAATTCCACCGGACCGCTCCGGAAGTGCCTCAGCAGCACGCCGCTCAGGGCGAGTTGGGCGGCGTACAGGACCAGACAGCCCGACAGGACGGCCGTGGTGCCCAGCCGCCCGTACAGGCCGAGGCCGTACCCGGTGAAGACCAGGGCCAGGACGAGCGACTGCGTCAGGTAGTTGGTGAGCGACATCCGCCCCGCGGGTGCGAGCGCTGCTCCGACCCTCCGCCCGGCGGGGGTGCGTACGAGCAGGAGCACCCCGCAGGCGTACGCGGCGGTGAGGGCGGGAGCCGTGAGAATCCCGGCCGCCCGGCCGATGTGGAACCAGTCCCCGCCCAGCGGACCGCCGGTGCACGCCGCCATGAGGATTCCGCCGGCCAGGCCGAGGGGCAGCCATCGGCGGACGACGCGCCGCATCCCCTCCCGGTGGCGCTCCGGGCAGGCGAGGATCCGCCACCTGCCGGCGGCGAGGCCGACGAGGAAGGCAGCCAGCAGATCGGCGGAGTAGAGGACGTTCGCGCCGAGGAATTCCGGCAGCAGCTCGATGTTCGTGAGGATCACCGAGCCGGGGCCGCCCCGGTACCCCGTCACCGTGCCCGCCGTCGTGGCGGCGACGTCCTCCGTCCGCTCCGGCCCGCTCAGCGCGAGCGTGAGCAGACCGTAGGTGAGGAGCAGGGCGGCGAGCGTACCGACGAGGCCGGCCGCGATCCGCAGGAGCGCCCAGGGCGACACGTCACGCAGTGCGAACAGTACGAGCCCCAGGGCCGCGTACGTCATCAGGATGTCGCCCGGGTACAGCAGTACGGCGTGGGCGAGGCCGAGCAGGAACAGTGCGGCGGTCCGGCGGAGATGGCGGGGCGCGAAAGCGACGGCCGCGTGCTCGGCGGAACGCTGCTGCACGGTGAAGCCGTAGCCGAAGAGAAACGAGAAGAGAAGGTAGAACTTGCCGGCGACCAGGGCCGTCACCACCCAGGCGGCGCTCCGGTCCGCAAGCCCGGCGCCGGCCCCGCCGACGGACGCGGCGGCGGGGCCGGCCATGAGCTGGGCGTTGATCAGCAGGATGCCGAGCAGAGCGAAGCCGCGCAGCACGTCGATGTCACCGATGCGGGCCGTCGTCGGGGCGGCGGCGGATGCGTGGAGAGCGGACACGCGCGTGGCTCAGGAGACGGACGCGGCCGGGGCCGGGCCCGTGTCCTTCGGCCGGTGGGCCGGAGCTGGCAGGTGAGCGCCGGTCGCGTCGTCCCCGGCGGCCGCGGTCCGCGCCGCCCTGCGCGCGGAGGCGGACGCGAGCACCGGGTCCGCCGCGAAGAACCCCAGAGCGGCCACGCCGAACAGGGCGCCCGCCAGGGACGCGATGCCGGCCACGACCGCACCCGTCGGCGCCCCGGGCCACAGCACGCCCGTACCGCCACGGGCCAGCGCGGAGAGGGACTCCAGGGAGAACGGCGGCGGATTCCAGCCGTCGCCGACGAGCGCGACGCCCAGGCTGCCGCCCAGCCAGACGGCGGCAAGAGCCAACGGGGTCAGGAGCATCAGGGTCATCAGCCAGGGGACGAATCCCGTCGCTCCCGGCTCGTACGCACGGTCCTCCCGCTGTTCCAGGTCAGCCACGATGTGCCTCCACGTCTCGGTCTCCGGGGCCGTACGGCCGTTGTCGGACAGCCACCACGCATCCCGCCCGGCACGCGGTTCAATCCCGGACGGGCTCCTCGGCGGGAGCACCGAGAGTTCGTCGAGGGCCCGTTGAACCGGTGGCTCCGCACATCCGTCGAGGAGCTTGAACGCGCACTCAGCCCCCCGTTCACATCCGGCGAAGGGATTCCCGCATGCCAGAGCTCACCGCCCTCGACCGCCCCGGCCCGTCGGAGCCCGCACGCGCACTCGCCCCCCTGCTCTTCGACGTGTACGTCTCCGACGAGTACGCGGCCGTCCTCAACGGGGAGCCCGTCGACGTCGACGAGGGGCAGTCCGTCCACGAGGCGATCCTCGACCTCCTCCAGCGCCATGCGCGCGACCACCGGGGGCCGGTGCGCGCCACCGTCTTCGACCGCCCGGCCGCCCACACCGTGCGCATCGAAGTGGCACCGGACGGCTCCAGCCGCATCCCCGATCCCGACGAGAACGAGAACGAGAACGAGGGTGAGAGCGAGAACGAGGGCGAGAACGGAAACGGAAACGGGGACGTGAACGAGGGCCGCTTGGAGCCGGTCCCGGTCCCGGCCGCCGTCGCCGAGCGCGTACAACGCATCAGGGATGCCGTCGACGGAGGCGACGCGGAACACGCGGGCGTCCTCGCCGCCGCGCTGCGCGAGCGTCTCGCCGGTGACCACGGGGCCGGGCATCCGCAGGCACTTGAGGCGCGGGCGATGGAGGCGTACGTCGCCCATCTCGCCGGCGACCACCCCCTGGCCACGTCGCTGGCCATCGGGGTCGCCCGGATCCGCTGCGGGCTCGGGGACGCGCGCGCCGCCGACGACGTCCTGCGCGCGACAGCGGCGTGGGAGCGACTGCTCGACGAGCGGGCCGCTTCGGCGCACGGCCGTGAACTGCTGCACCTGTGGGCGCATCTGGCCGAGAAGCGCCGGCTGGGCCCCCCGCACACGGAGGCGATGCACCTGGTCAGGCAGCACTTCGCGGTCCCCGGCGCCGGGGACCGGGCGCACGCGGGAGTCGTGACAGCTGTGTCGCAGGACACGTGCGCTCTGTGACGATCACCTCAACCTGGTGCCCCACGGCGCATCGAATGTGCTGACATATGCAGCTGAAGGAGCATTCTGCGCCCACGCGGCGGCGAACCTGCTGAAGACGCCCTCCTCGCAACGGTTCGTCGGCCCGCTAACGTCCCCTCAGAAGATCGCTTCTGTGGGGGGCGCGAACACCAATGGAAACAACGGGCGTTACCGGTCTCCGGTTCACGGTTCTGGGTCCGTTACAGGCATGGCGGGGCGAGGACCCGGTGCCGCTGGGCTCACCGCAGCAGCGCGCCGTACTGGCCCTGCTGCTGCTCAAGCAGGGCCGCCCGGCCTCCGTCGACGAACTCGTCGACGCCGTGTGGGACGAGGACCCGCCCACGGGCGCCGTCTCCGTCCTGCGGACCTATGTCTCCCGCCTGCGCGCGGCGCTCGAACCGGGCCGGGCGAGGAACCAGCCGCCCCGCGTCCTCGTCTCGGTGGCCGGCGGTTACGCCGTCCACGTCCCCGACGGCGCGTTCGACCTCACCGTCTTCGAGTCGCGGCTGCACGAAGCCAGGAGGCTCAGAGACCGAGGCGACCACCGGGCCGCCAGAGACCTGCTGCGCTCCGCGCTCGACGCCTGGAACGGAGCCCCGCTGGCTGGTGTGCCCGGGGCCTTCGCCGAAGCGGAGCGGACCCGGCTCACCGAGCTGCGGCTCGGCGCGACGGAGATCCGCGTCGAGCTGGACGTGGAGCTGGGTGGCCACAGCGATGTCGTACCCGAACTGATCACCCTGGCCGCGGCCCATCCGCTGCGCGAACGGCTGCGGCTGCTCCTGATGCTGTCGCTGTACCGGTGCGACCGGCAGGCCGAAGCGCTGGCCGTCTACCACGACACCCGGCGCGTCCTGATCGCCGAACTCGGCATCGAACCGGGCCCGGCCGTCCGCGACCTGCACCGGCAGCTCCTGGCGGCCGATCCCTCACTCGCCGCGCCCAGGGCGGCGGCCGAACCACGGACCGCGGCAGTACGGCCCGCCCAACTGCCCGCGGACCTGGGCGACTTCACCGGTCGTGAGGCGGAGACCGCGCGCGTGACCGCGGCACTCTCGGGGGCGTCCGGGACGGCCGTGCCGGTGGCCGTCCTCACGGGCATGGGCGGAGCGGGCAAGACCGTCCTGGCCGTGCACGCCGCCCATGCCATGAGCGGGCAGTTTCCCGACGGTCAGCTCTACGTGGATCTGCGCGGTGCGGACGGCTCACCCGCCGACCCCTCGGCCGTACTCGCCGGATTCCTCCGCGCCCTGGGGGAGAAGGACCAGAGCATGCCGGACAGTACGGAGGAGCGCGCGGCGCTCTACCGTTCGGTCCTGGCCGGGCGCCGGGTGCTGGTCGTGCTCGACAACGCCCGTGACGCCGAGCAGGTACGTCCGCTCCTGCCCGGCTCCGGTGGGTGCGCCGCCGTCGTGACGAGCCGTTCCGCGCTCGCCGCCCTCTCCGGTGTCACGCATGTCGCGGTGGAGGTGTTCCGGCCCCAGGTGGCGGCGGCCCTCTTCACCCGCATCCTCGGCGGCTCCCGTACCGAGGGCGAACGCCTCGCGATCCTGCGCGTGGCCGACCTCTGCGGAGGGCATCCGCTCGCCGTGCGCATCGTGGCCAGCCGGCTCGCCGTCCGCCCGGACTGGACGGTGACGGACACGGTCGACCAGCTCAAGGACGAACGGCAGCGCATCGGCGAGCTGCGGATTCAAGGGCTGGGCGTCGAGGCGTGCTTCCGGCTCGGCTACGGCGAACTCGACGCGGAGCAGGCGCGCGCGTTCCGTCTGCTGTCCCTGCCGGCGCCCAGCCCCCTCATCCTGGTGGAAGCGGCGGCCGTGCTCGGACGGCCCCCGGAGCTGACCGAGTCGCTGCTCGAATCGCTGGTCGACGTGGGCATGCTGGAGTCGACGGCCCGCCGGTGCTACCGCTTCCACGACCTCCTGCGGCTGTTCGCACGCCAGCGCGCCCAGGAGGAGGAGTCGGCCGAGGCGCGTGAGGCCGCGCTGACCGGCCTGCTGGATCTGCTGCTGGCCACCGCGCGCAATGCGTACGGTCTGATCCGGCCGGGACACAAGGTCCCCGTGTCGCTGCTCCCCACCGAGCACCGGGGTGTGACCTTCGCGGACGAGAGGGAAGCCTGTGCCTGGTGGACCCGGCGGCTGGCTCCGGCGCTGGAGTTCGTGGCACAGATCGCCCCGGCGGCCCCGGCCGGCGCCGCCGATCTGATCCTGGCACTCGACCCCCTGCTGATGTCCGAGCACCGCTGGCGCGATGTGATCCCTGTCGCCCGCACCGTGGTCGACGCCGCGCGCCGTGCGGGCGACCGGCGGGCGGAGCAGCGGATCTGCTACATGCTCGGCGGTGCGCTGATGCAGATGGAGGAGTTGCAGAGCGCCCACGAGGTGACGAGCCGCGCGATGGAGCTCTCGGTGGGGACCGAGGACCACACGGTGCACGCCATGGTGCTGAACGTGGCGGCGCTCCTGGCAACGAAACGGGGCGGCGAGGGGGGCGGCCTGGAGCTGGGCATGCGTGCCGTCACCGAGGCCCGCGCGGCGGGGGACAGGTCCGTAGAGGGGCTTGCCCTCGGCAACGTGATCCTGGAGTGCGTGCGGCTCGGGCAGGTGGACGAGCTGCTTCTCGACACGGCCCTGCGGCAGTTGGACCTGTACGAGAGTCTGGGCGACCAGCACGGGCGCGCCTACGCGCACTACCGGATCGGTCAGGTGTTGCTCGGTCTGGGGCGCTCGGCGGAGGCGCTGGGTCAGTTCGAGGAGTGCCTGGCGCGTCTCGGCCCGAGCGGGCACTCCTTCGTGCGCTGCGCGAGCCTGATCAGGGGCGCCGAGGCGTACCTGAGTCTCGGACAGCCGCAGATGGCCGCCCGCTACGCCGAGCAGGCGATCGCCCTCGCCCGGGAGATGAACTTCGAGCGGGGCGAGGCCCATGCCACCGAGATGCTCGGCGATGCACTGGACCTGGTGGGGCACGAGTCGTGGGCGCGTGCCTGCTGGGAGCGGTCGCTCGCCGTCTGCCTGAGGCTCGGTATGGCCGACGAGGCCGGACGCATGCGCGGAAGGCTTGAGGCGCAGCCGGCCGACGCCCGCTGATCCCCCCGGCCCACCGCGGCCATCATCCGCCCGCCCTCGTGAACCACCGGCTCCCGCAGGGACGTTGTAGGGGCGAACGGGGGCGTCCTGACCCGTTCGGTTGGTCGTGCCGCGCGGCGGCATGACTCCTCCCGCCCACGAGTCATGACGGAGCGTCAGCAACGTGATACGGAAAGCGAGCGGTAAGGGTGGTCGGGCGGTGGTGGCCGCGGTCGTGCTCTGCGTCGTCGCGGCGACGGCACAGGGTTCGGCGACGGCGGTACCCTCTCCGGCGCCCGATCCCGCCCGGCCCACGTCCCTGGCGGAGGTGCGCGAGGAACTGGACCGGCTGTACCACGATGCCGAGGTCGCCACGGACACGTACAACGCCGCGGAGGAGCGGGCCGGCAAGCAGTCCGCCCGGGTGGCCGCGCTCGCCGAGGACATGGCGGCGGGCCGGGTCGCGCTGGAGCGGCTGAGGTCGCGCATGGGGGCGGCGGCCCGTGCCCAGTACCGCAGCGGCGGCCTGCCCCTCGATGTCCAGCTGCTGCTGAGTACGGACCCCGACGACGTACTCGACGAGGTCGGACGAGCGCGCCAGGCCCAGCACGGTGTCGACGGACTGCTGCGCGAGCGGACCCGCGTCCAGAAGGAGCTGCGCGAGAAGTCCGAGGTGGCCTCGGAGCAGTTGAGAAAACTCCAGGGCAGCCGCCAGGCCGGGGCGGATGCCCGGAAGCGCATCGAGAAGCGCATCGCCACCGCGAAGACGCTGGAGGCGCGGCTGGAGGACAAGGAGCGCAGACGCCTGCTGGAGATGCAGAAGGAGGCCGCGGACGACACGCACGCGGCGTATCTGCGGTCCGGCTCGCTCAAGGACGTCAGGGGAGAGGCCAGTGAGCAGGGTGCGACAGCGGTCGCCTTCGCGTCCCAACAGCTCGGCAAGCCCTACGGGTGGGGGCACGAGGGGCCCGACAGCTACGACTGCTCCGGGCTCACCTCGCAGGCGTGGGCCGCGGCGAAGCGGCCCATACCCCGCACCTCGCAGGAGCAGTGGCGTCTGCTGCCGCGTATCGGCATCGAGACCATGCGCCCCGGAGACCTGATCATCTATCACCGGGACGCCAGCCACGTGGGGATGTACATCGGCGACGGCTCGATCATCCACGCACCGCGCCCGGGACGGAACATCACCGTCGCCGACGCCGGTTCGATGTTCATCCTCGGAGTCGTACGCCCCGACAAGCGTCCCTGAGCGAGGGCGGCGGCTCGCTGCTCCTGTCCGGGCCGCCGCCCACCGCCGTCAGTGAGCCGCGGAAGCCTCCGGGTCGCGGCGGACGCCGACCGCGGCGAGGACGGCGCCGGCCACGCACAGCACGCCGGTGACGAGCGCGGCGGTGTGCACGCCGTTCATGAACGCCTGCCCGCTGCCTTCGATCACCGCGGCCTTCAGCTGCGCGGGCATCTCACCGTTGACCGGCGAAACCCCCATCGACACCGCGTCCTTGGCCTCGTGCAGCCCCTCCGCCATGGGTCCGGGGACCCCGGCTGAGGTGAGTTCGCCGGTCAGGGTGGAGCCGACCCGGCTGCTGATCAGGGAGATGAGTACGGAGGTGCCGAGCGCTCCGCCGACCTGGAGTGCGGTGGCCTGCAGCCCGCCCGCCACACCACCGTCGCTCACCGGGGCGTTGCCGACGATCGCGTCGGACGAGGCGGCCATCACCATGCCGACACCGAGGCCCAGCGCGACGAAGGGCGGCCACATCGCGGCGTACGAGGAGTGCACACCCCAGCCCAGCAGCCCGAAGGAGGCACCGGCCTGGAGCGCCATGCCCAGCGGCATGGACAGCCGGGCCCCGAACCTCTCCGTGATCTTGGCGCCCAGCGGCGCCGCGACGACCGAGGCGAGGCTCAGCGGGAGGGTCCGTATGCCTGCCTCGACGGGGGTGAAGCCGCGGACGTTCTGGAGGTACAGCATGACGAAGAAGATCACGCCGAGCAGGACGAAGAAGTTGACCGCGGTGATGACCGTGCCGATGGTCAGCGCGGGGCTGCGGAACAGCCGCATGGGCAGCAGGGGGTGCGCCACCCGCGTCTCGTACCAGCCGAACACCGCGAGCAGGACCACGCCCGCGGCGAGAGTGGCGAGCGTCGAGACCGAACTCCAGCCCCAGGTCTCGCCCTTGACGACACCGAAGACCAGAACGAGCAGGCCGAGCGCCAGCAGGATCACGCCGGGGACGTCGAAGCGCTGTTCGCTCGCCGGGTTCTTGCTCTGCGGCAGGACGAACGCGCTGAACGCGAGCGCGACGATGCCGATCGGGAGGTTGATGAAGAAGACCGACTCCCAGTTGACGTGCTCGACGAGCAGTCCGCCGACGATCGGGCCGAGAGCGGTGGAGACGGAGGACACCATCGCCCAGATGCCCACGGCCATGCCGAACTTCTTCGGCGGGAACACCGCGCGCAGCAGACCGAGTGTGTTGGGCATCAGCAGGGCGCCGAAGAAGCCCTGCAGGGCACGGAAGGCGATGACGCCTTCGATGGAACCCACCAGCGCGATGGCGATCGAGGCCGCGGTGAAGCCGGCGACGCCGACCAGGTAGTACGTGCGCCGGCCGAAGCGGTCCCCGAGCTTTCCGCCGAGGATCAACGCAGCGGCCAGCGCGAGCAGATAGGAGTTGGTGACCCATTGCAGATCGGCGGTGGACGCGTTCAGGTCCCGGCCGATCTCCGGGTTGGCGATCGCGACGACGGAACCGTCGAGGCCGACCATGAACAGACCGAAGGCGACGGCTGCCAGCGTCAGCCAGGGGTTGCCGCGACGGCCGGCCGGGGCAACGGGCCGGTCGCGGGTGGGCAGGGGGGAGTGGTCCACGGCAGTGGAGGGCATACGGATGCCTTGCTTCCTGAAAAGGGGGAGAACGAAGAGAGGGAGAACGTAGGGAGGGAGACGGACGGCCGCGCGGGCGTCAGTGCGAGGCGGCGTGGATGTGCCGCGCCAGTCCCTGGAGCGCACCGAGGGCGGAGCCGATCGCGTCGAGATCGCCGTCGGTCAGGGCCGACAGGGCCTCGGCCACATACCCGTCCATGAGCGCGCCGACGGCGGTGATGCGCCGCCGGGCCTCGGCCGTCAGGTGCAGATGCGCGATCCGCTTGTCGGCCGGGTCCTGCCTGCGTTCCAGCAGCCCCTGGGCCGCCAGCTGGGTGACCAGTGCGCTCACGTTGTTCGGCTTCATCAGCAGTTCGTCGGCTGCCGCGCGCACGGTGATGGCTTCGCGGCCGCCGACGAGGCGCAGCAGCGCGAGCTGGCCTTCGGGGAGCTTGGGGTACGGGATGTCCTGGGCGAGCCGCCGGTCGAGCGCCCGGTGCAGCGCGGGCAGGACAGCCGTCATCGCTGACGCGATGTGCCGGATGTCCTGTTCGGACGCGCTGGGGGCAGACATACGGGCATCATAAGTATGAAGAGATACCTATGTCAAAAGACCTAAACGCCCAAGGGTGCCCGGCCACGCATGGGGGCGATCGCCGAGGTCACCAGCCTGCTCGCGCCCGGCGACGGCAGGCGGCTGTGCGACGCGCAGCGCTTGACGCGCAGCGCCCGGCTTCGGCCGCGTCCGCTCAGTCCTCCGCGGGCGGCGGCGCCGTGCTCTTGCGTACGACCAGGCTGGTGGCCAGCTCCAGCCGTGTGGACACCGGTTCCTGGGCCCGCAGCCGCATCAGCATCTGCGCCGCCTCCTCCGCCATCTGACGCAGTGGCTGATGGACGGTGGTCAGCGCCGGGCTGGCCCAGCGGGCGATGGACACGTCGTCGTAGCCGACCACCGAGAGGTCGTGCGGGACGCGCAGGCCGTTCACCCGGGCCGCTTCCAGGACGCCGAGCGCCTGGAGGTCGCTGCCCGCGAAGATCGCGGTGGGCCGCTGCGGCCGGGACAGCATCTCCGCCGCACGGTCGTATCCACCCTCCACGTGGAAGTCGCCGAACAGGATGAGCTCCGGGTCGACCTCCAGCCCCGCCATGCTCATCGCCGACCGGTAGCCGTCGAGCCGGGCCCGGGAGCACAGCATGTCCTCGGGGCCGGTGATGATGCCGATGCGCCGGTGCCCGCACTCGATCAGATGGCGGGTGGCGGCGAGTCCGCCGTTCCAGTTGGCCGAGCCGACCGACGGTACGTCGGGGTCGGGATCGCCGGCCGGGTCGATGATGACGAAGGGGATCGAACGGGCCCTGAGCTGCTGCTTGACCTCGCTGGGCAGGGCGGAGAAGACCAGGACGACACCGAGCGGCCGGCGCTGGAGCATCGCCTCCATCCAGTCGGGGCTGGGTGAGTGCCGGGTTCCGCTCTCGGTGAGGACGACCCCGGCGTTGTGGGCCTTGGCGACGTTCTCCACGCCCCGGATCAGCTCCATCGCCCAGATGCTCTCCAGCTCGTGGAACACGATCTCGATGAGCGGCGCCTCGCGGGCCGAGCGGGTGGTGCGCCGGTACGCATGGGCCTCCAGCAGACGCTCCACCTTGACCCTCGTCGGGGGCGCCACGTCCTGCCGCCCGTTGAGGACCTTCGAAACTGTCGAAATGGACACGCCGGCCTGCTGGGCCACCTGGGCGAGGGTGATGCGGCCCATTTCCTCGTCATCGCGCATGGCGAGGAGCATAAAGCACGGCCCAACCGCCGCCGAGGCGTAACGCTTTGATAACGCGGTGACCGAGGGTTGACCCCCCAAGTGAGGCGTCCTAGCGTCCCGACTCAGGAAGTTTCGGTAATCGTACCGAAAAAGTTTCGAGAGGCGAGTCGATGAAGCAACGCGCACGGTTCCCGCGGACCGCTGTCGTCGGTGGTGCCGCGCTGGCCCTGGTGCTGTCCCTGTCCGCGTGCGGCGGAGGAGGGTCCGATTCGGCCGGCGGGGACGACACCATCCACGTCCTGGTCTACGGGGATGCGACGAACAAGGTGGAGAAGGAGCTCGTCGCCACCTTCAACAAGACCTCCAAGGTGAAGGCCGTCCTGGACACGATCCCGGGCGCCGACTACCAGGCCAAGCTGCAGACGATCATCAGCAGCAAGCAGGCGCCGGACGTCTTCTTCAACTGGGGCGGCGGCAGCATCAAGCCGTTCGTCGACGCGGGACTGCTGCTCCCGCTGGACGACTTCATCGCCAAGGACCCCGGCCTCAAGGCGAAGTTCCTGCCGTCCGTGTTCAACAGCGCGGTGCTGGACGGCAAGTCCTACGGCGTACCCATGCGCGGTACGCAGCCGGTGCTGCTGTTCAACAACGGCAAGGTACTCAAGGAGGCGGGCGTCGAGGCGCCGAAGACCTGGGACGAGCTGCTCGCGGCCGTCAAGGCGCTGAAGGCCGACGGCGTCACCCCGATCGCGCTGGGCGGCGGCGACCGGTGGCCGACGCTGATGTGGTTCGAGTACCTCTACGACCGCATCGCCGGCCCGGAGCTCTTCCAGAAGGCCCTGGACGGCGACAAGGAGGCGTGGGCGAGCGCCGACAGCCGTGAGGCGCTGGGCAAGATCAAGGAACTGGTGGACGCGGGGGCGTTCGGCACCAACTACGACTCGGTGAAGTTCACCGACCAGGGTTCGCCCACGCTCCTGGCGACCGGCAAGGCCGCCTTCGAGCTGATGGGCTCGTGGGAGTACTCGACCCAGCAGGACGCGTTCCCCGAGTTCGCGAAGAACGACCTCGGATACAGCGCGTTCCCGTCCGTCGAGGGCGGTAAGGGTGATCAGACCAACGTCGTCGGGAACACCAACAACTTCTACTCCGTGCTGAAGAAGACCAAGCACCCGGAGGCCGTCGGCGAGTTCCTGAAGCTCATGTACTCGGACCAGTTCGTCAAGGCGCAGCTCGGCATCGGCAACCTGCCGACCACGACGAACACCGAAGGCTTCCTGGACACCGCCGCCAGCCCGGAGTTCGCGAAGTTCCAGTACGACCTGGTCAAGGCGGCCCCCGCGTTCCAGCTGTCGTGGGACCAGGCGTACCCCCAGTCGGCGTCCACCACGATGCACCAGTCCCTCCAGCAGTTCTTCAACGGCTCGATGGACGAGGACGCCTTCATCAAGGCCATGCAGGCACTGCCGACCTCGTGAGCTTCCCGACATCCGGACCCGGAGCACGTGACATGACCGCCACCGCTGCCGCCTCCGCCATCGCCTCCGTGGACGGCGAGAAGGCCGGGCGGACCGGCCGATCCGCCGGCCCGTCCGGCATCGGAGCGGGCCGCCCGGGATTTCTCTGGGCGGCCCCCGCCGCTGTCTTCTTCGGCCTCTTCGCCATCATCCCGCTCGTCATGGTCGCCGTACTCTCCTTCGCCAGCTGGGACGGTCTGAGCGACCCCGAATTCGCCGGCCTCGACAACTGGAAGAAGCTCTTCGACGACCCCGTCATGATCAAGAGCCTCTGGCTGAGCGTCCTGCTCACCGGGCTCGGCGTCCTCGTCCAGACCCCGCTGAGCATCCTGCTCGGCGTCTGGGCGGCGGGGCACCAGCGCAACCGGGCCGTGCTGTCCGCCATCTACTTCGTCCCGATGCTGCTGTCCATCGCGGCAGTCTCGGTGCTGTGGCGCGCGGTCCTCGACCCCAACTTCGGGGTTCCCGCACAGGCCACGTGGCTGTTCGGCGACGGCAATCTGTTCGGGATGCAGTCCAGTGCGATCGGTGTCCTCGTCTTCGTCAGCACCTGGCAGTTCACCCCGCTGCACACACTGATCTACCAGGGCGCGGCCCGCGCGGTGCCGCCCGTGCTCTACCAGGCGGCGCAGATCGACGGGGCGGGCACGGTGCGGCAGTTCTTCCACATCACGCTGCCGCAGCTGCGCAACTCGGTCATCACCTCGATGATCCTGATGGTGGTCGGCGGGCTCACGACCTTCGACACCGTCCTCATCCTCACCCAGGGCGGACCGGGCAGCGACACCACCATCAGCGCCTATTACATGTACCAGAAGGCGTTCAAGAGCTTCGACTACGGAGCGGCGTCCGCCATCGCCCTCCTCCTGGTCCTCGTCTCCACGGTCATCTCGCTGATCGTGGTGCGGCTCTCGGGCTACGACAAGATGCGCAGCACCATGGAGGGACTGTGAGCAAGAGCCGTCCCAACTACTTCGCCGGATTCGGCTCGCTGGTCTGGCTCCTCGTGGTCGGGCTTCCCCTGTACGTGATGCTCGTCGCCACGTTCCAGTCGCGCCCCGACTACGCGGCCAACGGCCCGCTGGCCTTCCCCGAACACTTCACGCTCGACAACTACGTCAACGACCTCAACAGCGGCTTCGCGCAGTACTTCCTCAACACGGTGATCGTCACCGTGTGCGTGGTCGGCATCGTCGTGCTGCTCGTACCGCCGCTGGCCTACACCATCGTCAGGAGCCGCGGCCGGGCCACCACCACGGTGTTCCGGCTGTTCCTCCTGGGCCTGGCGATTCCCTCGCAGGCGGTCATCGTCCCGATGTTCTTCGTCATCAGCGAGGCCGGTCTCTACGACAACCTGATCGGCGTCATCCTGCCGACCGCGGCCTTCGCGATGCCGGTGTGTGCCCTGATACTCACGGGTGTGATGCGTGACATCACACCCGATCTGTACGAGGCGATGACGATGGACGGTGCCTCGCCCCGGCGGGTCTTCTTCCAGCTGGTGCTGCCGCTGTCCAAGAGCGGTATCTCGACGATCGTCGTCTTCTCCGCGCTCCAGGCGTGGAACGGCTTCCTCTTCCCCCTCGTCCTGACGCAGTCCGCGGAGACCAAGGTGATCACCATGGGTCTCTACGACTTCCAGACGGAACACGGAGTCGACACCCCCGGCCTGCTCGCCGCCGTCGTCCTGTCCATGCTCCCCATCCTGCTCGTCTACCTGTTCGCCCGTCGAGCCTTGGTCCAAGGGCTGATGGGGGTCGGAGGAAAGTGACCGCCAACATCGACAACGCCGGCGTGCAGACACCCGCCGGGGCCACGGACCCCCACGCGCCGGTCTCCGGCACCACGGACTCCTGTACTCCACCGCCCTGGCGCGATCCCGCCCTCGGCCCCGGGGCCAGGGCCGATGCCCTGATCGCCGCGATGACCCTCCAGGAGAAGATCTCCCAGCTCTTCGGCGTCTGGGTGGGCGCGTCCGACGAGGGCGCCGAAGTCGCCCCGTACCAGCACGACATGGAGGAGGCCGTCGCCCTCGACGAGCTCCTCCCGCACGGCCTCGGCCAGCTGACCCGCCCGTTCGGTACGGCGCCGGTCGACCCGGCCGTCGGCGCGCTCTCGCTCGCGCGCACCCAGGAGCGGATCGCCCGGGCGAACCGGTTCGGCATCCCGGCGCTCGCCCATGAGGAATGCCTCGCGGGCTTCGCCACCTGGGGCGCGACCGCCTACCCGGTGCCGCTGTCCTGGGGTGCTACCTTCCATCCGGCGCTGGTCCGCGAGATGGCCGCCGCGATCGGCCGCGACATGCGCGCGGTCGGGGTGCACCAGGGCCTCGCCCCGGTCCTGGACGTCGTGCGCGACGCCCGTTGGGGCCGCGTCGAGGAGACGATCGGCGAGGACCCCTACCTCGTCGGCACGGTCGCCACGGCCTATGTCCAGGGCCTGGAGTCGGCCGGTGTCGTCGCCACGCTCAAGCACTTCGCCGGGTACTCCGCCTCACGCGCGGGCCGCAATCTCGCTCCCGTCGGTATGGGTGCGCGCGAGCGGGCCGACATCATCCTGGCGCCGTTCGAGATGGCCGTACGCGAAAGCGGCGTACGGTCCGTCATGCACGCCTACACCGACACCGACGGGATCCCCTCCGCGGCCGACGGGCTGCTGCTGACCGGTCTGCTCCGCGACACGTGGGGCTTCGACGGGACCGTCGTCGCGGACTACTTCGGCATCGCGTTCCTCAAGACGCTGCACGGCGTGGCGGGCACCTTCGGGGAGGCCGCCGGTGCCGCGCTGGGGGCCGGTGTGGACGTGGAGCTGCCCACTGTCAAGGCGTTCGGCCGCCCTCTGAGCGACGCGATCGCGCAGGGTCACGTACCCGAGTCCCTGGTGGACCGGGCGGTACGCCGAGTGCTGGTCCAGAAAGCCCAGTTGGGGCTCCTGGACCCGGACTGGAGCCCGGTGCCGCCGGCGCTGGCCGGGCGCGGGCCGCGTACGGAAGGCACCGCCGAGCCCGCTGGTCTTACCGACCCTGTTGGTCCCACCGGGCCCGCTGGTCCCGCCGAGGGGTCCCAGGCACTGCGCGGAACCGTCCGGCTCGACACGTACGAGAACCGGGCGCTGGCCCGCCGCGTCGCCGAGCAGGCCGTCGTGCTCCTCCGCAACGACGGCACACTGCCCCTCGCCGTCGATCCGGCGGCCGGCGCCCCGGACCGTATCGCGCTGATCGGACCCAACGCCGACACGCCCACCGCCGTCCTCGGCTGCTACGCCTTCCCGGTGCACGTCGGCGGCCAGCACCCGGAAACCCCGGTCGGCATCGAACTGCCCACACTCCGTGAGGCGTTGACGGCGGAGTTCCCGCACAGCGAGATCGTCACCGCCAGGGGCGCGGACGTCGACGGCCCCGCCACCGACGGCTTCGGCGAGGCCGTCGAGCTGGCCCGGGGAGCCGACCTCGTGATCATCGCGCTCGGTGACCGGGCCGGGCTCTTCGGCCGCGGCACGAGCGGGGAGGGCTGCGACGCGGAGAGCCTGGCGCTGCCCGGAGTGCAGCAGCAGTTGCTCGACACGCTCCTCGACACGGGGACCCCGGTCGTCCTCACCCTGCTCGCCGGGCGTCCCTACGCCCTCGGGCGGGCTGCGGAGCGGGCTGCCGCGGTCGTGCAGTCCTTCTTTCCAGGGGAGGAAGGCACGACGGCCATCGCCTCGGTGCTCAGCGGCCGCACCGCACCGTCGGGCCGGCTGCCCGTCAGCGTGCCGCGCCACCCGGGCTCGCAGCCCTCCACCTATCTGGCGGCCCGGCTCGGTCACTCCAGCGATGTATCCAGCATCGACCCGACCCCGGCGTTCGGGTTCGGCCACGGGCTGACGTACACCACCTTCGCGTGGGGCGATCTGGTCGTGGAACGCGAACGGGCGGCAACGGACGGTGAGTTCACGCTCTCCTGCACGATCCGCAACACCGGCGCCCGCGAGGGGACCGAGGTGGTCCAGGTGTATCTGAACGACCCGGTCGCCTCCGTGGTCCAGCCGGTGCAGCGCCTCATCGGCTACGTACGCCTCGGCCTGCGCCCCGGGCAGGCGGCGAGGGTGCGGGCGACGGTTCCCGCGGACCTCGCGTCGTTCACGGGCCGCGACGGACACCGGATCGTCGAACCGGGCGATCTCGAACTGCGGCTGGGCGCGTCGAGCACCGATACGCGTCTGACGGCCCGGGTCACGCTCACCGGGCCGGTGCGCACGGTCGACCACACCCGGCGGCTGCACATGGACGTCGCTACGGAGATCCTGGCGGACACGCTCTAGTCCGGCCTGGTCCGGCACGTCCCGGAAACCGGAAACAGGAAGGGGCCTTCGCGGGCGGTGGGACAACCCGCCCGCGAAGGCCCTTCCCGTCATTCAGATGCCGGGGTCAGGAGGCGGTGCAGGCGCTGACGACGGGCGGTGCGGTGGTGCCGTGGGTCATGACGGTGAAGCCGAAACTCGTCGAGGCACCGGCCGCGAGGGCTCCGTTGCCGTTCGGCGTCATGGTCATCACCTTCCCGGTGCTGTCCCAGCTGGGCGTGCCGTTCCAGGTGGCCGAGATCTCCTGCGCGGAGGCGATGGTCACCCGTACGTTCCAGCCGCTGATCGCCGACGATCCGGCGGTCACCGTCACCTTGCCGTTGTAGCGGTCCCCCCACTCCTCCTGCTTCGCGTACGAGACGCTGCACGTACGCGTCCCGCCGCCGCCCCCACTCGTACCGCCGAGCGCGGACAGTACGGCGTCATAGGCCGGCTTCTTGTTGTAGTTGCCGTCGAAGAGCAGCGGGGTCCCGCTGCTGCGCCATGAATACTTGTCGGTGACACCCCAGACGGTGATGCCGGTGCAGCGCGAGACCGCCAGGCAGGCCTTGACCGCGTTGCCGTAGCTGGTCGCCTGCGAGGCTCCCGACCCCTCGATGTCCAGCTCGGTGATCTGCACGTCGACACCGAGGTCGGCGAACCGCTGGAGATTCTGCTGGTAGTCGGCGGGGACGGGGGAGTTGCTGTTGAAGTGGCTCTGGAAGCCCACGCAGTCGATCGGCACACCGCGCTGCTTGAAGTCCTTGACCATGGCGTACACGGCGTTGGACTTCGCGTTCACCCCGTCGGTGTTGTAGTCGTTGTAGCAGAGCTTCGCGGCCGGGTCGGTGGCCCGGGCGGTACGGAAGGCCTCCTCGATGAAGCCGTTGCCCAGCTTGTCCTGGAAGGGCGAGCTGCGCCGCGCCCCGCTGCCGCCGTCCTGGAACGCCTCGTTGACGACGTCCCAGGAGTGGATCTTGCCCTGGTAGTGCCGCATGACCTGGGTGATGTGGTTGTTCATCGCGGTACGGAGGTCGCTCGCGCCCAGCGTGCCCACCCAGCCCGGCAGTTGGGAGTGCCAGACCAGCGTGTGCCCGCGAACCTTCATCCCGCGGCTCAGCGCGTGACTGACGATCTGGTCGGCGGCCCCGTAGCTGAAGGAACCCCGGGACGCCTCGACGGCGTCCCACTTCATCTCGTTCTCCGGGGTCACCGAGTTGAACTCGGTGTTCAGCGTGGCCGCGTAGGGCGCCTCGCCGAGATGGCCGGCGGCGACCGCCGTGCCGAAGTAGCGGCCCTTGGCGGCCGCCGACTCACCGAGGGTGCTCGCGGCGTGCGCGGTGCCGGACAGGGCGACGACGCCGGTGGCGGTGAGCAGCCCCGTGACGGAGAGGGCCAGCGCCCTGCGCGCGTATGCCCCTAAGGGCGTTCGGCCTACTGCGGGAGCACTCAAGATTGTACTGATCATGACAACCTCTTCCTTCTGTTGACGGACCGTGTGGGGTGGGTGGATGAGGGGGGTGTTACCGCTTGGTGGGCGCGGCCGCCCGCAGTTCGGCGACGAGCGCGGTGTACGCGGGCTTCGCGGCGAAGTCCGCGTCCAGGATGTTGGCGGCGCCCTGGCCGTCGAAGACGCCGGGTACCCAGGAGTACTTGTCGGTGAAGCCCCAGACGGTGAACGAGGTGCAGGAGCGGACGGCGAGGCAGGCGGCGAGGAGCCTGCGGTAGTCCTCGGCCTGCCGGGACAGCGAAGGGCCGTCGGCCGGCAGGTTCATGCGGACGTCGACCTCGGTGAACGCGGTCTCCAGGCCCAGCGCGGCGAAGCGCTCCAGATTCGCCCGTACGTCTCCGGGGAAGCCGTACTGGATGTCCAGGTGCCCCTGGATGCCGAGCCCCTGGACCGGAACGCCTTCGGCGAGCAGTTTCCTCGCCAGGTCGTAGTACGCGGTCGACTTGGCGTTGATTCCCTCGACGTTGTAGTCGTTGAAGAAGAGCGTGGCCCGGGGATCGGCGGCGTGCGCCCACCGGAACGCGTCGGCGACGTAGGACGGGCCGAGCTCCCGCAGCCAGAGCGAGTCCCGGTAGGTGCCGTCCTCGTTGAAGATCTCGTTGACGACGTCCCACTGGTAGATGCGGCCCTTGAAGTGCGTGACCTCAGCCGTGATGTGGGCGCGCAGGATCTCGCGCAGCTCGTCCGCCGTGATCGAACCGTCGGCGACTCCCGAGGTGAGCCAGGCCGGAAGCTGGCTGTGCCACAGGAGGGTGTGGCCGCGTACCTCCTGCTTGTGCTTCTTGGCGAAGGCCACCAAGCGGTCGGCCTGCGACCAGTCGTAGGTGCCGCGGGTGGGCTCCACCACCTCCCACTTCATGACGTTCTCAGCGGTGACGGAGTCGAACTCGCCCGCGGTGAGGGCCCGGTACCGGGCGTCGGAGGCGAGGGCGGAGGTGTCGACGGCCGTGCCGATGCGTAGATCAGGACGCTCGGCGAGCGCACGCAGCGTCCTGTCGTGCGTGCCGGGGTGGGCGGACGCCGTCTGGGCGGCGGTTCCCAGTGCGAGCACGGCGGCGGTCGCCGCGGCCAGGGCGTGGACGGTGCGTCTGGGCATGGGGGTCTCCTGGGAAGGGGAACGGGCGGGAGCGGGCCGGTCCGCCGTCGGAGCGGTACTCGCTCACCTCCACCACCCCGGCCGTTCCCGGGACCTCAGCGAAAGCTTTCAGGACCGACGGACCCACCCCTGCCCGTGTGTCACACGGAAAGGTGGCTGCCAATGAGATCCTGAGTGATACATGCCATCGAAACAATGGCGCGTCACGATCGAAACAATTTCGGTCGCGATGCGCGTGCTCCTGGAGGTCCGTTCGCCGGGCCCGCTGCCCGTCACCGTGCGTCGCGTAGCCGAAGAAGGTACGCCGCGGTCAGCGCAACGGCGCGGTCCACGTCATGCGACAGTTCCTCGAGGGCCCGTGACGTCTTCGCCCCCGGGATGCCCGCCAGCGCCTGGGTCAGCCGTCCGCGTGCAGGCGCTCCATGCGCTTCAGGGGTGTCGTGTGCGAGTCGGCCGACGAGGCTGGTCGCGATCTGATCCGCCGTCGCGGTGTCGCTCGCCAGCACGCTCAGTGCGTCGGCCGCATCGGTGTCGTTCCTTCCCTCCACGATCATGTCGATGAGCGTCGGGACCGCATCAACCACCCCACGTGTGCCGAGCGCCAGAGCCGCATACCCGCGGACCACGGCGTCGGGGTCCGCGAGGGCGTCCCGCAGTCGCGCGGTGGCCTCACCACCGGGCATCTCGGCGAGGGACTGAACGGCACGTTCCCGCACCGCGGCCACCGGTGAGCCGAGGCCCTCCGCCAGGAGTGCCGTGCCGCGGTCACCCGATCGCGCCAGCGCCCATCGAAGGGCCCCGGCGACGTTCGGCTCCGTCTCGCTCAAAGCCGCCTCGACCAGGGCCTCCACCGGCACCGGAACCTCGTCGACCGAGGAAAGGGCCGCGCGCTGGCGCGCGTCGGCGCTCTTCGATCCCAGTGCCTGGAGGAGCGCGACGACCTGGAGGACGTCCTCCCAGCCGGTGGGGTCCGTGGCATCGATCCGGCGCAGCCGCGTGAGCAACTCGGTCTCGGATGCGATGCGTTCGCGCGTCTGGCGGACAAGGTCGCCGACGAGCGCCGAGGGGGTGAAGCCGGGATCGTCGAGCGCGCGACCGATCTCACGGAGCGACAGGCCCAGCGACCGCAGGCTCTCGATATGGAAGATCCTCCGGATGTCCTCCCCGGAATACTCCCGATAGCCGGAGCCGGTACGGCCCGAGGGCCGCACCAGACCGAGCGACTCGTAATGCCGGAGCATGCGGGCACTGACCCCGGACCGTCGCGCCACCTCACCGATCAACACGTCCTATCGTCCCTCCTGGCCGGACCCGCCGAGGGCCACGACGCGCTTCGC
Source organism: Streptomyces sp. NPDC045968 (assembly GCF_056430475.1). NCBI lineage: Bacteria > Bacillati > Actinomycetota > Actinomycetes > Kitasatosporales > Streptomycetaceae > Streptomyces > Streptomyces sp. NPDC045968. The sequence continues at coordinate 297,445 of NZ_JBWKLF010000006.1, read as the reverse complement.
CTCCTCGATCGCGAACTCGAATCCGGCATCCGGGTCGCGCAGCAGCCGTCGTGTGGCGAGCGCGTGGGCGCGCGTGCGTGGGTCGGGGGCCGTCGTCGCGGCATGCAGAGCCGGGGTGATCACCTCACCCAGTGCGACCAGCGCCCGGCTGAGACTCAGCTGCGTCTCCCGCTCACCGCGCCCGAGCTGCGTGGCCAACACCGCGGCCAACGCGGACTCCTCGCCCTCCGGTACGAGCACGACCGCGGCCCGCCAGGCGCTCCGCGCAACCCCGTCGTCGGCGTCGGTCAGGAGCGTCCGTGTGATGGCCGGCCACGCCTGCGGGTCCCCGATCTTGGACAGCGTGTGCAGCGCCTGGCTCCGTGCCTGCGCACGCTCCGAGCGGACTTCGCGGAGCAGCCCGGGAAGCGTCATGGACACCGGGTGGCGGGTGAGTGCCCAGGTCAGCATGTCGCGGACGAAGAACTCGGGCTCGACCGCGCATCGCTCGATGAGCTTGGCGACGAAGCGCGCGTCGGGGGTCGTACCGACCGCCAGAGCGGCCCGCAGTCGCACGGACGAACGGCCGTCCTCCAGCCTCTGGAGCACTCGTATCGCATCGGCGTCCTGTGTCGTGATCGTCATCGAGACCACCTCCTCGGCAAGCAGTGAAGGCCCTGTCACCGTGTCAAGGTCAAGCAGGGCCGGCCGCGCGGACGCCAGTTCCTCAGACAGACGAAGCCGTGCTCGACCGATCCCGGATCGAGGGTCGCCAGCACTCTGACCGCCACCGGAAGATCAAGGTTACTATGTGGGAATGGTTTCCATTATCGTTAAGCGATCGTCTGTAGAGAGCAGGTAACTCCATGTCCGCTCACTGTCAGCTGACCGGCGCGAAGCCGGGTTTCGGCAACAGCATTTCGCACTCGCACCGGCGCACCTCGCGCCGCTTCGACCCGAACATCCAGCGCAAGCGCTACTGGCTGCCGAGCGAGGGCCGTTATGTGCGTCTGACCCTCAGCGCCAGGGCCATCAAGGCCATCGACACCATCGGCATCGAGGCCGCGGTAGCCCGTATCCGTGCACGGGGGACGAAGGTCTGATGGCCAAGAAGAGCAAGATCGCGCAGAACGAGAAGCGCAAGGTGGTCGTCGCGCGGTACGCGGCCCGGCGGGCCGAGCTGAGGGAGATCCTCCGGCGGCCGGCCTCGACGGACGCCGAACGGGCGGCAGCCGCAGCGGAGTTGCGTGCCCAGCCGCGTAACGCCAGTGCCACCAGGGTGCGCAACCGGGACAGTGTGGACGGCAGGCCGCGCGGGCATCTGCGGAAGTTCGGGCTGTCCCGGGTGCGGATGCGCGAGCAGGCGCACGCCGGCTTCCTGCCCGGAGTCACCAAGTCCTCCTGGTAGTGGCGTCGACGGCCTCCCGGATGGACGGCCCGCGCTTCCCCTGGGGAGCGCGGGCCGTGGCGTCAGCGGCCGACCTGGTCGAGATGGGCCCCGTCGTCGGGCTCCACCAGTGCCAGCAGTCCGCCCTCGTCGAGCGGGGTCGGCACGGTGACGAGTGCCGTCTGCCGGGCCGTACCGGCATCGAACACGTGGACCTCGCCGTGGCCCCCGCGGGACACGGCGACCAGGGACCCACCCGGTGAGGCCGCGATGGCCCGGCGCTGTACGCCGTCCCACGGTGTGCCGCCCCGGCGCGGCGCGCCCGCCATCGGCGGCAGTGGCAGCCGCGCCGTCACGGCCGGCGCGTGCTCCCCGGTGGAGACGAGGACGAGTTCGTCGCCGTCGGGGTGCACGCGGCTGAAGGCGACATGGCCTGCCGTCACCGCCAGGCGGAAGACCAGGCCGGGGCCGAGCCGCAGACGGCCCGCCTCGGCCGAATCGAGGTGGTACCACCAGGCGTCGTTGGTCCAGTCCGGCCAGCTCTCCGGGGCCTCGGGCCCGCTCCGTACGCAGGACCAGAGCGTCCGGTGTGCCGCGTCGAGCCGCAGGTAGTAGCCACGGCCCCCCTCGCGCCCGCCGGCCGCCCACGGGATGGTCTCCCCGGCCATGAGCGCGTCGCCGTCGGGGCGGGCCGTGTGGACCCCTGAGCCGGTGGCCGCGAACAGCCGGTCCGTCACCGGGTCGTAGGCGTCGCCGTGCCCGTCGTCATCGGCGAGGGGGAGCGTGGATACGGGCCCGGCGGGCGGACACGAGGGGGCGGCCGCCATCAGCGCGGAGTGCCGGTAGGCCGCCAGTTCGCCGGGTTCCCGGTGGCGGAGTACGACCAGGGGGTCCTGCCGCGAGCCGATCACGGTCACGCCCGGTTCGCCGGTCCGGGTACGCACGCGTACCGCCCCCGCACCTCTCTCGTCCGCCAGGTCGACGGCCGTCAACTGGTCGGACCAGGCCGACCAGTTGCGGCCGAGACCGGTGGTGACGGCGATCCGGCGGCCGGTGGAATCGGCGGCCAGGTGCTCGGCGGGCACCGCGACCGGTATCCGGCGCTCGATGAGCGGGCGGCCCGCGTCGGGCCCGTACGGATCGAGGACCAGAAGCTCTCCCGCCCGGTCGTCGACGCATGCGGTGCGGTGGCGCGGAAGGGCGAGGAAGCCCGCGTGCTCGGCGAGATGGCGCCCGGCGAGCTCGGCTGTCGTTCCGTCGCGCAGGTCGACGACCCTGACGCGGCCGGCTACGTGGTCGGCGACGATCAGGCGCGGTCCGAGGGGCATGAGGCGGTCTCCGGGGCAGGGGGCGGGGCTGGGGAGTGGGGCGGGGCTTGCTTTGATAATGATTATCATGTCTAAATCTCGGTGGGGAGAGGCCTGGTGCCGGGACGGCCCCCTCGGTACCGATTCGTCTTCCCCGGCCATCCACAGGAACAGAGGGCACGTCATGTCGCGCGCAGTGAGAGGAATCCGCCGGTGGGCGGCGGCCATCGTGATGGGGTCGTTCCTGGTGGGGTGCGGCGCCACCGGGCAGCCCGCGTCGGGTGGCGCCGAAGCGGGCGGCGCCGGCCCGAGGACCGCGGTGGACGTCCGGCCCGTCAAGGCGTCCAGCACGATCACCGACGCCCAGGGCGTCACCATCACCGCCGAGCGGCCGCCGAAGCGTGTGGTGTGTCTGGTCGCGCTGTGCGACGACATGCTCGCGGAACTCGGTATGACTCCGACGGCCACCAACTCCACGCTGCTCGCCCACCCGGCGTTCCTCGGGCCGGAACGGGCGGGCCGCGTTCCGGTGATCCCCGGCGGCTTCCTGAGCCCGGAGGCGGAAGCGATCCTCGCGCACGAGCCGGATCTGGTCATCGGCCTGGAGGACACGCACGGCAAGCTCGCCCCCGCGCTGAAGGGCGCGACCACCTTCTGGCCGGTACAGCCCTCCACCTGGGAGGACAGCGTCGGCTATCTGCGGAACCTGGCGGCGCTGACCGGACGTACGGAGCAGGCCGAGGCGGCGGAGAAGCGGCTGCGCACCAAGCTCGCCCGGGCGGAGGGGAGGAAGAGCGACAAGACGGCCCTGATCATCTTCGGCGGTGACGAGAACTTCGGGGTCGCGACGCCGAAGAACGACGTGGCCGCCGGGCTCTTCCCGAAGATCTCCTCGTACCCGTGGGAGGGGCGAGGGGTCGAGGGCGGCTACAGCCTGGAGGAGATCCTCGCCCGCGATGTCGATGTGCTCTTCGTGGAGACGCTTTCCTTCGGGGCGTCGGACGGGAAGCTCTCCGCCAAGCTCGCCGAGAACCCCCTCTGGTCCCGTATCCCGGCTGTCAGGAACGACAAGGTCGTCGAGGTGAACTCCGAGGTCTGGGCCAAGGGGCGGGGGACCCGTTCGCTCGGCATCGTCCTCGACGAGGCAACGGCCGCGCTGCGGTGACACGTCAACTGGCGGGCGCCCTTGCCCTTTTGGTGGCCGCAGCCGGCGTAGCGCTCTGCTTGGGTACGCCGTACGTGGCGCCGCACCGGCTGCCCGCGGCCCTGAGCGGCGACGGCCTGGAGGCGGTCGTCCTCACCGAACTCCGGCTCCCGCGACTGGTGCTCGCCCTCGCCGCCGGAGCCTGCCTGGGCGTCGCGGGCCTGGTGCTCCAGGAGGCGCTGCGCAACCCCCTCGCGGTGCCGGAGATGATCGGTGTCTCCTCGGGCGCGGCCCTCGGCGTCGCCGCGCCGCTGGTGCTGGCGCTCTCGGTCCCCGCCGCGGTGCAGCCCCTGCTCGCTCTCGGGGGCGCGGTGTTCGGTGGTGTCCTCACCCTCGTGGCCGCGGGATTCGGGCGCAGCCCCTCGGCGGTGCTCCTGACCGGAGCGGCCGTGTCGGCGGCCCTGCAGGCCGGGCTCCTGGTGCTGATGGTGCTGGCCGACCAACTGGACCTCCAGCTGATCTACCGCTATCTGCTGGGCAGTCTGTCCGCCCGCACCTGGGACGACGTGGTGGGGCTGGGGCCCTGGCTGCTCGTCGCGGTGCCCGCGCTCGTGCTGTGCGCCCCGGTCCTCGGCGTGCTGCGCCTCGGGGACGACGACGCACGCGCCCTGGGCGTACGGGTCCGATGGGCCCGGTTCGGCGCCCTCGCGCTCGCCATCGTGCTGATCGCCCCTGTGGTGGCGGTCTGCGGGCCTGTCGCCTGGGTGGGTTTCCTCGCCCCGCAACTGGCACGACGGCTCCGGCCGGGGGCGGACGCGCTGACCCTGCTTCCTTGGTCCGCGGTGTGCGGCGCGCTGGTCGTGCTGTGCGCCGACCAGCCGGCCCGGCTCGCACTGGCGCCGATCGAGACACCGGTCGGCGCGTGGACCGCGCTGCTCGGGGTGCCGGCGGGTGTGGCACTGATGAGGTTCCGGCGGATCACACCGCCGAAACAGCTGATGAGGGTCCGGCGGAACAGACCGCCGCAACAGAGGAGTTCGCCGACGGCCCATGAGGTCATGGCGGGAGGAGACCGGTGAGCCTGCCGACTGCTGTACGGACGGGGGATTCCGCGACCCCGCGCCGACCGTTCGCTTTCGGGGCGGGAACCGGACTCTGCCTGCTGGCAGGGCTCGTGGCCGTCGCGTTCTGCGCCTGCCTCTTCGCCGGGCGGAGCCCGTCCGCAGGTCAGGTGTGGGAGGTGCTGACCGGCCGTGGCGACCCCGTCGCCCGCCACATCGTGCTCCGGCTGCGGGTGCCGCGCGCGCTCGTCGCCCTCGGTGCCGGGGCGAGCCTCGGACTGGCCGGCCTCCTGCTCCAGTCGGCGCTGCGCAATCCGCTGGCCGGGCCGGAGGTCACGGGCGTCACCCCCGGCGCCGTGCTCGGAGCCGTGACGGCGACCGGACTGGGACTCGCGGGCTGGGAATCCCCAACGGCGGTGGTCGTCGCCGCGTGCCTGGGCGGCTTCACCGGAGCGGGACTGCTGTGGCTGCTCACCGGGCGCCGCAGGAGCGACCCCGAGGAGACCGCGGTCTACGGGGTGCTGGTGTCCGCCGTACTGGCCGGGCTCACCTCGATGGTGCTCCTCGTCGCGCCCGGAGAGCTCGGAAGCGTCGTGCAGTGGCTGATCGGTTCGACCGAGGGCCGGGTCTGGGAGCACTGGACGCTCCTGTGGCCCTGGGCCCTGGTGTGGGGCGTCGCGTCCTGCGCCCTGGCCGCGCCACTGACGCTGCTGCGGTGCGGCGACGACCAGGCGACGGCGGCGGGACTGGCCGTCGGGAGGGCGCGCGGAGCGGCACTCGTGGGCGCCGTCGCGCTGACCGCCGGCGCGGTCTCCGCCGTGGGGGCGCTCGGTTTCGTAGGACTTCTGGTGCCGCATCTGGCGCTCGCGCTGTTCGGCGCCGACCTGCGCTTCACCCTGCCGGGTGCCGCGCTGATCGGCGCGGTCGTGGTGTGCGGCGCGGACGCGGCGGCGCAGACGCTCTCCCGCGTGCTGGTGGAAGGGCTGGGTGCGGAGCGGATGACCGTTCCCGCCGGAGCGCTGACGACGTGCGTGGGCGCCGTGCTCCTTCTCGTCGTGGCACGACGGCACCCGCCGGGACAGGCGTGAACGGTGCGGCAGATGACACCCCAGTGCATGCAGGAGGACGAATGACCATCCCACAGACCTCGGACGCGGGAGTACGGGAGGCGGGTGCGGCAGACCCTGCGGGCGCCGCCGGTGCACGCGCGGGGGACGCCGTCTCCGTGGACGGAGTGAGCTTCGGCTACCCGGGGCGTACGGTCCTCGCGGACATCCATCTGCGGGTCGCCCAAGGGGAGTCGGTGGCCCTCGTGGGTCTCAACGGCTGCGGCAAGAGCACCCTGCTCCGCCTTGTCGCCGGACTGTTGCGCCCCTCGGCCGGGCGTGTGCTGCTGGCAGGCGAGGACGTGGCACGCCTCTCGCGGCGAGCCACCGCGCGACGTGTCGCGCTGCTCCACCAGTCCTCGCCCGCGGTGCCGGGCATGACGGTACGTCAACTGGTGAAGCAGGGGCGGTACGCGGCGCGTGGCCCCCTCGGCATGCTCAGGGAGGCCGATGACGACGTCTGCGTGCGGGCGCTGGCGGACGTCGGGGTCTCCGGCTGGTCGGACAGGATGGTCGACTCCCTCTCCGGCGGTGAACGCCAGCGGGTCCGGCTGGCGATGTCCCTGGCGCAGGACACGGACGTGCTGCTGCTGGACGAGCCCACCACCTACCTCGATCTGCGCCACCAACTGGAGGTCCTGCAAACGGTGGTGAGGCTGAGGGAGGAACGCTCCCTGACCGTGGTGATGGTGCTGCACGACCTCGGCCACGCGGCGCGTTTCGCGGACCGCGTCGTCGCCCTGCGGGGCGGCCGGGTGGCTGCCGACGGCCCGCCCGGACGCGTCGTCACCCCCGGTCTGCTCGCCGAAGTACTGGGCGTCGCCGGGCGGGTGGGCACGGACCCGGTCGGCGGCTGGCCGGTGTGTTACCCAGATCACCCTCTGCCCTCCGAGGAGCTATTGCGGAACGATAATCATATTCATTAGTGTCTGAGCTGCGGCGCCGACCCGGCGCCGCTGTCCCACAAGCGAATGGAGAATCCTCATGGAGCAGAACAAGGTGTTCAGCCCGATCGCCGAGCAGGGTCAGCTGGCCCACCTGTCGGCGACCCACTCCAACGCCCTCGTCGAGAACCCCTTCGACGACGCCGAGTCCGCCGCCGCGGGCGACAGCGACAAGTAGAGCCAAGTGAGCGGGCCCGCCCAGCCGTTGGGCGGGCCCGCTTCGTCTCCGCAGCCGTCCCGCCTACCTAGGAGCCCCCTCGTGACCGCCAGCAGACTCGCACCAGGCGTCGAGCTCGTCACCGTGCCCGGACAGGGCCTCGCGGTGCGCACGCAGGACGGAGAATTCCTGCGCGTCGACACCGGGCAGGTGACGGCGGAGGAACTGGTGGCGAGGTTCGAGGACGGGCGGGAGGGCAGCCCGGAACTGGAGAAACTGGTGACGGCCTTCGAGGACGCCGGATACGCGGGGGAGCACACCGTAAGGCCGCTCACCGGCCGGGCGGTCCTCGTCCTCGGCGACGAGCCGCTGGCCGCAGGCCTGGCGCGCCGGGTCGCCACGGAAGGCGCCGACGTCACGCGCGTCGGCCGGGACGAGGTCACCGCCCTGGCCGAGGAAGGCGCCGGGCCCCCGCACGGGAAGCCGGCCGCGGTGGTCTGGTGTCTCGACTCGCCCGTCCCGGAGGGCCTGTGGGACGCGGCCGACCGGCTCCCCGCGCGGGGGATCGGCTGGCTGCGCTGCCATCGCGAAGGACTCCAGGCATGGATCGAACCCCTCGCCGCCGCACCCGGTGACGTGACCGCGGCGGATGTGCGCCTGAGACGCCTCGCCGCCACCCCGGCACACCGCGAACTCGCCGCGTACTGGGCGGGGCACCGGACGGCCGGGGCCCCGTGGCAGGGCGACGGGGCGGCCACGGCGCTGATCGTGGAACTGCTCACGGCCGACCTGACCGCCTGGGCCACCGGACAGCACACGACGGGCCGCCTTCCCGTGCGGCGCCGTCTGCGCCGGGTGGATCTTCGTGACCTGACGGTCGGAGAGCACCCTGTCCTGCCCGTGCCCGCCGTGGCCCCCGCCCCCCGGCCGGGCGCGCCCCGATGACCGCGTCCGGCGCTGCCCTCACGGTGCCGGTCGGCATGACCGACGGCGCCCGGCTCACCGCGGACCTCTGCCTCCCGGCGGGCGACGGGCCGTTCCCGGCGGTCCTGATCCGTACCCCGTACGACCGCCGCTCGCACCGCGCCGAGCTGCGCGCCTGGGCCGCCTCGGGCTTCGCCGCCATCGCGCAGGACGTACGGGGGCGGCACGCGTCGGAGGGGGAGTGGCACCCCTACCGGAGCGAGGAGGAGGACGGCGCCGCGACCGTGCGCTGGGTGCGCGGGCAGCCGTGGAGCAGCGGGAAGGTCGTGGCTCACGGCAGTTCGTACGGCGCGCACTGCGCGCTCGCGGCCGCGCTCGGCGCGTCGGCGGACGGCCGCCCGGACGCCGTCGTCGCGGCCGTCCCCGCGCTCGGAGCCGCCGAGACGGCGCGCGAACCGGGCGGCCCCGAACGGCTGCTGGCCCGCGCCGGCTGGTGGGCCGCGCACGGAGACCGCCGCACCTCCGACGGCACGGCCCTGGAGGACGCCCTCGCGCAGGACCCCCGGCTGCTCGAACACCTCCCCGTGACCGGGCTCCCGTCGAGGCTGGGGCGGGCGCTGCCCTCCTGGCCGCGGCTGTGGACCGAGGGACGCGACGGCGGCCTGCTCGATCGCGCGGCGGCCGCCGGCGTTCCGCTGCTGGCCGTGGGCGGTACGCGCGATCCCTTCCGCGACGACACCATGGAGCTGTGGCGGCGCTGGGGCGGTCCCTCCCGGCTGCTGATGGGCCCCTGGGGGCACGCGCTGACCGCGTCCCCCGGCCCCGAGGCCCGGCCCGAACACCGCATCAACCTCGGTCGGCTGTACGTCCGTTGGGCCGCGTCGGCGCTCGCCGGCGGGCTCGCTCCGGGGCGGCGCGGTGTCACCGCGCTGGGCGGCAGCGGCTGGTGGGCCTCCATGGCGGACGCCCCGGAACCCACCCCGTACCCCTTCGGCACCGCACTGCGCCTGCTCGGCGGGCCAGGCTTCGAAGCCGACCCCGAACGGCCCTTCCGCTCGGACCACGTGAACGTACCGACGGCCGGCCGCACCGACCGCTGCCTCCTGGTCACACCGCCCCTCCCCAGGCCGCTGGACCTCCTGGGACGGGCCGATGCCCGGCTGGCCGCGGTCGCGGACACGCCCACCGCCGACTGGGTCGTCCGCCTCGTCGCCCTCGACCCCCGGGGCGCCGCCGACCATCTGGCGACCGGCGTCGTACGGCGGACCGACCCCGCGCACGAGACCGCACGGTTCTCGGTGCCGCTCGGCCATCTGTCCCGGCGCCTGCCCGCCGGAACCCGCCTCCGTCTCGAAGTCGGCGGACACCACTTCCCCGCGCACGCCCGCAACCCGCACTCCGGGGAGGACCCGGTCACCGCGACCCGCCTGCGGTCCTCGCGCCGGTCCGTCCAGCTCGAGGACAGCGCGCTCGCCCTGCCCGTCGTCGCAGCCCGGCATCGCGCCGCGCGCGTCAAACCCGCCCAGGAGATCTGCCGTTGACCAGCACCAGCGTTCCGACCGCCCCCCTCTCCCCCGACGATCTCGTGGACCCCGTCTGCGGACTGATCCGGGGGGTCGAACCCGTCGAACACCCCGCGGGGGCACCACCCCGCTACACCGCCATGACCGCCGAGGTCTCCGACGCCCGGAGATTCGGGGCCTGGCCCGCCGACCGCGTCGCACTCGGGACGACCTTCGGCGACCCCGCCGGAGCCCGGATAGCGGCCGTCGCCGAAGCGGTCGAACGCTACTGCGGCAACCGGCTGCCGCCGCCCGGACACTTCGGGGCGCCCCGGCGGGCCACGGCCCAGCAGCTCATCGACGAGGGCAAGCGCCTGTACGGACCGGACGACCTTCCCCGGTACGCGTCCTGGCAGTACGCACGCCCGGACTTCCCCTACCGGCCGTTCCTCGCGGACACCCCCGCCCTGTGGGCCGTGGGCGACGAAGGTACCGAGGAATGCTGGGCCCCCGTCGCCCTGACCCATCTCAACTGGCGGCAGGGGGACCTGCGTGCGCTGCCCCGGACCCACCACCTCAACTACGCGGGCATAGCCACCGGCCAGGGTTTCGACGACGCCGTGGAACGCGGCCTGCTGGAGATCGTCGAACGGGACGCCCTGGAACTGTGGTGGCACCTCGACGGGCCCACCCGGGGCATCGACCCGGCCACCGTCCCCGGACTCACCGCCGACCTGGCCGGATGCGACCTCGACGTACGGATCGTCGAGATGCCCTCGGAGTTCGCCCCCTGCATGGCCGCGCTCGTCCACGACCGGCGCCGGGGTATCCACGCGGCGGGATTCGCCTGCCGCTACGACCCGGCCGAGGCCGCCCGTAAGGCCGTACTCGAAGCCGTACACACCTGGGTGTTCACCCAGGGAGCGGTTGAACGCGACGGCTGGGTCTTCAAGGCGATCGACGCCGGCATGTTCGCCCCCGGCCTCTATCTGGAACACCGCGACGACCGGCGCTACCTCGACGACTGCGGCACCCACTTCGCCGCCGTGCGCGACCTCGGCGCACACGTCCAGGTGTGGCTCGACGACCGGGTCACCCCGCTGGCCACCCGGTTCACCGACCCGGCACACGGAGTCGTCGGCATCCAAGACGTCGCGCCGGGCAGCCGCCGCGCCCTCGACGGCCGGCTCGCGGCCGGCGGGCACCGGGTGATCACCTTCGACCTGACCACCGAGGACGTCAGGGCGACCCCGCTCAGGGTGGCGCGCGTGCTCGTCTCCGGTCTCGTCCCCAACGCCCCGGCCGCGTTCGGCTACTTCGGCAGCCCGCGATTCGCCGAGGCGGCCCTCTCCCGGGGATGGCGGTCGACCGAACCGGCCGGGCCCCAGGACTTCACCCTCACACCGCCGCCACACATGTAGGGGACCGACGTGCCCGCACCACCCACCACGGACGACCCGGCCCGCGCCGCTCTCGCGCTCGCCCGCTCCGGCACGGTGCCCGGCCCGGACACCCCGGCCGGTCCCTTCCCCCGCTGGCCGGGGCAGGAGACACCGCTCACCCCCCGGACCGCACCGCAACTCGACCGCCTCCTGCGCCATTCGCTCGCCGTAGCGGCCGGCGGGCGGCTGAGGCCCGTCGCTTCGGCGGGCGGGCTGTATCCCGTCGGCGCGCATCTCCTGGTGGGCGCTGCGGGGGAGCTGCCGCCCGGTCGCTACGCCTACGACGCGGTACGCCACCGGGTGCACCGGCGAGGCCCCGCCCCGGCCGATCCGCCGCACGGCACCCTCGTCGTCCTCACGGTGAACGCCCGGCGCACCGTCTCGCACTACGGGCACCGTGCGCTGCCCCTGCTGCTCCTGGACGCGGGTCACGCCGTCGCCGCGCTGGTGGCGGCCGGCGCGGCCGGCCTGAGCCTGGACACGGACGGCGCCCTCCTGTCGGCAGCGGCGGGCCTGCCCGGACCCGCCCGGTGGCAGCGGACCTGGCCCGGCACCACACCTCAGCACGTCCTCGCCGCGGTCGTCATCGGGGCGGTGGGCAGAGGCTCCGATGGCGCACTCGAACGCTGGGCGACGTGTCCACTCGGCACCGCCCCGCAGCGGGAACCCGGCGCCGACGAGGCGTCTCCCGTGCTGGAACGGTCCTGGCGGGCCCTGGACGCCGTCGCTTCGGCCGCCGGGCCGGGTGAGTGGGCGCCGGAAGAGTGGATCACGCAGACGGCACGTACACCCGACCGCACCCTGATCTCCCGGCGCAGCGCCCTGCCGCCGCTGAGCGGGGCACCGGCACTCGAAGACCTCGCCCATGTCCTCGCCCGCGCGGCCGGAGCTCTGCCCGCGGGGCCCCGGTGGTGCGTCGCCACCGGCGGGGCGCGCCCCGCGCTGTTGCACCTCGCGATCGAGAGCGCCGAGCGGGCGCACCGTCCGGTGCTTCGCCCGCTCGCCTCCGGGGACGCCCGGCGGACGCTCGCGGCCTGGGCGGCAGGCCAGGGCTGGATCGCGGAAGCGGGGGCCGTGCTCCTCGCGTACGGATGCCCCGAGGACGCGGACGCGCGACGGATCCGCCGCGATCACCTGGTCGCCGGATACGCCGTCGGGCTGGCTCAGCAGGCCGCGACGGGGCTGGGGCTGAGGTCCCGCCCGGTCGGCTCCTGGCAGCGGGCCGATCTCGGGGCGGCGCTCGGCGGTCCGCCCGGCCGCGAACTGATCGTCCATGGACTCGCCCTGGGAAGAGGGGATCAGCCGTGATGCTTCACCCGGAGCTGACACGCGCCGCCCGCACGGCGCGCGGCGCGCTGCTCGGCGCCACCGCGCTGCTCGGCGCGGTGGCCCTGACACACCTCGCGCAGGCGGTGCTTCTTGCCGTGGCACTCTCCGCCATCGCCCGCGGCGACACCCGCCACCTGCCCGCGCTGCTGGCCGGCGTCCTCGTCGCCGTCGTGGCACGCGCGTGCCTGAGCTGGTGGCAGCGGCGCACCGCCGTGAACGCCGGATCACGTGTACGCGTGGGTCTGCGCGACGCCCTGCTCGAACACCTGGGCCGACTGGGCCCCTCTCACGTCCGGGGCGCACGCGTCGGCGCGGTACGCGCCACACTCATCGACGGCGTCGAGGGAGTGGACGCGTACGTCTCCCGGTATCTGCCCCAACTCCTCATCACCTGCGCCGTCCCGCCGCTGCTGCTGATCGCCGTCGCCGCCCTCGCCCCGTACGCACTCCTCGCCCTCGTGCCGGCGTTGCTCCTCGCGCTGCTCGCCCCCCGCTGGTGGGACCGGCTGCTGGAACGCCGGGGGCGCGAGCACTGGGAGTCGTACGAAACCCTGGCGGCCGACTATCTCGAAGCCCTCCAGGGCATGCCCGCCCTGCGCGCGGCCGGAGCGGTCGGACGGACCCGGGGGCGGCTGGAACACCGCTCGGACGCGCTGCACCGGGCCACCGTGGCCAAACTGCGCGTCTCCCTCGTCGACACGGGCCTCACCGATCTGGCGATCCAGGGCGGAACGGCCGCGGCGGCCCTGGTGGCCTGCGCGTCCGCCGCCTCCGGGCACACGACGGCGACCGGCACCTATCTGCTGCTGATGCTGGCGTCGGAGTGCTTCCGCCCGGTGCGCGACCTCTCCAGGGAGTGGCACGCCGGATACCTCGGGGTCTCGGCGGCCGACGGGATCGCGGCCCTGCGCACTGCCCGCGGTGGCGTGCCGGACGAGGGACGGGAGCGGGCGGACTGGTCCGTCGCACCTGACATTGCATTTGACCATGTGACATTTCACTACCCGGGCACCGAGCGTCCCGTACTGGATAGCGTCACCTTCACCGCCGCGGCCGGACGCACCACCGCCGTGGTCGGCCCCTCCGGCGCGGGAAAGTCGACGCTCCTGTCCCTGCTGGTGCGCCACAACGACCCCGGACACGGCACGGTCCTGGTGAACGGCGCCCCGGCCGCGCACTACACCCTCGACTCCCTCCGACGCGGCATCGCCGTCGTCTCGCAGGAGACCTACCTCTTCCACGCCACCATCGCCGACAACCTCCGCCTCGCCCGCCCCGGGGCCACCGAGGACGAACTGCGCGGCGCCACGCGCGCCGCGGGCATCCACGAGGAGATCGCCGCCATGCCGGACGGTTATCTGACCGTGCTGGGCGAACGGGGCGCCACCCTGTCCGGCGGGCAGCGCCAGCGCCTGGCCCTCGCCCGCGCCCTGCTCGCCGACGCGCGCGTCCTCGTCCTCGACGAGGCGACCAGCGCCGTGGACGAACGCGGCGAAGCCCGCATCGGCAAGGCCCTGGCGCGGGCCGCTCGCGGACGCACCTGCCTCGTCATCGCCCACCGCCTGGACGCCGTGCGCCACGCGGACCGGATCGTCGTCCTCGACGGCGGACGGGTACGGGCCATCGGCGACCACACCACCCTCATGGCGGAGAACGGGCTCTACGCGGCCCTGGTCGAGGCCGGACGAACGAAGGAAGCGGGACGAGCGGCATGACGATCCTTCGCACCGAGGAACGCGGCGCCCTCCGAGGCCTGTTGCCCGCGCTCGGCGCACACCGGCTCGTGGTGGCGCGCACCTGCGCCGCCGCCCTCACCGACCAGGCCGCACTGGTCGCCCTGGTGACGCTGGGCGCCCACACGGTCGGCGCCACCGTCATGGAAGGTCACCCTCCCTCCGGAGCCACCGTGGCGGCGCTCATCGCGCTCGTCCTCGTCAAGGCGCTCGCCACCTGGCGGGAGATGGACCTGAGCCACGATCTCGCCTACCGGGTCCTGGCCGCACTCCGGGTACGGATCTTCGACGGGCTCGCCCGGAGCGCACCGGCCCGGATCGGCGGCCGGCGCAGCGGCGACCTGGCGGCGACGGCGATGGGAGACGTCGAGGCCCTGGAGTTCTTCTACGCCCATGGGATCGCCCAACTCGTGGCATCGGCCGCGGTGTTCGGTACGGGCGCCACCGCTCTGGCGGTCGTCGAACCACGGATGCTGATCGCGGTGCTTCCGGTCGCGGTGCTCCTCGTTCTCGCCCCGCTGCTGGAAGGGCGGGGCCGTACGCGCCGGGGAGCCCGGACCCGTACGGCAGCCGCCGAACTGTCGTCGGAGGCCGTGCAGACCGTGGACGGGCTGCGTGAACTGCTCGGTTTCGGCGCCCTGCGCGGCAGGCGTGCCCGACTGGCCGACGCGGGCCGGGGGCTGGCCGACGCGCAGCGGGCCGAGCAGTCCTGGGAGGCGGCCGCGTCGGCCGTCCGCGACGCGCTGGTGGTCGTGGCGGTGACGGGGGTCGTGGCGATCGCGGCGCAGGCGGTCGCCGCCGGGCGGCTCGACGGGGCCTGGGCCCCGGCCGCCATGGCCCTGGCACTCGGCACCCTCGCGCCCGCCGCCGAAGCGGCGGCGGCGCTGGGCCAGGCCGGGGGGCTGCGGCCGGCCGCGGCCCGGGTCGGGGCGGCCGTCACGGCCCCGGCGGGTGCGGTGGAACCTTTTTCGCCGAGGCCCGTTCCCGGTGGCCCCCTGGGTGTGCGGCTGCGCGGCGTCCGTTTCGACTACGGCGGGCGGGGCGTCCTCGACGGTGTCGACCTGACCGTACGGGCCGGGGAGACCGTGGCCCTGGTGGGGGTCTCCGGCGCGGGGAAGTCGACCTGCGCCCATCTGCTCGCCCGCTTCTGGGACCCGTCCGCCGGCGCGGTCGAACTGCTGCCCGCCGACGGCTCGGCACCGGTCGACCTGCGGGACCTGGCCGAAGCGGAATTGCGCGGGGCGGTCGCCGTGGTCGGCCAGGAGACACCCCTCTTCCACGGCACCCTCGCGGACAACCTCCGCCTCGGCGCGCCCGACGCGAGCGACGCGGAGGTGGCAGAGGTGGTCCGCCGCTGCGGCATCGACCGCTTCGTGGAGAGCGTGGACCTGCATGTCGGGGAACGCGGCACGACACTCTCCGGGGGCCAGCGGGCCCGTATCTCACTGGCGCGCGCCCTGCTCGCCGGCCCCCGGGTGCTGGTCCTCGACGAGACGACCGCCCACCTCGACACGGCCGGAGACGCCGAACTCGCCGCCGCGCTCGCGGCGGCGTCCACCACCCGTACGACGATCTGGATAGCCCACCGCCCTGCGACGATCCGCCGGGCCGACCGGATCGCCGTCCTCGACGCGGGACGCGTCGTCCAGCAAGGAACCTGGGAGCAACTCGTCTCCCAGGGGGGCGCCTTCGCGGAAGCGGTGGTCTCCGAACGGGCCGGAACATCCCTGTAGGCCCGGCGCGGTGGACCGCGCCGGGCCTGGCCGGCCCCTGATCGTGACCGGTAGCCGGTCGTCCGGTGCGGTGTTCTGCTCTCCGGGCGCAGCAGACCGCGCTCGTACGCCTTGGCCAGCCGCTGCGGATCGGCTCGTCGGGGAGGAAAATGAGTCATTGGCCCAGAGGCGCGGCATGCGGCCGGCCTCGGAAGTGCGAGCGGCCCCCGGAAGCGCGAGCGGCCCATGAAGCGGAGAGAGCCATGACCACTGCACACGCTCCCCATACCGACCACACGCATCAGCACGGCGAGGGCTGCGGCCACGTCGCCTTCCCACACGGTGATCATGTGGACTACGCGCACGACGGCCATGTGCACCGCCTCCACGAAGGTCACGCGGACGAATGCCGGACCGGCGCACACGCCGCCCACCAGGACCACGCCCACCAGCACGGCGAGGGCTGCGGCCATGTCGCGGTCCCGCACGACGGGCACACCGACTACGTGCACGACGGTCACCGTCACGCAGGACACGACGGGCACTGGGACGACCACTGACCCCGGCCGGGCCCCGGCCACGCTCCGGGGCCCGGCGACGCTCCGTGCCCCGGACGCGCTCCGGACCCCGGACGAGCTCCGCACCCCGTCGCGCGCGGGGGCCGTTCCACGGCGCTCGCGACGGGGTCATTCCACGACGCTCGAGAGTGTCATCCCGCGACGCTGAGGACGAGCTTGCCGGTCGTGCGGCCCGACTCCCCGAGTTCGTGCGCCTTGGCCGCGTCCGCCAGCGGCAGTACCGCCGCGATGTGGGGCCGCAGCCGGCCCGCGTCGGCGAGTTCGGCGATCGCCTTCAGTCCGGCGTGGTCCGGCTCGACGATCGTGAAGCCCGCGCGCAGGCCCATCTCGGCCGCCACCTCCGCGAGCCCGGCCTCCGCCGGGGAGGCGAGGGAGACGACCATGCCGCCCGGGCGCAGCGTGCGCAGGGAGCGGGGGCCGTAGTCCCCGCCGATCGTGTCGATGACCACGTCGATGTCCCTGGCCGCCTCGGCGAAGTCGGTCGTCGTGTAGTCGATGACCTCGTCGGCGCCCAGCGACCGTACGAAATCGTGCTTGGCGGCACTCGCCGTACCGATGACGTGGGCGCCCAGGGACGAGGCGATCTGGACGGCGAGGTGGCCGACCCCGCCCGCCGCCGCGTGGACGAGGACCCGCTGACCGGGGCGTACGGCGGCGGTGTCCACCAGGGACTGCCAGCCGGTGAGCGCGGCCACCGGGAGCGCCGCGGCCTCCACATGGGAGAGGGTGCGCGGCTTATGGGCGAGGTGCCGGGCCGGAGAGGTGACGTACTCCGCGTACGCCCCGGCGGGCTGCGGGAGGCGCGGCATCCCGTAGACCTCGTCGCCCGGCCGGTACATCGTCACTCCGAGGCCGACCGCCTCGACCGTGCCCGAGACGTCCCAGCCCAGCCGGACGGGCGCGCCGAGGAGTCCGCCCGTGGAGCGGTGCCACCAGTCGGTCGGATTGACGCCGGCCGCGTGGACGCGGACGAGGACCTCCGAGGGGCCGGGCTCGGGGCGGTCCACCTCGACGAGCTTCAGCACCTCGGGTCCGCCGAGTGAGTCCTGACCGATGGCGCGCATGTGCTGCTCCCTTGTGCGGGGTGAGTGTGTACGGGGTGGTGGCTGTGGGACCAACCCTGCGGCAGCGGCCTGGCCGCTTCGAGTGTCCAGATGGCCATCATGTGGAAGGATCTGGCCATGCATCGCGTCGTCGTACTGGCCCTTGAGGGCGTCTATCCGTTCGAGCTGAGCATTCCCGTACGGATCTTCGGGACCGCTGCCGGCGCGGACGGACAAGCGCTGTACGAGGTGGTCACCTGCGGTCTGGACGGCGGCCCGGTCCGGTCGAGCGCCGACTTCACCGTCGGTGTCGAGCGCGGGGCGGAGGCGATCGCGACGGCGGACACCCTGGTGATCCCGCCGTTCGCCTGCGGGCCCGACGGTGCGCGCGACTGGCTGCCCGCCCCGCTGGCCGAGGCGCTCGGCCGGCTCCGCCCGGGTGCGCGGATCGTGTCGATCTGCACCGCCTCGTACGTCCTGGCCTCCGCCGGCCTCCTGGACGGGCGCCCCGCGACCACCCACTGGAACGAGGCGGACCAGTTCCAGCGGATGTTCCCCCTGGT
Source organism: Streptomyces sp. NPDC045968 (assembly GCF_056430475.1). Classification (NCBI taxonomy): domain Bacteria; kingdom Bacillati; phylum Actinomycetota; class Actinomycetes; order Kitasatosporales; family Streptomycetaceae; genus Streptomyces; species Streptomyces sp. NPDC045968. The sequence goes on along the minus strand of NZ_JBWKLF010000006.1, from coordinate 279,534 downwards.
CCAGGTCGACCCGGACGTGCTGTTCGTCGACGACGGCGACGTCCTCACCGCGGCCGGGGTCGCCGCCGGGGTCGACCTGTGCATGCACCTGGTGCGCCGGGACCACGGCAGCGAGGTCGCCAACCGGGTGGCGCGGCTGTGCGTCGTACCCCCGTGGCGGGATGGCGGGCAGGCCCAGTTCATCGAACGGCCGGTCCCGGAACTCTCGGCGGCCACCACCTCGGCGACACGCGCCTGGGCCCTGGGCGAACTCCACCGCCCCCTCCAGCTGGCCGAGCTGGCGGGCCACGCGCGCATGAGCGTACGGACGTTCTCGCGCCGCTTCCGCGACGAGGTGGGGCTGACGCCGGGGCAGTGGCTGGCCCAGCAGCGGGTCGAGCGGGCGCGGCGGCTGCTGGAGACGACCGATCTGCCGGTCGACCGGGTCGCCGAGGAGGCGGGCTTCGGGACCGCCGCCTCCCTGCGGCAGCACCTGGTCGCGGGCATCGGAGTGCCGCCCTCGGTCTACCGGCAGACGTTCCGTGTCGGACACCTCGCCCGGGCGGACACGGCCTAGTGCCGTGACCGGAAGGGTTCAGCGGGTCGTCCGGCCACCGTCTTGTCCTGTCACAGCACGGGCGAACCCGTGGCACTCGTCCCGCCGGCCGTCCTCCCGGAGTGCGACGTGACGGCGGACGGCGGACGATGAAGCAGATGAGCCGTTCAGCGGGCACGCGACGTGAAGGGCCGGGCGGGACCGATGGCCTGGTCGTACTGAACAACGTCAACAAGCACTTCGGCGCCCTGCACGTGCTTCAGGACATCGACCTCACCATCGGCCGGGGTGAGGTGGTGGTCGTCATCGGCCCCTCGGGAGGCGGGAAGTCCACGCTGTGCCGGGCGATCAACCGTCTGGAGACCATCGACTCCGGAGAGATCTTCATCGACGGCAAGGCGCTGCCCGCGGAGGGCCGCGAGCTGGCCGCACTGCGGGCCGATGTGGGCATGGTGTTTCAGTCGTTCAACCTTTTCGCCCATAAGACCGTGCTCCAGAACGTCACTCTGGGCCAGCTCAAGGTCCGTAAGAAGAACAAGCACGCGGCCGAGGAGCGGGCGCGCTCGCTCCTGGAACGCGTGGGTGTGGCCTCGCAGGCGGACAAGTACCCCGCGCAGCTCTCCGGTGGCCAGCAGCAGCGGGTCGCGATCGCCAGAGCCCTGGCGATGGACCCGAAGGTCATGCTCTTCGACGAGCCGACCTCCGCGCTCGACCCGGAAATGATCAACGAGGTGCTGGAGGTCATGCAGCAACTGGCCCGGGACGGCATGACCATGGCCGTCGTCACCCACGAGATGGGCTTCGCCCGGTCCGCCGCCAACCGTGTGGTCTTCATGGCCGACGGGCGGATCGTGGAGGAGGCGACGCCCGCGCAGTTCTTCGGCGACCCGCGCAGCGACCGGGCCAGAGACTTCCTGTCGAAGATCCTCAAGCACTGAGCGGGCCCGGGAACCGGCCGCTCGTCGAGGCTCCACCGAGATCCCAGGGATGATCACCATGAACGTTCGCAGGACCACCGCAGCGGCCGCCGCCGCACTCGCGCTCTCCCTGACGACCGTGACCGTCGGCTCGGCGGGTGCCCAGGCCGCCGGTGCGGGCAGCGGCTCCGGGAGCAGCGCCGACACGATCACCATCGGCATCAAGTTCGACCAGCCGGGCGTCGGCCTGAAGACTCCGGACGGCACCTACACCGGCTTCGACGTCGATGTGGCGACCTACGTGGCCAAGGAGCTCGGCTTCGCGCCCGGCGACATCAAGTGGAAGGAAGCCAAGAGCGCCGACCGCGAGACGCTGATCCAGCGCGGCGACGTCGACTTCATCGCGGCTTCGTACTCGATCAACGACGAGCGGGAGAAGAAGGTCGACTTCGCCGGTCCCTATCTGCTCGCGCACCAGGACATCCTGGTCCGGGCGGACGACGACTCCATCAAGGAGCCCGCGGACCTGAACGACAAGAAGCTCTGCTCGGTCACCGGCTCGACCTCCGCGCAGAACGTCAAGGACGAGCTCGCGCCGCGGGCGCAACTCCAGGAGTACGGCGGCTACTCGGAGTGCATCACCGGCCTGGAGAACGGCGTCATCGACGCGGTGACCACCGACGACTCCATCCTCGCCGGATACGCCGCGCAGGAGCAGTTCAAGGGCGAGTTCAAGCTGGGCGGCTTCAAGCTGAGCAACGAGAACTACGGCATCGGCGTCCAGCAGGGCAGCGAACTCAAGAACAAGATCAACACGGCCCTGGAGAAGATGGTCTCCGACGGCTCCTGGGACGCGTACGTCGAGAAGAACTTCGGTCCGGCCAACTACGAGAACGAGCCCGCGCCGAAGATCGGCACCGTCGTCGAGTAGGACCGCGCAGGACCGCTCGGGGTCCGGCAGCAGGGCCGGTGAGGTGCGCCGCCGGGGTGGCGCACCGGGCCCTCCCCACACGCGAAAGCGCGGGACACCGTGTTCGACTTCCTTGAAGGCTACGACCTGGTGGGGGCCTTCTGGGTGACGATCCAGCTCACCCTCTACTCCGCCGCGGGCTCGCTCGTCTGGGGCACCGTCCTGGCCGCGATGCGGGTCAGCCCCGTCCCCCTGATGCGAGGCTTCGGCACCGCCTACGTCAACATCGTGCGGAACATCCCGCTCACCGTGATCATCATCTTCACCTCGCTCGGACTGTTCCAGACGCTCGGCATCAGCCTCGGCGCGGAGGACTTCACGGCCATCAACTTCCGGCTCGCCGTGCTCGGTCTGACCGCGTACACCGCCGCGTTCGTCTGCGAGGCGCTGCGGTCCGGCATCAACACCGTGCCCGTGGGCCAGATCGAGGCGGCGCGTGCCATCGGTCTCGGCTTCACCCAGACCCTGCGCCTGGTCGTCCTCCCGCAGGCGTTCCGTTCCGTCGTCGGCCCCCTGGCGAACGTCCTGATCGCGCTGACCAAGAACACCACGGTCTCCGCCGCGATCGGCGTCGCCGAAGCGGCGGCGCTGATGCGGGAGATGATCGAGAACGAGGCCCAGCTCATCCTCATCTCCGCCGTCTTCGCGGCCGGGTTCGTCTGCCTCACCCTGCCGACCGGACTCTTCCTGGGCTGGGTGAGCAAGAAGGTCTCGGTGCGGCGATGACCCCTCCCCTGTACGACGTTCCCGGACCGCGCGCCAAGCGGCGCAACCTCCTGTACACGCTGGTCTTCCTGGTGGCCCTCGCGGCGCTCGGCTGGTGGGTGTACAGGAGCCTCGTCGACAAGAACCAGCTGGAATGGGCCAAGTGGGAGCCGTTCTTCACCGACTCCCGCGCCTGGAGCACGTACATCCTGCCGGGTCTGCAGAACACGGCCGTCGCGGCCTCCCTCGCCATGGTTATCGCCCTGCCCCTCGGCGCGCTCCTCGGCATCCTCCGGCTCTCCGAACACCGGTGGGTGCGCGGGGTGGCCGGCACGGTCGTGGAGTTCTTCCGCGCCATCCCCGTACTGATCCTGATGCTCTTCGCGAACGCCGCGTTCTCCGAGTTCACCGACATCAGCCCCGAGACCCGCCCGCTGTACGCGGTGGTCACCGGGCTCGTGCTCTACAACGCCTCGGTGCTCGCCGAGGTGGTGCGGGCCGGAATCCTGTCCCTGCCCCGGGGCCAGACCGATGCCGCCAAGGCGATCGGCATGCGCAAGGGGCAGACGATGCTGCACGTGCTGCTGCCGCAGGCCGTCACCGCCATGCTGCCGGCGCTCGTCAGTCAACTGGTGGTCATCGTCAAGGACACGGCGCTCGGCGGCGCGATGCTCGGCTTCTCCGAACTACTGGCCTCGGTGCGCCCGATGAGCGCCAACTACGGGGCGAACACCATCGCCAGCTTCACCGTCGTCGCGGTGATCTTCGTCGTGATCAACTTCGCCCTCACCACCTTCGCGAGCCGGCTGGAGCGCATGCTGCGGCGCGGCAAGAAGTCGACCGGGGCGGTGGTGGGGGCCGAGGCCGTCGAGGAACTGGCGACGCCCGGCGAGCACATCGTGCCGGGAGGTCCGGGAGGTCCGGGAGGCAGGGGTGGCACGGGTGGCACGGGAGCCGGTTCCGGGGACGGTACGAAGTAGCCCCCGGGTGGATTTTCGGTAACGGGACCCCGATTGAATCCGGAATCATGATTAGCTTAGGCTTGCCTAACCATCACCGCTCGCCAATCATGAGGAACACCAATGCTCGGGTCCACCCGCGTGCGTCGTCACACCATCGCAGCCTCGGCCACCGCCGCCGCTCTCGCGCTCGTCCTGGGCGGCTGCTCGTCCGGCAGCGACGGCGAGAAGAAGACGACGGAGTCCTCGGCGAAGGGCAAGGGCACCTTCCCCGTCTCGATCAAGAGCGCTCTCGGCACCGCGGAGATCGACGCGAAGCCCGAACGGATCGTCACGCTCGGCCAGGGCTCCGCCGAGACGGCGATCGCGCTCGGCCACACCCCCGTGGGCATCGAGAAGTACGAGTGGGGCAGCGACAAGAGCGGCTACCTGCCGTGGATCAACGAGGCCGTGAAGAAGTCGGGCGACGAACTGCCCAAGCAGTTCACGGGCGGCGAGGACATCGACTTCGAGGCCATCACCGAGCTGGAGCCGGACGTCATCCTCGCGCCGTGGTCGGGTGTCACGCAGGAGCAGTACGACATCCTCAAGGACATCGCCCCGACCGTGGCCTACCCGGACCAGGCGTGGAGCACCGACTGGGACCAGCAGATCGACATCATCGGCAAGGCCCTCGGTCAGACCGACGACGCCAAGGGTCTCAAGACGAAGATCGAGAAGCAGCTCGCCGACGCCGCGGCCACCCGGCCGAACTACAAGGACGTCACGTTCTCGTACATCTACAACACCGGCCCCGGCACCCTCGGCGTCTTCAAGCCCGAGGAGCAGCGCGTCAAGATGGTCTCGTCCCTCGGGCTGACCGTCGACCCCGTGGTGGACACGTTCAAGGAGACCGAGGGCACCGACTCGGCGCTCATCGGCCTGGAGAACGCCGAGAAGCTGAAGGACAGCGACGTCGTCTTCACGTTCTACATGGACGACAAGAGCCGTAAGGAGATCGAGGCGCAGCCGCTGTACGCCGCGATCCCGGCCGTCAAGAAGGGCGCGGTCGTCGCGAGCAACGACAACCCCTTCGTCACCGCTTCCTCGATCATCAACCCGCTGACCGTGCCGTGGGTGATCGACCGCTACCTGCCGCTGATCGACAAGGCCGTCGCCGCCGCGGGCAAGTAACCCACCGCAGGCAATCCGTATGGCTACCACCGCACACGCACCGCCGAGCGGCGCCGGGACCTCGCGTACCGGCGCCGCTCGGCGGGCGTTGACCCTGATCGCCGGAGTGGCCGTCCTGGCGCTCGCCCTGTGCGCGAGTGTCATGTTCGGCAGCCGGTCGACCTCGTTCGCCGACGTCGTCGACGTACTCTCCGGCACCGCCGACCCCAACATCACCACCATCATCGAGAGCCGCTATCCGCGGACCGCGCTCGGCGTACTGGCGGGGCTCTGCCTCGCCGTCGCCGGCACCCTGATGCAGGGCGTCAGCCGCAATCCGCTCGCCGATCCCGGACTGCTCGGCATCAACGCGGGCGCGTCGGCGAGCATCGTGACCGCGACGGCCTTCTTCGGAGCCACCGGCAGTACCGCCACGATGTGGTGGGCCCTGCCCGGAGCGCTGATCGCCGGAGTGCTCGTCCACCTCATCGGCTCATCGGGAGCGAGCACGGGACTGGTGCGACTGGTTCTTGCGGGCGCCGTCCTGTCCGCCGTGCTGATGGCGTACATCCAGGCCGTCACCCTGGGCAGGCCCAAGGTGTTCGACAGCTACCGCTACTGGGTCGTCGGCGCGCTCGGCGGACGGGACTTCGACGTCTTCACGGCGGTCCTGCCGTTCGCGGCGGTCGGGTTCGTCATCGCCCTCGTGCTGGGGCCCGGCCTCAACACCCTGGCCCTCGGTGACGCCACCGCGGCGTCGCTCGGCGCGCATCCCGCACGGATCCGGGCCGGGGGACTCTTCGCGGCGACGCTGCTGAGCGCCGCGGCGACGGCGGCCGTGGGCCCCATCGCCTTCGTCGGCCTGGCCGTTCCGCACGTCGTACGCGCCCTGGTGGGCGTGGACTTCCGGGTGCAGATCGCGTTCTCGGCCATCGTGGGACCCGCGCTGCTGCTCGCGGCGGACGTGGTGGGCCGCGTCGTCCTGCGCCCGCAGGAACTGATGGTCGGCGTCGTGACCGCGTTCATCGGAGCGCCCGCGCTGCTCGTGGCCGTACGCAGAATGAGGGGAAGCACATGACGGCGGACCAGGCGGGCTTCCGGACCGCCTCACCACGGGGCGTCGTCACCCTCGGCCGCAGCGTCGCGGTGCCCGTACGACGGGTGTCCGTCATCGCCGCGGTGGTCCTGCTGCTCCTGACGGCCGGCGCCGCGATCGCCACCCTGTCGCTCGGCCGGCTCGGCATCCCGCTCGCCGACCTGGCCGGGGCGCTGACCGGCGGAGCCGAGGGCAAGGACGCGTTCGTACTGGAACGTCTGCGCGGCCCCCGGCTGGTCGTCGCCCTCGGTACGGGAGCGGCGCTGGGCCTTTCCGGGGCGCTGTTCCAGTCCGTGACCCGTAACCCGCTCGGCAGCCCCGACGTGATCGGGCTCGGGGCCGGGGCGGGCGCGGGCGCGGCCGTCGTCGCGCTGATGCTGCCGGACACCGTGCCCGTGGCCCTGGGGGCACTCCTGGGAGCACTGCTCGCCATGGTGCTGGTCTATGTGTCCACCGGCACGGGGTTCCGCAATCCCGCCCGGCTCGTCGTCGCGGGCATCGGCGTCGCGGCGATCTGTACGGCGGTCACGCAGTACGTCGTCTACGCGATGGAGCGGGACCGGGCAGCGGTCCTCTCGGCGTACGTCAACGGCAGTCTCTCCGCGAGGTCCTGGGACGACGCGAGCACGATCTGGCTGGTGCTGCTTGCCGTGGCCCCGCTGTGCGCGCTGATCGCCCGACGGCTGGACATCGGCGAGATGGGTGACGACATCGCCGCGGGTCTCGGGTCCGAACCGCAGAAGACCAAGACGCTCGCCGTGATCCTCGCGATCGTCCTGTGCGCGGGCGCCGTCAGTGTGGCGGGCCCCATCGCCTTCATCTCACTGACCGCCGCCCAGATCGCCAAACGCATCACCAGGGTGTCCGGGCCCCATCTGCTGCTGTCCGCGGTGACCGGCACCCTGTTGCTCGTCCTGGCCGATCTCGCCGCCCAGCAACTGCCCTTCTTCGACAACCTGCCCGTCGGTATCTACACGATGGCCATCGGTGGCGCGTACCTCGGCTACCTGCTGACTCGCGAATGGAGGAGGGGAGTTCTATAGGTTCCGCACCCCCCGCCGGTGGTGGCCACTGGCCTCGTACAGGTTCGTCGTCCATACTGCCCGCCGTGGAGCAGCGCATAGATTCGAAGACAAAACCCGAGTTCGCCGCAGGCACCGACCCGGCGTACATCCCCGGCCTCACGGCCCCAGTCACGGCGCGGACGGAGGAAGAAGCGGAGCCGGCCGACTCCGTTGCCACGGACGGCGCTGTCGCCGACCAGGCCGAGACGTCGGCGGACACCTCGGCTGAGACACCGGCGGACACATCGGCGGAAGCGGAGGCGGTACCGGAGACCGAGGCGCCCGCCCAGCCGGAGACCGGCGACGACGGCCCCGTCTTCGAGGTCAGTGACCGTCGTGGTTCCATCAGGGCCGACCGTGCGGGCATCGTGTTCCGGCTGGACGACCAGGAGGCCGACTTCACCTGGGACGAGATCGGCGCGGTCGAGGTCAGGACGGCCCGTTTCGGGCGACGGTTCACCGTCACCGTCCACGTGTCGAGCCGCCGCTGGTTCAACGCGGAGGTCGAGGCCGCCACGCGCAGCGGCCTCAAGGAGTGGCCGGCACTGCTCGACGTGGTGCTGGACGCCTACTTCGAGGAATCCTGACCCGCACGGGCCGGTCGCGTGCGGGGTGGGAGGCAGCGGGTGCTTCCTCCCGCCCCGCGCATTTCGGCGTTCCGGGCCGTCCCGGCCGGCTCAGCTCCCGCTGAGGACCACCGAGCGCGTCAGGTGCCGGGGGAGGTCCGGGTCCAGACCGCCCGCGAGCGCCCGCGCGATGGCCAGGCGCTGTACGCGCACGAGGTCGGCCAGCGGGTCGAGGCCGTCGTCGATCCAGCGGGCGCCGGTGTCGCGCACCTGCTGCGCCAGCCCCTCGGGCGCGGAACCGAACATCCAGGTGGCGGTCCCGGTGGTGGAGATGCTGATGGGGCCGTGGCGGTACTCCATCGCCGGGTAGGACTCCGTCCAGGACAGGGACGCCTCCTTCATCTTGAGCGCCGCCTCGTTGGCGAGGCCCACGGTCCAGCCCCGGCCCAGGAACGTGAACTGCGTGCAGTCCAGGAGTCCTTCCGGCAGCGGCTCGGCGAGCGCCGTCTCCGCGTCACGTACCGCCTGCTCCGTGTGCAGCCCGAGGTGGGCGCGGAGCAGGGTGAGCACGGTGGTCGCGAACCGGGTCTGCACGACGGACTGCTCGTCGGCGAAGTCGAGTACGACGACGTCGTCGGCGGCCGTCATGACCGGGGTGTGCGGGTCCGCCGTGAGGGCGACGGTACGGGTGGTGCCGCTGAGCCGGGTGAGCAGCTCCAGTACCTCGGTCGTCGTACCGGAGCGGGTGAGCGCGACGACCCGGTCGTAGCTGCGGCCGAAGGGGAACTCCGAGGCTGCGAAGGCGTGCGACTCGCCCTGTCCGGCGTCCTCGCGGAGCGAGGCGTAGGCCTGCGCCATGTAGAAGGAGGTGCCGCAGCCGACGACCGCGATGCGTTCGCCGGTGGCGGGCAGGGCGTCCGCCCGGTCACCCGCCAGTTCCGCGGCGCGGCGCCAGCACGCGGGCTGGCTGGCTGTCTCGCTCGCTGCAAAGGACACGTCTGCTCCATCGGGCCGTGGGTGAACGATGAGTGTCATGCTTGAATTTGCACGTTACAGCCACTCAACGAGCAAAAACAAGCATGCGGTGCCGTGGGGGCCGGCTCGCGGACGGGCTGTGCGACGCTTGCGCTGTCCGGCGCCCGGCGACCGCGTTCCCGGGAAACGTGGTGCCGCAGGCCGGACAGGTGAGGAGCACACTCGTGGCCAGGGACGCCCGGTGGGACGCATTGCTGGAACTGGTCGGAAAGAACGGCCGGGTGGAGGTCGAGGACGCCGCGGTGGCCCTGGACGTGTCGGCGGCGACCATTCGCCGCGATCTCGATCAGCTCGCCGAGCAGCACCTGCTCACCCGGACCCGCGGCGGCGCCGTCGCCCACGGTGTCTCCTACGAACTGGCCCTGCGCTACAAGGCCGGCCGGCACGCACCGGAGAAGCAGGCCATCGGCCGCGCCGCCTCCGAACTGGTCGCGGTCGGCGAAGTGGTGGGCCTGACCGGCGGCACCACGCTCACCGAGGTGGCCAGGGCGCTGGCCGTGCGCCCGGACATCGTGGGGGAGACGGGGGCTCCCGCGGGCGGCCAGCCCACGCTGACCGTCGTGACCAACGCGCTGAACATCGCCAACGAACTGGTGATCCGACCGCAGATCAAAATGGTGGTGACCGGCGGGGTGGCCAGGCCGCAGTCGTTCGAGCTGACGGGCCCGCTGGCCAGCGGGGTGATGAGCGAGATCACCCTCGACATCGCCGTACTGGGCGTGAACGCGATCGACATCGAGCGCGGGGCGTACGTCCACCACGAGGGCGAGGCCAGCATCAACAGACTGCTCGCCGAGCGGGCGCAGCGCGTGGTCGTGGCGGCGGACTCCTCGAAGATCGGCAAGCGGGCCTTCGCCCGCGTCTGCGATCTCGGGGAGGTCGATGTGCTGGTGACCGATTCCGGCATCACGCCGGAGGCGACGGCCCGCTTCACCGAGGCGGGTGTCACGGTTATCGCCGTCTGACTCGTCTCTGTGCCCGTGTCGGTGGTACGCCGAACGGGTGAGAGACGAGAGACTTGCCCGATGAACAGCGAGCGCAGCCGGCACACAGTCAACCGGCGCACGGACGGGGTGGCCCTGTGAGCAGGTACGACAGGTACGACAGGTACGACGCCACCGACGAACAGTGGGAAGGACTCGCCCAGGTCGTGCCGCTGCGCGGCCGCAACGAGTGGCCTTCGCGGGTCGACCACCGCACGGTCCCGGACGAGCCGGTGGCGGAGCAGCGGCGGCTCGTCGTGCTGCGGGTGCAGGTCTTCGCGGACGCCCGCGAGGTGGCCGAGTACCTGGTCGCGCAGATTCCGGTGCTGCTGGATCTGACCGCGGCCGAGACCGATGTGGCCAAGCGCATCCTCGACTTCAGCAGCGGCGTGGTCTTCGGCCTCGGCAGTGCCATGCACCGCGTCGACCGCAACGTCTTCCTGCTGGCACCGGTCGGCATGGAGGTCGAAGGAGTCGCGGCCGCGGGCGTCCCCCACGCGTAGCGCCGTGCGGACGGGCTTGGTTCTCAAGCCCGTCCGGCGATCGAGGACAGGACGCGGCGCGAAGAGGCCGCGAAGCCCGGTGAACGCGAGTGGTCACAGCACTGGTAGACCTGGGCCGTGACGGAATCCGACGTAGCGGGACTTCAGAGGCGGCTGGCCGCGTTCGCCGCCGCGCGGGACTGGGAGCAGTACCACACCCCGAAGAACCTGGCCGTGGCGCTGAGCGTCGAGGCATCCGAACTGGTCGAGATCTTCCAGTGGCTGACGCCGGAGCAGTCGGCGCGGGTGATGGAGAAACCGGAGACGGCGCACCGCGTCGCCGACGAGGTCGCGGACGTGCTCGCGTATCTGCTGCAGTTCTGCGAGGTGCTGGGCGTCGACCCGCTGGCCGCCCTGGCGGCGAAGATCGACCGGAACGAGGCGCGCTTCCCGGTTCCGGGGCGCGCGGAACCCGAGGATAGTCACTCTTCGGAGTGATCAACTTGTCCACAATCGATTTAGTGTCCACAGATTTCCGAATTCCTCTGTTCTTCCGGTGCTCGGCACCTCACTGTGGGTAATGAAAGAGGTGACCGGGTTTTCGTACAGACGGGGGAATGGCATGGAAGCGGAGCGACTGATCGAGGCCGGCCGCCGTGCTCTGGCGGAGAGCCGGGGCGCGCTGAGTGTGATGGCGGAGGCGTGGCAGGCCCAGGCGCTCGCCCGGACGGTCGGCAGCAGGCTGGTCCTGAGCGGGCCCGTGGAATTACGGGGCGAGGCGCGCGGCCTCAGCGAGGTCGGCGGACGGGGCTGTTCGGCGCTGGACCACCCGATGGTGCTCGCAGGCGGGACGAGGGCGTCGCAGCTCACCGAAGTGACCGATGTGCACCGGTCGCTGACGGCTCTGGTGGCCCTGCTCGGCGAGGTGGGGATCGCGCTGGTCGGGGTCGCCTGCGACACCGACGAGGAGGGCCTCTACTGGCAGTGCATCGAGGCGATAGACGCCGCCGACGAGTCGGTCGACCGGGTGCACGGCATGCTGAGACGGCTCGCGGAGCGGGAGGCGGAGCGGGAGCGTGAGCGTGACGGCCCGTTCGGGGTGCTCCACGGGCCGGCGGGCTCGGCGACGGGCCCGCCATGAGCGGGGACGGCCGGTGCCGGGCGGTCATGCACCGCGACCGGGCCGGGGGTGAGGAGCTGGGACGCCCGGTATTCGAAGGTGCAGGATGGATGCATGGATCTTCGAATCTTCACCGAGCCCCAGCAAGGGGCGAGCTACGACACTCTGCTCACCGTGGCAAAGGCCGCTGAGGACCTCGGCTTCGACGCCTTCTACCGGTCCGACCACTACCTCCACATGGGCTCGGGCGACGGACTTCCCGGCCCGACCGACGCCTGGATCACCCTGGCCGGGCTGGCGCGTGAGACCAAGCGCATCCGGCTCGGCACGCTGATGACGGCGGGCACGTTCCGGCTGCCGGGGGTGCTGGCCATCCAGGTCGCGCAGGTCGACCAGATGTCCGGCGGACGCGTCGAACTGGGCCTGGGCGCAGGCTGGTTCGAGGCGGAGCACAAGGCGTACGGCATTCCGTTCCCCAAGGAGAAGTTCGGCCGCCTGGAGGAGCAGCTGGCGATCATCACCGGTCTGTGGGCGACCGAGACCGGCACGACGTTCAGCTACGACGGCACGTACTACCAGTTGACCGACTCGCCCGCGCTGCCCAAGCCGGCCCAGACCAAGGTGCCGGTCCTGATCGGCGGGCACGGGGCCACCCGCACCCCGCGGCTCGCCGCGCAGTACGCCGACGAGTTCAACATCCCGTTCGCCTCGCTGGAGGACAGCGAGAAGCAGTTCGGCCGGGTCAGGGAGGCGGCGAAGGCGGCCGGCCGGGGGCCGGACGAGCTGGTGTACTCCAACGCCCTGGTGGTCTGCGTCGGCAAGGACGACGCGGAGGTCGCACGACGGGCCGCCGCCATCGGCCGGGAGGTCGAGGAGCTCAAGGCGAACGGACTGGCGGGCTCGCCCGCCGAGGTGGTCGACAAGATCGGCCGGTACGGCGCGATCGGATCGTCCCGGGTCTACCTCCAGGTCCTGGACCTGGACGACCTCGACCATCTGGAACTGATCTCGTCCCAGGTCCAGTCACAGCTGGCCTGACGGGACGCGCGGACCGGCCCGCGCGACGGCCGGCCAGCCCAGGACGAGGAGGAGCACCCATGCAGACCGGCCGGCCCCCGCACGGCTCAGCGGGCCCCGCACAGCCCCCACCGGCCCGCACCCTCGGCGCCGCCCTCGCCGAGGGGACCGTCCTGCTCGACGGCGGGCTCTCCAACCAGTTGGAGGCACAGGGCTGCGATCTGTCGGACGCGCTGTGGTCGGCCCGTCTGCTGGCCGACGCGCCCCACCAGATCGAGGCCGCCCACACGGCGTACGTGCGGGCGGGCGCACAGGTGCTCATCACCGCCGGCTACCAGGCGACGTTCGAAGGCTTCGAGCGGCGCGGGATCGGGCGGGCCCGCGCCGCGGAACTGCTGGCCGACAGCGTGGAGCTGGCCCGGCGGGCCGGCGCGGGGGCCGGGCGGCAGATCTGGGTCGCCGCCTCGGTCGGTCCCTATGGGGCGATGCTCGCGGACGGCAGCGAGTACCGGGGCCGCTACGGGCTCTCGGCAGGGGAGTTGGAGCGCTTCCACCGGCCCCGGGTGGCGGCGCTGGCCGCGGCGCGGCCCGACGCGCTGGCGCTGGAGACGGTGCCGGACATGGACGAGGCGGAGGCCCTGCTGCGGGTGACCGGGGAGTACGGGGTGCCCGTGTGGCTCTCGTACAGCGTGGCGGGGGACCGGACCAGGGCCGGGCAGCCCCTGGCGGAGGCGTTCGCGGTGGCGGCGGGGCACGGGCACGTGGTGGCCGTCGGGGTCAACTGCTGCGACCCGGCCGACGCGGACCGTGCGGTGGAGACGGCGGCCGCGGTGACGGGCAAGCCGGTCGTCGTCTATCCGAACAGCGGCGAGAGGTGGGACGCCGGGCGCCGGGCGTGGGCTGGAGACAGCACCTTCGACGCCGGGCGGGTGCGGGCGTGGCAGGAGGCGGGGGCGCGGCTGGTCGGGGGGTGCTGCCGGGTCGGGCCCGACCGGATCGCGGAGTTGGCGGGGCTGCTGGCAGCATGAAATTGCCTGGTGGGAGCGGGGTGGTGGGGCCATAATCGGACGGGTGTTCCTGACTATCAGTACAACCGGCACCCCGGAGCGTCCCGCCACCGATCTCGGCTTTCTGCTGCACAAGCATCCCGGGAAGGCGCAGGCGTTCTCCACCTCGCACGGCACCGCGCATGTCTTCTACCCCGAGGCATCCGCGGAGCGTTGCACGGCGGCGCTGCTGCTGGAGGTGGACAGTGTGGCGCTGGTGCGGCGCGGCAAGGGCAAGGGCCGGGGTGGTGCCCCGGACGCGGCCCTCGCGCAGTACGTCAACGACCGGCCCTACGCCGCGTCCTCGCTGCTCTCCGTCGCCATGAGCACGGTCTTCAAGTCCGCCCTGAGCGGCACATGCCGGGCCATGCCCGAGCGGGCGCGGGAGCCGCTCCCGCTGCGGATCGAGATCCCCGCGCTGCCCGCGCGCGGCGGAGTCGAGCTGGTGGAGAAGCTGTTCGGCCCGCTCGGCTGGACGAGCGTGGGGGCCGTGGCCGTACCACTGGACGAGGAGTTCCCGGAGTGGGGCGACTCGCGCTACGTACAGCTGGTGCTGGAGGGGGAGATGAGGCTCGCCGACGCGCTGCGGCAGTTGTATGTCCTGCTCCCGGTGCTCGACGACGCCAAGCACTACTGGGTGGCCCCGGACGAGGTGGACAAGCTGCTGCGGGCCGGTGAGGGGTGGCTGGCCGAGCACCCCGAGCAGAAGCTGATCACCAGCCGGTATCTCTCGCGCCGCTGGGGACTCACCCGACAGGCGATGGAGCGGCTCGAACTGGTGCGGCTCGCGGAGTCGGACGACCTCGACGTGGCCTCCGTGGACAACGCCGTGGACGAGACGAAGGACACCGAGGAGAAGCCGGTGCCGCTCGCCGAACAGCGGCGTGCGGCGATCCTGGAGGCACTGCGGGCCGCCGGGGCGAGCCGGGTGCTCGACCTGGGCTGCGGCCAGGGCCAGTTGGTCCAGGCCCTGCTCAAGGACGTGGCCTTCACCGAGATCGTCGGCGTCGACGTCTCGATGCGTGCCCTGACGATCGCCTCGCGCCGGCTGAAGCTGGACCGGATGGGCGAGCGGCAGGCGGGCCGGGTCACGCTCCAGCAGGGCTCGCTCACCTACACCGACAAGCGGCTCAAGGGGTACGACGCGGCGGTACTCAGCGAGGTCATCGAGCACCTGGACCTGCCGAGGCTGCCCGCCCTGGAGTACGCGGTGTTCGGCTCGGCACGGCCGCGCACGGTCCTCGTGACCACGCCGAACGTCGAGTACAACGTCCGCTGGGAGACGCTCCCCGCCGGCCATGTGCGCCACGGCGACCACCGCTTCGAGTGGACCAGGGCCGAATTCCGGCAGTGGGCCCAGGAGGTGGCACAGCGCCACGGCTACGAGGTGGCCTTCGTGCCCGTGGGACCGGAAAACCCCGAGGTGGGGCCGCCGACACAGATGGCCGTGTTCACGATGAACGCGACGGACGGGACCAGGAACGCTACGCACGGGACCACGAAGGAGGCGAAGGCCGCATGAGCAGCACCAGCACCACCGACACCCCCAGCACCTCGCGCACGCTGCCGGTGACCGACCTCTCCCTCGTCGTGCTCATCGGTGCCAGCGGATCGGGCAAGTCCACCTTCGCCCGCAAGCACTTCAAGGCGACCGAGATCGTCTCCTCGGACTTCTGCCGCGGGCTCGTCGCCGACGACGAGAACGACCAGAGCGCCAGCGGCGACGCCTTCGACGTCCTGCACTACATCGCGGGCAAGCGTCTCGCCGCCGGGCGCCTCACCGTCGTCGACGCCACCAACGTCCAGGCCGAGAGCCGCAAGCAGCTCGTGCGGCTGGCCCGTGAGCACGACGTGCTGCCGATCGCGATCGTCCTCGACCTGCCGGAAGAGGTCTGCCTCGCGCGCAACGCGAACCGCCCCGACCGGGCCGACATGCCGCGCCACGTCATCCAGCGTCACCGCCGCGAACTGCGCCGCTCGCTGCGCGGCCTGGAGCGCGAGGGCTTCCGCAAGGTGCACGTCCTGCGCACCGAGGAGGAGGCCGAGCACGCGGACATCGTGCTGGAGCGCCGCTACAACGACCTGCGCCACCTCACCGGACCCTTCGACATCATCGGAGACATCCACGGCTGCAGCTCCGAGCTGGAGACCCTGCTCGCCACCCTCGGATACGTCGACGGCGCACACCCCGACGGGCGCACCGCCGTCTTCGTCGGCGACCTCGTCGACCGGGGCCCCGACAGCCCCGGCGTGCTGCGCCGCGTCATGGCCATGGTGGCGTCGGGCAACGCCCTGTGCGTACCGGGCAACCACGAGAACAAGCTCGGGCGTTACCTCAAGGGCCGCAGCGTCCAGCACACCCACGGGCTCGCCGAGACCATCGAGCAGCTGGACCGCGAGGACGCCGTCGACCCCGCATTCCGGGGCCGGGTCAAGGAGTTCATCGAGGGCCTCGTCAGCCACTACGTGCTGGACGGGGGGAAGCTCGTCGTCTGCCACGCCGGGCTGCCGGAGAAGTACCACGGACGTACGTCGGGGCGGGTGCGCTCGCACGCGCTGTACGGGGACACGACGGGCGAGACCGACGAGTTCGGCCTGCCCGTGCGCTACCCGTGGGCCGAGGAGTACCGGGGCCGGGCCACCGTGGTCTACGGCCACACGCCCGTGCCCAGCACCTCCTGGATCAACAACACCATCTGCCTGGACACCGGCGCCGTCTTCGGCGGGAAGATGACCGCGCTGCGCTGGCCGGAGCGCGAACTCGTCGACGTACCCGCGGAGAAGGTCTGGTACGAACCGACCAGGCCCCTCGTGTCGGAGGCGCCGGGCGGGCGCGAGGGCCGTCCGCTGGACCTCGCCGACGTACAGGGCCGGCGCATCGTGGAGACCCGGCACATGGGCCGCCTCGCGGTGCGCGAGGAGAACGCCGCCGCGGCGCTCGAAGTCATGAGCAGGTTCGCCGTCGACCCGCGGCTGCTGGCCTACCTCCCGCCCACCATGGCACCGACGGCGACCTCGCACGAGGACGGTTTCCTGGAGCACCCGGCCGAGGCGTTCGCCCAGTACCGTGCGGACGGTGTCACCAAGGTCGTGTGCGAGGAGAAGCACATGGGTTCGCGGGCCGTGGCACTGGTCTGCCGCGATGCCGGGGCGGCGCGCGAGCGCTTCGGTACGGAAGGCCCGACCGGCGCCCTGCACACCCGTACCGGCCGGCCGTTCCTCGACGACCCCGAGCTGACCGAATCCGTCCTCGGCCGGCTGCGCACGGCCGTCACCGCCGCCGGACTGTGGGAGGAGTGGGACACCGACTGGGTCCTCCTGGACGCCGAGCTGATGCCGTGGTCCCTGAAGGCGGCCGGGCTGCTGCGCTCGCAGTACGCGGCGGTCGGTGCCGCGTCCGGCGCGGTCCTCCCGGCGGCGGTCGCCGCCCTCGAAGCGGCGGCCGCCCGCTCCGTCGACGTCGGCGCGCTGGCGGACCGGCAGCGCGGACGCGCCCAGGACGCCGCCGCGTTCACCCGGGCGTACCGCCGCTATTGCTGGAGCACCGAAGGGCTCGACGGGGTGCGGCTCGCGCCCTTCCAGATCCTCGCCGTGCAGGGCCGCTCCCTGGCCTCCGTGCCGCACGACGAGCAGCTGGCGTGGCTGGACCGGCTGGTCGAGCACGACCCGACCGGGCTGCTCCAGGTCACCCGGCGTCTCGTCGTCGACACCGGTGACGAGGAGTCGGTGCGCTCCGGTACCGACTGGTGGCTGGAGATGACGGGCCGGGGCGGCGAGGGAATGGTCGTCAAACCGCTCGGCGCGCTCGTACGCGACGAGAAGGGCAGGCTGGTCCAGCCGGGCATCAAGGTGCGGGGCCGGGAGTACCTGCGGATCATCTACGGCCCCGAGTACACCCGTCCGGAGAATCTGGAGCGGCTGCGCTCCCGGTTCCTCGGCCACAAGCGGTCGCTGGCCCTGCGGGAGTACGCGCTGGGACTGGAGGCCCTGGACCGGCTGGCCGACGGGGAGCCGCTGTGGCGCGTCCACGAGGCGGTCTTCGCGGTGCTGGCCCTGGAGTCGGAGCCCGTCGACCCGAGGCTCTGAGAGGGCTCCGCGGGAACCAGGACGCGATTCGCCGGGTGAACGGCGCTCCGTGCGGTGAGGATGAAGGCATGGGATTCCATGTCGACTCCGAGGCCGGGCGGTTGCGCCGCGTCATCCTGCACCGCCCCGATCTGGAGCTCAAACGGCTCACCCCCGGCAACAAGGACGCGTTGCTCTTCGACGACGTGCTGTGGGTGCGCCGCGCCCGGCAGGAGCACGACGGGTTCGCCGATGTGCTGCGCGACCGGGGTGTGGAGGTGCATCTCTTCGGTGATCTGCTCCGGGAGTCGCTGGACATCCCGGTCGCCAAACGGCTCGTCCTTGACCGGGTGTTCGAGGAGAAGGAGTACGGTCCGCTCGCCACGGAGCATCTGCGCGCCGCCTTCGAGGAGCTGTCCACCGCCGAGCTGACGGAGGCGCTGGTCGGCGGGATGACGAAGCGCGAGTTCCTGGAGCGGTACAGCGAGCCGACCTCGGTCCGGTTCCATGTGATGGATCTGGACGAATTCCTGCTGGCGCCGCTGCCGAACCACCTCTTCACCCGTGACACCTCCGCCTGGATCTACGACGGGGTGTCCATCAACGCGATGCGATGGCCCGCCAGACAGCGCGAGACCGTCCACTTCGAGGCGATCTACCGCCACCATCCGCTGTTCACCGGCCCGGAGGCGGGTGTGTTCCACCACTGGTCGGAGGGGCAGGACGACTACCCGTCGACCATCGAGGGCGGCGACGTGCTGGTCATCGGGCGCGGCGCCGTGCTGATCGGGATGAGCGAGCGCACCACCCCGCAGGCCGTGGAGATGCTGGCCCGGGGGCTCTTCGACGCCGGGTCGGCCCGGACGATCGTGGCGCTCGACATGCCGAAGAACCGGGCCTTCATGCACCTCGACACGGTGATGACGATGATCGACGGCGACACGTTCACCCAGTACGCCGGGCTCGGCATGCTCCGCTCGTACACCATCGAGCCGGGCAGCGGCCCCAGGGAACTGAAGGTCACCGACCATCCGCCCGAGCACATGCACCGGGCCATCGCCGGTGCGCTGGGGCTGGAGTCGATCCGGGTGCTCACCGCCGTCCAGGACGTGCACGCGGCGCAGCGCGAGCAGTGGGACGACGGCTGCAACGTGCTGGCCGTCGAGCCCGGCGTCGTCGTCGCGTACGAGCGGAACGCCACCACCAACACGTATCTGCGCAAGCAGGGCATCGAGGTCATCGAGATCCGCGGCAGCGAGCTGGGGCGGGGGCGGGGCGGTCCCCGGTGCATGAGCTGCCCGGTCGTCCGTGACCCCGTATAGCAATGCAGCTCTTCGTATAGACTTCCAAGGTCAGCGTTTGAAGCGACCCTCGCCCGACCAGGAGCAGTCACATGGCCACAGACCTCGCAGGCCGCCACTTCCTCAAGGAGCTGGACTTCACGGCCGAGGAGTTCCGCGGCCTGATCGCCCTGGCCGCCGAGCTCAAGGCCGCCAAGAAGGCGGGGACCGAGGTCCAGCGGCTGCGCGGCAAGAACATCGCGCTGATCTTCGAGAAGACGTCGACGCGTACGCGCTGCGCGTTCGAGGTCGCCGCCGCGGACCAGGGCGCCTCCACGACGTACCTCGACCCCTCCGGCTCACAGATGGGCCACAAGGAGTCGGTGAAGGACACGGCCCGTGTGCTCGGCCGGATGTTCGACGGCATCGAGTACCGGGGCGACAGCCAGCAGGCCGTCGAGGAACTGGCGGCGTACGGCGGCGTCCCCGTCTTCAACGGGCTCACCGACGAGTGGCACCCCACCCAGATGCTCGCCGACGTGCTCACGATGACCGAGCACAGTGCGAAGCCGCTGGAGCGGATGGTGTTCGCCTATCTCGGTGACGCTCGTTTCAACATGGGCAACTCCTATCTGATCACCGGTGCCCTGCTCGGTATGGACATCCGGATCGTCGCCCCCCAGGCGTACTGGCCGGCGGCGGACATCGTCGCGCAGGCGCAGAAGCTCGCCCAGGTCGGCGGGGCGACGGTCACCCTCACCGAGGACATCGCCGAAGGGGTGCGCGGTGCCGATTTCGTCGCCACGGACGTCTGGGTGTCGATGGGGGAGCCCAAGGAGGTGTGGGCCGAGCGGATCGCCGCGCTCGCACCGTACGCCGTGACCATGGACGTCCTGCGGGCCACCGGCAACGACGACGTGAAGTTCCTGCACTGCCTGCCGGCCTTCCACGACCTCGGTACGAAGGTCGGCAAGGAGATCCACGCGGAGTACGGCATGACGGAGCTGGAAGTGACCGACGAGGTCTTCGAGTCCGCGCACTCGGTCGTCTTCGACGAGGCGGAGAACCGGATGCACACCATCAAGGCCGTGCTCGTGGCCACGCTGGCCGGCGCGGGTCCCGACGCCTGATCACTCCGCCGCGCGGGCGTGCCGCGCGGGGGCGGAGGGCTGGGCGGGGAGCGCGGGCAGGGTGAACCACACGGCCTTGCCGTGCTCCGTCGTGCGGTGACCGCAGGCGGAGCTGAGCGTACGGATCAGGAGGAGGCCGCGGCCGTGCTCCTGCCAGGGGTCCGGTGCGCTGTCCGGCCCCGGGCGGGAGAGGTCGCCGGGCGGAGACGGGTCGCGGTCGTGGACCTCGACCTGGCAGCCCGCCGCCATGAGCTCCACGACCAGCTCGATGGGCTCGTCGCCGTCCGTGTGCTCCACGGCGTTGGCGACGAGTTCGGCGGTGAGGAGCTCGGCGGTGTAGCTGTCCGCGGCGGCGTCGATGTCCGCGAGCGCGGTACGGATGAGCGCGCGGGCGATCGGCACGGCGGCCGTGGAGTGCGGCAGGGCGATACGCCATGACGCGGGAATGGGGACGTCGGGGGGCACAGCTGGTTCCGTTCCGGGGCGGGACTTCCTGGTATCGGCCAATTCTGCGTTCAACCTTACGAAGCGGGACGGCGCAGTCATAGAGGCGGTCGACCGGTACGAAAGGGACGTTCGCCACTACGCTCGCATGTTTGGGTTATCGCGCGCTCCTGACGGCAGTCACATATGAGTGATAGCTTCGAGGTGGATCGAGTCGCCCGAAGCGGGTCGGCTCAGCGGCCCGTCGGTTGAAGGGGACCACCTCCCATGAGCCCTTTTCCCAGTTCAGCCCCGCGTACGGAGGACTGGAACCATCTGCGGCTGACCCGGCACGACGGGGTCGCGACCGTCACCTTCGCCCGGCCCGAGAAGCTCAACGCACTCACCTTCGGCGCCTATGCCGACCTGCGCGACCTCCTCGCCGAACTGTCCCGCGAACGCTCCGTGCGCGCCCTCGTACTGTCCGGTGAGGGGCGTGGCTTCTGTTCCGGAGGTGATGTCGACGACATCATCGGCGCCACCCTGGCGATGGACACCGCCCAGCTCCTCGATTTCAACCGGATGACGGGACAGGTCGTACGAGCCCTTCGTGAATGCCCCTTCCCGGTTATCGCCGCCGTACACGGGGTGGCGGCAGGAGCCGGGGCCGTTCTCGCGCTGGCGGCCGATTTCCGCGTCGCGGACCCCACCGCACGCTTCGCCTTCCTCTTCACCCGGGTCGGCCTCTCCGGCGGCGACATGGGCGCCGCCTACCTGCTGCCCCGCGTCGTCGGACTCGGCCACGCCACCCGGCTGCTGATGCTCGGCGAACCCGTCCACGCCCCCGAAGCGGAACGGATCGGCCTGATCAGCGAGCTCACCGCCGAAGGGCAGGCCGACGCCCGCGCGGCGGAGCTCGCCCGCGGACTGGCCGACGGCCCCGCTCTCGCACTCGCGCAGACCAAGGCGCTGCTCACCGCCGAGCTCGACATGCCCCTCGCGGCCTCCGTCGAGCTGGACGCCGCCACCCAGGCACTCCTGATGAACGGCGAGGACTACGCCGAATTCCACGCGGCCTTCACCGAGAAGCGCCCGCCGAAGTGGCAAGGCAGGTAGGGCGATGTCCGGCGACACGAGGCGGATCGCGGTCATCGGCGGCGGCCCCGGCGGGCTGTACGCGGCGGCGCTGCTCAAGCGGCTCGGCCCGGAGCGTGACATCACCGTCTGGGAGCGCAACGCCCCGGACGACACCTTCGGCTTCGGCGTCGTCCTCTCCGACGAGACCCTCGGCGGCATCGAGCACGCCGACCCGGTCGTCTACGCGGCGTTGAGGGAGGAGTTCGTCCGCTGGGACACCATCGACATCGTCCACCGGGACCGCACCGAGACCTCCGGCGGTCACGGCTTCGCGGCGCTCGGCCGGCGAAGGCTCCTGGAGATCCTGCACGCGCGCTGCCGCTCCCTCGGCGTCCGCCTCCACTTCCGTACGGAGGCCCCGCCCGCCGCGGAACTCGCCGAGGCGTACGACCTGGTGATCGCCGCCGACGGGGTGCACAGCGCCACCCGCGAGGCCCACGCCGA
The DNA here is from genome assembly GCF_056430475.1 of Streptomyces sp. NPDC045968. Classification (NCBI taxonomy): domain Bacteria; kingdom Bacillati; phylum Actinomycetota; class Actinomycetes; order Kitasatosporales; family Streptomycetaceae; genus Streptomyces; species Streptomyces sp. NPDC045968. The sequence continues at coordinate 257,408 of NZ_JBWKLF010000006.1, read as the reverse complement.
CGTCTTCCGCCCGCACCTCACCACGCACCGCAACCGGTACATCTGGCTCGCCGCCGACTTCGCGCTCGACGCCTTCCGCTTCGAGATCGCCGAGACCGAGTCCGGGGTGATGCAGCTGCACGCCTACCCGTTCTCGGCCCACGCGTCCACCGTCATCGTCGAGATGAGGGAGGAGGTGTGGCGGGCGGCCGGGCTCGACCGGTGCGACGCGGCCGAGTCCACCGAGCGCTGCGCCAAGATCTTCGCGGGCGCTCTCGACGGCCGGCCGCTGCGCTCCAACAAGTCCTCCTGGCTCACCTTCACCACCGTCGTCAACGAGCGGTGGTCGCACGGCACCACGGTCCTCATCGGCGACGCCGCCCACACCGCGCACTTCTCCATCGGCTCCGGAACCAAACTCGCCGTCGAGGACGCCCTCGCCCTGGCCGCCTGCATCGAGGAACAGCCCGATCTGCGTACGGCACTCGACGCGTACGAGACGGAGCGCCGCCCGGTGGTCGCATCGACCCAGCGCGCGGCCGCGGCCAGTCTGCGCTGGTTCGAGGAGCTGGAGACGTACGTGGACCAGCCGCCGCGCAGGTTCGCCTTCAACCTCCTGACCCGCAGCCGCCGCGTCACCCACGACAACCTCCGGCTGCGGGACCCCTCCTTCACCGGCGCCGTCGAGGAGGAGTTCGGCTGCCCGCCCGGCACCCCGCCGATGTTCACCCCGCTGCGGCTGCGCGGACTGGAACTGCGCAACCGGGTCGTCGTGTCACCCATGGACATGTACTCCGCCGTCGATGGTGTGCCCGGCGACTTCCACCTCGTCCACCTGGGCGCACGCGCACTCGGCGGCGCCGGACTCGTCATGACCGAGATGGTCTGCGTGAGCCCCGAAGGCCGCATCACCCCGGGCTGCGCCGGCCTCTACACCGACGAACAGGCCGCCGCCTGGACCCGGACCGTGGACTTCGTGCACCACAGCGCCCCCGGCACCGCGATCGGCGTCCAGCTCGGCCACTCCGGCCGCAAGGGCTCCACCAGACGCATGTGGGAGGGCATCGACCAGCCACTGGACGAGGGCAACTGGCCGCTGTCCGCCGCCTCACCGATCCCGTACGCACCAGGCGTCAACCAGGTCCCGCAGGCCCTGGAACGGGACGGACTCGACGTGATCCGCGAGGAGTTCACCGCAGCCGCCCGCCGCGCCGCGCGCTGCGGATTCGATCTGCTCGAACTGCACTGCGCCCACGGATACCTGCTCTCCGGATTCCTCTCCCCGCTCACCAACCACCGCACCGACGCGTACGGCGGCCCGCTGGAGAACCGGCTCCGCTTCCCCCTCGAAGTCTTCGACGCGGTCCGCGCGCAGTGGCCCGCCGACCGGCCCATGACCGTGCGCATCTCCGCCACCGACTGGGCTGAGGGCGGTACGAGCGGCGAGGACGCCCTCGGTATCGCCCGGGCCTTCGCCGAGCACGGCGCCGACGCCGTGGACGTGTCCACCGGCCAGGTCGTCCCGGACGAACGCCCCGAGTACGGCCGCTCCTACCAGACCCCGTACGCCGACCGCATCCGCAACACCCTCGGCGTCCCCGTCATCGCGGTCGGTGCCATCTCCTCCTGGGACGACGTCAACTCGCTGCTGCTCGCGGGCCGCGCCGACCTCTGCGCCCTGGCCCGCCCGCACCTGTACGACCCGCACTGGACCCTGCACGCGGCGGCCGACCAGGGCTACAGCGGACCGGGGGCGCCGTGGCCGCTGCCGTACCGCGCGGGCAGCCGCACCCCGCCCGCCGGCCGCACGGACGCCCCGAAACCACGGCTCACGCTGAACTGACCGTCAGACACTCGTGGCACCGGCAGGGCGTGGGATGGGGGACGCCGACCCACCGGGCGAGGCGCTCCTCGACGGCCTGCTCACCGAAGCGGGCGGCGCGCTCCTCGGCGCCCTCCCTGCCGCCCCAGTCCCGGCCCGCGCCGTCCTCCGCGTCACGCCGGAGAACGGCCGGGCTGCGGACCAACGCGGCCCGGAAGGTGTGCAGATGGCGTGTCGCCACTTCGAGCGTGATGTACGTGCCGGTATGGCGCCCCCGCCCGATGGCCGTCAGCACCCCGGCGCCCCCGGGGCGGCAGCCGATCACGTACACCTTCGAGCCGCCCCGGCAGGACTTCGTCCCCGGCCGCAGCTCCTGGCCGCCCTTCCCGTACCGCCGCCACCGCACCACGTTCGCCGCTATCAGCCACTGCGGCTCCAGCTCCAGCTCCGGCTCCGGCGTCCCGTCCCCGCTCATGCCCGGCCGGCCGCACTGAGCAGCAGCCGGTCCGAGACCGCCTCGTACCCGATCCGCCGGTACACGCCGTTGCTCGTCGGGTTCGCGAGGTCCGTGAACAGCAGCACCTCCTCGGCGCCCGCCTCCCGCGCGGCCCGGCTGACCTCGGCCGTCACCGCCGCCGCGTATCCCCGGCCCCGGTACTCCGGCGGGGTGTAGACGGTCGCCACCCGCACCGCGCCCGCGATGTTCCGCGAGACGCCCGCCATCGACACCGGCACACCCGCGTCCTCCCAGAGCGTCAGCCCGCCGTACGTCGTGCGCTCGTCGACGAGCCGCTCGGCATGGGTGCCGGGCTGGCCGACCTGCTCGGCGAACGTCAGGTGCCAGTCCAGCAGCAGCTGGCGGTCGGCGGCCGTGGCCGTCCGCGGCCGGCCCGCCGGGGCGGGGGACGGCGGGACGAGCGTCCCGAGCCGGTAGAGCCGCTGCTCCTCGTCGACCCGGTGGCCGGGCCAGTGAGCGGCCAGTGCCTCGGCGGTGGCGCGGTCCGCGTTGACGCTGGTCATCGGGAGCGCGCGGGTGAGCGGAGTGACGGCTTCCGGGGCGGTCGCGCCCAGCAGCGGCGGATACGGCGGAGTGTGCACCAGGGTCCCCGCGACCGCGCCGTCGGCCCCGCGCCACCAGCCGAGGACCGGGTCCGCCTCGCCGTAGGCGTGCGGACCGCTGTGCCTCAGCGCGGCGGTGACGGTCAGTACCAGGGTGTTGTCCGCGGGGCGGGCGGCCAGCCACGCACCCGCCGTATCCAGAAAAACGTCGACATCGTCCGTGAAAGTCCAGGTCATGCCTCATCCTGCCGGTTGGCCGGACCGGCAGTCACCCCAATTCCAGGGGCCGTTCACGGTCGTACGAAGCGCTCCCCGGCGTCGCGCAGCATCGCGTGCAGCAGCCCGAACACCTCGGCCGAGCGGCCGCCGGGCCAGTCCTTCGGCAGCAGCTCCTCCGGGAGCCCGGGGTCCGCGTAGGGCAGCCGCCGCCAGGAGTCCAGGGCCGGCAGATAGTCCCGGTAGGCCTCCTCGGGGTCCAGGTCACTGCCGGGCGGCTGTGCCTCCCACGTCTTCAGCACCGGCTCCTGCTGCTCCAGGAAGTCCAGATGGAGACGGGCGATGGCGTCCAGATCCCACCAGCGCGCCACCGACTCCTTCGTCGCCGCGAAGCCGAGGTGTTCCCCGCGGAAGAGGTCCACATACGCGGCGAGTTCCAGCCGTTCCAGGGTGTGCCGGGTCTCCTCGTACAGCGCGGCGGGCGCGATCCACACCCCGGGGGCGGCCGAGCCGAAACCGAGGCGGGCCAGCCGCGAGCGCAGCAGATGCCGCTTGTGGCGTTCCGCCTCCGGTACGGAGAAGACGGCGAGCACCCAGCCGTCGGCGGTCCGGGGCTCGGGATGCTGGTAGATGCGCCGGTCGCCGTCGTCCAGCAGCTGCCGGGCGTCGGCCGACAGCGCGTAACCGGCCGACCCGTCCGCGGTACGGGCCGGGACGAGCAGCTCGCGGCGCTTGAGCCGGGAGACGGAGGAGCGTACGGAGGGCGCGTCGACACCGACGGCGCGCAGCAGACGGATCAGCTCGGCCACCGGCAGCGGTTCGTTGCCGGGGGAGCGACCGTAGGCGCCGTAGAGGCTGACGATCAGGGAACGGGGAGTGTGCAGCTCGGCCACGTGATCACTCTAGAGGCCGCGGGGCGTGCGGGTCCGCGTCGCTGCGCAGCCGGAAGCGCTGGAGTTTCCCTGTCGCGGTCCGGGGGAGCGCGGTCAGGAACTCGATGACGCGCGGGCACTTGTGCGGCGCCAGCTCGCCCTTCAGGTACCCGCACAGGGAGTCGGCGGACTGGGCGGAGCCCTCGCGCAGCACCACGTACGCCACGACGATCTGCCCGCGGAGCTCGTCCGTCCGGCCCACCACCGCGGCCTCGGTCACCTCCGGATGGCGCAGCAGGGCGTCCTCCACCTCGGGGCCGGCGATGTTGTAGCCGGAGGAGATGATCATGTCGTCGGCGCGGGCCACGTAGCGGAAGTATCCGTCCGGCTCGCGGACGTACGTATCGCCGGTGATGTTCCAGCCGTGCCGCACGTACTGCTTCTGCCGCTCGTCGGCGAGGTAGCGGCAGCCGACCGGGCCGCGCACGGCCAGCAGACCCGGTTCGCCGTCGGGCACCTCCACACCGTCCGGGTCCACCACCCGCGCCTGCCAGCCGGGCACGGGCGTCCCGGTGGTCCCGGGGCGGATGGCGTCGTCGGCCGCCGAGATGAAGATGTGCAGCAGCTCGGTGGCCCCGATGCCGTTGATGATGCGCAGACCGGTCCGCTCGTACCAGGACTGCCAGGTGGCGGCGGGCAGATTCTCCCCGGCGGAGACGCAGCGGCGCAGCGCGGACAGGTCGTGCCCGTCGAGGTGGTCCAGCATCACCCGGTACGCGGTGGGCGCGGTGAACACCACCGAGACCCGGTGGGCGGCGAGCGCGGGCAGGAGCTGACCGGGGCCCGCCTGCTCCAGCAGGAGCGCCGAGGCGCCGGCGCGCAGCGGGAAGATCACCAGCCCGCCCAGCCCGAAGGTGAAGCCCAGCGGCGGACTCCCCGCGAACACGTCGCCGGGCTCCGGGCGCAGGACGTGGCGCGAGAAGGTGTCGGCGACGGCCAGCACATCGCGGTGGAAGTGCATACAGCCCTTGGGATGTCCGGTGGTGCCCGAGGTGAACGCGATCAGCGCGACATCGTCGGCCGCGGTGTCCACCGGCGTGTACGGCCCCGGACGGGACTGCGCCAGGCGCGTCAGATCGTCGGATGCCTCACCCCCGTACGTGGTGATCCGCAGCTCCGGGACCCGTGCCCTCAGCAGATCCTCGACCGAGCGGACATCGCACAGCGCATGGCTCACCCGGGCGAGTGAGCAGAGGGTGGCCAGCTCCTGGGAGCGCGCCTGCGCCAGGACGGTGACGGCGACCGCGCCCGCCTTCATGACGGCCAGCCAGCAGGCGGCCAGCCAGGGCGTGGTGGGGCCGCGCAGCAGCACCCGGTTGCCCGGGCGTACGCCCAGGTCGCGGGTGAGGGCGTGGGCGATCCCGTCCACCCGGTCCCGCAGCTCCCCGTAGCTCCACACCCCGCCGTCGGCGTCACGGAATGCGGGGCGGTCCGGCCCGAAGCGGTCGATGGTGCGGTCGAGCAGTTCGTATCCGCAGTTCAGCCGGTCCGGGTAGCGCAGCTCGGGCCGGTCGAAGAGCAGCTCGGGCCACTGGTCGGCCGGTGGCAGCTGGTCGCGGGGAAACGTGTCGGTGTGTGCGGTGGCACCGTCCGCTGACGCGTCCGGCGAGGAAATCGGCTCCATGAAGGATCGCCCCCTTGTCGCCCTTGGAGCGTATCGTTTGAGTGACGGTAGTCAACGGTGCGCGATAAGACGTGACAAGAGAGGCGCCGCCATGACGGCATTCTCGCTCGACCCGGCCCGGACCGCCTGGTGCGCGGAGCTGTACGAGGTGGCCGTGCGCGAGCTGCGGCCCCTCGCCGAGAAGGGCGAACCAGGCAGGGTGAACCGCCCGCTGCTGGCCGCACTCGGCGAGCTGGGGCTCCTCGGCCGGCTCTTCGGCTCCGGCGCGCTCGACCTCTGCCTGCTGCGCGAATCCCTCGCCCGCGCGTGCACGGAGGCCGAGACCGCCCTCGCGCTCCAGGGCCTCGGCGCGTACCCGGTCGTCCAGGCCGGCACCCCCGCCCAACGCGAGCGCTGGCTCCCCGGGGTGCGGGCGGGCCGCGCGGTGGCCGCCTTCGCGCTGAGCGAGCCGGGCGCGGGCTCCGACGCCGCCGCCCTCTCCCTCAGCGCCCGGCGCAGCCCGGACGGCTGGCGGCTGACCGGGGAGAAGTGCTGGATCTCCAACGCGCCCGAGGCCGACTTCTACACCGTGTTCGCCCGTACGACGGAGGGGGCGGGCGCCCGGGGCATCACCGCGTTCCTGGTCCCCGCCGACCGCCCGGGGCTCACCGGAACCGCCCTCGACATGCTGTCCCCGCACCCCATCGGGGCGCTGGACTTCGACGCCGTGCCCGTCACCGCCGACGACGTCCTGGGGGAGCCCGACGGGGGGTTCCGGGTCGCCATGAACACCCTCAACCTCTTCCGGCCGAGCGTCGGCGCCTTCGCGGTCGGCATGGCCCGCGCCGCACTCGACGCCACCGTCGTACACACCGCGGAGCGCACCGCGTTCGGCGGACCGCTGAAGGACCTCCAGGCCGTGTCGCACCAGGTCGCGGAGATGGCGACCCGCACCGAGGCCGCCCGGCTCCTGGTGTACGCGGCGGCCGCCGCGTACGACGCGGGCGAGAGCGGCGTCCCCGGACGCGCCGCCATGGCCAAGCTGTACGCCACCGAGACCGCGCAGTACGTCGTCGACACGGCCGTCCAGCTGCACGGCGCCCGCGCCCTGCGCAGGGGCCATCTGCTCGAACACCTCTACCGGGAGGTCCGCGCGCCGCGCATCTACGAGGGCGCCAGCGAGGTGCAGCGCGCGATCATCGCCAAGCAGCTGTACGCGACCCAGGAGCCGCCCGCATGAACCCGGTCAACCGGATCAACCCCGCCGAACTCTCCCCGCCCACCGGCTTCTCGCACGCCGTCACCGTCACCGGCGGCCGACTGGTCTTCCTCGCCGGGCAGACCGCCCTCGACGAGTCCGGGAAGGTCGTCGGCGCCACGCTGCCCGAGCAGTTCGAGAAGGCCCTCGCCAATCTGCTCACCGCGCTGCGCGCGGCGGGCGGCACCCCGGCCGGCCTGGCGAGGGTCACCGTGTACGCCACGGATGTCGCCGACTACCGTGCCTGTGCACCCGAGTTGGGCCGCATCTGGCGGCGACTGGCAGGCCGCGACTACCCGGCCATGGCGGTGATCGGCGCCGTCCGCCTCTGGGACGAACAGGCTCTGGTCGAACTGGACGGAGTGGCCGCACTGGACTGAACCGGCAACGGCGTCCGGCCCGTGCGGCTTGAGTCGCGGCGTACGGATTCCGGGGAGACGCTGGAGAGGTCCGTACGGACGTGCGCAGCACGGAGACCGAGCCGATCCAGGAGATCCGCGGTGACCAGTGAACCGCCCCCGCCCCCTGCGGTCAGGTCGTACGACGGTGAGGGCATCACCGTCGGCTACGACGTGCACCGCTGCCTGCACGCGGCCGCATGCGTACGGGGTCTGCCCACCGTGTTCGCGGTGGGGCGCAAGCCGTGGATCATGCCCCGGAACGCTTCCGCCGACGAGGTCGCCGAGGTCATCCACCGCTGCCCCAGCGGCGCCCTCCAGTACCGCCGTACCGACGGGCTCGCGGACGAGGTCCCCGATGTGCCCACGACGGTGTCCCTGCACTCCGACGGCGTACTCCACCTGCGCGGCGACCTCGAAGTGGCCACGCCGCAAGGTCCCCGCCAGGAGACCCGGGTGATGCTCTGCGGCTGCGGGGAGACCGGGAACACGCCGTACTGCGACCACAGCGGGGCGTGCGCCCGGCACATCTGACCGGAACCGGAACCGGAACCGGAGCCGGAGCCGGAGCCGGAGAGGCCGGGCGAGCCGGAAGCGGACGCGAACCGCACCGGGCGCGGCGCGGCGTACGGGTGAACAGAGCCGGGCGATATATCTGTAATCAGTGCCCTCAGTCCCGGAAGCTGCTCAGGACCCCGCTTCATGACCGCGCTCATCGTCTGTCACTTCGTGCTGGCGGCCTGCGCGGGCCCGCTGGTGCGCCGGCTCGGCAGGCGGGCCTTCCTCGTGCTCGCCCTGCCCCCGGCCGCCGCAACGGTCTGGGCGGCCGTCCGGTGGGAGGGCGCCGCGGCCGGGGAAGCGGTCACCTGGTCGTGGCAGTGGATCCCGGCGTACGACGTCTCGGTGGACCTGCGTCTGGACGCGCTCGCCGAACTGATGGTGCTGCTCGCGGCCGGTATCGGCACGCTGGTGCTGCTCTACTGCGCCTCGTACTTCGCCGACGACGCCCCGGGCCTGGCCGGATTCGCCGGGAACCTGCTGGCCTTCGCGGGCGCGATGCTCGCCCTCGTCCTCGCCGACGACCTGATCTCGCTCTATGTGTTCTGGGAACTGACCACGGTCTTCTCCTTCCTGCTGATCGGATACGGCAGCGAGCACAAGCACAACCGCCGCTCCGCGCTCCAGGCCCTGACCGTGACCACGCTCGGCGGCCTCGCGATGCTCGTCGGCTTCCTGATCATCGGACAGGCGGCCGGAACCTACCGGATCTCCGCGATCGTGGCCGATCCCCCCGAGCCGACGCTCGCCGTCTCGGTCGCCGTGGCCCTGGTGCTGTGCGGCGCACTGTCGAAGTCCGCGATCTGGCCGTTCTCCCTGTGGCTGCCCAACGCGATGGCCGCGCCCACCCCGGTCAGCGCCTATCTGCACGCCGCCGCGATGGTCAAGGCCGGGGTCTACCTGGTGGCGCGCCTCGCACCCGCCTTCGCCGACGTCCCGGTCTGGCGGCCCGTCGTCCTCGTGCTCGGGGCCGCGACCATGCTGCTCGGCGGCTGGCGCGCGCTGCGCCTCCACGATCTGAAGCTCGTCCTCGCGTACGGAACCGTCAGCCAGCTCGGCTTCCTCACCGTCCTCGCCGGAGCGGGCAACCGCGACGCGGCGCTCGCCGCCGCCGTCATGATCCTGGCCCACGCACTGTTCAAGGCCCCGCTGTTCCTCGTGACCGGCATCGTCGACCACGCCACGGGCACCCGCGATCTGCGAAGACTCTCCGGCGTCGGCCGGGCACTGCCCCAGGTGTGCGCGGTCGCCGTGCTCGCCGCCGCCTCCATGGCCGCGATTCCCCCGTTCCTGGGCTTCGCCGCGAAGGAGGCCGCCTTCGAAGCGCTGCTGCACGGCGGCGCGGCGGACCGGTGGACGCTGGCCGCCACGGTCGTGGGCTCCGCGCTGACCACCGCGTACACCGCCCGGTTCGTCTGGGGTGCCTTCGCCCGTAAGCCGGGCGTCGCCGACACCCCCGTGCACCGGGTCGGCGTCGCCTTCCTCGCTCCGCCCGCCCTCCTCGCGGTCTGCGGGCTCGTGCTGGGGCCCGGCGTCGGTCTGACGGACCGGCTGTTCGCCGCGTACGCGGACGAGTTCCCCGCCCCGGAGCACCCGTACCACCTCTCCCTCTGGCACGGCTTCGGCACGGCTCTGCTCCTGTCGGCGCTCGCCTGGGCGGGCGGCGCCCTGCTCTTCGCGGGGCGCTCCACCGTCACCCGGCTCTCCCGGCGCATCGCCTGGCCGACCGCGGACAGCGTCTTCGGCCACCTCCTCCTCGGTCTGGAACGCTTCGCCCTCCAGATCACCGGCTTCGTCCAGCGCGGCTCGCTCTCCGTCTATCTGGCCACCACCCTGGCGGTGGTGCTGACCGGACAACTGGCCGTACTCGTCACCGACCGGCCCTGGCGCGGGGCGGCGGCGCCGCGGCTGTGGGACGTTCCGCTCCAGGGCGCCGTGGCGGTGCTGACCTGCGCGGCCGCGCTCTTCTGTCTGACGGTGAGCCGCCGGATGAAGGCCGTGGTCCTGGCGGGACTGACCGGCTACGGGGCCGCGTTGCTGTTCGTCGTCCAGGGAGCGCCCGATCTGGCGCTCACCCAGTTCTGCGTCGAGACCGTGTCGATGGTCGTGTTCGTGCTCGTGCTGCGCAGGATGCCGGTGCGCTTCGAGGAGTCGGTCAGCACCTGGCGCCGTGCCGTGCGCGTCCCGCTCGCGCTGGCCGCGGCGGCGACGGTCGGTGTGGTCGTGTGGGTCGCGGCGGCCGCCCGCACCGCGGCGCCCGCGGGCGCCGCCATGGTCGAGGAGACCGCCCACCACGGGCTCAAGGACGTCGTGGCCACCATCCTGGTCGACCTGCGGTCCTGGGACACGATGGGGGAGTCCGCCGTGCTCGCCGCGGCGGCGATCGGGGTGACCAGCCTGATCTACCGGCACCGCCGCAGCGAGGGATCGATGGCGCGGGGAGACCTGGAGGGGCCCACCGCCTGGTCGCTCTCCGCGCCCCGGCTGACCGGACTGCCACAGGGCGACGAGGCGGCGCCCGAACGTGACTGGCTGGCCGCCGGAGCGACGCTCGCGCCGGAACACCGCTCCGTCGTCCTCGAAGTGATGGCGCGGCTGCTCTTCCACCCCATCCTGATTCTCTCCGTGTACCTGCTGTTCTGTGCCGAGAACATGCCGGGCGGCGGATTCGTCGCCGGACTCGTCGCCGGGGTCGCCCTCATCACCCGCTATCTGGCGGGCGGCCGTTTCGAACTGGCCGAGGCGGCACCGCTCCAGCCCGGTCTCTTCACCGGCCTCGGACTGTTCGTCTCCACCGGGGTCGCGCTGCTCGGACTCGTCAAGGGCACGGTCCTGCTCGCCTGGACGCACAAGGGGCATCTGCCCGTGTTCGGCGACTACCACATCGGCTCGACCGTCCTCTTCGACTTCGGCGTCTACCTGCTCGTCCTCGGAGTGGTCCTGGACATCGTGCGCGCGCTCGGCGCCAAGATCGACCGGCAGATCGAACGGGCCGCGGGTGCGCTGACCGCGGCCGAGAGCCCGGCGGGAGGTGCCGGCCGGTGATCGTCAGCGTCTCGCTCCTCGCCCCGGCCGTGGTGCTCTGCGCGGTCGGCGGCATCCTGATGCTCACCCGGCCCCTCACCCGCATCCTGCTGGGCGCCGTGATCGCCGGCAACGGCATCAACCTGCTGGTCCTGACCGCCGGCGGATCGGCAGGACGGGAGCCGCTGCTCTACGGCGTGCCCCTGCACCGGATCACCGACCCGCTGCCCCAGGCCATCGCGGTCACCGCCATCGTCATCACCCTCGCCACCACCGCCTTCCTCCTCGCCATGGCCTACCGCAGCCACCAACTGACCGGCACCGACGAGGTCCACGACGACCTGGAGGACCGGCGCATCGCCCTGCGTACCGAGGTGATGGGGCAGCGGGCCGAGCTGCGCGCGGAGTTCCGGAACGGGGCGAAGCCCACCCGGGAGGAACGCGCCCGCTACCGGGAGGAGCACGGGCGGCTGCGCGAGAAGCTGCGCGCCGACCGTGCCCTGCAGGCCCGCGGCCGCGACGCCTCGGGCAACCTCTGGCACGACGTGCTGGGCGCGGACCCGGAGGACTACGCGGCCGGGCAGCGGGGCGACGCACCCGAAGAACCCCACCGAGGAGCCACCGGATGAACTCGCTCGTCCCGCTGCCGGTGCTGCTGCCGCTCTGCGCCACCGGCCTCAGCCTCGCCTTCGGCACCCGCCTCAAACGCTTCCAGCGCTTCATCAGCGTCACCGTGCTCAGCGCGGTGCTCGCTCTCTCGGTCGCCCTGATGATCGCCGCGGACCGCGGCGGCCCGCTCTCCGTCCACCTCGGCGACTTCGCCCCGCCGCTCGGCATCACCCTGGTCGCCGACCGGCTGTCCGGGCTGATGCTCACCGTCTCCTCGGCCGTCACGCTCTGCGTGCTGGTCTACTCCCTCGGCCAGGGCATGGCCGACCGGGACGGGGAGACCCCGGTGGCCGTCTTCCACCCCGCCTACCTCATCCTCGTCGCCGGGGTCTCCTGCACCTTCCTCGCCGGGGACCTCGTCAACCTCTACGTCGGCTTCGAGATCATGCTCGTGGCCAGCTTCGTCCTGCTCACCCTGGGCGGCACCGGGCCCCGCATCCGCGCGGGCTCCACCTACGTGATCATCTCGCTGTTCTCGTCGATGGTGTTCCTGATCGCCATCGCCACGACGTACGCCGCCACGGGCACCGCCAACTTCGCCCAGCTGGCCCTGCGGCTGGGCGAACTGCCCCTCGGCGTGCAGACACTGATCCACGCCACGCTGCTCACCGTCTTCGCCGTCAAGGCCGCCGTCTTCCCGCTCGCCGCCTGGCTGCCCGACTCCTACCCCACCGCGCCGGCCCCCGTCACCGCCGTCTTCGCCGGACTCCTCACCAAGGTCGGCGTCTACTGCATGCTGCGTACGGAGACCCTGCTCTTCCCCGGCAACCGCCTCGGCGGTCTGCTGATGGTCGCCGCACTCGCCTCCATGGTCATCGGCATCCTGGGCGCCGTCGCCCAGACCGACCTGAAGCGCGTGTTCTCCTTCACCCTCATCAGCCACATCGGTTACATGGTCTTCGGTATCGGCCTCGCCACCCGCGAGGCGCTCGGCGGTGCGATCGTCTACGTCGTCCACCACATCACCGTGCAGACGACGCTCTTCCTCGTCGCCGGGCTCATCGAACGGCGCACCGGCACCACCGAACTCACCCGGATCGGCGGCCTCGCCAAGGTCGCCCCGGTGATCGCCGTCCTCTTCTTCGTACCCGCGATGAATCTGGCCGGCATCCCGCCGCTGTCCGGCTTCATCGGGAAGCTGGGTCTGATGCGGGCCGGTGTCGCCGACGGCGGCGTCCTCGCCTGGATTCTGGTGGCCGGTTCGGCGGTCACCAGTCTGCTGACGCTCTATGTGATGGCCAAGGTCTGGAACCTGGCGTTCTGGCGGGCCGCCCCACCGGGCCAGGCGGCGGACGGCACGGTCCTGGAGACCGACGACGCGTCCGACGACGACACCGACACGGGCCCCGACCGGATGCCGGGCACCGGCGACGAAGGCGTGCGGGAGTACCACCCGGCGGGCCGGGTCGTGGCGGCCACCCTGCACGGGCACGCGGTCACGACCACGACCCGGCTGCCGCGCACCATGACGGCGGCGACCGCCGGGGCCGTCGCCCTCGGGCTGGCGTTCACCGTGCTCGCCGGACCGCTGACCTCGTACACCGACCGCGCGGCGGCCGAACTCATCGCACGGTCCCCCTATGTCGAGGAGGTGCTCGGCCGGTGAAGCGGGTACTCACCCTGTCGTTCCGCAACAAGGAACTTCCGCCCTTCAGCTGCGAGTTCGGTGAGCGGCGACGCGTGCTCGACCTGCCGCTGATCGCCTGGCTCACCCTCATCTGGGTGCTGCTGTGGTCCACGCTCTCCTGGGCCAACGTCATCACCGGGTTCGTCGTATCGGTGGCCGTGTGCCTGGCCTTCCCGCTGCCGAGGGTCGACCTCGGGCTGCGGCTGCACCCCTGGGGCATCCTGTGCCTCGCCGCGTATCTGCTCTACGACATGTACACCTCGGGTGTACGGGTCACCCGCCAGATCTTCGACGGAGCGTCCCACCAGGCCGCCGTCATCGGCGTCCCGCTGCGCTGCCGCAGCGATCTGATGATGGCAGCGACCGCGGTCGCCGTGTCCAACGTGCCGGGCGGCTCCATCGTCGAGGTGCGCCGCGCGACGGCCACGGTCTTCCTGCACGTGCTCGACGCGGACCGGCCCGCCGCACTGGACGCGGCCCGGCAGTCCGTATGGCGCATGGAGGAGCTGACCGTACGGGCCTTCGGCACCCGCGACGAGATCGCCCGGGTCGGCGCACCACCCCCCGACCTGCCCTGGTCCGGGCCGGGGAGGGGGACGGCATGAGTGCTCCCGAGGTCGTGGACCGGGTGCTGCTGACCGCCGCCGTGGTGATGATCGTCGTCGCCGGGGCCCTGCTCCTGATCCGTATCCGGCGCGGCCCCTCCATGCTCGACCGGGCCATCGCGCTGGATGTCTGCGCGGCCCTGATCATCGCGGGCCTCGGCGCCAAGTCCGCCTTCTCCAGGGACCCCTACTACTTCCCGATCATGATGGTGCTGGCGTTCCTCGGATTCACCGGCTCGGTGGGCATCGCCCGCTTCATCGCCGTACGCGACCGGCCGAAGTCCCGGGGGACCCCGCCGCCGGCCGCTCCCCCCGGCCCGAAGGAGGGAGCCGAGTGAACCCCTGGTCCCAGATCGCCGACACGGCCGGAGCCGTCCTCGTCCTCGTGGGGGCGGCGACCTCCCTGCTCGGAGTCATCGGCATGCTGCGGCTGCCCGATGTCCTGTCGCGCAGCCATGCCGCGACGAAGCCGCAGACCCTCGGCATCCTGTTCGTGCTGATCGGGGTCGGACTGCGGATGCGCAGCGGCATGGACCTCGCCACCCTCGGTCTGGTCGTCTTCTTCCAGATGATGACCGGCCCGGTCGCCGCCCATCTGGTCGCCCGCTCGGCCTACCGCACAGGCCAGATCGACCACGGTCAGCTGCTCTTCGACGAACTCGACGAGCAGCTGACCGAGGAACGCTGACCGGGCGGTGGCCTCGGTGTCAGATCGAGCCCCGGAGTCAGACCGAGCCCCGGTGTCAGACCGAGCTCAGCGCCTCCGTCGGCGTGAGGCGGGCCGCGCGCGAGGCCGGATACAGGCCCGCCACCGTGCCGATCAGCGCGGCCGCTCCGACGCCGGCCAGCAGGACACCGGTCGGCATGACGACGGGCCAGCCCTGCGCCACCGACCAGCCCGCGGTGATCAGCGCTCCCAGCAGCACCCCCACCGCCCCGCCCGAACCCGACAGGGCCACCGACTCCGCGAGGAACTGCACCCGGATCTGGCCGCGCGCGGCTCCCAGCGAGCGCCGCAGACCGATCTCCGGCCGGCGTTCCAGGACCGAGATCACCATGGTGTTCGCCACCCCGACCCCGCCGACGAGCAGGGCGACCGCGCCCAGCCCCAGGAACAGCGAGGTGAACGCCGACTTGGCGGCCAGTTGCGCTTCCAGGGCGTCGGACGGACGGCTCACCCGTACGTCCTGCGGGCTCTGCGGGTTGGCCGTGGCGGCGAGGACCGCACGGACGTCCTCGACGGACTCGTCGGCCGAGCGTTCGTAGAGCGTGGTCGGATGGCCGTCGAAGCCGAACAGGGTACGGGCCGCCTCCCAGCCGACGAGCGCGGAACGGTCGATCTCCGGCGCCAGGGCGACCGGTTCGAGCAGCCCGGTGACGGTGAACCAGCGTTCCCCGATGTACACCTGGCGCCCTGTCCGGTCGATGCCGAGACGTTCGGCGGCCACCGACCCGAGCACGACCGCCGGATAGCGCCCGGTCGCCCCGTTGAGGAATCCACCCTCCCGGACCGTGCCGCCGACGGTCGCGAGCAGGTCCTCGCGGGCCGCGGCCACCCCTATGCCGCCACCGGCCAGCGGATCGATGCGGTCGGTGCGTCGCACGGTGACCCCGGACAGCTGTCCGGTCGCCGTGACGGACTCCACCGGCCCGATCCGCTCGACCATCTCCACCGCGTTCAACGGGAGTTCGGCGTCCTGCCCGAACAGGTCACGGCCAGGCGACACGGTCAGCAGGTTGGTGCCGAGACGGCTGATCCGGTTCATCAGATCGGCCTGCCCCGCATTGCTGATCCCGAGCACCGCGACCATCGCCGCGATCCCGATGGCGATCCCCAGCGCGGACAGTACCGCGCGGGTCGGCCGACTGCGGATGCCGACCAGGCCGACGCGCAGAATGTCGGCCGGCAACAGCCGTACAGGTGAGGGGAGTTCGGAGCGGTTCACCGCGCCACCTCCCGCACCGGGGATGCCACGCCCGAGTCCTCGCGAATCCGTCCGTCCAGCAGCTCGACCCTGCGCGGCAGTTGGGCCGCGAGAGCGGAGTCGTGCGTGATCACGACGATGGTCGTGCCCTGGTCGTTCAGATCCCGCAGCAGCGCCAGCACGCCCGCGCCCGCCGCCGAGTCCAGATTCCCGGTCGGCTCGTCGGCCAGGATCACCGAGGGACGGATCGCCACGGCCCGCGCGATGGCGGTCCGCTGCCGTTCGCCCCCCGACATCTCGTGCGGCTGGTGCCAGAGCCGGTGGCCGAGCCCCACCCGGCGCAGGGCCGCGATCGCGAGCGTACGCCGACGGCGGGCCGTGATGCCGTGGTAGAGCAGCCCTTCGGCGACGTTGTCGACGGCGGACCGGCCGGGGGAGAGGAAGAACTGCTGGAACACGAAACCGATCCAGCGCGCACGGACGGCCGACAGCTTCCGGTCGCTCAGTTCGGCGACGTCGTGGCCGCGCAGCAGCACCCGGCCGCCGGACGGCCGGTCCAGTGTGCCCATCAGATGGAGCATGGTCGACTTCCCCGAACCGGAACGCCCGACCACCGCCAGGAGTTCACCGGACCATACGTCGAGGCTCGCCTCGCGCAACGCCTGCACCCCGCCCGGATAGGACTTCGAGACCCCCTCCAGCCGGATCACCGGGACACCGTCGGGCGGACCGCCCAGGACGGCTTCCCCGGTACCGCCGAGGTGCCGCGGAGCGCCGTGCGGCGACGGCGCCGCGCCGGGTTCGCTCATGTGCGCGGCACCTCCACCCGCATGCCCTCGGTGAGCCCCTTGCCGGACACCTCCACCTTGCCCTGGGCGAACGCCCCCAGCCGTACGGGCACCAGCCGGCCCTGCGGTGTCTCGACCGCGTACCCGCCCTCGGCGAGGGCCAGCAGGGCCGGGACCGGTACGGCCAGCACGTCGTCGCGGCGGTCGCTGGTGAAGTCGACGGAGACCGGGGCACCGTCCAGCGCCCCGACGTCCTCCGGGCGGGACAGGGTGACCCGTACCGCGACCGTGGCGTCCCGCGTGGCGCTGTCACCGGCGTCGGCGTTCTCGCCGCGGGCGCCGCTCTGCGGGGCGCGGGCGACGGTGCCGACCCGGGTGACCTCGCCGTCGGTCATCGCCCCGCCCGGCAGCTGGATGCGGACGGTGGCACCCTTCCGCGCCAGCTGCTGCTGGGCGACCGGCATGTCGACGGTGACGATCCGTTCCGTGCCGGAGAGCGTGAGCAGGGGGCCTTCCACGGGGGCGCCGATGATGCCGAGGGTCTCCGTCACCCGCACGGGGCCCGGTTCGACGAGCGCGTCGCCGGGCGAGACCGTGCCGGTCTCCTCACGGCCGAGCGCCTCCTGCCAGTGCCGTACGGCGTCGGCGGTGCCCGGTGAGTAGTGGGAGTCGTCGGCGAGCTCGTCGCCGTGGCCGAGCTTCTTGAGGTTGCGCTTGAGCACGCGTACGTCGGGGCCGTCGTCGACGCCGGCCGACAGCTCACGGAACAGCGGAGTCGCGCCGTAGAAGAGCGGTACGGAGACCCCGTCCACGGCATACGCGCGGTCGCCGCGTTCCAGCGTGTCGCCCACGTCGGGCAGCCAGGTGACCATGGAGCGGCCGGTGCCCGCGACGGTGTACCGGCCGTCGTAGCCGAGGGTGCCGTCCACGCGCTGCGTCTGCACCAGGTCGGTCCTGGTCACGGTGGCCGTCGCGGTCCGGGGGGTACCGGGGCCCGCCTCGGCGCCGTCGTCCCTGATCAGGACGCCGACGACCCCGCCGCCCACCGTCAGGACGACGAGCGCGGCCGCGAGGAGGACGAGGGAGCGACGGCGCCGGCGCGGGGGCCGCTCGTCGTCGGTGCCCTCGGCGCCGTGGGCACCCGCCGCCGGCGCCGACCAGGAGTCGCCGTCAGCGCCCGGCGCACCGGCCGCGAACACCCCCGCGCCCGGACGCTGTTCCGTCTCGTTGCTCATGCCTCACCCCCCGGCCGAGGGCGAGGCGGTGCCCGCGCCCGCTCCGACGGCCGACCGGCAGGCGGTGATCGCCTCGCGCGCCTCGGGGCTGCCCGCGGCCCCGCTCAGCTGGAGCGGTTTGCCCGGCTCGGGGTCCGCGACCTCCAGCCCCTTGCTGCGCAGGCACTCCGCCAGCTCGACGGCCCGGTCCTGTGCCGTGCTGTCGGTGCCGTCCTTCGCCCCGCCGCCGAGCAGTCGCTGACACTCGGCGAGCGCGGCCTGCGTCCTGCTGTCGCCCTTGGTGCCCGCAGGAAGCTGCACGTTCTCCTCGCCCGGGGCCGGATCGGGGATCTCCACCCCGTTCTCGCGCATGCACCGGGCGAACGCAACGAGCTGGTCCTGCCTGCTGCCGGTGGGAGCCGCGGACGCCGACGACGTCTTCTCCCGGTCGTTCCCCGCGCTCGCCACATCGGGCGAGCCGGAGTCATCGCCGCACGCGGCCGACGCCAGCGCCAGTACCGACGCCAGCGCCAGGGCCCGGAGCCCTCCCCGCCCGCGCCGGACCGCCCGCCCCGATGCCGTTCCCTGCATGGTGACTGCCACTGTGCTCCGTCCCTTCCTCGCCCCTGCGGGCCTCCGCACGGCACCGGCGGCCGCCGGTGCGTCCACAGATGTACCGAGGGCGTGGTTGCGCCACCGTCTCCGACCGTGCATACGGTGGCGAAACACCGGGGCGGGTATCACGGATGTCCGGTGACACGGCAGACAGGGGACGGCGGATGCGGGTACTGGTGGCGGAGGACGAGGCGATGCTCGCCGAACTCGTCGCGGAGGGTCTGCGGCAGTACGGGATGGCTGTCGATGTCGCCCTGGACGGCGACGCGGCCCTTGAGCGGCTCTTCGTCAACGACTACGACGTCCTCGTACTCGACCGGGACCTGCCCGGTACGCACGGCGACGACGTCTGCCGCGAGGTCGTCGCCTCGCCCGCCCGTACGCGCATCCTGATGCTCACCGCGGCCGGGCAGACCGGCGACCTGGTGGGGGGCCTCGCCCTCGGCGCCGACGACTACCTCGCCAAGCCGTTCGAGTATCCGGAACTGGTGGCCCGGGTCCAGGCGCTGGCCCGCCGCGCGACCCGTGCGGTGCCGCCCGTCCTGGAACGGGCCGGAGTCACCCTGGACATGCCGCGACGGCAGGCATTCCGCGACGGCCGCTATCTGCGCCTCTCGCCCAAGGAGTTCGCCGTCCTCGAAGTGCTCATGGCGGCCGACGGCACGGTGGTCAGCGCCGAAGAACTGCTGGAACGGGCCTGGGACGAGAACGCCGACCCGTTCACCAGCGCCGTACGGATCACGATGAGCAAACTCCGCGCGAAACTGGGCGAGCCCCCGGTGATCGAGACCGTGCCCGGCAGCGGCTACCGGATCTGAAGGAGCCCGCGATGCCGGAACCCACCCCACCCCCGCGCCGTCGCCGGCGCTCGGTACGGCTCCAACTGACCGCGCTCTACAGCGGATTGTTCTCCGTCACCGGGCTGCTGCTGCTCGGACTCACGTACGTCCTGTTCCGGCAGCGGATCGGTGCGACGACCGTGCTGGTCGTCCCGAAGAGCGAACTGCCCTCCGGCGCCGTCACCAAGCTCACCCCCAGTCAGCTCGCCGCCGTCGCCTCCCGGCTGCGCGACAGCGCGCTGGAACAACTGCTGCTGATGTCGCTGATCGCCCTCGTCGTCATGCTGCTCGTCTCCGTGGCCCTCGGCTGGTGGATCGCGGGCCGGGTGCTGCGCCCCCTCCACACGATCACCGCCGCCGCGCAGCGGGTGTCCGCAGCCAACCTGCACGAACGGATCTCGCTGGCGGGGCCCGACGACGAGCTCAAGGACCTCGCCGACACCTTCGACGCCCTGATGGACCGGCTGCACGCGGCGTTCGAGGCCCAGCGCCGCTTCGTCGCCAACGCCTCGCACGAACTGCGCACCCCGCTCGCGGTGCAGCGGGCCGCTATCCAGATCCGGCTGGGCCGGGCGGGCCCGGACGACCTGCCCCGTATCCAGGAGGAGCTGCTGGAGACCAACCGCCGCAGCGAACGCCTCATCGAGGGCCTGCTGACCCTGGCCACCAGTGACCGGGGCCTGGACCGGCACGAGCCGGCCGACGTGGCGCGGGTGGCGTCGGAGGCCTTCGGCCAGTGGCGCCAGGCCGCCGCCGACGCCGGGCTGCGGGTGGAACTCGACCTGCGGCCCATGCCGGTCGTCGGCGATCCGGTGCTGCTGCACCAGCTCGTCTCCAACCTCGTTCAGAACGCGGTCCGTCACAACGTGCCGGACGGCTCGATCTCGCTCACCACCTCGGCGCGGGACGGCCTCGTCGTCCGCAATTCCGGCGCCCCCGTCCCGCCGGCGGAGGTCCCGGGACTGCTCGAACCGTTCCGGCGTCTCAGCCGTGCGGGCTCAGGCGTCGGCCTCGGCCTGTCCATCGTCCGCTCGATCGCGCAGGCACACGGCGGGACGGTGGAACTGGACCCGCTGCCCGGCGGCGGACTGGAGGTCCGGGTCCGCCTGGCCACGAGGACCGCCGCCCGGGCCGCCGCCCAGCCGGTGCCGGCGTGAGCGCGGGCGGGCGGGCCGGGCGTACACGCCCGGGCCACTTACCGGCCCGGCCCCGGCGTCCGGATGCCGTTCCCCGGCCCCTTGGCGGCGAGCGCGGCCTCGATGGCGGCGGCCTTGGCGGCGGCAGCGGCTCCGGTGGCCCCGGACGTGCCACCGGCTCCCCCCGCCCCGTTCCCCCCGGCGGCCGGACCGCCCTGCGAGGTGTACGCCGACGCCTGGAGCGCGAAGAGCCGGGCGTACGAGCCGCCCAGCCGCATCAGCTCCTCGTGCGTTCCCTGCTCGGCCGGGCGGCCGTCCTCGATCAGCAGGATCAGATCGGCGTGCCGCACGGTGGAGAAGCGGTGCGAGATGTACACCGTGGTGCGCCCATGGGCCAGCTCCCGCAGCCGGGCGAAGAGTTCGTGCTCGGCCTCGGCGTCGAGCGCGGACGTCGGCTCGTCCAGGACGAGCAGCGGGGCATCGCGCATGAACGCCCGCGCCAGAGCGACCTTCTGCCACTCCCCGCCGGACAGCTCCACCCCGGTGTCGAACCACTTGCCGAGGGCCGTGTCGTACCCCTGGGGCAGCCGCGCGGCGAGCGGCGCCGCCCCGCCGCGCCGGGCCGCCTCCGCGATACGGTCCCGGTCCTCGACCCGGTTCATGTCGCCCAGCCCGATGTTCTCCGCGAAACTCGCCTGGTAGGAGACGAAGTCCTGGAACATGGCGGCGACATTGCGCCTCAGCTCGTCCGGGTCCAGCTCCCTGATGTCGGTGCCGTCGAGCAGGATGCGCCCCTCGTCCGGCTCGTACAGCCGGCACAGCAGCTTGATCAGCGTCGACTTCCCGGCGCCGTTGCGGCCGACGACGGCGAGGGTGGTGCCGGGCGGGATGTCCAGACTGACCCCGGACAGCGCCGGACGGGCGGCCCCCGGATAGCTGAACGTCACGTTCTCCAGCACCACATGGCCGAGCAGGGGCGAGGGCATCGGGGCCACCGGCCGCTTCGCCGCCCCCTCGGCCGCCGGGGCGTGCACGGGGACGGCGAGCAGTTCGTACAGCTTGCGCAGATAGAGATTGTTCTCGTACATGTTGCTGACCCCGCTGAATATCCCCTGGATGGACGCCTGCACCGAGGTCGCCGCCGAGGTGTAGAGGATCAGATCGCCGAGGCTGAGCCGCCCGTGGGCCGCCTGCACCGCGACGTACAGGAAGGTCAGCGAGCCGACCAAAGTGGTCAGCGTCGACCACGCGTTACCCATGAGATAGCGGGCGACGACGACCCGGCGCAGCCCCCGGTACGCGGTCGCGCCCAGCAGCCGGAAGCGTTCCGTGAGGAAGGGGCCGAGGCCGTAGACCTTGACCTCCTTGGCGTACGCGTCGGTGGACAGCAGCCGCGACAGGTACTCCATGCGGCGACGGATCGGCGAGGACCAGAGCGTCACCATGAAACTGCGCATGCTGTACCGGGAATCGGAGACGAACGCGGGCACAGGGGCGAGCAGCGCGGCCAGCGCCACGACGGGCCCGAGGCCGAAGAGCAGACCGACCATGCTCACGAACGTCACCCCCATCTGGAGCAGATGGAAGGCCCCGCCGATCATGGTGACCGGGCGGGTCGACGCCTCCTGCTGGGCCTGGCGCAGCAGGTCGTACGAGCGGGAGTCCTCGAAGAACGCCAGCGGCAGCCGTCCCGCGTGCTCCATGACCTGGAGCTGCACGCTCTGGGAGGCCTTCTCCTGGAGGAGCTGCTGGGCGATGCTCCGCACGGCCGTGGCCAGCGCGCTGAGGGCGTAGATCGCGAACTGGAGCCCCGCCAGCACGGCCAGCGCCCCCACCGTGCTGAGCACCGGAAGATGCAGGGTCACTCCCGGCAGCGGAAGGTCGAGGCCGATCCGGTCGGGCCGGTCACCGGAGTGGATGGCGGCGCCCTCGACCACCGTGTTCACCAGCAGCCGGCCCGTCATCGCCACAGCGGCGGGCACCAGCCCGATCAGCACGGTCGCCACCCCGAGTGCCGTGGTCAGCGACGGAGACGCCCGCCACACGAGGGCGATCACCTGACCGAGCCCCACCACCGTGTCGGCCGCCGAACGGCCCGCCCGGCGCAGCCGCGCGCGGACGCCGCGAGGCGGGCGCGGGGGCTCCGGCTCCGGGAAGTCGGCGGGCCCGGTGAGACCGCTGCCGCCCGTCGACGCGGCGCCGCGCGCCGTGAACACCACCTGCTCCATCAGTGCGTTCCTCCCCTTCCGGTGCCGCGCACCGGACTCCGTACCACCGCCGACGCATCCACGACCAGGACAGGACGGGCCCGCCCATGACTCCGCCCCCGCTCATCCCGCGCGCCGTGCTCTTCGGGAACCCGGACCGGATGAGCCCCTCGCTCTCGCCCTGCGGGCGGTTCCTCGCCTATCTCGCCCCGGACGATCGGGGTGTCCTCAACGTGCACGCGGGACCCTGGCGGGAGCGGGACTTCCGGCCGGTGACGGCGGACGCGGGGCGTGGTGTGCGGGCCTTCGCCTGGTCCGGCGACGGCCGGGGCCTGCTGTACGTGCAGGACCGCGACGGGGACGAGAACACCCACCTGTACGTCGCCGACCCCGCGGGCCGCGAGCCGGTGCGCGACCTGACCCCGTACGAGGGGGTGCAGGCCCGCCTGGTCGCCATCGACCCCCGCTTCCCCGACCGGATCCTGATCGGCCTCAACCTCCGCGACCGCGCCCGGCACGACGCCTACCGGCTCGACCCGGCCACCGGGAAGCTCGAACTCGCCGCGCAGGACGAGGGGTTCACCCGGTGGGTGGCCGACGACCGGCTGCGGGTGCGCGGCGCCGTCCGTGCCGAGGAGGACGGTTCCGCCGTGCTGCTCGTCCGTGCCGAGGAGGACGCACCCTGGCGCGCTGTGCACCGCGTCGGCCCCGAGGACGCCCCGGCGCTGCGGCCCTTCGGATTCACCACGGGGGGTCGCGATCTGCTGCTGTTCTCGTCGCTCGGCTCCGACACCGCGAGGCTCCTGCGGCTGGACACTGTGACATGTGACACCGAAGTCCTCTACCAGGACCCGGAGTACGACGTCGAAGGGGTCGGCGTCCACCCCGTCACCGGGCTGGCCCAGTTCGTCCTGGTGCGGCGCGAACGCAACGACATCGAGGTGCTGGACCCCGCCCTGGCCGCCGACTTCGAGGCTCTGCGGGGCGCCGCACGCGGGGATGTCA
Organism: Streptomyces sp. NPDC045968; assembly: GCF_056430475.1. Classification (NCBI taxonomy): domain Bacteria; kingdom Bacillati; phylum Actinomycetota; class Actinomycetes; order Kitasatosporales; family Streptomycetaceae; genus Streptomyces; species Streptomyces sp. NPDC045968. The sequence continues at coordinate 233,929 of NZ_JBWKLF010000006.1, read as the reverse complement.
CCGTGCTCGGACGGGATCTGGCGGACCGGCACTGGCTGGTGCAGCACAACGCCGACGACAGGCCGGCGGGCTACCGCGTCCTGCACCGCGAGACGAGCCGCACCGACTTCCTGTTCAGCCATCTCCCCGCCCTGGACGGCCACCGGCTGGCCCGCGTGGAGCCCTTCTCGTTCCGCGCCCGCGACGGACTGCGGGTGCGCGGCTACCTCACCTTCCCGCCCGGCGCCGCCCGGCCCCTGCCCACCGTGCTGTGCGTCCACGGCGGACCGTGGACCCGTGACCTGTGGGGCTACCGCTCGGAGGCCCAGTGGCTGGCCAACCGCGGCTACCTCTGCGTCCAGGTGAACTTCCGCGGCTCCACCGGCTACGGCAAACGGTTCACCAACGCGGGCGACCGCGAGTGGGGCGGCCGCATGCAGGACGACCTCCAGGACGCGGTCCGGCACACCGTCGCGCTCGGCCACACCGACCCGGAGCGCGTCGCGGTGTACGGCGGTTCGTACGGGGGGTACGCGGCGCTCGTCGGGGCGGCGTTCACGCCCGACGACTACCGGTGCGCGGTCGCGGTGGCCGCCCCGTCCTCGCTGACCACCTTCATCGAATCCGTGCCCGTCACCTGGGGGCCGATGGCGGCCATGCTGCGCCGCCGTGTCGGATCGCCCGAGACGGAGCCCGGCTTCCTGCGGTCCCGGTCGCCGCTCCACGCCGCCGACCGCATCCGCGTACCCCTCCTGATCGGCCAGGGGGCGCGGGACCCGCGGGTACGCAGCGAGGAGTCCGAGCAGCTGGTGGCCGCGCTGCGGCGGAACGGCGTCCCGCATGAGTACCTGCTCTTTCCCGACGAGGGGCACGGTTTTGTACGGCCCCGGAATCGACTGGCGTTCTACGCGGCGGCCGAACGGTTCCTGGCCCGGCACCTCGGCGGACGGTACGAGGAGGCCTGACGGCGGGCCGCCGGCACGAGGAGGTTCGACCGCGGGCGGCCGGGCCCGGACACCCGCGGTACGGACCTCAGACGAGCGTGAGCAGACCCTCCTGCACCAGCCTGCGGATCAGGACGAGCCGCCCCTCCACGTCCAGCGCGCCGGTCACCTGGCGCGCGCTGAACGGCCCCTCGGCGGCCAGCAGATAGCGCAGCTCCGGCTCGATCCGAGCCGGAAGCCTGACCACCTTGCCGTGGAACTCCAGACTCAGCCCGGAACCGTCGTGCGCCAGCGACCACAGCAGCTCCGCCCTGCGCCGCACCTGGGTGTCGGGGCCCATGGTGCGCAGCCCCTCCAGGTCCAGCAGATGGCCGTCGAGCACCGGCTGCCGTCCCACGAGCGCCCGGCTCGCGGCGCGTTCGACCAGGTCCCGGGGCTGTACGGCGGCGGCCACCGACGCCAGCAGCTCGGCCAGCGTGGCGGCGGCCTCCCCGCGCAGCCCGGGATCGAGGGCGAAGCCGGGCGGCAGCGATGCCCGGTAGCGCGGATCGCTCTCGATGGCCTGGTCCAGCGCGTCCTTGAGCACCGTCGACCAGAGGACCGGCAGCACCCCGAGCGTGATGTGCAGGGATGCCTCCTCGTTGGAGGTCGCGTCGTGCACGGTGCCCCGCGGCATGTACATCAGGTCACCGGCCTTCAGATCGAACTCCCGCACCGGGGCACCGGGCCCGTCGGCGGGCCGCCGGTAGTGCCGGTTCTGCAACGGCAGCTCCTCCGGCGATTCGTACAGCCGCCAGTGCTTGGAACCCCACACCTGGAGCACGAAGACGTCATGGGTGTCGTAATGGCTCGTCAGCCCCTGTGCACCCGCCGGGGTCAGGTAGGCGTTGGCCTGGAATCCGGCACTGAACTCGCCGGACAGCCGCCGGCACAGCCGGCCCAGCGGCTCCCACCGCTCGTGCAGGAACTTGAAGACGACGGTCGACCCCTTGCGATAGAGGTCGTAGAGAACTTCGAGACCGTTGCTGGGGCCACCGGGTCCGGAGGCCGCCATTTCCACCAGCGGAATCTCTTGCCCGTTGACCACGACCTTGAGTTCCGAGGAACGCACGCTGGACGTCGAAAGAATGTGGTCGACATCGCGGAACGTCAACGGGTCCGCATAGTAATCAGGATCGTCACGATGGATGACGAGAGGCTTCTTTTCCCAGAATTCTCGTTTGAAGTCGGCCGTATCGAAGGGGGACAGGAGACCGGAGAGGCCGAGCGAAGGCTGCGCCTGAGGCGCAGCCTTCCACCCGCCGTGTTCCACGGCCATCAGGTCAGATCACCGGGTCGGACGGGTCATTGTCCGAAATGACCAGCACCGGGTCGGTGGGGTCGTTGTCCGAGATCACGAAGTCCGGCGTCGCGATCGGCGACGGCGAGACCTCGATTTCATCCGATCGCAATGAATTGCGGTCTTCCATTTTCCCTCCCTTGTCTTCGAGTGGCTGTCATCCAGCTGTCCGGAACGAACGCTCCGGGCGGCTCGAATATTGCTCAACCCGAACGGCCGGTGTCAACGCTGCACCGCCGCTTGTCCAATTCCCTTCCCTGCCCGCAACGGACCGGCGTGTAAGAATTTCCACGACATTCTTTACAGGGTGTGCCGGGACAAATTTCACGTGTGTTCCGGCGGGCGGAGACATCGTTGAAACGTGTGATCGTCTAAACCGGTGGCGGGAACCCATACGGAGGAGGCGGATCGGTGAGTCGTCACGCGAGTCCAGAGCAGCGGCGCCGGGCGGTGCTGTCGGTGCTGTCGGGCGACCCGGTGTCCGAGGTCGCCCGGCGCAACGGCGTCTCGCGGCAGACGCTCCACAACTGGCGCAGGAGATACGGGTCGGCGGGCGACGCGGGGCTGGCCGACCGCTCGCAGCGCCCGCACGCCAGCCCGGCACGCCTCGACGCCGCCGTGGAGGCCCTGATCTGTTCCCTGCGAGAGCAGCACCCCGACTGGGGCGCCCAGCGCCTGAGAGCCGCCCTGGAGGGGCTCGGCGTCGCGGAACCGCCCTCGCGGACGACGGTGCACCGGGTGCTCGTCCGCAACGGCTTCCTGGCCGGCCCGCGCCACCCGGCCGCCCACGGACACGAGGACTCCGGCGGTGCGGACGGGGAGTGGGACGCGGCCGGCCGGGCGGCGCCTGGGGAGGAGTGGCTGACGGATCTGCTCGGCGCGGCCCGGGAGCTGGTGGACCGGCTGGACCGGGCCCTGGGCGTCCTGGCCGCCGACGCCGGACCGGACACCCCGGTCTGCGCGCTGTGCCCGCCCGGGCCCCCGGCGCACCGGGCGCCCGCGCCGAAACGGCCGGGCGACGTACGGGTGTTCCGCACCCCGTCCGTCAGCCTGTTCGCGCAGCCCGGTCCGCACAGCGCGTCAACTATGTACCGGGCCGGTTCCGTCATTGACCGGCCCTACGAACTCGCCCCGTGCGGTGGCTCGTTGACCGAAAGAGCCCCTGAGGACCAGTCGGTCGGCAACGGGACCGGTGGGTAGCCGCCGCCAGGACGTGGCCGGGCCTCGTCCCCGCCGGCCGCACGGGCGCCGACACGTGGACCGGGCCACGGGAGGGACCCGCGCGTGCCATGATGCGGACACCGCTGGACGCTGGGGGGCGTATGGAAAGCACAGGAACGGTGCTGCGCGAATTGCGCGGCGCGCAGAAGACCGCCAAGGGTGTGTCGCTGTACTCGCGCTATGTGAACCGGCCCGCGGGGCGGGTGCTGGCGGCCGGGGCCTACCGACTGGGGCTGACTCCCAATCAGGTCACCCTGATCAGCGCGGCGTTCACCTTCGCCGCGATCCTGGTGCTCGCGCTAGCCGAGCCCTCGTGGGCGCTCGGTGCGGCCGTCTACGCGGGACTGGCGGTCGGCTTCGCCTTCGACTCGGCGGACGGCCAGCTCGCCCGGCTCACCGGCAGGGGCGGCCCTGACGGCGAATGGCTGGACCATGTCGTCGACTGCGCGAAGATGATCCTGGTCCACACCGCCGTACTCGTCTCGTTCTACCGCTACGCCGAACTGCCCTCGGACGGCTGGCTGTTGCTGCCGCTCGGCTTCCTGTTCACCGCGGTGCTCACCTTCTGTGCCGGGCTGCTGCGCGAGCAGCTGGGCAAGGCGGCGGCCGCGGCCCGCCCGGCCGCCGCGGGCGGGGCCACGGGCCCGGTCTCCCGGGTGCGTGCCGTGGCGCTCCTCCCCGCGGACTACGGGGTGTTCTGCCTGGTGTTCCTCCTGTCCGGCGCGCCCGGGGTCTTCCTCGCCGGGTACGCGGCGCTCGCCGCCGTGCACGCCCTGTTCCTGGTGGCGTTCCTCACCAAGTGGTTCAGGGAGCTGAGAGCGCTCCGGGCGGACTGACCAGCACGTCGAGCGCCCGGCGCAACTGGGTGCTGGAGGTGTGCACGGTGTACGGGAAGTAGACGACCTCCACGCCGACTTCGGCGAAGTCGCGCTCCAGCCGGAGCCCCTTCTCCGTGCCCCGCCAGTCGTCGCCCTTGAAGATCACGTCGAACCGGACCTGCTGCCAGGTCTCGACCTTGTCCGGCACGGTCTCGACGAACGCGGCGTCCACGAAACGTACGCTCCGGACGATCTCCAGCCGTTCGGGCAGGGGTATCACCGGCTTGTGGCCCTTGGCGAGGGCGGCCATCTCGTCCGAGACGACCCCCGCGACCAGGTAGTCGCACTGACTGCGCGCGTGCCGCAGGATGTTCAGGTGTCCGACATGGAACAAGTCGTACACACCCGGCGCATATCCGACTCTGTGCACCATCCGCTGTCTCCCCCCGGAAATATCGGTATCGGTGTGGATCTCCAACGACCTTACTGTGAAGAACACTTGTGCAAGCCGTGAACGGATAAGCTCGCCCCGGGGACTGTTCCATGGGGGGAGCAGTGGCTGTTCCGGGGGGAAGGCGACCGAACCGATGTCCGCTGCCGAAGATCACCGAACGTTCGAGGACCGCAGAGTGCTGGTGGTCTCGACCAACTACGCCCCCGAGCTCACGGGCATCGGGCCGTACGCCACGCAGCTCGCCGAGCACTGGGCCGCGTCCGGAGCCCGGGTCCAGGTGCTCACCGGCATGCCGCACTACCCTTCCTGGCGTCTCGACGAGCGCTACCGGGGCGTGTGGCGGGCCCGCGAGACGCGCGCCGGGGTCGTGGTCCACCGGCGCAGACACTATGTGCCGCCCCGGCAGACGGCCTTGCGCAGAGGCGCCTTCGAGGCCACTGTGCTGGCACATGGACTCCTCGCCCCGCCGCCCGGCCGCCCCGACGCCGTGATCGCCCAGATGCCGAGCCTCGCGGGCGGTGTCATAGGCGCCCGCGTCGCCCGCCGCCACCGGGTCCCCTACATACCCGTCGTCCAGGACCTGATGGGCGCCGCCGCGGCCCAGAGCGGCATCCGGGGCGGCGGCAGGGCGGCATCCGTCGCCGCGGCGGCCGAGCGCTATGCCCTGCGCGAGGCGGCCCTCGTCGGTGTCATCCACGAGACGTTCGTACCCGGCGTCACCGCGCTGGGCGTCGACCCGGCCCGTATACGTATCGTGCCCAACTGGACGCACGTGGAGCCGCCCACCGCCGACCGGGCCGCCACCCGCGCCAGGCTCGGCTGGCCCGACGGCACCCCGGTGCTGCTGCACTCCGGGAACATGGGACTCAAGCAGGGCCTCGACGTCCTCGTCGACACGGCCCGGCTCGCCCCGGACGTCCGCGTCGTCCTGATGGGGGACGGCAACCAGCGCGACACACTGCGCGCCCTCGCCGGCTCCCTGCCCAATCTCGACTTCCTGCCGCCGGCCGGTCCGGAGGAGTTCACCGACATCCTCGCCGCCGCCGACGTCCTCGCCGTGACCCAGCGGGCCTCCGTGCTCGACATGAGTGTCCCCTCCAAACTCACCTCCTACTTCGTCTCCGGACGGCCCGTCGTCGCCTCCGTCGCCGACGAGGGCGGCACCGCCGACGAGGTACGCCGCTCCGGCGCCGGAGTCCTGGTCGCCCCGGAGGACCCCGCCGCGCTCCTCGCGGCGGTACGCAAGCTCACCGAGGACGCCACCGCGGCGGACACCCTGGGCGCCCAGGGCCCGCGGTACGTCGCACACCACCTGGGCCGGGAGGCGGGACTCGCCCGCTTCGACGCCCTGCTCACCGAGGTCCTCGGGCACGCTCAAGGGAGACCACAGCGATGACGCATCCGATCCGCGCACTGGAGGACCAGGACGAACCGGCGCTGCTGCGGGACCAGTTCCGCCAGCTCCTGCGCTACCGCGCGCTCCTCGCCGTCGGCGTCGTCGTCGGGCTCGTCGGCGGCGGCTATCTCGCGCTCAGCGGCGCGGAGACCTACACCGCCACCGGCGTGGTGCTCGTCCGCTCCGCCACCGCCGACCCGTTCGCCACCGGCGCGTCGGCGGACAAGGGCATCAACATCGGCTCCGAACGGCAGACCGCCGTCAGCGACACCGTGGGCGAACTGGCCGCCCGCGCCCTGGCCAAGGACGCCGACCCGGTCGACGCCGGGGACCTGCTGGCCGGCCTCCAGGTCACCAACCCGCCCAACACGCTGACCCTGCGCTTCTCCTACACGGGCGACACCCCCGAGCAGGCCAGATCCCGCGCCGAAGCCCTCGCCGACGCCTACCTCGAACACCGCAGACAACGCACCGAGGACAGCATCGAGAACATGGCGGAGGGCTACCGTGCCCAGCTGAAGCCGCTGGAGGAGAAGCGCGACCTGCTGGAGGACCAGGTCGGCGCGAGCGAGGCCGACGACGTCAGCAGCGCCCGCGCCAACCTCATCGTCTCCATCTCCGAACTCAGCCGGAAGATAAGCGAGCTCCGCGCCCTGGACGCGACCCCCGGCTACCTCAACCAGAAGCCCGTCGCGCCGGAACAGCCCACCGGCGCGGGCCTGCCCATGCTGCTCGGCCTCGGCGGTGTGGTGGGCCTCGCCCTGGGACTGCTCCTGTCCTGGGTACGTCTCGTCTTCGACCCCGCCGTACGCTCCACCCGCGAACTCGTCCGCTCCCTCGGCGCCCCGCTGCTCGGCACCCTGCCCCGTGAGCGCGGCGCCACGGACAGCCTGCTCGCCATCGGGCGCGGCGGCAGCAGACTCGCCGAGGAGTACCGGGCCGTGGCCTTCCGCCTCGCCTACGACCCCTCGTTCGCGGAGAGCCGCCGCCTGCTGGTCACGGCGCCGCGCGGGGACAACGCGTCAGCCGCTGGCGCCGCCGCGAACCTGGCCGCCGCCTTCGCCGAGATGGGCCGCGACGTCCTCCTCGTCGAGGCCGACCTGCGTACGCCGTCGCTCGCCCGCGAGCTGGGTTCCGCCGCGCACGAGGCACGGCCGCCCCGCTGGGCCGCCGACGACGACGGCACCTGGCCCTCGGGCAGCCGCTCCAACGTGGACGTGCCGGGCTCCGGCGCCTTCACCCTCGTCGCGGGCAGGCGCGTCGACAACGTGCCGCGCGCGCTGACCTCCGCCCCCGTCGGCCGTATCGTCGCCGAGGGCGACCGCCCCGGCACCCTCGTCATCGTGCTGGCCCCGCCCGTCCTGTCCTACGCCGACGCCGTCGCCCTCGTCGACCGGGTGGAGGGCGTCATGATCGTCTGCGACCCGCGCGAGGTGCACCGCAGCGACCTGGAGCGGATCCGCGAGATCATCAGCGCGTCCGGCGGCTCGGTGCTCGGCGTCCTCCTCCACCCGAGCCGCAAGCGCATCGGCTCCAAGGACCGCAAGAAGTCCCCGAGGCGGCGCAGCGGCCCGTCCGCCCGTCCGGACGGCCCCGACGAACCGGAGATCACCGGCGACCCCACCGAAACACTCGGGCTGCGCGCCTTCAACCTCCCCGCGGGGCGCCGGTGAAGGCACGCACCGCGATCGTCTGCTCGGTCGCGGACCAGGGCGTCACGGCCCTCACCAACATCCTGGTGCTGGTGGCGGCCGCCCGGCTCTCCACCGTCGCCGACTTCGCGCGCTTCTCCGCCGTCTACCTCGTCTTCACCATCCTGCTGGGCGCGTCCGGCGCCTACACCGGGCAGCCACTGGTGCTGCGGCGCGCCGAGAACGACGACACGCGTGGCGCCTGCCGCTCGGCCGTCGCCTTCACCCTGCTCACCGCCACGGCGCTCGGGGCGCTGCTCGCCGCCGTCTGTCTGCTCGTCCCGGGGGACACCGCACGCGCCCTGATGATGCTCGGGCTCGTCCTGCCGGCCGTCCTCGGCCAGGACGCCATGCGCTACGCCTTCTCCACCCTGCGCCTGCCGCACCTCGCCCTCACCTGCGACGTACTGCGACTGGTCTGTGTGATGGGCTCCCTGGCCGCGCAGCCGTACGGGGCCGGGGCAGCCCGCCTCGTCACGGTCTGGGGACTCTCCGCGCTCCCCGCCCTGCTGCTCTCCGCCGTGCTGCTGCACCGGCGGACGGCGGGGGCCACCCTGCGTGTGCGTCCCCTGGTGCGGCGGGGACACCTCGGGCAGCGGTTCGTGGTGGAGTTCGGCGTCGGCAACGCGACGAGCCAGCTGTCGGTGCTGGGCCTCGGCGCCGTCGGCACCCCCCTGGTGGTCGGCGCGCTCCGGGGGGCGACCACGCTCTTCGGGCCGCTGAACGTGCTCTACACCTCGGCCACCAGCTTCGGGCCCCCGCTGCTCGGCCGCCTCGGTTCGCGGCGGCGGCAGGTGCGGGCCACGGCGGGGCTGGCGGCGGTCCTGGCGGCGACCGCGGCGCTGTGGGCGACGGCGCTCGCGCTGCTGCCGGACGCGGCGGGACGCGAGCTGCTGGGTGACACCTGGCCCACGGCCGCCGCGCTGCTGCCCGCCACGGGCAGTCAGTACGCGGCGATGGCCGTCGGCACCTGCGGCCTGCTCGCCCTGCGGATGCTCGATCCCCGCACCACCCTGTCCATCCAGGTGGTGTTCTCACTGGCCGCCGTGGCCTTCCTGGCCGGCGGATACGCCCTCGACGGGATCACCGGGGCGGCCTGGGGCCTGTGCGTGGGGTCCGTCTGCAAGGCCGTCGCCACCTGGACCCGCGTGATACGCCTGCGCGGCGAGGAGACGACGGGGCAGGAGACCGTCAGCGTGAGCGCTGTCCGTTCCGGTTCCTGAAACTGGTCACGAGCAGCAGGCACAGCGCGGCGATGGCGAACTTCCCCGCGGACTGCAACAACGGGCCGCGCAGCAGAATGAAGGTGTATCCGGCGATGAGCGGTGCCGCGATCGCCAGCACACTGCCGGGGCCCGGCCCCGCCCTGGTCACCGCGACCGCGTATCTGCGGTCCGTACGGGCGGCCCCGTAGCCGATCAGAGCCAGCCCGCCGGCCATCCCGGCGGCGCCGAAGTCGACCCAGAGCTCGGTCCACAGGGGCGCCGAGAGGTTGGTCATCCTCATACCCATCCATTGACCGACCCGGACCCCCGTGTCCTCCGGCTTCCCGCTCCACACCGCGCGCGGTACGAAAAAGAGCCCGGAGCCCGCCAGTTGGCGGCCGTACGTGTGCCCGCGGGTGTCGACCCAGGAGATGGTGTTGGCGAACATCACCGTCTGGTCGTAGTCCTTGGTGGCCAGCGGCTCGAAGACGGACGCCGCCTGCGCGGGCTGCTTGTAGCCCTCGTCGTCGTACCGGAACCGGTCCGCGTACGGGAACAGCACCAGCGCCCCCACGACGCCCATGGCGAGAACCGAACGGTAGATCGCCGCACTGCTGGGGAACGCGGTGAACAGCAGCGAGACCAGCACGGTCAGGAACCAGTAACGGGCGTTGGAGATCGGGTTGTTCACGATCAGGTTCAGCGCCGCCAGCGCCACCCACACCAGGACCGTGGAAGGCGAGCGCCGGGCCCTGCGCGAGGTCGCCAGACGGCGCGTGTAGAAGAGCAGCGCGATGAGCGCCGGCACGGTGCCGAAGCCCTTCAGGAACGCCGAGCCCACATTGGACTCGCTGGACACGACACCGCTCTCCGCCACCGACGCGCTGATCTCCTGACGGCTGCTGAAGAAGATCGCGGGCCCGCCGAGCTTCAGGATGTAGTACCCGCCGGCCGCGAACGCGATCACGACCAGCAGCGCGAGCCGGCCCTGATGCGCTGTCGGGCCCGACCTGCCCGTCACCCCCGGGCGCCGGCGCAGCGGCCGCCGCGAGGCCAGCAGCGCCCCGAGGTCGAACGCGGCGCAGCCCAGCAGGATCAGCGCGATCGCCGACACCAGGTCGGACCGCGGACCGACCATCGGGGTGGGCGTCTGCCCGATGACCGCCTGGGCGAGCGGTGCCACCCCCATGGCGATGTAGACGAACATCCAGAAGACGCCCTGGAGCAGCCGTCGCCCGGTGGACAGGATCATCGTGGCGAGCCGCGCCCCCGCGTAGCAGGTGAGGACGAGCTGCATCCAGAACGCGTTGTCGCGGACACCGGTGCCCGGCTGCGCGACGATCACCGCCGGAAGGAAGCAGACCAGGCCGAGAATCATCGGGACCGCGAGCGCCCGCGAGAGCATCGCCCACGACATCGGCTTCGCGACGGACTCGACCTGCACGGACGTCATGCGCTCCCCGCTCCGTGGACCGACCTGGGAACACTCTAACGAATCAACGCACTTGAGGGGATGCCATGACTACTCTGTGAACAGTCGGCCGAGGTTGAGGGGGACCCTGGTGAAGATCCTGCACGTCGTTACGCTGCACACCCCGGACCACGCGTTCGGTGGCCCGACGAGAGTCGCGCTCAATCTGTCCAAGGTGCAGCGCGCCCACGGCGACGACGCCCGGATCATGGCCCTGGGCGACGGCTTCGACGGTGAACTCCCGGACACGGTCGAGGGAGTTCCGGTCCACCTGTTCCAGGCCCGTCATGTGCTCCCCATGTTCGAGGTCAGCGGCATCACCTCCGGCGCGCTGCTGCTCGCGGCGCGCCGCATGATGCGGGGCGCCGACCTCGTACACGTCCATCTGATGCGCGACCTCGTGACGCTGCCCGCCGCCCTGCTCGCCCTGGCCACCCGCACTCCGCTGGTCGTCCAGACCCACGGCATGGTGGACCCGACCGAGAAGCGGGTCGCCCAGCTCACCGACCTGCTCGGGGTCCGCAAGGTGCTGCGCGGCGCCGACGCCGTCCTGCACCTGACGGAGGTGGAACGCCTCGATGTGAACGCCGTCGCGGCCCCCGTCCCGCTCACCCGTACCGTACGGCTGGTCAACGGGGTCAGGCCGCAGGAGCGCAAGCCCGCCCGGGAGCCCGGCAGGCCCCCGACAGTGCTCTTCCTCGCCCGCATCCAGGAGCGCAAGCGCCCCGAGGACTTCGTCGCCGCGATGCCGGCGGTCCTCGCGAAGCACCCCGACGCGCGCTTCGTCCTGGCGGGCCCGGACACCGGTGCGCTGCCGGGCACCCTCGCACTCGCCCGCAGGCTGGGCGTGACGGACTCGCTCGACCATGTCGGGCCGCTCGGCCACGAGGAGGTGCTCGCCGCCGGACGGGAGGCCGACGTGTACGTACTCCCGTCGATCGAGGAGCCGTTGGGCGTCTCCGTCCTCGAAGCGATGTCCGTCGGCACCCCCGTCGTCATCACCCGGACCTGCGGGCTCGGGCCCGACGTGGCGCAGGCGGGCGCGGGCCGGGTCGTCGACAGCCGCCCCGGCGAGGACGCCGCCAACGCGGAGAAGGTCGCGCGGGCCGTCCTCGAACTGCTCGAACCCGAGGTCAACGAACAGGCGGGCAAGGCGGCCTGGGAGCTGGTCAACGGCCACTTCACCATCGAGGCCGTGACCGCAACCCTCCGGCGGACCTACGACGACGTGGTCCGCCGGAGCCGCCGGTAGGTCAACCCGTCCGCTCCTCACGGGACTTCAGCGCGATCTGCCACCGGTAGAAGCTCATCGCCAGCGCGAAGTCGAACCCCGCCCGCCCGTCCAGAAAGCCCCGCCGGTAGAGATACATGTACGCGAAGGACACCAGGGGCTTGAACGGCGCCTTGTGGAAGAGCTGCCCCTGCCGGGACTTCACCTTCCGCACCTGCTCCTTGACGTCCGGGTGGTGCTCCAGCCAGGCCTCCCAGTCCGAGTAGCGGTTGTGCCGCTCGAACCAGGCGGTGACCGGGTCGAGATCCTGGTGCTCGATCGGATTGACCAGCGAACCGCTGGTGGGGGCGACCGGCTGGTAGTGCCCCTCGACCTCGCCGATCCCGGGGGCGTCGAGATCGCCGACCTCCGGATAGTGGCAGCGGGTCCGGTCCGTCAGGGACCGCTTGCGGATGGTGTAGCCGTGCCGCAGCCGCTTCCCCGAGAACCAGTAGCCCAGGGGTATGTCGTACGCCGCGGGCTTCTCGGCGGCCGGGTCGGCGAAGACCTCCCGCAGTTCCGCGAGCAGCCCGGGGCTGAGCCGTTCGTCGCCGTCCAGCAGCAGGATCCAGTCCAGGTCGGTTCGGACATGGTCCAGGCACCACTGCTTCTTGCGGGGGTGGCCGCCGTCCCAGGTGTACGTGACCACCTCGGCCCCGCACTCCTGGGCGATCTTCGCCGTGTCGTCCGTGCTGTGGGAGTCCACCACGACGACCGCCTCGAAGTGACCGAGCACCGATTTCACCGCCTCGGCGATGTTGAGACCCTCGTTCTTCGTGGGGATCGCGACCGCGATCGGCAGCTTGCTCATCCGTTGTCTCCTTCGGGCAGCCAGGCGTAGCAGCCTGTGGAGGTAAAGGTGCGAGCCGTGCGGGGAATGGTGATCCGCGTCGGCTTCCCGGTGTCGGACGAACCCGACTCCAGAGTCTTTCCGGACCCGTCCTCGATCTGCCAGCCGCAGTCCTTGGTGGGGGCGGCGGAACGGTAGCGTCCCGCCCGGAGCTTCTTGCCCGTGTGGGTGCCGTCGGCGTATCCGAGGGCGGCTTCGTCCACCAACTCCTGGTAGGGAGTGCACAGATGGGCGACGGCGTCCTTCGCGTCGGGGATCTCGCCCGTCACGATCGAGCCCACGGCGGTGTCCCGGTCGACCTTGACGAGGTAGCGGATCTTGTCGCAGGTCTCCTGCCCGGTCTGGAGCACCGCGGCCGGGTCCATGCCCTCGGGCACCCGGTCGGCCAGGAACTCCTTCTGCTTCTTCGTGAACGTCCCGGTGGCCGGGGTGATCCGGTCCGCGGGCACCTTGGGCGGTTCGCTCGTCCTGCTCGCGGAGGCGTCGGGCCCGGGTTCTTCCGGGGACCCGGCCGACGGCCCGGCGACGGGGGGCCCGGAGGCCGCGGGTGCTGTGGCACCCGCGGCCCGCGGCCCGTTCCCCTCGGCGGACGAGCCGCAGGCGGCCAGCGCCGCCGTCAGTACGACGACGGCGGCGCCGGCCAGGAACGGATGCTTCATCAGCCCGTCCTCAGGGCATAGTGCGCGCTGACCTGGGAAGAGCTCAGCGCGGTCGGGTAGACGGCGGTCTCGTCGATCTGTCCGGCGAAGAAGTTGCTGGTCGGACGGCTCGGCCAGCTGGCGAGGTTGTCCCCGCCGACCCGCCAGTAGCCCGGGCTGTTCTCGTTGCCGGTGAACAGGAAGTTCGACGCGCGCAGCTGCCCGTCCACGTAGAGCGCCATACCGCCGGTGCCCTGGGTGGCGACGACGTGGTGCCAGTTGCCGTCGTTGTAGGTCCCGAGCGAGGTGACGGTCCTGGTTCCGCCGCTGTAGACGCCGAAGACCAGCCGCCCGTCGTTGCGCATGTACACGTGCTTGTCGTACGAGGAGCTGTTCTGCATGACCCGGTTGCCGAACCCGATGATCTTCCCTCCCCGGGTGGTGGTGGTCTTGATCCAGGTCTCCACCGAGAACCGGGTGGGTGCCGGGCGCAGCTTGTTGCTGTACACGTAGTCGGCGGTCCCGTCGAAGCCGATCGCGGTCGAGTCACCCGCGACGGCGGCCGGTGTCTGCCGGTAGGCGGGTCCGTTGCGCAGGAAGCCGTTGTCCAGCCCGGCCCCGGTGTCCGAGGCGAAGGTCGACGCCCCCTCGTCGTACCGCCAGTACAGCGAGGCCCCGTCGCTGAGGACCCGCGCCGGATACGCCCCGGCCGCGGCCGCGACGGTCGCGGACTGGGCCGGCGACTTGACGCTGGTGTTGGTGCCGTCGCTCGCGGTGATCCGGTACGAGTGGGTCTCGCCCGGCGCCACGTCGGTGTCCGTCCACCGCAGCTGCGGCCGGTCCCAGAAGACGGAGTAGCCCGTCGTGGTGTGGACGGGGGTGGCGGCCCCGTCCTTGTAGATCCGGTAGGTCAGCTCACCGTCGTCGGTGTCGAAACTGGTCTGCCAGTTCACGTCGATCCGCCCCGGAGTGACCGTCGACAGGCTGACGTTGGGCACCCACGGGGCACCGGTGTCCGGACCGTCGGCGAACCGGGTCAGACCCTGCTGGGCGATTCCGTTGACGGTGGTGAACTCGCCGCCGACCCAGAGGTAGTGACGGCCTCCGCTGTCGGTCTGGGACATCACCCGCGGGCCGACCGGCTCACCGATGCCGTCATTGGTGTCCGGGAACCAGGGCAGCAGCTTCGGATCGTTGACGGACTGGGCCAGCAGGTGCTTGCGCGGCTGGTCGGGGAATTCACCCATGCTGGCGCAGTCATGGGCGTGGCTGCCGCTGTACAGCACTCCGGAGTGGACCAGTACGGACTGGGTGGCACCCAGGCAGGTGTCGCGCCAGCGCTGCTGGAAGTCGTCGAGGTCGACGGCGATCCGGCCGTCGAAGACACCGCCTCCGGTGCCCTCGTTGGCGGTGTAGAAGCCGGTGGCGTCGGTGGTCAGGTCCTGCACCGTGGAGGTGTTCGGAATGAAGCCCGGGTAGCTCTTGGTGAGCGCCCCCGTGGTGGCGTCGACCACGGCCAGCGCGTGCGAGGTGGTGCCGTTGACGGTGAAGAAGTCACCGCCGAGCAGGACGCGCTGCCCGTCCGGCGTCACCTCGACGGCCCGGGCCACCTCGTCGGCGTTCGCCGTCCACGGCAGCAGGTCGGCGCCCGTGGTGACCGCGGCGAACTTGTTCCGGGTCTGCCCGCCGACGCTGTTGAAGTCACCGCCCAGATAGACGGTGTCGGCGGTGACGGCCAGGGCCCGTACGGTCGCCGAGACGCCGATCTTGAAGTCCTGGCGAGGAGTGCAGGTCGCCGTGTCGATGGCCGCGATGTTGCTGACGCCGACATCGTTCACCGCGCCGAACTGACCACCGGCGTAGAGGGTGTCGCCGTCCGGGGACAGCGCCAGTGCGCGCACGGTCGCCGTCCCGGAGGACTGCGTGAACGACAGGCTGCACCCCGTCGGTGCCCCGGTCCCCGCGTCGAACGCGGCGAAGTTCACCGCGGGCTGCTCGCCCGTGCCGGGCGCCGCGTCCGGCGGCCGCACGGTGGAGAAGGTTCCTCCCGCGTACACGACGCCGTCGGTCGCGGCCATCGACCAGACGATTCCGTTGGTCTGCCAGGTCGTGAGATCGTCCGCGGTGATCGACACCGGTGGTGTCAGCGCGGCTGCCGGTGCGGCTCCCGCCGCGGTGGCGGTCAGGGCACCGGTCAGCAGGCACAGCGCGGCGGATGCGGCTCGCACCCGGCCGCGTGGGCCTCCGGTTCTCTGCCCCGTACTTCCGTTCATCATTCAGCTCCGAAGGTGAGAACGAGCTGCGGCCGGTAGGCCGCGGATGATGCCTCGCTCGACCAGATGCGCAGGCTGTCCGTCCCGCTGCTGGTCAGGGCGAGTGAGTAGACGGAGCCCAGGGCTCCGCCCAGTGCGGACGCGTTCAGGTCCACCGAGTAGCCGGTGGAGACCGAGGCCGCGTCCGTGATGGTCCCCAGCACGGACGCGGAGAGCGCCGGCCGGGTGTTGTAGGTGACCGCCGACTCGGTCCAGGCGCCGGTGACCGGCACCAGGGTGTGGCTGTCGGTGGAGCCCGCCGTCGCGTCCGACGAGGTGCGGAAGTCGATGCGGGCGCTCGTGAGGACCTGCCCGGACGGCGCCGCGGGCAGGGTGTAGCGCAGGTAGCCCAGGTAGGGCGTGCTGCCGCGGGAGGCGAGCTGGCTGTCGTTGTACGTGGTGTTCGCCGCGACGCCGTTGACGTACGCGTCCTCGGTCGGCGCGAGGGTGACGGTGGTGCCCCCGGACGGGGGAGTGGCGTCCGCCAGGTCGTGATGGGCGGCCACCTGGGCGGCGGTCAGCGCGGTCGGGTAGATCGCGGTCTCGTCGACCTGACCGGCCAGATAGGTGCTCGTGGGCCGGTTCGGCCAGGCGTTGTTCATGTCGTCGCCGCCGACCCGCCAGTAGCCGTTGTACGAGCGGTTCCCGGTCGCCGGGTGGGTGCCGACGGCTGCCCCGTCCACGTACAGCACCATGCCGGCCGGGCCCTGGGTGGCGACGACGTGGTGCCAGTCGCCGTCGTTGTACGAGGCGCCCGTGGTGATGGTGGGCCGGCTGGTGCTGCTGCCGGTCTGGACGCCGAAGGCCAGCCGTCCGTTGTCCGTCAGATAGACGAGCTTGTCGGAGATGCTGCTGGTGTGGCCCCGGGCGGTCCCGATGTTGTTGCCGTACCCGATGATCCGCCCGCCGTTCGTCGAGGTCGTGCGGAACCACGTCTCGACGGAGTAGGGGGTGGGCGAGGTGTAGCGGTGCATCCGGTCGCTGTAGACGTACTCGTCGCTCCCGTTGAGCGAGAGCGCGGCGGAACCGGCCACGGCCGAGGGGGTGGAGCGGTACGTGGGGGCGTTGACGTACACCCCGCCGTTGTCGGCGGCCGAGGCGTCCGCGGCGAAGGCACCGCCCGCCTCGTCGTAGCGCCAGTACAGCCCGGCGCCGTCCGCGAGCACCCGTTCCTGGTACGGCGAGGCGGAGGTGGCGGCGGTGACGGACGCGGCGGCGGACAGGCCGCTGGTGTTGGTCCCGTCGCTCGCCGTGATCCGGTAGCTGTACGTCTGTCCGGCCACCACGTTCGTATCGGTGAACGTCAGCTGCGGCCGGCTGGAGAACAGCGAGGAGCCGGTCGTCGTGTGCACGGGAGTGGAGCCGCCGTTGCGGTAGACGCGGTAGGTGAGCAGGCTGTCGTCCAGGTCGTGACTGGAACGCCAGCTGACCTTGACCTGACCGGCCCGCGGCGCCGACACACTGACCGCGGGCGCGGCGGGCGCGCCCGTGTCGGGGCCGGTGGCGAACCGCGTCAGGGCCTGTTGCCCGACCCCGTTGACGGTGGTGAACTCGCCGCCCACCCAGAGGAAGTCGCGGCCGTCCCGGGACGAGACGGTCAGGGCCCGGGGGCCGACCGGCTCGCCGATGCCGTCGTTGGTGTCCGGAAGCCAGCCCAGCAGGGCCGGGTCGTCGACGGACTGGGCGGTGAGGTGTTTGCGGACCTGGTTGGGGAAGCCGCCCATGGTCGAGCAGTCATGGACGTGGCTGCCCGCGTACAGCACGCCCTTGTAGACCCGCAGCGCCTGGGTCGCGCCCTGGCACGTGTCCCGCCAGCGCTGGTCGAAGGAGTCCAGTTCCATGGCGAGGCGCCCGTCGAAGGACGCGCCGCCCCGGCCCTCGCCCGCCGCGTACCAGCCCTCGGACGCGGAGTCGGTGACGATGTCCTTGATGACGGCGGTCGACGGGATGAAGCCGCCCGTATAGGCCCGGGTGACCGTGCCCGTGGCGGCGCTGGTCACGGCCAGTGCGTGCGAGGCGGCGCCGCCGACGGTGAAGAAGTCCCCGCCGATCAGCGCGCTCCGCCCGTCCGGCGTGGCCTTCAGCGCCCGGCCCGGCGCGTCCGCGTCGGGGTTCCATCCGGTGAGGACCCCGGCGGCGGTGACCGCGCCGAAGAAGCGCCGGGTCTGGCCGTTGACGGACTGGAAGTCGCCGCCGGCGTAGACCGTGCCGTTCGGGGCGACGTCGAGTGCCCGCACGGTGGCGCTGAAGTCCGGCGAGAAGCCCGGGCGGATGCGGCAGGTCGCGGTGTCGATGGCGACGAGGCCGTTGGCGCTCGCGCCGTTGACCGCGTTGAAGTAACCGCCCGCGTACAGCGTGGACCTGTCGGGCGAGACCGCGAGCGCGCGCACGGTCGCGGTGCCGCTGCTGCGGGTGAACGAGAGCGAACAGCCGGCCGGGGCGCCGGTGGCCGCGTTGAACGCCGCGAAGTTCACGGCGGGCGTCGTGCTGCTTCCGGCGGGGGCGCCGGCCGGCCGGATGGTGGAGAACGTGCCGCCCGCGTAGACGACCCCGTTCGCCTCGGCCAGCGCCCAGACGATGCCGTTGGTCTGGTACGTGGAGAGGTGGTCGGCGGTGAAGCCGACCGGCGGTGTCAGTGCGGCGGCCGGGGGCGCGACGGCCCCGGTGGTGGACAGCACACCGGAGGCGAGGGCGAGCGCCGCGGCGAACGCGCCGCAGCGGTTGCGTCCGATGCGTCCCGGCCCGCTCATCGGTGTGCCCGGGCTGCTGCTCCGCTGAGCTGGTCGTCCAGCCGGCGGATGTCCGCGTCGACCATGATCCGGGCGAGCTCCCGCGACTTCACCGAGGGCTTCCAGCCGAGCAGTTCCTCCGCCTTGGACGCGTCGCCGATCAGCGCGTCGACCTCACTGGGACGCTCGTACTTCGGGTCGTAGCGCACATGCTCACGCCAGTCGAGCCCGGCGTGCTCGAAGGCGCACTCCAGGAACTGCCGGACGCTGACGCCCTCACCGGTGGCGACCACGTAGTCGTCCGGGTTGTCGCACTGGAGCATCCGCCACATCGCGTCCACGTACTCGGGGGCGTATCCCCAGTCCCGTACGGCGTCGAGGTTGCCGAGGTGCAGCCGGTCCTGGAGACCGGCCTTGATCCGGGCCACCCCACGGGTGATCTTCCGGGTCACGAAGGTCTCGCCGCGGCGCGGGGACTCGTGGTTGAACAGGATGCCGTTGACCGCGAACATGCCGTACGCCTCGCGGTAGTTGACCGTCGCCCAGTACGCGTAGACCTTGGCGACGCTGTACGGGCTGCGCGGGTGGAACGGCGTGCGCTCGTTCTGCGGCGGCGGATTGGCGCCGAACATCTCGGACGAGGACGCCTGGTAGACCCGGGCGTCGATCCCGCTGGCGCGCACGGCCTCCAGGAGCCGCATGGCGCCGAGCCCCGTGACGTCACCGGTGTAGAGCGGTGCGTCGAAGGAGACTCTGACGTGCGACTGCGCCCCCAGGTTGTAGACCTCGTCGGGCTGGATGTCGCGCAGCAGGTTCACCAGCGCGACGCCGTCCGCGAGATCCGCGTGATGGAGCACGAAGGAGCGGCCGGCCTCCTCAGGGCCCTGGTAGATGTGGTCGATCCGCTCGGTGTTGAAGCTCGACGAGCGGCGGATCAGGCCATGGACCGTGTACCCCTTCTGGAGCAGCAGCTCCGCCAGATACGAACCGTCCTGGCCGGTTACGCCGGTGATGAGCGCGGTCTTCGCCATGGTCCCCCCCTTCTGTCCGCCTGAGAGGCGGTCGTTCACCGAAATTTCAGAGTTTGAGTGTTCTGCGGTAAAGGTCACTGACTTGCATGGCTCCTGGCAGAATCCGAGCCATGACGACTGATCTCCCCGGCCCTCCCCAGGAATCCGTCCGCCCCCTGCTACGACCCGGCTCCCGCATATTCGTCGCGGGCCACCGTGGTCTGGTCGGCTCGGCGCTGGTGCGCCGCCTCGCCGACGACGGCCACGAGGTGCTCACCCGCGGCCGGGACCTCCTCGATCTGCGCGAGAGCGCGCCGACCGAGGCGTATCTGCGCGACGTCCGCCCCGACGCCGTCGTGCTGGCCGCCGCCAAGGTGGGCGGGATCATGGCCAACAGCACCTATCCGGTGCAGTTCCTGGAGGACAACCTGCGCATCCAGCTCAGCGTGATCGCCGGGGCGCACGCGGCCGGCACGGAGCGGCTGCTCTTCCTCGGCTCGTCCTGCATCTACCCCAAGCACGCCCCGCAGCCCATCCGCGAGGACTCCCTGCTCACCGGCCCGCTGGAGCCGACGAACGAGGCGTACGCGCTGGCGAAGATCGCCGGAATCACGCAGATCCGCTCCTATCGCAGGCAGTACGGCGCCGCCTACATCAGCGCCATGCCCACCAACCTCTACGGCCCCGGCGACAACTTCGACCTGGAGACCTCGCACGTCCTGCCCGCCCTGATCCGCCGGTTCCACGAGGCGAAGCGGGACGGTGCGCCCGAGGTGACCCTCTGGGGATCGGGCAGCCCCCGCCGCGAGTTCCTGCATGTCGACGATCTCGCCGCCGCCTGTGTCCGGCTGCTGGAGTCGTACGACGGGGAGGACCCCGTGAACATCGGCTGCGGAGAGGACCTGACGATCAGAGAACTCGCCGAGACCGTACGTGAGGTGACGGAGTACCAGGGAAGCATCGCCTGGGACACCTCCAAGCCCGACGGTACCCCGCGCAAGCTCCTGGACGTCTCCCGACTGACCTCCCTGGGCTTCAAACCGCAGATCCCGCTGCGCGACGGCATCGCGCGGACCTACGCCTGGTGGCTCGGACAGCTGCCCCCGCAGAGCTGAGCGCGCGGGCCGGCGGCCCTCGCGTACCGGGGCTCCTCGCATCTGTTCCCCGCCCACGTCAGTAGGCCCCGCGGCCATCGGTGACGGCGCGCACCGTGCGGGCGAGGAGCCCCATGTCCGTGGCCACCGACCAGTTGTCGACGTACCAGAGGTCCAGTGAGACGGTCTCCTGCCAGGACAGGTCCGAGCGCCCGCTGACCTGCCACAGGCCGGTCAGCCCCGGCTTGACCGCGAGCCGCCGGTGCTCGCGCTCGTCGTAACGGGACACTTCCTCCGGCAGTGGCGGACGCGGTCCCACCAGTGACATGTCACCCCGCAGCACATTGATGAGCTGCGGAAGCTCGTCGAGCGAGGCCCGGCGCAGCGCCCGGCCCACCCGTGTCACCCGGGGATCGCTGCGCATCTTGAACATCGGACCTTCGGCCTCGTTCGCCGCGCTGAGCTGCGCCTTGCGGACCTCGGCGTCCGCCACCATCGTGCGGAACTTCCACATGGTGAAGGGCCGGCTGTGCTGGCCGTGGCGGACCTGGCGGTGGAACACCGGGCCGGGCGAGGTGAGCCGCACCGCCATCGCGATCACGAGCAGCAGCGGAGACAGGGACAGCAGCCCGAAGGCGGCGCCGGCCCGGTCCAGGAGAGTCTTGAGCACCGGCTGCGCGCCGCTGCGCAGCGGCGGGGCGATGTGCAGCAGGGTCAGCCCGGCCACGGAGGAGAGCCGCACCCGGTTCGCCGCGGTCTCGGACACCTCCGAGAGCACGCACAGGGGCAGTCCGCTGTCGTGCAGACCCCACGACAGCCTCCGCAGCCGATCGTCCGCGAGCTCCGGCCCGGGAGCCACCAGGACGAGATCGGCGTCGTGGGCGAAGGCGCCGCCCAGCACGGTGGAGAGGTCGTCCTCCGCCGGAGTCGCGGCGAGCCGGCCGGGAACCGGCGCATCGCAGCTCAGCGGGGTGGGCCCCACGGGTATCGCGGCGGCCACCGTGTAGGCGTGCTCCTTGCGGGAGTTGAGCAGATTCACCGCCCGGTCCACGCCGGCCGCCTGCCCGACCACCAGCACGCGGCGCACCGCGAGCCGCCGCCGGGCGGACGACCGCCACCGCCGCACCCCCGACATGAGGAGGGCCGCCGCGAGACCGGGCACGAGGGCCGCGACCGCGATCGCCGGGTCGAGGGGCTCACCGGACACGGTCAGCAGGACGGCGAGCACCCCCACGAGCAGCAGCCAGTCACCGGTGACGCCCAGGGCGCCACCGGCGGACCCGGGCAGCCCCTGTGCGTACCGTCCGCGCGCGGAGCGCACCACGGCCCACACGAGCGCGGACAGTGCCGCCGTGATCAGCGGGGCGGGCTGGTCACCGGCCTGCTGGACGAGCCAGGCCGGACCCCCCACGCCGAGCACGTCGGCCAGGACGAGCAGCGGCAGCTGCCGGCCGGTCCGCTTCCTGACCCGGGGCCGCTCGGTGTGCCGGCGCTCCGCGGTCGGTGTCCTCCACAGCTGCTCCAGGGCCGCGTTCCGGTTCCTGGACGCCGCGGTACGTGGTCGTGGCGCACCTGCCAGCCCCAGGTGCCCGGATATATCTGTGTCAGGTATTTCGACATGCCCCATGAACCCCCCAGCCCACATCGCATCCCCACAAACGGGGCGCATCCGTCGATCCCATGGACTGACGGATGCGCCCTCGCTCGGTGCACGATATCCACACACGTGCCATTTCGCTGGAGTTCCAGTGAAGTTCAGACAGGTCGGATGGTTCGCATCTCAGCCGGTTCCGGACGGGAACTCTGCTTCTGTGCCCGCCTGTTCGGCTTTCCAGTGGTTCGGCAAGCGCTTGCCGACCGGACGAACCGGGGCGTAACTACCGTGCGGTGGTTCGGTTTTGCATGCCGGGGCCATGGAACACGCCCACTGACGCACGCCTAGTAGCGCACGCAGAACTTCCGGTCCGGCAGCCAGCGGCCGAGCCAGTCGCCCAGTGGCACGGTGACGCACCACTTCCGGGAGTTGGGCTCCGGGGCGGGGACGGTCGGCGTGGGCTTGTCCGGCTTCGGGGTGGGCCAGGCCGGTGTCGTCGGCGTCGGTGCCGGGTTCTTGGTGAGCATCGCACGGTACGTCCGGGAGGACTCGGGGTTGTCCGAGCACTGCCATACGCCGTGCGGACAGTAATCCGTGATCGTCTGGTACACCGGGTCGTGGGTGTCGATCCATTCGAGCATGCGGCGCATGTACTCGGGATTGTCGCCGTTGCGGAACAGGCCCCACTCCGGAAAGGAGATCGGCTTGTCGTGCTCGGCCGCGAAGTCGACATGCTTCTGGAGGCCGTACGGGCCGTTCACCTGCTCGTCGAAGCTCCGGCCCGGGGGCTGGTCGTAGGAATCCATTCCGATGATGTCCACCACGTCGTCACCGGGATAGCACTGCGTCCACGCAATCGCGTCCGTCCCCCGGCTCGGGGCGAAATCGAAGCGGAACCTCTGTCCGGGGACGGCACGCATCGTGGTGACGATGCGATTCCAGTACGCCTTCCACGACGCGGGGTCCGGACCGCAGCGGTGCGTGTACGTGATGCCGTTCATCTCCCAGCCGAGCACGATCACGGTGTCCGGGAGCGCCAGCCGGACCAGCCGCTCGGCCAGCCTCCGGAAGTGGTGGTCGTAGTCACCGGCCGCGCCCGCCCTCAGCAGGGTGCGGACCTCGGTGTCGCCGACCCCCTCCTCGTTGCGCTCCAGCATCGGCACGTTGAGTACGAACATCCGGTCCGGGTCCGCGTTCCGCCAGGCCGCCCAGGACCGCAGGAACTCGGGCCGCCCCTCGATGTTCGACCAGAGGTCACCCGGCAGATAGCTGTGCCCGGCCCGCAGCTCCGTGCCGCCGAGCCAGCGCGACAGCTCCCTCGTTCTCCATACGCCCTCGGGGCCGTACCCCACGTAGGCGCCGTGCGCGGTGGTGACGTCCGAGCCGGTCCGTGCGGGCGGGACGCCGTCGGTGGTGTCCGTGCCGGACGAGACCGTTGCGATGATTCCGCCGGCGGCGAGGAGACTGAGCGCAGCCGTCCCGACGCAGATGTTGATGAGACGGCGCTGTGCGGACACGGCTCCTCCTTCGCTCCGGTGTTTCCTCCGACCTGTTCGACAATAGGGAGACATTTTCTTAATCGGGTGGTTCAGGAGCTCAGGAGTGGGCCATTCGCGGAGCAACGCGATTCAAGCCGGACCGTTCGGGTGAAATGCGCGGACGAGTCGGGACCCGTCAGGGGCGGTCGAAAGAGAAAGGCAGCGAGCGTACCCGGTTGTCGAAATTCGAGTCGACCAGCAGGGGATCTCCGACCGTGCCCAGCGTGTCCAGGCGGCTCAGCAGTTCCTGGAAGAGCGCCTTCATCTCCAGCCGCGCCAGATGCGCTCCGATGCAGTGGTGAGGACCGCCCCCGCCGTATCCCAGATGGGGATTGGGACTCCGGGTGATGTCGAAGACGTCGGGATCGGTGAAGACGGACTCGTCCCGGTTGGCCGACGCGTAGAAGAGCACCACCTTCTCGCCGGGGCGGTAGCTCCGTCCGCCCAGGGAGCACTCGTCCGTGACCGTCCGGCGGAACTGGATGATCGGTGTCGAGTGCCGCACGATCTCGTCGACCGCCCCGTCGATGTACCGGTCGAAGTCCGACTCCAGGAGCGCCCGCTGCTCCGGGTGGCGGGCCAGCAGGTACATCCCGTGGGCGATCGCGTTCCGGGTGGTCTCCACACCGGCGACGAGCAGCAGCGAGAAGAAGGAGCCGAGCTGGCGCGAGGTCAGCGCCTGACCGTCCACGTCCGCACGGACCAGGGCCGAGACGAGGTCGTCCGTGGGGCGGCGGCGCCGCTCACGGGCCACCCGCGCCATCACCAGGTGCATACGGGCCAGGGAGCGCAGACCGCGCCCGGGCACCCGCAGCCGGGCCCGCCCCCGCCGCCGCACTCCGACGTACTCCGAGGCGTGATCGATCTGCTGGGAGATCCGGGGCCGGTGGCGTTCCGGAATGCCCATCAGGTCGCAGATGACTTCGAGCGGCAGCCGGAAGGGCGCCGAGGGCATGAAGTCGTCGGGGCGCTCGGCGATCACCTCGTCCACCAGGCGGCGCGCGAGATCACGGATGTTCTCCTCGGCCCCGGCCAGCAGACGCGGGGTGAAGGCGCGCGAGACGATCCGGCGCATGGCGGCGTGCTCGTCGCCGTCCATGTTGACCATGGAGTTCCCGAAGACCGCCTTCGCCCAGGCCGCCGGTTCCGGAGTCGTGACGCCCGGGGCGCTGGCGAAGTGCTGCGGCCGGCGGCTGGCCGCCTTCACGTCGGCGTGCTTCACCAGCGCGTAGAACGCCTCGCCCGACCCGCGCGCCGTGAACCGGACCGGTGCGTCCAGCTGCCGCAGCAGCGCGAAAGCCTCCAGCCGGGCGGGGCGCGGCAAGGTCCAGAACGACGGATCGGCGAGATCCACGTCCTCCGGCCGTAGTACGCGGTCCTTGCTTCCCTGCCTGGGAACAGTCATCGCACAACCTCCACATTCCAGGACGGCCATGCTGACCCGATTCAGGACAAACGGTGTGATCGGCGCGCCGCTCGTCCGAGAACTGTTGCGCCGGTGTCTCGTTGTCAACGTCGGATATGTCAACACCTCGGAAGAGTGGACGAGAGGCAGGCGTGCACACCATGGGCCAGACCACGGACACACGAGGCACGGGGGCCGGCCGACGCGGGGTGTCCCGCCGGATCGTGCTGCGTACCGCCTTCACCCTGGGAGTGACCGCGGGCACGGCGGCGGTGCTCGCCCCCGTCCTGGCCGGAGGGCCGGAAGCCGAGCCCCC
Source organism: Streptomyces sp. NPDC045968 (assembly GCF_056430475.1). Lineage (NCBI taxonomy): Bacteria > Bacillati > Actinomycetota > Actinomycetes > Kitasatosporales > Streptomycetaceae > Streptomyces > Streptomyces sp. NPDC045968. Next base: position 208,655 of record NZ_JBWKLF010000006.1, on the reverse strand, counting down.
GTCGGCGAAGGGGGGCGGCGCGCAACCGGAACGGTTCGCCGAGACGTACCGCGGCCGGGACATCAGGGGCACGGCGACCGTCATGGTCCCGGCGGGCGGCCCGGGCGGCGACATCCGGGCGGCGGACACCGGAGCCACGGCCGCCGCGCCCCACCTCGACGTGCGGGTGGACGGACGGCCGTTGCACATCATGAGGCGCGCCGACGGCAGTTACGTGAGCGAGGCCAACCACTACGAGTCGTTCCCGACGCTCCTGGCCACGGCTCGCGCCGCGGTCGACGAGCTCGGGACCGCACGGCTGTCGGCGGCCCCGTCGCGGCACAGCATCTGAAACGGGAGGACCAGTACGGGTGTACAACCGTAAGAACCAGCGGAATCTCACGCGCACCGAGAAGCGGCGTCTGGTCGGCGCGATCCTGGAACTCAAGCGATCGGGCCGGTACGACGAATTCGTGGTCCTGCACCGGGAGTTCTACGTCACCGACGGCGAGGACCGGCCGAGACCCGCTCATATGGCCCCATCCTTCTTCCCGTGGCACCGCCAGTACCTGCTGGAGTTCGAGGCGGCTCTGCGGGAGGTCGATCCGGGGGTGTCCCTCCCGTACTGGGACTGGACGTCGGACAACACGCCAAGTGCCTCGCTCTGGGCCGACGACCTGCTCGGCGGCAACGGCAGATCCGGTGACCGGCAAGTGATGACGGGGCCGTTCGCCTACACGGAGGGGAACTGGACCATCAACGACGGAGTCACCGAACAGCCCTTCCTCACAAGGAACTTCGGCCGCCCCTCGGACCCGGTCGCCCTGCCGGGCAAGAAGGACGTGGCGGCCGCCCTGAAGGACCCGGTGTACGACGCCGAGCCGTGGAACAGCGTCAGCACGACCGGATTCCGCAACCGGATCGAGGGCTGGGGCATCAGAGGATCGCGCGGCGTGAGCAACCACAACCAGGTGCACCGCTGGGTCGGTGGTCTGATGGCGGGCGCCACCTCCCCCAACGACCCCGTCTTCTGGTTCCACCACGCCTTCATGGACCTGCTCTGGACCCGCTGGCAGAAGGCCCACCCGCGGTCCCGGTATCTGCCCGGCAGGGCTGCCGCGGGGTCCGGCCCGGACCGTGAACGGGTCTTCGGCCTCGACGAGCCCATGCCGCCCTGGGACGTCGCGCCCTCGAAGCTCCTCGACCACTCGCGCCTGTACCGGTACGTCTGAGCCGCGGCCGCCCCGGGCACGCGAAAGCGGCCGGGCCTCCCCTCCGGAGCAGGAGGAGGCCCGGCCGCTTCACGGTGCTCGGATCAGCCGCCGTAACCGTAGTCGCCGTTACCGTGGTCCGACGGGCCCTCGTAGTCGCCCGGGCCCTCGTGGTCGCCGGAAAGGTTCACGCAGGTGTTGCCGAAGGCCGGGTTCAGCAGGCCGATGACGTTCACCGTGTTGCCGCAGAGGTTGACCGGGATGTGAATCGGCACCTGGACAGCGTTGCCCGAAAGGACACCGGGGGAGTGGGCGGCGACGCCCTGGGCTCCGGCGTCGGCGGCAGCCATGCCGGCGCCGCCGGCGATCAGGGCACCCGTGCCTGCCATGACAGCGGCTGCCTTCGAGATACGCGACATCAGTTCTCCTTGTGAGAGGTGGGGAGTCCACGGAGCGTGGGGCCCCGTATGACCTGACAACGTAAAAATCGACAGACGGTAACGGACTGGCACAAAAGTCGTAACCCGGCTGCGGCATCACCGGCCGATGCCGGGGAGGGCGGTCAGCCGTCCGTGCCAGTCGCGAGCGGCGGGAAAACGGCTCTTCACGGTCTCCGCCGCCAGGTCCCGCGCACTCAGCTGCGACACCCGCAGCCGCAGCAGCGGATCGAGGCCGGAACGGGCCAGCAGCAGCCGCTGGTTGACGACGGGGACCGGCTCCCAGTGGTTCTTGTACTGCTCCGAGCCGCGCAGCAGACTCAGTACCGTACGCCCGGTGTCGGCGGCCTGCTGGGCCACCTCGCGCAGCAGCATCGTCGCCACGTCCACCTTCCGCTCCCTGAGCGAGGGATGGGCCCCGTACAGATAACCGCCGGTGAGACGGTCCGACTGGAGCGACATGTTCACCGCCACCACCTCGCCGTCCAGCAGGAACTCCGTGAGGGCGGCCCCGCCGGTGCGGACCATCCGCCGGGTGGCCCGCACCAGATGCGCCGAGAACCGCGGCCTCAGGTGCTCGGGATTGACCCCGCGGCCGGTCCACTGGAGTTCGTGCAGGCGCAGCAGCCGGCCCACCGCGCCGGGCACGTCGAGCGCGGACACGGGACGGCATGTCAGCGGCAGCGCGTCGATCTTGCGCAGCTTGGCCCTGACCCGCTGGGCCCGCGATCCCGGCAGCCGCTGGAGCAGTGTGCCGATCGGTTCGGCGGGCAGCTCCATGCAGGTCGAGTCGTCGAGCCGGGTGCGGGTCCCGGCCCACCTCTCGTACAGGAGCTGGGCCGAGGCGTCGGGCCGCACCTCCCGCAGGTCGACCACCGCGTGCCGGGCGGCCCGGTCGAGCCCGCGCTCCAGGGCCACGAGCGCGTCCTTCGACTCCTCCTCGTCGACGAGGACGTCGAAGAAGTCGGAGATCGCGCCGCCCATGGGCACGAGCAGAGGCATCGGACGGTGGACGAGCATCAGCGGAGCCGCACCGATCAGACGCCCGTCACGCCGGGCCAGCACCACCCGGAGGCGGCCGGAGTGCCCGTAGGACAGCCACCACGAGTGGAGCCAGGCATGACTCTGGAACGGGGTGGCCGTCCGGCAGCGGCGATGCAGCGCCTCCCAGTCGTCCGCGAGCCCGGCGAACTCGCCGAGGTCACGGCAGAGCGTGACGGTCAGACCCTCCCCGCGGCCGGCGCTCATGACACGAGCTCCCTCTCGTCCGCGGCCGCCGGCTCACCGGTCGCCTGGGCCGGGGCGGGCACATGGGCCTCGGAGCTCCTGCGCGCCGGACGCGGCCGCACGAGGAGGACCAGGCCGCCGAGCAGTCCGCCCGCACTGGCTCCCACGGCCGTCCCCAGCGGGGCGGACGGGGAGACCGGCTCCTCGGGCGCCAGGGCGTGGCTGAACTCGATGAGCTTCACCCCGGTCTCCTTGGACACGTGCTCGCTGCTGACGACGACGGCCTCGATGACCGCGTTGGCGATCTCCGCCGCCCGGCGCGGAGAGTCGGCCGTACCGGTGACCGCGATCATGGGTGAGTCGGGTGAGGTCTCCGACCGCACCTGGGCACGTAGTTCCTTCAGCGGCTCCCCGGCGGCCCCGTGCGCGTAGGTGAGGGTGGGGTCGCTGGTGGCCAGCCGGCCGTAGGACTGGGCGAAGCCCAGGGCGGCGGCGGCGTCGGTGCCCTTGTCGGTCACGGCCATCGCGTAGCCGGTGGACGCGTACTGCGGGGTGGCGAGCAGCCCGTAGGACAGACCGCACACCGCGCCGAGCAGGGCACAGGCGGGCAGCGGCCACCAACGGGGCAGCGGGGGAAGGGAACGCAGCCGGCTGAACCGTCCGGGGACGGCCGGCCGCTGCTCGGGCGACTCGGTCATGAGGGTGCTCTCTGTCGGGGGATGGTGGCGGTGGACTGCTGAGGGGAGGGGCGGCCCGGAACCTCAGCGCCCGCTCAGGGCGCGCTCGTAGACGTCCATGAGGTGTCCGCTGCTGCGTCTGATGTCGTAGTGGCCGACGGCCGGGGGCGGCGGCAGCCGGTGAGGTCCCGCCCGCATCCGCTGCCGCAGGGCCGCTGTCAGCTCCTCGGCGTGGCCCGTGATGCGGGTGGTGCCCCAGGACTGGTCCGCGGGCAGATCCTCGATCGCGGGGCACGCGGCGTGCAGTACGGGCAGCCCGGCGGCCAGCGCTTCGACGACGGCCAGACCGAAGGACTCCTCGCGCGACGTCGAGACGAAGGTGTCCATGGCGCTGAGCAGCGCGGGCACGCCCGGCCCCGCGCCTGGCCGCTCCTCGTCGCACTCGCCGAGCAGCCGGATCCGGCCGGCCGCTCCGAGCCGCTCCGCGAGGGCGGTCAGCGGGCCGCGTTCCGGCCCGTCCCCGGCCAGCAGGAGATGGGCGCCGGGCAGCGCGGCGACGGCCCGGACCAGGACGTCGAAGCGTTTGCCGGGGACGAGCCGGCCGACGCCCCCCACCACGAAGGCGTCGTCGGGGAGGTCCAGCAGCGCACGGACGGCCCGTCGTCGCGCGTCGTCGTACCGGAAGCGCTCCGCGTCGATCCCGTTGGGTACGAGGTGGATCCGCGCCGCGGGCACACCCCAGTCCCGCAGCCGTCCCGCGACGGTGGAGGACACGGCGACCGTGGCCGAGCCGAGCCGCTCCGTCCGCAGGTAGAGCGCGCGCGTGGAGCGGGTGAGGGGACGCCCCTCGATCTCCGCGTGGCCCAGGGAGTGTTCGGTGGCGACCGTGGCGCGGACCCCGGCCAGCCGGGCGGCGATCCGCCCGTAGACACAGGCGCGGTAGAGATGGGTGTGGACGAGGTCGTAGGTCCCCCGCCGGATGATCCGGGCCAGCCTCGGCAGCGCCGCGACGTCGCGGTTGCCCTTCATCCCCAGATCGGTGACGCGTACGCCGTCGGCGCGCAGCCCGTCCGCCACCGCACCGGGGTTGGTGAGCGTGACGACGTCGCAGGACACCGGCAAGTGGCGCAGCAGCAGCCGCAGTTGCTGCTCGGCGCCGCCGATCCCGAGGCCGGTGATGATGTGCAGGGCCCTCATCGGCGCTCACCGGAAACCGCGGTCGCGGTCTCGGGCAGCCGGCCGGGGGCCGCTCCCGCCCGGTACCGCAGCCGGTGGCGCACGTCCTTGGCCCGGAGGCGTACCGCGCGGTCCGCGTGGCTGATGTGGGTACGCGGCAGGGTGAACGGGCCGAGCAGCGGACCGGGGGTGATGGCGCAGCCGTAGCCGTACCCCGCGTCGCGCACCGCATCGGCCACCCGCTCGTCGACCGCCCCGTACGGGTAGCAGAAACCCTCGGGGACGACGCCGGTGATGTCGTGCAGCAACTCCCGGCTGCGGTACGTCTCCAGGCGCAGTTCGGCGCCGGAGAGCGACGTCAGATCCCGGTGCCGCAGACCGTGCGAGCCGATCTCCATCCCCGCGTCGGCGGCGGCCCGGATGCCCTCGGCGGTGAGGAGCGGCTTGTGCGGGCCGGGCCGGTCCCATTCGTTGGAGCCGCCGAGCCGGCCGGGCAGGACGAACACGGTCGCCGAGCAGCCGTGGCGCCGGAGCACCGGAAGGGCCTCGCGGACGAAGTCGGCGTAGCCGTCGTCGAAGGTCAGCCCGACGAGCCCGCGCCGGCCCTCGGCGGGGGCGCGCAGCAGCGTGGCGACGCTCACGCCGGTGTAGTGGCGGCGCCGCAGCCAGGCCAGCTGCCGGTCCAGCCGCTCGGGGGAGACGGTGATGCCGTACGGGTCGCTCGTCCGCTCGCACACGGAGTGGTACGTCAGGATCCACGGCTGGGCACACGCGGGCTGTCTGAGCCGGGCGGAGCGCGAGTCGGCACGAGCCGATGGGTCAGCGGCCATGAAGCAACCTCCGTCGGGTGAGGGTCAGCAGGTGAACGACTTCCGGAGCTCTGAACAGGAGCCCGGCCAGGAGGAACAGGACCGGTACGAGGACGCAGCCGCCGGCCACGCTCAGGAGGGGGTCGGACACCAGGGGCGCCGCCAGCCAGCCCGCGCCCCCGGCTACCGCGGCGGCGCCGGCCAGCCGGACCAGCGAGAGGCTGACGGCCCCCACCCGGATGGCGACCACGCGCGTACCGAGTCCCATGAGCAGCAGCATCGCCGCCGTGCTGATCCCGACGGCGTTGGCCGCCGCGATGCCGTTGACGCCGAACCGGTGGGTCATGGCGAATCCGGCACCCGTGGTGACCAGGAGTCCGGTGGCCATCGCGAAGACCGGGAACCAGGTCGGCCGCCCGGCGGAGAAGTACGGCCGGCTCAGCGCCCCCACGAGCGAGTGGCCGAGGAGCCCCAGCGCGTACACCCGCATGGCGTCGGCCGTCGCCCGGGTGTCCAGCGCGTCGAACGCCCCCCGCTGGAAGAGGACTTCGACGATCTGGGGCGCGTACCCGAGCACCATCGCCGTCCCGGCCAGGACGACCAGACCGGCCAGCGCGAGGTCGCGCTCGACCCGGTCGCGGGCCTTCTCCCGGTCGCCGTTGGCCATGGCGCGCGCGACGACGGGGAAGGTCACCGTGCAGATCATCAGCGAGAGCACCATCGGCATCTGCGCGACCTTCTGCGCGTAGTTCAGGTGCGAGATGGCGCCGGCCGGCAGCGAGGAGGCGAGGAAGCGCTCGACCAGGACCTGCGCCTGACGGCTCACCACGAAGATCACGACCGGGGCGAGGACCGTGGCACCCAGCAGCGGAGGAGCCGCCCCGGCGAATCGCCGACCGGCACCCGGGCGCCGGCCCCGTCCGGCACCGGACGTCCGGGCGGGCATGAGCCGTGCGAACGCGGGGAGCTGGGTGAGGATCATCAGGACACTGCCGACGGCGACACCCGCCGCCGCCGCGCGCACACCCCAGAGGGAGTGCAGAGCGAACATCATGCCGATGATGCCGACGTTGTACGCCACGTAGACCCCGGCGGGCGGCAGGAAGCTGCGGTGGGCGCGCAGGGCCGCGCTGAGATAGCCGGTGAGACCGAAGGTGAGCACGGTGACGGACGTCAGGCGGGTGCAGTCGACGGCGAGCCGCGGATCACTCAGACCGGGCGCCAGGATTCCCACGACCCACGGGGCGCCCAGCGCCAGCAGCGCGGCGGCACAGGCGAGCAGCGCGGACAGCCGGGGCAGGGTGGCCGAGATCAGCTCCCGTACAGGGTCGTCCGCGCCGCCGGTGGCGCGCTCCCGCTTCCGGCCGGTGCCCGCCGCCCGGCGCGCCAGGGCGTGGCTGAACGCCGGGACGAGCAGCAGCGCCATCCCGTCCTCGATCAGTACGGTGGCGGCCATCTCGGGCACGGTCCAGGCGATCAGGAACGCGTCGCTGGCACCGCTCGCGCCGAAGAGGTGGGCGATGGCCTGGTCGCGTACGAGCCCGAGAACGGCCCCGGCCACGGTCAGCCCGGCCGTGACGGCGGCGGCCCGGGCGAGGAACCGGCCGAGCCCGGGTGCCTCCGCGCCCCCGGTCGCCGCCGTGCCGGGGCCGGGGGCGACGGCCTTCCCAGGGGGAGGGGACGGGACGAGGCCGGGTTCCGGGAGCGCCTCCACCGGCGGACCCGACTCGATACCGGTGTTGTTCACGCTGGCCGCGCCTTCTCCGGCTCGGCCAGCGCCCACCAGGCGGCCAGGCCGAGCACGACTCCCGTGAGTACGGTCGAGGGGCCGCCGATGTCCGCGTACAGGAAGTCGACGGTCTGCCACAGCATCAGCCCGGCCGCGACGAGTCCGCAGTCCACGGCCGTGTCCCCGCGCCCGCGCCCGGTGATCACCCTGCGCACTCCGCCGACGAGGATCGCCAGCCAGCTGCCGGCGAGGGTGATGAGCCCGATCAGTCCCTGCTCGCCGAGGACGAGCAGATACATGTTGTGCGGGGAGAGCAGCGGCTGCTTGCGGAAATCCTGACCGGCGCCCGCCGTGTCGCTGCCGGCGGAGAGCGCGATCGAGGCGTGCCCGTCGCGGTGCGCGGGGAAGCCCTTGAGGCCGACGCCCGCCGCCGGTTCCTCGCGCCACATGCTCGCCGCGGCGGCCCACAGGGTGTACCGGTCGGTGACCGACTGGTCGGGGGCGGCGGTCACCTCGGTGATGCTGGTGAGCCGTTGCGAGACCATCTCGGAGCCGATACCGAGACCGCCGACGAGGACGACCCCGGTGGCGCACAGGACCGCCAGGGCGCGTACGGCCTGGCGCGCTCCGGTCAGGGCGATGAGAGCGAGCGCTGCGATCACCGTGGCGATCCACGAGCCCCGGCTGAAGGACAGCACGAGGGCGACGAGCAGCACGGCGGTCGCGCCGAGGGCGCAGGGCCGCAGCCACCGAGGAGCGCCCTCCGGCGTACGGAGTACGTAGGTGGCGGCCGCGAGCAGACCGAAGGCGACGACGGTGGCCATCCCCATGATGTCGCCGGGACCGAACGTGCCCACGGCCCGGACGTCCTCGCCCATGTAGGAGGCGCCCGTGCCGGTGGCGTACTGGTGAAGGCCCGTCACGCCCTGGACGAGCGCCAGCAGCACGAGGGCGCCGACCACGATCCGGAAGCCCTGGGCGTCCCTGACCAGGAGGAACACGGCGGCCGGTACGAGGACGAAGACCTGGAGGTAGCGGACGAACCCGGGCAGGGCGGCGGAGGGGTCCGCCGCGGTGACCGTCGCCACGGCGATGCCGAGCGCGGGCAGCCCGAGGACGAGAGCGGCGGCCGGCGTCAGCGGACGCCGCCGGAGATACAGCAGGCGGGCCAGGCACACCAGTACCGCGACGCCCGATGCGAGGTCGGCCGGGCGCGTGACCTGTGCCTCGCCGGCCGCCGCGTCCGTGACCGGAAGGGCGAGCAGCAGCACGGTCGCGATCAGCGGCAGCAGCGGCCACTGCCGCGTCCACCGTCCCGCGCGCGGGATGCCCGCGCCGGCGGGGACCCGTGGACGCGGAAGAGTGGCGGCGGCGGGTTCGGCGGTCCAGGTGGCGGCCACGGTCAGCTGCCTCCCGGCCGGAACAGGGAGCCGGCGGTGCGCGCCAGGACGCATACGTCCTGCCAGAGCGACCACGTCTCGATGTAGTGGTTGTCGAAGCGGGCCCGGTCCTCGATGGACGTGTCGCCGCGCAGCCCGTGCACCTGCGCGAGCCCCGTGATACCGACGGGCATCCGGTGACGGGCCCCGTAGCCCGCGTGCAGACGGCTGAACTGGTCGACGAAGTAGGGGCGTTCGGGGCGCGGACCGACCAGGCTCATGTCGCCGCGCAGCACGTTCCACAGCTGGGGCAGTTCATCGAGGGAGGTGCGGCGCAGCAGCCGGCCGACGCGGCTCATGTTCCGGTCGGCGGCGACGTTCCACCGGGTGGCGGACTCGTGCGCGTCGGCCGGCCTGATCGTGCGGAACTTCAGGAGGACGAAGGGCCGTTCGTGCCGTCCGATGCGCTCCTGGCGGAAGATCACGCCGGGCCCGTCGGAGATCCGTACGGCCAGCGCGCAGACCGCGAGCAGGGGTGCGGTCGCGAGGAGGGCGACCGCGGCCAGCAGGGCGTCCATGGTCCGTTTGGCCGCGTACGCCACCGGCCGTCCGCCACCGTTGTGCAGCGAGTACGCGGCGAACCCCCACAGGTGGTCGGGGCGTGCGGCGGCCCCGCGCGGGGCGAAGGCCCCGGCCGCGGGGCCGTTGATCAGCCACATCCGGCAGCCGTGCCCGGCCAGCAGCGCGAAGAGCGCTTCACCGTCGCGGGTGGCCGCGGGGGCGGTGGTGAAGAAGGCGTCGCGCACGCTGTTCTGGATGACCGCGCGGCCGACGTCCTCCAGGGTGACCAGGACGGGCAGCGGGGCGGCGCCGGCCGGGGGAGCCGCGGGGGCGTCGGGGGTGGCGGGCGTGGGATCGACCCGGCCGACCGGCCGGAGCCCGTACTCGGGGTGCCCGTGCAGGGCGGCCGCGACCTCGTGGGCGACCGGCCCGTGCCCCACGACCAGGGCCGACCGGGGGGCGCGGGCCGCGGAGCGGAGCCGCGAGCGGTGGGCCAGGACGCGGGCGGAGCAGCACAGCAGGGTCTGGGTGAGGACCGCGAGTCCCAGCGCCTGCCAGCCGATCGCGTAGCTCGGGTCGTACGCGGTCAGCACTTCCGCGGTGGCGAACCACTGGAGCAGGGTGAGGCCGAGGAGCGCGGGCAGTTCGGCGAGGCAGGACGTGGAAAGACCCGGCCGGTACAGCCCCCGGTGGGCGTGCAGCAGCAGTTGTGCGGCCACCTGGACCGCGATCACGGCCGGCGGCCAGGGGGTCGCGGGCAGCACGGCCGGGGTGAGACCGAGGGCCAGCGCGTCGGCGGCCAGCAGCCGGCCGGAGGGCCCGTGTCCGCCGAAGCGGCGTGCGGTGCGCCGGGAGGGACGGTGACCGGTGCCCCGGCGAGGCGGGTGGATGGTGGAGGCCGTGGGAGGTTCGGCCGTTGCCTGGGCAGCGCGGGGTGCGGGGGCTCTCTCCGTAGTCATCGGTCGGTGCGCTCTCTCGTCGTGGGCCGGGACAAGCCGACAAGTTCCTGATAGATGCGGTGGACGGCTCCTGCGGTCTTCCGGACGTCGAAGACGGATCGCGTGTGGGTCAGGGCGGTACGGCCCAGCTCGTCCCTCAGCGCCGGATCGGTCAGGAGGCTGGTGAGCGCGGCCGCGAGGGCCGCCGGATTCTCGGGGGGTACGAGGCAGTGGGCTTCGTGACCGGGGGGCAGGCTCTCCCTGGCCCCGTTCACATCGGCCATCACCACCGGTCTGCCGCAGGCCATGGCTTCGAGCGGGGCCAGCGCCATTCCCTCCCACCGGGAGGGGAGCACGAGGACGTCCGCGGCGTGGAGCCACGGGCGGACGTCCTGGCTCGCCCCCGTGAACACCACATCGGCGGGGGCCATGTCACGCAGCCGCCGCTCGCAGGGTCCGTCTCCCACCAGGACCAGCCGGGCGCCGGGGACGCGCAGCCGCTGCCAGGCGCGTAACAGCACGTCCTGGCCCTTCTGCCGGCTGAGCCTGCCGACGCAGACGACCAGTGGCGTCCCGGCGCCGATGCCGCCCGGCAGGGGGAGCGCGGCACGGGCCGCGGCACGCTCCGCCGGGCCGCCAGGACGGAAGTGTCCGAGATCGATGCCGTTGTGGATCACGGACCACCGGGCCGCGATGCCGGCCTGCTGGCCCGTACGACGCTCGGACTCGCTGACACAGACGATGTGATCGCTCCAACGGGCCCCGAACCGCTCCCAGTTCAGGGCCATGCGTGCGGTCCGGCCCTCCACGGCCTCGAAGGACCAGGCGTGCGGCTGGAAGACCGTGGGGATCCGTCCCCGGACCGCGAGCCGGCCCGCGAGGCCCGCCTTGGCGCTGTGGGCGTGCACGATCTGAGGGCCGCACTGCCGGACGAGCCGGCCCGCGGTGGCGACTTCGGCGGCCAGCCGGGGGCCGGGGTCGCGCACGGCCGGCCAGGGGAGCACGTCGGCGCCCGCCGCCTCGGCTCCGGCCGCGAGCGGGCTTTCGGCCGGGCAGGCCACCACGGGCCGCAGGCCGGCCAGGGCCTGCGCCCTGACGAGGTCGGTGACGACGCGGGCGACGCCGCCCTCCACCGGCTGGACCAGATGGAGCACTGTCACTTGTCGTTCTTCAGAAAAGCTCTTTTGCCGCACGCATGGCTCTCTTCTCACGTGCCCCCCGAAGGACGGGACCCGAAAAGGCGCCGACGGCAGGGAATGTCAACAGGGGAAGCCCGGGTCATCGAAATCATCAAGGTGGGCGGCTGGATTCCAAGGACTGATCAAGTGGGTAAAACAGAAGTGCACTTTGGCAGACAGTTGACGAGAAAACACGCGTGACTCGCTCATAGGGCCATGTGGGGCACACTCGTTTGGCAGCCTGTTCTGACTGCCTGTCAGGAGTGAATTCGGGCCGTATGGAAGGCTGTACGCCTGGATTTCTCGCATTCGAGCGTGTGGCCGTCGAACAGGAATCCACTCCGGCCTGCCACGCTAATGGCCCTGGGGAAAACGGACGCAGGTCCGGCCCGCACCTGACTCGGTGCGGGCCGGACCTGCGTGACCGGAAGGGGAGGAGTTATGACGTGACCGGGGCGTCCTGTGCGCGGGGTGCGGAGTCCTGCCCGGCGTCCGCCGCGGACCTCCCGCCACCCCGCATCAGCACCAGGGTGAGCAGCGCGCCGGCCGTGGCGATCACCGCTGCGCCCGTGAAGGCGGAGCTGAACCCCTCGGTCAGGGCCGGCAGGTCTCCGAGGCTGCCCGCGCCCCGTGAGGTGGCCAGGGCGGTGAGCGCGGCGAGCCCGAGGGCCGAACCGACCTGGTAGGTCGTGTTGACGATGCCGGACGCGAGACCCGCCTGTTCCTGGGGCGCGCCGGACATGGCGGCCATCATGGCCGGGATGTAGGCGAGGGACATGCCGAGTGCGGCGACGAGCGAGGCGGGCAGGACGTCGACCAGGAAGGTGCCGGTCGGTTCGACGGCGGAGAGCCACAGCAGACCACCGGCGAGTACGAGGAGTCCGCCCGCGATGAGCGGCTTGGCGCCGAAGCGGCCGAGGAGACGTGCGGTGATCGCCGTCATGAAGATCATGAGGAGCACGGTCATGGGGAGCAGGGCCGCACCGCTGGCGAAGGCCCCGTAACCGAGCACCTGCTGAAGGTAGAGGTTGAGGAAGTACCACATCGGAATCCACGCGGCACCGAGCAGGGCCATGGCCACGTTGGCGGCACCGAGGCCGGGGACGCGCCAGATGCTCAGCGGCATCAGCGGCGTACCGGCGGAGCGCTGGATCAGCAGGAAGGCGGCCAGCAGCGCTGCTGCGCCCAGGAGCTGGAGCACGGTCCGGGTGCTGCCCCAGCCGGTTTCGGGGGCGCGGACCAGGGCGAAGACGGCGAGGGCGAGTCCTGCGGTGACGGCGGTCGCGCCGAGGACGTCGACGCCGCCGCGCCGGCCGCGGACGGCGGGCAGGAGGCCGGTGGCCAGCAGGGTGGCGACGCCGATCGGGATGTAGATGATGAACACCCAGGGCCAGCTGGCCCATTCGGTGAAGACGCCGCCGAGGAAGACACCGGCGGTGCCGCCGGCGGGGGCCGCGGCCCCGTAGAACGCGAGGGCCTTGCCGAGCTCCTTCGGGCTGTGCCCGAAGAGGATCATCAGCAGGGTCATCGAGGCGGGTGCGATGAGGGCGCCGCCGACGCCCTGCACGGCGCGGCCGACGATTTCGGTGGTGGCGTCGCCCGCCGCGGCGGCGACCACCGATCCGGCGATCAGGATCAGCCAACCGCCCGTGAAGACCTTGCGGGCGCCCAGGAGGTCGGAGAGCCGCCCGCCCAGGAGCAGCAGGCCGCCGAAGGCGATGACGTACGCGTTGAACACCCACTGCAGATCGCCCTGGGAGAAGCCCAGATCGCGCTGCATCTCGGGGAGGGCCACCCCGATGATCGAGGTGTCCATGATGACCATGAACTGGGCGGTGGCCAGCACGGCGAGTGCCCACCACCGCCGGGGGTCGACGGTTGACATGTCGCTGCTCCCTCTGTTGGTTCCATACCCCAGGGGGGTATGCGTGACTGTGAGGACATGTATACCCCCACCCCGTATACGTGGCAAGTGCTGGCGGGATTTCCCGGGCATGGACTTCCGGACCGGCCCCATGGACTCTTCGGAATCCATGGGCACCGGCGGGGGCGGGGCGCCTAGGCTGACGCACCGTCATGGAGCGGGCGGCCCCGGCCGTTCTTGCCGCATACGGCGCTTCGTGGCCCGGGTGACGCCCGGACGCCCCTTCAGCCAGCTGCCCTTGGAACCGCGCCAGAGAAGTCTCTGCCCCCGACTCCGGAGAGGTCCCCACCCGCATGCCTGAACTGAATCGCCGTCGTTTCCTGCAGATCGCGGGCGCGACCGCCGGCCTGTCGGCCCTGCAGGAGAGCATCGCCCGCGCCGCCTCGATCCCCGCCCGGCGGGTGGCCGGCACCCTGGCGGACGTCGAGCACATCGTCGTGCTGATGCAGGAGAACCGGTCCTTCGACCACTACTTCGGCTCGATGAGGGGCGTACGCGGATTCGGTGATCCGCGCCCCACGACGCTCCCGAGCGGGAAATCGGTCTGGCACCAGCCGGACGGCGCCAAGGACGTCCTGCCCTACCACCCGGACGCCGACGACCTCGGCATGCAGTTCATCGCCGGTCTCAACCACGACTGGGCAGGCGGGCACAGAGCCTTCAACAACGGCAGGTACGACCAGTGGATCCCCGCCAAGTCCGCGGGCACCATGGCGTATCTGACCCGGGAGGACATCCCGTTCCACTACGCGCTCGCCGACGCGTTCACGGTCTGCGACGCGTACCACTGCTCCTTCGTCGGAGCCACGGACCCCAACCGCTACTACATGCTGACGGGGCACACGGGCAACGACCGCAAGGGCGGCGGTCCCGTCCTCGGCAACGAGGAGGCCGGCTACGGCTGGACGACGTACCCCGAACGCCTGGAGCAGGCGGGGATCTCCTGGAAGGTGTACCAGGACATCGGCGACGGCCTGGACGCGGCCGGGTCCTGGGGCTGGATCAACGACGCGTACCGCGGCAACTACGGCGACAACTCGCTGCTGTACTTCGACAAGTACCGCAACGCCAGGCCCGGCGATCCGCTGTTCGACAAGGCCCGCACCGGCACGGACGTCTCGAAGGGCGACGGCCTCTTCGACGTCCTGCGGGCCGACATCGGCGCCGGAACACTGCCGCAGATCTCCTGGATCGCGGCGCCGGAAGCCTTCTCCGAACACCCGAACTGGCCTGCCAACTACGGTGCCTGGTACATATCCCAGGTCCTGGACGCACTGACCTCCGATCCGGAGGTGTGGAGCAGGACGGCCCTCTTCGTCACCTACGACGAGAACGACGGCTACTTCGATCACCTGGTCCCGCCGTACCCGCCGTCCTCCGCGGCCCAGGGGCTCTCCACCGTGAGCACCGCCCTCGACCTCTTCCCGGGCGACTCGCGGTACGCCGCCGGTGTCTACGGCCTGGGCCAGCGGGTCCCGATGATCGCCGTCTCGCCCTGGAGCACGGGCGGTTACGTGTGTTCGGAGGTCTTCGACCACACGTCGATCCTCCGGTTCATGGAGCGCCGCTTCGGGGTGAGCGAACCGAACATCTCGCCGTGGCGGCGTGCCGTCTGCGGCGACCTCACCTCGGTCTTCGACTTCGGCCTCAAGGACACGACGCCGGCCTCGCTCCCCGGCACCGACGGCTACCGGCCGCCGGACGGCGACCGGCACCCCAGCTACGTACCGAAGCCGCCCGCGGTCGGTACCCTGCCCGTCCAGGAACCGGGCTCACGCCCCTCCAGGCCGCTGCCGTACACCCTGGTGACCGATGGCACGGCGACCCCCGCGACGGGCCGGTTCACGCTGTCCTTCGGCTCCGGCGCGCAGGCCGGCGCGTGCTTCCACGTCACCGCCCCGAACCGCACCGACGGGCCGTGGACGTACACCGTCGAGCGCGGTAAGACGCTCACCGACACCTGGAACACGAGCTACTCGAAGGGCGTGTACGACCTCTGGGTGTACGGCCCCAACGGCTTCCTGCGCACCTTCCGCGGACCTGGCACGACCGCGGGCCCGGAAGTGACCGCCCGCCACGACAACGTCGCGGGAACGGTGGTGCTGACGATGAAGAACCCGGGCGCCACCGACGTGAACCTCACCCTGGGCAACGCCTACGGAGGCGCCTCGCAGACGTTCAAGGTGGTCAGGGGCGCCACGGTGAACCACACGGTCGACCTGCGGGCGAGCGCGCGCTGGTACGACCTGACCGTCGTCTCCGACGGGAACACCACCTTCAGGCGGCGGTTCGCCGGGCACGTGGAGACGGGCGCCCCCGGCATCAGCGACCCGGCGATCATCACGGGCTGAACGGCTGAACGGCTGAACGACTGACCGGCTGAACGACTGACGGCTGAATGGCTGAATGGCTGAACGAGCGAGCGGGCCCCGCCGGCTGGTGTGCGGGGCCCGCTCCGATTCCGGGCGTCAGGCGGGGGTGATGTTCTCCGCCTGCGGGCCCTTCTGGCCCTGGGTGACGTCGAAGTTCACCTTCTGGCCTTCCTGGAGCTCGCGGAAGCCCTGGGCGGCGATGTTGGAGTAGTGGGCGAACACGTCCGGGCCACCGCCGTCCTGCTCGATGAAACCGAAGCCCTTTTCCGCGTTGAACCACTTCACGGTTCCACTGGCCATTTTTGTCCTCCAAGCAGACACAGAAATCGGCGCCCGCACCGTACGGGCACCGGAGGTGATCGCCATGGTCCTCGGAGACACTGAACAGCACGACGCCCGCGAACTCTCGTCCACGGGCCGATCCTTCCGAACCACGACAGCTGGAGCCGACGCTACACAGCCTCCGCGGTCCACGCCACGAACGACGCCCCGACCGGTGGCGCCAGTCACCTGCCAGGCCCAAAGGAAGTCGCCGCCCCCGGCCGGGAGCGGCACACGAACACCGTCACGCGGGGTTCCTGATCAGCGACATCAGCAGCCCGTGGGTTTCCGCGTCGGCGGCCACGACGAGCCCGCGGCCCGCCTGCCCGAGCGGGCCGCCGTCGATCCCGGTGACCACGCAGCCGGCCGCCCGGCACAGAGCGATCCCGGCGGCGAAGTGCACGCTTCCTGACAGGTCGCCGCCATCGGTGACGTACGCGGCGCGCCTGCCCGCCGCCACCCAGGCCAGCGCCAGCGTCGTGGACACGACGCGCGGCCGGAACGCCTCCACGAACCCCGGGTGGCCCAGCAGTCCGACGGCCCGGAAGCCCGGAGCGTTCGGGAACGGCGGGTCCAGGTTGACGTCCACCAGACGGGTGGCGGACGTGGGCACCAGCGGCGTATTTGCCCCGTCGTGGCGCACCAGGGCGCTCTCGCCGTCGGTGAAGAACACGTCCCCGCCGAACGGGTCGGCCACGGCCGCCGCCCCGTCGCGCAGCGCCACGTTGACGGCGACCAGCATGTTGCCGACGGCGTAGTTCAGCGTGCCGCACAGGGGGTCGACCAGCCACTGGCGCACCGCGTCGGCGGAGCCCTGCTGCCCGCCCTCCTCGCCGAGCACCGCGTCATCGGGCCGGGCGGCACGGATGACGCCGAGGATCGCCTCCTCGGCCCCGACGTCGGCGGCGGTGGCGAAGTCCCCGGCCCCCTTGTCGATACGGGCGAGCCGGCGCCCGTACATCCCGTGCACCACGTCCGCGCCGGCGCGCGCGGCGGCTATCGCCACCTCGGAATCGTCAAGGCCCGCATACGAGTTGATCACGCCGCACAGCGTATCGGCGCGTACGGACTCCTCAGGAGCGGCCGGACCGATATTCGGCTGCGGCGGGCCGCGGGGCCTCACATACTGGGCGAGCTCGCCCTCCCAAGCCCCGAAGGAGCCTCCCCGCGTGCAGGCTGCCGTCACCGTCACTCCCGCCCAGATCCCCGAACTGCTGCTCGGGCTCGCCACCGTGCGGCCCGTGTTCCTGTGGGGAGCGCCAGGGATCGGCAAGTCGTCGCTCGTGCGGAGGTTCGCGGACTCGCTGGGACTGGAGTGCGTCAGTCTCCTCGGGACGCAGCTCGCGCCCGAGGACCTGATCGGTGTGCCACAGATCCGTGACGGACGTTCCGTGTTCTGCCCGCCGGAGATCATCGCGCGCGACGAGCCGTACTGCCTGTTCCTCGACGAGCTCAACGCCGCGACCCCCGATGTCCAGAAGGCCTTCTACTCACTGATCCTGGACCGGCGGATCGGGTCCTACGAGCTGCCCGCCGGCTCGATCGTCATCGGAGCCGGCAACCGCGCCACCGACAACGCGCTGGCACGGCCCATCGCCTCCGCCCTGGTCAACCGGCTCACCCACGTCCATCTGCGGGCCTCGGCGGCTGACTGGCTCGTATGGGCGGGGGAGAACGGCATCCACCCCTGGGTGACGGACTACCTCGTCGACCGCCCCGACCACCTGTGGTCGCAGCCGCCCAAGACCGAGGAGCCGTTCTCCACGCCCCGCTCCTGGCACATGCTCTCCGACGCCCTGCACTCCTTCGGGCCGGGCATCGACGAGGAGACGCTGAAGGTGATCGTGCACGGCACGCTGACACCCGCACACGCCGTCTCCTTCTGCGGCTACGCGAAGATCGTGCGCCATACCTTCGGTATCGAGGCGATCCTCAAGGGCGACGCCTCCTGGCCCGCCCGGCTGGAGGACCGCGACCTCCTCTACTACCTGGCCGAGGCGTTCCGCGGACGGCTGGTGAAGGAGCTGCCGCGGCAGAAGGAGCACGTCTCGCCCGCGATGCGGCAGACCTCCTACCGGGCCAAGTCGCTGCTCGTACAGCTCGCCGAGATCTCGGTCGAGGTCGCGCAGACCGTCATCGCGGACGACGCCGACGGTCACCCGGTGCTGCCCGCCTGGTTCCTCGTCGAGGCGGCACGCGACATGCCGAGGCTGGTCGAGGCCCGGCGATGAACGCCACGGCCGGCGGGGCGAACGGCAAGGGCGGGAGAAAGCACAAGGGGGGCGCGTCCGACCCGGCCACCGAGGCCTTCGCGGCGGGACTCGCGATGGTCAAGCGGAACCCGGCCTTCGCCGCTCTCGAAGCGTCCGTCTGCAGACAGGCAAGGTGTGCCTCGACCCCGGCCGGGGGACTGGCGGCCGTCACCTCCGACGGCACCATCCACGTGCATCCCACCAAACGGGCGGACCCCGCCGAGTGGGCCTGGGTCCTGGCCCACTGCCTGCTGCATCTGGGCTTCGGGCACGTACCGGCCGCCACGGACGACCCGCGCGAGCAGCCCGACCGCTTCGACCTCGCCGCCCGCTGCACGGTCGTCAACCGCTTCCTGCTCACCTTCCGGGCAGGCCGGCCCCCCGGCCACCTGCCGGAGTCGTACCCCGGTGGCGACGAGGCACAGCTCGCCGCCCGCTGGCGCCGCGACGGCATCCCCGCCGCCTATGAACTCTGCGGCACCGCGGGCGGGCACCCGGACCAGGTCCTCACGACGTGGCGGGTGTGGAACACCTCTGTCCCGGACTGGGAGACCGCCTTCGCGCACGCCCTCACCCGGAGCATCTCCACCGCCATGGACGTGGCGGGCGGACGCCTCGACCGCGACACCGGGGAGCGCGCGCCGCAGCGCGCCTGGAACCGGGCCATGAACTGGTTCGTCTCCTCGTACCCGCTGCTCGGCGGACTCGCCGCGGGCCTCACCGTCGTGGCCGATGCCGAACTGGCCCGTGCCCAGGGCATCGCGATCGCCGCCGTGAGCTCCGCCGCGGGCGAGATCTACATCAACCCGCTGCGCACGTTCACCGACGAGGAATGGCGCTTCGTCCTGGCCCACGAGATGCTGCACGCCGCGCTGCGCCACGGCGAACGCAGCGGCGGCCGTGATCCGCTCCTCTTCAACGTCGCGGCCGACTACGTCGTCAACGACTGGCTCGTCCAGATGCGCGTCGGCGACATGCCCGAGGGGCTGCTGTACGACCCGGACCTGCGGGACCTGTCCGCCGAGGAGGTGTACGACCGCATCGTGGTCGACCTGCGCCGTCAGCGGCGGCTCGCGACACTGCGCGGAAAGGGCGCCGGCGACATCCTCGGCGAGGCGCTGCCGCACGCGGAAGCCCGCCCCTACACCGACCTCGACGAGTTCTACCGGCGCGGTCTGGCCCAGGGTTTCGATCTGCATCAGTACGGCCGGCGCGGCCTCCTGCCGGCCGGGCTGATCCAGGAGATCCGGGCGCTGGCCCACCCGCCGGTGCCGTGGGACGCGAGGCTCGCCCGCTGGTTCGACGAGTACGTCCCCCGACCGGAACCCGTACGGTCCTACGCCCGCCCCGCACGACGGCAGGCGTCGACCCCCGGCATCCCGCGCGCGGGCCGGTACTTCCCTCCTCAGGAGACGGCCCGCTGCACCTTCGGAGTCGTGCTCGACACCTCCGGCTCGATGGACAGCGGCCTCCTCGGCAAGGCTCTGGGCGCCATCGCCTCGTACGCGCAGGCGCGCGACGTCCCCGCGGCGCGCGTGGTCTTCTGCGACGCGGCCCCGTACGACGCAGGCTATCTGCCGTCGGCCGAGATCGCGGGCCGGGTCCGGGTGCGTGGCCGGGGCGGCACCGAACTGCAGCCGGGCGTCGACCTGTTGCAGAGGGCCGACGACTTCCCGCCCGCCGCCCCGGTACTCGTCATCACCGACGGCTGGTGCGACACGCTGCGCATCCAGCGCGAGCACGCCTTCCTGATTCCCGAGGGAGCCTCGCTGCCGTTCACTCCGCGAGGCCCGGTGTTCCGGCTGCGCTGAGGGGCCCGGTGCCGTGGGCAGGGCGGCTGATCGTCCGTCACGCTCCACTGTCAGTGCCTCCCCATAGTGTGAGGTCATCACTCGGGGAGCCCTGAAAGGGGATCAGAAGCATGTCCACCAACAAGATCAACCACAAGGTGAATCACGTCGCGCTGGTAGTGGACTGTTCAGGTTCCATGCATCAGCACCAGGGTCAGCTCATCCGCGTGGTGGACGAGTTCGTGGCCGGCCTGAAGGCGGAGTCGGACAGCCTCGGCCACGAGACCCGGATCAGCCTCTACTCCTTCGACCACAAGGTGGAGAACCTCGTCTGGGACATGGACGTGAAGCATCTGCCGTCCATGCGGGGGCTGTACAAGGTCAAGAACGGCGCCACGGCCCTCATCGAGGCCTCTCTGAAGTCCCTGGACGACCTGGGCCACATCTGGGAGGAGTACGGCGAGCACAGCTTCCTGCAGATCGTGGTGACGGACGGCGAGGAGAACGCCTCCGGCGGCGACCGGCGGCACGACGGCGACATGGCCGTCCTCGGCCCCTGGCTCGACAGGATCGCGGCGAAGATGGGCACGCTTCCGGGCCACTGGACCTCCGCGATCCTCGTTCCGAACTCCCTGGCCAAGCGAACCGCCCAGAACTACGGCTTCCCCGCCGGGAACATCGCCATCTGGGACGCGGATTCCCAGGAGGGCGTCGAGGAGGCGATCGGCACCGTGCGCGCCGCCGCCACCAGCTTCCTCCGGGGCCGCGAGCAGGGCGTGCGCGGCACGAAGAACCTGTTCGCCGTCGGCCAGGGCATATCGGTCGACGAGGTACGGGCGAACCTCGAACCGATCTCGGCCGACAGGTACCGGCTCCTGAAGGTCGACAAGGAGGCGGAGATCCGTGCCTTCGTCGATTCGCATCCGGGCGTGACGTACGAACGCGGCTCGTGCTACTACCAGCTGGGCACCCGGGTCCAGGTCCAGCCCGACAAGGAGGTCATCGTGGTCGAGAAGGACACCGACCGCGCCTACACGGGCGACGCGGCGCGCAGCCTTCTCTTCGGTACGGGTATCCAGGGGACCGTCTCCGTGAAGGCGGGGAACAATCCCAAGCTGGAGGTATACGTGCAGAGCCGCTCGGTGAACCGGAAGCTCAAGGCGAAGACGCGCCTGCTCATCATGGTCTGAGGCCTTCCGCCGCCCGGCGCAGAGCCGCGAGGAGTTCCCGATTGCTCACACCCTTGAGCACGTACTCGGAAACGCCGGCGCTCAGCATCTGCTCGACCGAACCCTTGTCGTCGTAGGCGGAGAACGCCACGATGCGGCTGGCCGGTGAACACCGTGTGATGTCCCTGGCGACGGAGGGGCCGCCGCCGGGGAAGCGGACGTCCAGGATCACGAGGTCCGGTTGATGACGGTCAGCGAGCCCAAGCGCCTGCTCGCCGTTGCACGCGGTGCCCACGACCTTCAGATCGGGCTGCGCCCCTACGACCTCGTTCAGGGTCTCCAGCAGCATCACGTTGTCATCACACAGGATCACGCTGAACGGTGCGCCGGGGGCGCTGTCCGGTCTCGCCGCGGTCACGCCGCGTCGTCCGTCGGCGTCGGAACCGGAAGCGGATTCGGCACCCAGAACTCGACTGTCGTCCCCGTTCCGGGCCGGCTGTGCATGGACCACCAGCCTCCCGCCGTCTCGGCTCTCTCCCGCATCTCGATGACCCCGAAATGATCGCGGGTGCCGTCCTGGGACATCGGCGCGCCGGTTCCGTCGTCCACGACACGCGTCACGATGCCCCTGTCGGCCGACGCGACACGGACGTCGACCTTGCTCGCACGCGCGTGCTTGTGCACGTTCAGCAGTGCTTCCTGGACGATGCGGAAGATGGTGATGGCCGTCTCGGGCGTGGGTGCTCGGTCCAGCTGGTGTTCGAACGAGTAGGCCATCCCCCAGGAGGAGCCCACGACGTCGTCCAAGTGACTGGAAAGCGCTTCGACGAGGCCATGCCTGTCGATCCCCGGCGGATGCAGCCGGAAGGTCAGACTGCGCAGGCGGCCGATGGCCTCGCGCACCGATGCGTCGAGACGCCGCAGTTCCGCGGCATGCGCCTCCGGCACGCGCTCCGCCAGCAGTTCCAGCCGCATGCCGACGGCGACCATGGCCTGGATGGAGTCGTCGTGGACATCCCACGCGATGCGGCGTCGTTCCGTCTCCTGCGCCTGGACCAGGTGATCGAACAACCGCCGTCGCTCGATGAGGGCGTCCTCCGCCGCCCGCCGTTCGGACATGTCACGGGTGACCTTGCCGAATCCCTGCAGTACGCCTTCGTCGTCCCACAAGGCGGTGATGACCACGTTCGCCCAGAAACGGGAGCCGTCCTTGCGGACGCGCCAGCCCTCGTCCTCCAGTCTGCCTTCGGCCACGGCGGTCTCCAGCTCCCACTGCGGCTTGCCCGACGACTTGTCCTCGGGCGGGTAGAAGACCGAGAAGTGCCGTCCGAGGATGTCCGCGGCACTGTAGCCCTTGATCCGCTGCGCCCCTGCGTTCCAACTGATGATGTAGCCCTGCGGGTCGAGCATGAAGATGCCGTAGTCCAGCACCCCCTGAACCAGCAGGGTGAAGGCCGCCTCCGACAAGGGGGCCGCCTGCTTCCGCACCTGCGTATGCTCCTCTGTCACTTCAGGAGCCCTTCACGTCGCGCGATGGTCACGGCTTCCAGCTGGGAACGCGCTCCCAGTTTCTCCAGCACCCGCTGGACGTGGTTGCGCCCCGTGTTGAGGGCGACCCCCAGCTGTTCGCTGATCTCCGCGGTGGTGCGGCCTTCCCCCAGGAGATGAAGGGCTTCGCGCTCC
Source organism: Streptomyces sp. NPDC045968 (assembly GCF_056430475.1). Lineage (NCBI taxonomy): Bacteria > Bacillati > Actinomycetota > Actinomycetes > Kitasatosporales > Streptomycetaceae > Streptomyces > Streptomyces sp. NPDC045968. Next base: position 185,843 of record NZ_JBWKLF010000006.1, on the reverse strand, counting down.
CGCGGAGTCAGATTCGCGCCGAGCCCCGGCACTCTGCCGGTCAGCCGTTCCAGCACGTCGCCCAGCAGGTCCTGGCTGAACACCACCTCACCCGCTGCCACCCGACGAACAGCGTCCTCCAGTTCGCTCAGACCGCGGGCCTTCAGGATCAGACCGGCTCCGCCCAACTCCGCGACGCGCGCGGCCACCGACCCGCTGCCCTCGCCCGCCAGGACCAGGACGCGCGCATCCGGCACGAGTGCCAGGAGATCGGCGATGGCGGTGACCCCGTCACCGTCCGGCAGGCGCCGGTCCATCAGTACGACGTCCGGCTCGCATCGCCTCGCGTCGGCCAGTGCCGACGCCACCGACGCCGCGCGCGCCACGATCTGCAGATCGGGCGAGCGCTCCAGGGCGAGGCATATCGCCTCAGCCACCATGTCGTGGTCCTCGACCAGCAGAATCCTGACCGGTCGGCTGCGCGGGGAAGGTGAAGGCATCGGTGCATCCTTGCAGGTGGCGGACCGCATGATCATGCCAGAAGGTCCCGGCGTCGTGACTCCACGGTGGCCGCCGTTTCCGCGTCACGGCGAGTCGTGGCCGTTTCCGAGGCGCGGCGCGCCGGCCCCGCGTTCGCGGGCTCGTTCCTCTCGGTGAGGATGCCGTCGGCCTCGATGAGGGAGAGCAACCGTGCCAACTGGGGTCCGATTCCTTCCACGACAAGATCCGCGCCTGCCCGGAGAACGCACATCCGTGCCGTGAGCAAGGCGCTCAGGCCGACGCAGTCGCAGAAGGAGACCCCGGTCAGATCGAGGCAGAGACTCGTCGGCCGCTTGGCCAGACATGCCGTTACCGCCTCCCGGACGTGGAAGGCGGTGTCCAGGTCGAGTTCGCCGGCGAGCGTCACTCGCGCGGCGCCCGAATGCACCACGGCATGCGACGTGAACGGATAAACGGTCACAGCGTCCCGCACCTCTCCGTGCTCTCGTGCTGCGCGTATCTGCGCAGAGCGGTCCCACGGGCCCTTCCTGCGGAGGGGCCACTTGTCGTCAGCTGCCGCATCACTACCTCATAGTGCGAGGACATCAGTGCCGATCTAGTGAATCTGCACTAGGCGCGGAAGTCAACACGCGCAGACGGAGGTTGACGGCGGCGGACAGCAAGGGGAAGCGCGGACAGGAAGCGGGGGCGCCCCGGCGGGCCCCGCGGGCCGGCCCGGTGCACCGCCGGGGGCCGGGGCGTCAGCAGGCGGGCACCCATCCGGCCTGTCCGGATGGGTGCCCGCGTACCGCTGTGAGGTTCAGTGCGCCCGGACGACCGCGCGGACGCTGTCGATGTTCCCGCAGTCGGCCTTCAGGTGCTTGGCCCGGTCGTGGAGGAAGGCCGCGCCGAGTTCGGCGCGGCGCTCGTCCGGCACGTTCTCCCGGGCTCCGTTGAGGATCGTGCGCTCCTCCTCATCGAGGTGGTGGGTCACGGCTTTCGCGAGCTCCTCCAGCTTCTCGTCCCACTCGTCGGAGCCGACCTCCTCCACTTCCATCAGGGCGAGGAGCGCCTCGTTGCCCTCGTGGTGCTCCTCTTCCCCATGCTCGACTTCCTCGTTGTCCACGTTCCGGAACCGCTTGAGTGCGGGGTAGACCTCGCCCTCCTCGGCCTCTCCGTGGGCGACCAGGAGCGCGGCAAAGTCCTTCAGAGCCGCCCCTCGGTCCTCCTCGACACTCCGCATTCGCCGCAGCAGTTCCTCCATGGTGCGATGGTCCTCGAGAATCACGGCCACCACGTCACGCGCTTCGGACACCACAACAAGCTCCTTTACTCGGCCAGTGCTCCCGCTGCTACCCCCGGGAGGGGCGAACAAGCGAGGACGGGCCACGTCGGCATGCCTCGGTCAGATGTCGCGGAAGATCTCGATCTGTGCCCCCACCGAGTTGAGACGCTCCGCAAGGTCCTCGTAACCACGGTTGATCACGTAGACGTTGCGCAGGACCGACGTGCCCTCGGCCGCCATCATCGCGAGCAGGACCACCACCGCCGGGCGCAGTGCGGGCGGGCACATCATCTCGGCGGCGCGCCAGCGGGTCGGGCCCTCCACCAGGACCCGGTGCGGGTCGAGGAGCTGGAGCCTGCCGCCGAGGCGGTTGAGGTCGGTGAGGTAGATCGCCCGGTTGTCGTAGACCCAGTCGTGGATCAGGGTCTGGCCGTGTGCGGAGGCCGCGATGGCGGCGAAGAACGGCACGTTGTCGATGTTGAGGCCGGGGAACGGCATCGGGTGGATCTTGTCGATCGGCGCCTCCAGCTTGGAGGGCCGGACGGTCAGGTCCACCAGCCGGGTGCGGCCGTTGTCGGCGGCGTACTCCGTCGTACGGTCGCAGTCGACGCCCATCTCCTCAAGGACCGCGAGCTCGATCTCCAGGAACTCGATCGGGACCCGGCGGATCGTCAGCTCGGACTCCGTCACGACCGCGGCGGCCAGCAGGCTCATCGCCTCGACCGGGTCCTCGGACGGGAAGTAGTCGACGTCCACGTCGATCTGCGGTACACCGTGCACGGTCAGCGTCGTCGTGCCGATGCCCTCGACCTTGACGCCCAGCGCCTCAAGGAAGAAGCAGAGATCCTGGACCATGTAGTTGGAGGACGCGTTGCGGATGATCGTCGTCCCGTCGTGCCGGGCGGCGGCCAGTAGCGCGTTCTCGGTCACCGTGTCGCCGCGCTCGGTCAGCACGATGGGGCGGCCGGGGGTGATCGAGTGGTCGACCTGCGCGTGGTAGAGCCCGTCCGTCGCGGCGATCTCCAGACCGAACCGGCGCAGCGCGATCATGTGGGGCTCGATGGTCCGCGTACCGAGGTCGCAGCCGCCCGCGTACGGCAGGGTGAACTGGTCGACCCGGTGCAGCAGCGGGCCGAGGAACATGATGATGGACCGGGTCCGGCGCGCGGCGTCGGCGTCGATGGACGCGAGGTCGAGCTGGGCGGGCGGGACGATCTCCAGGTCCACCCCGTCGTTGATCCAGCGGGTGCGGACCCCGATGGAGTTCAGCACCTCCAGCAGCCGGAAGACCTCTTCGATGCGCGCCACCCGGCGCAGCACCGTACGGCCCTTGTTGAGGAGCGTGGCGCAGAGCAGCGCGACACACGCGTTCTTGCTCGTCTTGACGTCGATGGAGCCGGAGAGCCGACGGCCGCCCACCACTCGGAGGTGCATGGGCCCGGCGTAGCCGAGCGACACGATCTCGCTGTCGAGCGCCTCGCCGATGCGGGCGATCATCTCAAGGCTGATGTTCTGGTTGCCGCGCTCGATCCGGTTGACCGCGCTCTGGCTCGTGCCGAGCGCGTCGGCGAGCTGTGTCTGTGTCCAGCCCCTGTGCTGGCGGGCGTCACGGATGAGCTTGCCGATGCGTACGAGGTAGTCGTCTTCCATGCCCGCACGCTATCTCAGATATGAGATGAAGATCGCGGTGGGGGCGGGGTGTCGCGCACCACCGGTCGCTGCCCGGCGGTGGTCGTACCTCCTATGAAGGGTCCGTCGGGCCCGGTGAACCCGCACGCCGGATGCGCCCGTACGGGTGGCGGCGGTAGCGAAGGCGGTAGTGGCGGCGGCGGTCAGCCGAGCCAGTGGCCGTCGCGCATGAGGTCGCGTCCCCGCAGCTCGTTCGCCTCACGCCAGGCCTGGATGCGCCGCGGCCGGATCGCGAAGTACTGGTAGGCCTGGACGTCGGGTTCGCGCGGGTCGAAACCGGTCTTGGCCGCGAACGCGTCGCCCGTCCCGGGAGCGAGGTCGTCGAGGTCCACCGGCTCGGCGGTGCCGTCGACGATCACGACATCGCGGGTCGGTCCGAGGCTGAGCCGCACCCGTCCGTCCGCCAGCAGATTGCGGCCGGTGACCGAGGCGCGCGGCGTCGAGACGAGGAACGTGTTCCCGTCCCAGAGGTACGAGAGCGGGACGAGGTGAACCCCGCCCGGCGAGCCCGACGTCGCGACCCACAGGTCGATGTCGCTCTCCAGCCGCGCCCGAGTGTCGCGCAGCCTCTCCTCAAGTCCCCGCGGCGGTACGTCCGTCATGCTTCCTCCGGTTCACTTCGTGGCGGAGCCCCTCGTTCCGGGAGGGGCGCCGTCCGGTTGTCGCTCGGTTCACTCGGGCCGCGGGCCGGCACCTCAGACCGCGGTGGCCGACGATACGGCTTCCCAGGCGAACCCGTCCGGGTCCGTGAAGGCCTCTCCGTCGCCGACGACGGCGATCCGGTGTGATCCCGTGCCGTCGGGCGAGACGCCGACGTCCTTGGCCAGGGCGCGGTGCCGGTACAGCGCCAGTTTGACGGGGCCCGACCCGGCGGCGAACTGCGCGTACGTCCGGCCGAAGCTCTTCTCGACGGCAAGGCCCTGGCCGACGTAGAACTTCCTGCTCGCGGCCACGTCCGCGACTCCGAGCAGGAGCACGATGTCGTCGATCTGCCGGCTGGCGGGGCCGGTGTTCTTCTTGGCCGAGGTCGCGACCTTCCAGATCGTCCCGTCCGGGGCCTGTACGGCACCGCCGTAACCCCAGAGCGACTTCGACGCGGGCTTCACCGTCGTGGCCCCGGCGCCGAGGGCGGCGTCGATGAGACTGTCGACGTCGGCCGGCTGGGACACCGTGAGCGACAGCGTGAATCCACGGAAGCCGGTGGTGGGTGCCTCCGAGGCCCGCAGACGGATCTGCGTGTCCAGGCCGAAGGCGGTGGCGTAGAAGTGGGCGGCGGCCGCGGGGTCGGCCACGTCGAGGGTGATGTGTGCGATCGATGTCATGGTCATCACGCTAGTTGTGGCTCGGCGGCGGGCGCTTCTTGATTCCTGACCGGTCCTGTCCCCTGCTCGGCCGCGTACGGCGGCACCCCCGCGGCGCCCGTCGCGCGGCGCCGGTAGGCGCTGGGCGACATGCCGACCAGCTCGGTGAAGCGGGTGCTGAAGATGCCCGGGGACGCGCAGCCGACCGTGGAGCGGACGTCGCTGACGCTGAGGTCGCCGCGACGCAGGAGCGCTGTGGCGACCTCGATGCGACGCGCCATCAGGTACGCGTACGGCGAAGCGCCGTAGGCCAGCCGGAACCGGCGGCTGAGGTGCCCGGCGGACATGTTCGCGTCGCGGGCGAGCGCCTCGACGTTCAGCGGCCGCGCGTGCTCCCGGTCGATCTGGTCGCGGACGCGGCGCAGTCGCGCGAGTTCGTTCAGACGCTGCGCCGCGGCGCGTGCGCGGCCCCATGCGGGGTGGCACATGACAGGACTCCACTTCGTTGATGTCCGTGAGCGCCTGGGTCGCATGCCGAGGTGCCGGGCAGGGCGCTCTATGGCGAAGACCGGCTCGTCGGAGTCGAGGAGCCGGTCGCAACAGCGACAGCGGCCCGGAGGCGGGCCGCCGCATCACGCGCAGACGGTCACCGTCCGGCCGTCGGGTCCGGACCGGTGACCGGAGGACTCAGCGAAGCTCCTGAATGCGGATCAGGTTGCCCGCGGGGTCGCGGAAGGCGCAGTCACGGATCCCGTACGGCTGCTCGGTCGGCTCCTGGACGACTTCGGCGTCCCCGGCCTGCACCTTCTCGAAGGTGCCGTCGAGGTCCGGGGTGGCCAGCAGGATCCAGCCGTAGGTGCCCTTGGCCATCATCTCGACGATGGTGCGGCGCTCGTCCTCGGTGATGCCGGGGTCGGCGGCCGGCGGAGCCAGGAGGATGGACGTGCCGGGCTGGCCGACGGGCCCCACCGTGATCCAGCGCATCTTGCCCTGGCCGACGTCGCTGCGGACCTCGAAACCGAGGATGTCGCGGTAGAAGGCGAGGGACGCGTCCGGGTCGTCGTGCGGGAGCGCGCTCGTGTGAATGGTGATGTCCATGACGATCATGCTAGGACGGGCCTGGTGACCCCGCTTCTCGATTCCTGACCGATCCACCACCTGATTCCCGGGGCCCGCGCTCGCGGAGGTACGCGTCCAGCTCGGCGGCCCCGGTCAGCATGGCCCGCCCGCGGGCGGACAGCCGGGCGCGCCAGTCGCTCAGGGCGGCCTCCAGCGGCTCCAGCCCGCCGGCCGCCCGCACCTGGGCGATCAGCGGGGCGATCTGCTCCAGCAGGTAGCCGCCCCGCCTGAGTTGGTGGGCCAGCCGGGCGTCCCGTACGTCGGCCTCGTCGTAGACGCGGTACCCGGTCCGCGGGTCGCGGCGCGGGCGCACCAGCCCGGCGCGCTCCCATGCACGCAGCGTCGCGGGCCGGATGCCGAGCTTCCCCGCCAGCGGCCCGATGAACGTGCCGCCGGCCCCGGACCCCGCGCCGGCCCCGGACACCACGGCCGGCTCGGTCCCCGCGCCAGGCCCGGGCGCCGTGATGGGTTCCAGGTCGCGCAGGGCGCTCTCCACGGCCTGGACGGTCCGGCGGTCGTCGAGGAGCTGGGCGTGGCTCTCGTCGATGAGGCGGAACGCCTCCTCGGCCGCACCCTGGTTCACGGCCCGCATGACCGACGTCGCCGTCCGGTGGCCGTGGCCGGGCAGCAGGGCAAGGAACGCGCGCAGGGCCCCCGCGTGCAGCGAGGTATAGGTGCGGTAGCCGTGGGGTGTGCGGTCGGCGGCCGGAAGGATGCCGGCCTCCTCGTAGTTCCGGATCGCCTGCGTGGACAGACCGTGCGCGCGCGCCAGATCGACTGGCCTGAGCCGCTCACCACTTTTAAGGTTTTGTCCCATGGTCCTGCCGATGCGCTGCCGATATCGCGGAAAAGTTTCAACCGAAGGTTCAACGATAGCGTTGAAGGCATGGCTACTGACATCCAGGACACCGTCCATGCCGTCGAGGCCGCCGCCGTCATGGCGCTGCTTCCGGCCCGGCCTCGGCTGCTCGCCCTGGGCGAGCCCACCCACGGCGAGGACGCCCTGCTCGACCTGCGCAACGAGCTGTTCCGGCAGCTCGTCGAGGAGGAGGGCTACGGGACGATCGCGATCGAGAGCGACTGCATGATGGGCCTGGTCGTGGACGACTACGTCACCTCGGGAACCGGCACGCTCGACGAGGTCATGGAGCACGGATTCAGCCACGGCTGGGGCGCCTCCGCGGCCAACCGCGAGCTCGTGCGCTGGATGCGCGCCCACAACGCCGGCCGGCCCGCGTCCGAGCGGCTCCGCTTCGCAGGCTGCGACGGCCCGCTGGAGATCACCGGCGCCGCGAGCCCCCGCCAGGCCCTCACCGCACTCCACGGCTACCTCGCGGCCCGGACGGACGCGGACCTGCTCCCCTGCACCGGGGAAACGCTCGACCAGTTGCTCGGCGCCGACGACCGGTGGACGGAGCCCGCCGCGATGAGGGACCCGGCCCGGTCCGTGGGGCAGTCGGCCGAGGCCGGCCGGCTGCGGCTGCTCGCCGACGATCTGGTGGCCCTGCTCGACGCGCAGACGCCGCACCTGATCGCGGCGACCTCGCGGGACGACTGGGACCGGGCGTGCCTGTACGGGCGCACCGCGACCGGCCTGCTGCGCTACCACCACTGGATGGCCGACACCTCACCGGCCCGTCTGACCCGGCTGGTGGGCGTGCGGGACCAGATGATGGCCCACAACCTCCTCGCCGCCGCCGACCGGGGCCCGGCACTCGTCCACGCCCACAACTCCCATCTCCAGCGGGAGAAGAGCACGATACGCATGGGCGGGATGCCGCTGGAGTGGTGGAGCGCCGGCGCGCTGGTGAGCGCCCGGCTCGGCGAGGAGTACGCCTTCGTGGCCACGGCCCTCGGCACGATCCGGCACCAGGGAGTGGACACGCCCCCGCCGGACACCGTCGAAGGACTCCTGTACGCGCTCCCGCAGGACCGCAGCGTCATCGACGCCCGGCGGCTGGCCACCACCCTCGGCGACGCGCGCCCCGCGCCCCGCGAGTCCCCCTGGTTCGGTTACGCCCCGCTCGACCCGGCCCACCTGGCGGACAGCGACGGGATCGTGTTCGTCAAGGACGTCCCCCGGCGCTAGCGCTGTGACCGCTTACGGTCACCCGGGTCGCCACGACCTGTCACCTGGGTGGCCGAAAAAAATCTCAGTTGATCTGGAGCCTGGCGTCCGAATAACTGGCTGTCGTCCCAGTTGATCTGGACTGCTTCCGTCGTTTCGAACTGGACTAGCCGAAGGGCCTGCGAGATTGACCATGCACGATGACCAAGCGGACGTGACCACCGCCATCGTTGCGGCCTTGATCCAAGAACAGTTCCCTCAGTGGAGCGGCAAGGCGATCCGACTCCAGCCGTCGACCGGGACGGTCCACGCCATCTTCCGCGTCGGGGACGACCTCTCCGCGCGCTTCCCGCTGCGTCTGGCCGATGCCGAGGAGACGCTGGCGGTTCTGGAACGGGAGGCCCGGGCGAGCGCGGAGCTGGCACAGGTGTCCCGGTTTCCCGTTCCGGAACCCATCGCCCTGGGAAAACCTGGAGCGGGTTACCCCATGCCGTGGTCGGTCCAGACATGGCTGCCGGGAACGGTCGCCTTCGATGCCGACCCGAGCGGGTCGGACGCTTTCGCCGAGGACCTCGCGGCCTTCATCGCAGCCCTGCGGGACGCCGAGACGCGGGGGCGGCGTTTCAGCGGCGAGAACCGTGGCGGCGTTCTCGCTCACCACGACGACTGGATGGCGAAGTGCTTCGAGGAGAGCAGGGGGCTGCTCGACGTGCCCAGGCTGCGCCACGTGTGGGGGCACCTCCGGGAGTTGCCACGCACGGCTGCCGACGTGATGAGCCATGGTGACCTGATTCCCGGCAACGTACTGGTCGCGGGTGGCCGGCTCGGCGGCGTACTCGACACCGGCGGCTTCGGCCCGGCCGACCCCGCGCTGGATCTGGTCAGCGCCTGGCACCTGTTGCAGCCGGGCCCACGGGAAGTGCTCCGGCAGACACTGGCCTGCGACGATCTGGAGTGGGAGCGAGGCAAGGCATGGGCCTTCGAACAGGCGATGGGTCTTGTCTGGTACTACGTCGAGAGCAATCCGACGATGAGCGGAATGGGGCGCCGGACACTCGACCGCATTCTGGAGTCGACGACGTGATGTCGCCCCGGGCGCAGGCCGTGACGGAGACGGTCGCTGCATCCACGTACGACAGCCCGGCGTACGGCTCCGCGAGACCCGCCCGACCGGTAAGGCCGCCCAGCGCCCCCCCCGTACGTCCCCTCGCACGACCAGGTTCGCCGGCAAAGAAGCCGGAACGACTGGGTTCGCTGTCGAACGCCTCGATTGGAGGACAGCGGTCAGCGGCGCCCGGGCATGACCGCGCGGCGGCGATGTACTAGAGTTATCTCGACATCGAGATATCTGCCGAGGCGTACCGCAGCCGCCGCTCGGTAAGGGTTACCTAACTAATCCTTACCTTAGCGGATGGTGGGAGCCGTAGGCGGCACCACGCGGCGCCGGCCGCCAATGAGGCGCGGCGCGGTAGTACGCGCACATTGAAGAAGGAGACTGTCGTGTCGGCGAACAGCTTCGACGCCCGCAGCACGCTGCGCGTGGGCGACGAGTCGTACGAGATCTTCAAGCTGGACAAGGTCGAGGGCTCCGCGCGCCTCCCTTACAGCCTGAAGGTGCTGCTGGAGAACCTGCTCCGCACCGAGGACGGCGCGAACATCACCGCCGACCACATCCGGGCGCTGGGCGGATGGGACTCGCAGGCCCAGCCCAGCCAGGAGATCCAGTTCACGCCGGCCCGCGTGATCATGCAGGACTTCACCGGCGTCCCCTGCGTCGTGGACCTCGCGACCATGCGTGAGGCCGTGAAGGAGCTGGGCGGCGACCCGGCGAAGATCAACCCGCTGGCCCCGGCCGAGCTGGTCATCGACCACTCCGTCATCGCCGACAAGTTCGGCACCAACGACGCGTTCGCGCAGAACGTCGAGCTGGAGTACGGCCGTAACAAGGAGCGCTACCAGTTCCTGCGCTGGGGCCAGACCGCCTTCGACGAGTTCAAGGTCGTCCCCCCGGGCACCGGCATCGTCCACCAGGTCAACATCGAGCACCTGGCCCGTACGGTCATGGTCCGGGGCGGCCAGGCGTACCCCGACACCCTCGTCGGCACCGACTCGCACACCACGATGGTCAACGGCCTCGGCGTGCTGGGCTGGGGCGTCGGCGGCATCGAGGCCGAGGCCGCGATGCTCGGCCAGCCGGTCTCCATGCTCATCCCGCGCGTCGTCGGCTTCAAGCTGACCGGCGAGCTCCCGGCCGGCACCACCGCCACCGACCTCGTGCTGACCATCACCGAGATGCTCCGCAAGCACGGCGTCGTCGGCAAGTTCGTCGAGTTCTACGGTGAGGGCGTCGCCGCCACCTCCCTCGCGAACCGCGCCACCATCGGCAACATGTCGCCGGAGTTCGGCTCCACCGCCGCGATCTTCCCGATCGACGACGAGACGCTGAAGTACCTCCGTCTGACCGGCCGCGACGCCAAGCAGGTCGCGCTCGTCGAGGCGTACGCCAAGGAGCAGGGCCTCTGGCTGGACCCGGCCGCCGAGCCGGACTTCTCCGAGAAGCTGGAGCTCGACCTCTCCACGGTCGTCCCCTCCATCGCCGGCCCGAAGCGCCCGCAGGACCGCATCGTCCTCGCGAACGCCAAGGCGCAGTTCGCCCAGGACGTACGCAACTACGTCACGGACGACGAAGAGGCGGGCAAGGAGTCCTTCCCGGCCTCCGACTCCCCGGCCACGACCAACGGCGTCCCGTCGAACCCGGTCACCGTGACCGCCCCCGACGGCACGACGTACGAGCTCGACCACGGCGCCGTCACCGTCGCCGCGATCACCTCGTGCACCAACACCTCGAACCCGTACGTCATGGTCGCCGCCGCGCTCGTCGCGAAGAAGGCCGTGGAGAAGGGCCTGACCCGCAAGCCGTGGGTCAAGACCACCCTCGCCCCGGGCTCGAAGGTCGTCACCGACTACTTCGACAAGGCGGGCCTGACCCCGTACCTCGACAAGGTCGGCTTCAACCTCGTCGGCTACGGCTGCACCACCTGCATCGGCAACTCCGGCCCGCTGCCGGACGAGGTCTCCAAGGCGGTCAACGACCACGACCTGGCCGTGACCTCGGTGCTCTCCGGCAACCGTAACTTCGAGGGCCGGATCAACCCCGACGTCAAGATGAACTACCTCGCGTCCCCGCCGCTGGTCGTCGCGTACGCCCTCGCCGGTTCGATGAAGGTCGACATCACCAAGGACGCCCTCGGCGTCGACCAGGACGGCAAGCCCGTCTACCTCCAGGACATCTGGCCCTCCGAGGCCGAGGTCAACGAGGTCGTGGCGAACGCCATCGGCGAGGACATGTTCAACAAGTCCTACCAGGACGTCTTCGCGGGCGACGCCCAGTGGCAGGCCCTCTCCATCCCCGAAGGCAACACCTTCGAGTGGGACCCGCAGTCCACCTACGTGCGTAAGCCCCCGTACTTCGAGGGCATGCAGATGGAGACCACCCCGGTCACCGACATCTCCGGCGCCCGCGTGCTGGCGAAGCTGGGCGACTCGGTCACCACCGACCACATCTCCCCGGCCGGTGCGATCAAGGCCGACACCCCGGCCGGCAAGTACCTCAGCGAGCACGGCATCGAGCGTCGCGACTTCAACTCCTACGGCTCGCGCCGTGGCAACCACGAGGTCATGATCCGCGGCACGTTCGCCAACATCCGCCTGCGCAACCAGATCGCGCCGGGCACCGAGGGCGGCTTCACCCGCGACTTCACGCAGGCGGACGGCCCCGTGTCGTTCATCTACGACGCCTCGCAGAACTACCAGGCGGCGGGCGTCCCGCTGACCATCCTCGCGGGCAAGGAGTACGGCTCCGGCTCGTCCCGCGACTGGGCGGCCAAGGGCACCGCGCTCCTGGGCGTCAAGGCCGTCATCGCCGAGTCCTACGAGCGCATCCACCGCTCGAACCTCATCGGCATGGGCGTCCTGCCCCTCCAGTTCCCGGAGGGCCAGACGGCCGCGTCCCTCGGCCTGACCGGCGAGGAGACCTTCTCCTTCACCGGCGTGACCGAGCTGAACAACGGCACGACCCCGCGTACGGTCAAGGTCACCACCGACACCGGTGTGGAGTTCGACGGCGTCGTCCGCATCGACACCCCCGGCGAGGCGGACTACTACCGCAACGGCGGCATCCTGCAGTACGTGCTCCGCAGCCTGATCCGCAAGTAGAGCGCACCGCACACCACTGAGGGCCGCACCCCGTCGTACGGGGTGCGGCCCTTCGGTCCGTTCAGCGCTTCCGCAACGGGTCAGCCGACCGACGGGGTCCGCCGCACCTCGGTGATCCGGCACTTCACATCGCTGGGGGCCTTGTCGAGCCCCTGCGCCTTCTTCTTCGCGGTCTGCCCCGGCGCGAGGCCGACCACCCCGACGATCCCGTCCGCGACCCGGGTGCCGTCCCGGTCCACGAACTCCACGGTCACGTAGTAATCCGCCGCGCCCCCGGAGCCGTTCACTATCTCCATCCGGGCGGCCGGCCACGAGGTCAGCGAGTCCACGGCGCATCCGGCGATCCGGACGTCTTCCTCCGCGTCCGTACCGGTGGGCGTGAGTGTGGGCGTGACCGAAGGCTCCTGGCTGGGTACCGCTTCGGCCGACGCACGCGTACGCGGTCCCGCAGACTCCGTAACGGTCTTGCCCACGAAGTAGAGGAACGTCCCCAGGAGGGCCAGAACGAGGACCGCGCCACCGACGGACAGCCCGACGATCAGCCCCGTGTTGCTCTTGCCCTTGCGAGGCGGCCACGGCCCGCCCTGCCCCGGCGCCGTGGCCCATGGCGGTTGCTGTTGCTGATGGGGCGGCGGTGGCGGCGGAAAGCTGTCGGACATGAGGTCCCCCCTCGGGAAAACGTGCAGGCAGGACCCTACGGTAGGCGACTACCGCGCCACGCCCCGACGTGGCGCCGGGCGGACGCGCCGCAGGGGTGGCCGGGCGAGGCTCATCCGCAAGTGCGATCGTGGGCCCGGGCGTTCGCACCCGCGACAGCCGCGCCACCGAGACAAGAGAGCGGAACCACCATGGGCGAGCTGATCCTGATCCGGCACGGAGAGACCGAGTGGTCCCGTTCCGGGCAGCACACGAGTTACACCGATCTGCCCCTGACGGAGCTGGGGGAGCGTCAGGCGAAGGCCCTCGTGCCCCTGCTCGCCGAGCGCCACATCGGCCTCACCCTGACCAGTCCGTACCTCCGTGCCCGCCGCACCGCCGAACTCGCCGAACTGCCCGAGCCCCGCGAGACACCGGACCTGCACGAGTGGGACTACGGGGCGTGCGAAGGAGTGACCACGGTCGACATCCGCCGCACGCGCCCCGACTGGAACCTGTGGACCGACGGCGTCGCCCCCGGCCCGGCCGAACACCCGGGGGAGACCCCGGAACAGGTGGGCGCGCGGGCCGACCGGGTGCTGGCGGAGGTGGGGGTGGCGGCGGCGCGGCTCGGGGACGCCGATATCGCCCTCGTGGCGCACTCCCACTTCCTGCGGGTGCTCACCGCCCGCTATCTGCGGCTGACACCCGCGAGCGGTGAACTGTTCCAGCTCGCCACGGGAGCGGTCTCCCGGCTCGGTACGGAGCACGGCAAGCCGGTCATCACGGCGCTCAACATGGCCCTGCCGGAAAGGCTGTTCCGGGCGGTGCGGGTCTGAACAGTCGGCGCCGGGATGCGGCTCCGGACGCACGGACGGCCGGTACCTTGCCCCCGAGGTACCGGCCTGGGCCCATGGGCGGATGTCATACCGCCTTCTTCAGTGAGGTGAGGTGGGCGAAGACCACCACGTTGGCCGAGTAGCCCCCGGTCTTCTGGTCGAAACGCCCGCCGCAGGTCAGCAGCCGGAGTTCGGGCCGCCCGGTCGCCCCGTACACCTTGTCGTCGGGGAACTTGTCCTTCGTGTACGTGTTCACGGCATCGACCGTGAACACCGCGGTCTTCCGGTCCGCGCGCACCACATTGACCTTGTCGCCCCGGCGCAGCGCGTTGAGGTTGAGGAAGATCGCGGGGCCGGTCCTGGTGTCCCGGTGGCCCACGATCAGGGCCGTTCCCGCCTCACCGGGGGACGCGCCCTTCTCGTACCAGCCCGTGAGTTTGGGCTTGCTCAACGGCGGGGCCCCGAGCCGGCCCTTCTTGTCGAGGCCGAGGCCGGTGACCGGGGCCTCGATGAAGATGGCGGGAATCGCGACCTTCAGCGGTCGGGAGGGCGCCAAAGGGGCGTGTGAGGCGGGTACATGCTCCTGTGGTTTGTGCGGCGCCCTCCGGAACGGCGCCGGCCCGCCGCCCGCGGCGTCGCTGCCGCGGGCGGCGGTGACCGACGGGGTGTCCTCGGAGGAGTCCGAGGACACCCAGGCGATGCCGGTCACCAGTGAGAACGTCACGCACAACGTCATGGTGAGACGGCATGCGCGACTCGGTCCTCGTCGTCGCCGTCGGCAGCGGGCGTTACGCCTCGCCACGGGCACGGCGACGTGCGGACCGGCCGGCCATGATCAGGCCCGCGACTCCGGCGGCCCCGGCGACGAGTGCGGCGGTGGTCCCGGCGTTCGAGTCGCTCTCGGAGCTGACGGTCTCCATGTCCGGGACACCGCCGCCGCCCGCGGGCACCGCGCCGGACGGCTTGTAGTGCTTGCTGCCGCCCTGGCCCTCACCCTCATTCCGGCTCTGGTCCTGTCCCTGGCCCTGGCCGCGCTCGGGGCACTCGACGTTGAAGCTCTTCTGCTTCGGGCCCGCCGGGACCACCCACACCAGCTTGTAGGTGCCCTCGGGGAGCAGGTACGCCTGGCTGCGCGCACTGCCGTTCACGAGCGGCAGGGTGGCCAGCAGGGTGTTGCCCGGCGGCACGGTCGGGGGCTGCTCGGTGATCGTCCAGGGGACCGAGGGGAACGACTCGAAGTTGTTCGCCACGAGCACGAACTTGCAGACCTCGACCCCGTCGCGGTCACCGCTGGAGTGCCAGCTGACCGAACGGATGTCGATGTCGCCGCTGTCGCCGGGCAGGGCGTAGGCGGCGGGTGCTCCGGCCAGGGTGGCGCCGGCTACGGCGACCGCGGCGGCCACCGTGGTGCCGGTGCGGACGCTGCGGGAGCGGACGGAAGCGGAAATGCGCATGAAGGGCTCCTTCAAGTCGAGATGATTGTCGTACTGATCACCTGATCGCCTAAGGGATGCCATGAATCATCGTAAAAGTCAGGTAAGACACTGAAAACGTGTCATAAGTGCCCTGATCGGCTGACACCGCAGGAGTGGAAAACGCTCCTGCGGCCCGGAACGGGCAGGTGCCCCTCCCGGCAGACCTCGCCGGAAAGGGCACCGCGTCGGTCGAGCGTCCAGCCCGCTACTTCTGGCTGATCAGCTCGATCTCCGCCAGCGTCGCCGTGCCGTCGGCCACCAGCCGGTACGCCGTGTACGAGCCCGGCCGGCCGACCGAGAACACCCGGGTCTGCCTGTTCCAGGCGAAGGTCTGTCCGGACCGCTTGTCGAGGTCCTTCCAGGTCGTGCCGTCCGACGAGCCCTGCAGGACCCAGCCGGCCGGGGCCTTGTCCGCCGCGGACGACGTCAGCGTGTACTGGAGCGCCTTCGTCGCCGAGGCCACCGGCAGCTCCACCGACTCGACCGCGGCCGACGTGGCCGAGGTGTTGTCGAAGAGTGCGCCGTCGCCCTTGAGCGCGTCGCCCCTCGGGGCCGGCACCTCGTCGTCCTTGGTGATCGAGACCGGCGCCGCGTTCTTGCCCGTACCCCAGGCGGAGGGCTTGGAGCCCATGTCGAACTCCAGCACGCCGCCCTTGGCCAGCAGGTCGTGCGGCAGGGAAGTGGACCTCCACTTCTTGCCGTTGACCTTCAGGCCCTGGACGTAGATGTTCTTCGCGCTGTTCTTCGGGGCCTTCACCACGAGGTCCCGGCCGTTCTCCAGGTGCACCGTGGTCCTGGTGAAGAGCGGCGAGCCGATTGCGTACTCGCCACTGCCCATCACCAGCGGGTAGAAGCCGAGCGAGGAGAAGAGGAACCACGCCGACTGCTCGCCGTTGTCCTCGTCGCCGTGATAGCCCTGACCGATCTCGCTGCCCGTGTAGAGGCGGCCGAGGACCTCGCGGACCTTCTCCTGCGTCTTCCAGGGCTGGGAGGCCGCGTCGTACATGTACGTGGCGTGGTGGGCGACCTGGTTGCTGTGGCCGTACATGCCCATCCGGACGTCACGGGCCTCCGTCATCTCGTGGATGACGCCCCCGTACGAGCCGACGAAC
Source organism: Streptomyces sp. NPDC045968 (assembly GCF_056430475.1). Lineage (NCBI taxonomy): Bacteria > Bacillati > Actinomycetota > Actinomycetes > Kitasatosporales > Streptomycetaceae > Streptomyces > Streptomyces sp. NPDC045968. The sequence continues at coordinate 169,645 of NZ_JBWKLF010000006.1, read as the reverse complement.
TCCGGTCCCGCGGTCTCCGGTGTGTCGAAGTACGTGTCCAGCTTCTTGGCGAGGCCGTCACGCCCGCCGTAGAGGTTGGCGAGTCCGCGGCTGTCCTGCGGGGCGGTGAAGGCGTAGCCCCAGCCGTTGGTCTCGGTGTAGTCGTAACCCCAGACCCGCGGGTCGTACTGGTCCGACGGGACGCGCCAGTCGCCCTTGGCGTCCTTGCCCTGGAAGAAGCCGGCCTTGTCGTCGAAGAGCTTGACGTAGTTGCGGGCACGGTTCAGGAAGTAGTCGGACTCCTCCTTGTAGCGCGCCTTCTTCGTCTTCTTGTAGAGGGCCTTGCCCATCTGCGCGATGCCGTAGTCGTTGAGGTAGCCCTCCAGCGACCAGGAAAGACCCTCGTGCGTCGCCGTGTTGGCGTATCCGGTGAAGGGAGAGGTCTCCATGCCCTTGCGGCCGACTCCGGCGGACGGCGGGACGACGGTCGCGTTCTTGAGCGCCGCCTCGTACGCCGCTTCCGCGTCGAACTCCACGCCCTTGACGTACGCGTCGGCGAACGCCACGTCCGAACTGGTTCCGGTCATCAGGTCCGCGTAACCGGGCGACGACCAACGGGAGATCCAGCCGCCGTCCTTGTACTGCTGGACGAAGCCGTCCACCATCTCGCCGGCCTTCTTCGGGGTGAGGAAGGAATAGGCGGGCCACGTCGTCCGGTAGGTGTCCCAGAAGCCGTTGTTGACGTACACCTCCCCGTCGACGATCTTCGCGCCCGTCCGGGTCGGGGTGTCGGGGCCGGTCCGCGGCGAGAAGGGGCTGGCGTACTTGTTCTTGCCGTCGACCTTCTCGAAGCCCGAGTTCGGGTACAGGTACAGCCGGTAGAGGCTGGAGTAGAGCGTGGTCAGCTGGTCGGCGTTGGCCCCTTCGACGTCCACCTTGCCCAGGAGACGGTCCCAGGCGCTCCGCGCCCGGCTGCTGACCTCTTCGAAGGAGGCGGACTCCGGGAGCTCCATGGCGAGGTTCTGCTTCGCCTGGTCCACACTGATGAGCGAGGTCGCCAGGCGCAGGTTGACCGTACGGTCCTTGCCCGCGTCGAAGCGGAAGTAGCCGGTGACGTCGGCGCCGCCACCACCGCTCAGCTTGCCGCTGCCGGTGACCGGCGCGTCGAAGACGCCGTAGACGAAGAGGCGGGTCGCTCCGGTCGAGCCACCGCTCTTCACGTCGGAGTAGCCGGTGAAGGAGGCGGACTTCGCGTCCAGGGTCAATCCGCCGGCGTTGGAGACGTTGTCGAAGACCATGCTCGCGTCGTCACCGGGGTAGGTGAACCGCATCCGCGCCGCGTGGTCGGTGGGCGTCATCTCGGCCTTGAGACCACTGTCAAATGTCACACCGTAGTAGTGCGGTTTAGCCGTCTCGTTCTCGTGGTGGAACGGCAGCGCGCGCGCCGAGCGCGAGGCGTCCGGAGTGCCCTCGGCAGCCGACGGCATCATCTGGAAGGTCTGGCGGTCCCCCATCCAGGGGCTGGGCTCGTGACTGGCGCTGAACGCCTGCACCTCGGGCAGGTTGTCCTCGTTGTTGCCCCGGGAGTAGTCGTACAACCAGCTCGTCGAGCCGGCGTTGGTCACCGGCGTCCAGAAGTTGAAGCCATGGGGGACGGCGGTGGCCGGGATGTTGTTGCCGCGCGAGAACCCGCCACTGGAGTTGGTGCCGCGGGTGGTCAGCGCGTAGTCCGCCAGGTGGGCCCTGCGCTTCTCCGGGGCCTTCGGGGCGATCTTGATGTCGTCGATCCAGCCCTGGAACTTCGACGGGCCCTTGGGGGAGTCGTACGCCACCAGGACGCGGTCGACGGTCTTGCCCGCCGCGACGGTACCGATGCGCGAGGCGACCTTGTTCCACTGGTTCACATACAGCCGCTTGGCGTCGGCCTGGCCCTGCGGGGTGAGCAGGCCGCCGTGACTGTCGGTCGCCTTGAGGCCGCTGAGGTACGTGCCGTCGGTGAAGGCGAGGTCGACCGCGATGTGCGTCGCGGGGTAGTCGAGATCCGTCTCGCCCATCTGCGGGTAGACGAGGTAGGAGAGCTCGGTGTCCTTCGTGACGGCGGTGTCGACGTCGAAGACCTTGTTGTACGAGTAGGCGCGGCCGTCCGGCTTGTGCGTACCGGCGTAGCGCAGGGCCTTCTTCCCGCTGAACCCGGCGCCCGACTTCGCGGTGGGGGAGCCGGACGGGCCGCGGTCGGCCTGGCTGCGCATCTCGTCCGGGGCGGGCGTGGAGGTGTCCCCGTCGGAGAACTGGACGTCGGCGAGCTGGAGCGCGTCCGAGGCGCCGTTGTTCTTCGTGATCTCCAGACGGAAGTGGCGGTAGGCCGTGTCCGCGGTGAAATCGTACGACTTCGTCTGGAACCGCTCGGAGAAGGTCTGCCCGGTCCTGGTGTCCAGGTCCTTCCACGTGGTCCCGTCGGCAGAACCCTTCAGCGTCCAGTCGCGCGGGTCGCGCTCGTCGTGGTCGTTGGCCGAAGTCAGTGCGTATGTCACGACCTTGACCGGTTCGGCAAGGTCGAATTCGACCCATCCGGACGGTGCGAAGGTGAGCCACTTCGTGCTGGACTCGACATCGACGAGGTTCTCCTTGACCTCTCCGCTGCCGGTGTTCTCGCCACTGGCGCGCAGGTCCGTCACCCTGTCGGTGACATTGCCCGGTATTCCGGCGGAGAATCCGCCATCGACACCTGACGACCTTTTCTTGCCGTCAGGACCCTCTTCCACGGTGTTGCGCCAGTCCGGCTGCTTTTCGTCCGCTTCGAAGGAGGTGCTGAACTCCCGGCCTTCACCAACCGGTTGCTCCGGAGCGGCGGAGGGCCGGGCGACGGCGGTGGAAGGAGCGGTCGCCACAAGGAGCGAAGCGGCCGCCACCAGGGCGGTGACATGGGCTCCCATATGGACTCTTGTCGCGACTGCATGGACTCTCTTGGTCCCGGTCATCCGGATCATCCCGAGCGATTCCTCCCCTGGAAAAGGCGTTCGACAACGTTGTCAAACGCGATTCGCAGGGTCCAGTAGGGAGGTAAGGGGACAGTGGTGTCAAGGGTGTTGCCGGGGAAACGGTGCTGAAATCGGCCGTCGAGGGGAAATCGATACCTTGCGCCGCGAAGCGGACGGAGCCCGGCGTGCCCCGAATGGGGAGAGCGCGGGTAGCGGTGAGGTCTCAACTCGGGAAAGACTGCCGCTCAAACCTGCACTCGATCTTGCTCAGTTGGCGACAAGTGGACTATACCTGTCGGCATCTGCACGGTCGCTTCACGCGGCGGTGCACTCGGGGGCACGGGGGACGGTTGCGGGAGATGCCTGGGGGCGTTCGAAGCGGTACGGTTCCCGGCACCCCCACCGCACGCAAGACACGGAAATCTGCACAAACCAAGCGCAACTGACCGCGGTGGCGGGACCCTTCGCCTGAGGCGATATCGATGGGTGACCGATACACCGCCTGAGTCCTGGAGAAGGCGAGGACTTGAGCATGGGATCCACCTCTGCGCAGAGCGACAACGGCGGTCTCGGCCGCCGCGATCTGATCAAGCGCTCCGCGGCGCTCGGCCTGATTGCCGTTCCGACCATGAGCTTCCTCTCCGCCTGCGCGAGTGGCGACAGCGGCAGCGACGACAAGGTCGAAAAGGGCACCAAGAGCAAGAAGAACCCGCTCGGCGTCAATGAGACCGCGGCCCTCGAAGTCGTCATCTTCGACGGTGGCTTCGGCCAGCAGTACGCGATCGACGCGGAGAAGAAGTACAACGCGGCCTTCCCGAAGGCACCGAAGGTCAAGCACGTCGGGACCCAGAAGATCCAGTCCCAGCTCCAGCCGCGCTTCAACGGCGGCACCCCGCCGGACCTCATCGACAACTCCGGCGCCGAGCAGATGGACATGGGTGTCCTCGTCGGCAAGAAGCAGCTGCTCGACCTGACGCCGCTCATGGACGCGCCGTCCTACGACGATCCGGCCAAGAAGGTCCGCGACACGCTGCGCCCCGGTGTCCTGGAGATGGGCCAGTTCGACGGCGACCCGGTCTGGATCATGTACTACGCGTACACGGTCTACGGCGTCTGGTACTCGCAGACCGCGCTCGAGAACCTCGACGCGGAGTACCCGGAGACCTGGGACGACATGCTCGCCCTGTGCGCGAAGGCGAAGAAGAAGGGCATCGCCGGCTGGACGTACCCGGGCAAGTTCCCGTACTACCTGCCGTTCTCGCTCTACCCCTTCATCGCCAAGATCGGCGGCCGTGAGGTTCTCGACAAGATCGACAACCTGGAGCCGAACGCCTGGAAGGACCCCGCCGTCAAGGCGGCGTTCGAGGCGTACTACGAGCTCTACGCGAAGGGCTACATCCTTAAGGGCACCCCGGGCCTGACCCACATCCAGTCGCAGACCCAGTGGACCAAGGGCAAGGCGCTCTTCATCCCGAACGGTTCGTGGGTGGAGAACGAGGCCGCACCCACCACGCCCCCGGACTTCAAGATGATGGTCGGCGCGCCCTCCAGCCTGGACTCGTCGGACAAGATGCCCTTCGGCACCATCTGGGCCTCCGGCGGTGAGCCCTTCGTCGTTCCGTCGAAGGCGAAGAACCCCGAGGGCGCCATGGAGCAGCTGCGCATCATGCTCAGCGAGGATTCCTCCAAGAACTTCACCAAGCAGGTCAAGTCGCTCAGCGCCTTCAACGGCGGCACCGACGGCCTGACGCTGTCGACCGCCATGCAGTCGGGTGTCGACGTGCTGGAGAAGGCGGGCGACAACGTCGTCAACCCCCGTCTGCAGGACTGGTACGCGAAGCTCCAGAAGGAGCAGATCGGCATCGCCGGCATCGGCGAGATGATGGCGGGCCGCGCCACCCCGGCCGAGACCATCAAGAAGATCCAGGCCTTCGCGGACGCGGCGGCCAAGGACCAGTCCATCAAGCACTACAAGCACCAGTGAGTAACCGTCACCAGCGGCGGCACCCGCGGACAGATCGGGGTCGGTAAACGATGCAGCACGGCAAGTACCGGTTCATCGTGGGGTTCCTGGCAGCCCCACTGGCGTTGTACGCGGTCTTCGTCATCTGGCCGTTCGTCCAGTCCATCTACTACTCGTTCACGGACTGGACCGGCCTGAGCCCGGACTTCAAGATGGTCGGCCTCGACAACTACAGCCGGATGCTCCAGGACGACATCTTCTGGAAGTCACTGCAGCACAGTGTGCTGCTCGTGCTGCTGCTGCCGCTGGTGACGTTGGGCCTCGCGCTCTTCTTCGCCTTCATGCTCAATGTCGGCGGTCGACGGCGCAAGGGTGCCGCGATCGCCGGCGTGCGGGGATCCTCCTTCTACAAGATCGCCTACTTCTTCCCGCAGGTCCTGTCGATCGTGATCGTCGCCCTGCTCTTCCAGTTCGCGTTCAACCCCGCCGACGGGATGCTGAACACGACACTGAAGGCGGTCGGTGCCGGAAGTCTCCAGCCGGACTGGCTGGGCGATCCGGATCTCGCGCTCTACTGCGTCATGGTGGTGCTGATCTGGTCGACGGTCGGATTCTTCGTCGTCCTCTTCTCCGCCGGCATGGCGTCCATTCCGAAGGACTTCTACGAGGCGGCGCTGCTGGACGGCGCGAGCCGCGTCACGACGTTCTTCAAGATCACGCTGCCACTGCTCTGGGACACCGTGCAGTCCGGCTGGGTCTACATGGGCATCCTGGCGCTCGGTGTGGAGGCCTTCACCGCCGTACAGGTCATGACCGTGGGTCCGGGTGGTCCCGACTACTCCACGACGGTCCTGCCGCTGTACGTGTACCAGACGGCCTTCCGTGACGCCCAGGCCGGATACGCGACCACGATCGGTGTCGGACTGCTCATCGTCACCATGGCCTTCGCGGCCATCGTGATGCGACTGGGCCGGCGCGAGCGGCTGGAGTTCTGATGCCACTCATTTCGGGGTACGACGCCCGGGTTCCCGGCATGCGAGACAGCTCGGCCCCGGTGGCCGGCGCGACAGCAGTACGAGGTGAGCACACGTGAAGGTGACCGAGACTCCTCCTGCCGTTCCGGCGCAGCGCTCGCCCGTGGCGAAGACGGGTGCGCCCGGCGGCGGTCCGGCGAAGAGCAGCGAGGGCAAGGTCCTCAATGTCTTCTCGCACGGTGTGCTGATCATCTGGGCGGTCCTGGTCGTCATGCCGCTGCTCTGGGCGGTGATGGCGTCCTTCAAGACCGACGACTCGATCCTGTCGACGCCGTGGAAGCTGCCCGACAAGCTGCACTTCGAGAACTGGTCGCGGGCCTGGACCCAGGCCCATATGAGCGACTACTTCTTCAACACCATCCTGGTGGTGGGCGGTTCGCTGATCGGTACCCTGCTGCTCGGTTCGATGGCGGCGTACGTGCTGTCGCGGTTCGAGTTCCCCGGGAACCGCTTCATCTACTACCTGTTCATCGGCGGGATGAGCTTCCCGATCATCCTGGCGCTGGTCCCGCTGTTCTTCGTCATGAACAACATGGGCCTGCTGAACTCGGTGCACGGACTGATCCTGGTCTACATCGCGTACTCGCTGCCGTTCACCGTCTTCTTCCTCACCTCGTTCTTCCGGACGCTGCCGACCTCGGTCGCGGAGGCGGCCATGCTCGACGGCGCCTCGCACACCCGGACGTTCTTCCAGGTGATGCTGCCGATGGCGAAGCCCGGCCTGATCAGCGTGGGCATCTTCAACTTCCTGGGTCAGTGGAACCAGTACATGCTGCCGACGGTGCTCAACACCGAACCGGACGGCAAGGTGCTCTCCCAGGGGCTGGTCGAGCTGGCCACGAGCCAGGGCTACAAGGGCGACTGGTCCGGTCTCTTCGCCGGTCTGGTGATGGCGATGCTGCCGGTCCTCGCGGCCTACATCATCTTCCAGCGCCAGGTCGTCGCCGGCCTGACCGCAGGAGCGATCAAGTAGCACCTGGCACCACAACCGAACAGGTCCACACACGGACGAACCGCCCCTCGGCCACCGGTCGAGGGGCGGTTCGTCTGCTGTCTGCGGCTTTTGTGCGTATTCAGGGGTGTGAGCGGGCCCCGGTATGTGGAGGCAGCATGCTCATCCGAGGCTCCGACTGCTCAAGGTCTTGACGGGGAGTGCCCCAAAACGCTCAGCTTAGGGTTCACATGTTAGAGAAAACGGCAGGAGTGAGAGAGTCGATGGAGACTCCGGGGTCGCAGACATCTCTGCATCGGGCCAACCTTGAGCGCGTCGTACGGGCCGTACGGATGGCGGGATCGCTCACCCAGGCGGAGATCGCCAGGGGCACCGGCCTCTCCGCGGCCACCGTCTCCAATATCGTTCGCGAGCTGAAGGACAGCGGCACGGTCGAGGTCACACCCACCTCGGCGGGTGGCCGCAGGGCCCGCAGCGTCTCGCTCAGCGGCGACGCGGGCATCGTGGTCGGCGTGGACTTCGGCCATACGCACCTCAGGGTGGCCGTCGGCAACCTGGCCCACCAGGTGCTGGCCGAGGAGTCCGAACCGCTGGACGTGGACGCCTCGTCCGCGCAGGGCTTCGGCCGGGCGGAACAGCTGGTGAACCGGCTGATCGAGGCCACCGGGATCGCTCCGGACAAGGTGATCGGGGTCGGGCTCGGCGTGCCGGGCCCGATCGACGTCGAGTCCGGCACGCTGGGCTCCACCTCGATCCTGCCGGGGTGGACGGGCATCAATCCCAGCGAGGAACTGGCCGGGCGCCTCGGCGTTCCGGTGTACGTCGACAACGACGCCAACCTCGGGGCGCTGGGCGAGCTGGTCTGGGGGAGCGGGCGCGGGGTCAGGGACCTCGCGTACATCAAGGTCGCGAGCGGGGTGGGCGCCGGTCTGGTGATCGACGGCTCCATCTACCGGGGCCCCGGCGGCACGGCCGGCGAGATCGGGCACATCACGCTCGACGAGTCGGGCCCTGTGTGCCGCTGCGGCAACCGGGGCTGCCTGGAGACCTTCGCGGCCGCGCGGTACGTCCTGCCCCTGCTCCAGCCCAGCCACGGGCCCGATCTGACCATGGAGCGCGTGGTCCAGCTGGCCCGTGAGGGCGATCCGGGCTGCCGCCGGGTGATCGGGGACGTCGGACGGCACATCGGCAGCGGAGTCGCCAACCTGTGCAACCTGCTGAACCCGAGCCGGGTGGTGCTCGGCGGCTCCCTCGCCGAGGCGGGGGAGCTGGTGCTCGGGCCGATCCGCGACTCGGTCTCCCGGTACGCCATTCCGAGCGCCGCGCGGCAGCTCTCGGTGCTGCCAGGGGCTCTCGGCGGCCGGGCGGAAGTGCTGGGCGCGCTGGCCCTCGTACTCAACGAGATGGGCGATTCGACCCTTTTGGAGAGCACCCTCTCCACGGCGACGCCTGCCTTCACTTAGATAACGAATGGCACCGTTGTCATCTCGTTAAGGATTTACTCCTTGACGCTGACGTCGCGGCCGAGTTGACTTCCAGCCACCTCGGCCGCAACGTCGCGGCCTCGTCAGGGAGGTTCGAGAATGAACACGCGTATGCGTCGTGCCGCCGTTGCCGTTGCCGCCACCGCCATGGCTGTCTCGCTCGCCGCTTGCGGCAGCGCCAAGGAGTCCGGCGACAAGGCCGAAGAGAGCTCGGCGAAGAAGGGCGACGACCTCAAGATAGGTCTGCTCCTTCCCGAGAATCAGACGGCCCGGTACGAGAAGTTCGACAAGCCGCTCATCGAGGAGAAGGTCAGCGAGCTCACCAACGGCAAGGCGAAGGTCATCTACGCCAACGCCAAGCAGGACGCCACCCTGCAGTCGCAGCAGGTCGAGACCATGATCACCAACAAGGTCGACGCGCTGATCATCGACGCGGTGGACTCCAAGGCGATCGCCAACGGCGTGAAGAAGGCCAAGGACGCGGGCATCCCCGTCGTCGCCTTCGACCGCCTCGCCGAGGGCCCGATCGACGCCTACACCTCCTTCGACAACGAAGAGGTCGGCCACGTCCAGGGCAAGGCCCTGCTGGAGGCCCTCGGCGACAAGGCCGACGGCGGCACGATCGTGATGATGAACGGCGCGATCACCGACCCGAACGCCGCCCTCTTCAAGAAGGGCGCCAAGGCCGAGCTCGACGGCAAGGTCAAGTACGGCAAGGAGTACGACACCAAGGAGTGGAAGCCGGAGAACGCCAACGCCAACATGGAGGCGGCGATCACGGCCCTCGGCAAGGACAAGATCGTCGGCGTCTACTCCGCCAACGACGGCATGGCGGGCGGCATCATCACCGCCCTCAAGGCCGCCGGTCTCTCCAAGCTCCCGCCGGTCACCGGCCAGGACGCCGAACTCGCCGGTGTGCAGCGCATCGTCGCCGGTGAGCAGTTCATGAGCGTCTACAAGCCGTACGCCCCCGAGGGCGCGGCCGCCGCCGAGATGGCCGTCGCGCTGGCCAAGGGCGAGAAGCTCGACTCGATCGCCACGTCCACGGTGGACAGCCCCACCCAGAAGGCCGTTCCCACCGTGCTGGTCCCGGTCGTCTCGCTGACCCAGGCCAACATCCAGGACACCGTCCTGAAGGACGGCATCTACACGGTCGACGAGATCTGCACGGCCAAGTACAAGGCCGCCTGCGACAAGCTCGGCCTGAAGTAACCCGTCGGGGGGCCGGCCGCTTCCGGCCGGCCCCCACGGCCGCCCGACCACCGCCACCGCGCGGTGCGAAGGCCGCCCACCGGCCGCAAGTCCGCTGACACACAAGCGGCTTGGGCCAACGAAGCCTGTCCGGTGCCCCGCCCACCAACTGTCCCGCTGCCGGGCGGGGCGCCGGATGGAACTCTTCACCGCAGCCTCCGCTGCGCCCCCTTGTTCTCTTCTGCTCGACCACCGCGCCTTCCCCCAGGCGCGGCATCCCCGCCGGTCAGGCGGCGAAGGAGATGGTTCACGTGTCCGCTACGCCCGTGTTGGCGTTGCGAGGGGTCTCCAAGCGATTCGGTGCCGTCCAGGCGCTCACCGATGTACAGCTTGAGGTCCACGCCGGCGAGGTGGTCGCCCTGGTCGGCGACAACGGCGCCGGTAAATCAACGCTGGTCAAGACGATTGCCGGTGTGCACCCCATCGATGACGGAGTCATCGAGTGGGAAGGTGACGCCGTCCAGATCAACAAGCCGCACGACGCCCAGAACCTGGGCATCGCGACCGTCTATCAGGACCTCGCGCTGTGCGACAACATCGACGTCGTCGGCAACCTCTACCTCGGCCGGGAACTCCGTAAGTTCGGAGTCCTCAACGAGGTCGAGATGGAGCGCCGCTCCCGCGAGCTCCTCAGCACGCTGTCGATCCGCATCCCCAGCGTCCGCATCCCGATCGCCTCGCTCTCCGGCGGTCAGCGCCAGACCGTGGCCATCGCCCGGTCGATGCTCGGCGAGCCCAAGCTCGTCATCCTCGACGAGCCCACGGCGGCCCTCGGCGTCGAGCAGACCGCCCAGGTCCTCGACCTCGTCGAGCGGCTGCGCGAGCGCGGCCACGCGGTCATCCTCATCAGCCACAACATGGCCGATGTGAAGGCCGTCGCCGACAAGGTGGCGGTGCTCAGGCTGGGCCGTAACAACGGGGTCTTCGACGTGAAGACCACCTCGCAGGAAGAGATCATCTCCGCCATCACCGGCGCCACGGAAAACGCCGTGACCCGTCGTGCGGCGCGCAACGCGGAGGTTCAGAAGTGAACACCGACAAGACGGCCGCCCCCGCCGGCGCCCCCGTGGTGAACCCGGACGCCGCCAAGGGCGCGGCCACCGCGGTCGACCCCCGGCTGCTCGTGCGCGAGCAGGGCCTCGGCGGATACCTCACCGAGTTCAAGCGCAAGATGAGCGCGGGTGACCTCGGCTCGATCCCCGTGATCATCGGCCTGGTCATCATCTGCGTGGTCTTCCAGAGCCTGAACTCGGAGTTCCTCTCCGCGAAGAACCTCAGCGACATCGCCGTCGCGATGGTCGCCACCGGCATGATGGCCGTCGGCATCATCTTCGTGCTGCTGCTCGGTGAGATCGACCTGTCGGTCGGCTCGGTCAGCGGCGTCTCCGGCGCACTCGTGGCCGTGCTGAGCGTCACCCAGGGCATGAACGAGTGGCTGGCCGTCTTCATCGCGATCGCCAGCGGCGCGGTCATCGGTGCGATCCACGGCTTCTTCTTCGCCAGGATCGGCGCCCCCGCCTTCGCCGTCACCCTCGCCGGCCTGCTGTTCTGGCTGGGCTTCATGCTCCAGCTCCTCGGCGACACCGGCACGATCAACCTGGACGGCGACGGCGTCGTCGGTCACCTCACCACGTACTACTTCGCCGACGTCGCGGCCGCCTACGGCCTCGCCGCGGTCTCCGTCGTGGGCTACTTCCTCTCCGCCTTCCTGGACAGCCGCCGCCGCGAGGCCGCGGGCATCCCGGCCAGGCCGCTCACCGACATCGTCGTGCGTACCGTCGTGCTCGCGGTCTTCGCCTTCGCCGCCGCGATCATGTTCAACCAGTACCGGGGCCTGCCCCTGGCCCTGGTCCTCTTCCTCGTGGTCCTGGTGGCGACGGACTTCGTCCTGCGCCGCACGGCGTACGGCCGGAAGATCTTCGCGCTCGGCGGCAGCGTCGAGGCCTCCCGCCGCGCGGGCATCAACGTTACGGCGATCCGGGTCTCGGTCTTCGCCATCGCGGGTACGTTCGCGGCGATCGGCGGCCTGTTCTGGGCCTCCAAGATCGCGGCCGTCAACCAGGGCTCCGGCACCGGCGACCTCCTGATGAACGTCATCGCGGCGGCCGTCATCGGTGGTACCAGCCTCTTCGGCGGACGCGGCCGGACCTGGAACGCGCTCCTCGGCGTCATGGTCATCGTCTCGATCCAGTACGGCCTGTCGCTGGAAGGCATCGCCACCCCGATCAACTACATGATCACCGGCGGCGTCCTCCTCATCACGGTCGTCATCGACTCCGTCACACGCAAGACCCAGAAGTCGGCCGGTCGAGCCTGACCGCCCCACCACGCCCAGGCCCGGCATCCTCCGAGGTGCCGGGCTTGTGCGTGCCCGCGTTCCCGTGTCACACATGGCACTGCAATGTCATACGTCATCCGATCGCGTGACACAGAATGCACCGCGAATGCACCGCGAATACGCCGCCCGCTGACGGCGCACGCGGGCGGAACATTAGACTCGTCGGATCGGCACGCTCGACCAGCTCAAACGCAAGGAGGCACGGGTGGATCTGCTGACCCGCATCGGGGGACCGCGCGACCTGGACCGGCTCAGCCTTGAGCAGCTGGAGCAGCTCGCCGGGGAGATCCGTACGTTCCTCGTCGACGCGGTGTCCAAGACCGGTGGACACCTCGGCCCCAACCTGGGTGTGGTCGAGCTGACCATCGCCCTGCACCGGGTGTTCGAGTCGCCACGGGACAAGGTCCTCTTCGACACCGGCCACCAGAGCTATGTGCACAAGCTGCTCACCGGCCGCCAGGACTTCTCGAAGCTCAAGAGCAAGGGCGGCCTCTCGGGCTACCCCTCCCGGGCCGAGTCCGAGCACGACGTCATCGAGAACTCGCACGCCTCGACCGTGCTCGGCTGGGCCGACGGCCTGGCCAAGGCCAACGAGGTACTGAAGAAGGACGACCACGTCGTCGCGGTGATCGGAGACGGTGCGCTCACCGGCGGGATGGCCTGGGAGGCGCTGAACAACATCGCCGCCGCCAAGGACCGCCCCCTCGTCATCGTCGTCAACGACAACGAGCGCTCGTACGCCCCGACCATCGGCGGCCTCGCGAACCACCTCGCCACCCTCCGCACGACGGACGGGTACGAGCGGTTCCTGGCCCGCGGCAAGGACCTCCTGGAGCGCACTCCCGTCGTCGGGAAGCCGCTGTACGAGACCCTGCACGGCGCCAAGAAGGGCCTCAAGGACTTCATCGCGCCCCAGGGCATGTTCGAGGACCTCGGCCTGAAGTACGTGGGCCCGATCGACGGCCACGACATCGAGGCCCTGGAGTCCGCTCTCCAGCGGGCCAAGCGCTTCGGCGGGCCCGTCATCGTCCACTGCCTCACGGAGAAGGGTCGCGGATACACCCCGGCCCTGGAGGACGAGGCCGACCGCTTCCACGCGGTCGGCAAGATCCACCCGGACACCGGCCTGCCGATCTCCACCTCCGGTCTCGACTGGACCTCCGTCTTCGGCGAGGAGATGGTCAAGCTCGGCAAGGAGCGCAAGGACATCGTCGCGATCACCGCGGCCATGCTCCAGCCGGTCGGCCTCGGCAAGTTCGAGGAGGCGTTCCCGGACCGGATCTACGACGTCGGCATCGCCGAGCAGCACGGCGCGGTCTCCGCGGCGGGCCTCGCCACCGGCGGACTGCACCCGGTCTTCGCCGTCTACGCGACCTTCCTCAACCGCGCCTTCGACCAGGTCCTGATGGATGTCGCCCTGCACAAGTGCGGGGTCACCTTCGTCCTGGACCGCGCCGGGGTCACCGGCACGGACGGCGCCTCGCACAACGGCATGTGGGACATGTCGATCCTCCAGTGCGTGCCGACCCTGCGGATCGCCGCCCCGCGCGACGCCGACCAGGTCCGCGCCCAGCTGCGCGAGGCCGTGGAGGTCGACGACGCCCCGACCGTGGTCCGCTTCTCCAAGGGCGCGGTCGGCCCGGCGGTCAAGGCCGTCGGCACGGTGGGCGGGATGGACGTCCTGCGCGAGGCCGGCACCAAGCGGCCCGACGTGCTGCTGGTGTCCGTCGGAGCGCTCGCCCCGATGTGCCTGGAGATCGCCGCTCTGCTGGAGGCCCAGGGCATCTCCACCACGGTGGTCGACCCCCGCTGGGTCAAGCCCGTCGACGAGGCCATGGCCCCGCTCGCCGAGCAGCACCGGGTCGTCGTCACCGTCGAGGACAACAGCCGCGCCGGCGGGGTCGGCTCCGCCGTCGCCCAGGCGTTGCGCGATGCCGGGGTCGACGTACCGCTGCGGGACTTCGGAATCCCGCCGGTCTTCCTCGACCACGCCTCGCGCAAGGAGGTCATGGCCGAGATCGGGCTGACCGCTCCGGACATCGCCCGTCAGGTCACCGGTCTGGTGGCCAGGCTCGACGGCCGGTACGAGAGCCGGGACGCCGAGCCGCGTCCGGTGGAGCCCGCCCGCGACTGATCGCACCACCGCGTCACCCGTCCACGCCCCCCGGTCCCCACGGACCGGGGGGCGCGGTCGTGTCGCGCGCTCCTCGGTCCCCACTGGCCCCACGGACCGGTGCGCGGTCGGTGTCCCGTGCTCCCGCCGTCCGGGGCCGCCCGCGGCTCCCGTCTACTCCGTACGGCCCAGTGGCCTTCGCTCTCCCGGGCCCCATCGGGTGAATCGCCCCGCACGACCGCCCGCATGCCGCGCGCCCTCTCGATCATGGCCGTGATTCGGGTAACGCGAGGGCCCCGGCGACGGACGAGAAGAACGATCACGGAGGCAGACCGGTGAGCACAATGTTCCGGACGAAAACGGTCGAACAGTCGATCAGGGACACCGAGGAACCGGAGCACAAGCTCAGGAAATCCCTCTCGGCACTGGACCTGACGGTCTTCGGTGTCGGTGTCATCATCGGCACCGGCATCTTCGTCCTCACGGGCAAGGTGGCCAAGGAGACGGCGGGCCCGGCCACCGCGCTCGCCTTCGTCGCCGCGGGCATCGTCTGCGCGCTGGCCGCGCTCTGTTACGCGGAGTTCGCCTCCACGGTCCCGGTGGCCGGGTCCGCGTACACCTTCTCCTACGCCTCACTCGGCGAACTGGTCGCCTGGACCATCGGCTGGGACCTGATCCTGGAGTTCGCGCTGGGCACGGCCGTGGTGGCGGTCGGCTGGTCGGGCTACGTCCGCTCGCTGATGGACAACATCGGCTGGACGATGCCCGAGGCGCTCTCCGGACCCGACGTCGCCGACGGCTTCGGCTTCGACATCCTGGCCTTCGCGCTCGTACTGGTGCTCACGGTCATCCTGGTGCTCGGCATGAAGCTCTCCGCACGCGTCACCACGGTCGTGGTCGCCATCAAGGTGACCGTGGTCCTGATCGTGATCATCGCGGGCGCCTTCTTCATCGACGCCGACAACTACACGCCGTTCATCCCCGACGCCGTGAAGCAGCCCGCGGGGGCGGGCCTGGACGCGCCGCTGGTCCAGCTGATGTTCGGTTACGAGCCCACGAACTTCGGCGTCATGGGCATCTTCACCGCCGCGTCGGTCGTCTTCTTCGCCTTCATCGGCTTCGACGTGGTCGCCACGGCCGCCGAGGAGACGAAGGTCCCGCAGCGGGACATGCCGCGCGGCATCCTCGGCTCGCTCCTGATCTGCACCGTGCTCTACGTGGCCGTGTCCATCGTCGTCACCGGCATGCAGAACTACAGCGAACTGTCGGTGAGCGCCCCGCTCGCCGACGCGTTCAAGTCCGTCGGACACCCCTTCTACGCGGGTGTCATCAGCTTCGGCGCCGCCGTCGGCCTCACCACGGTCTGCATGATCCTGCTGCTCGGACAGACCCGGGTGTTCTTCGCGATGAGCCGGGACGGGCTGCTCCCGCGGTTCTTCTCCGTGACCCACCCGCGCTTCGGTACTCCGTACCGGCCGACCATCCTGCTCGGCGTGATCATCGCGATCATCGCGGGCTTCACCAGCATCAACGAACTGGCGACGCTGGTGAACATCGGCACGCTCTTCGCGTTCGTGGTCGTCGCCCTGGGTGTGCTGGTCCTGCGCCGCAGCCGCCCCGACCTGCACCGCGCCTTCCGTACCCCGTGGGTCCCGCTGGTCCCGATCCTCTCGGTGGCCGCGTCGGTCTGGCTGATGCTGAACCTGCCGGCCGAGACCTGGGTGCGGTTCGGGGTCTGGATGGCGATCGGTATCGCCATCTACTTCCTGTACGGGCAGAAGCACAGCCGGGTGAACGAGAAGGGGGAGCGCAAGCCGGTCGCTTGAGCGGTGGCAGTCGCGGTGGCGCTCACGGTGGCCGTGGCCGTGGCGGTGCGGGGCCTACCGTGCGCGGCCCCACGCACCCGATTTCCGTGCGCACCCGCCCCGCTGCCGCAGCCCCCGGGCCGTCGTGACCACGACGCGGAGGGCGGCCCGGATACCGGGCCGCCCACGGGCCGTCAGCCGCCGGTGGCGGGAGACTTCTTCGCGGACTCCGGAATGGTGGCGTCCTCGCGGATCGCCTTCCAGAGCGTGCCGGCCTGCGGCTCGGAGGCCACGACCCGGTTGCGGTCCTGCTTGTCGTACGCGACCGGCAGCATGATCGTTTCCATCGAGGACGGGTCGACGCCGTTCATCGAGCGCGCGAAGTCCGTGAGCGACTTCAGGGAGGCGAGTCCCTCGTCGGTCGTCAGCGACTTGGTCGCGGAGCTGGCGATCTTGTACGTCGTCGTCGGGCTGCCCAGCAGGTCCTGCGACTTGATTTCGCTCAGCAGCGCCATCATGAACTGCTGCTGGAGGCCGATGCGCCCGAGGTCGCTGCCGTCACCGATGCCGTGCCGCGTACGGACGTAGGCGAGCGACTCGGTTCCGTCGAGCTTGTGCGGGCCGGCGGTGAGGCTGAGCCCGGACGCCGGGTCGTCGATGTCCTGCGGGACGTCGACCGTGACGCCGCCTATGGCGTCGACCAGGTCCTTGAACCCGGCGAAGTTGATCTCCAGGTAGTGGTCGATCCGGACGCCGGACATCTTCTCGACGGTCTTGACCACACAGGCCGGACCGGCGAGCGAGTAGACGGAGTTGAACATCACGCGGTTCGCGGAGGACATCGTCGAACCGTCGGACTTGGTGCACTCGGGCCGGGTCACCAGGGTGTCACGCGGGATGGACACGGCGACGGCCCTCGTACGGCCCTCGGGGATGTGCACCACCATCGCGGTGTCGGAGCGGGCGCCGCTGACGTTTCCGCCGCCGCCCAGCTCCTTGTTCTCGGCCCCGGCCCGCGAGTCCGAACCGAGGACCAGCAGGTTCTGCCCCGTCGTCGGCAGCTTCTCGGGACGGTCCTCACCGAGGGCCTTGTTGATGTCGACGCCCTTGATGTTGCCGTCGAGGCTGCTGTACATCCAGTAGAGGGTGCCGCCACCGGCGAGCAGGAGAACGAGGACGATCCCGAGCGTGATCTTGAGGCCGCGGCGGGGCTTGCGTGGGGAGCCCTCGTTCCGCTTGCGCCCCCTTCCGCGCGGAGCGGCATGGCTGCTGGGCGTGCCCGGTGTCATGGCGTCGTGGCTCATCCTGCTCGAGTCCTCATATCTCATTGCCCGGGATGGGCGGCGGAGTGCGTGGGACTCGGGTGGGGGGTGTGACCGGTCCGTGAATGCATGACTGACCGAGCACTATAGAACAGCCAATCGTGAGAGTGTACGTTCTGATACCTGGGATTGAGCCCTGTCGACTTCGAACTACTATTCGTTCATGACTTGGTTGATCACGGGTGGGGCGGGATTCATCGGAGCGCATGTGCTCCGGGCGATGCGGGAGGCCGGCGAGCCGGTAGCGGTGTACGACGACCTCTCGACCGGAGACCGCTCGCGCGTACCCGCGGACGTCCCGTTCGTGCACGGCTCCACGCTCGACGGCGCCCACCTGCGACGCACCATGCGGGAACTGAAGGTGCGCGGCGTGGTGCACCTGGCGGCGAAGAAGCAGGTCGCCGAGTCGGTCGAGCGCCCGCTGTACTACTACCGCGAGAACGTGGAGGGTCTCCAGACCCTGCTGGACGCCGCCGTGGACAGCGGAGTGCGCGCGTTCCTGTTCTCCTCCTCGGCGGCTGTGTACGGCATGCCTGACGTCAAGCTTGTGACCGAGGACACTGCCTGCGCCCCGATAAACCCTTACGGCGAGACCAAGTTGGCCGGTGAGTGGATGGTGCGTGCGGTGGGCAAGGCCCACGGCATGGCCACCGCCTCCATGCGCTACTTCAATGTCGCGGGGGCGGCCACGCCGCAGCTCGCCGACACCGGTGTGTTCAACCTCGTACCCATGGTCTTCGAGAAGCTGACCGAGGGCGCGGCACCGGTCGTGTTCGGTGACGACTACGACACCGCGGACGGCACCTGCGTGCGCGACTTCATCCACGTCGACGACATCGCCTCGGCACATCTCGCCGCAGCACGTGCGCTGGCCGACCGCGAGCCGGGGACGGATCTGACGGTCAACATCGGCCGGGGCCAGGGCGTCTCGGTACGGGAGATGATCGACCTCATCGGCGAGGTGACGGGATACGGGCCCGCGGCGGCTCCCGCATCCGCTCCGCGCAGGGCCGGCGACCCGGCCCGGGTCGTGGCGTCCGCGGACCGGATTCATGACGAGCTCGGCTGGTCCGCCCGGCACGACGCGCGCGAGATGGTGGCCTCGGCGTGGGACGGATGGTGCCTGCGGCACCCGGGTGCGCGCCGCTGAGGGTGCGGTGATTCCTCCCCGCACCCACGTTTCCGCCGCTGTTTATGATGTCTCGTTGCTGAGCCCTCACCCGATGAGGGCCTGATGCCTTGGGAGGGTGACGACACGCCATGAGAGGTGCCTCCCTGCACGAAGCCGAGCGGGCGGGCGGACCCGTGTCCGCCGAAGCGCGACACCCCGTCCGGGCCCTCGGGGGTCCCTGGCTGCTGACCGGTCACGACGGCCGGCTGACCGTGTTCGTGCACATCGAGGGTGCGGTCCTGCGCTGGACGGAGGAAGCTCCCGGTTCCCGGCATTGGACGGGCCCCGACGCCCTCCCGGCCAAGGGCATCACCCACCTCGCCGTCGCCCAGGGCCCCGACCGCTACGTCCACCTGCTGGGGCGCAGGGTCAGGCCACGAGCCGATGACTGGTCCACGGTGGACATCATGTACGCCACCCAGTACCAGACCGGCCGTCCGGTGACGGAGTGGCGTTCGCTGGGCAATCCGTTCAAGGAGATCGCCAAGGCGGTGGAGGTCGGGGCCCCGGCCGCGGCCGTGGCCGCGGGCGGTGCCCTCTACGTCTGTGTCCCGACGGGGCTGGGCGCGCTCGCTCTGCGCCGTGAGGACAAGAACGGCAAGTGGGAGGCGTGGCAGAGCCTGCCGGCGGCAGGTGTCACCGACCAGCCCGCACCCGCGGCGACGTCCTCCGGGCTGGTGGAGATGCTGGTTCCCGCGCGTACGGGCGCGCTCCACCTGCGCCAGGAGAAGCCGGGCGGAGCCCTGGTGCCTGGTTACGAGGTGGGTGCGGTCCCTCTGCCGGGCTCGGTGAGTTCGCTGGCGACGGCCCCCGGCCGCCTGACGTACTACCTGACCGATGTGCGGGGCGGAGGGGTTGTCGCCTTCCGGGCCGGGCGCTGGCCCGTTCCTCTGGGGGGCGACCCGGGGGACGGGCGGGTCAGCGCCGTGCGCACCATGCTCGACGGACTCGACTGCACGGTGATCGCCTTCAGGAGTGCGGGCGGGGCGCTCGCCCTGGGTGCCTGTACGACCGAAGGGGAGCAGGACGGTGTCTGGTGGACGGACACCGGCATGGCCTGTGCCGGCGATCCTTCGCTTGCCCTCGACGGGCGCGGGCGGATGGCCGTCGCGGTCATGCGCAAGGACGGCCGTCCGGCCGTCGCGCGGCAGGAGGACGGCCAGGGCCTGACCCTCGGCGACTGGTGCCGGATATGAGGACGCCGACGCCGGGTGACACCTGGAAGGACGGGAAGACATGGCTCGCAGGACCGATGGCGGCCCGGTGAGGAAGGCGCAGGCCGACGGGGCTGCGCGGGACGCCTTCCCCAAGGTGGCGGTGATCGCTGCGAGCCCACGCGACGCGGTGCCCCTCGTGGCGGCCGAGGAGGCCGGGACCGAGATCGGCGTCGTGTGTGCCGACGAGGGCGGCAAGGAGGAGCGGGCCGCGCTGGAGCAGGTACTCGCCGAGGCCGTCCGGCGTGGATGCCGGGTCATGGGCACTCCGGTGTTCGTCGGCGGGGGTGCCGGCGACAGCCGCGAAGAGCTGTTGCGTGAGCTGCGGGAACTGCGCCCGCGGTGGGTGCGGCTGCCGGACCCCGATCCGGTGCATGTGGGATATGACGAGGACCAGCGCGTACCGGTGCTCGACGAGCCCCCCCGGCGCGCGGCCGCGGCGCTGGACGCGCTGGCGGCGGCGCGCGCGTATCAGCTGGAGTCAGGAGCTCCGGTCTTCGTCGACTGTCGTCGGGCAGGGGCGGACGACATGCTCGGTGCCGCTGCGACGTCGCGCTATCCCCGTACGGCGAACTGGCTGACCGAGGGGTTCGACGGCAGGCTGTCGGCGTTCCTCCCGTCAGCCGCCGGCGTCGTGCGCTGGGTCCAGTCCGAGCCGGGCGGCGCGGACTGGCAGGGGCCGGAGCTTCTGCCCGGTCCACGGCTGATGCCCGGTCTCTCCGTCGTCCGGGATCTCCACGGGTTCGTCCACCTCCTCGCTCTGCGCCGGACCGCGCGCAAGGACGGCGGCGATGATGTGGAGATCGTCCATGCCGTGCAGTACCGCACCGGACAGCCCCTGACGCCGTGGAACTCGCTGGGCTCTCCCAACCCGGGAGACCGGTACAAGAGCAGGGAGGGCGGATTCCCCGCGGCCGGTTTCGACTACGCGGGCAACTTCTTCGTGTTCGCCCGGAACTTCGGGCACAGCGTGAGTTACCGCCAGCAGTCTCCCGACGGGGCATGGGCGCCCTGGCGGCACCTGGGAGGTCTCCGGGTCGCGGACGATCTCGTGGCTGTCACCACGGCGCGGGGCGAGATCGAAATCCTGGCCAGGACGCGCGACTCCGCCGCCGTGGTGCGCTGGTACCGGTCCGGGACCGACGGCGCTTGGGCGGAGGACCGGAGTGTGCCGTTCTCGCCCCGGCCCGGCTCCATGACGGCGGGCCCGGAACCGGGCACCGTTCTCTTCCGGGACCTGCTGACGAACGAGCCCGGTATGTGGTGGCCCGGTGCCGCGGGCCCGGTGCCGCTCGGTGGCGCCGACGGCGACGGGCCGATGGGCGGGGCTCCTCGGGTCGAGGTGGACGGCTGGACCTACGGGCTTCTCGTCCGTTCGGGGCCGGGCGGGGCGAGTGTGGTCGGGGCGTACGCCGAAGGGCGCCCGGACGCGGGTGTCTGGTGGAACGAGGCAGGTACGAGATCGCGCCTCACGCCCGCTGCTGTCCGGTCCCGTACCGGGATGGTCACATTGGGAACGCTCACGGCCGCGGGGCAGCTGGCGATTGCCCACCGAGAGTCACGAGCAGGCGGCTTCGAGTTCGACTCCTGGCACACAGTGTGACAATTCCCGGTCAAAGCTGATCATCTGGGGCTCGGAATGATGACGACACTGGTCTCGAACAGTTCAGTTCTTGATAAAGTCTGTGAATCTTTCATGTGAAGGACCGGGGGGTACCTCGTGAACATGGAGGCGCCTCGTTTCTGCCCATGCATGCACGAGGGCTGTTTGCTGGTGTTCTCGTGACTGAGGGGTTATGGCCAAGCTGTCCCTGCGTGCCGTCCAGAAGCTGACATGCAAGAAGCGTGACGCCTGGTGGACGGTGGTCCTGGTCGACCCCGTCGCGACCCGCATGCTGATCGTCATGGCGCGGTTCGGTTTCATCACACCCAACCGGGTCACGTGGGCCGCACTGTTCGTGGGACTCGGCTCCGCCGGGTTCTTCCTCAAGGGCGACATGCTGTCCCTTGCCATCGGCGCGGCGCTGTACCACCTGAGCTTCATCCTCGACTGCATCGACGGAAAGCTCGCGCGGCTGAAGGGCAACGGCACCGTTTTCGGTGGGTGGCTCGACTACGTCTTCGACCGCATCCGTGTGCTGTTCTGCGCTCTCGCCCTGATGGGCGGTCAGTACCTGCGCGGCGGCGACGAGCGCTACCTCCTCGCCGCGTTGATGGTCGTCTTCCTCGACATGCTCCGCTACGTCGACGCGCTGCAGATCTACAAGATGCGCATGTCGATGCGCGCGAAGATCGAGAAGGTGACGCGCGAGAAGCTGGAGGCCGAACGGGCGGCGGCCATCGAAGCGGCGGCGGGCCACCTGCACGCCGGGCCGCAGGAGCCGCAGATCCAGTTCATGGAGGATCTGCTCCGCGAGAACCCCGAGGCCGAGGCGGAGACGCTCAAGGAACAGGCCTCGGCGAGTCACGTCGTGGACCTGCACGCACAGTTCCGCCACCGCTTCCCCTGGTACCAGCGGGTACGGCACGCGATGCTGCGCAGTCGCATCAGACCGCACCTCATCAGCGGCATCGAGTTCCAGATGTTCATCTTCATCATCGGGCCGCTGATCGGCCAGATCCTGATGACGACGCTGGTCTCCGCAGTGCTGCTGGGGATCTTCGAGCTGATCATCATGTACAAGTTCTGGCTCTCCACCCGCGACTTCACCGCGGTCATGGCCGACCTGAGCACGGCCCCTTCCACGGCCGGCACGATCGCCCCCCATCTGCATCGGGGCCGTCACCGCCGCGGTGTCGAGGAAGGCCTGCTCGACGCGGAGCGCCTGCTGGACGCGCAGCCCGACGAGGACCCGGGCTTCCAGCCCTACCCCCAGCCGTACACGGCCTACACACCGAACGAGCAGTACGCGTACAACGAGGCGTGGCCCGCTGCGGGAACGTATCAGCAGGCAGGTCGCGCCTACGGTTATCCGGATCAGGGTGAGCGGCTGTACGCCGCCCCCCACGCCCCCCTGCCGGAGCAGAGCGGATATCCGGGCGACCGAGAAGGCAATCGATGAGGCACGAACAGGACACCCCTGACGTATGGGTGACGGTCGTCATCCCCGCGTACAACGCGGCGACGACCATCGGCAAGGCTCTCCAGTCCGCCGTCAACCAGACGTACGAACTGGTCGAGGTCGTCATCGTCGACGACGCCTCGACGGACAACACTCTGGACGTCGTCGCGAGCTTCGCAGGCGGCAACGGCCGTGTGCGGGTGCTGCGCCGTTCCACCAACAGCGGGGGTGTCGGGGCGCCCCGCAACATGGGCATAGCCCAGGCCGCCGGCCGTTACGTGATGTTCCTGGACGCCGACGACGAACTGCCTCCACGCGCCTGCGAGCTGCTGCTGGCCAGCGCCCTGGAGACCGGGAGCGACATCACCGCCGGCCGGGCGATCAGGGTCAACCGCGCCACCAACGAGACCGAGGGCTGGGCGCCGGAGGTGTACGCCATGAGGCGCACCGTTCCCGGTCTCGTCGAGTTCCCGCTGATGCTCACCGACCCCATCGCCGCGGCGAAGCTGTACCGCGTCGACTTCCTTCGCGACGGCGGGGTGTGGTTCCCGGAAGGCGTGTTCTACGAGGACACCTACTTCTCGACCGTGGCCGGCTGCCTCGCCGACGGGATCACCGTCATCACGGACCCCGTGTACCGCTGGATGTGGGAGCCCGACGGCGGCTCGATCACCGGCCGCACCGGGGAACTGCGCAGCATCACGGACCGGGTCGCCGTGCACCGTGCCACCGACGCCTTCCTCCTCGACCGGGGGCTCTGGACGCTCAAGGTCCGCAAGGACTCGAAGTTCCTCGCGCACGACCTGCGGCTGTACATGCGCGCACTGTCGGAGGGCGACGCGGAGTTTCAGCAGGGCTTCGCCCAGATCGCGAGCAACTACCTCTTCTCCATCAGCGACGAGGCCTTCGAACTGTGCGACCCGGTCGACCGGGTGCGTGCCTTCCTCCTCATGTACCAGGAGATCGAGGCGGCGCTCACGACACTCGACTACGCACAGCGCAAGAGTGTGCTGTCGTCCTTCCTCGTCGAGGAGGACGGACGCGTCTACTGGTCCGGCGACCATCTGCATCTGCCGGACGCCCGGCGCATGCTTGACGTGACAGAGCTCGGGCTGTCGGCCGCGAACCTCTCCCAGGTTCCGCTCTTCGCCCAGCTCGACCGCTGGTCCGTCACGGGTGTGAAGCTCCGGTTCGAAGGCCGGCTGGTCAATCGGTTCGGGCGGATCGAGGCGGGCGACGACCTCAAGCTCTCCCTGGTCGTACGCAATCGGCACACCAAGCACGACATCACGGTGCCCATAACCGGCACGGAGGCCGACGAACGGTTCGTGAGCTTCAGCGGCCAGGCGAACCTGGAGTCGGTGCTCGGCCCGGACTTCTCGGACAGCACGGTCTGGAACGTCTCCGTCATCGTCGAGTGGAAGCGCACCCGCTCCCGGTCGCCGCTGAACGTACGTGACATCGACCTCTCCGGCTTCACCTTCCGGTCCGAGGGCGAGGACCTGGAGGGGTACCGCACCGTCAGCGGAAATCTCGCTCTGCGGTGTGCCGCGGACGGCCGCAAGTCGTTCGACGCCGAGCAGAGCGACCCGACCGCACCCTGGATGTGGTGGCGGGACAAGATCTCCGCGCCACTGCCGTACGCGCCCGGACAGTACGACCTCGCGGTGGTCGTTCCCTGCTACAACGTCGAGAAGTACCTGGACGACTGCCTTGGCTCGGTCGCCGCTCAGCGCGGTTTCGCGGCGACTCAGGTGATCCTCGTCGACGACGGCGCCACGGACGATACGCCGCGCATGCTCGACCACTTCGCCCAGTTCTACGCCAACGTCGTCGTCGTCCACCAGCAGAACGGCGGCCTGGGCAACGCCCGCAACAACGGCCTCGCCCATGTGACGGCGCCCTATGTGACGTTCCTGGATTCCGACGACATCCTCGGTGAGGACGCGCTGTGGGAGATGCTCCAGGCGGCCCGCCGGGACGCGTCCGATGTCGTCGTCGGGGACCTGGTGAACTTCCCCGACCGCCCGTACGGCCCGTGGAAGCAGTATTTCGGGGCCGGTGACCGTCTTGTCCGGGACTTCTCCGAGGTTCCGGACCTGATTTTCAGCGGTTCGGCGTGCAACAAGCTCTTCAGTACCCGGTTGCTCCGTGACGAGGGTCTGCGCTTCGGGGAGGGCGTCCACTTCGAGGACGCGTGGCTGACCCTTCCCGCCATGCTCCGGTCTCGTGCCATCAGCATCGTCGACCGGCCCGTCTACTACTACCGGGGCCGCCCCGACGGTTCGTCCATCATGGACTCGCTGTGGAGCAAGCCGGCGAACTACTGGGACCACCTGAAGCTCAATCACTTCCTTCTGAACGTTTCCGCGAAAGAGTCGCCGGAAATCCGCAGAATGTTCCACAGGTATGTGACCCGAACCTATAAGGGTTTCCTCTGCAACGCTCGGAACATGATGGGGAGGACGCAGCTCAGGGAGATATTTCCGGGTCTTCAGTCGCACTATGCGGAAATTCCCGATGATGTCATCGATGAGTTCGTCACCAATCCCACCCAGCAGCTGGACCACTACGCTGCAAAGACAGGGAACTTCGCGCTCTTCGCCGCCCCGGAGGACGTTCTCGAAAATTCCCCGCTTGCCGTCCAGATAGATGACGAAGGATTCTTCCGCACATTCGGAAGACCGGTGCACCAGTCGAGCTCGGCTCGTGTGAACGACCCCAACGTCGTGGTGGAGTCCGTCCGGTCGCGCGGGTCCGTCCTTGTGGTCGAGGGCTGCATGTCCTTCCCGGGGATGAACATCGACTCGAAGTTCGTCAATCGTCTGGAATTCGTTCACCAGACGCGGGCGGAAAAGATCGTCGTCCCGCTGCGTCAGATCTATCGCCGGGACCTCAATAATGCCAGGAACGGGCGGGACGTCTACGCCGGGTGGTATGCCGAGATCCCGGTGAGCGAACTCGTCACCGGGGGATTCAAGGCCGGTGACTTCCGGCTGCGTGTGCATTCTCCTGATGGTGCGCGCCACCGTAACGTGGTCATGAAGGCGCGCCTTCCGCTGCACCGGCTCAAGGGTATGGGCGAAGTCGGCCGATACCAGTACATGATGACAATCGGTGACGGCGACTCTCTGCACTTCAGATTGATCAACCGTACTGTCGGGGCGCGGCTGAAGCAGACTTTCTGGCGGACCGCACGCGAACTCCGCATCATGAAGAGGCGTAACCCCGGCTGGCGCATGAGGCTGGCCTACTGGCTCACGTACCCCCTGTTGCATTCTCGCGAGATATGGCTCATCGGGGAGCGCTCCGACACTGCCCAGGACAACTCGTACCACTTCTTCAAGTGGGTCAGGCAGAACCGGAAGCGACGTAAGGCCTATTACGTCATCGACGGTGACTCCGCCGACTACGCGAAGGTGAGCCCCTACGGGAACATCCTGAAGCTGGGCTCATGGAAGCACCGCATGTACCTGCTCCATGCGACCAAGCTGATCGGGGCGTACGACTCCGAGTCCTACCTGGTTCCGCAGGGGTACCGGAAGGCGCTCTATCTGCACCGGTTCGGCGAGCTGATCCGGTATCAGCGGATCTTCCTGCAGCACGGGATCACGTACAACGACGTGACCAGTGGTGCGTCGCAGTGGGTCACCAGTTACGACATGATCATCACTGGTGGACGGCAGGAGCGTGACTTCTTCGCGGAGGAGGCGGGATACGGTCCGCGCGCGGTGCTGGCCGGTTTCACCCGGTTCGACGCCCTGCGCAAGGAACAGAGGGAACGCCCTCGCATCCTTCTCATGCCCACCTGGCGCCAGTGGATCGTCACGGCCTCCTACAAGAAGTCGGCAGGACCGGCGAAGACCTCCTTCACGCAGTCCGAGTACTTCCGCTTCTACCGTGCGCTGCTGTCGGACCCCCGGTTGACTCAGGCGTTGGAACACTTCGGTGTGGACCTCGAGTTCTTCCCGCACTACGAGATCCGTCCGTACCTGCACCACTTCCAGCTCGACTCGCCGTCCATCATCGTCGCCGACCCGAAGTCGCGGAATGTTCAGCAGGCCATGAAGGAATGCGCGTTGATGGTGACCGACTATTCATCGGTCTTCTTCGACGTCGCGTACATGGACACCCCGATCGTGTACGTCCCCTTTGACGAGGAGGACTTCTACGGTCGTCACTACAAGCGGGGCTATTTCAACCTTTCGACGGACGGGTTCGGTCCGGTCTGCCGCACGGTGGACGAGGCCGTGACCGAGATCATCACCTCGATCATGGACCGTTTCGTCGTTCAGTCGCCCTACCGTGAGCGGGCCGAGAACTTCTTCGCCCACCGCGATGACCGGAACTGCGAGCGGGTCTACGAGGCGATCGACGGGCTGGGTGCCGGCGGAGCGAGTTCGCTCGGGCCTGAAGGTCCTGTGGTTCCGGAACATGTGAGGCAGACGGAGGGGGTGTGGGAAAGTGCTGCCTGAGCACCGGCCGAACAGCGCTCCCACGTGCCGGATCTTCATCGCCGGCGATTCGACCGCGGTCGCGCGAGAAAAGAGCCGAGCGCCGATGACGGGCTGGGGGCAGGTTCTTCCGCTCTTCTTCACCCGTGAGGCGGAAATCGTGAACTGTGCCCGCGCGGGTGCCAGTTCCCGTACGTTCATCGAACGTGGCCGGCTCGCCTGGATCGTGGAGAACATCAGGCCGGGCGACTACCTGCTCATCTCGTTCGGAATCAACGACGCCAAGCCCGAAAAATGGCTGAGAACAGAGGCGTTCGGCGACTTCCGGGCCGACCTGCGCGGCTTCGTGGAGGCTGCTCGGTCGCGCAACGCGCATCCCGTTCTGGTGAGCACGCACGAACGCGACACGCATGACGCACACGGCAATCTCTCACGCGAGCACGTGGAATACGCCATGGCAATGAGCGATGTTGCGGTGGAGACCAGTACGCCCTATATCGATCTGTACGGCCAGAGCCTGTCGTGGTGGACCGATCTGGGCGAGCAGAACACGCGCTCCTTCTTCGTCCACCTTCAGCCGGGTGAGCACCCGAACTATCCCGAGGGCTTCGACGACCCGGGGCACCTGGTTCCGGCCGGGGCCATCGCCTGCGCACGTTTCGTCGCCTACTCCCTCGTGGCGCAGCAGATCGTTCCGCAGCACTGGGCCGTGAACCTCGACCGGCAGGACTTCCCGCCGGACGCGGTGACGTGGCCCGACGACGAGACACACGCCGCCATCACCCGGGCACGTACGTCCGGTGCGGGGACGGAGCTGTGAGCGACGCCCCGTGCACCTACCCGATCGCCCGCCTGAGAAGTATCCAGCAGGACAATCCGGCGATCGTCTGCACGGTCGAGCTCTACGCGGACAAGGACCCGGCCCTGCCGCTGCGGCCGGGCGACACGGTCGAATTCGAGTTGAAGGTCATTCCCGAGGGGCCTGGGTTCCGCTACTACGGCTATCTGATGGTCGATTCGTTCGACGGAGCCGCGGTTGTGGAACGGGCGGCCGGTATGAGCCTCCTCGCCGTGGGCGACCGCTATGCGACCTCCACCGTCACGGGAGAGGAAAGAACCGCCAGGATCGCGCTGACCGTCCATGAGCACGTGGCCCCGGACGCCTTTCTCGTCCCCAGGCTGCGAGCGGGAATCATCTCCGACGGCGGCAGCAGCCTCACCTCGAGCACCCGCTCGATCAAGCAACTCGGCTATCGCATCGCTCCCTTCCCTCCCCAGGGCAGAAAGCTCGTGGTGCCACCGGGGTACCGGGGCGCGCTCAACGGGCTCACCGATGGTCTGGGCGAGGGAGCCGAGCTCGTCGGCGTCGGTCCGGCCCGCTGCGGTGAGACCGGCGTCGCCCCGGACGGCCTGGTGACGTACAGCCCGTTCGCCGGATTCACGGGCTACGACGCGTTCGACTATGTGCTGGCCGACGCGGCGGGCCGGCTCATGCGTACCCAGGTCACCGTGTTCGTCGGGGACCTGGGCGCGACCCCCGGCGTCATCGCGGGCTGACGCCGCAGGTGGTCGCGCGCCCGTTCACGGGCCGAGTCGTTCAGTGTGATCGGAGAGGGCGGTATGGGGCGGGCACGTCACTGGGTGTGTGCCCTGACCGTCGGGATCTCGGTCGTGGCGTGCGGCCCGGGTCACGGGCCGGGCGGGGCCCACGGCCCGGCCCCCGCCGACCGGTCGGCCGGGCCACGGACGGACACACCCCCACCGTCCCCGCCGCCCGGAGTGGAACTCAAGCAGTCCACCTACCGGTTGACCGATGGAAACCCGGTCCGGGTCAGCACGATCGCCGTGTCGCCGGGTGCACCGGTCACGGTGAAGGGCGTGCACGGTGCGAGCCTGGCCGTGCCCGAGACGGTCCGGGAGATGGCGGACCGGGCCGGTGCGTGGGCCGCGGTGAACGGTTCCTTCTTCGACATCCGCAGCGGGCCGTCCTTCAGCGGATTCGAAGGGGACCCGCTCGGTGCGTACGCGACCGGAGGCAGCCTGTTGAGCGAGGCGGCCCGGGGAGGAACCGCCCTCATCCTCGGCGGTCCCGCAGTGCGGCCGCGTATCGATGAACTCACGACGTCTTCGTCCCTGGTGGCGTCCGACGGCGCGCACCGCGTGCTGGACGGGATCAACCGGGCACCGGGGCGGATCGTGGGCTGCGGGGGCACCGGCGGCGACGTGCTCGTCCGCACCGGGGAACCGGTCTCCGGGCCCGTTCACAACCAGCTGTGCGTGGATCCGGACGAGATCGTGGATATGAGAGCCGTCTGGGGCGATGTCTCACCGGAGGGCGGTGAGGGCAGCGCGGAGGCCGTGCTCGACAGCACCGGAAGGGTGACGGAACTACGGGTTCCGGCAGGGGGCCGGATACCGCCGGGAGGCCGGACCTTGTCCGGGATCGGCGAAGGCGCGGCGTGGCTCACGTCCCATGCCCGCACAGGTGAGTCCGTCCAGGTGGCGTCCGCCACGTACGACAGCACGGGGGCGCGGGTGGCCGGTCCCGAGACCTCGGTCATCGGCGCGGGGCCCGCGCTGGTCCGGAACGGGCGGACCTGGATCAACGTCGAGGCCAACGGATTCTCCCGTACGGCGATGACCGGGCGGGAACCCCGGACCGCGGCAGGCGTCACCGCTGACGGGACGCTTCTCCTGGTGACACTCGACGGCCGCAGGCCCGGCACCAGCGTCGGCGCGTCGCTTCAGGAGGCGGCGGACATCATGAGAGCGATGGGTGCGGTCGACGCCGTCAATCTGGACGGCGGAGGGTCGACGACCATGGTGGTCGAAGGCAGCGTATGGAACAGCCCGACGGAGACCGTGCGGGGCGAGCGGACCGAACGTGCGGTGGCCACCGCCCTGGCCGTGATCGGCGGTTGAGCTGTTTCCCGGCACTCCCGTGCCGGGAAACAGCTCGAACGGGGCCGGGTGTTACGCGGGAACGCTCGCCACGCCCGGTGCCAGGAACTTCTTGCCGTTGACGCGCTCGGAGATGCCCGCCCGGTCCAGGTACGGCGTGATGCCGCCCAGGTGGAAGGGCCAGCCCGCGCCGGTGATCAGGCAGAGGTCGATGTCCTGCGCCTCGGCGACGACACCCTCGTCCAGCATCAGGCCGATCTCCTGCGCCACCGCGTCCAGGACGCGGTCACGGGCCTGCTCCTCGGTCAGGACGACATCGCCCTGCTTCAGGAGTGCGGCGACCTCCGGGTCCAGCTCCGGCTTGCCGGATTCGTAGACGTAGAAGCCGCGCTTGCCGGCCTTGACGACCGCGGCCAGGTTCTCGGAGACGGTGAAGCGCTCCGGGAAGGCGCCGTTCAGGGTCTCGGAGACGTGGAGGCCGATGGCCGGTCCGACCAGCTCCAGGAGGACCAGCGGGGACATCGGCAGGCCGAGGGGCTCGACGGCCTTCTCGGCGACGGCGACCGGGGTGCCCTCGTCGATGACGTTCTGGATCTCGCCCATGAAGCGGGTCAGGATGCGGTTGACGACGAACGCCGGGGCGTCCTTCACCAGCACCGCGGTCTTCTTCAGCTTCCGCGCGACACCGAAGGCCGTGGCCAGCGAGGCGTCGTCGGTCTGCTCGCCACGGACGATCTCCAGCAGCGGCAGGATCGCGACCGGGTTGAAGAAGTGGAAGCCGACGACCCTCTCGGGGTTCTTCAGCTTCGACGCCATCTCGGTGACCGAGAGGGACGAGGTGTTGGTGGCGAGGATCGCGTGCGCCGGGGCGACCGCCTCGACCTCCGCGAACACCTGCTGCTTGACGCCGATCTCCTCGAAGACGGCCTCGATGATGAAGTCGGCGTCGGAGAAACCCTCCGCCTTGTCCAGCACACCGGAGACCAGGCCCTTGAGACGGTTGGCCTTGTCCTGGTTGATGCGGCCCTTGCCGAGCAGCTTCTCGATCTCGGCGTGGACATAGCCCACACCCTTGTCGACCCGCGCCTGGTCGATGTCCGTGAGGACGACCGGGACCTCCAGGCGGCGCAGGAAGAGCAGCGCCAGCTGCGAGGCCATCAGGCCCGCGCCGACGACGCCGACCTTGGTGACCGGACGGGCCAGCGACTTGTCCGGGGCACCGGCCGGGCGCTTGGCGCGCTTCTGGACCAGGTTGAAGGCGTAGATGCCGGAGCGCAGCTCGCCGCCCATGATCAGGTCCGCGAGGGCCTGGTCCTCGGCGTCGAAGCCGGCACTCAGGTCGCCGTCCTTGGCCGCGGCGATGATGTCCAGCGCGCGGTACGCGGCCGGGGCCGCCCCGTGCACCTTGGAGTCGGCGATGGCCCGGCCGCGGGCGACGGCCTGGTCCCAGGCGTCACCGCGGTCGACGTCGGGGCGCTCCACCGTGACCGTGCCGTTGAGCACGGACGCGGTCCAGATCAGCGACTGCTCCAGGAAGTCGGCGCCGTCGAAGAGCGCGTCGGCGATCCCGAGCTCGAAGACCTGCTTGCCCTTGAGCTGACGGTTCTGGTTCAGCGAGTTCTCGATGATCACCGAGACCGCGCGGTCGGCGCCGATCAGGTTGGGAAGCAGCGCGCAGCCGCCCCAGCCGGGAACCAGACCGAGGAAGACCTCGGGCAGCGAGAAGGCGGGGAGCGCCTTGGAGACGGTGCGGTACGAGCAGTGCAGACCGACCTCGACACCGCCGCCCATGGCAGCGCCGTTGTAGTACGCGAACGTCGGGACCGCGAGACCGGAGAGCCGGCGGAAGACGTCGTGGCCGCCCTTGCCGATGGCCAGCGCGTCCTTGTGCTCCTTCAGGAGCTCGACACCCTTGAGGTCGGCGCCGACCGCGAAGATGAACGGCTTGCCGGTGATGCCGATACCGGTGATCGCGCCGTCGGCGGCCTCCTTCTCGACCTGGTCGATGGCGGCGTTCAGGTTCGCCAGCGACTGCGGTCCGAAGGTGGTCGGCTTGGTGTGGTCCAGGCCGTTGTCCAGCGTGATCAGCGCGAACCTGCCGGCGCCCGCCGGGAGGTCGAGGTGGCGCACGTGGGCCTGGGTGACGACCTCGCCGGGGAACAGCTCGGCCGCACCCTTCAGAAGCTCAGTGGTGGAGCTCACTTGTTGCCTCCGTTGAAGTTCGGGTTCTCCCAGACGACCGTCGCGCCCATGCCGAAGCCGACGCACATCGTCGTCAGGCCGTAGCGGACCTCGGGCTGCTCCTCGAACTGGCGGGCCAGCTGCGTCATCAGACGGACGCCGGAGGAGGCCAGCGGGTGACCGTAGGCGATCGCGCCGCCGTACTGGTTCACGCGGGCGTCGTCGTCGGCGATGCCGTAGTGCTCCAGGAAGGCGAGCACCTGCACGGCGAACGCCTCGTTGATCTCGAAGAGACCGATGTCGGAGATGGAGAGGCCCGCCTTGGACAGGGCCTTCTCGGTCGCCGGGATCGGGCCGTAGCCCATGACCTCGGGCTCGACGCCGGCGAAGGCGTACGAGACCAGGCGCATCTTGACGGGGAGGCCCAGCTCGCGGGCGACGTCCTCGGCGGCGAGCAGCGAGGCGGTGGCGCCGTCGTTGAGACCCGCGGCGTTACCGGCCGTCACACGGCCGTGGGCGCGGAACGGGGTCTTCAGACCGGCCAGGGACTCCATCGTGGTGCCCGGACGCATCGGCTCGTCGGCGGTGACCAGGCCCCAGCCCGTCTCACCGGCCTCGGCGTTGGTGCGGCGCACGGAGACCGGCACCAGGTCCTGCTGGATCTTGCCGTTGGCGTACGCCTTGGCGGCCTTCTCCTGCGAGCGGACCGCGTACTCGTCGGCGCGCTGCTTGGTGATCGTGGGGTACCGGTCGTGCAGGTTCTCCGCGGTCATGCCCATGAACAGGGCGGACTCGTCGACCAGCTTCTCCGATACGAAGCGCGGGTTCGGGTCCACGCCCTCACCCATCGGGTGGCGGCCCATGTGCTCGACACCACCGGCGACGACGACGTCGTACGCGCCGAAGGCGATGGAACCGGCCGTCGCGGTGACGGCGGTCAGCGCGCCCGCGCACATGCGGTCGATCGAGTAACCGGGGACGGACTGCGGCAGACCGGCCAGGATTCCGGCGGTGCGGCCCAGCGTCAGGCCCTGGTCGCCGATCTGCGTGGTCGCGGCGATGGCGACCTCGTCGATCTTCGCGGGGTCCAGATCCGGGTTGCGGCGCAGCAGCTCCCGGATGGCCTTCACGACGAGATCGTCGGCGCGGGTCTCGTGGTAGATGCCCTTCGGGCCCGCTTTGCCGAACGGGGTGCGGACGCCGTCGACGAAGACGACGTCCCGGATGGTACGAGGCACGGTGGCTCTCCTCCAGGGTGCGGGATGGCACTGCTGCGGGGCGCGCTCGGAAAAGCGCGCCGCCACCCTCATGCTACTTGCGGGTAACCAGACTGCCCACCCCCCACGACCGGAGCGGTGAACGTCACACGGGCAGACCTGCCGACAGTAACGCGCAGTGATCACTCGGGCTCGACGGCACCGGATGACACCCGAACCGCCCGGCTCCGTCAACCTGGCGCGAATTCGATCCTCCGCCACGGCCGCCGGACCGCTCCCGTGTCCGCCGCACCAGCAGAACACCCCCGGCCGGCCGGCCGGGGGTGTCGGTGTCCTGGGTGGGGCGGGATCAGGCGTCGGTGCTCAGGGCCCGGAACAGGAGCGGGGCGACCTGTTCGATCTGCCAGCGTCGCGCCCCGTAACCGGCGAGCGTGTCCTCCAGCGAGGACGGCGTCATGCTCTGCGGAGGCTCCCAGCAGACCCGGCGCACGGTGTCCGGCGTGATCAGGTTCTCCTGGGGCATGTTCAGCCGCTCGGCGAGCTCCGACACCGCGGCGCGGGCCGCCGACAGACGGGCCGCGGCCGCCGGGTCCTTGTCCGCCCAGGAGCGGGGCGGAGGCGGACCCGCGAGCTGCTGGCCCGGCTGCGGGAGCTCGGACTCCGGCAGCGCCCTGGCCCGGTCGATGGCCGCCTGCCACTGCTCCAGCTGACGGCGGCCCATGCGGTGGCCGAAGCCGGGCAGCGCCGTCAGGGCCTGGACGTTGAGCGGGAGCGCCAGCGCGGCTTCCACGATCGCGCCGTCACCGAGGACCTTGCCGGGCGAGATGTCACGGCGCTGCGCGACCTGGTCGCGGCTGTTCCACAGCTCCCGTACGACCGCCATCTGACGGCGGCGGCGCACCTTGTGCATACCGGACGTGCGGCGCCACGGGTCCTTGCGCGGGGGCGCGGGCGGCGCCGAGGCGATCGCCTCGAACTCCTCCTGCGCCCACTCCAGCTTGCCCTGCCGGTCCAGCTCCTCCTCCAGGGCGTCGCGCAGATCGATCAGCAGCTCGACGTCGAGAGCGGCGTAGCGCAGCCAGGGGTCGGGAAGGGGGCGGGTGGACCAGTCGACGGCGGAGTGCCCCTTCTCCAGCGCGTAACCCAGCACACTCTCCACCATCGCGCCGAGGCCGACGCGCGGGAAGCCCGCCAGCCGTCCGGCGAGCTCGGTGTCGAAGAGACCGGTGGGGATCATGCCTATTTCGCGCAGACAGGGAAGGTCCTGGGTCGCGGCGTGCAGAATCCACTCGCTGTCGGACAGCACCGTGCCGAGCTCCGACAGGTCGGGACAGCCGACCGGGTCGATGAGCGCACTGCCCGCGCCCTCGCGGCGCAGCTGGACGAGGTATGCGCGCTGGCCGTAGCGGTACCCGGAGGCACGCTCGGCGTCGACGGCCACGGGGCCGGTGCCCGCGGCGAAGGCGGAGATCACCTGGGCCAGGGCGTCGTCGGACGCCACCACCGGGGGAATGCCCTCGCGCGGTTCGAGCAAGGGGATCGGCGCCGGGGCGACGTCGTCCGGGGGAGCGCCCCCGGTGGTTCGCAGTGAAGTGTCTTCTGCGGTCTCTTGGGCGTCGGTCACATGTCAAGGGTATCTGTGTATGTACAGCGCCCGTCGACGGAATGATCCGTCGACGGGCGCTGATGCACGTATTCCAGCCGGGGCCGCATCCGTGCACGTGGCGGCCGGGGGAGTGGCGGTCAGTGGATGATGCCCGTCCGCAGGGCCACGGCGACCATTCCTGCGCGGTCTCCGGTGCCGAGCTTGCGGGCGATGCGGGCGAGATGGGACTTGACGGTCAGGGCGGAGAGGCCCATCGAGACGCCGATGGCCTTGTTGGACTGGCCTTCGGCGACCAGGCGGAGCACCTCCACCTCGCGGCCTGACAGTTCGCGGTAGCCGCCCGGGTGGCTCGGGGAACCGGGAGGCCGACGGTGCATACGGGCGGCATTGGCGCCGATCGGTGCGACGCCGGGGCGGGTGGGATGGCCGATGTTCGTGCGGGTGCCGGTGACGACATAGCCCTTCACGCCGCCC
Source organism: Streptomyces sp. NPDC045968 (assembly GCF_056430475.1). Taxonomy (NCBI): domain Bacteria; kingdom Bacillati; phylum Actinomycetota; class Actinomycetes; order Kitasatosporales; family Streptomycetaceae; genus Streptomyces; species Streptomyces sp. NPDC045968. Next base: position 134,146 of record NZ_JBWKLF010000006.1, on the reverse strand, counting down.
GCGAGGGCGTTGCGTACGGCACCGATGTCGTCGGCGGCGGAGAGGGCGAGGCCGTTGGGCCAGCCCGCGGCTCGGGTCTCGGACAGCAGGGTCAGCCCGGAACCATCGGGCAGGTGGACGTCGGCAACGCAGATGTCGCGCGGGTTGCCGATTCGGGGACGGGCCTCCGCGATGGACGACGCCTCGATGACGTCACGAACTCCGAGTGCCCACAGGTGCCGGGTGACGGTGGAACGGACACGGGGGTCGGCGACGACGACCATGGCCGTCGGCTTGTTCGGGCGGTAGGCGACCAGGCTTGCGGGCTGCTCGAGGAGAACGGACACCAGGCCTCCTGGGGAGTGGCGGGACGGGCCGGCTCAGGGATGAAGCCGGGGCGAACCGTGCTTGAAGGGTCATTGACCTCTTCGGCAGCAGACCCGTCCTCCTTTAGAGGAAGATCACGATTTGGTGAGTAACAATTCGGGCAAATAGGACGCGCGATCGATTGTACGAAAAGAGAGCCGGTGATTGTGCGATCAATGTGACGCAGTGTTACGAAACCTGGGGCCCCCGCCGCTGGGGCAGCGTCACCACCGTCGCGTCGGAGACGTCCGACGGCGGCAGCCCCGCGATCTGGCAGAGCAGATCGCCCCACGCCACCAGATGCGCCGCCGCGTCCGGAACCCCGCCGCGCCCCTCGCGCGGCGTCCAGGAGGCCCTGATCTCGATCTGGGTCGCGGGCCGGCGCGAGGAGAGCGCACCGAAGTAGTGCGATCCGGCGCGCGTCACGGTGCCGCCCGCCTCCCCGTACGACAGACCGCGCGCGTCCAGCGCACCGGTCAGCCAGGACCAGCACACCTCGGGCAGCAGCGGATCGGCCGCCATCTCCGGCTCCAGCTCCGCCCGTACGAGCGTCACCAGGCGGAAGGTGCCCTGCCACGCGTCGTGCCCGGACGGATCGTGAAGGAGTACGAGACGGCCGTCGGCGAGATCGTCCTCGCCGTCGACGACCGCCGCCTCCAGGGCGTACGCGTGCGGAGCGAGGCGCTGAGGCGGCCTCGTCGGCTCGACCTCGAGTTCGGGGCGGAGCCGCGCGGAGCGCAACGCGTCGACCGCCGACCGGAACGCGGGCGGGACGGATGCCTCCTCCGTACTCTCCTTGCTGTCAGCGCCATCGGAATGATCGGAATATTGTCCCTGAGCCGGAGCCATGCGGGGAAGAGTAGGCGGAACCGGAGCCTCGCGCAGGGAGGGACACCCGGGCGGCACAAGCTCCTTACGGCTTCGTGCGAAGATTCTTGGCGTGAGTGCCAACGAACGCCCCCTGGGCCAGCAGACGAAGTCATCCGCCACCCATGAGTCGGCGTTCCTCAAGGCGTGCCGGCGCGAACCGGTGCCGCACACCCCGGTCTGGTTCATGCGGCAGGCGGGGCGCTCACTTCCCGAGTACCTGAAGGTCCGCGAGGGCATCGCGATGCTCGACTCCTGCATGATGCCGGAGCTCGTCACCGAGATCACGCTCCAGCCCGTGCGCCGCCACAAGGTCGACGCCGCGATCTACTTCAGCGACATCGTCGTCCCCCTCAAGGCCATCGGCATCGACCTCGACATCAAGCCCGGCGTCGGCCCGGTGATCGCCGAGCCCATCCGTACGCGTGCCGACCTGGCCCGGCTGCGCGACCTCGCGCCCGAGGACGTCCCGTACGTCACCGAGGCCATCGGCATGCTCACCGCTGAACTCGGGTCAACTCCGCTCATCGGTTTCGCCGGAGCGCCGTTCACTCTCGCGAGCTACCTCGTCGAGGGCGGCCCGTCCCGCAGCCACGAGCGCACCAAGGCGATGATGTACGGCGACCCGGAACTCTGGGCCGACCTGCTCGACCGCCTCGCGGAGATCACCGGCGCCTTCCTGAAGGTCCAGATCGAGGCGGGCGCCTCGGCGGTCCAGCTCTTCGACTCCTGGGTGGGCGCCCTCGCCCCGGCCGACTACCGGCGCTCGGTGCTGCCGGCCTCCGCGAAGGTCTTCGACGCCGTCGCCCCGTACGGCGTCCCGCGCATCCACTTCGGTGTCGGCACCGGTGAGCTCCTCGGGCTGATGGGCGAGGCCGGCGCGGATGTCGTCGGTGTCGACTGGCGGGTCCCGATGGACGAGGCCGCGCGCCGCGTCGGCCCGGGCAAGGCGCTTCAGGGCAACCTCGACCCCGCGGTCCTGTTCGCCCCGACCGCGGCGGTGGAGCAGAAGACCCGCGAGGTGCTGGACGCCGCCGCCGGCCTGGAGGGCCACATCTTCAACCTGGGCCACGGCGTGATGCCGACGATGGACCCGGACGCGCTGACCCGGCTCGTGGAGTACGTGCACACGCAGACGGCGCGCTAGACCGTGTCCGGTACGTCAGGCGGTGCCCGCCTGACGTACCGCCGCGTTCGCCTTGCGGGCCGCCACCAGGACCGGGTCCCAGACCGGTGAGAACGGCGGGGCGTAGCCGAGGTCGAGCGCCGTCATCTGGTCCACGCTCATCCGCGCGGTGAGCGCCACCGCCGCGATGTCCACGCGCTTCGCCGCCCCCTCACGGCCCACGATTTGCACGCCGAGCAGCCGGCCCGTGCGGTACTCCGCGAGCATCTTCACCGTCATCGGCCGCGCCCCCGGGTAGTAACCGGCCCGGCCGGTCGACTCGATCGTCGCCGTGACGAACCGCAGCCCGACCGCCTTCGCGTCCTTCTCGCGCAGCCCGGTCCTGGCGATCTCCAGGTCGCAGACCTTGCTCACCGCCGTACCGACGACTCCGGGGAACGTCCCGTAGCCGCCGCCCACGTTCGCCCCGATGACCTGGCCGTGCTTGTTGGCGTGGGTGCCGAGCGCGACGTGCCGGAGCCGGCCCGAGACCAGGTCAAGGACCTCGACGCAGTCGCCGCCCGCCCAGATGTTCTCGTGACCCGTGACGCGCATCGACGGGTCCGTCAGCAGGCCGCCGTGCGCCCCGAGCGGAAGCCCCGCAGCGCGGGCCAGCGTCGTCTCCGGCGTGACGCCGATGCCGAGGACCACCACATCGGCCGGATAGGTCTCCGCGTCCGTGGCGACGCCCGTGACCCGGCCGTCGGGGCCGGTGAGGATCTCGGTGACCGCCGCACCGCCCACCGTCGTGATGCCCAGGCCGTCCATCGCCTCGTGCACGAGGCGGCCCATGTCGGGGTCGAGCGTCGCCATCGGCTGCGCCCCGCGGTTGAGCACGGTGACCTCGAAGCCGCGCTTCAGCATCGCCTCCGCCATCTCGACGCCGATGTAGCCCGCGCCGACGACGACCGCACGCCGCCCCGGCGCCCGGTCCAGGGAGTCCAGCAGCGCCTGCCCGTCGTCCAGGGTCTGCACCCCGTGCACCCCGGCGGCGTCCATCCCCGGCAGCTCAGGGCGCACCGGGCGGGCGCCCGTCGCGATCACCAGCTTGTCGAAGCCCGTCCAGGACGTCTCGCCGCTGTCCCGGTCCACGCTGCGCACCCGCTGTCCGGCAACGTCGATCTCCGTCACCTCGGTGCGCATCCGCAGATCGATGGCGCGGGCCCGGTGCTCCTCGGGCGTACGGGCGACGAGGTCGTCCCGCTGCTCGACGTCGCCGCCCACCCAGTACGGGATGCCGCAGGCGGAGTACGAGGTGAAATGGCTCCGTTCGAAGGCGACGATGCTCAGTTCGTCCGGCCCCTTGAACCTGCGGGCCTGCGACGCGGCGGACATGCCCGCCGCGTCGCCCCCGATGACGACCAGTCGCTCCGCTGCCATGCCGGGTCCCTTCGCCGCGATGTCCTGGGCCCACGCTACGGCGTCGTGCGGACTGCCGGGCCTGCGGCCCCGCTGTGCCTCAGTCTCCGGACGGGCCCGAATCCGGTGCCGCCGGGGCCTGCGGGGTGCGGCGACGCAGGCGGCGCCAGACCAGCAGGGCGATCACCGCCACCGCCAGGAACGGGGCCGACGCTCCGATCGCCATGGCGATCCAGCGCAGCATCGTCACGAACGCGTCCCAGCCGCCGCCCAGCGCGTCCAGGAAGCCCGGCTCGTCGTCGCCCGCCCCGGCCGCCGGGGAATCGGGCTCGACGAGGTCGAGCGTGATCGTCGCCAGGGAGGTGCGGTCCTTCAGACTGGCCTGCTGCGCGAGGAGCGACTCCAAAGTCGCCTGACGGGTGCTCAGTTCACCTTCCAGCGTGACCACGTCGGAGAGCTTCTCGGCCTGGTCCATCAGCTTGCGGACCCGGGTGACGCTCGCCCGCTGCGTGGCGATCCGGCTGTCGACGTCGACGACCTGCTCGGTGACGTCCTTCGCGTTCGACGTACGCGACAGCAGCTTCCCGGACCCCGCGAGGCTCCGCAGGACATCCCGGTACCGGTCCTCGGGCACACGCAGCACGAGGTGCGAGCTCTCGTGCTCGTCGTCGACCCGCTCCGTCGTCTCGTTCGACACGAGACCTCCGGCACCCTCCGTCGCCGCCCGGGCCGCGACGACCGCCTTCGGCACGTCCTTCACCTCGACGAACAGCGTGGCCGTGCGGATGACATGGGTGACGGCCCCCTTCGGCCTGTCGGGCTCCGCCCCACTCTTGGAGCCGTCGGCCTTGTACGCCGCCGAACCGGCACCCTCCCCCTTCGCATCCGCCTGCGCCAGGCTCTTCTCGGACACTCCCTCGTCGGAGCCGGCGCCGCACCCGCCGACGGCCAGCAGGGCGGCGAGCAGGCCGGCGGCCAGGGCCGCGGTCGTGCGACGGGTCCTTGGCCCGTGCGGTGGCAGTGCGTGTGGTCGGTCCGTGTGCCGTTCGGTGGTGTCCATAACCGGTCCCCCCAGGGTGGTGGTCGACGTTGCCGGTTCGACGTGAGGACCCCGGTGGGGGTTGCCGTCAGCGGTTTCGATGCGGTCACGGTCGGGACTCGGTACGGGTTTGAGAGAGTGGACCCATGCAGGGTTCTCATGAGCGCGTGAACACGCGCACGGGTCATGTCGTCGTCATCGGCGGTGGCATCGCCGGTCTGGCCGCCGCGCACCGGCTGCTCGCCACCGGGCTGCGGGTCACGCTCCTGGAGGCGACGGACCACGTCGGCGGCAAGCTCATGACGGGCGAGATCGCGGGGACGCGGGTCGATCTCGGCGCGGAGTCGATGCTCGCGCGCCGCCCCGAAGCGGTCGAGCTGGCCCGGGCCGTCGGGCTCGGCGACCGTCTCCAGCCGCCCGCCACCGCCACCGCATCGGTGTGGACCCGGAACGCACTGCGACCCATGCCCAAGGGCCACCTCATGGGCGTCCCGGGCGACCCGGCGGCGCTCAGCGGAGTGCTCTCCCCGGCGGGCCTCGCCCGGATCGCCGAGGAACGCGACCTGACCCCCACCGCCGTCGGCGACGACGTCGCGGTGGGTGCGTACGTGGCCGACCGGCTCGGCCGTGAGGTCGTCGACAGGCTCGTGGAGCCGCTGCTCGGCGGGGTGTACGCGGGCGACGCCTACCGGATCTCGATGCGGGCCGCCGTACCCCAGCTCTTCGAGGTGGTGAAGGAGGGCGGCTCGCTGCTCGACGGCGTACGGCGCGCCCAGGAGAGGGCCGCCGCCCGGCAGCGGTCGGGACCGGTCTTCCAGGGCATCGACGGCGGCATCGGCACCCTGCCCGACGCCGTCGCCGCCGCGGTACGCGCCGGCGGGGCCGAGATCCTCACCCGTACGCCCGTGCTCGGCCTGACCCGGACCGCCGCGGGCTGGGAGGTCCGTACCGGCACCCGGGTGATCACCGCCGACGGGATCGTCCTGGCCACCCCCGCCTGGTCCGCCTCCACGCTCCTGGCCGCCGAGTCCCCGGCCGCCTCCGCCGAACTGGCCGGGGTCGAGTACGCCTCGATGGCCCTGGTCACCATGGCGTTCCGGCGCTCCGACATCGCGGCGACCGAGGCGCTCCAGGGGCGCTCCGGCTTCCTCGTACCGCCGGTCGACGGCCGTACGATCAAGGCGTCCACCTTCTCCAGCCACAAGTGGCAGTGGGTGGCGGACTCCGCCCCCGACCTCTTCGTCCTGCGCACGTCCGTCGGCCGGTACGGCGAGGAGGACCATCTCCACCGCGAGGACACCGAGCTCGTCGACGTGTCCCTGCGCGATCTCGCCGACGCGACCGGACTCGCGGCGACGCCCGTCGACACCGAGGTGACCCGGTGGATCGGCGGCCTCCCGCAGTACCCCGTCGGCCACCTCTCCCGCGTCGCCCGCATCCGCGAGGAGGTCGCCAAGCTGCCGGGTCTCCGGGTCTGCGGAGCGGTGTACGACGGTGTCGGCATCCCCGCCTGCATCGCGAGCGCGCACCGTGCGGCTGACGAGATCGCCCGCGACATCACGGGAGAGATCATCGACACCCCACCCCTGGTTCAGGGCACGCGGAGCGAGGCGGGACAATAGCCGTATGAGTGCTGCTGAGACTGCGACATCAAGCAAGGCCCCGAACGCCGGCAAGAAGGCCAAGGACCTCAACGAGGTCATCCGCTACACCCTGTGGTCGGTCTTCAAGCTGCGCGACGTGCTGCCGCTGGACCGCGCCGGGTACGCCGACGAGGTCCAGGAGCTGTTCGACCAGCTCGCCGCGAAGGACATCACCGTGCGCGGCACGTACGACGTGTCCGGGCTGCGCGCCGACGCCGACCTCATGATCTGGTGGCACGCCGAGACCGCCGACGAGCTCCAGGAGGCGTACAACCTCTTCCGGCGCACCAAGCTGGGCCGCGCTCTGGAACCGGTCTGGTCGAACATGGCGCTGCACCGCCCCGCCGAGTTCAACAAGTCGCACATCCCGGCCTTCCTGGCCGACGAGACGCCGCGCAACTACATCAGCGTCTACCCCTTCGTGCGCTCCTACGACTGGTACCTGCTGCCGGACGAGGACCGTCGTCGCATGCTCGCGGACCACGGCAAGATGGCCCGCGGCTACCCGGACGTCCGCGCCAACACCGTCGCCTCCTTCTCCCTCGGCGACTACGAGTGGCTTCTCGCGTTCGAGGCCGACGAGCTGTACCGCATCGTCGACCTCATGCGTCACCTGCGCGCCTCCGAGGCGCGGATGCACGTCCGCGAAGAGGTCCCGTTCTACACAGGCCGTCGCAAGTCGGTCGCAGACCTGGTGGCCGGGCTCGCATAGCCAGCGATTCCCGACCACCCCAACCCGGAAGATCAGACGGCGGGCACCGGCATCACTCGCCCCGCCCGTCGTTCCAGCGACACCGGGTTCGGCTCCCGGTGGGGGGGGGGGGGGGGGGGGGGGGGGGGGGGGGGGGGGGGGGAGGGGGGGGGAGGGGGGGGGAGGGGGGGGGGGAGGGGAGAGGGGGGGCGGCTAGAGGGGGGGTGTACGGCCTTGTGCGGGTATGGTT
>NZ_JBWKLF010000006.1:0-126777 GCF_056430475.1 Streptomyces sp. NPDC045968 | reverse complement strand
AGACACCCAAAAAAGGAAAAGAAAGGGGATGGAACTAAACACCACTCCCCCTCCCTTTTGTCCCAAAAACTCTGGTTTGTTCCCCTTGGTAGGCTCGCTTCCCCCCCCCCGCACCGGTGTTTCTCCGGTCAGCGGGCACGCCACCCGATGCTCGCTGACGCAGTTGTTTCGCCGCCATCACACTGCAATGTCACATGTGATGCCCCGGATAGGCCGACCAGCCCGGGCGACGGTCCGTCAGGGCCGCACGCAGCGCCGGGTCCTCCACGGCGCGCACACCCTGGACAGCCACCGCCGCCAGCAGATCGCGGTCCGCGCCCGACACCGGCGCCGGCAGCGAGTCGAGCCACCGCTGACCGGACGGGGACGCCCACGGGCTGTACGGATGGTTCTCGACGCGGGCGATCGCCAGGCAGCCCAGCGTGAGCACGAGCGGCAGCCCGAACCAGGCCGCCACCGGGCCCGATCCATCCTCGTCCCGGCCCGGCAGGAGCGCCGTCGCTCCGGCCAGCACCACGACCAGAACGGCCGAGGCGCGCACCGCGCGCGCCGCGGACGCGACGCCCGTACGGGTCCCGTGCGGAACGGCGAGGCCCGCGGCGACGAGCCGGTCCGCGAGGGTGCGTACGGCGTCGGCGGCCGCCGCTGCTGCCCGTATGGGGGCGATCCGGGACTGACCCTGCGGCCCTATGGCCCGTATGACGGTGCGTTCGACCTCGTCGCGGCCCTCCGGGTCGACGACCGTCGCCCAGCCGGTGTGGGCGAGCAGTAGCCGTCGCCGCAGATGCATGGAGACCAGCGCCAGATCGGCGACCCGGTGCGGGCCGCCGGCCAGGAAGGCCGTCTCGTACAGATTCAGCGCGTGGTGCGCGGGCTCCGGCGCGGCGGCCCGGGGCGCCGCCGCGGCGGTCGCGAGGCAGAGGCGGAGACACGACATGGCCGCCGCGGCCCACGCGACCAGCAGGAACACAACCCAGAGCATCCCGGATTTCTATGCGAGAGGGCCACGAAGCGCCATGCCTTGTTCACGATATGGATGCGATGTGGTCCACCGGTTGGTACGCGTGGCCGGATTCGGTCCGTCCTCAGGAGCTGCTGCCGCAACTTGAGCCGCCGGAACTGCCGCCGCAGCTCGACCCGCCGCCTCCGCAGCTCGACCCGCCGCCTCCGCTGCTCCCTCCGCAGCTGGAGCCGGAGCTGCAACTGGACCCGCCGCCCGAGCTGCAGCCGCCCCCGCCGCCCCCGCCACCACTCCCGCTTCCGCTGGAACTCCCGCAGCTCGCGCTGCCGGGACCCACCCCGGCGCACCACACCGCCGGCGTGAGCAGAGCCGCGGAGGACGTCGAGGAGTCCGTGTACACCGTGGACCCGCGCCGTCCGGCGGTCCGGACCCGTGCGGCGGCGGCCAACTGGGCCTGGAGCGCGGGATCGGGCAGCGCGCGCAGCCCCAGCGTGGCCACCAGATGGGCCGGGGTCATCGTGTAGGCATACGCGGCCCGGTAGCCGTCGGCCGCCCGGCGGCCCGCCTTGGTGATCCTCCGCCCGGTGGACGAGGCCACCAGCATGCCGGTCAGGGAGCCGAGCAGAAGGATGGGCAGCACCTTGACGATGAAGGGGAACGGGATGTCCGAGTAGCCCTCGTGCACGGCGTACTGGACGAAGGTGAGCACCAGACAGACCGGCAGGGCCACCATGCAGCCCACGCCCTGGACCAGGGCCCACACGCGGAGGGGACGGTGCGTGGCGGGGGCGACGAGCAGCCCGCGTGCCGCGAGCCCGTCGCCGGTCTCCTGGACGGCCGGGTGGCGCATCACCGCGGCGCGCAGCGCGGGCAGGGCGCCGTTCGGGGCCGCGGCGAGTTCCTGGAGCACGGCCCGTTCCACCGGATCACGGGCTTCGCCCCGCAGGACGACGACGATGCCGGGGCCGCCGACGGCCAGCCGGCCGTCCGCGTGCATGGCGGTCAGCGCGGTGTCCACGACCCTGGCCGGGCCGCCGTTGAGGAACGCCGCCTCGTAGAGGTCGTGCACCTGGCTGCCGGCTCCCGTGGTGGAGCCACGAGCGGCGACGGCGCGGGTGATCAGGAGGACCGAGGTCGCGACCAGGGCGAGGTTCAGCAGGATGGCGAGAGCGTTCATCGGGTCACTTCCCCACGAGCGCGGCACGGGCCGCGCGGACCAGTCGGACGGAGCGGCGGGGCGGACGCGGATCGACGCGATCCTGCCACCAGCGGGTCAGCCGTCGCCGGGCCGCCGCGTCGGTGGGCAGCCCGTCGATCAGCAGCCGCTCGGCGAAGTCCAGCGCGTCGCGGCGGTACCCGTCGGACATCGGGTGGGTCCTCGCGTAGTCGAGGAAGGCGCCTCGGTAGCCGTCGCCGAGGATCTCCGGGAGTTCAGGGGCGACTTTCGCCACGACGCCGGCCCGCTTCGCGGCCAGGGCCCGGCTCTGCACCCCGAGCCTCCGGTGGTCGAAGCCCTCCGGCGAGGGGGTCCCGGCGACGAGCGCCGAGAGCAGGGCGGTCTGTGCGACGGCGCAGCGGTCGCGGGCGCCCTTCACCGGGGCCGCTGCCCGCTGGGGGCGTACGGCCTCCGGTCGCACCCGGCCGCCTCGGGAGGAAGCCGCGGCGGCTGCCAGGGTCGCCCGGATCGTGGTCAGTTCGCCCGCCAGCTCGGCGGCTGCCGGGAAGTCGTCGTCGCGCTCCAGCAGCACTCCGGGCGGGTCGGTCCGGGAGCGCAGTTCGGTCAGGACGTCGAGCACGGGCTGGGTCACGGGATGCGCGTGCGTGTCGTGCCAGACGCCGTTCTTCTGGACGCCGCCCGCCACATGGACGTAGGCGATGGCCTCGACGGGCAGCTCGTCGAGCGCCGTGGCCGGGTCCTCGCCGCGGTTGACGTGGTTGGTGTGCAGATTGGCGACGTCGATCAGCAGCCGGACCCCGGTGCGCTCGACGAGTTCGGCGAGGAACTGCCCCTCGGTCAGCTCCTCGTCCGGCCACGAGATCAGCGCCGCGATGTTCTCCAGGGCCAGCGGAACGGGCAGCGAGTCCTGCGCGATCCGTACGTTCTCGCACAGGACGTCCAGGGCGTCCCAGGTGCGGGGCACCGGCAGCAGATGCCCCGCTTCGAGCCTCGGGGACGCGGTGAGCGGCCCCCCGCCGCGTACGAACGCGATGTGCTCCGTCACCAGCGGCGCACCGAGCAGGGTGGCCCGCGCCGCCAGGTCCGAGAGACGGCCGGGGTCCGGGCGGTCCGCCCCGCCGAGGCCGAGGGAGACACCGTGCGGGACGACGGTGACGCCGCGCTCCCTGAGCCGCATCAGAGCCTCCGGGGGATGGCCGGTGCAGATGTTCTCCGCTACCGCCTCCACCCAGTCGATCCCGGGCAGCGTCGCCACGGCGTCCGCGATCTCCGGCCGCCAGCCGATTCCGATTCCCAGCCTCATGTGTGTCCCCCTAGGTCCGCTGTGCAGGGGTGATGGCCCCGGCAGGCGGTGACGAATCCGAACAGGGGGACGTTCAGAGCTTGATTTGAGGTTCCCGGCGGGCGCCGTCCGTCAGGGCATCGGCATCATCGTCGGGGGCACAGGACGCGAGGTGAACGACTGGTCCCCGGTGGGGGTGACCGGCACCGGGACCTGCGGCACCCCTCCGCCGGACGGGGCGGGCGGGCCCGAGGGACTCGCCGTCGAGGTCCCCGCCGCCTCACGCGCCAGGCCGTCGAAGTCGACGAATCCGGTGCCCTCCAGCATGGTGATGTGATCCAGCACCGTCTGGTTGGCGTCCGACGCCAACTGCCGTATCAGGGCGTTACGGGTGGTGTGCCGCACCTGGGCGACCAGTGCGAAGACCTTGCCGTGCGCGGCCCGCAGCAGATTGGCGAACTTGCGCTCGTACTCCTCGCCGCTCGCCGCCGTGAGCTCCCGCAGCCAGCCCTGCTGCTGGGCGGTGGGCTGGTTCGGCAGCTCCATCCCGAGCTTCGCCGCCACGTCCCGGGCCCGCCGGTCCAGGTCGGTGTGCCCCACGACGAGGTGGTCCCCGGCCGCCTTCGTCGCCTCGCTCGGGGCGCGCTGGATCGCCTGCTGTCCGGCGGGCAGCTCCCACAGTCCGGCGAGCCGCACCTTGACCAGGAAGTCCCGGTCGGTCGCGGAGAGCGGGCCCCACTGGGTGGCGACGCTCGACGCGTTGAGCCTGGCCTCCCCGGTGCCCGAGCGGTCGGCGTACGACCACATGGGAAAGGCGAGCGCGCCGAGCGTGGCGACGAGCGCCGCGATGATGAGGGCCGTTCCGTTGATGCGTCGCAACAAGGTGTCTCCCGGGCCGATGCGTGACAGCGTCGAATCAACCGCCAACTGATTCGCCGTGCAGGCTACTTGGCGGTAATGCCGGTACGGCAGTATCGGGAGGTACGTAAGTGTGCGCAGGGATGTTCAGTCAGCGGCGCAGCGCGGGATGGTCGGCGACCACCGTGCAGGACCCCGGCGCGATCTCGGTGAAGCCCGCGTCGCGCACCACCGGCAGGCCGCTCACGGTCAGTTCCCGCCAGCGCGCCGCGTCCGGAGTGGCCACGGCGAGCGGGAAGCCGGCCTCGCGCCACGCCTTGCGTTCGGTGTCGGACAGCTCCCACCAGGCGAGCTGGGCGCCATGCCCGGCCTGGGCCATGGTCTTGCCCGCCGACATGCCGAGGTCGGGGTTGAGCCACAGCACCGGACCGCCGAGGTCGGGCGCCGCCGGGGGCTCGGGGTCGTCGAGGTCCGTGCCCGACACCTGGAGTTTGGCCAGTTCCTTCGGCCAGCCGTCCAGCGGCACCGGCGGGAAGACCCGTACCTCGGCGCTGTCGCCGGTCACCGTGATGCCGGGCAGCGCGGACGCCTTGCGCCACTCCGCGCCGCGTGCCCGGCGCACCACCTTGCGGATCCGGGCGTCCTGCCAGTCCCGCATGACCTGCGCCCACTCGCCCTCGTCGAGCGAGCGTTCGTCGGAGAGGATCGTGAGCACGGCACGGGCGGCGGTCCGCAGGGCGTCGGTACGGGCCGGGGGCGCCGTCTTCTCGATGTGCACCACCAGCGGCAGCACGAACTGCGGCGCCTCGTCGCGGACGGTCGGCTCCGTGCGGAACGGACTGTCCGGGGAAACAGGCACTGCGGGGGACTCGGATGCGGGGATGCCGTTGCTGCTCACCCGCCCAGTCTGCCAGGCACCCGCTCCCCGCTTCTTGGCGGAACGAAAGGCTCCGGGTGAGGATGCTCCGCATGAAGAGCGATCTCTTTTCCAGCGAGCACATGGTCCAGGCCGCCACCGTCCCCGGAATGACCCTGCAGAACAGCAAGTCCATCAAGTACGCCGTCAACGGTGAGATGCACGCACGCCAGGGCTCCATGATCGCCTTCCGCGGCAATCTCCAGTTCGAGCGCAAGGGCCAGGGCATCGGCGGCATGCTCAAGCGCGCGGTCACCGGCGAGGGGCTGCCGCTCATGGCGGTCCGCGGCCAGGGCGAGGCGTGGTTCGCCCACGAGGCGGCGAGCTGTTTCATCGTGGAGATGGAGCAGGGCGACGTCCTGACCGTCAACGGCCGCAACGTCCTGTGTTTCGACGCCACCCTCGCCTACGAGATCAAGACCGTGAAGGGCGCCGGAATGACCGGCGGCGGCCTCTTCAACAGCGTCTTCAGCGGATACGGGAAGCTCGGACTGATATGTGAGGGGCAGCCGCTGGTGATCCCCGTCACGGCGGCGCAGCCGGTGTACGTCGACACGGACGCGGTCGTCGGGTGGAGCGAGCGGCTCACCACGTCCCTGCACCGCTCGCAGAGCTTCGGCTCGATGGTGCGCGGCGGCTCCGGCGAGGCCGTCCAACTGATGCTCCAGGGCGAGGGGTTCGTGATCGTGCGGCCGAGCGAGGTCAAGCCCGAGAAGGCGTCGGCCAACTGAAGCTGAGCGGGGTGGGCCGCCGGTACGGTCTCGGCGGCCCCTGGGTCCTGCGCGGGGTCGACATGGAACTGCCCGCGCGGGCCCTGGTCCGGGTCGAGGGCGCCAACGGGACGGGGAAGTCGACCCTGTTGCGGCTGCTCGCGGGGATCGACGTGCCGAGCGAGGGCCGGATCACCGGCCGGGTGCCGCGTACGGCGTACGTCCCCGAGCGCTTCCCGGCGGCCCTGCCCTTCACGGCCACCGGCTACCTCGTCCACCTCGGCCGCGTCCAGGGACTGCGGACGGCGGAGGCGGCGGCGCGGGCGGACGAGTGGCTGGCGCGGTTCGGGGCCGCCGAGCACGCCCGTACGCCCCTCGCCGAACTCTCCAAGGGCACCAGCCAGAAGGTGGCCGTCGCGCAGGCGCTGCTGGCCCGGCCCGGGCTGCTCGTCCTCGACGAGGCGTGGACCGGGCTGGACGCCGCGGCCCGCGAGGAACTGGACCGGGCGGTCGCCGAACGCGTCGCGGCGGGCGGGACCGTCGTCTTCGTCGACCACGACCCGCGGCGGCTGGCCGACGCGGTGGACGCCGTGTACGCAATCGACGGCCACGCCCTCGCCCCGCTGCCGGTCCGTGCCGCCCGCCATCCCTCCGGCCCCCGGGTCCGGATCGAGGCCACGGGCCCGCCGGGCACCACCCTGCCGCCAGGGCTTCCGGGCACACCCGCGCTGGAGCCCCGCCCCGACGGCGCGGTGCGCCTCACGGTGCCGGCGGAGCACTCGGACGCGGTCCTGCGCACCCTCCTCACCGCCCACCGCCCCTGGCACATCGACCAGGTGTCACCCGCCGGGAGCGGGCCCCCGGCGGGTGAACCCGCCCCGGCATCGGTGGCGCCGGTACCGGATGGGCCCGCGCCTGCCCGGCCGCCCGCGCCCGACGCGCCCGCGCCCGACGCGCCCGCTCCCGACGCGCCCGCTCCCGACGCGCCCGCTCCCGACGCGCCCGCTCCCGACGCGCCCGCTCCCGACGCGCCCGCGCCAGACGCGCCCGGACCCGACGCGCCCGCGCCCGGCCGGCGGGGTACGACGCCGAGGAGCAGGGCGATGGTGGCCCTCGTCCGCTACCAGGCCGCCCACCTCCTGCGCTCGCAGCGCTGGCTCGCCCCCGTCCTCCTCTACGCGGCCCTCCTCGCCATCGGCGTCCGGCCGGGGCAGCCCGTCCTGGATTCGCTCGGTTACGCGGCCGCCGGGCTGGTGCCGGTCGCCGCGTGGTTCGTCCAGCTCTGCGCCACCCAGGAGCCCCCTGCCGCACGCGCCGTCACCGCCGCGGTCGTCGGGCAGCCGCGGGCCCATCTCTCCGTGCTGCTCGCCGCCACGGGGTGGGCGCTGGTCCCGGGCACCGTGGCCGCCACCGCCGTCCTCCTGATCAGCGAGCCGGTCAGTACCGACGGCACCGTGGACGTGCCGCTGCCGGCCGCCGGGCTCGCCGCGCTGCTCGTCACCGTGTGCTGCGCCCTGACGGGGGCGGCGGTGGGGGCCCTGTGCACCAGGCCTTTGCTGCACCGCCGGGGCTGGTCGGTGGCGGCCACGGTGCTGGGCGTCCTGCTCGCCCTGGTGACCAGCGGGTCACCGGCGAAGTACGCGGTGACCGGGCTGGTCTCGGGATCGCTCTCGGGGACGGTGCCGACGCCGGTCCTGCCGCTCGCCGGTGCCGTCGCACTCGCCGCCGCGGTGGCCGCCCTCGTCTGCCGGCTCACCTCCGTGCGCGAGTGAGTACCCTCGTACGTATGGACGATTCGTACTGCGAGACTCCCGCACCGAAGCCGGTGATCACGGGCACGGACACGGGTCCTCCGTTCGCCGAATGCGTACTGTGCCGCGAGCCGACCGAGTATCCGGAGTCGGCCAAGGGCATCACCCTGTGTCCGGTGTGCGAGTGGCGTGAAGCGGAGCGCACGGCCTGCTCCGGCTGACCGTCGGTGCCCCCCCGGCCCGCTTCACTGCTGACCCCCGGCGCGCTCCGCCGCTGACGCGCGGGCTCAGCCCCGCATCAGCTCGGAGACCTTCACGAACCGGTAGCCACGCGCGCGCAGCTCCGGCACCAGCCGCTTCACCGCCTCATCGGTCACCGGCGCCGCGCTGCGCGTGCAGTGCATGACCACCAGCGACCCCGGCGTCACCCCCGCCAGCACCTGTTCGGCCACCGCATCCGCGTCCGTCGCGAACGCGTCACCGCTCACGACGTCCCACTGCACCGCCGTCACCTTCTCCGACGCCAGTGTGCGCAGCGCCGCCTCGTCGTAGCAGCCGCCGGGAAAGCGGAAGTACGGCACCACATTGCGCGCCCCCGCCTTCCGGAACGCGGCGAAGGCGCGCCGCACGTCGTCCCGCATGTCCGCCTCCTCGACGACCGGCAGGCCGTAGCAGGGGGACGTGAAGGCGTAGTGCCGGTACGAGTGGTTGGCGATCTCGAACAGCGGATCGGTGCCGATCGACCGCGCCTGCGCCGGATACTCCTGCGCCCATCGCCCCGTCATGAAGACCGTCGAGGGGACCTTGAGCCGGCGCAGCAGCGCGATCAGCTCCGGGTTGTCGAAATGCTCGCCGGCGGCCGCGCGCGGACCCTGGTCCGCGGTCATGTCCGCGTCGAAGGTCAGGGCCACGACCTTGTCGCGGAGCCCGGCGCCCTCACCGGTCGCGCGGGGGCCGCGCTTGAAGACCGGGGTGAGTCCCGCCGGCCCGGGCGCCATGGTGGGCGGCTTCCGGCCGGCCGGCAGCGAGGCGAGCGCACCGGCCGGCGCGGAGGGAGCGGCGGAGCGGACCGCCGAAGAAGAGCCGGACGGAGAGCCGGACGGAGAGCCGGACGGCGCGTGGGTCGCGGCCCGGGGGGTGCCGGTACGGGGGCCCTCCGGGCTCCCGCAGCCGAAGAGGCCGCTTCCGAAAACCGCCCCCAGAACGGTCAGTGCCGCAATTTTCCGTACAGAGTTGGTCACTCCCGGAACGTAACCGATCACCCGGTGGCGAGCCGCCAGCGGCACTCCCGCACCGCGGGGCGGCCCCCCGATTCACTCGGTCGTCGAAGCCCTGACGGCCCCCGCCTGCGCGGGAACGGCACCCACGGCGCCCACGGCACCCACCGCCGCCACGGGCGAATCCGGCACCGGCTCGCCCCCCGCCGGTTTCCCGCCACCCCAGGTCGTGTGGTGGAAGAGGAGGTTCAGCAGGAACGCGGCGAACGCGGCACTCGTGATGCCACTGCCCACCACGATCTGCGCCCAGGAGGGGAAGCCGTCGTAGATGCCCTCGGAGACCTCCGGGAGCAGGCCCACCCCGAGCGCCACCGCCGCGATCGTCATGTTGTGCCCCTGGTCGAGATCGACCCGGCGCAGTGTGCTGACGCCGACCATCGTCACCGTGGCGAACAGCACCAGACCCGCCGCGCCGACCACCGGACCCGGCAGCGCGGCCACCAGTTCACCGAGCCGGGGGATGAGGCCGAGGACGACCAGCATGCCGCCGGCCACCGCGGTGACGTAGCGGCTGGAGACCTTCGTCAGCCGGATGAGGCCGATGTTCTGCGTGAAGACGGTGTCCATGAAGGAGTTCATCGTGCCGCCGAGCACGCCGGACAGTCCGTCGGCGGCGAGCCCCCGGGCCAGGTCCTTGTCGGTGACGGGCCGCCCGGTGGACTCGCCCACCGCCATCATCGTGGCGGTCGACTCGGTGAAGATCACCAGCATCACGACACACATGGAGATCACCGCGGACGGCGGGAACTGCGGCGCACCGAAGTGGAACGGCGCGGCGAGCCCCACCCAGTCCGCCCCCGAGACCCCCGAGAAGTCCGTCAGATCCAGCGGTATCGCCACCAGAGTGCCCACCACGAGCGCGATAAGGACGCCGATCTGCCCGGCGAAGCCACGGACGAAACGGGCGAACAGCACGATGAACAGGATGACGCCCGCCGCCAGCGCGAGCCGGGTCGTCGAGGCGTGGTCGGCGGCCTCCGGATCGTTGCCGGTGATGAGCCCCGCGGCCACGCCGATCAGCGAGAGCCCGACGACCGTGATCACCACGCCGCTCACCAAGGGCGGGAAGAACCGCACCAGCCGCGCGAACGGTACGGCTATCAGCAGCCCGAAGATTCCGGCGGCGAGCATCGATCCGTAGACCGCCTGCATGCCGTACTCGCCCGCGATCAGGATCATCGGCGTCACCGAGGCGAAGGTCGCACCGGTCACGATCGGCAGCCTGATGCCGAAGACCTTCCCGATGCCGAGGCTCTGGACCAGCGTGATCAGACCGGCGACGAGGAGATCCGCGTTGATCAGCAGACCGATCGTGGACGTGGACAGTCCGGCCGCCGCGCCGAAGACCAGCGGCACGGTGACACAGCCGGTGTACATGATCAGGACGTGCTGGAATCCGAAGACCGCCAGCTTCCCGAGGGGCGGCCGGCGGTCCACGGGATGCGCGGCCCGAACGTGCGGTGAATCGTCCATGACATGCCCTCCGGTGCTGGTCAGTCCAGTGGAGAGCATTGAGCCAGGCGTTTTTTGAGAGCGTGCGGCCGGGGGATTACACCGCTGTTACGGGGCCGGGGGACAGGGGAGGGGCCCCTGCCTCCCGCCCCCTGCCTCCCGCCCCCTGCCTCCCGCCCCCTGCCTCCCGCCCCCTGCCTCCCGGCCCCTGCCCCCACCCCTCGCTCAGCCGCTCAGCACCAGGGCCCCGTCACCGCGAAGGTCGTCCCCGGCGTATAGCAGTTCAGATACATCGTCAGCCCGTCCGGCGAGAAGGTCACTCCCGCGAACTCGCCCCACTCCGGCTCCTGTGGGGTCCCCGTGTTCTGCCGGCCGCGCGCCATCGCGTACACCTCGCCCCGCCGTGTCACGCCGAGGACGTGCTGGGCCCCGTTGCCGTCCTCGCACACCATCAGCCCGCCGTCGGCGGCCAGGCAGATGTTGTCGGGGGACTCGCCGGGCAGCTGGATGTCCGTGTCCGGGCCGAAGACGACCACCAGCGTGAGACGGCGCCGCTTCGGCTCGTACCGCCACACCTGCCCGTAGTGGTCACCGGACGAGCCCTCCGAGCGGCGCGCGAAGCTGGAGACGAAGTACACCGACGATCCGCCCCAGTAGCAGCCCTCCAGCTTCTGGGCGTGTGTGATGCCCTTGGGGCCGAAGTCCTGGAGCCTGATCGGGGTCTCGGCCGCCAGCGGATCGGGTACGGGCACCCACTCGACCCCGCCGAAGCTCGCCCCGCTCTCCTGGATGGCGGAGAGGTCGGGGACGCCGGGCACCCGCATCGCCTCCAGCGCGCCACCGGCCCGCAGCGAGCCACGGCCGCCGAGCGGCTTCTCGGGCAGGAAGCGGTAGAAGAGCCCGAACGGCCGCTGGAACGCGTCCTCCGTCTCGTACACGATCCCGCTGCGCGGATCGATGGCGACGGCCTCGTGCTGGAAGCGGCCCATCGCGGTCAGCGGCACGGCTCCGGTACGCCGCGGATCGGCGCCGTCCACCTCGAAGACGAAGCCGTGGTCCTTGGTGTAGCCGTTCGTGTCGGCCTTGTCCTCGGTCTCCTCGCAGGTCAGCCAGGTGTTCCAGGGGGTCGGGCCACCGGCGCAGTTCACCGCCGTACCGGCGATCGCGACGCGTTCGCCGAGGACCGTGTTGCGGCTGTCGAGCTCCAGGGCCGTACAGCCGCCCTTGCCCATGGGGTCGTAGGTGAGACCGTCGACCGTGGGGACCGCGAGGGCGGCGGAGGCCCGGTTCTCGTGATTGCGTACGAGATGGATACGGCCGCGGTGGCCCTGGAAGGCGGCCATTCCGTCGTGGTTTCCGGGTACGAGGCCCTCACCCGATCGGAGCTCGTCGCCCTGCCGGGAGAGCACCCGGTAGCGGAATCCTTTCGGCAGATCGAGCAGGCCGTCCGGGTCGGGGACGAGCGGGCCGTAACCACGGTGGCCGACGGCGGCCGACGTGCCCGTGAAGAGTTCGGAGAACGCTCCGGTGAAGGCGACCGAGACAGCGGCCGCGCCGCTGCCGGCCAGGACCTGACGTCGGGTCGCGGGGCGTCGTGATGCTGAGGACATGAGGCAACTCCCTGTTGGCGGACAGGTGAAGTGACCCGCATGTGTGTACCACGCGTGTTGCCGCGCGGGAACCATGCGGGCCACTGAGCCTCGTGGTGCCGCCCGGGACGTCAGTGGTCCCGGGGGCCCGTGCGATCAGATCAGCGAAGCGGAAAGCGTGATCGTCGTGCCCGTCAGAGCCTGGCTGACCGGGCAGTTCGCCTTGGCGTCCTCGGCGGCCTTCACGAAGCCCGCCTCGTCGAGACCGGGCACCTCGCCCTGGACCGTGAGGTGGATACCGGTGATGCCCGTGCCGGGCTGGAAGGTCACGTCGGCCTGGGTGTTCAGCCGGGTGGGCGGGTTGCCGGCCTTGGCCAGGCCGCCCGAGAGAGCCATCGAGAAGCAGCTGGAGTGCGCCGCGGCGATGAGCTCCTCCGGGCTGGTCTTGCCGTTCGCCTTCTCCGCGCGTGCCGGCCAGGAGACCGGGTACTCGCCGATGCCGGAGGAGTCGAAGGTGACGACGCCCTCGCCCTCGATCAGGTTGCCTTCCCAGACCGTGTGCGCCTGACGCGTGGTAGCCATGCTGGATTCCCTTCGAACGGTGTGCGCGGTGATACGGGACGTACGAGGCTCCCGAAGGTGCCCCGTACGGGGATACGCCCCCGAACCTACTGCGCCACCAGTCCCTTTGCGTCGCGTGCCAGCGCTGTCAGCCGGGAGATGGCTCGGAAGTACTTCTTCCGGTACCCCCCGTTCAGCATCTCGTCGCTGAACAGCTTGTCGAAGGGCAGCCCCGACGCGAGCACCGGGACCTCCCGGTCGTAGAGCCGGTCCGCGAGCACCACGAGCCGCAGCGCCGTCGACTGGTCCGGCACCGGCTCCACCCCGGTGAGGCAGACCGCGCTGATGCCGTCGGTCATCGCCCCGTACCGGCTCGGGTGGACCCGGGCCAGATGATCGAGGAGACCGGGGAAGTCGTCGAGTGCGGCGTCGGGCGTGGCGTACGCGGCCTTGGTGACCTGCTCGTCCGAGTAGGGCGCCGGAGCCTCCGGCAGCCCGCGGTGGCGGTAGTCCTCGCCGTCGATCCGCAGCGGCCTGAAGTGCGAGGAGAGCCCCTGGATCTCGCGGAGGAAGTCGGCCGCGGCGAAGCGGCCCTCGCCGAGCTTGCCGGGCAGGGTGTTGGAGGTGGCGGCCAGCGCGACCCCCGCCTCGACCAGCCTGCGCAGGAGCGAGGACACCAGGACCGTGTCGCCCGGGTCGTCCAGTTCGAATTCGTCGATGCAGAGCAGCCGGTGCCCGCTGAGGGTCTGCACCGTCTGCTGGAAGCCCAGCGCGCCGACCAGATTGGTCAGCTCGACGAACGTGCCGAACGCCTTCAGTGACGCGGCCGCCGGCGTGGCGTGCCAGAGGGAGGCCAGCAGGTGGGTCTTGCCCACGCCGTAACCACCGTCGAGATAGACGCCGCGCGGCCCGGTCGGAGCAACGGGCGCCTTCCGGCCGAACCACTTCCGTTTCCCGGCCCCCGTGGCGTGCGCGCCGCCTAGACCGCCCGCGAACTCGCTCAGCACCCTGACCGCTTCGGTCTGGCTGGGCTGGTTCGGGTCGGGGACGTACGTCTCGAAGCGCACCGCGTCGAAGCGCGGTGGCGGCACCATCTCGGCGACCAGACGGTCGGCGGGAACGCGCGGCTCACGGGCGCACAGGGACAGCGGGGCCGATTCGGCTATGGGGCTCTGCCCCGGAACGGCGGTGGATGACGACACAACTCGCCACCTTAAGGGCCATGCCAGACTGCTTCACATGCGACGCCTGCTCCCTGTGACGGACCTGACAACGGACGCGACCGGCCGGGCGGCCGACGCGACCGCCCCGACGACCTCGGCCGGCGACGGCGAGTGGAGTCTCGAACGGCTGGCCGATGCCTATGCCTATCCGGAGGGGGACGGTCCGTGGCTGCGCGCCAACATGGTGTCCACCCTGGACGGCGCGGCCCAGCACGACGGCCGCTCCCAGGGCATCTCCTGCGCGACCGACATGCGGATCTTCGGCACCCTGCGCGGCCTGGCCGATGTGGTGGTGGTCGGCGCGGAAACCGTGCGCCTGGAGGGCTACCGGCCCGCCAAGGCGCGGGACGCCTTCGCCGAGCGGCGTGCGGCGGCCGGCCAGGGGCCCGCTCCCGCGATCGCCGTCGTGAGCGCGAGCCTGGACCTGGACTTCTCGCTTCCGCTGTTCACCGCACCCCTCGTGCCCACCCTGATCCTGACCGGCGCGGGAGCTCCGTCCGACCGCGTCCAGGAGGCCGAGCGGGCGGGCGCCCAGGTCGTCGTCGCCGGTGAGGGCGCCGTGGTGGCTCCGGAGCGGGCGGTCCGCGAGCTGGCCGCCCGCGGTCTGACCCGGCAGCTGACGGAGGGCGGGCCGAGGCTGCTCGGCCAGTTCGTGGCGGCCGACGCGCTGGACGAGCTCTGTCTGACCGTGTCCCCGATGCTGTCGGCCGGAGACGCGCAGCGGATCGCGGTGGGCCTCTCGGTGGGAGTGCCGGAACGATTCGCCCTGACGTCGATGCTGGAGGAGGACGGGTTCCTGTTCACCCGGTACCGCCGTGAGCGGTCTGGCTGATCCGCGACCCGGCACGTGTTGACACGAGTTCTGACAAGTAACGGAATTTCCCGTTCCGGTTAGCTCCGGATGGGCACACTTACTTCTGCAGACCCCGTGGGAGCGCGGGGAAGGATGGTTTCAGCAGCGACCGTCAGGTCGATGGGACAAAGCGGAAGGCCCCTGTCGTGTTCACAAGCGTTTTGATGATCGAGAAGCCCCTCACCCCGGAGGACGTGGAATTCGTCACCACCCTCCACGGCGAGGAGCGGATCTCGTTCGTCGTACTGATGCAGCCGCGGGGCGACCAGGCCGACGTACTCCTGCGTGCGATCGACGACGTGGCGCTCGGCGAACTGAAGGAGGCCACCCGGGAGGGCGCGGAACCGGAGGGCACAGACGCCCGCGAGCCCGCCGAACTCGCTCTGGAGTACTCGCTCCAGGCGCTGCGCAAGGCCGGTTCGGACGCCGTCGGACAGGTGATCGAGGACCACCCCCTCGACAAGCTGAAGACCGTCGTGGACGAGGCGACGGCGGACGAGGTCATCGTCCTGACCGCACCGCACTACGTGGAGGAGTTCTTCCACCGCGACTGGGCCTCCCGGGCCCGTCACAAGGTCGGTGTACCGGTGCTCAAGCTCTTCGCGCACAGCGAATAGGCTGGGGGACCGTTACTAGCCTCGACCCTGGGAGACACGCGCATGGCACCCGGAATTCCTGCCGCCCTTGAACGGCCGCACTTCATCGGCATCGGCGGCGCCGGAATGTCGGGCATCGCGAAGATCCTCGCCCAGCGGGGCGCGAAGGTGGCGGGCAGCGATTCCAAGGAGTCCGCCACCGCCGAGGCGCTGCGGGCGCTGGGGGTGACCGTCCACATCGGGCACGCCGCCGGCCATCTGGCCGACGACGCCACGTGTGTGGTCGTCTCCAGCGCCATCCGCTCCGACAACCCGGAGCTGGTCCGCGCCGCCGAACTGTCGGTCCCGGTCGTGCACCGCTCCGACGCGCTCGCCGCCCTCATGGCGGGCCTGCGCGCGATCGCCGTCGCCGGTACGCACGGCAAGACCACCACCACGTCGATGCTCGCCGTCGCCCTGACCGAGCTGGGCCTCGACCCCTCGTACGCCATCGGCGGCGACCTGGAGGGTCCCGGTACCAACGCCAGGCACGGTGAGGGCGGGGTCTTCGTTGCCGAGGCCGACGAAAGCGACCGCAGCTTCCAGAAGTACGACCCCGAGGTCGCGATCGTCCTCAACGTCGAGCTGGACCACCACGCGAACTACGCCTCGATGGACGAGATCTACGACTCCTTCGAGACGTTCGTCGGCAAGGTCGTCCCCGGCGGCACCCTGGTGGTCTCCGCCGACCAGCCGGGCGCCGTCGAGCTGGTCCAGCGGGTCCGCGACATCTCCTCCCTGAACGTCGTCACCTACGGCTCCGCGCCGACCGCCGACGTACGCGTCCACAAGGTCACCCCGCGCGGCCTGACCAGCGAGGTGACGGTCGTCCTGAACGGGAAGTACCTCACCTTCACCGTCTCCGTGCCCGGCAGCCACTACGCCCACAACGCGGTGGCCGCCCTCGCCGCCGGTGTCGCCGTCGGCATCCCCGCCCACAACCTCGCCTCGGCCCTCGGCAAGTACACCGGGGTCAAGCGGCGCCTCCAGCTCAAGGGCGAGGCGGCGGGCGTCCAGGTCATCGACTCGTACGCGCACCACCCCACCGAGATGACCGCCGACCTCGAAGCCATGCGCGGCGCCGCGTCCGACGCCCGCCTGCTCGTCGTCTTCCAGCCCCACCTGTTCTCCCGCACCCAGGAGCTCGGCACCGAGATGGGCCAGGCCCTCGCGCTGGCCGACGCCTCCGTGGTCCTCGACATCTACCCGGCCCGCGAGGACCCGATCCCGGGCATCACCAGCACCCTGATCGTCGACGCGGCGAAGGCGGCCGGGGCCGATGTCGTCGCGGTCCACGACAAGGCGACGATCCCCCAGGTCATCGCGGGAATGGCGAAGCCCGGTGATCTCGTTCTCACCATGGGAGCGGGCGACGTCACGGACCTCGGCCCGCAGATCCTGGACCACCTGTCGAGCTGAGGGAGCCACTGTGGCGTACGACATCGAGAAGCCGGACGAGCAATGGCGGGCGGAGCTGTCCCCCGCCGAGTACGCCGTGCTGCGCCAGGCCGGCACCGAACCCGCCTTCCGGGGCGAGTACACGGACACCAAGACCGAGGGCGTCTACTCCTGCCGGGCGTGCGGCGCCGAGCTGTTCCGCTCCGACACCAAGTTCGACTCGCACTGCGGCTGGCCGTCGTTCTACGACCCGAAGGACACGGACGCGGTCGAACTGATCCAGGACAGCTCCCACGGCATGGTCCGCACCGAGGTGCGCTGCGCCCGCTGCGGCTCGCACCTGGGGCACGTCTTCGAGGGCGAGGGCTATCCGACGCCCACCGACCAGCGGTACTGCATCAACTCGATCTCGCTGACGCTGGCGCCCGACGAGAGCTGAGCCCGCCCGGCGGCCGGGGCCCCGAAGTCAGTCCTCTTCGGGCGCCTCGGGGCGCAGCAGCGGATGCACGACCCCGGGAAAGACGCGGGCCCGGACGACCGGCTCGGCCGAACCGCCCTGGATGACCGTCTCGGCGACGCCCCAGGGGCGGCCGGCCAGGTGCACGGTGAGGGTGTACGAGGACGGGCAGCCCGTGCACTCGTAGCGGTCGGCCCAGGTCTCCACGTCCGTGACACTGCCCGGGTACCGCTTCACATGCAGATGCGTGGCGTGACAGCGGTCGCACTTCTCGCCCGGCTCGCACGTCCCGCCGCAGGGGCAGGGGACGTCGAGGGAGTCCGCGGGGCGCCAGTGCTGGATGAGCAGGGCTTCCCGGGTCTGGCCCATGTCCTTCATGGCCTTCAGATTCCGGGCGGCCACGTTGTACGACTCGCCGGTGGCGGCCATCCGGTCCCGGATCACGTCCTTGCGTCCGCGGTTGGTCGTCATGTGTTCCTCCTGGGTTTCACGCAGCCCGCCAGGAGGCCCACGAGATAGCTTCTCCCCACGGTACCTGCCCGAAGGGGCACGCCCGTGCGCCGGTGCCCGTCCGCGGGCACCGGCGCCATGGTGTGAGGGGGCCTGTCAGCCCTTCGCCGAGGTGCCGTGGACCGCGCGCACGCCCGGGGCGGTCGGCGCGGGGATCTCCAGCAGCCCCTTGTCGGCGGAGTCGGCGGGGGCGTCGGCGTCCACCGGCGTGGTGGTCATCGGCCGCGCGGCGGCGCACCGCTGCTTCTCCGACTCGGACATCGGCCCGGTGCGCTGGAGGACACGGTCCGGGACCGCGCGCGACGGGCCGTCGATGACCGCGTGCAGCCGGTAGTCCTCCTTGTTGCTGTGGAACCAGCCCTCGACCCGTTCCCGGCTCGGCTGGAGCTCCACCCAGCTCACCTCACCCGGCTGGATCTTCTCCACGATCTCGCGCCGGTCACTGGAGAACCACTGCCAGGGCCGCTGCCAGCCCTTCTCGTACGCCAGGGCGAACTGGGTCGCCATCGGGCGTTCCCTGAGGCGCTTCGTGTCCTCCTCGCGGTCCCCGGTGCTGGGCAGCCTGGCCACCTCGTTGAGCGCGAGCCCCGCGTCGACGTAGGTCTGCGCGATGCTGTCGTGGGTGCGCTCGGCGTAGCTGAGGACCCGGGTGTGCTCCAGCGGGTTGCGGGTGCAGTTGATGAACGCCTCGCCGATCACCCGCGCCCGGCCGTAGTAGCGGAACGACATCCGGCTGTCGGGCCGGAAGACGCACGCGTTCTCGCCGTTGCAGGAGGCCGCGGCGTTGTGCAGGGTCTTCTCGCGCTCGTTGCCCTTGTACGCCTCCGAGCGCTCCAGGTTCATCCGGGACACCCGCTTGTCCGGATCGGTCGGCACCTCCACCACGCGCACCTTGGCGATCATCGGTGAACACGTCACATGTGTACGGGAGTCGGTGACCTTCGACGTGAAGGCGAGCACGGGCTCGTTCTCGGTGGCGGTGAACTCGTAGCTCCGGGCGGTCCAACGGCCGCTCCCCGCCTTGCCCTTGGTGCGCCCGGCCTCCCCGGCGGTGGTGACGGCACGGACCGTCCCGCCGGAGCCCTCCACGGTGTACGGCTGGCCGTCGGCGACCTGTTCGGGCGTGCACTCCTTGGACACGGCCGGGCTGTCCTCGTAGCTGACCGTGACCTTGGCTCCCGTGCGCACACCGCGCAGCCTCTGCTGGAGGGAGTTGTTGTCCTTCTGGAGCGCGACACCGTGGGCGTTGTCGCCCCGGCCCGAAGCGGACGGCGAATAACGCTGGTTGGAGCCGGTCCAGAAGTCGATGCCGACGGTGGTGGGGCCCTCCCCCTTCATGACGGGTTCGGCGAAGTCGGAGTTGAGGACGGGAACGGACTGGGCCGGTGCCGCGGCACCGGCGGGGGCGGCGCCGAGCGCGGCGGGCAGGGCGAACCCGGCGATGCCGAGCACGGCCAGGGTGCGAAGAGGCAGGGACATGAGAGCTCCTGGGGACAAGGATCAGCGCTGGGCGGGCAGAAGGGCGTCCTGGCGGGTGGGCAGGACACCGCGTGGTACGAGTCCCTGGGCCGGGACCTCGCGCAGACCGGTCTGCGCGGCACGGTCGGTGTCGACGTCGGGCGCCTGGTTCCCCGTGGGCCGCTTGCGACCGCAGAGGCTGTCCGGGACCGGGTAGGTCTGCGCCACGAACGTGCTGCTGTTGACCATCGACGGACTGTCCACGGCGATGTCGCTGATCTTCGCGCCCTGGTCCGTGACCAGGCTCCCGACCACCCGGCGCATCGCCGCACTGGCCCCGAACACCAGCATGTCGTACGGCTTGACGACGGACTTGTAGGCGGTGGCCTCGGTGTTCTCGACCGTCCAGGACTTGCTGTACGTGGCCTTGAAGGCCGCCTGGAACGCGAGGGTGGCGGACATGGTGCCCGATGCCTTCGCCCCGCCGGTGACGCTGGTCTTGTTGCCGTTCTCGGACGTGGGACCGTCCTTGAGGTTCGGCGTCTTGTTGGTGCTGTGGGTGTCGTTGCCGAGGGAGGTGGAGACCTCTCCGGTGGCGGAGACGGTGCCGCTGGCGGTGATGCTGCCGGAGATCTCACCGCCGATGTTGTCGGTGCTGCTGGAGCGCAGCGTCACGGTACGGGTCACGTCGATCGGGTCCACCGTGCAGTTGACGACCGCGTTGCCCAGGGACTTGACGGCGGTGGCGAACTCCCGGTCCTTGGCCGGGTCGATCGTGAAGGTGCAGGCGTTCCGCCTGGACTTGTTCTTCTCGCAGTACTCCAGCACCTCACTGATCCTCGCCGCCCGGTTGTCGGCGGTGAACGCGCGGGCGGTGGGCACGCTGTCCGCGCCCTCCTCGGCCATCGCGGGGGCGAGCGGGGCGACCAGGCCGAGGGCGATCAGGGGGAGGAGCAGCGTGGAGCGGTGCAGGGCGCGCTTGGGCATGACGGAGTTCCTTCCGGCTGTGGGATAGCTGGGGGAGCAGGACGCAGGGAGCGTGGAGCGGGGGAGAGGCGAGCGGGGACGGCTCAGGAACCGAGCAGGGAGCAGAGCTGCGAGACCGGGAAGGGCGACGCGCCGTCCTCGGCGGAACCGGGCGGCAGGGAACCGGGGAAGCCGTCGCAGGTGGACTTGACGGTCGACGCCGCGTTGTCCGAGGGGTCGGGCTTGAACGAACCGATGGTCCCGGTCATGTCCGAGATCCCGCCCTCCTCGCGTGCGCCCTTGCCCGCCAGCTTCTCCATGCAGGCGCTGGAGCCCGGCGGGCACTCCTCCAGCTTCTCCTTGGCGGCGTCGATGTCCTTGCCGGCCTGGGTCGCCGCCTCCTTGTTCTTCTCCTGCTCCTTCTCGATCTCCTTGGCCTCCTTGTCGTTGGCCTCGCGGTCCTTGCACGCCTGGTCTTCCGGCTTGCATTCCTCGGCGGGGGCGGCAGTTGAAGCCTGTACGGGGTGACTCGCGCCGTACGCGGCGGCGGAGCCCGCGAGGGGGAACAGGGCGGCGGCACACGCGGCGGCGACCAGCAGAACGGGGCGGGCGGGCAGCGGACGGATACGCATGGGGGACTCCAGGCGAGGGGAGGTGGGGGACGGGTGGGCCTGTGGGGGCCCGTCGGGGGACGCGCGGCCCGTGGGGGCGGGCCATCGGGTCGGCAGGGGGAAAGGGGGCGCGGGGCGGAGCCGGGGGACGGCTACGCCAAGATCGTCAAGCGCAGTGAAAAAGTACATAAGCCGCGTCCCGCGCGGCCGGGGACACACGGAAGTCATGGCCCGGGAGGGAAGCTCACCGCATCGGCGTAGTGGCGCCCAAGTCCCTTTCACGACAAGGCTCCAGAGGCCCGCGCCCTTACTCCCGACTGGCCCGTGGCACCCCTGCCGCAAGCCGCCGGTACCCCTGCGTACCCCGTACAGCGGCCCGTCGCTCGGGTGGTGGCTCCGGTTCGGCGCGCACAAACGATCTTGTCTGGACAGTCTTGAGATGAGCGCGGCGGCCGTGACCCGGTCCGCCGGGCAGCGCCGTAGGCATCCCATGCTCACGGCCGTCCCCATGCCCAGGACCCGCCCCGCCTCGTCCCACGTACCCCACACCGAAGGACGCCCATGTCCCGTTCCACGCGTCGTACTCCGCGCCTGCGCGCCCTGTCCGTGCTGGCGGCCACCGCCACCGCACTGGCCGCACTGCCCGCCCTGGCCCCACTCGCCAGCGCCAACGAGGGCAACCCCACCGTCCTCGCCTGGGGAGCGGGCCGCACCGGCCAGCTCGGCAACGGCACCAGCACCGACAGCCTGACCCCGGCCTCCGTGACGAGCCTCTTCCGTGGCGACGTCGACCAGCTCTCGGCGGGCGGCACGTCCTCCTCCGACTCCTTCGCGCTCGCCCGCACCGACAAGACTGTCAAGTCCTGGGGCAACAACTCCATGGGCCAGCTCGGCAACGGCGGCTCCATCAACCAGACCGTCCCCACCACGGTCCCGCGTCTGACTAACATCAAGGACATCGCCGCCGGCGGCAGCCACGCCCTCGCCCTGGACACCAGCGGCCAGGTCTACTCCTGGGGCGACAACGCCTACGGCCAGCTCGGCAACAACCGCACCGGCGACAGCCGTACCGTCCCGGACCGCGTCCAGGGCATGCCCAAGGTCAAGCAGATCTCGGCGGGCTGCGACTTCAGCCTGGCTCTGCTGGAGAACGGCAAGGTGTACGCGTGGGGCCGCGGGGTCTACGGCCAGCTCGGCAACGGAAGCCGCGCCGTCAGCGCCGTACCCCGCCAGGTCCAGGGACTGGAAAACATCACCGAGATCGACGCGGGCTGCCACCACGCCCTCGCCCTGACCGCCGACTCCACCGTCAAGTCCTGGGGCTACAACCTCTACGGCCAGCTCGGCAACTCCTCCACCAAGTCCGCCGTCACCCCCGTCGACGTCGACTGGCTGGAGGACGTCTCCGACATCGAGGCGGGCGCCCACCACAACTACGTGATCACCAGCGACAGCAAGGTCTGGGGCTGGGGCAACAACCAGTACGGCCAGCTCCTGGAGTCCGACGAGGCGTTCGACTCCAACGTCTCGCGCACCAACCGCACCGCCCCCGTCGAGATCCCCCGCCTTGACGGCGCACAGCACCTGGCGGCCGGCGCGCGCCACGGCGTCGCCGTCACCTCCGACGACGTCTTCTCCTGGGGCCACAACGGCGAGGGCCAGCTCGGCAACGGCACCACGGTCCCGCGCTACGAGTCCGTGAAGATCCTCAACGAGGGCTCGGCGATCAAGGACGTGGCCGCCTCGCTGGGAGGCAACACGACGTATGCGTACTGAGTCGTACGGCCTCCGTACCGCCGTGGGCGCCGCGTTGACCGTGGCCGTCTCCCTCGCGGCAGCCGTCCCGGCGCAGTCCGCGGGGGCCGACCCGTGGGTCCGGTCCTGGGGAACCAACGCGGCGGGCCAGCTCGGCAACAGGTCGACGGTCACCCAGCCCACGCCGGGTTCGGTCCCGGAACTGCGCCGCGCGGACGTACGGCAGGTGGCGGCGGGCGGCTACTCCGACGTCAGCGGATTCGCGGTGGCCGCTCTCGACGACGGCACCGTGAAGGCCTGGGGCGCCAATCCCACCGGCCAGCTCGGCAACGGCACTCAGACAGGCCAGAACATGTCCGCCACCGTCGCCGGACTGACGGGCGTCACCGCGGTAGCCGCGGGCCAGGAACACGTGCTCGCCCTGAGCGGCGGCCGCGTAGTGGCCTGGGGCGCCAACCAGTACGGGCAGTTGGGCAACGGGCGGACCGTCCCGCTCCAGGACGGCACGGAGAACCGGCCCGTCGCCGTCCAGGGCCTCGACCGGGTGACGGACGTCGGCGCGGGCTCCGCCTTCAGCGTCGCCCTCCGTGAGGACGGCACGGTGTGGACCTGGGGCGCCGGGCACAACGGCCGGCTCGGCCACGGCGACACCACCAACCTCGACACACCACGCCGGGTCGACGGGCTCACCGACGTCGTGGCGATCTCCGTCGGCCTTCAGCACACGCTCGCGCTCGACGCCGACGGCACCGTCAGAGCGTGGGGCCACGGCGGGAGCGGCCGCCTCGGCACGGATTCCCAGGACGACAGTCCGGTCCCCGTCGAGGTGGCCCATCTCGACGGCGTGTCGAGGATCTACGCGGGCGGTCGCCACAACTTCGCCGTCCTGGACGACGGCGAGGTCCGGGCCTGGGGTGCCAACACCTCCGGCCAGCTCGGCGACGGCACCACGACCGACCGCACCACCCCCGTCCCGATCGACACCCTGCGCGACATCCAGGACATGGACCCGGGCGCCGACCACAGCCTCGCGGTCCGCACCGACCAGTCGGTCATCGCCTGGGGCGGCAACGACGCCGGGCAGCTCGGTGACGGCACCACCACACCCCGCCTCGCCCCCGTGAAGGTGCTGCCCGCCGGAAGCGGCATCACCCACGTCGACGCGGCCACCAACGTGAAGTCCAGCTACGCCTACTGAAAGGGCGCCATGACCACCCTGCGCACCACGCTCACCGCCACCCTCACCCTCGCGGCCCTCGCCGCCCCATGTCTCCCCGCGCACGCCGCGCCCAGCGACCCGTGGGTGCGCGCCTGGGGCATCAACAACCTCGGCCAGCTCGGCAACAGCAGCATCGTCAACCAGCAGACCCCTGCCGACGTGCAGGGCATCGCCCGCGACGACGTACGGGAGATGTCGGGCGGCGGCGACGCCGACAAGAACTCCTTCGCCGTCGCCCTCCTCAAGGACGGCACCATCAAGTCCTGGGGCGCCAACCTCACCGGCCAGCTCGGCAACGGCACCCTCGTCGGGCAGTCCTTCCCGGCCGCCGTCGCCGGGCTCGCCGGTGTCAGTGACGTGTCGGCCGGCAGCAACCACGTACTCGCCGTGCGCGGCGGACGCGTCCTTTCCTGGGGCAGCAACACCAAGGGCCAGCTCGGCAACGGCCTGACCGCGGCCGACCCGACCGGGGTGCAGAAGACCCCGGTCGACGTGCAGAGCCTCAGCAAGGTCAAGGACGTCGGCGCGGGCTGCGACTTCAGTGTGGCCCTGCGTCAGGACGGCACGGTCTGGGCCTGGGGCGAGGGCGCCAACGGCCGCCTCGGCAACGGGGACAACGCGGCTCGAAACACGCCGCAGAAGGTCAAGGACCTCGCCGACATCGTGGCCATCTCGGTCGGCTGCGCCCACGTCCTGGCCCTCACCGCCGACGGCACGGTCAAGTCGTGGGGCAAGAACACGGAAGGCGAGCTGGGCAACGACTCCGTGGCCGACAGCAACATCCCCGTGGACGTGCACCACCTCGACGGCGTCGCCAAGATCTCCGCCAACGCCTACACCAACTTCGCGATTCTGGACGACAACAGCGTCAGCGCCTGGGGCAAGAACGACGTGGGCCAGCTCGGCGACGACACGACCACCACGCGCACCACCCCGGTCCCGGTCGCCATGCTCCAGGGGGCCACGGAAGTCGTCAGCGGCTTCGACTACACGGTCGCCGCCCTGGACGACGGCTCCGTGATCTCGTTCGGCGCCAACGCCAACGCCCAGCTCGGCGACGGCACCATCACGGCAACACGTAAGCCGGTGACGGTACTTCCGGCGGGGAGCGGAGTCGCCCACGTCGCGGCGGCGACGACGGGCAAGTCCACGTTCGCGTACTGAGCCCGGTAGACCTTCGGACGCCGCCCCCGGCAGGAAGCCGGGGGCGGCACCGCGCGTATCAGCGGTTGAAGGACGACCCCAGGGCCGCCTTCACGGCGACCGTGCCGAGCGTGAACGCCGGATCTCCGTCCCCGTCCCCGTTGAAGTCGCTCCGGAGCCCGGCGGAGGCGGTCGTCGCCTGGACCGGGCCGGACGGCACGGCGGCCTGCGCGGCAGGCAGGCTGATGACGGCGCAGGCCACGGTGATGGCGAGGACGAGAGGTGTGCCGAGTGCACGGGATGCCACGAGGGCTCCTTAGCGCGAGAGTGCGCGGAACATCCCGGGCACGTTCACCCGGCGCTCTCCGCGCGTACGAGCGCGGTTGATCTGCACCCACGGAGACAGCCGAATCCGGCCAAGGGCTGTAGCGCCGGGAGCGCCGGGGAAGTCCTGATCAGAACCCCCCGGCGCCGCACGCCTCAGCGGTTGATCGATGCTCCCAGGGCGGCCTTCACCGCCACGGTGCCGAGCGTGCCGTGGCCGAAGGTGAAGGAGCCGGTCCCGGTCTTCATGGAGGGGATGACCCACATGGAGCCTTCTCCGGCGTTCTCCCCGGGCGCGCTGACGGCGAGCTCGGCGCGGCGGTCCTTGTTGCCGTCGATGAAGGCGGCGGACTCGCCGAACAGGTCGTCCGCCTCGGCGGTGCCGGTGATGCCCGCGGTGGTCTGGTTGAAGCCGGTGGAACCCGTGCCGGTCGGCCCGGCCGCCGTTCCGGGCAGGATCACGATGCCGCCGGCCCGCTTGGTGGTTTCGAGAGTTTCGTTCGGTACGCCGACGGCGACCTCGCCGAAGCCGTCACCGTTGGTGTCGGCGATGGAGAGGGACGAACCGAACCCGTCGAGGTACTCGGCGACACCGGGCACGCCCGTCGAGTCCTGGTTCATCATCTTCGCCTTGCCGACCTGGGGGCCCGTGGCGCCGCCGGGTACGTACGTGATCATGCCGCCGAAGGAGAACGGGAAGTCCTCGTCGCCGTCCAGGCCGTCGTCGCGGCCCACGACGATGTCGGCGTACGCGTCGCCGTTGACGTTGCCGATGGCGACGGTCTCGCCGCCTTCGAACCGCCGTACGTCGCTGTGCCTCATATCGACGAACGGCCCAGGACCCGTGGGGCCGCCGGTGGCGATGCTGGCGACCCGGGAGTCCTCGCCACCGGCGACACCGACGATCTCGTCGAAGCCGTCGCCGTTGAGGTCGCCCGCCGCCATGTCGAACCACCCGTGGTGGTAGTCCGCGGACACGGCAGTGGTGCCGGCTGCCGAGCCCTGGCGGGTGAACGGACCCTTCAGGACCTGGAGGACGGAGGCGCGCGTCGTGCCGATGTCCTGGCTGCCGTCCCCGTTGAAGTCGCCGACGACCAGCTGGCTGCCCACGTAGTCATTGGTCTCGCCCGTCAGGAGCGTGGCGCCGCCCGAAAGCCCGCCCGCACCGCCCCAGACGACGGTCAGGGAGCCTGCCCCGGAGACGGTGCCGACGGACTCGGCCCACGCACCGACCACCAGGTCGGCATAGCCGTCCTTGTCGAGGTCGGCCGAGACGATGGTGGTGCCGAACGCGTCCGAGGCCTCGGCCGTGTCGGGTATGCCAGCCGAGTTCTGGGTGAGGACCTGCTTGGTGGCGGTCTGCAGGCCGGTGCCGGACCCGTAGACGACGCCGACGTAACCGGCGCCCGCGAGGCCGCCGACCGTGGCCCCGGGCGCGGTGAAGGCCAGGTCGGCGTAGCCGTCGCCGTTGAAGTCGGTCTTCGTCCCCGGCAGGGCGGTCGTCGCCTGTACCGGGCCGGACGGCGCCGTGGCCTGGGCGGTGGGCAGAGCGACGAGTGTGGACGCCATGGTGAGGGCGAGGACCACACAGGTGCCGAGTGCACGGGATGCCACGCGGGCTCCTTAGCGGGAGAGTGCGCGGACAGGTCCGGACACGTTCACCCGGTAGCCGTCGCACGTTCGAATGCAGTTGATCTGCACACGTACAGACAGCCGGATCTGGCCAAAGGTTGTACCCGTCGGACACACGTGATCAAGAAGCGACGGTTCAGCCCCGCCGCACGCGCCCCGAAATCCGCCGGCCGAGCCGTCCGAGCGTGCTCGGCCGGTTCCACGCCCGGAACGCGTCCGCACGGCCGCTGCTGCCCGCGCTCTCCACGGCCTGCTCGACCTCCTTGAGCCGGCCGGGCGCGAGTGTGCGTACGGCGGGCCGCAGTACGTCCTTGAGCAGGGCTTCGGCCGTGGTGTTCCACACCGGGCCCGCATGCGGGTACGCGGTCCAGACCCCGAAGCAGTCGGCCGCGTAGACGGCGTCGGTACGCAGCCGCTGGGCGACCCCCTCCGTACGGGCCACCCGGTCGTACGCCGCCACCAGATCGGCATCCTCGCTGTGCACGAACGCGTACAGCTCGGCCTCCGGACGGTCGTGCGCCAGCAGTCGTACGGCCAGGGCACCGAACGCCCGCTCCCGGACGGCCGGCTCGACCGGTTCGGCCTGCGCGCACAGAGTCCGGGCCCGCTCCACCCAGCCCGCGTCGGCGGCCCCGGAACTCACCTCGCGGGCGAAGTCGAGCAGCTGCAGCGCGCCCCGTACCCGCCCCTCGATCTCCTGCGGGAAGCCGCGCAGCAGATCGTGCGTGAGCCCGGCCGCCTCCTCGTCGTCGGCGGCAGCGGCGAGCGCCGCATCGACGAGCCGCGCCCACGTCCCGGCCACCCGGTGCGCGTCCGACGTGGCCGCCTCAAGCAGCAGCCGCGCCTCCCCGGCCGTCGGCGCACGGTCCCCCCACACCAGCCCCGCGGCCGTC
Source organism: Streptomyces sp. NPDC045968 (assembly GCF_056430475.1). Lineage (NCBI taxonomy): Bacteria > Bacillati > Actinomycetota > Actinomycetes > Kitasatosporales > Streptomycetaceae > Streptomyces > Streptomyces sp. NPDC045968. Next base: position 99,166 of record NZ_JBWKLF010000006.1, on the reverse strand, counting down.
CGCAGGACCATCGGCTCCGCGAACGGCGAGAGCCCCGCCGCCCGCAGCACCCGGTGCCACACCGCCGCCCGGTCACCGCCCAGCGTCGCCCGCGCCCCGGCGGCCTCCGCGCACATCCGCAGGTGCGGCAGCGACTGCGTCCCCGTGAACGGCAACGTCACCCGCCCCAGCAGCCGTTCCACCGCCCCCGGATCGTCCGGCGCGAGCCGGTCCAGCGCGCCGAGCAACGCCGTCCGCACATCGAACTGCTCGTCCAGCAACTCCAGCAGCGCCGGCCCGAACTCCGGCTCCTCCTCGGCGACCAGCGCGGGCGCCAACCGCCGTACGACCGACGGCAGGAACTCCGCACAGTCCACGTCCAGCAGCCGCGCCACCCGCAGCAACTGCACCGTCCGCGCCACCGTGCCACCGGTCGCGGGCGCGCTCAGCTCCGCCAGGATCTCCGGGCCGAGTACGCTCCCGATCGCCTCGCCGTCCGGCCCCGCGAACGCGGAACGACCGGGCAGTTCCAGCGAACCGTTCCCCCCACGCACCGCTTCCGTCACCAGCATCGCCGCGAGCGGCGCGGTCGTCGAGACCGGCGAGCGCCCGTCCAGAGCCCCGAACAGCCGCCCCACCGCATCGAATTCAGGACCGGTACGGTCGTCGACACCCGGCGACGTCAGCGCCTCGATCAACTGCCGTGTCTGCTTGGCGTCCAGCGCGTACGGCCGCTCGGCGGCCCAATCAGCGGCAGCAGCCCTCTCGTTGGAGCCGAGCGCGATCCCCGCACACAGTGCCGTCACAGCCAGCGGCCCGGCGGCGAAAGGCTCCCCGGGAAGCTCACCCGCCTCCCGGAACAGCTCGGGCGCCCGACTCCGCCAGATCCGCGCGGCGGTCTCCGCCCACGCATCCTCCGAAGCTCCCTGGGGACGAGCCCCGGTGCACGTATGCACACGGAGGCCGTTGCCCAACTCCCGTACGTCATCCGGCAGTACGCCCACGACCCGGTGCGGTGAGTGCCCCGGCTTCCGGGTGTACGTCGTGAACGTCAGCCGCTCGGCGCTCTCCCGGGGCAACGCGGCCCCGGCCAGCGCGACCCACCGTGCCACGTCCGCACTCTGCCGCTCGACGAGCACGACCGGTGAGACCGGCGGACTCTCCTCGCTCACCCGGCGCAGATCGGCGAAGACGGACGCGAGCCACGGACTCCGGGAGACGGCGAAGTCGCCGAGCCCTTCACGCACCGCCCCGTGCCCCGGCGGCAGGCTGCTGAGGGGGTCGGGTATCGCACCGCCGGGTGTCACCGAGACCCAGTGCGGCGACCTCCACGCGTCGACCGGCAGCCGGCCACCCGTCAGCCGCGCGTCCACGGGCAGATGCACCGCGTGGGCGTGAAACCGCAGGGGAGCGGAGCCCGCCCCGCGCACCGGCACCGTGCGGCAGAGCAGCCGACTGCCGTCGGACAACGTGCTGAAGCTGAACGCCTGCGGCAGGGACCACAGTTCGGCATCCGACGGAAGGAACGGAACGTCGGCCGGAAACTCGTACCCGATCAACGGCTCGATCTCGGCGAGCAGCGCCGCCGAGATCCCGGGACCGACCGCCGTGAACCGTCCCCCCGAAGCCTCGCTCCCCGGCGCGGCGGAGGTGTAGTGCACCTGTGCAAGGCTCATGCGTCGGCCCTCTTCGTCCCTGCCGCGAGCGTCCCCGTATCCACCCCACGGCTGGGGGCGGGGAGAAGTCCCGCAGCCGTGGGGGCGACGCTATCAAGAGGGGGCGCACTGATGTGCGGGCTCAGACCCCAGCGGCGTACGAGACGAAACTCGCCCAGGAACCGGGCCGGAGCGCGAGCTGCGGGCCTTCGGTCACCTTGGAGTCGCGGACGTGGATGGTGTCGGGGCAGGTGGCGACTTCTACGCAGGAGTCGCCGGACCCGCTGCTGTAGCTGGACTTGTGCCAGGAGAGGGCCACTTCTACGCAGTCGTCTCCGGAGCTGCCGCTGAAGCTGCTCTTGAACCAGATCAGTTCTGTGGTGCTCATACCGCTCCTCGCATCTGCCGCAACAGGCTCAGGGAGTCCTCCAGGGAGAGAGCCTGTGACCGCATCCTGGCATACCTCATCTTGAGCATGCTGACGAGTTTGGGGTCGGAGATGAGCTGCCCGCTTTCCTGCCCTTCGCTGTAGCCGAGCCAGCGGTTGCCGGGGGTCTCGCACAGCCGCATGGGCCCGTCCATCCCTGCGTGCCCCGTACGTACCAGAGGCATCACCTGGACCTCCACATTGCGCAGTTGCGCGATGTCGAGCACTTGGTCAATGAGTTCTCTGGTTACTCCTGGTCCGCCCATCTGGCGCCGGAACAGATGCTCTTCAACGATGAAGCTGTACGAGGTGTTCGGCCGCTCCCGCAGCAGACGCTTACGTCCCAACCGGGCCGACAATCGGTCCTCGACCTCATCGTCACCCAAGGGAGGAAGCCGGTTCTCGAACAACCGCCTCGCGTACGCCTCCGTCTGCAACAGCCCCGGCACCAACCGGCATTCGTACGTGTACAGACTCACCGCCTCTGCCTCCAGCTTCGCCCACTGGCGGAACCAGCTCGCCAGCCCCGGCCGCCGGGACAGATGCCGTGCGGCCCCCCGGATCGCGCCGAACGCGTCCAGCACCACTTCCGCGCGGTCCACGAAGTCCCCGGGAGGGAAGCGTCGGCCCTGCTCGATGGAGGCGACCGTCGGCACCGAGTAGCAGACCAGCGGTGCGAATTCCTCCTGTGTCAGGCCGGCCCGTTTCCGGAACGCCTTGACGACCTCTCCGAACGCTTTGAGGCTGTCCGAGGATTCCGGCTCCCCGCCGCTCGTAATTCCACTCGTACTGCCCCCGATGTCCGCCATGGCCGGTCACCTTTCGCGCCTGTCCCCAACCGCTCCAATCCAACTGATCAATCGTCACGTTCCGTGAGAGGTACTGTCCACTTTCTGTACCCGTACGCTGACCGAGCGTACGAGTCGCTGACCTGGTGCGTGTGGGGGTCATGAAGGCCGCGTGAGCAGGCGGAGCTCGTCCACGAGGGCATGGACGTCACGCGCGGCACTGCTCACCGCGCTCTTGCTGTCCTCGGCGGCGATGAAGGCGGCCCACCACTCGTTGTCGCGGGCCGTGCGGGACCAGAAGGTGCGGAAGACCCAGCGGACCTGGTCGCCCGCCAAGGTCCTCGCCGACGCCTGAGCGGGCGGAACCCCGGCCGACGCACGGCTGGGGTTCCGCGAGAGGGCGCATGGGTGAATATCACCCTGGATCAGACGGGTCAGCGCTGCAGGGTGAGGACGCCCGGCCGGTACGGCAGTTCGTCGTAGTCGCCGCCGGCGGTCGGGGACTTGCCCTGGTAGAGGAACTTCAGGTTGCAGGGGTCGATGGTCATGGTCTGGTCGGGGTTGTCGCGGACCAGGTCACCGTGGCTGATGTCGTTGGTCCAGGTGGCACCGCTGTTGGCCTTGCCCGCGAAGGGGTTGCTCTCGCTGCCGGCCTGCGGGGTCCACGTGCCGCTCAGGCTGGAGGCCGTGAATGAGCGGAAGTAGCGTCCCTGCGCACCCATCGCCTCGACGATCATCAGGTACTGGTTCTGGCCCTGAACCTTGTAGACCTGGACCCCCTCGAACAGGTTGCTCGTCGTGTCGCTCATGATCGTCGTGTACGACGAGCCGAAGCTGCCCGGGAAGTTCCCGATCGGCATGCTCGCCCGGTAGATCTTGCCGTTGTCACCGGCGAAGAACAGGTACATGTTCTGGCCATCGGCGATCAGGGTCTGGTCGATCGGGCCGGTGTTGGAGCCGGAGATGCTGCCGGTGAACAGCGGCTGCGGCGCGGACCAGCCGTTGGCGTTGGCCGGGTCGTTCGACGTGCGGTAGACGAAGGCCGACGCACCCCACTGGTACGCCAGCACCCAGATGTTCTTGGGCGCGAAGTAGAAGAGCGTGGGCGCCACCGCGGCCTGGCTCATCCCGGTCTGGCCGGCCGACGCCATGTCCGACCAGTTCGTGAAGGGGCTGAACATCATCGAACCGTACGACGATCCGGTTGAGTTGGACGCGTAGACCAGGCGCTTGCCGTTGTGCATCACGCTGGTGAAGTCCTTCAGCGAGACCCACCCGTTCGCCGGCTGCGCCAGGGCACCCGTCGACGTCCACCGGTACGTCGAGGGCAGAGAGCACGTGCCGCCGGCGGACAGCCCCGTCCACTTCTGGCTGCTGCCGCCGTTGCACGTCCGGAGCTCCACCGCCGTGCCGTTGGCTGTACCGGAGCCCGTGACGTTCAGACACAGCCCGGACTGAACGCCGACGACCGTGCCGTCGGCGTTCACCCGCCACTGCTGGTTCGCACCGCCGGAACAGGTCCAGATCTGCACACGGGTACCGGAGGCGGTGGCGTGGCCCGGAACATCCAGGCACTTACTGCCGTACACCGTCAGCTGGTTGCTGTCCGTCGACGTCCACTGCTGATTGGCCCCGCTCCAGCAGTCGTAGATCTGCAGGTACGTGCCATTGGTCTGGGAGGCGTCCGGCACATCGAGGCACCGTCCCGAACCCACACCGCGCAAGGCGCCACTGGCAGCCGCCTGAGCCGGGGTGGCGACGAGCATCGCCGCCAACGCGACCAGGGCCGCCACCGCGGCGGCGAAGACCGCAGACAGGCGTCTGCGGCTGAAGTTTCCACTGCGCATGGGGACTTCCAATCATTGAACAAGGTGATTGAGGAGGTCATGACATATGCACGCGCAAGCAAGACGGCACAACGTTCGTTATATCGAACAAGGTTCGACTTGCCGGGCAACCTGAATGATAGGGACTCGCCAAGCAGCGTCAATACTTCTCGCATGAATCGCCATCAGCACCGAAACATTCGCTGCCCTGGCGCCTCCATCGGATGACTGATCTGCGCAGGTGAACCGCCCTTCAGATCGCGGCGAGGCCATTTCCAGGGGCAATGGCCACACGCGCGACCGCCCTCCGGGGCCGCGCCACCCCCTGTTCTCTCGAATAACAGCCGAAATGTTTCGAGGTGCATGGTTGGTCGGTATCGGGAAAAGGCTTCCCGCCACCCAAGAGCCCGCCCGTCGAACCTCGCGTCAAGGTGGTCGTCGGGGAGTCGGGGAGTCGGGGTGTCAGTGGCTGGTGACAGGATCCAGGGGCTCTGATCGAGGGCCGGGGACCATCCCCGCGGGTGCGGGGAGCAGCCACACCCTTAGGAGCTCATAACACGATCATGATCGATGCTTCTTGAGTCGCCGCCAGCAGATGAGGCCGCAGGCCAGGGAGGCGAAGGCATCGTGGAGTTCGGTGCGACGTTCCCAGCGGCGACGGGCGGGATGCCTTCGACCAGGGCGAGGGTCTGGGTGACGTCGTTGACGTTGGCCGCCGTGGTGATGACCTTGAGCGGGGTGCCGCGTCCGTCGCAGATCAGGTGATGTTTGCTGCCCGTCTTCCTCCGGTCGACCGGCGACGGACCGGTGTCGGCGCCCCCTTTTTCGCGCGAACGTGGGAACCGTCCACGCATGCCCTGGACCAGTCCAGCTCGCCGGCCGCGTTCAGTTCGGCGAGCAGGTTCCGGTGCAGCTGGCCGAAGACCCCGGCCTTCCGCCAGCGGTCCAGCCGCCGCCAGCAGGTCTGACCTGAACCGAACCCCAGCTCCATAGGCAGCAGTTGCCAGGCGATGTCGTTGTGCAGCACGTACAGGATGCCCTGGAGGCACATACGGTCCGGTACCGGCCGTGGCCCGGCGATCGCTCGGGCCAGGGCGGCAGAAACGACCAGGGCTCTTCAGCAAGATCGTGTTACGAGCTCTAAGCAGCCGTGCGGGCGCGCCGCAAGCTGGTCCCGATTAGTCGTACTTGCTCGCGGTGGCAGGCGGGGGAGGTGGGGTGGGGTTTCCCCAACCGGCTTTACTCACCCACCGGTTAGGAAGAAGCTCGGGCCTCGTGTCTCGCATCCCGCTGCTCGCATCCCGAGGCTTGAGCTTCGGGGTGCCCACTCCCGTACGTACCCTCGAACGAGTGAGGAATGGCGTCCGGGTCTCGAAGCCCGAGATCCGAGCCCCGAGATGCGGGGCGGCCCCGAGGTCACGGACCGTCACCCCGACGGCTCGGTGGGCGTATCCGTACGCATACTCCGCGTACGAGCGCCCGATCTGGAGATATGAGGGCTGCGGCCGCCACGCTCGTCGCATGGAAGCTCCCTCTGCAACCCCATGCCCGCTCACTGTGCGTGAGTTCACCCAGCGCTTCAGCGCCACTCCCCGGGGTGCCCGTCTCGCCCGGCGGTTCGCCAGGTTCGAGCTGGACCGGTGGGGCATCCCGTACGGCGGCGACGTGTCCGACACGGCGGCGCTGCTCGTCGCGGAACTGGCCGCGAACGCCGCCACCCACGGCCGCGTACCGGGCCGTGACTTCGAACTGGCCCTGACGCTCACCCCGCGCGGCCCGGCCCTCAGCACCCTCCGTATCGAACTCTCCGACACCCGCACCGAGACCCGCCCGCCTTCGCCCGGTGACATCACCCCGCCTCCGCCCGACGCCGAGACCGGCCGGGGCCTGGTCCTGGTGGAAGCTCTGGCGGACCGCTGGGAGGTGCTCGACCGCCGTCCGCCCGGCAAGACGGTCCGCGCCGAACTGGACCTGCTGTACTGAGGAAACCTCGGCCGGAGGTGAATCCTTTCCGGACCTCCCCGTCTCCTATCTGCGTACCGGCCGAACGGGCCGGCAGAACCGGGAGGAAACACCCATGATGATCACTGGCCTCGTAGCGATCGGAGTCCTGCTCGTGGGCGCGTGCAGCTGGCATCTGGTGCGGCGCTACAGGAGCCGAAGCTGACCAGCGCCTGCGTGCGGGGGCGGGGGGCCTTCATGTCTGAATGTGGGGAGCACATGAAACAACGCTTTTCCTGGCCGGACGAGCGACTGATCAAGGCAGCTCAAGACGGCGATGTCACATCGCTCACCACCGTTGTCGTGGAATCGCAGCCCCATGTGCGCAAGTTCGCGCTGTCGCTGTGCGCCTCGCAGCAGGACGCGGAGGACGCGGCACAGGAGGCGTTGATCATCCTCTACCGGAAGATCGGCACCTTGCGGGCCACGGGCGCGCTCGCCTCATGGATGTTCCGGATCGTGCGCAACGAATGTCTTCGGCAGGTACGGCTGCTCGTCCCGCGGAGGGTCGAGGCGTCGGCCGAACCGGAGGCGTCCGCGGAACAGTCCGCCGAGGACGCGGTGCTGCACAGGCTGGAGGCGGAGCGGATCGCGGCTGCGGTGAGTGCCCTTCCCCCTGACCAGCGACAGGTCCTGATCATGCGGGACCTACAGGGCCTGCCCGGCAGGACTGTCGCCCATGCGCTCGGTCTGAGCAACGCCGCAATGAAATCGCGGTTGCACAGAGCACGCGCCACACTGCGGGACGCGCTGACAGGGGCCGATCGGGCGGCCGGCCAGGCCATGGACCAACCAGAGGGAGGAGACCCGCGACCATGAACACCGCGAACACTGCGAATACCGTGAACGCTGCGAGGACCGTGGCCACTCCGAACACCGTGACCCCCGCGAACACTGCGAAGTCCGTGAGCGCTGTGAAGTCCGGGCGGGGTGAGAAGGGCCGGGCAGCAGGCGCGCAGTCCGGGGCGCCCGAGATGAACTTCGCCAGCACGTCCGTCTCGCGCCACCTGGCGCGCGGCGCCATCGGCTTCGGGCTGATCATCGGCGCGATCGCCCTGGTCCCCGTCGCCGGCCCGGCCGCCCTGCTGGCGGCCCCGTTGTCCCTGATCGCCTTCCGTGGCTGCCCCACCTGCTGGATGGTCGGCCTGGCGCAGACCATCTCCAGGGGCCGTCTGGAGCGCCGGTGCGTGGACGGCGTCTGCACCCTCACCAAGGCGCACCCGGCGACGAACGCCGTGGCGCACGAGCCGGCAGTCGGCAACAACGGCCCGGCCACCTCCCGGTGACCAGGCCACGTGCACCGAGAGACCGAGGTCAGCGGGCCCTGTCGCGGGCCCGCCAGAGGTCGCGGAGCACCGCGATCTCGGCCATGTGGTGGATGAATTCCAGGTTGGCCCCGGCCAGCACGGTGATGTACGGGTCGTCGGGGTCGGAGCCGTAGGGATACTGCGAGAAGCCGACCGTGTCGAGCTGCTCCTCGGTGAGGGCGGCGACGCTGTCGCGCCAGCGGTCGATCAGGGCCCAGAACCGTTCGAGTGCCAGGGCGGCGGAGGGGGTGAAGTCGACCAGCAGCTTCGGCTCCTGCCGCCGCTCGCCGAAGGTCCACTCCCATTGGCCCGCGAAGCAGGAGTGCAGGTGCGCCAGCCGCCAGGCGATGGTGGTGACCGGCGTGTCGTCGGGGGCCGGGGCGCCGGTGTGGGCGAGGACCTGCTCGACCCGCTCGACGCTCACGCTCCAGTCCTCGGCGATCTTGTCGACCGTCATGCCGTCGGCCGCCTGCCGGGCGATCTCGGCGTACTCGTTCGACGGGATGTCCGGGGCGCCCTTGTCGAGCACCCATTCGCCCGGCCCGTACGCCCTCGGCGTCACCGCCTCGCCCCGGCGGCGGATCGACCAGCAGCCGGCCACCGGCTCCCACAGGTGCTCCTCGTCGCCGAGCCCGGTCAGCCGTACCTGGGCCATCTCCCTGGCCTGGTCGAACTGGTCGATGAGCAAGCTCAAGCGGTCGGTTCGTGCACCCTCTGTCTTCATGCGTGGAAGTTAACGGCTCACCTCATGGAACGCCACTGATTTTCCCGTGGGGATGAATCGGGCATTTCGGTGGGTCGGAATTCGGCCATGAGTCTCGATTATGTCGTCACAAAGAAAAGCTTGATCACCGACTGGTGCGGTGTTAGCGTCCTCCGCGTATCAGCCCGGCGAGAAATGGAGTATCCATGTCGAAACTGAAGGCCGCTTCCGCGCTTGCGGCAGTCGCATTCACCGCCACTGTCGCTTTCACCGGAAGCGCGGCCGCGGGCAGCTACAACGGCGTATGCGAAAGCTCCAACGGTGGCGAGGTCTGTCTGTACGACAGCAACAACAACACCGGCAGAGTTTATGACACGCTTTACAGCAAGGCGTCGTACACCGGCACGTATTACGGCTCGGACGTCGGCATCAACGACACCGTGTCGTCCACCTGGAACCGTGACCCCGACACCGAGGTCACTTTCTACGCCGGGGCGAACTACACCGGCACCGCCATGGGGAATGTCCCCGGTTGGAAGGTCAACTGGGAAGGCGGCTGGGCCGACAAGTGGAGCTCGCACTGCTTCGCCAACAACTCGGCCTGCCCCAACTGATGTCCGTGTAGGTGAATCCCCTGGTGGGCGGCGGTGCGGGACGTCCGACCGTCCCCACCCGCCAGGGGCCGCGAGCCGCGATCCGCGGTCGGGCGGCAGGTACGGGTGGTAGGTATGGGGGGATTGGGATGCTCAACAAAGGTCGGTCGCTTCTCGTGCTCGCCCTGCTCGGCTCCGTGGTCACCGGGTGCGCGAACAGCGAAGTGTCTCCTCGGAACGCGAATACCAAGGAGACGCTGAGAATCAGTCGGGCGGACGCCTATTACGAGGGGGGTGAGATCAAGCTCCCGCTCGATGCGTACGCACTCACCAAGGACCAGCGCCGCGATTTCTCATCGGCCGTCTATTCGCTGTCCAGCGCATGTATGAAAGACTTCGATCTGAGCTGGCCGAAGCCCGTCGAGCAGAATTCCAGAGAAGGCGACAATTCTCGCCGCTACGGAGTCGTCGACGCACGTCATACCAAAGAGTTCGGGTACGGAGTCCCCCTCCCCGAGGGTGTGACCCTGGCGGAGGCGCTGAAGGTCGGCCGTCAGAACACGGAGAGAACCAGAGTGCTCTCCCAGAAGACCCGTGATGTGTATACCGGCGAGCGCGTTCGGAATTACGCCGGAAAAAAGGTGCCCAAGGGCGGTTGCCGCGGTAAGGCGTACGGGATTCTGGGACTGCCCCCGCAGGGAATGACGTCCACGACCCTCGACGCCATGCGGTACGAGGCGTGGGACAGGGCGCGCAACCACAGGATCGTGCTGGACGCCGTCGTGCAGTGGAGCGCGTGCATGAGCAAGGCGGGCTATACGTACAAGACGCCCGAGGACGCGGTCGCCGACCCGGCCTGGCAGCGCCAAGGAGAGCCTTCGCGCGCGGAGATCGCCACCTCCGCCGCCGATGTGCGGTGCAAGCGCGACGTGATGCTGGTCGAGAAGTGGCACGCGCTGGAGGTGAAGAACCAGGAGCGCCTGGTGCACGAGAGGGCGGACGTGCTCAAGGGACTGGGGAGCCAGGTGAAGTCGCTCGTGACCCACGTCGAGCAGGTGCGCGCCGAGGGGTGAACCGGCCGGAACGTTCATGGCGGCGTACGTCTTGGATGCTCCGAGCGTACGACCGTACGCCGGGAGCGTACGATCGTACGCATGACGACGGACTCCACGGACTCGACCGGCTCGGCGGACTACTTCGCCGGCGACCCACGCACCAACCTGGAGCGGATGCTCGCGGGCGACCACTACATCGCCGACGACCCGGAGATCGCCCGACGGCAGCAACGCGCCATGCGACTCGCGGCGCGCTACCAGGCCGTCTACGTCGAGGACACCGTGGGAGCCAGGCCGCTCCTGGCCGAGCTGCTCGCCTCCGTGGGTGAGGACGTCGACGTACGGCCGCCGCTCCACGTCGACTACGGCAGCAACATCACCATCGGGGCCCGTACGTTCGTCAACTACAACCTGACCGCGCTGGACGTCGCGCGGATCACCATCGGCGAGGACTGCCAGATCGGTCCGAACGTCCAACTCCTCACGCCCACCCACCCCGTGGAGCCGAAGCCCCGGCGCGACAAGCTCGAAGCCGCACTGCCCATCACCATCGGCGACAACGTCTGGCTCGGCGGGGGAGCGATCGTGTGCCCCGGCGTGACGATCGGCGACAACTCCGTCATCGGTGCCGGTGCGGTGGTCACCAAGGACGTCCCCGCCAACGTCGTCGCGGTCGGTAATCCCGCGCGGCCCGTCCGCAGCATCTGAGGCGCACCCTCGTGGCAACCGGACAGACCGACCCGCAGCGGCGCGAGCGCATCCTCGCCGCCACCCTGGACCTGATCGCCGACGACGGCGTGGCCGGCGTCTCCCACCGCAAGATCGCGAGCCGCGCCGAGGTGCCGCTCGGCTCGATGACGTACCACTTCTCCGGCATCGACGAGCTGCTGCGCGAAGCGTTCACCGGATTCGCCCGTCACATCCAGGACGTCTTCGCGCTGTACCTCAGCCGTGCCGACAGCACCGAGCAGGCCCGGGAAGCGGTCACCGACCTCATCCACACGCTCTCCGAGGGCCCGCGCCGCGATCTCGTACTCGCGCAGGAGCTCTACACGCTCGCTGCCCGGCACGCGGAATACCGGTCGCTGACACAGGAGTGGATGCTGCGCAGCCGCCACCTGCTGGAGCAGCACTTCGACGCGGACACGGCCCGCCAACTGGACGCGCTGATCGAGGGTATGACATTGCACCGTGCACTGGACGCCTCACCTCACGACCGCGCACTGACCCGGCTGGCCGTCGCCCGCCTCACCGCCGTCGCATAGGCGGCACCCACAATCAGCCCGTGGGGTGCGGACCTGACACCGCGCCCCACGGGCGTTCGTACGCGACGCGACCTTCGGCCCCGCCTTCACCCGCACACCGAGTTTCAGCACGCCACCCGCAGCCTTCTTCAGCCCGCTTCAGGCGCGTTGGTGGTGCGTGAGCAGGCGAGTGAGCAGGCGGGTCAGGGTCTGCCTGTCCTCGGCCGAAAGCGGTTCCAAGAGGTCGTCCTGCACCTTGTCGAGCGCTCGATCCATGCGTCGCAGGTGCCGGTGACCTGCCGTGGTGAGGGTCACTCTGTTGCGCCTTCGGTCATCCGGGTCCGGCGTCCGCTCGACGTAACCCTGCTCGGCCAGTTCGTTGATCGCCGCCACGACGTCGCTGCGGTCCATGCTGCACCGGCGGCCGAGCTCGGCCTGGCTGGCCACCCCGAACTCGTCCAGTGCGGCCAGGATCCGGTAGTGGTAGCCGCGCGCGCCCACCTCGGCGAAGCCGTCGGACGCCAACCGATGGGCGTGCACTGCTACCTGGGTGAGCAGCCAACTCGGCTTCGCGGTCAGGTGCGCGGGGGTCTCTTCCACGACAGTCAGCCTACATCGTTGGCGCTGCCAACGAACCTCTGTATAGTTGGCGCCGCCAATGTTGGACTCGCCAACGAAAAGGTATGTCATGTCACCGAATACCGTGCTCGCTGACCGTATCGAGATCGCCGACCTGTTCTCCCGCTTCGCACTCCTGCTCGACGAGAAGCGGTGGGAGGATGCGGGCACCGTCTTCACCGACGATGTGTCGGGCCACTCGCCCCGCTCGGGCGAAATCCGCGGCATCGACGAGCTCGTCGGCTTTATGCGACAGGCCGAGGTCGAGGGGGAGCGCACCCAGCACCTGACCACTGACCTGCTGGTGGACGTCAGCGGCGACCAGGCGGCCGCCTCGGCGAACTCGCTCGTGTACTTCTACCGCGATGGCCAGGCCCCCCACCTGACAAGCGGTCTTCGTCTGGCCTGCACCGCGGTGCGGACGCCGGCGGGCTGGCGAATCCGCGAGACGCGAACCATGCTCGCCTGGATGCGCGAAAAGTGATCTCTCTCCGACGAAAGCCCCCGTCGGCTCGGCCGGCGGGGCTTTCGTCGCGGGCCATGGGGGCTGATGTGCCGCCGCGCGGGCCCCGTTCACGACTCGGTGGTGCAGTGCCTGGGGCGCGGCGGGCTCCCACCCGGCTCCAGCGGGGTGAGGCCGGGTGGCCGCCGTCCGTGACGGCAGCCACCCCACCGCTTGATCGCGACTCGAGACAGGCCCTAGTAGCGGTCGTGCGAGGCGTTCTCGTTCTTCAGGGTGGACACCAGGTTGTCCGAGGGCCAGTAATCTCCGCAGGTCGGCAGGAATGCCTGGCTCGGCCCGCTGTATCCGGAGTAGAAGTAGACGCGATATGTGGCCGAGCACTCGCCGTTCGACGCCGAGGCCGCGTTGTTCTTGACCGCCTGGCCGTCGCCCTCATTCGACAGGACGCACGTGGCGGCGGTTCCGGAAATCTGCCCGGGCCTGAACACGTACCGCACCAGGGCCACCCCGTTCGGGGAGTACCCGAAGTAATCGGGTATGTCATGGTTCGCAACGAAACAAGGGCTGGACGAGTACCACGTCTGCTCGCCCCGGCTGTTGAAGTGAATGGCGAAGCAGTAGCTGTTCCCCGACGAACTGCACGCATCCCCTTCGTACGAGGTGGCGGCCGATGCGGGAGTCGCCGAGAGAGCCAGGGCGCTCATGGCGCAGAAGGCGGCGATTCCGGCGATTCTCTTCCTGATATTCATTAGTTACCCGCCGCCTCGTACGCCTGACGAACCTTTGCCGAGTTCTTGTCCTTTACGCTCTTCTCCTTGGCGAGCTTGGAGGCGTTCTCCTTGATCGCCTTCTGCTGCCCCGCCTTCTCCTTCGTGTTCCAGACTCCGATGAGCTTGGAATCCGCCTTGCACTCGACATCGGCGACCGCGTGCGCGATCTCCTCACGGCCGGCGGTGGGAGCAGACGGTGAGAGGCCGAGCTTGTTGAGGTCTTCGAGGGGGTGGCTCCGCTCGTACCCCTTCTGCTTCATGCAGGAAACCCACTGCGCGACGGCCTTGACGACCTCGGGGCTCTTTCGCGTCTCCTCGAAAACGGTGATCCCCATACGCTCCGCTTCGGGCGTCTGGGGCATGGGGAACATGCGCCGCGCCTCTCCGCGGCAGCCGCCGTCGGGAAGCGGCTTCCCCTCGTAGGTGCCGTTGTCGACCCCCGCCCCCTCGCCGGTGAAGACGGCCGACTCGGCTCCCGCGGCGGGTTCCCAGTACGCGGATTCCTGGACGCCGGTCGGGAGGTGATATCCGAACTTCTTCGCCAGGTCGAGATCCGAAATGCCGTAGCGGCGGCCCAGTGCGGAGTCCGCCTGCATGACCGCCGACTGCTCGGAAATCTGCGGCGGTCCGAAGTCGGCGAATCCGAAGCGCGCCATGCAGGAACGCCACTGATCCTGTACGGCGACCTTCCAGGCGTAACCGTCGACTGAACTTGTGGCGTAATCATCCAGGGGCAGAGTGAGCCCCTTGGCCAACCCCTTGGTGGGAGCCGTCGGCAACTCGTCGAGCGCAAGCCGCTCGGCCGTTGGTGGCGCACCGTTCCCGGCTCGGATTTCGGGTGATTCATCTGCTTGTTGTGTTCCGCACCCAACAAGTAGAGCCGCGAGCGTGGCGACACTCGCTATCCCTCTGATCGGTCTCAAAGCGAAAGGACCTTTCGTGTGATACCTCGGCTGTCGAACTACAGCACGCCCCCCCACGAGGGCACCTAACCGAGAGTGCGCCGCCCATTGCGGACGGTCCCGGCGCGGCCGAGCATATGCATGCCAAAAGTGAATGTCTAGACCTTTATTCTGACGCCCCGTCGACAGCGTGAGAGGGGTGGGCGCACGGGGTCGGCCGAGGTCAACGGCCCTCGGTGTCGGGGGGATTGGCGTCATGGGGGTGGGTGTCGCGGGGTTTGGCGTAATGGGGCTTGACGTCGAAGCCGCACCCCCGGGCCGCTGTGGGAGCCAGTCCCCCCAGCACCACGACGCCGAGCGCGCCCCCGACTGCGGCAAGGGTGCCGTGGAAGAGGAGCAGGGGTCCGGCGACGAGCCCGGCGACGAGGGCCAGCAGCGCGACCGTGCCCACCCAGCTCTCGTCGTCCTGGGTCCATGAGCGGATGCGGACTCCGGCGAGTATCAGCGCCATGACCCAGAACTCGGTGCCGAACAGCCACCCCAATTCCCCGGTGCTCGCCCGCACGCACCAGGCGTCGAGGTACGAAACGATCGCGGCGAGGGGCGCGATGAGGGCCCCTTTCCCGGCCGCGGTGATCAGAGACGCCTTGGTCAACCGACTTCCCCCGGGTTGGTGCGGCATTGGCGTCCTAGGGTGCTACGGCCGCCGGGCGGCAGTCATCCGTCCGGTGGGGGTGTGATGTGGATCACAGGAACTGGCCGGCGTGGTCGGACAAGTCAGAAGGTGAACTACTCGATGCATGCGCGCATCCGCGCGGGGGACCCGGAGGCCTTCCGGGAGTTGTTCCGCGACCACGCCCAGCTGATCTACCGGCACGCTGTCCGGACCACCGGGGACTGGGCCGCAGCCGAGGACATAGTCTCGCTGACCTTCCTGGAGGCCTGGCGGCTGCGCGAGAAGCTGCGGGACGAAGGCGACAGCCCGCGGCCCTGGTTGATGGGCATCGCGGTCAACGTGCTGCGTAATACGGGCCGCGCGGCGCGGCGGCACGAAAGAGCCCTCGCCAGACTGCCGTTACGGGACGTGCTGCCTGATTTCGCGGACGAACTGGTCGGAAGGATCACCGACTCCGAGGAACTCGCCGCGGCGAAGGTGGCCATGGGGCAGTTGCGCAGAGGTGAGCGCGAGGTGTTCGCGCTGTGCGTGTGGTCGGGCCTCGGCTACGCGGAGGCCGCCGAGGCGCTCGGCGTGCCGGTCGGCACGGTGCGCTCCCGCCTGTCGCGCGCGAGGAGCCGCCTGCGCAAGCTGACGGACGGTGAACTGCGCCACCGCCGCAGAAAGATGGAACGGGTCGGGGCGGTCGGACAAGTACAGAGTGACCGCATCGATGCGGTCCGGTCGGAAGAGGAGAGGCACCGATGAATCGCACCCCCTGGCGGCGGCGCCGAGAGCCGCTCGACCATGCGGAGCTGGCGGGGCTGCTGCCGGCGCCGGGCGATCCGGCGCTGCCCCACGGCCGCATGACGACGCTCGAGGAGCACCTGATGCACGAGATCCAGCAGGCGCAGGCCCGCAAAGCCGGGGAGCCGGAGCCGCAGGCGGCGGCCCCGGTTCCCTCGCGGCCTTCCGGCCGGCCGCTCCGTGGCGGTCGTCGGCTCGCGCTGATCGGGGCGGCCGTCGCGGTGGCGGTGCTGGCCGGTGTGGCCGGGGCCACCCAGTTCGCCGGCCAGGACACGGTCGAAGCGGCCGGTCCGCCGGAGTGGTCGGTGCCCGCGTCGGTCGTCCAGGCCGGGCAGGGCACGACCCAAGGGCTGGACAGCACGGTCGCCCTGATCTCCGGAGCGGCAGCCCGCGAGAAGCTGCCCGAGCCGAAGCCGGGCCAGTTCATCTACATAAAGAGCCAGGTCTCCTGGCTGACGACGTCAGAGGACGCCGACGGCAAGAGCGAGACCTACGTACAGAAGCTGCATCCCCGCCAGGTGTGGATGTCACCGGACGGACGCAAGGGCTGGCTCATCGAGCCGGGTAACGGCACCACCTCTCGCGAAGGGCTGACCCTGGACGCCGAGGGCGAGGCGCTGGCCGAGGGGCCGACGCTCGGCGGCCCCAGTTACGACTACCTCAAGAAGCTCACCACCGACCCCGACGAGCTGCTGAGAAAGATCTACGCGGAGACGAAGGGGCAGGGCAACGGACCGGACCAGCAGGCGTTCACCACGATCGGTGACCTGGTGCGTGAGCAGTTGATGCCGGCGGAGTTGACGTCCGCGCTGTACCGGACGGCGGCGAAGATCCCTGGCGTGATGGTGGTGAACAAGACGACCGACGCGGCGGGCCGCCAGGGAATCGCCATAGCCCGGACCGACGAGCATTCCGGCGACCGCACGGAGTGGATTTTCGACCCGGAGACCTTCAGCTACCTGGGGGAGCGCACGGTGCAGATGCGTGACCGGAACGGGATCAAAGCCGGCACGGTGACGGGACACACAGCGATAACGGAGCGCGCGGTCGTCGACGAGATGAAGGAGCTCCCGGGGTCGAGGAACACGATCTGACGATCAGACATCACACGTCCGGAGCGGCCAGAGCGTTCGACCGGGGCTTGCCGCCCCGGTCGGACACCCCGGTCGGACACCCCAGCCGTACACTCCGCCCGTCCACTCCGCCCGCACACTCCGCCCGGCCTCTAGACCAGCGGCTCGATCCAGATATTGCGGTAGCGGACCTTGCTGCCGTGGTCCTGGAGGCGGATGGCTCCGGCCGTCGGGCCCTCGGGAGCCCCGGCACCCGTCGGTCCGTCGATGGCCACGTTGTCGTGGACGGTCTTGCCGTTCCATACCACCGTGACCCGGGCGTCGGCGGTCTTCTTGCCCGTGTCGTCGAAGCGGGCCGCGTGGAAGGTGATGTCGTACGACTGCCACGTCTCCGGCGGTGTCGCGGCGTTGAGGTCCGGAGCCTTCTTGGTGTAGATCGCCCCGGCCTCGTTGTCCGCGAGAGTCGTGTCACCGTACGAGTCGAGGATCTGGACCTCGTAGCGGTCCTGGAGGTAGACGCCGCTGTTCGCGCGGTTCTGGCCGGTCACGTCCGGAGGGAGGTTCGGCAGCCAGAATTCGGCATGCAGGGTGAAGTCCTTGAACGACTCCTTGGTGCGGATGTCACCGCAGCAGACCTCCATCGAGTCGCCGGCCATCGGCCATTGCACCGTCCGGCCGTCGGTGTGCTGCCAGGCCGCCTGGCTCGATCCGTCGAACAGCGGGACGCGTTCGCCCTGGGGGCGCACGGTGATCAGATCGAGGTTGACGTGGCCGGTGTCCCCGCTGTCGTACACATAGGTGATCCGATTGCGCCCGGCGCGCAGGGTCAGCGGCTCCGTCTGCGTCGACCAGGTGTCCCAGTCGCGGGTGCTCAGCAGACTGGTCTGCTTGATCTTCGTGCCGTTGACGTGAACGCTGATGCTCTTGGTACCGGTGAAGGGATTCGGTCCGTTGGAGTAGCGCAGCCCCACGTCGTATGTGCCCGCCGCCTCGACGTCGACATCGAAACTGGTGGCGGCGCCCTCGGTGCCGTAGCCGTCGACGAAGCCTCCGCCCGAGTAACCCGGGTGGTCGGTGCCGAAGGAGGCGCCGCCGGTGAGGGTCGCCTCTTCTGCCTCGTACAGGGGGGACGGGGTCTGTTTGCCGGGCATGGAATTGAGTGTGTACCACGCCTCCGTGCTCCACAGGGATTCACCGCTCGACGAGCTGAAGGGCCGGGGGGAGCGGACGTGGACGACGCGGTTGGCCTTCAGGCCGGGGATGTCCAGGGTGACCTTCCTGCGGTCGGACGACAGCGTGGCCGACCGTACGGACAGGGTCTCCTCGTCGACCTTGGGGCCACCGTAGGAGGGGGTAGGGACGTAGAACCACTGCTTGACCTTGTACCGCTCGGCCAGCTCGGCCGCTGTCTCCTCGGAGAGCGGCTGGGTGTACTCCAGCTCGAAGCCGCCCGGCTTCGCGCGCATCGCCAGGATGTCGAAAGCCTTGTCGCCGCTGGGGGACAGCTTCTGCAGACCGTAGGTGAGCTTGCCCTCCTGGCCCCAGTTGCCGCCCGCGCCGAGGCCACCGGCGTAGATCGCGCCGTCCGGCCCCATGCTGATCCGGTTGACCCCGGCCTCCAGGCCCTGGGTGAAGCGGAACACGGCCCCCTGGTACTGACCTTTGACCTTCTCCAGATACGCCCGCTGGATGCCGCCGTAGGTCACGTCACCGAACAGCATCTGTCCCGCGAACCTGCCCTCGGCGAGCAGGAGCGGGGTGCTGGGAGAGTTCGCGATGTCGTTCTGCGGCAGCCACAGCACCGGCTTCGTCACGGGGTTCGCGTCGAAGGGGCCGTCGGGATTCGTGTAGTGGTTGAAGAAGCGGTCCTGTTTGATGTGGACCAGCTTCGACGAGGGCAGCCAGCCGCCCTGGTTGTCGGTGACGAAAATGTCGCCGCCAGGCCCCCAGCCGATGCCGTTGGGAGTACGCAGACCACCCGCGACGTACGAGACCTCACCGGTCTTCCGGTTCACCTTGATCGTGGAGCCCCGGTTCTCAGCGGGCTGCGGATCGGTGGTCGCGCCGCCGTAGTTGATCGCCACCGAGAGATTGAGGTAGAAGAACCCCTTCTTGTACAGCAGGCCGAAGGCGAATTCGTGGAAATTGCCGCCGTACGGCCAGGTGGCGATCGTCTTCTGCTCGTCGATCACATCGTCGCCGTCGGCGTCGGTGAGCTCGGTCAGCTCGTGCTTCTGCGAGACGTACAGCTTGCCGTCGACGGATTTGACGCCCATGGGTTCCTTGAGCCCGCCGACGACCTTCTTGGCCGTCACCTTGCTCGTATCGGTGTTCCCCTGGACGTTGTCGAGGAGGTAGACCTCGCCCGCCGTCTGGGTGCTGCCGCCCCAGGTGGTCACGGCCAGCCGGCCGTCCGGCAGCCAGTCCATCGCGGTGACCTGCGGTTCGAAGCCCTCGGGGCGCAGATCTGTCAGCCGGTAGTCGGGGTGGACCGAGTTCAGGGGCAGCCCGTCGCCCGGCGCGTCCGATACGCCCTCGCACTCCTTGCGGCCCGGCGCCGTGACGCGTACGACATCGGCATCGGTGCTCAGCACGGAGTTGGGCACGACGGCGAAGCCGGAGGCACCCGGCGGCTGCCACGCCAGGGTGATCTGCTGCCCGCCGGTGCGCTCGAAGTGCTCGATGCGAAGAGAGTGGTGGCCGGCCGACAGAGTGACGGAACCGTCCTTGGGTTCGGCGCCGTGCAGTCCGTCGTGATCGATGACGAGCTGATCGTCGATCAGCAGCCGCGAGCCGTCGTCGCTGGTCAGCCGGAAGGTGTACGCGCCGTCCTCCGGGACGGCGATGTTGCCGATCACATGCGCGACGAAGTAGTCGCCGAAGCCGAAGTCGTCCGGAGAGCTCCAGTCGATCGTCGGCATCAACTTGTCGACATTGGGAGTCTGTCCGGACTTGATGTCGCACAACTCGCTGAGCGGCGACTGTACATCGAACACCCGCAACGTGACCCCGGGCTCCTGCGGCGGTAGCTCTGCCCGCCCGGACGGTTCGGCTCCGGCCGGTGACGCGGAGAAGGCGCCGACGAGGAAGGAGGCGACGAGCAGCCCCACCAAGCGTCTGCGACAGCGTTGATACAGCCGTGAGTTCATTCTTCCTCCTGGCCCCTCCAGTGAGGAGCACGTGGGCGAACGTTCTACGGGAGTTGTCCGGCAGCGCCTTACCTGAGCGGAAGTTGGGGGGTTGCGACGGAAACAGTAGGAGGCTTTTGCTGATGACGTCCATACTTCGTCATCACTGTGTTCAAAGTCGGACGCGAAGGACCCGAACACCCATCCGGCGAGCTCCGCCGCTGACAGACTGGACGGATGGCCGAAGCATCGGAATTGCCCGTAGTGTCCGAAGTCGAGCTCTCCGCAGGCGTGATCACGTACGAGGACACGGGCGGGGAGGGGCCGGTGACCGTCCTCCTGCACGGGGTCGCGATGGACGGCTCCCTGTGGCGCAACGTCGTCGACGGGCTCCGCGCCGACTTCCGGTGCGTCGTACCGACCCTGCCACTCGGCGGGCACCGGCGGCCCATGCGGCCGGACGCGGATCTGTCCGTCCTCGGAGTGGCCCGGCTGGTGGCGGAATTCCTCGAGGCGCTCGACCTTCGGGACGTCGCGCTCGTGATGAACGACTGGGGCGGGGCACAGGCCCTCGTCGCGGACGGCCGGGACGAGCGGATCGGCAAGCTGGTGATCACGTCCTGCGAGGCATTCGACAACTACCCTCCGGGCCTGCCCGGTTCCAACCTCCACGCCTCCGCGAGGATGCCCGGCGGCCTGTATCTCGCCTTCGCCCTGCTCAAGCTGAAGCCCATGCGGCGGCTGCCCATGACTTGGGGCCGGATGTGCAAGCGGCCCGTCCCGCACGAGGTGATGGACGAGTGGTTCCGGCCGTTGTGGACCTCTGCGGAGATCCGCCGTGATCTGCGGAAGTACGTCCTCGGCGTGCCACCCAAGGCGGAACTCCGGCACTGGACGGAAAAGCTGCGGGACTTCGACCGCCCGGCGCTCGTCGTCTGGGCGTCCGAGGACAAGGTCATGCCACCCGAGCACGGACGCCGACTGGCCGAACTCCTGCCCCAGGGACAGCTGGTGGAAGTCGCTGACAGCTACACCCTCCTCCCGGAGGACCAGCCCACCGTGCTCGCCACGCACATCAGCACATTCCTGCGGAAGGGCGCTCAGTCCTAGAAGCCGAGGGGGGCTCGTCCGAGCCCGGGGCGCCGGACGCCACGCCCGGCCCCGGGACGGGCCGGCCGCCGCAGCCGCTCGCGCCGTGCTCGCGGGCGGCGCGGGCGCCGCCGTCCACGCCAGGGCATCGCCCGTCCCGGCCGCCGAGGCCGGGGCCCGCGTCCTCGGCGGTCCGGACGCGAAGGTACGGACAGCGTGAAGCGGAGCTGCGGGGGCGCTTAAGAAATCCTCGATGGACCTGCGGCGCGGGGTGCGGCAGATTGCTTCCTGACGGCAGAGAGTGGTGCGCGGAGCCGGACGTCCGACGCGCACGGCGACCTGCCGTACCTCATGTCTTCCCCGGGCCGCAGGCTTTCTTCCCCACGCCCCCGGCCCGGGGTACTCAACGCCGCACCAGGCACAGGGAGCCGCAGCCGTGAAGGCACTCGTGAAGCAGAAGGCCGAGCCGGGGCTCTGGCTGATGGACGTGCCGGAACCGGAGATCGGTCCCGGCGACGTACTCATCAAGGTCCTCCGCACCGGCATCTGCGGCACCGACCTGCACATCCGGGCCTACGACGGCTGGGCCCAGCAGGCCGTGCGCACCCCCCTCGTCCTGGGACACGAATTCGTCGGCGAGGTCGCAGAGCTCGGCTCCGACGTCGTCGACATCAAGGTCGGCGACCTCGTCAGCGGCGAGGGCCACCTCGTCTGCGGCAAGTGCCGAAACTGCCTGGCAGGCCGCCGTCACCTCTGCCGCTCCACCGTGGGTCTCGGCGTCGGCCGCGACGGGGCGTTCGCCGAGTACGTCGCGCTGCCCGCGTCCAACGTCTGGGTGCACCGGGTCCCCGTGGACCTCGACATCGCCGCGATCTTCGACCCGTTCGGCAACGCCGTGCACACCGCGCTGTCCTTCCCGCTGGTCGGCGAGGACGTGCTGATCACCGGCGCCGGACCGATCGGTATCATGGCCGCGGCCGTCGCCCGCCACGCCGGTGCCCGCAACATCATGATCACCGACGTCAGCGAGGCCCGCCTCGAACTGGCCCGCAAGGTCGGCGTCAGCCTCGCCCTCAACGTCGCCGACGAGACCATCGCCGACGGCCAGAAGCACCTCGGACTCCGCGAGGGCTTCGACATCGGCCTGGAGATGTCCGGCCGGCCCGAGGCGATGCGCGACATGATCGCGAACATGACGCACGGCGGGCGGATCGCGATGCTCGGACTGCCGTCCGAGGAGTTCGCCGTCGACTGGTCGCGGGTCGTCACCTCGATGATCACCATCAAGGGCATCTACGGCCGCGAGATGTACGAGACCTGGTACGCGATGTCCGTGCTGCTGGAGGGCGGTCTGGACCTCGCCCCCGTCATCACCGGACGATACGGCTACCGGGACTTCGAAGCGGCGTTCGACGACGCGGCGAGTGGTCGCGGTGGCAAGGTCATCCTCGACTGGACCGTCTGAACCACGCGCGTCCAGTCAAGCCACTGACGTATCCAGCTACCGAGCCGGGAGACACCCCTCATGTTCGACTCCGTACGTGACGACGTGCGCACCACCCTCGACGAGATCAAGGCCGCCGGACTCCACAAGCCCGAGCGCGTGATCGGCACCCCGCAGTCCGCCACCGTCGCGGTCACCTCCGGCGGACGCCCTGGCGAGGTCCTCAACTTCTGCGCCAACAACTACCTGGGCCTCGCCGACCACCCCGAGGTCGTCGCCGCCGCGCACGAGGCACTGGACCGCTGGGGCTACGGGCTCGCCTCGGTCCGCTTCATCTGCGGCACGCAGGAGGTCCACAAGGAGCTGGAGCAGCGGCTGTCGTCGTTCCTCGGCCAGGAGGACACGATCCTCTACTCCTCCTGCTTCGACGCCAACGGCGGTGTCTTCGAGACCCTCCTCGGCGCGGAGGACGCGGTCATCTCCGACGCCCTCAACCACGCCTCGATCATCGACGGCATCCGGCTCTCCAAGGCCCAGCGCTTCCGCTACGCCAACCGCGACATGGCCGACCTGGAGCAGCAGCTCAAGGAGGCGTCCGGGGCGCGGCGCCGGCTCATCGTCACCGACGGTGTGTTCTCCATGGATGGTTACGTCGCTCCGCTGCGCGAGATCTGCGACCTGGCCGACCGCTACGACGCCATGGTGATGGTCGACGACTCGCACGCCGTGGGCTTCGTCGGCGCCGGTGGGCGCGGCACCCCCGAGCTGCACGACGTCATGGACCGCGTCGACATCATCACCGGCACCCTCGGCAAGGCGCTCGGCGGCGCGTCCGGCGGCTACGTCGCGGCCCGCGCCGAGATCGTCGCCCTGCTCCGTCAGCGCTCGCGCCCGTACCTCTTCTCCAACTCGCTCGCGCCCGTCATCGCAGCCGCCTCCCTCAAGGTCATCGACCTGCTGGAGTCCGCGGGCGAACTGCGCGACCGGCTCAACGCCAACACCGCGCTCTTCCGGACCCGGATGACCGAGGAAGGCTTCGACGTCCTGCCCGGCGACCACGCCATCGCCCCCGTCATGTTCGGGGACGCGGCGAAGGCAGGCCGGATGGCGGAGCTGCTCCTCGAGCGCGGTGTGTACGTGATCGGGTTCTCCTACCCGGTCGTCCCGCAGGGCGCGGCGCGCATCCGCGTGCAGCTGTCCGCCGCGCACTCCACGGACGACGTGAACCGTGCCGTGGACGCGTTCGTCGACGCGCGGGCGGCGCTGGCGGAGTAGCCGGGCCGCCCAGGAGTTCCCGCCGGACCCGGAACGATCCGGACCTGGGACAATAGGGCACATGATCGATGCACGGCGGCTGCGCATTCTCCGTGCGGTGGCGGACCACCGCACGGTGACTGCCGCGGCCGCCGCGCTGTATCTGACCCCCTCCGCCGTGTCCCAGCAGCTCGCCGCCCTTGAGCAGGAGACCGGCCACCGGCTGGTCGAACGCGGGGCGCGCGGGGCGCGGCTCACGGCGGCGGGGGAGATCCTGCTGACCCACACCAATGTGGTGCTGGCCCAGCTGGAACGGGCCGAGGCGGAGCTCGCGGCATACAGCGCGGGGGTGGCCGGTACGGTGACGGTCGCCGCGTTCGCCACCGGCATCGGCCTCGTCCTCGCCCCCGCCATCACCGAGCTGAACCTCACCGCGCCCGGCATCCGGGTCCGGGTGCAGGACGCCGAGGGTGACGCGAGTGTGCCGATGGTGCTGGACCGGCAGGTGGATGTGGCGGTCGCCGTCGAGTACCGGGGCGCGCCGGGAGCGGACGACGAGCGGCTGACCCGGGTGCCGCTCTACTCCGAACCCTTCGACGCGGTACTGCCCGTGGACCACCGGCTGGCCGGTCAGGACCAGGTGGCGGTCGCGGACCTCGCGAAGGACCCGTGGATCGGCCCGTACCCGGGAAACCCCTGCCATGACGTGGTCGTCCTCGCCTGCGAGTTCGCCGGCTTCGAACCCCGGCTGGAACACTCCTCGGACGACTTCCGCGCGGTGGTCGCGCTGGCCGGGGCGGGCGCGGGCGTGGCACTGGTGCCGAGGTCCGCGTTGCGGGGGGTCGAACTGACGGGAGTCGTCGTACGGCCTGTGGAGGGCAGCCCGCCGACCCGCCGGGTCTTCGCGGCCGTCCGTCAGGGCGCGGAGGGCCACCCCTTGATCCGTCCGGTACTGGACGCGCTCGGGGCGGCGGGGGCGCGGGAGGAGGGCCTGGCCGCGCGCACGCCGTAGCGCGCGCCCGGCAACGCGGTGCGCGTCCGTGACCACCGCCCTACGGACTCACGCGGGCTGCATGCCGTACGGGCTCACGCGGGCTGCAGCAGGTCCCAGCGGTTGCCGTACAGGTCCTCGAAGACCGCCACCGAACCGTAGACCTCGTGCCGCGGCTCCTCCAGGAACCGCACCCCGGCATCCCGCATCCGCGCGTGGTCGCCCGCGAAGTCCTCCGTGTGCAGGAAGAAGCCCACTCGGCCGCCGGTCTGCGCCCCGACGCTCGCGTGCTGAGCCTCGTCCTTGGCACGCGCCAGCAGCAGCCCCGTCCCCACCGGACCGCCGCGCGGGCGCACGACCACCCAGCGGGAGCCATCACCCCGGTCGGTGTCCTCCACGAGCTCGAAGCCCAGGGCGTCGCGGTAGAAGGCGATGGCTTCGTCGTAGTCGGTGACGACCAGGGTGACGAGGGCGATCTGTGACATGTCATACCTCAATGTGACGTGTGACGGTGGTTCGTGAAGTTGTACGTAACACTAACGCTCCTGCCCCCGCCCCCGCCCCCCGCGCCAGCGCACCGGCCACCCGCCTCACCACACCCACCACCCGCCCCACCACACCCACCACCCGCCCCACCACACCGCCCACCCGCCTCCCACAATGAACGCCCGCCCCACCACAATGACGTGCATGGACACGAGTGACCTCGCCGCCCTGACGGCCCGCGCCCGGCTTCTGGCCGTCCCAGGCCGCCGCCGCGTCCTCGGAATCGCGGGCCCGCCGGGCGCCGGGAAGTCCACGCTGGCCGCCCGGCTCGTCGCGGCACTGGACGGGCTCGCCGTTCTCGTCCCCATGGACGGCTTCCACCTGGCCCAGGCGGAACTGGACCGCCTCGGCCGCGCCGGCCGCAAGGGCGCCCCCGACACCTTCGACGCCGCCGGGTACGCGGCCCTCCTGCGGCGACTCCGCGACACGGGCGAGCCCGGACCCGTCTACGCGCCCGCCTTCGACCGGGCGCTGGAGGAGCCGATCGCCGGTTCCGTCCCCGTACCGCCCGACATCCCGCTCGTCGTCACCGAGGGGAACTACCTCCTGCACGACGAGGGGGCCTGGGCGCCCGTACGCGCGCTGCTCGACGAGACGTGGTACCTGGACGTGGACCCCGGCCTGCGGGTGCACCGGCTCGTCGAGCGGCATGTGCGCTTCGGCAAGTCCCGCCCGTACGCCGAACGCTGGGTCACCGGCTCCGACGAGCCGAACGCCCACCTGGTGGAGCGGGGCCGCGCCCGCGCCGACTTCGTCGTACGGCTCGGCGACGCCCACTGACGCACGGACGCACGCACGGACGGACCGACGGACGGACTGACCGACCGGCCGGGACTCCACCCCCGTTCGCACGAGCGTGCTCCGACCGGCAGGATGCTGTGTGCCGTGTCGCGCCGCCAGGAGGTCCGTATGCCCAGCCCGCACCAGCCCGTACCGTTCACCGCCGACGACTACCGGGCGCGCATGGCGCGCGCCGTCGAGTCCGCCGCCGAGGCGGGCCTTGCCGGTCTCCTCGTCGCACCGGGCCCCGACCTCGTCTACCTCACCGGCTACCAGCCGACCGCGATCACCGAACGCCTCACCGTCCTCGTCCTCGCAGCGGGCCAGGAGCCGGTCCTCGTCGTCCCGACCCTTGAGGCGCCGGACGCCGAGCAGGCGGTCGGAGCCCCCGCCCTCACCCTGCGCGACTGGACCGACGGCAAGGACCCGTACGCCGTCACCGCTCCGCTGCTCGACGCCGAGGGCCGGTTCGGGATCAGCGACAACGCCTGGGCGATGCATCTCCTCGGTCTCCAGCAGCTCCTGCCCGGCACCTCGTACGCCTCGCTCACCGAGGCCCTGCCGATGCTGCGGGCCGTGAAGGACGCCCACGAACTGGAGCGCCTCACGGCCGCCGGAGCCGCCGCCGACGCCACGTACGGCGAGATCCTCAAGGTGCGCTTCTCCGGCCGCAGGGAGACCGACGTGGCGGCCGACCTGTCAGCGCTCCTCAAGCAATTCGGCCACTCCCAGGTCGACTTCACCGTCGTCGGCTCCGGCCCCAACGGCGCCAACCCGCACCACGAGGCCGGTGAGCGTGTCATCGAGCAGGGTGACATGGTGGTCCTCGACTTCGGCGGTCTCAAGCACGGGTACGGCTCCGACACCTCCCGTACGGTCCACGTCGGTGAACCGACCGCCGAGGAGCAGCGGGTGCACGACATCGTGCGGGAGGCGCAGGAGGCGGGCTGCCGTGCCGTCAGGCCCGGTGTCGCCTGCCAGGAGATCGACCGGGCGGCCCGCGCCGTCATCACCGAATTCGGCTACGGCGAGCGGTTCATCCACCGCACCGGGCACGGCATCGGCGTCACCACCCACGAACCGCCGTACATGATCGAGGGCGAGGAACAGCCGCTGGTACCCGGCATGTGCTTCTCCGTGGAGCCGGGCGTCTACCTCCCCGGCCGCTTCGGAGTCCGGATCGAGGACATCGTGACGGTGACCGAGGACGGCGGGCGCCGGCTGAACACCACCCCCCGCGAACTGGCGATCGTCGAGTAGCGCCGGCCCACCGGCCCGCCACCCAGTCCTCCCGCCACCCAGTCCTCCCGCCACCCAGTCCTCCAGCCACCCCGCCCGGCATCACCCCGCCGGCCAGCCGGTGGGCCCGCCCGCCCGCCTCCGCCGCCCGCCTCCGCCCGCCCGCGTCAGTCGTCGGCGAGGATCACGCACGACTCCGGCGGCAGATGCAGCAGACCGTCCGCGCCCGGTGGCTCGACCGGCTCCCAGGCCGCCAGCACCCTGCCCCCGCCACCGCGGTGCCGGCCACCGCCCAGCGGGATGGTGGCCGGCTTCCCGGAGAGGTTGACCGCGATCCGCAGATCACCTCGGCGGTACGCCAGCCAGCGGGCGGTCTCGTCGTACGCGGTCTTCACCGTCGCCAGGTCCGGGTCGTGCAGGTCGGGCATCGCCCGGCGCAGCGCGATCAGTTCGCGGTACCAGGCGTGCATCCGGGCGTGCGGTTCGCGCTCCGGTTCGCTCCAGTCGAGGCAGGAGCGGTCGCGGGTGGCCGGGTCCTGCGGATCGGGAATCTTCTCCTCCGCCCAGCCGTGCGCCCCGAACTCGCGCCGCCTGCCGTTGCGCACGGCCTCCGCCAGCTCCGGATCGGTGTGGTCGGTGAAGAACTGCCAGGGGGTGCGGGCGCCCCACTCCTCGCCCATGAACAGCATCGGGGTGAAGGGACCGGTGAGGACCAGGGCCGCCATACACGCCTGGAGACCGGGGGAGAGGGAGGCGGCGAGCCGGTCGCCGAGGGCCCGGTTGCCGATCTGGTCGTGCGTCTGCGCGTAACCGACGAAGCGGTGGGCGGCGGTCCGGGTGACGTCGACGGGACGGCCGTGCGTACGGCCACGGAAGCTGGAGTACGTCCCGTTGTGGAAGAAGGCGCTGGTCATGGTCTTGGCGAGGGCCGCGAGCGGGGCGGCGGCGAAGTCGGCGTAGTACCCCTGGGACTCGCCGGTGAGCGCGGTGTGCAGGGCGTGATGGAAGTCGTCGTTCCACTGGGCGTGCAGTCCGAGGCCACCGGCCTCGCGCGGCGCGGTCGTGCGCGGATCGCAGAGATCGGACTCGGCGATGAGGGAGAGCGGCCGGCCGGTGTCCGCCGCGAGGGTGTCGACGGCCGTGGAGAGTTCCTCGAGGAAGGTGAGCGCCCGGCTGTCGGCGAGCGCGTGGACGGCGTCCAGCCGCAGCCCGTCGAGACGGTAGTCGCGCAGCCAGGCGAGCGCGCTCCCCAGCAGATACGCCCGCACCTCGTCCGAGCCCGGGGCGTCCAGGTTCACGGCCGCGCCCCACGGGGTGTGGTGGGTGTCGGTGAAGTAGGGGCCGAAGGCGGGAAGGTAGTTGCCGGACGGGCCCAGGTGGTTGTGGACCACGTCCAGGATGACGCCGAGCCCGAGGCCGTGCGCCGCGTCGACGAAGCGTTTCAGTCCGGCCGGGCCGCCGTACGGCTCGTGCACGGCCCACAGTGACACCCCCTCGTACCCCCACCCGTGGGTGCCGGGGAAGGGGCAGACGGGCATGAGCGACACATGGGTGATGCCCAGTTCGGCGAGGTGCCCGAGCCGCTCGGCGGCCGCGTCGAAGGTCCCGGCCTCGGTGTACGTACCGACGTGCAGTTCGTACAGGACGGCGCCGGGCAGCCCGCGCCCCGGCCATTCGTTGCGCCAGACGTACGTGTTCTGGTCGAACACGGCGCTCTCGCCGTCGGGACCGTTCGGCTGGCGGCGCGAGCGCGGATCGGGGAGGACGGGCCCGCCGTCCACCGAGAAGCCGTAACGGTCGCCGTCGGCGGCCTCGGCCAGGGCCGTCCACCAGCCGGGCCGCGTCACGTCCCGTTCCATCGGCTGCGTCCCGCTCGCCACCCGGAGCCCGACGGACTCCGCGTCAGGTGCCCACACCTCGAACTGCATGCGCCACTCCTCGTCCGTGAACGGGATGCCCTTGCGACAGGCCCGCCCGTTTCTGGCGATCAGGGTCTGCTCCTGATCATTGCCCTGCCGGGTTCCGCTCATACGTAGCAAGGCCGGGCGGCCGGGGAAGGTCCCTCGTGCGGCTGGTACCCGACGCGCGGAGGGCCGGCGCGGGGTCACCGCGCCGGCCCTCCACTGCCCCTAGGCCAGGTGGACGCGTTCCTGCGTCACGGGGTGGCCGGCCCGTGCGAACGCGGCGGCCATCGGCACGTTCCCACGGTCGGTCGCGCCCGCGACGAACTCGGCGCCCTCGGCGACCAGGAAGTGCGTGCACTCCACGAGCAGGTCGTAGCCGTAGCCGTGCCCGCGTGCCTCCGGTACGACCCCGATGAAGCCGATGCACGGACCCGAGGGGTTGTGGGCGGGCACATGGAGCCCGGCCAGCTCACCGTCCGCCGTGTACGCGAGCTGCCACCAGGAACGCGGCGAGGGGCACCAGTTGAAGAAGTCCAGCTCCTCCTGGGCCGCCTTCTCCAGGCCCCCCGGGCCCTCGATGGCACGCCGGGCGTGCGCGTCCAGGGTGACGGAGTGGACGCGGCGCAGCACGTCCAGGATCACCGCGTCGTCGGGTTCCGGGCGGAACGTCAGCCGGCCGGGGCGCTCCGGGAGGCCGCACTCCGGAGTCCACAGATAGCGGTACCGCTCGACGAGAGGCTTCATGCCGGCCGCGGTGGCGGCGGCGATCCTGGCCTCGGCCGCCGCGCGGACCTCGGGGATCTCCCGCCAGTTGGCGGGGAGGATCAGCTCGTACTCGGCGTACAGCGGGGAACGGCGCAGCAGTTCGGTGCCCGCCTCGTCCTCGCCCTCGGCGAAGTCGAACCAGTTGAGCAGTACGGGCTCGGTGTCGTCGGGCCCCGACCACCAGGCGGCCCTGGCGACGACGGTGTCGTCGCGCAGGGCGATCCAGGTCCACTCGGGGCGGTACTCCCCGCCGTCGGCGACCGTGCCGTAGCGGTGTCCGAAGGCGGCGCGGCCGACGAGGTCGTCGTCCTGCAGTGAGTCGAAGAGCGAAGCGTCGCTCTGGGTGAGCGCGCGAATGACCAGATCGGTCATGGAAGTGTCCTCCGGGACGAAGCGTGCGCCCCCGGGTCAGACGGAGTCCGACACCGCCCTGCGGACGGGACGGGAGCGCGGGAATGAAGTGGTACGTGGGGTGGTGCCGGTGCTGGTACGCACTCTTCTCGCCTCCTTCCTCGACCGTGGCTGTTGACTTCGCGGCTCACCGTAACCCGATCCGGGCGGGCCGTCCACGGCTTTTCGTACGTCTCCCAGTGAACGGCCCGGCCACAGGCCACGGAACGGTCAGTCCCGGACCGTCCGGCCCCAGACCACTCCATCCCGGACCGATCAGTCCCACACCATGTTGAACGCGCGCTCGAAGTTCACGTACCCCAGGCGCTCGAAGGACTTCGCCATCGGGACGTTGCCGAGATCGGTCGCCGCCCTGATCCGCTCCACGCCCGTCGCCGCCAGCACCCGGGTGCCCTCGGCGAGGATGTCGTCGATGTAGCCCTTGCCGCGGTGCGCGGGCAGCACGCCGATGTACGCGATGATCGGGTTGTAGTTGTTGCGCGCGGGAACGACGAATCCGACCGGCTCACCGTCCGGCAGCTCCGCGATCCGCCACCACTCCCGCGGCGTCGTGTAGCCCGTGAGCTCCTCGTCGTAGTGCTTCTCGGCCGCCTTGCGGGCCCCGATCCCCGTGGCCATGTCCGCCTGGCCGTGGGCGTCGAGGGTGCCCTCCATCACCGGGGTCATCAGCGCGACCAGGTCCTCGCGCCCGGTGACGGGACGGAACACCAGACGGCCCGAGTCCTCGGGAACCGGCGTTCCCTCGCGCCATTCCAGGCGCAGCCGCTCGACCAGCATCCGGGCGCCGGTCTGCTCCATGACCCGTATCCGGGCCTCGATGGCCTCGCGCGTCGCAGGGTCCTCGCGCCAGTCCGGTGGGATGAACCGGCCGTACTCGGGGCGCTCGGCACCGGCGGGTACGACAGCCGCTGTGGCCGTCTCCAGCAGCCGGACGCCGATGTCGTGACGTTCCCGCGCGGGCAGGGTGTCGTCCAGGTCGAAGAAGTCCAGCGCGAGAGGGGCGCCGCCGTCCTGCGAGGTCCACCACGACACCCGGCCCACGACGCGCTCGCCGTGCAGGGCCACCCACATCCAGTCGGGGCGGCGGCGGCCGGTGGCGAGGTCGTCGGCCAGTTCGTGGTCGAGGACATAGGAAAGACGGCAGAAAAGACCGAGTTCGTCCGCACCGGTGAGTGGACGGACGGTCAGTTCCTGAGGCGCTATGGGCACAAAGTCTCCTTCGAGGGCGAGAAGCCGGCCGCTTCCCCGCGGACGGCTCGCGGTCGCAGACGTTAGCAAGACGGGATTAGCAAGACAGGACAAGAGCAAGAGCCGTGCAGGTCAGCGGCGGGGAAAGAGGAGTTCTTCTGGACACCTCGGCCCCGTCGGACCGACAATCAGGTCTGTGACGTCCTCCTTCGAGTTCCACACGTATCCCGCGCGGCTCACCGACGCCCAGCGCGACCGTGTCCTCGGTGTGCTCAGAGACGGTGCGGCGCAGGGCAAGCTCTCGCACGACACGTTCATGCGACGCATGGAACTGGCCCTCACCGCCCGGCGCGCCGAGGAACTGGACGCACTCACCTGCGACCTGGAATCAGGCGGCCGCTGGTCGCGCGGACTGTTCCGCGCCGTCGGCGGCGTATCGGCCTTCTCCGTACGGCTGCGCAGGGCCTGGACGTCCGAGCGGCTGCCGAAGCTCCTGCTGCCCGTACCCGGCCCGCACCCCCTGCTCATCGGGCGCGACCCGGGGAACGGGCTGCGGCTCAGCCACGAGACCGTCTCCAGGACGCACGCCGAACTCACCGCGCACGGCAGCCGGTGGATTCTGCGCGACCTCGGCTCCACGAACGGCACCTGCGTCAACGGCCAGCGGGTCACCGGCTCGGTGCCGGTGCGCGACGGGGACCAGGTCAGCTTCGGACGGATGAGCTTCCGCCTCACCGCGCCCGCACTCAACCCGCCTGCCTGATCCCCAGCCCCCTGCCTTACCTCCTGGCCGATCCGCGGCCTGATCCCCACCCCCAGCCCCCGCCTGACGCCCCGTCCGGTATCCCCTAGGGGGAGTGACCAAGGGTAGGGACAGCCATAGCGGCACTCGGCGGGAAGCCCCAATGACCTGCGCCTTCCCGGGCGGGACGCTGATCCACGACAGAATCAGCGTTCAAGGGGAGGTGCCCGCATGACGGGCAGGAATCCGGTCACGGTTCGCATCGCGCGCTGGTGCGCGGTTCATCCATGGCGAGCCGTCGTCGGGTGGCTCGTCTTCATCACCCTGTGCGTCGGCGCGGGCGCCGCGGTGGGCACCAACAAGGGCACGTTCGAGGACTTCTGGGTCGGTGAGGCGGGCCGGGCGGAGCAGCTCGCCGCGGAGAGCGGTCTCACCCCCGCACCCGTCGAGCAGATCCTCATCACCGGGAAGGGCATGCCCCCGGCCGGCGGCACGGCAGGTTCGGCCGACGCGCGGTCCGCGGCGCGGGACATCACCGTACGGATGCGGAAGCTGCCCGCCGTCGTGTCGGTCGCCGGTCCCCGGCCCGCCCGGGACGGTTCGGCCCTGATGGTCGCGGTCACCCTGCGCGGCGACCGGGAGACCGCCAAGGAGGACGTCGACGCCCTGCTCGTACAGACGGCCGAGGTCCAGCGCGCCCACGACGGGCTGCGGATCGAGGAGACCGGCAGCGCGTCCATCTCCGTCGGGGTCAACGACAAGCAGGGCAAGGACCTTCAGCGGACCGAGGCGATCAGCCTCCCGGTGACGTTCGTCATCCTCTTCGTGGTCTTCGGCGCCGTGCTCGCCGCCGGCATCCCGGTGCTCCTCGCGCTCTCCGCGTTCGCCGGGGCGGTCGGCCTGTACGGACTCGCCTCCTGGGTCACTCCCGACGCGGGCGGCGCGGCCCTCAGCGTGATCTTCATGATCGGTATGGCCGTCGGGGTCGACTACTCCCTCTTCTACCTCAAGCGGGCCCGCGAGGAGAGGGAGCGGTCGGGCGGCACCATCAGCCACGCCGCAGCGGTCGAACTGGCGGCGGCGACCTCGGGCCGTGCGGTGGTCGACTCCGGCATCGCGGTCGTGCTGGCACTCGGCGGCCTCTACGTGATGGACGACGTGATCTTCTCGTCGATCGCCTCCGGCGCGATCCTGGTGACGCTGGTCGCGGTGGCCGGTTCGCTGACCGTGCTGCCCGCCCTCCTCACCAAGCTGGGACGCCGCCTCGACAGCCGGACGACCCGGCGCGGCAAGGCGAGGAACCGGCCGGGACGCCCGGACGGCGGCAGCAGGATGTGGACGGCGATGCTGCGTCCCGTGATGCGGCGGCCGCTGGCGACCCTGCTGATCGGTACGGCGGTGACGGCGGCGCTCGCCCTGCCCGTCCTCGGCATGAAGCTGGGCACCGAGGGCAAGGAGACCTTCCCCGACAGCGTCGCCGCGGTCGCCGCCTACGACAGGCTCGTCGAGGCGTACCCCTCCGAAGGCCCCACGCACCTCGTCGTCGTACGCGGCACGGAACCCACCGCCGCGCTGCGGCGGCTCGCCGAACGGGCCGAGGACGAACCCCTCTTCGCCCACGACCGCGAACCGCGGCTGACGACCTCCGACGACGGGCGCACCGCCCTGCTGCGGCTGCCCGTCCCGTACGCCCAGAACTCCGAGGAGGCCACCCGCTCCCTGGAAGTGCTGCGCACCGAGCTGATTCCCGCCATGGTCGGGAAGACGGCGGGCGCGGGAGCCGAGACCGCGGTCAGCGGCGAGATCGCGGGCGGTGTGGACTACGCCGAACACCAGAGCGGCCGACTGCCGTGGGTGATTCTCTTCGTCTCGCTGACGACCCTCGGCATCATGTTCGCCGCGTTCCGGTCCGTCGCGCTCTCGGTGCTCGGTGTGCTGCTCAACCTGGCGTCGGTGATGGTGTCCTGGGGCGTGCTGACCCTGGTCTTCCAGGGGACCTGGGCGGACGGGCCGCTCGGTTTCGAGTCGCTGGGCTTCGTCGGATCACGCACCCCGCTGCTCGTGTTCGCGATCCTGGTCGGCCTCTCCACCGACTACCAGATCTTCGTGGTGAGCCGCATCAGGGAAGCCGTACGGCGCGGGGTGCCGACCCGGCAGGCCGTCGTCGAGGGGATCGCCGGCTCGGCCGGAGTCGTCACCAGCGCCGCCGTGATCATGGTGTCGGTCTTCGCCAGCTTCCTGTTCATCGACCGGGTGGAGATGAAGCAGATCGCGGTGGGGCTGACCGTGGCGGTCCTCTTCGACGCCGTGGTGCTGCGGGCGCTGATCCTGCCGTCCGCCCTCGCCCTGCTCGGCGACCGCTGCTGGTGGCCCGACCGGCCGGTGCCGAAGGACGTGACCGACGGCCCGCACCCGGAACGGCCCGGCGGCACGTGGCCCGAGGTGCGCGCCGCGGAACGGGGGCACTGACAGCGTGACGAAGCGGCTGCCCGTGCGGGCAACCGCTTCGCCCGTCACCCGGACGGCCGTACGTCCACTGCGCCCGGCCCCCGGCGATGGTCGGCTGGGGGCACACGCGCCGAACGGCGACCCACGCACTCGGGGGGTACGGATGCAGCTCGGCCCGCCCGCGGAATCCCCCGGCACCGACAGCCCCCGCACCCGGGAGGGCACGGGGGCGCCCAGCGTCCTGACCCCCGGGGCGGACCGGGACCCGTACCGGCTGCGCCTCTACCGGCGGCTGCGCGAGGACCACCCCCTGACGTACGACACGGGCCTGGGCGC
The DNA here is from genome assembly GCF_056430475.1 of Streptomyces sp. NPDC045968. Lineage (NCBI taxonomy): Bacteria > Bacillati > Actinomycetota > Actinomycetes > Kitasatosporales > Streptomycetaceae > Streptomyces > Streptomyces sp. NPDC045968. The sequence continues at coordinate 64,035 of NZ_JBWKLF010000006.1, read as the reverse complement.
CTGGCTGCTCAGCAGGTACGCCGATGTGGCCGCCGCACTCACCGACCCCCGGTTCGCGGGTTACCCGCACGAGGGCGCGCCCCGCGGCGGCCCCGCCCCCCTCGGACTCTGCCGGGGCAGCCTCGGCTGCGCGCCCCTGCCCGGCGGCGCCCGGCACCGGCCCGCGGCACAGCCGGCGCACGGCGGCGAGGCCCTGGAACGGACCGCCTACGTCCTGGCGCGCCGGATAGCCGACCGGGAACACGCCGACCTCGTACCGGAGTTCTGCCGCTGGCTCCCGCTCGGTGGCGCCGTCGCCGCGGCCGGGCTCTCGCACCCCGACCTCACCCGGCTCTCCCGGGCCGACCTCCACCTGCGGATAGCCAGGTCCGCGGCGACGACCTGCGCCGTGCACACCGCCCTCCGCGAGACGGCCCTCGCCTCGTTCCTCGCCAACGTCCTGGACGAGCCCTGCCTCCTGGCGGTCCTCGGCACCGACCCCGACCTGATCGTGGGCGCCTGGACGGAGACCCTGCGCCGTGACCCTCCCGTGCAGATCGTCCTGCGCCGCACCCTGACGGACGTACCGCTCAGCGGCGGCACACTCCCGGCGGGGGTGCCCGTCGCGTGTCTGATGGGGTCGGCCGGCCGTGACCCCGACCGGTTCGCCGCACCCGACCGCTTCGACCCGTTCCGGCCCGACCCGGGCCACCTCACCACCGGCCCGGCGCACTGCCCGGCCGTCCTCCTCGGCCGGCTGGAAGCCGAGCAGGGACTGCACGCCCTGCTCGACGCCATGCCCGGCATCCGCTGGGTGGAGGGCTTCCGTCCCACCGCCACCGGGCTCATCACCCGGGGCCCGCGGACCCTTCTCGTACGGCCTTCCGGAGCAGTGCCACCGGACGTTCGGCGAACAGGTCGGCCACCTCGACCGCCGGACCGGTGAACTCCCGTCCCGGCGTCAGCAGATCGCGCCACGGCCCCTCGTCGGGCAGCGTCAGCACCGTGCCGCGCCAGCCGCCCTCCTCCGCGAGACGCAGGGACAGCCGGGTCACCGCGGTGACCGCCTCGCCCGACCGGGAGAAGGCCAGACAGTGGGCCGCCGCCGGGCCGTGCGCCGCCAGCGGGGTGTACGTCCCCGGCTCGCCGAAGAGCTCCGGCCGCTCACGGCGCAGGCCCAGCGCCGCCACCGTGACCGCCGTCTTCTCGTCGGCCTCGCGGTCGGGCTCCCGGAACGGCCTGCGGTTGTCCGGGTCGACGAGGGCGAGGTACTCCCGCTCCGTGCCCTGATACAGATCCGGCACACCCGGCATCGTCAGCTGCACCAGCGCCGCGCCCAGCACATTGGCCCGCACATGGGGGCCGAGCGTGGCCGCGAACCGCGTCAGCAGCGCACGCGCGGGACCCGCCTCACTGCCGGGCCCCGCGGCGACGAAGTCCGTCACCGCCCGCTCGTACGCCGGATCGGGTTCGGTCCAGCTGGTGAACAGACCCGCCTCCCGTACGGCCTTCAGCAGCGCGGGCTCCAGCCGCGCCGCCAGCTCCTCCGCCGGCAGGCCCGCGCAGCCGTACGCGGACTGCCACGCCTGCCAGGCCAGCTGCGGATCGGGAGCGGCCGCCGAAGTGGCCCGGGCCAGCTGCGCCACCAGTGACGCCCACTGTTCGGGGCACTCCGAGAGCACCGCGATCCGGGCCCGCACATCGGCGCTCCGCTTGGTGTCGTGCGTGGTCAGCACCGTGCCCGTGGCGGGCCAGTCACGGGCGAGACGGGCGCAGAACGCGTGGAACTCCTCCGGCGTCACCGCGGGCCTGCCCGGATCACCGCCCACCTCGGTCGCCGAGATCAGCGGGACGTAGCGGTAGAAGGCGGTGTCCTCGACCGACTTGGCGTGCAGCGCGGAAGCCGTCTGCGCGAACCGGGCGCAGAAGGCCGTCTGCGCCTCGCCCTCACCGAGCCGCCCCAGCGCCAGCTCCCGCACCACGTCGACGGCCTTCGCCTCGTCGGGCACGGAGAACACCGACTTCGCCTCCCGTACCGCCTCCGCCGGAAGGGCCGACTCCGCGAGCTCCGTGACTGGGCCGCCCGCGGTGACGTAGGGGCGGTAGACGGGGATCCGGACGAGCAGTTCGGTGAGGGCCGCGCGCAGCGCCCACGGGGCGTGGTCGCGCAGGGCGGGGTCCTGGGCGCAGACCTCGGTGGCGAGCCGGGTCAGCCACCGGGTCTCGGCGGCCAGTTCGTGGTTCACCACGCGGTACGCGGCCCGGCGCACCGTCGCCGTCCAGTAGCCGCCGCGGTCCCCGGGCGGCCCCGCGAAGTCCCGGTACCGGCCGAGCAGGTCCGCCGCGCCGGCCGGGTCGGTGAAGAGCCCGTCGATCCGGTGGAGCGCGTCGTACCCCGTCGTACCGGCGACCGCCCAGTCGGCCGGGAGCGTCTCGGAGCCGGTGAGGATCTTCTCCACCACCGTCCACCTGCCGCCGGCCGCCTCGCTCAGCTGTGCCAGATAGGCGGCCGGTTCGGCGAGTCCGTCCGGATGGTCGACGCGCAGCCCGTCGACGACGCCGTCGTTCAGGAGTTCGAGGATCTTGGCGTGCGTGGCGGTGAAGACCTCGGGATGTTCCACGCGCACCCCGATCAGCTCGGAGATGGTGAAGAACCGCCGGTAGTTCAGCTCGGTGCGGGCCAGGCGCCACCAGGCGAGCCGGTAGTGCTGGGCGTCGAGCAGCTCGGGCAGGGGCAGCCCGGCCGTGCCCTCGCGCAGGGGGAACTCCTGCTCGCCGTAGCGCAGCACCGGCGCACCGGAGCCCTCGTCGGAGCCGGCCCCGGAGCGGCCGACCGTGAAGCGGCCGATCTCGTCGGCGAGCGGGCCCGCGAGCACCGGCAGCAGCACCTTGCCGCCGCCCGCCGTCCAGTCGATGTCGAACCATCGCGCGTACGGGGAGGCCCGGCCCTCCCGCAGCACCTCCCACAGCTGGCGGTTGTGGCGGGGCGCGGCGGCCATGTGGTTGGGCACGATGTCCAGGACCAGTCCGAGGCCGTACTCCCGGGCGGTGGCGGACAGCTGCCGCAGCCCCGCCTCACCGCCCAGTTCCGCGCGTACGCGGCTGTGGTCGACGACGTCGTAGCCGTGCCGGGAGCCGGGGACCGCCTCCAGGACGGGCGACAGATGCAGATGGGAGACACCGAGCGCGGCGAGGTAGGGCACTGCCTTGCCGGCAGCGGAGAAGGGGAAGTCCGGTTGGAGCTGGAGCCGGTACGTGGCAGTGGGCGTCATGAACACGTACGTACCCATGGGGGAGCCATCTGTGTCACGGCCCCGGCGGAAGGACCCCTCCGGCGGCATCGGATGCGTCCGCCGGAGGGGCCCGTCCTGGGCTAGGCCGTGCGTTTCAGGACCGTCAGACTGCGCCCGATCAGCGTGACCCGCTCACCCGCCGAGACCTTCGGCCCGGTGCCCGGTGGCACACCGTCCGGGCGGGCCGTGTCGACGACGATCTGCCACTGCCGGCCGTGATCCACCGGAACGGCGAATTCCAGGGTGTCGGCGCCGGCATTGAACATCAGCAGGAACGAGTCGTCGGAGATCCGCTCGCCGCGCGGACCCGGCTCCGAGATCGCGTGCCCGTTCAGAAAGACCGTCAGGGCCTTGGCATGGGCGGCCTGCCAGTCCCGCTGGGTCATCTCCTGCCCCTCGGGGGTGAACCAGGCGATGTCGGAGAGCTCGTCGTGCGTGCCCTCCACCGGCCGGCCGTGGAAGAACCTCCGGCGTCTGAACACTGGATGGTCGCGGCGCAGCCACACCATCGTGCGGGTGAACTCCAGCAGCCCGGTGTCCGCACCGGAGCCGTCCTCGGTCCCCTCCTCGCCCTCCTCGCCGTCCGCGGTACGGGCGGCGGCCGGGTCGGGCCAGTGCACCCACGCCAGCTCGTTGTCCTGGCAGTAGGCGTTGTTGTTGCCGTGCTGCGTGCGGGCGAACTCGTCCCCGTGGCTGAGCATCGGGACACCCTGCGACAGCATCAGCGTGGCGATGAAGTTGCGCATCTGGCGGTTGCGCAGCTCCAGGACCTCCTTGTTGTCGGTCTCGCCCTCGGCACCGCAGTTCCAGGACCGGTTGTGGCTCTCCCCGTCCCGGTTGCCCTCGCCGTTGGCGTCGTTGCGCTTGTCGTTGTACGAGACGAGGTCGTGCAGGGTGAAGCCGTCGTGGCAGGTGGTGAAGTTGATCGAGGCGAGCGGTCGCCGGCCGTCGTCCTGGTACAGGTCGGAGGAGCCCGTCAGCCGCCCGGCGAACTCGGCGAGCGTCCGTGGTTCGCCCCGCCACAGGTCCCGCACCGTGTCGCGGTACTTGCCGTTCCACTCGGTCCACAGCGGCGGGAAGTTCCCCACCTGGTAGCCGCCCTCGCCCACGTCCCACGGCTCGGCGATCAGCTTGACCTGGCTGACCACCGGGTCCTGCTGCACCAGGTCGAAGAACGACGACAGCCGGTCCACCTCGTGGAACTGGCGTGCCAGGGTCGCCGCCAGGTCGAAGCGGAAGCCGTCGACGTGCATCTCGGTCACCCAGTACCGCAGGGAGTCCATGATCAGTTGCAGGACGTGCGGCGACCGCATGAGCAGGGAATTCCCGGTCCCGGTGGTGTCCATGTAGTACCGCTGGTCGTCGGCCAGCCGGTAGTACGAGGCGTTGTCCAGGCCCCGGAAGGAGAGCGTCGGTCCGAGATGGTTGCCCTCGGCCGTGTGGTTGTAGACCACGTCGAGGATCACCTCGATGCCCGCCTTGTGCAGGGCCCGTACGGCCTGCTTGAACTCCAGCACCTGTTCGCCGCGGTCGCCCCAGGAGGCGTACGCGTTGTGCGGGGCGAAGAAACCGATGGTGTTGTAGCCCCAGTAGTTGGCCAGGCCCGCGTCGGCCAGACGGTGGTCCTGGACGAACTGATGCACCGGCATCAGCTCGATCGCCGTCACGCCCAGCTCGGTCAGATGGGCGATGACCTCCGGGTGCGCCAGCCCCGCGTACGTACCGCGCAGCTCCTCCGGCAGCCCCGGGTGCAGCATCGTCAGGCCCTTCACATGGGCCTCGTAGATCACCGTGCGGTGGTAGTCCGTGCGGGGCGGCCGGTCGTCGCCCCAGTCGAAGTACGGATTGACCACCACCGAGCTCATGGTGTGCGGAGCCGAGTCGAGGTCGTTACGGGCGTCGGGCCGGCCGAAGGGATAGCCGTACACCGCCTCGCCCCACTCGATCTTCCCGGAGACCGCCCGCGCGTAGGGGTCGAGCAGCAGCTTCGCCGAATTGCAGCGCTGCCCGCGCTGCGGCTCGTACGGTCCGTGCACCCGGAAGCCGTACCGCTGACCCGGCATCACACCGGGCAGGTAGGCATGCCGGACGAAGGCATCGGTTTCCCTGAGCTCCACCGCCGTTTCGGAACCGTCGTCGTGCAGGAGGCACAACTCGATTCGGTTGGCGGCCTCCGAAAAGACCGCGAAGTTGGTACCGGCGCCGTCGTAGGTGGCGCCGAGGGGATACGCCTGTCCCGGCCAGACCTGCATAGATCGACTCTTCCACTTCTGATCCGGGTGCTGCGGGGTCTTCGTCCCGATACTCCCCGAAAGTTGGGCGTGCGCCTAGGACGTCGGCCGGTGCTGTCAACATCGGGCACTTCGATGCCGCCCCGGACAGGAATCCGTGCGCCCCGTGCGCCGTACCGTGCGCCGGGGGATCGGGGGCAGGGTTCCTAATCACTATGAATCGGCTCACTCCACCCGATCTCGCCATCAGGAACAGGCCTGATTTACAGGGCAGTTGGGGAAGCAGCCTGCGCATCGGGCTGCACCGGCTCACCCTTGCGGAGTACCCTTCCTTGATCGTTGGTGGGGGAGTGGAAGGCGGTACGCGGGTGAGCTCGGGAGGTTTCGAGCTACCCCCAGGTGGCCCAGGTCACGAGGGGGAATCGACGGATGCCCCGCCAGGGGCGGTCTCCCTCGCGCAGCCCATGGAGATAGGCGCTGAGCTGGACTGGGGAGCCGACGCCTGGAGCGAGGTGCGTACGCGCGCCCAGCGGGCCGGGCGCGCCTACATCTGGCTGAATCTCGTCGAACAGCGGCTGCGTGCCGTCGTCGCCGCGGTGCTCCGGCCCATCTACGAGCCCGTGCACGGCGAGGACTGGGTGGTGGCCGCGGCTGGGCCCGCCGGGCAGGAGTGGGTGCAGCGGGCCGTCGCCGTCCGCGAGGTCTCGCGCCGCAAGGGCTATCTGCTCGATCCGGCCGACGACAACGTCCTCAGCTTCCTGACGCTCCCGCAGCTGCGGGAACTGATGGTGCAGCACTGGCCCTGTTTCGAGCCCTACTTCGACGACCGCCGCGATGTCGAGCTGGCACTCGACGAGCTGGAGGTGGCGCGCAACGTCGTCTCCCGCAACCGCGCGCTGAACGAGGCGGTCCTCGCCCAGGCCGAGCGGGCCTCCGCGCGCCTCCTGGAGATCCTGGGCAGCGGGGCCGCCGTGCCGTCCGCCGACCGGCTGCCCGTGGACGCCGTCGAGGAACTGGTCGGCGACCGGTACGCCGACGTGGTCTCCGTCCACCCCGACCGCGTACGGCTCCAGCGCCAGCTGCCCGCCGAGGATCTGTTCGGCGGGGCGCGCCGCCTCGACGCGATCGGGATAGGGCTCAATCTGCTCGTACAGAACTTCTCCGGCCGCCGGCTGGTCAGGCTCGCCGAATCGGGCTGCCGGGTCCGGCTGCTCTTCATCAATCCGGCGAGCAGCGCGGTCAAGCGCCGTGAGCGGGAACTGGGGCTGAAGAAGGGCGAGCTGAGCCGTTCGGTGGAGATGAACATCCTTCATATGCGCCGGGTCCGCTCCAGGCTCCGCGACCCCGGGGCCTTCGAGATCCAGGTCTTCGACGAGACGCCCCGCTTCACGGCCTATCTGGTGGACGGCGACGGGCCCGACGCGGTCGGGGTCGTCCAGTCGTATCTGCGGCGCGCTCGCGGCATGGAGGCTCCCGTGCTGGTCCTGCGGGGCGGGGGCCGCGCGGTGGTCCGGGCGGGGCAGGACAGCGAGCACGGTCTCTTCGAGACGTACCGCGAGGAGTTCGAGGCGGTCTGGACGGACTCCCGGCCGGTGTCCTGAGACGTCCGGGTGCCTTCGGGGACACCACTCGGAAGCGTTGTCAGTGGTGCGTGCGATGGTGGTCGTCATTCGGGGGAGAGCACCACGTAGGAGGTACGGGATGGTCTGGCACAGGGAGCCGCTGGTCGGCTTCGACCTGGAGACGACGGGTACGGAACCGCAGGAGGCGCGGATCGTGACCGCGGCGGTCGTCGCGGTCGGCGGCCGGGACGGCGAGCCGCTGAGCCAGCGCACCTGGCTGGCCGATCCGGGCGTCCTGATTCCCGCGCAGGCTTCGGCGATCCACGGCATCAGCAGCGAGCGTGCGGCGGCCGAGGGGAGGCCGGTGCGCGAGGTGGCGGACGAGATCGCGGAGACCCTCGTGGAGTACTGGCACCGGGGCGTGCCGGTCGTCGCGTACAACGCGGCATTCGATCTGACCCTGCTGACGGCCGAGTTGCGGCGCCACGGACTGCCGTCGCTGAGCGACCGGCTCGGCGGGTCCGGGATCGGCCCGGTCGTCGACCCGTACACCATCGACCGTGCCGTCGACCGCTACCGCAAGGGGAAGCGCACGCTGGAGGCGGTCTGCGTCGAGTACGGGGTGGTGCACGGAGGGGCCCACGACGCCGGCGCGGACGCGCTCGCCGCGGTGCGCGTGGCGTACGCGATAGCCGGGCGGCACGGCTCGGTGGCCGAGCTGACCCCCGCCGAACTGCACGAGCGCCAGATCGGCTGGTACGCGGAGTGGGCGGCCGACTTCCAGCAGTTCCTGCGCCGCAAGGGCACGGCCGACGCGGTGATAGACGGCCGCTGGCCGCTGCGTGAGCCGACGCCCGTGGCCGGCTGAGTAACGGCCTGCCCGGAACGGCCTCGTATCCGGGCGAAATACACACCACCAAAGCCCGCAAAAGGGGCAAATAGCGCTTCACGGCGTAGATTCACTCCCGTTGGATGGGCGATGCGGCAGATGCGAGCCGCCTCCTGACGGGGACCCGTGTCACGCTCCCCCTGTCTGTCGGCCGTCCTTCCCCGTGCCCGGAACACGCCGCACCGACGAGGGAAGACATGAGCCACGCTGACGCCGGGACCGACACGGCCGCGCGAGTCCCGGCCGCGGCCAAACTGACCTTGCTGACGCTGACCACGATGGTCGTCGGATCGATGGTGGGTGCGGGCGTGTTCTCGCTGCCACGGCGCTTCGCCCAGGAGACCGGCGTCGCCGGCGCCCTCATCGCCTGGGCCATCGCGGGCACCGGCATGCTGATGCTCGCCTTCGTCTTCCAGGCGCTCGCGATCCGCAGGCCCCGGCTCGACGCGGGCGTGTACGCCTACGCCAAGGCCGGATTCGGCGAGTACCTCGGCTTCTTCGCCGCGTTCGGATACTGGGCGAGCGCCTGCGTCGGCAACGTCACCTACTGGGTCCTCATCATGTCGACGGTCGGGGCGGTCTGGCCGGCGCTCGGCGAGGGCGACACCCTGCTCGCGGCGGCGCTGTCCTCGGTGGGGCTGTGGTGCTTCTACTTCCTCATCCGGCGGGGCATCAAGGAGGCAGCGGCGATCAACAGGATCGTGACGGTCGCCAAGGTCGTGCCGATCCTGGTCTTCGTCCTCCTGGCCCTGTTCTCCTTCGAGGCCGACGTCTTCGCGGACAACTTCGCCGGCGCCGACTACGCGGGCTCCCTCTTCGACCAGGTGCGCGGCACGATGCTGGCCACGGTGTTCGTCTTCCTCGGTGTCGAGGGCGCCAGCGTCTACTCACGCCACGCCAGACGGCGGGAGGACGTCGGACGGGCGACGGTCCTCGGCTTCCTCAGCGTCTTCGCCGTCTTCGCCTCGGTCACGATCGTCTCGTACGGCATCATGCCGATGAGCGAGATGGCCGAACTGCGACAGCCGTCCATGGCCGCCGTCCTGGAATCCGCCGTCGGCGCCTGGGGCAGCGTCTTCGTCAGCGTCGGCCTGATCGTCTCCGTACTCGGGGCCTACCTCGCCTGGACGCTGATGGCCGCCGAGGTGCTGTTCGTCGCCGCGAAGGACGACGACATGCCCCGGTTCCTGCGCCGCGCCACCGCTGCCGACGTTCCCCTGCCCGCGCTCCTGATGACGACGGTGCTGACGCAGGTCGTACTGGTCATCACGTTGTTCTCCGACGACGCGTTCAACTTCGCGCTCGATCTGACCAGTGCCCTGACCCTGATCCCGTTCCTGCTCGCCGCGGGTTTCGCGGTCAGGATCATGCTGAGGCCCCAGGAGGACGACGCGAGCGCCGGCCGCCGGCGCGACCTCACCGTGAGCGTGATCGCGACGCTCTACACCGCGTTCCTGCTCTACGCGGCAGGTCTGAAGTTCGTCCTCGTCTCCTTCATCGTCTACGCCCCGGCCACGATCCTCTTCGTCATGGCCAGGCGGGAGCAGGGCAAGCAGCTGTTCTCCCCGCGCGAGCTCGTCATCCTCGCCGTCTCCGTCGCCGGAGCGGTCCTCGGTGTCGTCGCCCTCGCCGCGGGCTGGATCAGCCTCTGACCGCTCAGGCCACCGGCCGCGCCGCCACCCGAGCCACTCCGGAAAGGCACACCGTGACAAGCCCCGACACCACCACCGCCACCACACCGTACGGCGTCCACTCGGAGGTCGGCCGGCTCCGCAAGGTCCTGGTCTGCGAGCCCGGGATGGCGCACCGGCGCCTCACCCCCACCAACGCCGACGACCTGCTGTTCGACGACGTCATGTGGGTCGAGAACGCCCAGCGCGACCACGCGGACTTCGTCAACAAGCTCCGGCACCGGGGCGTCGACGTCGTCGAGCTGCACGATCTGCTCGCGCAGACCATGGCGGTCCCCGAGGCCAGGGACTGGCTGCTCGACCGGAAGATCACCGCCAACGAGGTCGGCGTCGGGCTCATCGACGACACCCGCGCCTTCCTGGAGACGCTCACCCCGCGCCAGTTGGCCGAGCACCTGATCGGCGGCCTCGCCACCACCGACCTGCCGGACGAATTCCGCTCCGGCTACGTGGCGCTGGTCCGGGAGTCCACCGGTGTCCGCGAATACCTCATGCCGCCGCTGCCGAACACCCTCTACACCCGGGACACGACCTGCTGGCTGTACGGCGGTGTGACCCTCAATCCGCTGTACTGGCCCGCCCGGCACGACGAGACGCTCCTGATGAAGGCCGTCTACCTCTTCCACCCCGACTTCATGGACTCCACCGTGTGGTGGGGCGATCCGGAACGGGACTGGGGCCAGGCCACGTTCGAGGGCGGCGACATCATGCCGGTGGGCAACGGCGTCGTCCTCATGGGCATGAGCGAGCGCACCTCTCGCCAGGCCATCACCCAGGTCGCCCAGTCCCTGTTCGCGAACGGGGCGGCCGAGCACGTCGTCGTGGCGGGCATGCCCAAGCTGCGGTCCGCGATGCATCTCGACACCGTCTTCACCTTCGCCGACCGCGACATCGTCACGCTCTACCCGGCGATCATGGACGCCGTCCACACCTTCTCGCTGCGACCGGGCGACAAGGCCCCCGGACTCGACATCACCGACGAGGGATCACGCCCCTTCGTCGACGTGGTCGCCAAGGCGCTCGGGCTGCCGGAGCTGCGGATCATCGAGACGGGCGGCGATGTGTACGCCTCCGAACGCCAGCAGTGGGACAGCGGCAACAACGCGGTCGCCCTGGAGCCCGGCGTGGTCTTCACGTACGACCGCAACACCCAGACCAACACGCTGCTGCGCAAGGCGGGTGTCGAGGTCATCACCATCGTCGGCGCCGAGCTCGGCCGGGGCCGCGGGGGCGGGCACTGCATGACCTGCCCCCTGATCCGCGACGCGGTGACCTTCTAGAACGGGTACCAGCGGACCTCGGCGTCGCCGTCGCGGAGCGAGGCCACTCTCCGGCGGAACTCCGCCAGCGCCTTCGGGTTCGCCGGGGCGTGCTGCGCGACCCAGGCGCAGCTCGCCGTCTCCCGGGCGCCGCGCAGGAGCGCACAGCCGTCCCACTCCCGCACGTCCCAGCCGTACGCAGCCGTGAACGCGTCGTACGCCGGGGCGGGCAGGCCGTAGCGGTCGCGGGACAGGGCCAGCACCACCAGGTCGTGCTCCCGGAGATCCGTGGAGAACGTCTCCAGATCGACCAGGACCGGTCCGTCCGGACCGACGTGGACATTGCGCGGGAGCGCGTCGCCGTGGATCGGGCCCGGCGGCAGACGCGGGGTCAGGGCGGCGGCCGCCGCCGCGAAGGCGTCGCGGCGCTCGCGCAGGAAGTCGGCGTCGGCCTGATCGATGGCGTCGCCCGCCAGCATCAGCCAGCGCTCGACACCACCGAGCAGTTCACGGCGCGGCAGCACGAAACCCTCCGGTGCGCCCAGCGCGTGCACGCGGGTCAGGAGCGGCGCCAGATCGCGCGGCTCGGCGGGGCGGACGGCAGGCAGGAGCCGGTGCCACAGCGTCACCGGGTGGCCGTCGACCAGCCGCGCCCCGGGCTCGGCGGCCCGTACGGCGGGGACGCCCGACGCGGCGAGCCACTGGGCGACGGCCAGTTCGCGTTCGGCCCGCTCCCGCAGCTCCGGGTGGAGCACGGCGTCCCGGCCGACCTTGGCCACCAGGTCGCCGGCGGCGAACACCGCGTTCTCGCCCAGCGCGATCAGTTCCGCGTCGCCGGGCAGCCCTGCGGCGCTCAGTACCTCGCGCGCACCCATTTCGTCCATGCTCACGATTTTCGCATCTCCGCAGGCCACCTTGACGAACGGAGGGCCCGTCAGCACGATGGCGGAGGCCACCTGGGCGGCCAGACCGGAATGAATCCGATGCAATGGAGCAAAGGGGTCGAATCCGTGACACTGGCGACCGCAACGGAGCGGTCCGGGCACAAGGGTCCACGCGGGAGACAGCCCGGCCGGGACCGGCGGGCCGGACGGGACGGAGCCGCCTGGTTCCTGGTGCTCCCGGCCCTGATCCCGATCCTGGTCCTCAGCGTCGGACCGCTGCTCTACGGCATCGCGCTGGCCTTCACCGACGCGCAGTCCGGGCGCACCCGCTCCACCCAGTGGATCGGCGGCCTCAACTTCCAGGACCTGCTGCACGACACACTGTTCTGGGACTCGTTCCGGATCGGCCTGCTGTGGGCGGTCGGGGTGACCGTCCCGCAGTTCGTGCTCGCGCTGGGCCTCGCCCTGCTGCTCAACCAGGAACTCCGGATGCGCTGGCTGGCACGAGCACTGGCGATCATCCCGTGGGCGATGCCCGAAGTGGTCGTCGGCATCATGTGGCGGCTCGTCTACAACCCCGACGCGGGCATCCTCAACGAGACCATCCGCGACCTCGGACTCGGGGACGGCCGGGACTGGCTCACCGGCCTCGCCACCGCGCTGCCCGCCGTCATCGTCGTGGGCGTCTGGGCCGGCATGCCCCAGACCACGGTCGCCCTGCTCGCCGGCCTCCAGAACACCCCGCACGAACTCCACGAGGCGGCGGCTCTCGACGGCGCGGGGGCCTGGCGCCGCTTCCGTACGGTGACCTGGCCGGCCCTCAAGCCGGTCGCCCTCTCCATCACCGCACTCAACTTCATCTGGAACTTCAACTCCTTCGCGCTGGTCTACGTCCTGACCAGCGGCGGCCCCGGTGGCCGCACCCGCCTGCCGATGCTCTTCGCGTACGAAGAGGCGTTCCGCTACGGCCAGTTCGGCTACGCCGCCGCGATGGGCTGTGTGATGGTCGCGGTGATCTCCGTGATCCTCGCCTGCTATCTCGTCGGCCGTCTCAGGGGAGGCGAGGACACGTGAGCCTCCGTACCAGCAGATCCGCCCGTGCCGGGCAGTACGCCGCCCTCCTGTGCTACCTCGTGTTCCTGGCGTTTCCGTTCGCCTGGCTGGTCTCCACCGCCCTCAAACCCGCCCGCGAACTGGGCTCACTGCACCCCACCTGGATTCCCGGCCAGCCGACCCTGGACAACTTCCGCCAGGCGTTCGACGAACAGCCCCTGCTCCAGGCCGCGGGCAACTCCCTGATCGCGGCCGTCTCCGCCGCCCTGATCGCGGTGGTGATCGCCACCCCCATGGCGTACGTGATGGCCCGCGACCGGGGCAGGCTGTCGACCGCCGCGACCGGCTGGGTCGTGGTCAGCCAGGCGTTCCCGTTCGTCCTGTTGATCATCCCGCTGTTCCTGATCCTCAAGAACCTGCATCTGATCAACTCGCTGTGGGGGCTGATCCTGGTGTACGTGGTGTGGTCGCTGCCGTTCGCGCTGTGGATGCTGGCGGGGTACGTACGCGCCGTGCCGCCCGAACTGGAAGAGGCGGCCTCGGTCGACGGGGCCGGAAGGCTGCGGACCCTGGTCTCCGTCGTCGCCCCGCTGCTCGCGCCCGGGATCGTCGCCACCGCGCTGTTCGCCTTCGTCACCGCGTGGAACGAGTTCTTCTTCGCCCTCGTCCTGCTCAAGGCCCCGGAGAAGCAGACCTTGCCGGTCGTACTCACCCACTTCCTCGGCGCGGAGGGTGTGGCCGACCTCGGCCCGCTCGCGGCCGCCGCCTTCCTCGCCACCCTCCCCTCCCTCGTACTCTTCGCCGTCATCCAGCGGCGGATCACCGGTGGCATGACGGCCGGGGCGGTGAAGAGCTGATGCGCGCACTCACCCGGGCCGCCGCAGCGGCGGCCACCGCGTTCACCCTGCTGCTCAGCGGCTGTGCCGACGACCGGGACGGCCGGGACGCGAACGGCACCATCAGGCTGAGCTTCCAGTCCCTCGCCTGGCAGAAGGAGTCCGTTGACGCCAACAAGCAGCTGGTGAAGGAGTGGAACGCCGCCCACCCCGACATCCAGGTGGACTACGTCCAGGGCAGCTGGGACAACGTCCACGACCAGTTGCTCACCTCCTTCGAGGGCGGCGAGGCGCCCGACGTCATCCACGACGCGTCCGACGACCTCGCCGACTTCGCGTACGGCGGCTACCTCGCCGACCTGCGCACCCTCCTGCCGGACCGGCTCATCGCGGACATCCCGGAGCAGTCCTGGCGCACCACCACGTTCGACGGCGGTGTCTACGGCGTCCCGTTCCTCCAGGAGCCCCGCGTCCTGATCGCCAACACCAGGATCCTCAAGGCGTCCGGGGTCCGCGTCCCGACCCCGGAGAAGCCGTGGAGCTGGCCGGAGTTCCGCCGGGTCACCGAGCAGCTGACGGAGAAGGGGAGGTACGGGGTCGCCTGGCCGCTCAAGGAACCGGTCTCCGTCACCCTCAACCTCGGCCTCTCCGCGGGCGGCCAGCTCTTTCACCGGGACGCGGACGGCAAGGTGACCATCCGCTTCGACGAGGGCGACCAGGTGGTCCCCGCAACCATCCACGACCAGGTCGGCACCGACCACAGCGCCGCCCGTACGGCCCTGGGCATGGGCGGCTCCGACACCCTTCCCGGATTCTTCGGCGGCACGTACGCCATGGTCCCGCTGGGCTTCGCCTACCGTCAGCAGATCGTCGAGCAGGCGCCCGAGGGCTTCGAGTGGACGGTCCTGCCCGCCCCGGCCGGCTCGGCCGGACTCGCCCAGGGCGTGAGCCCGCAGACCCTCTCCGTCGCCGAGGACAGCCCGTACAAGAAGGAAGCGATGCGGTTCATCGACTTCCTGCTGCGCCCCCCGAACATGGTCCGGCTGGCCAAGGGCGACTGGATGCTCCCGACCGGAACCGAAGCCCTTGCCGACCCCGCCCTGCACACCACCGAGAACGGCTGGGCGACCGGCACCGCGCTGGCGAAGGCGCTGCGCCCGGCGCCCGCCCAGTCCGTGCGCGGCTACCCCGAATGGAAGGACAAGGTCGCGACCCCGGCTCTCCAGGAGTTCTACAACGGGGCGATCGGCATCGAGGAGCTGAGGAAACGCCTGGTCGACGACGGCAACCGGGTCCTGGCCCGCTACCAGCGCTGAGCGGCCCACGCAATACCGTAGACGAGACGTCTCGTCTCACCTAAGGTGAGCACATGACGGAATCGCCGCGTGCCCACATCGCCATGTTCTCCATCGCCGCCCACGGGCACGTGAACCCGAGCCTCGAAGTCATCCGGGAGCTCGTCGCCCGTGGGTACCGCGTCAGTTACGCCATCCCCGCCGCCTTCGCCGAGAAGGTCGCGGCCGCCGGAGCCGAGCCGGTGCTCTACACCTCGGTGCTGCCCACCGACGACGACCCGGATGCCTGGGGCACCGAACCGATCGACCACGTCGAACCGTTCCTGAACGACGCCGTCCAGGCGCTGCCCCAGCTCGCCGCCGCATTCGACGGGGACGAGCCGGACCTCGTCCTGCACGACATCACCTCCTATCCCGCCCGCGTCCTCGCCCACCGCTGGAGCGTCCCCGCCGTCTCCCTCTGGCCCAACCTGGTCCCCTGGGACGGATACGAGGAGGAGGTCGGCGAGCCCATGGCCGCCGCGCTCAGGCGGACGGAGCGGGGCCGGGCCTACTACGCGCGCTTCGCGGCCTGGCTCGACGGGAACGACCTGGGTGACGTGTCGTCGGACGACTTCGTGGCCAGGCCGCGCCGCGCGCTCGTCCTCATCCCCGAGGCGCTCCAGCCGCACGCCGACCGGGTGGACCGCACGGTTTACACCTTCGTCGGCGCGTGTCAGGGCGACCGCGCCGACCAGGGGGAGTGGCATCGCCCGGCCGGGGCCGAGAAGGTGCTGCTGGTCTCCCTCGGCTCCTCGTTCACGAAGCAGCCCGTCTTCTACCGCGACTGCGTCGAGGCCTTCGGTGATCTGCCGGGCTGGCACGTCGTGCTCCAGATCGGCGCCCATGTCGACCCGGCCGAACTCGGGGACGTTCCCGCCAACGTGGAGGTGTGCTCCTGGGTGCCGCAGCTCGCGGTGCTCAGGCAGGCGGACGTGTTCGTCACCCACGCGGGCGCGGGCGGCAGTCAGGAGGGGCTCGCCACCGGCACGCCGATGGTCGCCGTTCCGCAGGCCGTCGACCAGTTCGGCAACGCCGACATGCTCCAGGCGCTCGGCGTCGCCCGGCACCTCCCGATGGAGGAGGCGAACGCGGTGACCCTGCGCGAGGCCGTGCTCGCGATCGTCGACGATCCGAGCGTGACGGACCGGGCCGCCGCCATACGGGCACAGATGGCGCAGGAGGGCGGGACCGGGCGGGCGGCCGACCTCATCGAGGCCGAACTGCCCGTGTGACTCCCATGCATGGGCGTGATCAAGCCGTCTCCTGATGCCCCGCGCCGAGGCCGTGGGTGCGCCCTCTCCGCGGGAGCGGAGGGGGCACACCCCGCCTTCGCTGTACAAGCCCCCTACACATAGCGCTAGTTGGCGGCCGTGTCCGACTTGGTCGGGCGTGGCCGATTTTTTATTACGAAACCTTGTTGAGTAAGTCACAGCTGCATGAAGGTCTTGATCTGAGCGTGTCAATCGGTCAGGGTTTCGAGCCAGCCCCCGGAGATCTTCCGGCCGAGGGCCAATCCCCCCACAAAGAATGACGAGGAGCTCCCTCTTCATGGCAATTCACAAGCGCGCACGCCGGACCAAGCTGACCGCCGCGATCACCGCAGTGGCAGCGGCAGCCGGAGTCACCCTTCTCTCCACCTCGTTCGCGGGAGCCTCACCGGCCCCGGCGACGGGCACGGTCTACGGCGCGGACGCGGCAACCGCCGTCTCCGGCAGCTACATCGTGATGCTGGACGAGAAGGCGGACAAGGCGGAGCTGGCCGAGGAGTACGGCGGCACGCTCAAGCGGAACTACAAGTCCGCCCTCAACGGCTTCTCCGCCAGCGGCCTTTCGGAGACCGAGGCCAAGCGCCTCGCCGCCGACCCGGCCGTCGCCAAGGTCGTCCAGAACAAGAAGTTCACCATCAACGCCACTCAGGAGAACCCGCCGTCCTGGGGGCTCGACCGGATCGACCAGGCCGCGACCGCCGGTGACAAGGCGTACACCTACCCGGACGCCGCGGGCGAGGGCGTCACCGCGTACGTCATCGACACCGGTGTCCGCGTCACGCACGGCGACTTCGAGGGCCGCGCCACCTCCGGCTTCGACGCCGTGGACAACGACGGCAACGCCGACGACGGCAACGGCCACGGCACGCACGTGGCCGGCACCATAGCGGGGGCCGCCCACGGAGTCGCCAAGAAGGCGAAGATCGTGGCCGTCCGCGTGCTCGACGACGCAGGCTCCGGCACCACCGAGCAGGTCGTCGCGGGCATCGACTGGGTCACCGCCAACCACAAGGGCCCGTCCGTCGCCAACATGAGCCTCGGCGGCAGCGCGGACCCGGCACTCGACGCCGCGGTGCAGAAGGCCATCGCCTCCGGTGTCACCTTCGGGGTGGCCGCCGGGAACGAGTCCAGCGACGCGGGCGAGGGCTCGCCCTCCCGTGTCCCGGAGGCCATCACGGTCGCCTCGTCCACGGTGGACGACGAGCAGTCGTCGTTCTCCAACTTCGGTTCCGTCGTGGACATCTACGCCCCCGGCTCCGACATCACGTCGGCGTGGAACGACAGCGACAACGGTACGAAGACCATCTCCGGTACGTCCATGGCGACCCCCCACGTCGTCGGCGCCGCCGCCGTCTACCTGGGCGGACACCAGGACGCCACCCCGGAGCAGGTCGCCGCGGCGCTGACCGGGGGAGCCACCCCCGACGCCATCACCAACGCGACCGAGGGCACGGCGAACAAGCTGCTGAAGGTCGTCGAGTAACCGGCCGGCGAGCACAGGCCGGGCGGCGGCCGGCAGCCGCCGCCGCCCGGCCGCACCGAATCCGCGGCCGCCGTGCCCTCCCCCACGGGGCGCGGCGGTCGCCCGTGCCGGGAACATCGTCCTATGGTGTGCCCATGACCACGACGACGCGCGTGGCCAGAACGCCCCTGTAGGACCCGTGGAACCAGTGGAGATGAACACGTGACCGAACCGTCGCCCGCCGTGGCCGCGGCCATCGACGGAGAGCTGCGCCTCCTCGACCCCGTGGTCCGTGCCTCCTCGCAACTCCTCGTCTCGTTGCTCCACGCCGAGTTCCGCGAGATCGGCACCAGCGGCCGGCTCTGGAACCGGGACTCGATCATCGCCGCGCTGACCGCCGCCGACGCCCCGAGCCCCGGTCCGCTGACGGCGTCACGGATGCAAGGCGTCCAGCTCTGCGCCGACTTCGTGCACCTCACCTTCGACACGGAGTCCAAGGGCCTGCACTCCCACCGCAGTTCCCTGTGGCGGCGCACCGAGGCCGGCTGGCTGCTCTACTTCCACCAGGCCACACCGTACGTCGACGATCCGTTCGCCGAGATCTGACGACGAGGGCCCCTGTCGCGTTTTTTCAAGACCCGACACGGGCCCGCGCATAGCGTGACGGCATGAAGAACGAGCACGCACACATGGTCGAATGCGCCGCAGAGGCGGCCCGGATCGCCCGCACCATCAGCCCCGCACAGCTCGACGCCTCCGCCACGCCCTGCGCCGGCTGGGACGTCCGCGCCCTCGTCAACCACTGGGTGCTGTACACCTCGCACGGCCTGGAGCACCGCGCGCTGCGCACCACGCTCCCCGAGGAACTCACCGCCCGCGACTTCACCGCCGACCCCGACTGGGCCGACAGCTACGCGGCCCAGCTGGACCGGGCCGTCGCCGCCTGGTCGGACCCGGCGGTCTGGGAAGGCGACATCGACCTCGGCGGCGCGCCGTCCCCGGCGGCCGAGATCGCGGCGATGCTCATCGAGGAGACGGCTCTGCACAGCTGGGACGTGGCGCGGGCCACCGGGCAGGAGCTCAGGCTCTCCGGCGGGGCGGCCGCGTACCTCCTGGAGACCGTCGAGGGCTCGGCCGCGCTCTACCGGCAGTACGACGGCTTCGCCGGCGAGGTGACGGTGCCGGCCGACGCCTCCGTCCTCGACCGGGCTCTCGCCGCCAGCGGACGCGACCCGCACTGGACCGCGGCCTGAAAGTGGCCCAGCCATCGCGTCGGTGATTGGACCGGGCGGGCGCGCCAATCGCTGCCTAGCCTGGTCCTCATGACCACGCACAGGAACACCACCACGGGCAGGACCCTCGTCGACTTCTACGTCGACCCGGCCTGCCCGTTCGCCTGGATCGCCTCCCGGTGGATGCTGGAGGTCGAGCAGCGGCGCGACATCGAGCTCCGCTTCCACCTCATGAGCCTCCACCTCCACAACACCGGCAACGAACTCCCCGACTGGTACCGCGATCTCGTCGACAGATCCATCGGTCCGGTACGGGTCGCGGCCGCCGCCGGTCACGGCGAGGGGGTGCTGCGCGACCTGTACACAGCGCTCGGCACCCGCATCCACGAGCAGAAGAACGAGGACTTCGACGCGGTGACCGCCGAGGCCCTGGCCGAACTCGGCCTGCCCGCCGGTCTGGCCTCCGCCGCGCACGAGGAGACATGGGACGAAGCCGTCCGCCGCAGCCACGACCGGGGGAAGGACCCCGAGGCGGACGCCTATGTCGGCACACCCACGATCCACGTCGACGGCACGGTCTGGTTCGGGCCCGTACTCAACGCGATCCCCCGGGGCGAGGAGGCGGCCCGGCTCTTCGACAGCTTCCGGGTCCTCGCGAACCACCCGGGATTCTTCGAGCTGAAGCGTGCCCGCACGGGCAGCCTCTCGTTCGACTGACGGCCGGCCGGTTCAGCCGGCCGCCGCGAACCGCTCCGCGGTCCGTGCCTCGTCGTACCGCCGCACCAGCAGCCGCGCCAGCTCGGGCGCGGCACCGAGGACACCGGCCACCACGTCCGCCTCGGCCGCGCCCGCGAGGATACGGTCAGGAAGGCGGCCCGGCGCGATGACGTACGGGGCCACCGCCACCCGACGTACACCCTCGGCGCGAAGGGCCCGTACGGCGTCCTGCGTACGGGGAAGAGATGCGGAGGCGAACGCAGGCCGCACGGCGCACCAACCGGTGTGCCGCAGCTCCCGCGCGATTTCAGCGATCACTGCGATCGCCTCCGGGTCCGTGGAGCCCGCCGAGGCCAGGACGAGCCCGGTCGAGCCTCTGTCGCCGGGGGAGACCCCGGCCTCGTACAAGCGCTGTTCCAGCGCCGCGTTCAGCAGCGGCGACGGGCCCAGGACCTCCGCCTGACGGACCCGCAGCCTCGGCAGGCGGGTGCGGGCCTCGCGCAGTACCGAAGGGATGTCGGTCTTGGCGTGGAAGGCGCGGGTGAGGAGCAGCGGCAGCGTGACGACATCCTGCGCACCCTCCGCGGCCAGGCGCTCCAGCAGCCGGGGCACGGAGGGCGCGTTGAACTCCAGGAAGCCCGTCTCCACACGCAGCCCCGGCCGCAGCGCCCGTACCCGCTCGGTGAGCGCGTGCACGGTCGCCGCGTGCCGCGGATCGCGACTGCCGTGGGCGATGACGAGGAGGACGGGGGACGGCATGCCGGGGCTCAGCTCTTCACGAGGAGGCCGCGGCTGCGCAGGACCCACCGCTCCAGCGGACTGAAGATCAGCAGGTCGATCGCGATGCCGACGAACAGGATGAGGAGGATCGAGAGGAAGATCCCCGGCATGTCGAAGTTGTTGCGTCCGTTCTCCAGCAACTGACCGAGCCCGAGCCCGAGATCGGGGGACGAGGCGATGATCTCGGCGGCCATCAGGGAACGCCAGGAGAAGGCCCAGCCCTGCTTGAGGCCCGCCAGATAGCCGGGCAGTGCGGCGGGCAGCACGATGTGCCAGGTGCCGCGCAGCCCGGTCGCGCCGAGTGTGCGGCCCGCCCGGAGGAACAGCGGGGGCACCTGGTCGACGCCGGAGACCAGACCGTTGGCGATCGAGGGGACCGCGCCCAGCAGGATCACGGCGTACATCATCTTGTCGTTGAGCCCGAGCCAGATCACGGCCGGCGCCACCCAGGCCACCGAGGGCAGGGACTGCAGACCGGACAGGATCGGCCCGATGGCGGACCGGACGAACTTCACCCGGGCGACCAGCAGCCCCAGCGGCGTCCCCAGGGCGACGGCCAGCAGGAATCCGAGCAGACCACGCGAGACGCTGGTCCAGATGACCTCCAGCAGGGTCCCCTGGAGCCACATCTCGACCGCGCTGTCCCAGACGGCGGACGGCGGCGGCAGCTTGTAGTCCTCGGTGACCTGCGCCGTGACGAGCAGCTGCCAGGCCGCCACCACCAGCACCACCGCGAGCAGCGGCGGCAGGACCTTGCCGACCAGGATCTCGCGCACCGGGGTCCGCCGCACCTGCACGGCGTCCAGCGCGTCGAGACCGGCTTCGAGACCGGCCAGATCGTCGGTCTTGATGTCAGTGCTGGCCATGTCGGCGGATCTCCCCACGCAGTTGTTCGGTGATCTCGACGGACAGCTCCGCCACCGCGGTGTCCTCGATACGACGGGGATGCTCGATGCCGACCGACCACTCCCGGGCGATCCGGCCCGGCCGGGACGACAGCAGGACGACCCGCTGGGCGAGGCGCACCGCCTCGCGCACGTTGTGGGTGACGAAGAGGACCGAGACGTTCGTCTCGCGCCAGATCCGGGTCAGTTCGTCGTGCAGCACATCGCGGGTGATGGCGTCGAGCGCGGCGAACGGCTCGTCCATCAGCAGGAGCCGGCTGTCCTGGGCGAGCGCGCGGGCCATCGCGACCCGCTGCCGCATACCGCCGGAGAGTTCGTGCACCCGCTTGCCGAACGCCCCGCCGAGACGGACCAGTTCGAGCAGCCGCTCGGCCTCCGTGCGGCGTTCCTGCTTCGGAACCCCGCGCAGCCGCAGGGCGAGCTCGATGTTCTTGCCCGCGGTCAGCCACGGGAAGAGCGCGTGCTCCTGGAACATCAGGGCGGGCCGCCCGCCGGGGGTCTCGATGGACCCCGCGGTCGGGCGGTCGAGTCCGGCCACCAGATTGAGCAGGGTCGACTTTCCGCACCCGGAGGCTCCCAGGAGGGTGACGAACTCGCCGGGAGCGACATCGAGCGTGATGTCGTCCAGGACGAGCTGCTGACCCGTGGGTCCTGCGAAGGACTTCGAGACGTGCGAGAGACGAGCGGCGTGCTCGACCGTCGCACGGTCCTCGGCCTTGGTGAGGGTGGTGGTCGCCATGGTCGTCACCTCCTGGGAATCCTGGAACGGATGGGCGGTCGGGCTACTTGACGCCGAGACCGGCGTCGCTGACCCCGGGCTTGCCCGCGGCCTTCAGGATCTTGTTGAGCGGCTTGAGGTCGTAGATGCCCGTCAGGTCCGTCTTCTCCAGGAGACCGGCCTTCACGGCGTGCTCCGCCTGGGCGTCGAGCGTGGCGGCCAGCGGGTCGTCCGTGAACTGGACGGACTTCCACGCCGGGTCGAGGACCTCGGGGGCCAGCGGCTTGCCGCTGAGCTCCTTGAGCGCGGCGTTGGCCGACGCCTTCGCCTTGTCCGGGTTGGCGTTGATCCACGCGTTGGTGTTCACCGAGCCCCGCAGGACCGCCTCGACGACGTCCGGGTGCTCGGAGAGGAACTTCTGCGACACGATGATGTTCGTGATCACGAACTTGTTGTCCGGCCACAGGGAGGACTCGTCGAGGAGCACCTTGCCGCCCTCGGCGACCAGCTTGGACGCGGTCGGCTCCGGCACCCAGGCGCCGTCGAGGGAACCCGCCTTGAAGGCGTCCGGTGTCACCTTGTTGTCCGAACGGACCACGGAGACGTCGCCCTTGCCGCTCTGGGCGTCGACCTTCCAGCCCTTCTCGGAGATCCAGTTGAGGAACGCCACGTCCTGGGTATTGCCGAGCTGAGGAGTGGCGATCTTCTTGCCCCGGAGGTCGTCCAAGGTCTTGATCTTCTTCGGGTCGACCACCAGCTTGACGCCGCCGGAGGCCGAACCGCCGATGATCCGCAGGCTCTTGCCCTCGGACTTGGAGAAGCCGTTGATGGCGGGGGAGGGGCCGATGAACCCGATGTCGATCGAACCCGCGTTGAGCGCCTCGATCTCGGAGGGCCCCGCGTTGAACGTCGAGGGCTTCACCTCGGTGCCGCCCAGCTCCTTGGCGATCAGGCCCTCCTGGATACCGACCAGGGCGGTGGCGTGTGTGAGGTTCGGGAAGTAGCCGATCTTCACGCTGTCCGCGGAGAGCTTCTTGCCGCCGGCGGCGAGATTCGCCTTCTTGGCGTCGTCGTCCTTGGCCTCGGAGCCGTAACCGCAGGCGGTGAGCACCACGGCGAGCAGCGGCAGGGCGGCGGCAGCGGCAAGGCTGCGGCGGACGGTGGAACGTGGGGCAGACACGGGAGGCTTTCCTCTCGTCGGCCCGGTGCTCACGTCCCCCGGAGGTCCGGGGACGCGGCCGGGCGGTCGGCAGGTCTTCGTCTGAACGGGCGGTGCGGTTGGTGCGAGCGGGCGCGCAGGCAGTGCGCGTACGTCATCACGCACATCGCCCGACGCCGCCCTGGCCGCTGCCGAGGGCGCCGCTGCCGACCCGGCCGCCCTCCTTCGCGAAGGTCGAGAAGACGTCGATGCCCATCAGAAGTCCCACTCGGCGTCGTCGCCCGCCGGGGCCTCGTCCTGTGCGGCACCGGCCACCTCGGCGAACGAGGCGCCCGCCATGCCGGCGGAGAGCGTCGTGCCGTCCGCGGGATCGATCAGCAGGAACGAGCCGGTGCGCCGGGAGTCCGCGTACGCGTCGAGCGCGAGCGGTTCGGCGGTGCGTACGACGACCCGGCCGATGTCGTTCGCGACCAGCTGCCCCGGAGCGGGGTGCTGGGACAGGTCGTCCAGGGTCAGCCGGGACGGGATGTCCTTGACGATCGCCTTGACCGTGCGGGTGGTGTGCTTGAGCAGCACCCGCTGGCCCACCGAGAGCGGCTGGTCGGCCACGTGGCAGACGGTCGCCTCGACGTCCTGCGTGACCGCGGGCGCGTCACCGACGGGAGCGATCAGGTCACCACGCGAGACGTCGATGTCGTCGGCCAGCCGGATGGTGACGGACTGCGGCGCCCACGCGACGTCGACGCTCTCGCCGAGCGCGTCGATCCCCGCGATCGTCGAGGTGCGCCCCGAGGGCAGGACCGAGACGGTCTCACCGACCCGGAACGCTCCCGCGGCGATCTGTCCCGCGTAACCGCGGTAGTCGGGGTGCTCGGCGGTCTGCGGGCGGATGACGTACTGGACGGGGAACCGGGCGTGGCAGGCGGTGAGGTCATGGCTGACCGGCACCGTCTCCAGGTGCTCCAGCACGGTCGGGCCGCCGTACCAGTCCATGTTCGCCGAGGGCTCCACGACGTTGTCACCGGCGAGCGCGGAGATCGGGATCGCGGTGATCTCCGGGACGCCGAGGGACGCCGCGTACGCCGTGAACTCCTTGGCGATGGCGGCGAACACGGGCTCCGCGTACTCGACGAGGTCCATCTTGTTGACGGCGAGGACCACGTGCGGGACGCGCAGGAGCGCGGCGACGGCGGCGTGCCTGCGCGTCTGCTCGACCACACCGTTACGGGCGTCGACCAGGACCACGGCCAGTTCGGCGGTCGAGGCGCCGGTGACCATGTTGCGGGTGTACTGCACATGGCCGGGGGTGTCGGCGAGGATGAACCGCCGGGCCGGCGTCGCGAAGTAGCGGTAGGCGACGTCGATGGTGATGCCCTGCTCGCGCTCGGCCCGCAGTCCGTCGGTCAGCAGCGCCAGGTCGGGCGCCTCCTGGCCCCGGTTGCGGGACGCGTGCTCGACGGCCTCCAACTGGTCGGTGAGGACCGACTTGGAGTCGTGCAGAAGCCGTCCCACGAGGGTGGACTTGCCGTCGTCGACCGATCCCGCGGTGGCGAACCGAAGCAGCGTGGTGGTCGACACCTGGCCGGCCTGCTGGGTGGGTGTGGTCATGTTAGAAGTACCCCTCGCGCTTGCGGTCTTCCATCGCGGCCTCGGACATCTTGTCGTCGGCGCGCGTCGCGCCCCGCTCGGTGAGACGGGAGGCGGCGATCTCGGTGATCACGGCGTCCAGCGTGGTGGCGTCGGAGTCGACGGCGCCGGTGCAGGACATGTCGCCGACCGTGCGGTAGCGCACCAGCCGGGTCTCGACCGTCTCGTGCTCCTTGGGGCCGCCCCACTCGCCGGCGGTCAGCCACATCCCGGAGCGGTTGAAGACCTCCCGCTCGTGGGCGAAGTAGATCTCCGGGAGCTCGATGCCCTCGCGCTCGATGTACTGCCAGACGTCGAGCTCGGTCCAGTTCGAGATCGGGAAGACCCGGACGTGCTCACCGGGAGCGTGGCGGCCGTTGTACAGCTGCCACAGCTCGGGGCGCTGACGGCGCGGGTCCCACTGGGAGAACTCGTCGCGCAGCGAGAAGACCCGCTCCTTGGCGCGCGCCTTCTCCTCGTCGCGGCGTCCGCCGCCGAACACCGCGTCGAAGCGGTGCTGCTGGATGGCCTCGGTCAGCGGCACCGTCTGGAGCGGGTTGCGTGTGCCGTCGGGGCGCTCGCGGAGCTTCCCGGCGTCGATGTACTCCTGTACGGAGGCGACGTGCAGCCGCAGCCCGTGCTTCTCGACGGTACGGTCCCGGTACTCCAGGACCTCGGGGAAGTTGTGCCCGGTGTCGACGTGCAGCAGCGTGAACGGCACCGGCGCGGGCGCGAACGCCTTGAGCGCCAGGTGCAGCATCAGGATGGAGTCCTTGCCGCCGGAGAACAGGATGACCGGCCGCTCGAACTCACCCGCCACCTCGCGGAAGATGTGCACCGCCTCGGACTCCAGGGAGTCCAGGTGGCTGAGCGCGTAAGGATGGACGGTGCCTTCCGGCACAGTGGCGACGGTCGTCACGCCAGGCCCCTCTCGGTGAGCAGCGCACGAAGCGCGCTTGCGGACTCCTGCACGGTCTGCTGGTGCGACTCGATCCGCAGATCGGGCGACTCGGGTGCCTCGTAGGGGTCGTCGACCCCGGTGAGGCCACTGATCTCGCCCGCTGCCTGCTTGGCGTACAGCCCCTTCACGTCACGCTCGGAGCACACCTCGACGGGGGTGGCGACGTGCACCTCCAGATAGGCGGTGCCCTCGGTGCTGTGGCGCTTGCGGACGGCGTCACGGCTGTCCGCGTACGGCGCGATGACCGGGACGAGCACCTTCACGCCGTTGGCGGCCAGCAGTTCGGCGACGAAGCCGATCCGCTGGACGTTGGTGTGGCGGTCCTCGCGGGAGAAGCCGAGCCCCGCGGAGAGGAACTCCCGGATCTCGTCGCCGTCGAGCACCTCCACCTTGTGCCCGTCACCGCGCAGCCGGCCCGCCAGCTCGTACGCGATGGTCGTCTTGCCCGCGCTCGGCAGACCGGTCAGCCAGATGGTGGCCCCTGTCTCCGTCACGCTCATCGAAGTCTCCTGATCCGTTGTCATCAGCCGTGCAGTCCGCACTCGGTCTTGCCCCGTCCGGCCCACCGGCCGGCCCGTGCGTCCTCGCCCTCCAGCACCCGCCGGGTGCAGGGTGCGCAGCCCACGGAGGCGTACCCGTCCATGAGCAACGGGTTGGTCAGGACGCCGTGTTCGGCAACATAGGCATCCACGTCCTCCTGCGTCCAAGAGGCGATTGGCGAGATCTTGACCTTGCGCCGCTTCTCGTCCCAGCCGACCACCGGAGTGTTCGCGCGGGTCGGGGATTCGTCCCGCCGCAGGCCGGTGGCCCAAGCGGTGTACGACGTCAGGCCGTCCTCAAGGGGCTTGACCTTCCGCAGGGCGCAGCAGAGGTCGGGGTCGCGGTCGTGCAACTTCGGCCCGTACTCGGCGTCCTGCTCGGCCACGGTCTGCCGGGGAGTGAGCGTGATGACGTTCACGTCCATCACCGCGTCCACCGCGTCCCGGGTCCCGATGGTCTCCGGGAAGTGGTAACCGGTGTCGAGGAACACCACGTCCACACCGGGCGCGACGCGCGAGGCGAGATGCGCGACCACCGCGTCCTCCATCGAGGACGTGACGCAGAACCGCGTCCCGAACGTGTCGGTCGCCCACTTCAGGATGTCGGGCGCGGAGGCGTTCTCCAGCTCGCGGCCCGCCCGCTCGGCCAGTTCCCTCAGAGCCTCGTCGGTGAGCTCGGCCGATTGCAGAGTGTCCGTCATATCCCGTCCCCTTCAACGTCGTTGCGCTTCAGGCCCTGGGACAGCAGCCCCAGGAACTTCAGCTGGAACGCGCGATTGCAGGAGGCACATTCCCAGGCGCCGTGCCCGGTCTCGTGCGGACGCAGGTCCTCGTCGCCGCAGTACGGGCAGTAGAAGGGCGCGGCTCGTTCGCTCATGACAGCGACTCCGCACTGGCCCTGGCGGCCCAGGTCGCGAAGCGCTCGTCGTCCTCGCGCTCCTCCTGGAAGCGGCCGAGGACCCGCTCGACGTAGTCGGGCAGTTCCGCCGAAGTGACCTTGAGACCACGGACCTTGCGGCCGAAGCCGGCCTCCAGGCCCAGGGCGCCGCCGAGGTGCACCTGGTAGCCCTCGACCTGGTTGCCCTCGTCGTCGAGCATGAGCTGGCCCTTGAGACCGATGTCGGCCGTCTGGATACGGGCGCAGGCGTTGGGGCAGCCGTTGATGTTGATCGTCAGCGGCTCCTCGAACTCCGGCATGCGGCGCTCCAGTTCGTCGATGAGCGAGGCGCCGCGCGCCTTCGTCTCGACGATCGCCAGCTTGCAGAACTCGATACCGGTGCAGGCCATCGTGCCGCGCCGGAACGGCGACGGCTTCACCTGGAAGTCCAGCGCCTCCAGGCCCGAGACCAGCGAGTCGAGCTGGTCCTGTTCCACATCGAGGATGATCATCTTCTGCTCGACGGTGGTACGGAGCCGGTCCGAGCCGTGGGCGGCCGCGAGGTCGGCGATCTTGGCCAGCGTCGAACCGTCCACGCGTCCCACCCGCGGGGCGAAGCCGACGTAGAACCGGCCGTCGCGCTGCTGGTGGACGCCGATGTGGTCGCGCCAGCGGGAGGAGGGCTGGGCGGGGGCGGGACCGTCGAGCAGCGGGCGCTTGAGGTACTCGTCCTCCAGCACCTGGCGGAACTTGGCGGGACCCCAGTCGGCCATCAGGAACTTCAGGCGGGCGCGCGTCCGCAGCCGGCGGTAGCCGTAGTCGCGGAAGATGCCGACGACTCCGGCCCAGACGTCCGGGACCTCGTCGAGCGGCACCCAGGTGCCGAGCCGCTCGGCCAGCCTCGGGTTCGTGGAGAGCCCGCCGCCGACCCAGACGTCGAAACCGGGACCGTGCTCGGGGTGGTCGACGCCGACGAACGCGATGTCGTTGATCTCGTGGACCACGTCCTGCACCGGCGAGCCGGAGATGGCGGTCTTGAACTTGCGGGGCAGGTTCGAGAATTCCGGGCTGCCGATGTAGCGGTCGTGGATCTCGTCGACCGCGGGCGTGCCGTCGATGATCTCGTCGGCGGCGATACCCGCCACCGGGGAACCGATGATCACGCGGGGGCAGTCACCGCACGCCTCGGTGGTGGAGAGCCCGACGGCCTCCAGCTTCTCCCAGATCGCCGGAACGTCCTCGATGCGGATCCAGTGCAGCTGGACGTTCTGCCGGTCGGTGATGTCGGCGGTGCCCCGCGCGTACTCCTGCGAGATCTCACCGATGACCCGGAGCTGTGCCGTGGTCAGCCGGCCGCCGTCGATGCGGACGCGGAGCATGAAGTAGCGGTCGTCCAGCTCCTCCGGCTCCAGGATGGCGGTCTTGCCGCCGTCGATGCCGGGCTTGCGCTGGGTGTAGAGCCCCCACCAGCGCATGCGTCCCCGCAGGTCGTTGGGGTCGATCGAGTCGAAGCCGCGCTTGGAGTAGATCGTCTCAATGCGTGTCCGCACGTTGAGACTGTCGTCATCCTTCTTGAACTGCTCGTTCCCGTTGAGCGGGGTGAAGTGACCCATCGCCCACTGGCCCTCGCCACGGTGGCGTCCGGCCTTGCGGCGTGGCGCGGTGGTCGCAGGCTGTTCCGGGGTGGCGGCCATGACAATACGTCCTTCGGGACTGCGGGAGGGCGGCTCTGAACAGCACACTCGCGCGGAGGCGCGGCGGTGCGCTGGGTCAGCAGAGGTAAAGGGATCGCGGCGGTGCTGGGTGTCTCAGCTCGCCGGACAGATGGCGCTGGACATGCGGCCGAGGTCGACGTGCCGCCGACTCACCAAGGCAATTCCAGTTCCAGACATGACGGAAGCCTGTCACGCGCAGTTCCGAGCAGTCCACCACGATCCACGATGTGGACGACATGGTCTCGAAAAGTGAGACGCTGTGTCGTCCGTCACTCCCGCGGGGCCGACAAGTCGACTCAGACGGCGTGCGCACCGGGCCAGGGGCCGGGCGTCTCCACCTCGGGCTCCTGCTCGATCCGGGTGTCGAAGAGCCGGAAACCCCGACGCAGATAGTTGTCCATCGCGTGCGGGCCGTCCTTGGAACAGGTGTGGAGCCAGACCCGCTTCGTCGGCGTCCGCTCGGGCCAGCGCTCGGCCAGGTCCCAGGCGCGCGCCGTACCCACCGAGAGGAGGTGCCCGCCGATCCGCCGGCCCCGGAAGGCCGGGATCAGCCCGAAGTACATGATCTCCACGGCGCCGTCGTCCTGCGGGTCGAGCTCCACGTACCCGGCCGGGGTGCCGTTCTCGTACGCCACCCAGGTCTCGACGCCGGGCCTGTCCAGCGCCTCCTGCCACTGCGCGTACGACATCCCCAGCCGGTCGGTCCACCGGATGTCGCCGCCGACCGCCGTGTAGAGGAACCGGCTGAACTCCGGCAGCGGCCTCTCGGCGCGCACGACCCGCACATCGCCCCCGGGGGCGGCGGAGGGCCGCAGGTCGGCGGGCGAGGTCTGCTCCAGGGACCAGATGGTCACCGCCGTGGTGGCGGTGACCGGGCGCGATGGGTTGCTCATACGGTCAGGGAATCATGCCGTTCGATTTCGGCCAAGGCGGGTCCGGGGGTGTCCAGAACGTGGACCCCCCTCGCCCGCCGGTGAGGCTCAGCAGTAACCGTTGACCGGTCCGTTGACGCCCGTCCACATGTAGGCGTCGCTCACCCACGTACCGTCCGAGAGCCTGTTCCAGAGGCTCGTGGTGCCGTAGCGGCCGGTGTGCGAGGTGCCGTTGCTGGAGCAGGACACCGTGACCGTGGCGCCGTCCGCCACGGACCCGTTGAGGGCGTAGCCGGTGCCCGGGCCCGTGCGTTTGTTGACCGAGCCGCCGCCGTTGGCGTCGATGACGCCCTGGTTCAGGCCGAGGGCGCCGTAGTTGTAGAGGTTGCCCCCGGCACCGACGCGGACGCTGCCGTGCAGCGCGGAGCCCTGGTAGGCGGCGCCGCCGTTCTCCATGACCCACTTGCCCAGTCCGTGGCCGGCGAGCCCGACGTAGGCGCTGTTCTGCCGCAGCCCGAAGTGGACGTGACGCCCGTACGCGGCGCCGCCGCACGTGACGTCCGTGCCGGTGTAGCCGAGGTACGCACCGGCGCCCACGGCCGTACCGTTCGCGCTGATGTTGTTCCACAGGTGGTAGTAGTCCGTGGAGTAGCCGCGGTCGTGGATGACCCGGACCCAGCCCGTGCACATGGTGTACGCGGTGCCTTGGCGCGTCGCGCGCACCGCCTCGTCGCCGCCCGCGAAGTCCGCCGAGCTCCAGGGGGTCTCCGATCCGCCCCAGCCGTGCGGTCCGGAGGTCATGGTCCACGTCTGGCCGCCGGCCCAGGGCAGGGCCATGCCCGTACGGAAGTCGCTCCCGGCGAGCGGCGTGATCCCGGTGGTACGCGCGGCCGGCTGTCTGCCGTCCTGTGCGGCGAAGAGCGGCTTCTCGGCGGCCTTGGTCAGGGTGGAGCGGGCGGAGAGCTCGGCGAACCGCGGCTCCCCGTCGAACGCGACCTGCCAGGAACCCTTCTCCCGGTGGGCGACGAACAGCCAGCCCTCCGGCATCCGCTCGGAACCGGGCTCCGTGGCCAGGACGGCCGTGCCGTGGGCCCAGGCCCCCGCCTCGCGCGTCACCGAGACCACCGGCCGGTCCTGCGAGGCCGCGATCCCGGCCCGCTGCTCGCCGCGCTCGTGCAGATACTCGGTCACCGCGGCCTCGGGGCCGGGGGCGGACGCGGCCGCCCCCGGCCCGTCGGCCACGGACGAGCCCACGGTGAGCAGCGTGCTCGCCGCTGCCACCGCCAGGGTCGCCATCATTCTTGCGATGGACGGGGTGCGGCGTCTTCGATGCGACATCTGAATTCCTCCGACGAGGCACAGGCCGTTCCGCAGGGAAGGGTCTACGCGCATGGACAGGTGGGAATCAGGGTCCCGGGAAGTGCTGTACATGACAAGATGGCCTCGTCGCCCCGCCCGGGCGACCCTGTGTCTACGGGCGTCCTACAGGCCCGCGGACCCGCGCGCCCCGACCACCACCGGCGCCTTCGAATGCGGCAGCAGATCCGCCGGGTCCTCCGGGTGGATCACCTCCACCTCCACCCCCTCGCCGAAGCGGTACGGGCGGTGGGCGAGCACCTCCGCGAGATGACGCCGCAGCCGCGAGATCTCGGCCCGGACCGTCACCGTCCTGGTCGCGTCCCCGAAAATGTCCTGCGCCAGCTCCGCCGCCGTACGCCCCTCCCGGTGCAGCGCCAGCGCGTACAGCAGCTCCGCGTGGCGCGGCGAGAGCCGCTGCGTCCAGGTGCCCACCGGGTTGATGACATGGACCGCCAGCCCCCGGGCCCTGCTCAGATCCAGGACCACCCGGCGCGGCGGCCCGTCCTGGGCCGAGTCGGCCACCTCCACCAGCCAGCCGCCCGGCAGCGGCTCCACCCGGCACATACCCAGCGACGGCAGCCACACCTGGCCCGGCTTCAAGGACTTCGGCAGCGGCAGCCGGTCCACCGGCGGCATGCCCGTGACCGCGGCCAGCCAGCCCTGGCCGTCGACCGCGAGCGCCCGGCCGCTCAGCCGGCACAGGATCGGCGCGGCCACCGACCGCAGCCGCTCGATCGCGACCAGATGCCGCATCCGTATCTCGCTCTCGGCGAGCTTGGCGACCGAGTCGACCAGCGCCAGCGTGGCCGGGTGGAAGGTGCGGGCGGGCCCGCTGATGTCCAGGATGCCCACGAGTCTGCCGTCCCGCGGGTCCCGGACGGGAGCGGCGGCGCAGGTCCAGGTGTGCAGCGAGCGGACGTAGTGCTCGGAGGAGTGCACCTGGATCGGCTTGCGCGTGGCGAGGGTCGTCCCGATGGCGTTGGTGCCCGTGATCGTCTCCGACCACGCGGCGCCCTCCTCCAGACAGATGCCGTCGGCCTGGCGCAGCACCGCCGCGTGCCCCTGGCGCCACAGCACCCGGCCGTCCACGTCGGTGACGACCATGATCTGCTGCGAGGCGTCGGCGATGGACGCGAGACCGTTGCGCAGCAGCGGCATCACCTCGCCGAGCGTGGAGGCGTTGCGCCGGTGCTCGATCTCGTTCGACCCCAGCAGCTCGCTCTCGGTGGACTGGTCCGGGTCGATGCCGCTGCGCGCCACCCGGTCCCACGAGGCGTCGATCTCCGCACGCGGGACGGCCCCACGCGACTGCCCGGCGCGGCTGCTCCGCATCATCCGTTCCCCCTCATCACTCTTCCCCTTGTCCCGGCCGTGGGGTGGGGGCCCTCCGGCCGGCCGTGGCCGGGCGGGTCCCATCCTGCCGCTGCCCGGTGTCGCGTGTCACCAATGCTTGCAACCCCCTGCAACTCTGGTCAGCGGGTACAGGTCCGGACGAGAGTGGCGGAACACCGCACCGCGGGGCCTGTGCCCCGTGGCCAGGTGTGGAACAAGCATGGAGGGTGGTGCCGTGTCGGCGCAGCACCACCCTCCGTCGCTTTCCGCGGAACCCCGTTCCTACCGGTCGTAGGCCCGCGCGCGCTCCACCACCGAGGCGAGAGCCAGTTGGTGCGGCAGCGTCCCGAACGCCGAACCCCAGTCCCCGCCCAGCCGTGAGGCGCAGAACGCGTCGGCGACCTCCGGCGGCGCCCAGCGGATCAGCAGCGAACCCTGGAGCACCAGCGCCATCCGCTCGACGAGCCGCCTGGCCCGCGCCTCGACCGCTTCCAGGTCCGCCAGTTCGGTGAGTAGATCCTTGATCGCCGCGTCGAGCCGGTGATCGGCGCCCCGCGCCCTGCCGATCTCCTGGAGGAACGCGTCGAGCGCCTGCGGTTCGCGCTGCAACGCCCGCAGCACGTCCAGCGCCTGTACGTTCCCCGAGCCCTCCCAGATCGAGTTGAGCGGCGCCTCACGCAGCAGGCGGGGCATGCCCGACTCCTCCACGTACCCGTTGCCGCCGAGGCACTCCAGCGCCTCGCCCACCACCGGGGTGCACCGCTTCGTCACCCAGTACTTGGCGGTGGGCACGGCGATCCGCAGGAAGGCCCGCTCCTGCGGCGTATCGGCGTCGTACGCGGCGGCGAGCCGCAGCGCGAGCGTCGTCGCCGCCTCCGACTCCAGCGCCAGATCGGCCAGTACGTTGCGCATCAGCGGCTTCTCGATCAGCACCCCGCCGAACGCGCTGCGGTATGCCGTGTGATGGATCGCCTGCGCCACCGCCTGCCGCATCAGCGCGGCCGAACCGACCACACAGTCCAGCCTGGTGGCCGCCACCATCTCGATGATGGTGCGCACCCCGCGCCCCTCCTCGCCGACCCTGCGTGCCCACGTCCCGTCGAACTCGACCTCACTGGATGCGTTGGACCTGTTGCCCAGTTTGTCCTTGAGCCGCTGGATGGCGAACACGTTGCGGGTTCCGTCCGGCAGGATCCGCGGCAGGAGGAAGCAGGTCAGCCCCCCGGGAGCCTGCGCGAGCACCAGGAAGCCGTCGGACATCGGCGCGGAACAGAACCACTTGTGGCCGGTGAGCAGATACTCCCCGTCCCCGGCCAGCGGCTCGGCGCGGGTCGTGTTGGACCGCACGTCGGTGCCGCCCTGCTTCTCGGTCATGCCCATCCCGAAGAGCACACCGGCCTTCTGCGACGGGGGCCGCAGACCTTCCTCGTACACCTTCGACGTCAGCAGCGGCTCCCACTCGGCGGCCAGCGCCGGGTCGGTCCGCAGGGCGGGCACCGCCGCGTGGGTCATCGACAGCGGGCAGCCGTGGCCCGCCTCGCTCTGCGTCCACACCAGGAATCCGGCCGCCCGCCGGACATGACCGCCGGGCCTGCCCCAGGCGTCGGTGAGACCGGCCGACACCGCGTGCCCCAGCAGCCGGTGCCAGGCCGGATGGAAGTCCACCTCGTCGACGCGGTTGCCGTACCGGTCGTGCGTACGCAGTCTCGGCGGGTTCTCGTTCGCCTGCGCACCCCACTCCTGGGCATGGGCCGAACCGGCGGACCGGCCGAGCGTGCCGAGCTCCTCGCGCACCGTGGAAAGGAGATCCGGCGCGATATGCCGCTCCACGGCCTCGGAGAGGGCGAGATCGGCGTGGAAGACGTCATAGCCGACCAGCGGTGGAACCTGGTTGGTCACTGTGTGGGTGGTGGCTGCCATACAGCTACGGTAAGGAGGTGCAGGCAGCAAATGAAACACCCGAGCGGCCATCGGGTCGGCTCCACCGGGCTCGCGTCCTCTACCGCAACGTATCCAAGCGGCAGATGGCATGGCAGTTGCTCAAGGACACCGTCAACTCGTGCATCGAGTACCGCATCCTCGGCCTCGCGGCCGAGGCCGCGTTCTTCACCCTCTTGTCACTGCCGCCGCTGCTGCTCGGTCTGATCGGGCTGCTCGGATACGTCGACGAGTGGACGTCCACCACCACGGTCGCCTCCATCGAGCGCAACATCCTCAACGCGGCGCAGACGGTCCTCTCCCAGCGCGGCGTCAACGACTTCGCCAAGCCGCTGCTGGACGACGTGACGACGGGCGCCCGGCCCGACGTCATCTCCATCGGCTTCGCGATCGCCCTCTGGTCCGGCTCACGGGCGGTGAACGTGTTCATCGACACGATCACCGTCATGTACGGGCTCGACGGGGAGCGCGGCATCGTCAAGACCCGGCTGCTCGCCTTCCTGCTCTACGTCATCGCGCTGCTGCTCGGCGCGGTGGTGCTGCCCCTGCTCGTGGTCGGCCCCGACCGGGTCGTGGAGTTCGTCCCCTGGGGCACCGAAGTGATAGCGGTCCTGTACTGGCCGCTCGTCATCGTGCTGACCATCGCCTTCCTCACGACGCTCTACCACGTGTCGGTGCCGGTCCGTTCGCCGTGGATCGAGGACGTGCCGGGGGCGCTCGTGGCCCTCGGCATGTGGGTCCTGGGCAGCTTCCTGCTGCGGATCTACCTCACCAGTACGGTCGAAGGCCCCACGATCTACGGGTCGTTGGCGGCTCCCATCGCTGTCCTGTTGTGGATCGGTATCTCCGCTTTCGCGGTATTGGTCGGTGCTGCGGTCAACGCCGCGATCGACCGGGTGTGGCCCTCGCTCGCGACCTCCGCGGCCCGTGCGGCCAACGAGCGCGCCCGCGCGGCGCAGGCGGCCGAGTTCGTGGCCCGCGCCTGGGCCGCCGTCCCGGGCGGACCATGGGAGGACGAGGACGAGGAGGACGATGTGTACATGCCGTCCGAGTTCCCGGAGCGGTGGTCGCGGTTCCTGCCGCCGGACGACGTGAAGTCCCGGCTGCACGGTCCCCGCGACAAGGAGACGAAGCCAGGCCAGTAGGGGGTGGTCCGGAATGTACGAGGAGTGGGCTTCGCGCGTCGACGGGGCGGTCGTCTGGACCGTGCGCCGGCAGGGCGGCCCCGCCAGGCCGGTCCTCCCCGACGGGTGCATGGACCTGCTGCTGACCGGTGGCGGCCTCCAGGTCGCCGGGCCCGACACCCACGCGTTCCTGGTGCCCGCCGAGTACGCCGGTCCCTGCACCGGGATCCGGTTCGCCCCCGGGACGGCGCCCGCGTTCTTCGGCGTACCGGCGCACGAACTGCGGGACCGGCGCGTCGCCCTCGACGACCTCTGGCCCGCCGCCCACGTCCGCCGGCTCACCGAACGCGTCGCGGAGGCGGCCGACCCCGTCGCCGCGCTGGAGCGCCTCGCCCTGCGCAGAGCGGCCGACGCCGGACCGCCGGACCCGCTCATGCTCTCCGTCGCCGCACAGCTGCGACGGGGCCGGTCGGTCGCCGGCACGGCCGGAGCCGTGGGCCTCGGCGCCCGCCAGCTGCACCGCCGCTCCCTGGCCGCGTTCGGCTACGGGCCCAAAACGCTGGCCAGGGTCCTGAGACTGCAACGCGCGCTGAGCCTCGTACGGTCCGGCACATCGTACGCCGAGGCCGCGTACGCCGCGGGCTGCACCGACCAGGCGCACCTGGCCCGGGAGATGCGGGACCTGGCCGGCACCACCCTCAGCGACTATCTGCGCGGCGCGGGCTACGAGGCGTCGGCGAAGAGGGACACCGCGCTGCCGTCCGGGTCGAGCACCACCGCGTAACGCTGCCCCCACACCGCGTCCCACGGCTTGAGATGGCCCTCGTACCCGGCACCCGTCAGCTCGTCGTACACGGCGTCCACCTCCGCCGGACCGTCACAGCGGAAGGCGAGCCCGACACGTTCCCCGCCGGCCGTTCCGGCCCAGTCGGGATCGAACGAGCGGACGACGTCCTCGGTGTCCCACAGCAGCCGCATGCCACCCGGCAGCGTCACTTCGACATGGGGAGCGGATTCCGCGCCGGCGGGGACGGCGAGCCCGAGCCGGCGGTAGAAGGCGAGCGATGCGCCCAGGTCCGCGGTGGTGATGCTGATCGCGTCGAGTCGTGGAGTCATGCACCGAACCTAGGCCGCAACCGGCCCGCCGTCTTGTACGAAACGGTCATGGCCATACGGGGCCGGATGCCCGGGAGTACGTCCTCCCGGGCACCCGGCGCACCGTCACGCGCAGTCGGCGGGGGAGACGCCCGGAGCCGTCAGCGCGAGACCGAGCTGAGCGCGTTCGGTGACCCAGCGGGTCGGGCGGTGGCGCGGGTCACCCGTCGAGGCGTGCAGCGCCCGGTGCAGATCCAGCATCCGCCCGGCGCCGACGCGCTCACCCCAGGCCAGCGGCCCCACCGGGTAACCGAGCCCGGCCGTGACCGCCAGATCGATGTCCGCGGGAGTGGCGAGGGAGCGTTCCGCGATCGACGCGGCGACGGAGACGACGGAGGCGAGCAGCCGCTGCGCGACCGACCCCGCCGTGTCCCTGACCACCGACACGGCCCAGGGCTCCTCGCCGTCCGCCGCCCGGGCGAGCACCGCGCGGGCGTCGCGCGCGGCGGCCGGGTCCGCGGCGGGCGTCACGGCGAGCACCCGGCGACGGCCCGCCGGGGGCAGCGGGTCCACGCCGAAGGTGCGGCCGGCGGGCAGCCCGTGCGCGGCGACGGCGGCGGCCACCGTGGTGCCCCACACCGGCACGAGGACGACGTCGTCCTGGCCCGGCACCGGGCCGGTCACCACGCGCGCGCCCGCCGAGGCCAGCTCGGCGCGCAGCCGGGCCGCCTCCGGGTCCGACGCCTCGCCCACGACGTACACCGGACGGTCCGCGTCACCCGTGACCGGCGGCTCGGCCGCCGGGGCGGGCGCCCCGGGACCGTACGCGAACCAGCCCTGCCCGGTCTTGCGGCCGTGCAGACCCGCCGTGACCCGGTTCGGGGTGAGGTAGGAGGGCCGGAGGCGGTCCTCATGACGGAAGCCCTGCCAGATCGAGTCGATCACCGCGGCCGTCACATCGAGACCGGTGAGGTCCATCAGCTCGAACGGGCCCATCCGCAGCCCCAGCACCTCCCGGGCGATCCGGTCGATGCCCGCCGGATCGGAGACCGACTCCTCCAGCAGCGCCAGCGCCTCGGTCACCAGACCGCGCCCCGCGTGGTTGACCAGGAAACCGGGGGTGTCCGCGACCGTGACCGCGCGGTGCCCGCAGCTCTCCACCAGCGCGGTGAGGGCCGGCGGGATCTCCGGGCGGGTGGCCGCGCCCGGCACCACCTCGACGATCTTCATCAGCGGTACCGGGTTGAAGAAGTGCAGCCCCGCCAGGCGCGTCGGGTCCTGGAGCGTCGCCGCGATCCCGGTGACCGACAGGGACGAGGTGTTCGTCGCGAACACGGCCGAGGCGGGCAGCGCCCGCTCCAGCCTGCCGAAGACGTCCGCCTTGGTCGCCGGGTCCTCCCGTACGGCCTCGATGACGAGCTCCACATCGGGGCCCGCCGCCCACGGGTCGTCGAGCGGCACCAGACGCCCGACGGTGGCCGCGCACTCCTCGGCGGACAGACGCCCCTTGCGCACGGCGCGCTCCAGCATGCCCGTCACGAACTCCAGGGCGTCCTTCACCGCCTCGGCGCGCACGTCGCACAACTCGACGGTGTGTCCCGCGGTCGCCGCCCACTGGGCGATGCCGCGGCCCATGGCTCCGGCACCGACGATCCTGATCCGCATGGCAGTTACGGTCCTTCCGGTAGGTCAGATTTCGGCTCAGCGAAGATAGACGCGTTCGGGGTCGACATCGTCGCGCAGCAGGCGCAGCTCGTCGGCGGTCGGGGGTGCGATCGTGGTGACCGTGTCGGCGACCTGGAGGTCCCAGCCGGTCGCGGCCCTGACCTGGCCGACCGTGACGCCCGGCTGGACGGCGACCAGCCGCAGCTCGTGGCCGATGCCCTCACGGGCCAGGATGCCGAGTTCGGTGATGACCCGGGTGACGCCGACACCCAGCGGCCTGATGCCCTCGGCGAGCGCCCGGTCGGGGCCCGGCGTCGTGCAGAAGTCCAGCGGATCGGTGAAGGAACGCGGAGTGTGCCGGCGCATCACCACGAACACCTCGCGCGCGTTCGCCATCACCTCGACACCGCCACCCGACCCCGGCAGTCGCACCGACGGGCTCTCCCAGTCACCGATGACCGACGTGTTGAGATTGCCCCAGCGGTCGATCTGGGCGGCCCCGAGGAAACCGACGTCGATGTGCCCGCCCTGGAGGACGCAGCCGAACAGCGTCGGCATCGAGATCACCGCCTCGGCCCCCGTGATCAGCACGGCGTCGGCGATCGTCTCCGGCAGATGCGAGGGGTGCGCGCCGCACACCCCCGACTCGTACACCACCTCGATCTCCGGGGCGACCGTCAGATGCGCCAGCTCGGTGGCGAGCGTCGGCAGCCCGATGCCCGCGAACACCGTCCGGCGCGCGACGAGTTCGCGGGACGCCACGACGGACAGCAGCTCCGACGAGGTGACGGGGGTGTCCTGTGCGGTGATGGTCATGGGAGGCTCCTTCTCGTATCCCGTACTCGC
This sequence comes from Streptomyces sp. NPDC045968, assembly GCF_056430475.1. Lineage (NCBI taxonomy): Bacteria > Bacillati > Actinomycetota > Actinomycetes > Kitasatosporales > Streptomycetaceae > Streptomyces > Streptomyces sp. NPDC045968. The sequence continues at coordinate 24,831 of NZ_JBWKLF010000006.1, read as the reverse complement.
GGTCGTCACAGCCGGCGTCCGTAGTTCACCGGCTCGCTCAGCGCCTCGCCGACGGCAAGGCCCGCCCAGAACTCCTCGCCCAGCTTCGCCACGTACTCCGCGTGGTCGGCCGTGCCGCGCACCCACTCGTCCAGCCACGCCTGGATGCGGCCGGGGTCCTGGCTGATCTGCGACCAGGCCCGGTAGAAGGCGTTGTCGCGGTCGTAGTACCCCTGCGCGAACGAGGGGTGCGCGCCACGCGGGCAGACGACGACGGCGTGGACCGCGTGGGCGGGGACGAGCGTGCGGTTCGGGTCCGAGCGGATCACCTCGTCGCCGACGAGCTCCTCGACCACGACGACCGCCTTCTTCGCCGCGTACACCGCCTCCGCCTGGATGCCCGTCAGCCCCCACATCTGGGTGTTGCCGCTCCGGTCGGCGCGCTGCGCGTGGATGAACGTCACATCGGGGTTGACCGGCGGCACGACGTAGATCTGCTCCGGTTCGCCGTCCGGCCCCGGATAGGGCGAAGTGACCTTCCGCAGATCGCTGTTGACGCTCGGCAGATCGCTCCCGCCGTACGAACGCAGCGGATAGAACGGCAGCCGCTGGGAGCCGGCGAGATACCGGCAGATCATCCCGTAGTGGCTGTACTCCTCATAGGCGAGCGGCGCCGGATCGGCGCTCTCGATGCGGCGCCGCAGATTGCCGAGCGATCCGGCGGACGAGTTGCCGACGAAGGAGGAGACCAGGCGGGAGACACAGCCCGCCGCGAGCATCTGGTCCACCACGATGTCGGCCGTCATCCGGACGACCGTGAGGTCCTTGCGGCCCTGGCGGATGATCTCGTGTCCCGCGGCGGTCGGGATGAGATGGGTGAAGCCTTCGAGGCAGACGGTGTCCCCGTCATGGACGAAGGCGGCGACCGCCGCCTTCATCGTCATGACCTTGTCGGTCCTGTCCGGCCGGTCTGTCCTGTCCACGGTGCTCCTCGGGCGGTACGCATGCGGGTCGCCCCACCGTGTCAGCGGCCATTGATTGCTGTCCAATACCAAATTAAGGTCGCATCCAGACCGCTGATTAATGAATCCCGGTCATCAGCCGAAAAGCAGTGAGGTGTGACATGGAACTGCGACATCTGACCGCGTTCGTCGCCGTGGCCGAGGAACTGCACTTCGGCCGGGCCGCCAAGCGACTCCAGATGGCCCAGCCCCCGCTGAGCCAGCAGATCCGCCAGCTGGAGAAGCAACTCGGAGTGCAGCTCTTCGAACGCAACACCCGCTCGGTACGCCTCACCAGCGCGGGCGAGTCGTTCCTCGGACCGGTACGCACCGTGCTCGACGATCTCGACACGGCGGTACGGGCGGCCAAGGCCGCGGGGCGCGGTGAGTACGGGCGGGTCACCATCGGATTCGCCGGCGCCTCCAGCCACGAGACGCTGCCCCAGCTCACCCGGGCGGTGCGCGCCGCCCACCCCGGCCTGGAGCTCGTCATGACCGGCCAGACGTACGCCAACGTCGCCCTGTCCAGGGTCGCGGACGGCTCGCTCGATCTCGGCTTCGTCCGGCTGCCGGTGACCCAGCCGGGCGTGACCCACCGGGTGATCGACGAGGAGGAGCTGATCTGCGCCCTGCCCTCCGACCACCGGCTCGCCCAACTGGACCGCGTTCCCCTGGCGGTGCTGGCCGAGGAACCGTTCGTCTCGTTCCCCGCCAACACCGGATCGACCGTGCGGGACGCCATGGTCGAAGCCTGCGAGGCCGCCGGGTTCAACCCCCGCGTGGTCCAGGAGGCCCCCGACTCGTACACCATCCTGGCGCTGGTCGCCGCCGGGGTCGGCGTCACCCTGACCGTCACCTCCTGCCGGCACATCCAGCAGAACGGCCTGGTCTACCGGCCCCTGGCCGGACCGCCCATCCGCCGTCAGGCGGCCCTCGCCTGGCGTCAGGACAACCCGTCGGCCGCGCTCCGCGCGGTGCTCGCGGTCGCGGAGGAGGCCCTGCCGACCCCCGCACCGGCGGGGGGAGACACCCGCCCACCCGATTGAGACGCCGCACGTCTCGAATCAGGGTGAATTCAATATTGGACCGAATCAGTCACCTGATGCGAGGGTCGCCCCACACCTCCACACCCCGGCCCACCCCACCTCACGCCCCGGCCCGCCCCGTCCCGGCCACCCTCCGAAAGGCCCTGCCGTGCCCGACCAGCTCGATGTCGTCATCTGCGAACCCCTGCGCACCCCCATCGGCCGCTTCGGCGGAGCGTTCGCACAGCAGACGCCGGCCTCGCTCGCCGCGCGCGTCATCGCTGAGGTCGTCGCCCGCACAGGCGTCGACCCCGCCCGGGTCGACGAGGTGATCCTCGGCCACGCCTACCCCTCCTCCGACGCACCCGCCATCGGCCGGGTCGCAGCCCTCGACGCAGGACTGCCCGTCTCCGTCACCGGCGCGCAGATCGACCGGCGCTGCGGCTCCGGCCTCCAGGCCGTCCTCGACGCGGCGATGCAGATCAGGGCCGGCTTCAGCGACATCGTGATCGCGGGCGGCGTCGATGTGATGAGCGCCGCCCCCTACTACACGCACGACGGGCGCTGGGGCATCAAGGGCCCCGGCCTCCAGCTCCACGACTCCCTGGCCCGCGGCCGGGTCACGGCGGGCGGCGTCAACCACCCCGTACCCGGCGGCATGATCGAGACCGCTGAGAACCTCCGCCGCGAGTACGCGATCAGCCGCGCCGACCAGGACGCGCTGGCCCTGCGCTCGCAGCAGCGCACCGCACACGCCGTCGCCGAGGGCCGGTACGACGCGGAGACCGTGCCCGTCACCGTACGGACCCGCAAGGGCGAGACCGTCGTCACCGCCGACGAACACCCCCGCCCGGACACCACCGCCGAGCAACTGGCCGCGCTGCGCCCCGTGATGGGGAAGTCCGACCCGGAGGCCACCGTCACCGCGGGCAACGCCAGCGGTCAGAACGACGCGGCGGCCGCCTGCCTGGTGACCAGCGCCGCCACCGCCGAGCGGCTCGGCCTCACCCCGCTCGTACGCCTCGTCTCCTTCGCCCGCGCCGGAGTCCCCGCCTCGACCATGGGCATCGGCCCCGTCCCGGCCACCCACGCCGCACTCGGCCGGGCCGGGCTCACCCTCGCCGACCTCGACCTGATCGAGCTCAACGAGGCATTCGCCGCCCAAGTGCTCGCCTGCACCCGCGAACTGGGCCTGGGCGACAAGGACCACGAGCGGATCAACGTCAACGGCTCAGGAATCTCCCTCGGCCACCCCGTGGGCGCCACGGGAGCCCGCATCCTCGCCACCCTGACCCGCGAGATGCACCGCCGCGAGGCCCGCTACGGGCTGGAGACCATGTGCATCGGCGGCGGACAGGGCCTCGCCGCCGTCTTCGAACGCATCGCGGCCTGACCCCACTTCACCTCCTGACCCCTGCCTGCCCCCTCACCACCCTCCCCGGCATTCCCCGGCGGGCCCGCGTCCCGGGCGACGTGGCTTCGCCATGCCCTCATCCGCTTGATCAACGACGTTCACCGGGAGCCACCATGAGTGCGTCCACCGCGCGAGAGCACACAAGAGCCGCCAACCGTGCGGGATTCGGAGCCTTTATCGGCTCGACCATCGAGTGGTTCGACTTCTACATCTACGGCACCGCGGCCGCCCTCGTCTTCGACAAGGTCTTCTTCCCCGAACTCGAAGGCCCCTTGGGTACTTTGGTCGCCTTCGGGACCTTCTGGGTCGGCTTCCTCGCCCGCCCCATCGGCGGCATCGTCTTCGGCCACTACGGCGACCGCCTCGGCCGCAAGAAGACCCTCGTCATCACGCTCCTGATGATGGGCATCTCCACCACCGCGATCGGCCTGCTCCCCGGCTACGCCTCCATCGGCATCGCCGCACCGATCCTGCTGGTCGCCATCCGCATGATCCAGGGCATCGGCCTCGGCGGCGAATGGGGCGGCTCGGTCCTGATCGCCTCCGAACACGCCCCGAAGGGCAAGTCCGTGCTGTACGGGGCGTTCGCCCAGCAGGGCTCGCCCGTCGGCAACACCCTCTCCACCCTGAGCTTCCTGGCCATCAGCCAACTGCCCGACGAGGCCTTCGTCTCCTGGGGCTGGCGGGTGCCGTTCCTCGCCTCCGCCGCGCTGGTCATCGTCGGCCTCCTCGTACGGCTCAAGGTCTCCGAGTCCCCGGCCATGGCGAACATCATCGAGAAGAAGAAGGTCGTCAAGCTCCCGCTGACCGAGGTCCTGCGCACTCAGCCCATGCTGATCGCCCTCGGCATCGGCGCCTGCACCATCGGCCTGTCGGCCACCTACTTCAAGTCGACGTTCGCCCTGTCCTGGGCCACGACCTCGCTCGGCTTCGACCGCAGCTCGTTCCTGACGATCATCCTGGTCGCCAACATCACGCAGATCATCGTCCAGCCCTTCGGCGCGGTGCTGGCCACCCGGATGAAGAGCTGGTCCCGGGCCGTGACCGTGATGCTGCTGCCCGAACTGATCCTGATGCCCCTGATGTTCATCCTCATCAGCACCGAGAATTACGGCCTCGCGATGCTCGGCGTAGCCGTCGCCACCATCCCGCACTGCCTCTACTACGCGGCACTCGCCGGCATGCTCGCCAGCCGCTTCCCGGCCCACCTGCGCTACACCGGCATCTCGCTCTGCTACCAGCTCTGCGGCACGCTGCTGGGCGGCACGACCCCGATCATCGGCCAGTTCCTGCTGAACCGCACCGGATCGATCACCGCCGTCATCGCGTACGCGATCTTCCAAGTGGCCCTGACCCTGGGCTGCATGCTGCTCCTGCTCAAGCGCCCCAACCACGACGAGCAGGCAGCGGAACCGCTCTCCGCACGGACCACCGCCCCCGCCACCGCCTGAGCCAGGCCAGACCGAACGGAGAACGGACCGTGCCACCGGCCCCACTGACCGTGAACGGCATCCCGGAGATCCTCGCCCTGAACGGGCGCGACCTCGGGCACTCCGGCTGGAAGGAGATCACCCAGGAGCTCATCGACGCGTACGCGTACGTCTCCGGCGACCACCAGTGGATCCACACCGACATCGAACGCGCCGCGGCCGGACCGTACGGACGCACCATCGCCCACGGCTACATGGTGCTCAGCTGGGGCATCCCGATGTTCGGCGAACTGCTCCAGGTACGGGGCGTCGGCCGCGCCCTCAACTACGGTGTCAACCGGGTCCGTTACCCCGCACCCGTGCCGGTCGGCAGCCGCGTCAGGCTGCACGCCTCGGTCGCCGGAGTACAGGAGGTGGCACGCGGCGGCGTACAGATGACGCGCGCGTTCACCTTCGAACTGGAAGGCTCGGCGAAGCCGGCCTGCGTGGCCGAATCACTCACGCACTTCTACCCCTAGGCCGCCGAACAGATAGCTCGTCGAGCCGTCCAGGACGGCGCGGCTCCAGACGTCCACGTCGCCGGGACCCATGGAGTGCCACTGCGGCGTCCGCTCCACCTGAGCACGCCCCAGCCGCCGTCCCAGCTCCACCAGACGGGCCCCGGCGGCGGTGCGCTCGTCCGCGTACCGCCGCAGCGCCTCCTCCGCCGACGCGGACCCGCGCAGGACCCGTTCCAGGCAGAGGGCGTCCTGAAGAGCTTTGACCGCACCGCTCGCGGTGTGCGGCCGGGTGATCGCGGCGGCGTCCCCGGCGAGCAGGAACGGCGGGTCCGCGGCCCGGGGCACCTGGACGTCGGCCACCGGGTGGCACACCAGGGAGAGGTGCTCGCCCCGGGCGACGACATCGGCCCACTCCACGGGGAAGTGCTCGTCGGCGAGGGTCCGTACGTACGCGGTCACCGCTTCCCCCCGGTGCCCGGCCGCCGGGGCGGGCGGATATCCGTAGATCGCGTAGGCGAGCAGCCGTCCCCCGCCCGCGCCGCCGGCCCCCTTCGGAGCGCGCGGGATCAGGTAGAAGACCCCGTGCCCGCCCGTGAACGCCACCGTGACCCAGGCGCCGCGCAGCAGCTCCAGCTGCTCGGGCCGAGCGGCGAACGCGCTCAGAGCGACGGTGCCGCGCCACACCAGGTACCCGGCAAGCGTGGGCCGCAGCCCCGGCGCGAGCAGCCCCCGGGTGACCGACTGATGGCCGTCCGCGCCGACGACGATGTCGTACGGCTGCGCCCCGGCGGCGGTACGGATGAGGGCGCCGCCCGAACGCTCCCGCTCGACGGAGGTGACCGGCAGCCCCCGGTGGTAGCGGACGTCACCGGCACGCGACCGCAGGGAACGCCACAGCATGCCCCAGTTGCACGGCACCACCGCGCTCGGCTGCCTGCCGAACTCGTGGGCCGTTCGCCCGTCCGGATGGCGGGTGACCCAGACACGGGTCCCGACCGGCGCCGTGTCCATCGCGGCGTCGAGATATCCGGCCGTGAGAAGTTCCTGATGCAGGGCCGGCGGGATCACGATGCCGAGTCCGCGGTCCTGGAGGTCACCGTTGCTGCGCTCGTAGACGGTGACGTCGGCACCGGCCCGGATACCCGCGATCGCCATGGCACAGCCCGCGATGCTGCCGCCGACCACGCCCATCCGTACGCCTGTTACCGCCACGCCGATACCGCCTGTTCCGCTACGGGGAGGTGCTGGACGCCCTCATGCCGGCAGCCGGAGCACGGGCGCCAGCCCCTTCCGGCCGGTGCCGCCGACGCGGAAAGGGTCCGTCCGGACAGCGACAGCCGTCAGGACGGACCCCTTTCACCGTTCCGGCGCCCGGCTCAGTTCTGCGAGGCGCGGGTGCGGCGCAGCAGCACCGCGCCGCCGAGCATCAGTGCGGCACTCGCGCCGGCGGCCAGACCCAGACCGGCCGAGCCGGTCTCGGCGAGCGAACCGTCGCCCTGCGGGCCGTGGTCGGCGGGGGGCTGCTCGGCCGGCGGCTCGGAGGCCGGGGGCTCGTTGGCGGGCGGCTCCTCGGTCGGAGGCTGGTGGGCCGGGGGCTCCTCCGTCGGCGGCTCACCGGTGGGCGGCTCCTCCGTCGGGGGCTCCTCGGTGGGCGGCTCCTCGGTCGGCGGCTGGTGGCCCGGACCGCTGACATTGGCGCAGTTGTTGCCGACGGCGGGGTTCAGCGCACCGACGACGTCGACGGTGTTGCCGCAGGCGTTGACCGGCACGTGCACGGGGGCCTGGATCAGGTTGCCCGACAGCACGCCGGGGGAGTTGATGGCCGCCCCGTCGGCGGACGCGCCGCCCTGGGAAGCACCGTCGCCGCCACCGTGGCCGCCGTCGTCGTCCTTGCCGGAGCCGACGTTCGCGCAGGTGTTGCCGAACGCGGGGTTCAGCAGCGCGATCACGTTGACGGTGTTCCCGCAGAGGTTGACCGGGATGTGCACCGGCACCTGCACGGCGTTCCCCGAACCGACACCCGGCGAACCGACAGCGGCACCATCGGCTGATGCGTCGGCATGTGCATAACCGCCGGCCGCGGACAGAATGCCCGAAGCCGCCGCCATGACGATCATGCTTTTATTCAAAACCTGCCGCATTACTTGTCCTTTCCTAGGACATTCCACAGGACATTCCGTGTGGGCGATCCAGCTGCACGCTGGACGACACCCATAACGAAGGAGAGATGCGCGGGAAACTTGAAGACGCGTGGAAATTATGTAACCACCCGAACGGGTGACGTATGCGCGTTCGGGTTTACGCGGGGGGCGCGGGGCGCCCCGTTTCACGTCCGGCCGTGGCCCGGCGCGCCGAAGTGTGCGGCATTCGGGTGAATGCACGGAACCAAACGTGCCGCCGCGAGTTGGGCAGGGCGCTCCGGCACGGGGCAATCGGTACGAGAAGGGTTAATCGTGATCAAGAAGGTTCTGGCTACGGGTGCCGTCGCCGCCTCCGTCCTCGGTCTCTCGGCTACGCAGGCCATGGCGATCGGTGACGACGGAGGAACGACCTCGGTCAACGGCAACGGCGCCTCGCAGGCGTTCGGCAATGCCGAGACGCACGGTGACTGGAGCCCCCAGTTCGGTCTGGTCCAGGGCTCGCTCAACAAGCCGTGTGTCGGTCTGCCGCTCAAGGGCAACGTCGGTTCCCTCATCGGCCTGGTGCCGATCGCGGTCCAGGACGTCAACGTCCTGTCCTCGCCGCAGAACCAGCAGTGCACCGAGAACTCCACCCAGGCCAAGGGCGACGAGCCGCTGTCGCACATCCTGGACAACATCCCGGTCCTCTCCGGGAACGGCGCGCACAACAGCTGACCCGGCCGCATCACCGGCCCGGGCCGCCGGCACTCCTCCTCCGAGCGGCCCGGGCCTTCCGCTGTGCCAATCGGGGGGATTTCCGAGAATCTGCTCAGAAACGAGTTTCGATCTCGGCCGCAGGTCGTTACGAATTACAGCTTCGGAGTTACGAGCGATCAGGACAGCGCTCGTGCGGCACGAAAGTCGTGGCCGCTCCGGACTCCGCTGCGAGAAAGGGACGAAAAGTGAAGTACACCAAGGTTGCCGCCGTCGCCGCCGGAACCCTCATGGCGATGGGCGCCGCCGCGCCGGCCATGGCCGACTCCGGTGCCGAGGCCATCGCCGCGCACTCCCCGGGCGTGCTGTCCGGCAACGTCGTGCAGGTTCCGATCCACATTCCGGTCAACGTCTGCGGCAACACCGTGAACGTCATCGGTCTGCTGAACCCGGCCTTCGGCAACACCTGCATCAACGACTGAACGATTGCAGGGTGAGCTGACAGCTCGCCATCGGTGGGCCCCGCATCGCACACGCGATGTGGGGCCCACTCCGTTTTATCCGGATCCCGGCGGCGATCCCGAGCGGGCCGAGAAATCCGACGCCATCCAGTTGCCGGTTCGCTGCGTGATCGTTACTCCTCATGAAAGCGGCAGAAGTCACAGCTAAAGAAGGCTCGTGCGGCGCGGGAACGCGACCGAAACAGATGCCGCTGCAGAAGGGAACCTGAAAGTGAAGTACGCGAAGACCGCCGCGCTCATTGCCGGTTCCGTGGTTGCTCTCGGAACGGCTGCTCCCGCCTTCGCCGTTACTGAAGCCACGGCCCCCAACTTCAGCCTCGACAGCGGCCTGAACCAGGTCATGGCCGCCGCCCCGCAGGCGGTCGACCCGCTGGTCGAGACGGTCGGCGGCGCCGCCGAGTCGGTGCAGGAGGACGGCGCCGTCGGCAAGCTGGCGGGCGAGGCCACCGGTGCGGCCCAGGGCGCCGCCCCGCTGCTCGGCGGCGTCCCTCTCGGCGGCTGATCCTTCGGCGCGACGGCAATTCCTGCACGGCTCCGCAATTCCTCCGGTGCGCGGGCTCCCGTATTTCGGCGGCCGCCCGGCAGGAAAAGCACCGTTCGAGTGAATGAGCACAACTAATCCCGCCGGAACGAGTTGATCAGGACGCTCCGGATAGGCGGGCAAGAGAATACCTCGGAAGGGTTATTTCATGATCAAGAAGATTCTGGCTTCGGCGGCTGTCGCCGCTTCGGTCGTCGGCGTCTCCGCCGCGGCGGCCCCCTCCGCCATGGCCATCGGCAACGACGGCGGCACCACGTCGATCAACGGCAACGGCGCCTCGCAGGCGTTCGGCAACTCCGCCACGCACGGCGACTGGAGCCCGCAGTTCGCGCTCATCCAGGGCTCGCTCAACAAGCCCTGCATCGGCCTGCCGGCCAAGGCCAACATCGGTTCGCTCATCGGCGTCGTGCCGATCGCGGTCCAGGACATCAACGTCCTGTCCTCGCCGCAGAACCAGCAGTGCACCGAGAACTCCACCCAGGCCAAGGGTGACGAGGCCCTGTCGCACATCCTGGACGACATCCCGGTCCTGTCCGGCAATGGTGTCGGCAACAACTGAGGTCGCGTAGTTCCGGGCCCGCACCGCTGAATTCCTCGAGCTCGTCGGGGCCGGCCCGGGACCCGTTCGTCCGAAGTGCGTGAAACGTGGGGCCAGTTCATCCGTACGGCTGCCGATCCCCGGTGGCCCGGATGGACTGGCCCCTCGTCGTGCGTCCGGGGGTCGGGCCGGATGACCGTTGGGCCGGATGGCCCAGCCCCAGGCTGCCCGGATTCGCCGGACGGGGTAGAGGCCCTTCATGGATCAGTACGACAGTCAACAGCCGCCGGGCGGCAGACGGTCCGCGGACGACAGCACACCGATCTACGACCGCCTGTTCGCGGAGTGGTGCGCGGCCGGCCGCAGCGTCGCGTCCGGCGGGCCCCCGCACCCCGCACCGCGCCCCGCGGGCGGCTTCGTCCCGGCGGCCCGCACGTCCGGCGAAGCCGCCCGTGAGTGAACACGAAGCGTCCACCTTGCGCCAGATCGAACCCATTTGAGTGGTCCTGCGGAACTGAAACCTCCGAATGAGGTTGATCAGTACGTTCCACAACGGGACGCTCCGAAAGGTGAAGCTTGATGAAGAAGATGATGGCCGGCGCGGCAGTGGCCGTGTCCCTGGTCGGTCTGTCCGCCGCTGCGGCCCCCTCGGCCATGGCGATCGGCAACGACGAGGGCACCACGTCGGTCAACGGCAACGGTGCCTCGCAGGCGTTCGGCAACGCCGTCACCAAGGGTGACTGGAGCCCGAACACCCAGCTGGTCCAGGGCACGCTGAACAAGGCGTGCATCGGTCTGCCGGTCAAGGCCAACGTCGGTTCGCTCGTCGGCCTGCTCGTGCCCGTCGCGATTCAGGACATCAACGTCCTGTCCTCGCCGCAGAACCAGCAGTGCGCCGAGAACTCCACCCAGGCCAAGGGCGACGAGGCCCTGTCGCACATCCTGGACGACATCCCGGTGCTCTCGGGCAACGGCGTCGGCAACAACTGACGTTCCATGGCGTGCGGGTGGTCCGGACATGGTCCGGGGCGCCCGCACTTCCGTGTGCGGCACCGTGCACGACGATGCCCACCACTCCACGGGGGGTGGTGGGCATCGTCGCGCGCGGACGGGGGAGAGACCGGTCAGCCCAGGCTGCGTACCGGCAGGAGGCAGAGCGCCGACGTCTTCACGACGTCCTCGTCCGCGGCGAACGAACGCAGCATCTCCTCGCTCACCGGCCGGCCCGGCACGGCCTCCGGCCAGGGGCGGGTGGCGAACATCCCGTAGACCTCGCCCTGCGCCTCCGCGGCGGCCAGCCACTCCGGCGGTACCTGGTACTGCGCCTTGAAGTGAGGCATCGTCAGCACGGCCTGGCCTGCCTGGACGAGGAGCTTCACCGGGAGGCCCGGCGTCTCGGACGCCCTGGTGAGATCCCCGCCGACGGTGAGGCCACTGCGCTCCAGCGCCGTACGCATGGCCGCCTCGCCTGCCTCCGGGCCGTCCTGCCCGTCGCCGAGCGAGTAGGTGAGCAGGAAGGCGACATCGCGGTCGCCCTCGGGGTGCCGGCCGCTCCAGCCGATCAGGATCTGGGTGCCCAACTGGGCTTGTGTGAACGTGCCGGTGGCGGTCTGGGGTGTGGTCATGCTCGGCACCATAACGGCCCGGGACCGGTCGTTGTGCACGCGTATCACCCGATCGGGGAAGCCTTCGGGATAACTCCGACGGAACGGGTCCCTTTCGGTTCCGCGGGAAATTCCGTTGACGTCGGCAGGTGACTCCGGGCTAAGGTTGGTGACGTCAGCACAGCGGGCCGGGAAAACCCGGCTGTGTGCGTCGGCCGTGAAGAACCAGGAGGTGAGGACATTGATGACTGTCGTTGCGATGGGCGCTGCCCACAACCAGAAGAGCATCGTTCTCACCCCCGTGGCCACCGGCTGACCTTTCTCTCCATCACTTCCGCGTCGACGCACGCGGTGCCGGGGCCGCCCTTCGAAGGGTTTCCCTTGTCTTTCTCCATTCTTCCGGTTCCGACCTCGTCGCACGCGCTGTCTCCGTACGGCTGGGACGAGGACTGGGCCGCCGCATTCGCTCCGTACGCCGAGCAGGGCCTGCTGCCCGGCCGTGTGGTGCGGGTGGACCGCGGTCAGTGCGACCTCGTCACCCCCAACGGCCCGATGCGGGCGGACACCGCCTTCGTGGTGCCCCGCGACCCGATGCGCATCATCTGCACCGGGGACTGGGTGGCCGTCGACCCGGACGGCGACCCGCAGTTCGTACGTACGCTGCTGCCGCGGCGCACGGCCTTCGTCCGCTCGACGTCGTCGCAGCGGTCCGAGGGCCAGGTGCTCGCCACCAACATCGACCACATCGTCATCTGCGTCTCACTCGCGGTCGAACTCGACCTGGGGCGCCTGGAGCGGTTCCTCGCGCTCGCCATGTCCAGCTCCAGCGGTGACGCGCTCCTCGGCGCCGGCCCCGCCGGCGGCGCGGCCGACCCCCAGCCGCTCGTGCTGCTGACCAAGGCCGACCTCGTGCCGGACGTCGCCACGCTGTCCCATCTCGTCCAGGACATCGAGGCCATCGCGCCCGGGGTGCAGGTGCTGCCCGTCAGCTCCGCCACCGGGGAGGGCATCGACGTGTTCCGCGCCGTCGTCTCCGGCGGTACGAGCGTGCTGCTCGGGATCTCCGGCGCGGGCAAGTCCACCCTCGCCAACACCCTGCTCGGCGAGGACGTGATGGACGTCAAGGCCGCCCGCGACGTCGACGGCAAGGGCCGGCACACCACCACGACCCGTAACCTCCTCGTCCTGCCGGACGGTGGCGTACTCATCGACACCCCCGGTCTGCGCGGCGTCGGGCTCTGGGACGCGGAGGCCGGTGTCGGCCAGGTCTTCTCCGAGATCGAGGACCTGGCACAGCAGTGCCGTTTCCACGACTGCGCCCACGAGGCCGAACCGGGCTGCGCGGTGCTCGGCGCGATCGAGGACGGGACCCTGGCCGAGAGGCGCCTGGACAGCTATCGCAAGCTGCTCCGGGAGAACCACCGGATCGCGGCCAAGACCGACGCCCGGCTGCGCTCGGAGACCATGCGCGAATGGAAGCGCAGGGGCGCCGAGGGACGGGCCGCCCTGGACCTCAAGCGGGGCCGGATGCGGTAGCGGACGGTGGTACCGGTTCGACGTCCGAAAACCGCGAGTGCGGCACCGGCGGGTGCCGCACACTGGACGGTGTGATGGACGAAGAGACCAGGTACGAGGCGGTGAGCAGCCGCGACGCACGGTTCGACGGACAGTTCTTCTTCGCCGTCGCGACCACCGGCATCTACTGCCGGCCGAGCTGCCCCGCCGTCACCCCCAAACGCAAGAACGTGCGGTTCTACCCGACCGCCGCGGCAGCCCAGGGCAACGGATTCCGGGCCTGCAGACGCTGCCGCCCCGACGCCGCGCCCGGCTCCGCGGAGTGGAACGTGCGCGCCGACGTCGTCGGCCGTGCCATGCGGATGATCGGTGACGGCGTCGTGGACCGGGAAGGCGTGCCCGGTCTCGCCGGGCGGCTCGGCTACAGCCCCAGGCAGGTGCAGCGCCAGCTCAACGCCGAGCTCGGCGCCGGGCCCGTCGCGCTCGCCAGGGCCCAGCGCTCCCACACCGCCCGGGTCCTCCTCCAGACCACCGACCTGCCCGTCACCGAGATCGCCTTCGCGTCCGGCTTCGCCAGCGTCCGCCAGTTCAACGACACGATCCGGCAGATCTACGCCCGTACCCCCAGCGCCCTGCGCGACGAGTCGGGTACCGGTCTGGGCGGAGGCCTACGGGAGGGGAACCGGGCCGGGATCCCGCTCCGGCTGGCCCACCGGGGGCCGTACGCGGCCCGGGAGGTCTTCGACCTGCTCGCCGCCGGGACGGTCGGGCGGATCGAGGAGATCAGCGGCGTGCCCGGCCGCCGCACGTACCGGCGCACCCTCACGCTGCCGTACGGCGCGGGCATCGTCGCCGTCGACGAGGCGTCCGCCGGACCGTGGCTGGAGGCCCGCATCCACCTCACCGACCTCCGCGACCTGACCACCGCCGTGCAGCGGTTGCGCAGGCTGCTCGACCTGGACGCCGACCCCTGCGCCGTCGGCGAGACGCTCGGCGCCGATCCGCTGCTCGCACCGCTGGTCGCCGCCCGCCCGGGACTGCGCTCGCCGGGCACCGCCGACCCGGACGAGTTCGCCGTACGGACGCTGGTGGGCCGTGCGGCGGCCGGCGAACTGGTCGAGCGGTACGGAAAAGTCCTCGACGTACCCTGCGGCGGACTCACCCACCTCTTTCCTGAGCCGGGGGTGCTGGCCGGCGGTGCGGAGGACCCCGCCCTGCGGGCCCTGGCCGCCGCGCTGGCCGGCGGCGAGGTGCGGCTCGACGCGGGCGCGGACCGCGACGAGGCCGAGCGGGCCCTGCTCAGGCTGCCGGGAATCGGCCCCGGAACGGCGGCGCTGATCAGGATGCGGGCACTGGGCGACCCCGATGTGGACCCGGAAGGGACGCCGGGAAGCGAAGCGTGGCGGCCCTGGCGCTCGTACGCCGTACGCCATCTGGCACTCGCCGGCCCCAGGGCGCGATGTCAGCCCCAGACGACGGCGGCCAGCCACGCGCCCGCCACCAGCAGGCAGGCGTACAGCTCCACCAGCACCGAGTAGCCGGTCGCCCGCATGACGGAGCGCACCGAGGCCAGGCCCGCGCCCCGGCTGCCCAGCCTCAGCCGCTCCGCGCCGTAGATCGCCCCGACGTACCCGACGACCGCGCCCACCACCGGCACCACGAAGAACCCGGCGATCGCCGCGATCCCGCCGAGCATCAGGGTCCCCCGCGGCGCCCCCGACGTGGCCGGTCGGCGCGGGGGCAGCAGCGGTTTGAGCGCCTGGTTCAGCAGGAGCAGCGCCGTTGCTCCGATCAGTACGACCCAGGCGTCCCGGCCCACGTCCGTCAGGGCCCACCACAGCACCGCGGCCCAGACCATCGCCGGCCCCGGCACGCCCGGCACCAGCACGCCGACCAGTCCGAGCAGCATGACCACCCCGACGGCGACGAGCTGCCACACACCCATCCCACCAGCCTGCCGGAACCGGCGGGTTCCCGCCTGTCAGCGCAGGTCCGAGCGGGTGCGGCGCCCCACGGTCAGGCTCGTGGCGTACGGGCCACCCAGCCCCGTTCGTACGCGTGCCAGCCCAGTTGCAGCCGCGTCGACACCCCCGTCAGCTCCATGAGGCCCTTGACCCGCCGCTGGACGGTCCGCAGCCCCAGATCCAGCTGCTTCGCCACACTCGCGTCCGTCAGCCCGGCCAGCAGCAGCGACAGGATCTCCAGATCGGTCGGATCGGGCCCCGTCGCCTCCTCCCGCACCCAGCCGCTCTCGCCGAGCCGCAGCGGCATCGCGTCCCGCCACACCGCCTCGAACAGGCCCATGAGCGACTCCAGCAGTCCGCTCGCGTGGACGACCAGAGCGGCCGGCTCCGCCCCGCGCCCCGTCAGCGGCACCATGGCCAGACTGCCGTCGGCCACCACCAGTTTGGTCGGCACCCGGTCGACCACCCGGCACTGTTCGTCACGGCTCAGGGCCGCGGACAGCTCCAGGATTCCCGACGGCAGCGCGAGTACTTCGCGCTCGACCACGACCCGGTAGGACACCCCGCGGTTCGCCGCGCGCTCCTCCGACTCGTTCTCCATACCGCTCACCGCGATCGGCTTTCCGGTGACCAGCGCACAGACCTCCGACACCGCACCGAGCTGCAACTGATGGAAACGGTGGGTCACCGCGCTCGCGCCGGTCACCACCTCCACCAGATCGTGCACGGCCGGCTCGCTCGCCTCCGCCCGGTACTCCTCGGCGAGCAGGGCCGCCGCCAGCTCCGCCTGCTCCAGCTCGTGCCGCTGCTGGATGAGCAGGGCGCCCAGGGCCACTCCGGGCGGGGCGGCGACCCAGCGCCCCGGCCGCGCCGACGACTGGGCCGCCAGGCCCTGGTGTTCCAGCCGGCGCAGCGCCCGTTCCGTATCCGTCTGCGGGAGCGCCAGCCGGTGCGCCAGGTCGGAGACCTCCGCCGCCCCCGCAGCGACAAGTGCGCGGTACGTCGCTTCCTGTCTCTCGTCGAGACCTATCGCACCCAGCATCCTCGATCCTCCCCGGGCGTGGTGGTCGCACAACGTGCGTCCCGGACGGCCTGCGTGGCGGGAAAAGGCCACGGCGTAAACCCGCCGCAGACATCATCCCCCGTACCGGTGGTCACTCTGCCAATGTGGCGCCACCGCAGCACCAACCACCTCCGGAACGTGGCGGCTTGTGCTGCTTCGGTTCGAAATGACCTGGGGAGAGCGATGCGCCCGATATCGCGTACGGCACTGGGAGTGGCCACCGCCGCCGTCCTGGCCGTCACCGCGACCGCCCCGTCCGTGGCGGTGCCACAGGACGACGCGACCGCCAACAGACCGCTGACCGGCAGCGCGGCCGCAGCCGCCGAACGCGCCGAGCCGGTCACCGTCACGCTCGTCACGGGCGACCAGGTCCTGGTGAGCACCGACGGCGCGGGCACCGCGTCCGCCACGGCACTGCCCCGCGAGGACGGCACCGTCCCGCTCGTACAGACCCGGCAGTCCGGCAAGGACCTGTACGTCTACCCCGAGGCCGCCGCCGAGGCCCTCGCCGCGGGCACGGTCGACGAGGAACTCTTCAACGTCACCGGCCTCGTCCGCCAGGGCTACGACGACGCCCACTCCACCACCGTCCCGCTCATCGCCACCTACACCGGTAAGGCCGCGCGCAGCACTCCCGTCACCCCGCGCGGCGCCGAACGCGGACTCGGTCTCGCCGCCATCGACGGCGTCGCCCTCAAGGCGGACAAGAAGCACACCGCCGCCTTCTGGGCCGATGTCACCGGCACGCGGTCGCGCGCGGCGGCCGGACTCAAGAAGCTCTGGCTCGACCGGCAGGTCGAAGCCAGTCTCGACAAGTCGGCCAAGCAGGTCGGCGCCGACCTCGCCTGGGTCGCCGGCTACGACGGCAAGGGCACCAAGGTCGCCGTCCTGGACACCGGCGCGGACGCCGGGCACCCCGACCTCAAGGGCCGGATCGCCGGCGCCGAGAACTTCACGGACTCCGACACCACCGACGACCGGCAGGGCCACGGCACCCACACCCTCTCCACCGTCGGCGGAAGCGGCGCGGCGAGCGGCGGGAAGAACAAGGGCGTCGCACCCGGCGCGGACCTCCTCGTCGGCAAGGTCCTCAACGACAGCGGCTCCGGCGCCGCCTCCTGGATCATCGCCGGTATGCAGTGGGCCGTGGACAACAAGGCCGACGTCGTCTCCATGAGCCTCGGCAGCTCCACACCCACCGACTGCACCGACCCGATGAGCGTCGCCGCCGAGGAACTCGGCCGCGGCACGGACACCCTCTTCGTGGTCGCGGCCGGCAACGCGGGCCCCGCACTGAACACCGTCTCCTCACCCGGCTGCGCCCCCAGTGTGCTGACCGTCGGAGCCGTCGACCGCGACGACTCCACCGCGTCGTTCTCCAGCCGCGGCCCCGCCATCGGCGCACACACCCTCAAGCCCGAGATCGCCGCCCCCGGCGTCGCCATCTCGGCCGCCGCGGCAGGCGGCCGCGGCCCGTACGCGTACCAGGCGATGTCCGGCACGTCGATGGCCACCCCGCACGTCGCGGGAGCGGCGGCCATCGTGAAGCAGCGGCACCCCGACTGGACCGCACAGCAGATCAAGTCCGCCCTCGTCTCGTCGGCGACGAGCGACATCCCCGGCGACGTACGGGAGACAGGCGGCGGACGGCTCGACGTCAAGGCCGCCATCGACACCGAGGTCACCGGTGCCCCCGCGGTCCAGGGCGGCACCTTCAACTGGCCGCAGGACGCGAGCGACCGCACCACCGTCGACGTCCCCTACACCAACGAGGGCACCAAGCCCGTCCGGCTCTCCCTGCGCGTCGCGGGCGTCACCGGCAACGACGGCACCGCCGTCCGCTCGGCCGTCGCCCGGCTCGGCCAACGCACCGTCACCGTCCCGGCCGGAGCCACCGTCACCGTCCCCCTGACGATCGACCCGGCCGCGCACCTCGCCCGCAGCCAGTACGGCGATGTCACCGGGCGCGTCCTGGCCACCGCATCCGGCGGCGTCACGGTCTCCACCCCCTTCTCGCTGTACGTCGGCGCCGAGACCGTCACCCTGCGCGTCAAGCTCGTCGACCGCACCGGCAGCCCCGCGGCCGGCTCCTCCTCGCTCGACGTCATCGGGACCGACACCGCCACCGGCGAACGCCGCTTCAACGACGGCGCGGCCGACCAGGTGTACCAACTGCGCCCCGGCGCGTACTTCGTCTCCGGCTTCGTCATCTCGCCGGACCCGAAGGACGCCACCGGCAGAATGGCCGAGTCCGTCGGCTACCTCGCCAGGCCGCAGCTGAACCTCACCAAGGACACCACCCTGGTCCTGGACGCCCGCAAGGCCCACCGGCTCCAGGTGCGGACGGAGGCGCGCGCGTCCGAGAACCGCTCGACGACGCTCACCTTCGGACGCAGCTGGGACGACGTCTGGCTGCACTCGGGATCCATCAGCGGCGGACGCGCCGTCAAGAACTACGTCGTCGACATCCAGGGCAGGGCGGCTGACGGCGACTTCGAGTTCGCCAGCTACTGGCGCGCCTACGCTCCGCTGATCGAGAAGCTCTCCGTCGTCGGCGGTGGCGAACTGCACCCGCTGACGGCGAGCACCGGCTCCGTCAACCTCGACGGGACGGGCGAGGCGCAGCTCGTCGACGCGGGCACCGGCACCCCCGCCGAACTGGCCGCCGCCGGTGCCGAGGGCAAAATCGTCCTGGTCCAGGTCGCCGACGACGGATACATGACCGGCCAGGCACGGAACGCCGAGGCCGCCGGCGCCAAGGCGATCATCGTGCACCGGCCGTCCGCCGGCCCCTGGCTGCCGTCCGTCGGCTACGGCCAGGCGCCGCTGCCCTCCCTCGGAATCCAGGCGAGCGAGGCCGCCGGCCTGACCGCCGCGCTCGCCGACGGTCCCGTGACGCTGCGGTGGAAGGGCACCGCCGCCAGCCCGTTCGTCTACAACCTGGGCTTCCCCGAGACCGGCCCGGTCACCTCCGACCGTACGTACACGGTGCGCGACCACAAGCTCGGCAAGTCCACCGCGACGTACGAGGCGATGGGCGTGGCCGCCGACTACGTCGACTCGATGGTGATCAACCGGCCGTACGGCTCCCGCTTCTCCGTCGGGATGTTCGACACCGTCGCCGTCCCGGGCAAGCGCACCGAGTACTACTCGGCGGGCGACACCGGCTGGGAGCGGTACCTCTCCTCCAGCTTCCCCTGGGGCGAGACCATGTTCGACCGGCCCCGCACGTACAAGGCCGGCCAGCAGCGCACCGAGAGCTGGTACCGGGGCATCCTCGGCCCGTCGACCCCGCTCAGCACACAGGGCGAGCAGCAGCTCGCCGCCGAGCGTCAGGACAACCTGATCGGCGTCGCCCCCGGCTTCTGGGCGGACAGCGAACACGGCGGTATGCAGGGCTCCTTCGGAGACCTGGGCAGCATGACGCTCACCAGCGGCGGTGAGGTCCTCGGCCAGTCCGGCTGGCCTTCCGGGGTCTTCACCGTCCCCGCGAAGGACGCGGCCTACGAGCTCACCATGGCCACGTTCAAGACCGGCCAGCCGGCCGCGGTCTGGAAGCGTTCGACCCGCACCGAGACCACCTGGAAGTTCCGTTCGGAGCGGGACAAGAACGCGTACTCCCAGGGAATTCCGCTGCTCTTCCCGCACTACGGCCTGGAGACGGACGGGCTGAAGACCCTGGCGGCGCAGGACGGTCAGAAGATCGAACTGAGCGTCACCGGCCACGCGGGCTACACCCCCGGCGAGCTGACGGCGGCCAAGGTCTCCTACTCGTACGACGACGGTACGACCTGGGCGCAGGCCACCACCGCGCGGAAGGACGGCCGGTGGACCGCGACCGTCGACCACGCGGACGCCACGGGTAGGAACGTCACTCTCAAGACTGAACTGACGGACGCCAACGGCAACTCCGTCATCCAGACCGTGGTCGACGCGTACGCGGTGCGCTGACCACGTCCTGACCGGTCCGCCGGGCGTCCCTCCCGTGGGGGGTGGGGCCGCCCGGCGGACCTCTTTTTCCGGATGACCCGTTTTCGTGCGCCTCTCGCGGTGGACAATAAGGGCATGAGTCAGCAGGGGGATTGGCCCGCCGCCCACGAGGACGACTGGTGGCGCAGGCTGTACGACGAGACCGCGCCGGACACCGGTCCGAGCAGCGCGGCCGACAGTCTCGACGACCGCTTCGACTCCGCGTCGGATGCGGTGGGTCCCGCGACGGACCGCATGGACGCCGGCCCGGAGCCCGGGGCGGAACGACTGATTCCCGAGCGGGGGCGGATGGCTCCCGGGCCGGAGCGAACGGTTCCCGAGGCGGGGCGGATGGTGCCGCAGCCGCAGCCGCAGCCGCAGCCGCAGCGGGTGGCGGGGCTCGTACCTGAGCAGGAGCCGAAGGCGGTGGCGGAGCGCGATCCCGCGACGCAGCCGGTGGCCGTGGGCGAACCCGCCCCGGAGGCGAAGGCGGAGCGGGCATCCGTGCCGGAGCCGGTGGCGGAGTCCGAACCCGTGCCGGAGCCCGAACCCGCCCCGCAGTCGCCCGCCACGTCACCGCCCGTCATGGCGGTCCGGGCGCCCTGGGAACCGCCGTCCGGATTCCCGCCGCCGCGCAGCTTCGCCGCGCCGTCGCCCCCGCCTCCGGCGGCCGAGGTGAGCGCGCCCACCACCCGTACCGCCACCGACACCGTGCCCGGCCCCGACCCCGCCCCTGTTCCCGCGTCCCGGCCCCCTCTCGACTACCTCGGCGACCGGCCGCCCACGTACGACGCCGAGCCCACCGCCCTCCCTGCTTCCAGCTCCATGGACCTGCACGGACTCGTTCCCGACACCGTGCTCGACGGCGCCCGGTACGGGACGTACACCCTGCGGGCCGCGTCCGTACGGGGCGACTCCGCCCGCTTCCGGGGCGAACCGCGCCGCGACGCCCTGCTCACCGCCCGCTTCGGCGCCGGGGAAGGCGCCCTCGTCCTCGTCGCGATCGCCGGAGGCGCACGGGCAGCCGAAGGCGCACAGCTCGCGGCGGCCGACGCCGTCCACTGGATCGGCGGCGCCGTCGGCCGCAGCCACGCCAGGCTCTCCGAAGACATAAGGGCGGGCCGCCGCGGCGACCTCAAATCCGGTCTGCACCGCCTCACGGACCGCACCTACGGCAAGCTGCGCGCCCGCGCGGCCGAGCTCGGCCTGGAGCCCGGCGCGTACACCGCGGGTCTGCGCTGTCTCCTCCTGTCGGCCGATCCGCAGTGCCGCACCCGGGTGTTCTTCGGCGTCGGTGCCGGCGGACTCTTCCGGCTCCGCGACGGTGTGTGGCAGGACCTCGAACCCCACGTCCCGGACGCAGCGGCACTGACCGGCGGGGCGGTGGTCGGCTTCGGTTCCGCGCCGCCCGGCGGAGCCGAGAGCGAGGAGGGGCCCGAAGGCGACCGGCTGACCATGGACCTCCAGATCACGACGCCCCCGTCCCCGTACGTCGAAAGCCCCGCCCCGCCGCCGTCCGAACCCTTCCGCTTCCGAGCCTCGGTCGCCTGCCCGGGCGACACCCTGCTGCTCTGCAGCAACGGCCTCGCCGACCCGATGCGCGGCGAACCCGCCCTCGCCAAGGAACTCGCCGAACGCTGGTCGCCCGCCGGACCACCGGGCCTGGCGGGCTATCTCGCGGACACCCAGCTCCGGATCAAGGGGTACGCCGACGACCGTACGAGCGCGGCCGTCTGGGAGGCGTGATCGCACGGGCCATGGGTTGATGGACTCCGGAAGAGCACGGAGCACAGCGGAGAGGGTGCGCACCCATGGCCAAGCAGAACGTGTCGGAGCAGTTCGTCGACATCCTCGTCCGGGCGGGGGTGAAGCGGATGTACGGCGTCGTCGGCGACAGCCTCAACCCCGTCGTCGACGCCATCCGGCGTAACGCGGCCATCGACTGGATCCAGGTCAGGCACGAGGAGACCGCCGCGTTCGCCGCCGGTGCGGAAGCCCAGATCACCGGCAGTCTGGCGGCCTGCGCGGGCTCGTGCGGGCCGGGGAACCTGCACCTCATCAACGGCCTCTACGACGCCCACCGCTCCATGGCCCCGGTCCTCGCTCTCGCCTCGCACATCCCCTCCAGCGAGATCGGCCTCGGCTACTTCCAGGAGACCCATCCCGAACTGCTCTTCCAGGAGTGCAGCCACTACAACGAGATGATCTCCAACCCGGAGCAGATGCCGCGCCTGCTCCAGACGGCCATTCAGCACGCGATCGGCCGGGGCGGCGTCAGCGTCGTGACGATGCCGGGCGACATCGCCTCCCGGCCGGCCCCCGAGAAGTCGATCGAGCACGCCCTCGTCACCTCCCGGCCGACGGTCCGGCCGGGGGACGGGGAGATCGAGAAGCTCTGCCGGATGGTGGACGAGGCGAAACGGGTGACCCTGTTCTGCGGCAGCGGCACCGCGGGCGCGCATGCCGAGGTCATGGAGTTCGCGGAACGGGTGAAGTCCCCGGTCGGGCACGCGCTGCGCGGCAAGGAGTGGATTCAGTACGACAATCCGTACGATGTCGGCATGAGCGGGCTGCTCGGCTACGGGGCCGCCTACGAGGCGACCCACGAATGCGACCTCCTCATCCTGCTCGGCACCGACTTCCCGTACAACGCCTTCCTCCCGGACGATGTGAAGATCGTCCAGGTCGATGTGCGCCCCGAACACCTGGGCCGGCGGTCCAAACTGGATCTGGCGGTCTGGGGCGATGTCCGCGAGACGCTGCGCTGTCTGACCCCGCGCGTGAAGGCCAAGTCCGACCGCAAGTTCCTCGACCGGATGCTGAAGAAGCACGCTGACGCGCTGGAGGGCGTGGTCAAGGCGTACACCCGCAAGGTCGAGAAGCATGTACCGATCCATCCGGAGTACGTCGCCTCGGTGCTCGACGAACTCGCCGACGACGATGCCGTGTTCACCGTCGACACCGGTATGTGCAATGTGTGGGCCGCGCGTTATCTGACACCGAACGGCAAGCGCAGAGTGATCGGTTCGTTCAGCCACGGATCGATGGCCAACGCGCTGCCGCAGGCGATCGGCGCACAGTTCGTGGACCGGAACCGGCAGGTCGTCTCGATGTCGGGCGACGGTGGATTCACCATGCTCATGGGCGACTTCCTCACCCTGGTCCAGTACAACCTGCCCGTGAAGGTCGTCCTGTTCAACAACTCCTCCCTCGGGATGGTCGAGTTGGAGATGCTGGTGGCGGGGCTGCCCTCGTTCGGTACGACGAACAAGAATCCGGACTTCGCCGCCGTCGCGCGGGCCTGCGGAGCCTACGGAGTCCGCGTGGAGAAGCCCAAACAGCTGGAGGGCGCGCTCAGGGACGCCTTCAAGCACAAGGGGCCCGCCCTCGTGGATGTGGTCACCGACCCGAACGCGCTCTCCATCCCGCCGAAGATCAGCGCAGAGATGGTGTCCGGCTTCGCGCTGTCCGCGAGCAAGATCGTGCTGGACGGGGGAGTGGGCCGGATGCTCCAGATGGCCCGCTCCAACCTCCGCAACGTCCCCCGCCCTTAGACGTGGTTTCTTATGGCGTGCATGCTCGTTGGTCTGTGCATGACGGATCTGGTTGAGCGGCTGGTGCCGGATGAGTTGTGGGAGTTGTTCCAGCGGGTGGTGCCGCCCACGGAGGTGCGGCGTCCGCAGGGCGGGGGTCGACGTCGGGCTGGTGACCGTGAAGTTCTGGCTGCGGTCGTCTTCGTGGCCACTTCGGGGTGTACGTGGAGACAGCTCGCACCGGTGTTCGGGCCGGCCTGGCAGACGGTCTACCGGCGGTTCGCCCAGTGGAGCGCGGACCGGGTCTGGGCCCGGCTTCACCGCGTGGTTTTGGACGAGCTCGGGGCCCGGGGTGGGTTGGACTGGTCGCGGTGCGCGATCGACTCGGTCAGTGTCCGGGCGGCAAAGGAGGGCTTCTGACGGGACCGAATCCGACCGACCGTGGCAAGTTGGGATCGAAAATCCATCTGGTCACGGACCGGAACGGACTGCCACTGTCGCTGGGTATCTCCGGCGCCAACATGCACGACAGCCAGGGCCTGGAACCGCTCATCCGAGGCATCCCACCCATCCGCTCCCGCCGCGGCCCGCGCCGCAGGCGCCCTGCGAAGCTACATGCGGACAAGGGCTACGACTACGACCACCTGCGGCGATGGCTCCGCGGACGCGGCATACGCCATCGCATCGCTCGGAGAGGCATCGAGTCCTCGCAACGGCTCGGCCGCCACCGATGGGTCGTCGAACGAACCGTTTCCGGGCTGGCCGGCTGCCGCCGCCTCCACCGCCGCTACGAACGAAAACCCGAGCACTTCCTCGCGTTCGTCGGCATTGCCGCAGCCTTCATCTGCTATCGCCGATTGGCTGTCCCACTCACGGCCTGAGCCGGTTCTGCTGTACGTCGAAGCAGACCAGGTCCATGGACCCCGCCACGGCCGCCGCGTGCGCGGACGCCTCCTCGGCCATGCTCCAGCGCATGGGGAAGTAGATCAGTGGACCACTGGCTTCGCGGATCAACGGCCCGGTTGACCAGGGCGAGGCGTCCTCCTCGTCCTCGGTAAGGTCGCACCACCGCTCAAGCAACGCAGCCACGTAGGTCGCTATGCGTTCAGACGGAGGCTCTTCAACCTCGCTGTCGATGTAGCGGTCGTACAGGTCGCTGAAGACTCGGCCGGCGGTCTTGTCATCCGTCGGCCTCTCGCCTTCCCAGACAGCAAGGTCGTAGCTCATGCCAGGAGACTCTCATGCCACTCTGACAGCCATAAGAAACGACGTCTTAAGACCGTGTCCTACGTGGTGAGGCGGTCGTTGGGCTCATCATGGGGCGGGGTACGTGGAGTTGGATTGTTCCGGACGGACTGTGGGAGATCGCGAAGCCGTTGATCCCGGCGTCGAAGGTGCGG
>NZ_JBWKLF010000005.1:277515-553320 GCF_056430475.1 Streptomyces sp. NPDC045968 | reverse complement strand
CCCCGCGGAGCGGGTATCCATGCGCTGCGCGCATGGCAGCGAAAGAATTCGCTCCGCGAATTCATAAAGGCGCTGCGCGCCTTTATGGAAAGCGCTTTGCGCTTTCTTGAATTCACGCTTCGCGTGAATTCGAATTACCGCAAGCGGTAATCCTTTGGTCTCTGCGCTTCGCTCCGAGACCGGGCGTCCGCTTCGCTCCCGCCTACCGGCTCCGCCGGGCAGCAACGGGGAAGGGTGACGGTGCATCATGCCGTCTGCCGGGTAGGATCACGGATGGGGTGTCACCACTGGATTGAGGCCGGCCCCAGTTGACGCACCGCCAGGAGATGACCTCGGGGCCAGTCGAGGAAACCACCGATCCCCGCCCAGAAGCGGTACTGATCAGCGCGCAATCGATGCACTACCTGCCCTAGTTGGGCAGAGTGTAGCACGACAATCGGCCGTCGTGGGCTGCAATGAGACAACCTTCATTCGATGTGATGCATCTTGCTGTATCAGCATCGTGCATCAAGTGATGCACGGGTAGCATCACGAACGAACGAGCACTCCTCCCCTGGAACTGGAGACGATCAGTCATGGCCGATGGAATTACGCTTCGTCCGCATCAGGCGGAGGCAGTGGACGCGATCGTCGCCGGTCTGGAAATCCGGCCTGGCCAGCGTATCCCGGCAAGGGGATTGCGCGGTCAGGTGCACGCGGCATGCGGAACGGGAAAAACGTTCATTGCTGCTGGTGCGGCGCAGCAGATTTCACCGCATGGCCGGGTTCTCGTTCTCCTTCCGACGCTGGAATTGCTGGCGCAGACGGTGCGTGAGTGGCGGGCTTTCGGGCGGTCGGGGCCGATGGTGGCGGTGTGCTCGATGGAGGATGATCCGCGCTTGTACGAGCTGCGGGTGCCTTCGACGACGAGCGCCCCGCAGCTGGCTCTGCACTACGGCAGCGGACCGGTGACGGTGTTCGCGACGTACGCGTCGCTGCCGGTGCTGATCGAGGCTCACAAGGGCTCCTACGGCCTCCCGATGGACGTGTTCGACCTGGTGTGTGTGGACGAGGCGCACCGTACGTCGGGGTCGCTGGGGAAGGCGTGGGCGGCGGTGCACGACCAGGAGCTGATTCCGGCGATGCGGCGGTTGTATCTGACCGCGACGCCGCGGATCTGGATGGAGCGGCCGCCCAGGCGGTGGGAGCGTGGGGCGGGGCCGGCGGCTGTCGATCCGCTGCCGGAGGAAATGGCCTGTTCCATGGCAGATGAGGCGATTTTTGGGCCGGTTCTGTGGTCGATGTCCTTGTCGGATGCGATCACCCGTGGACTGCTCGCGCGGTATCAGATCGTGGTGGTGGAGCTGCGGGACGAGCGGCTGACTCTGGAGCGGTTGTACGGGGAGGAGCGGAACGAGGAGCACGTGCGCGGTGAGCGTCTGGCGGTGCTCCAGGCGGCGCTGCTGGAGACGATGGCCGAGCACGGGCTTCAGCGGTGCATCACGTTCCATCACCGCACGATTGAGGCCCGGGCGTTCTCCGATGGGCTGGGGCGGATCGCGGGCCGGCTGCACGCGACCGACCCGGAGCGGCATCCGAAACGGGTGTGGTCGGGGTGGCTGTCGGGTGAGCACGAGCCGGAGATGCGGGGGGATGGGCTGCGGCGGTTCGGCGGTTGGGCCGGGCGTGCGGTGATGTCGAACTGCCGGGTTCTGGGTGAGGGTGTCGATTGTCCCAGCGTGGACAGTGTTGCCCTGATCGATCCCAAGGGATCGGCGGTGGATATCGTCCAGGCTATCGGGCGGGCATTGCGTCAGAAGCCGGGTCAGGACAAATTGGCGACACTGATTGTGCCTGTTTTTCTCGGGCCGGATGAAACTCCGGAAGACATGCCGTATTCCGGTTCGTATCGGCCTTTGATGAAGGTGCTTTCCGGGCTTCGGGCGCATGATGAGCGTGCCGTGGAAATGCTGGCTATTCCACAGGAGGACTCGAAACGTACTCAGCTGACGTCGTCGTGGCTCGGTAACGCCCCGGAGGGTGACGACGAGGAGGAGCAGCGGTTGCTGCTCCGGTTCGGGGCGCATCGTGATCCGGTTCTGGTGGCGCGGATGGTGCAGTACAACCTGATCGAGCCGGAGCATGCGAACTGGAAGGCGGGGCACCGGGCGGCTGTCGCGTACTGGAAGCGGGAGGGGGATCTCGCAGTGCCGTACAACCACGTCGAAGGGGCGGACAGCCGGGGTGAGGGTGGGTTTCCGCTGGGGCGGTGGCTGTCGGATCAGCGGCGGGCGATGCGGGCGGGGACGATGCTGCCGGAGCGGGCGGAGGACCTGGAGGCGCTGGACATCGTGTGGGACCCGGCGGACGCGGCGTGGGAGGAGAATCTGGGTGCCGCTCGTGCGTATTTCGAGGCGTACGGGACGCTGGCCGCTCCGGTGACAGCCGCGATGATGGACCGGCCGATCGGGCAGTGGCTGGCGAACGCCCGCAAGACGGGCGGGCTTGGGAAGGACCCGGAGCGGGCGCAGCGGCGTGCGGCACAGTTGGCCGCGATCGATCCGGATTGGAACCCCGACTGGCCGGTGGACTGGCAGCGTCACTACGCCGCCCTGAGCGGCCTTGTGGCGCCTGGCAGCGTGCTTGGGTACGTGGAGCCCGGGTCGATGGTGCACGGGATGGACGTGGGCCGGTGGGTGGCCGCGCAGCGGGAAGGCTGGGACCGGCTCGTTGAAGGGCAGCGCGAGCGCCTGGCCCAGCTCGGCATCAAGCCGGCGGAACGGGCTCCGGGCCCGGCCCGCAAGGCGCGGTCGGGGCGGGGAGCGTCGGGCGGGGCGTTCCAGCGTGGCATCGCCGCGCTCACCCAGTACGCGGAGCGGGAGGGGAAGGTCGTCGTACCGAGGGCTCACGTCGAAGATCTCCCCGACGGACCGGTCAAACTGGGGGTGTGGGTCAGTAACACCCGTTCCAGGCGCGGGGGGCTGAGCGAGGAGCAGTGCGAGCAGCTGGCCGCGCTCGGGGTGGACTGGGCGGTGGGGTGAGCATCACGGTGCTTGCCGGGTAGCGTCCCGAACGGACGCTACCCCCGGCCGGGGTGCTCGTTGATCGGGAATGAGCCGATCACCACTCCGCGCCCTGGCCGTGGGCATCACCGCCGCCGCACTACTCACCTCGATGCAGGCGCCCGCAGAGGCCGCCGCTTCCGCGTGCACGCACCACGTGTCCGGCCCTCAGGTCTGCATCTCCACCACCGGGGAGTCGGGCAGCGCCAACCCCGGCAAGGTATGGACGTCCTGGACCAACCCGCCCAGGGACCGTACGCGTGCGACGGTGCACATCACCGAGCCCGGCGGCCTGACCTACACGATCATCGCCCACCGCCGCAACGGTCAGCTCGTCGCCTCCGTCGTCCCCGGCCGGCTCATGGACAACGGCAAGCTCTGCGCCCGCTACCAGGGCAGCTCACGCACGGCCTGTGTGCAGATCATCAACCGCAACTGACCCGTTGGTCGCGCCAGTTGGCGAGTTGAGCAGCATGGCCCCCGCCCATGGGTGGGGGCCATGCTGTGCCGCGGATATTGATGACCCTCAGCCCGGCGTGGGGTGGCACGGACAGCGGTCCCGGGATGGCTGCCTCAGCTCCTGGTCGGACCGTTCGGTGGCTCGACGTCCTCAAGGCTCATTCAGCGCCTTGTCACTCCTGCCCACTGCCTCGTCCAGCCCGGGCGCGGCACCTCATGCCTCCTGGGGGCTGAGCAGGTATGCCTGGGCGTGTGCTGCGGACGGCCTGGTGGACCACGGCGCGCACCGCTGCCGGATTGAGGTCCTCCAGGCCGCTGTGGGCGCGTCCGGCGAGGCGGTGGGTGATCATCTCCGCGACGTCGTCCCCCTCGCCGTGCGGATCGGTCCGGGCTGCGTGAGGATCGGAGTGCGGGTGGTGGCACAGCCGCGCTCGCTTCTCGCGCGCTGCCGGTCCGTCTTCCGGCTCGCACCGCCAGGAGGTAAAAAAAAATGCCGAGGCCCCTGTGGAGCGGTGCGATCAGCTTCGGGCTGGTCACGATCCCGATCAAGGTCGTCTCCGCGACCGAGGACCACACGATCCACTTCCACCAGGTGCACCTGGAGGACATGGGCCGCGTCCGTACGCGCAAGGTCTGCCAGGTGGACGACGAGGTCGTGCCGCAGGAGGAGATCGGCAAGGGCTACGAGATCTCCAAGGACCAGACGGTCCCGGTGAGCGATGACGAGCTCGACCAGATGCCGCTGCCGACCGCGAAGGCGATTGAGATCGTCGCGTTCGTCGACGCCGGCACGATCGACCCGATCCGGATCAGCGACTCCTACTACCTCGCGATCGACGGCCAGGTCGCCGCCAAGCCCTACACGCTGCTGCGGAAGGCGCTGGAGCGCTCGGACAAGGTCGCGGTCGCGAAATTCGCCTGGCACAACCGTGAGCGTCTCGGTCTCCTGCGCGTGCGGGAAGGGGCGATCGTCCTGCACAGCATGAAGTGGCCGGACGAGATCCGCAGTCCCGAGTCGCTCGCCCCGAAGCAGGTGGACCTGGACGAGGAGGAGATCGAGCGGGCCGTCCAGCTGACCGACACCATGGCGCTGGACGACATCAGCGGCTTCCGCGACGCGTACCGCGATGCCCTGGAGGAGCTGATCGAGGCCAAGTCGCAGGGCAAGCCCCTCCCCGAGCCTGCCGAGGGTGAGGAAGCGACGTCCGGGAAGGTCGTAGACCTGATGGCCGCGCTGAACGCGTCGGTGGCCGCGGCGAAGGAGTCCCGCGGCGAGGACGAGAAAGATGGCGGGCACGCGACGGTCCACGCGATGCGGCCCAGCAAGAAGAAGGCGCCCGCGAAGAAGACCACCGCCGCCAAGCCGGCGGCGAAGAAGACGTCCGGGACGGCGAAGAAGGCCTCGGGCAGGAAGACGGCGGCGAAGAAGCGCAGTGCCTCCTGACCCCGTGACGGTCCTCCCCCGGATTGCCCCGATGCTCGCCACCCCGGGCCCCCTCCCGCCCCCGGCGCTCCAGGAACGGTTCGGGTTCGAGGTCAAGCAGGACGGCCAGCGGGCCATGATCTACCTGCCCGGCGACGGGAGCGTGATCCTGCGCTCGCGGTCCGGAGCGGACATCACCGCGGCGTACCCCGAACTCGAAGCCCTCGGCTCCGCCCTTGGCCGGCCCGCTGTCCTGGACGGTGAGATCGTCGCCTTCGACGACCAGGGGCGCAGTGACTTCGAGCGATTGCAGTCCCGGATGGGGCTCGCCGGCTCACCCGCGAAAGCGGCCCGGATGGCACAGCAGGTACCCGCCCACCTGATCCTCTTCGACGTGGTCGTCCTCGACGCGAGCCCCGTCACGATGCTGCCGTACGCCGAGCGGCGCGGTGTCCTCGAAGGGCTCGGGCTCACGGGGGCGCACTGGTCGACTCCCGCCTCGGTCGTCGGCCACGGGACCCAGGCTCTGGAGATGACGAAAACCGCAGGCCTCGAAGGGCTCGTGGCAAAGCGGCTCGGGTCGGTGTACGAGCCGGGTGTCCGCTCCCGATCAAGATCCGTCACGTCCGGACCCTGGACGTCATCGTCGGTGGATGGGTGCCCGGCCGCGGCCGCCTCGCCGGCCTGCCCGGCGCCCTGCTCCTCGGAGAGCACGGCCAGGACGGACTGCGGTACGCGGGAAGCGTCGGCACCGGCTGGAGCGACACCGAACGCGTCACCCTGGCCGGGCTGCTCCAGGCCGCCGCGACCGGCCACTGCCCCTTCACCGATGCGCCGGCGGTGGCAGGAGCCCAATGGGTGCTGCCACGCCTCGTCGGCGAGGTCCGCTACGCGACCCGGACCCGGGCCGGGCGCCTGCGCCACCCCTCCTGGCACCGACTACGCCCCGACCTCACCCCCGACGACATCACCTGACCCACTCCCCTGACCGGACACGGGCCGGAGCCGTACCGCCAAGCCCTGCGTGCAGGCCGCAGACGATCAGGTCATGATCGATCGATAATCTGCACACAGGCCGTGCGTGAGCTGCCCTGGTAGCGGGCGCAGAGCTTGCCGTTGTCCATCAGCCGTCCGGGAACGACCGACGCGACAAGCTGACC
This sequence comes from Streptomyces sp. NPDC045968, assembly GCF_056430475.1. NCBI lineage: Bacteria > Bacillati > Actinomycetota > Actinomycetes > Kitasatosporales > Streptomycetaceae > Streptomyces > Streptomyces sp. NPDC045968. Next base: position 547,237 of record NZ_JBWKLF010000005.1, on the reverse strand, counting down.
CTCGCGACGGCGGGCCGTGATCGCGTAGCTGAACCCGCCAGGCTCCGTGATGTGCACCGTCGCGCTCGTGCGGCCCCGGGGCGGGTTGGTCCAGGCAGTCGACACCTTGCCCGGGTTGGCGCTGCCCGACTCCCCGGTGGTGGAAATGCAGATCTGCGGGCCGGAGAAGTGATGCGTACAGGCAGAAGCGGCAGCCTGAGCAGGCACCTCCAAAGAGGTGACCAGCGCCGTAGCGGTAACGGCCACGGCAAGGGCACGAAGTGATCGGCTCATACAGATCAAACGACCCCGAAGAGCAACAGTCGCGGGCTGGCGGCACGAACCGGGATTTACTCGTGCCCTCGCCCTTCCCTCAACTGGCGGCGCACCATATACATCGACATGTGCCTCTTTCCTACTATCGAAGCATGACGAGCTATGCCACAGCCCTGGATTTGAAACCTCAGCGCAAGCCGTCGTTTAGCGACGACAACGTTCCCGGACTCGTCGCCGCCCAAGACGTTCATGCCGTGGAGTGGCCTGATCCCCCGACCCCCGGCGATGAACGTCCGGTCCGGCTTCGGCTTGGGGGTTGTGAGCGTTCACGTTTTTCCCCACCACGGGTGGTTTGAGCGTCACGTAATTCCCCATCCCGAATTCTCCTAATTCCCCAGGGGTACGACGGAGTTCGGGATCGAGGGACCTGGTCATCGCGAAGGCGCATGGTCGGCCCTGGGCCTGTGGTTCGGATGGCCGATGGGCAGCCCGGATGGCGAGGAGAACGTTCGTCGTGGTCGACATCACCGAGATCTATGTCCACTGGTACGCGGGCCGCTCGAAGAGCGAGCTGGCCGCGTCGCTGGGGGTGGACCGCAAGACGATCAGGAAGTATTTGGAGCCGGCGGAGGCGTCCGGGATCATCCCGGGCGGGCCGCCGATGCGGGAGGCCGACTGGGGCAAGCTGATCAAGAGCTGGTTCCCGGAACTGTCCGACCGGCGGCTGCGGCAGATTACGTGGCCCGATATCGATCAGCACCGCGATTACATCAAGAATCTGCTGGGGACGGTGACCGTCTCCACGATCCACCAGCGGCTGCGGGACGAGCACAAGCTGGACGTGTCGATCTCCTCGTTCCGCCGGTGGGTACATGCCACGTTGCCCGATGAGTCGACAAGGTCGCAGGTCACGGTCTTGCGCGATGATGTCGAGCCTGGCTCGGAGGCTCAGATCGACTACGGCCACCTGGGCCAGTGGACCAATCCGAAGACCGGCAAGCGGCACCGGATCTGGGCTTTCGTGATGGTGCTGCCGTGCTCGCGGCACATGTTCGTCCGCCCGGTTCTCTACCTGCACCAGCACGCCTGGACCGAAGCTCATGTCGCTGCCTTCCGCTACTTCGGTGGCGTCCCGCGCCGGCTGGTCCCGGACAACCTGCGGACCGGGGTCGACAAGCCTGATCTCTACGATCCGAAGATCAACAAGGCGTATGCCGAACTCGCCACCCATTACGGGGCACTGGTGGATCCGGCCCGAGCGGCAAGGCCCAAGGACAAGCCGCGGGTCGAGCGGCCGATGCCCTACATCCGGGACTCGTTCTGGCGGGGGCGGGAGTTCACCTCTATCGAGCACATGCAGGCCGAGGCCATCACCTGGAGTCAGAAGGTGGCGGGCCGACGGCAGTGCCGGCCGTTGCAGGGCGCCGCGCCGATGGCGGTATTCGAGGCCGTCGAAGCCGAGACATTGCTGCCCCTGCCGCCCACTCCGTTCGTCCTGGCCCGCTAGTCAACGGCGGTCGTCGGGCCGGACATCCACATCAAGGCCGGCCGCACCCTCTACTCGGTGCCCTGGAAACTGATCGGCCGACGAGTCGACGTCCGCTCGACCGCAACGATGGTGCAGGTCTTCCTCGACGGCGACCTGGTCAAGACCCACGCCGCCCTTGCCCAGGGCAAACGCACCGACAGGAGCGACTACCCGCCGGAGAAGATCGCCTTCCAGATGCGCACGCCGATCTGGTGCCGGACCCAGGCATCCGAGGTCGGGGACGCCTGCCGGACCGTGGTCGACCAACTGCTGGAGGTCAACGCGCTCTACCGGCTCCGCGCCGCCCAAGGGATCGTCGGGCTGAGGAGGAAGTACGGCGAGACCCGACTGGAGGCCGCCTGCGCGAGGGCGATCGCGGTCGGGGATCCGTCCTACCGCACCATCAAGGGCATCCTGATCGCCGGCACCGAGACCGATCCGGAGCCCGAATCGAGCGGGGACGCGGGAGCCGCGGCCTTCCTCCACGGGCCCCAGCGGCTGTTCGCCTCCGTCGCCCCGTTCGAGACGGCGGACGAGATCCACGACGACCAGGTCCACGGCGAAGCTGAGGAAAGCATCTGATGAGCGTGATGGACACCGCCCTGCGCGAGTCGCTGAAATCCCTGCGACTCTCGGGAATGCTCGAAACCCTCGATGCCCGCCTGGCCCAGGCCCACGGCGGCGAACTCGGACACCTGGACTTTCTGCAGGTCCTCTGCCAAGACGAGATCACCCGCCGCGAGACCGTTGCCTTCCAACGGCGCCTGGCACGGGCAAAGTTCGAGCAGCAGGTCACCCTGGAGGAGTTCGACTTCACCGCCTCCTCGAAGCTCCCCGCCGCCCAGATCCGAGATCTCGGAGCCCTGCGCTGGCTCCACTCCGGGGAGTCGGTCATCCTCTTCGGGCCGGTCGGGGTCGGAAAAACACACGTCGCCCAGGCCCTCGGCCACCTCGCCGTCCGCCAGGGCGCCCACGTCCGCTTCGCCAAGACCAGCAGGATCCTCGCGGAGCTCGCCGGCGGCCACGCGGACCGCACCTGGGACAAGCGGATCCGCGAACTGGTACGGCCCGACGTGCTCATCCTGGACGACTTCGCCATGCGCCAGCTCAGCGCGGCCCAGGCTGACGACCTCTACGAACTGGTCAGCGAACGGCAGGGCCGATGCCTGATCATCACCAGCAACCGGGCGCCCAGCGACTGGTATCCGCTCTTCCCCAACCCCGTCGTCGCCGAGTCGCTGCTGGACCGACTGATCAACACCAGCCACCAGGTCATCATGAACGGCCCCAGCTACCGCCCCAACAAGCGGCCGAAGAACCCGACCGCCAAGCCTTAAGCAACCAGAGTCCGTCTTCTAAAGACCGCTTTTGCTGTCCCCACGAGTGAGCCAGGCTTCGAAGAGAGCGTCAGCAAGCCAGTGCCTGCTGACGAAGGCCAGATGATGGGCTGACACTCCGGTCCCGCCATGCGAACGACGTGTGGGATCTGCACCTTGGGACAGCAGGAAGCACGTGGCATCCACGTGGAGGGGCTCCCCGGTCTGGATGTGTCCGTCGATCTCTCCGTCGACAGCCCGGTGCAGGAGTGTGAACCCGTTGTACTCCTCGTGGATGTCAGCGCCTGCCGCCAAGAGGTCGCGAAGATCCTCCAGCCGGTCCTGTTCGACAGCCAGGTGCGTCGGTGGCATCTCCATTACTGCCCCCCCCTTCAGCGGAGATCATCTCAGGCCATGGCCATGGAACGAGATGAGAGTAACCGACCACTTCCGCGGACCTGTTGCGCCCTCATCAGGCAGCGGAGTCTGGGGAATTACGTGAACTTACCCCTGGGGAATTACGCGATCGTCCACAATCAAGACAGTGCGCCGACGGGTTTTCCCCGTCGGCGCACTGCTGTCTACAGCTCTTCGTCACGCCAGCGCTCGTACTCGTCGTCGAGCTGCTGCAGGTCTATCTGGCGGCCACGCAAACATCGACCCACTCAGTGACCAGGGAGTGGAACGTTTCGAGCTGGCCGGGCCGAAGCGTTTCGTGGACGGCGACGAAGGCGAGGAGCCTGTCCGCTGACTAGCAGCCCTGCCGGACTCCGGCTGACAAGCAACTCCGACCGTCCCGACGAACCACAGCAACATCCCGGAGGTGTGGAACCCCCGGCGCCCACCCGACGCGACAGCCGGGCCGCCAACCTGCCCCAGCCCACGCAATTCCGCACCTCGCAAAGACAGAGCCCCCGTCAGCGAACCGACGAAGACTCATGAACTATCGAGGCTAACGGGGTAACCGGTCACCTCTCCGGACAGAATCACCACCGAGGAATCAAGGCTAACGGGCAGTAGAGTCCATTATCATTACGTTCCCTTCATTATCCTCAATCTCGCCCCACAAAACAATGCGGCCCTCATATTTTCCCACCGAAAGCGTAGTGTAACATCGGTCGGAAAAATCAAGGAATACCACACTCGCACCCAGGCTTTCCCTGCTATGCCAGACGCCCTTGCCGGATTTTTCGCCGACCCCTTGAGAATCGACATCGAGACACTCGAAGTATTCCGCAAAAACACCATGTGCCACAAAATTCCCACCTGCATTCAAAGTCAGGCGAGATTCCTGAAAACGCCAATCCCCAGTAAGGGATTTCGCATCAATAATTTGCGCTCGCGGAATCCTGTCGCTGGAGTCCTGGAGGGTCGTACACGCTGCACTAGAAAGCACAAGACCTAGGATCCAAAATTTACGCCACATCACACCACTAGGATACTTCACTCTATTTCACACTCCACAACAATTTCTGTGAGGCCAGTAGGCGCCTGATGTCGGGGGCCGAGTTACTCGACCCCCGACCCCCGCATGCGTCAGTGGAATTCTATGACCGTACGGAATGTGATGGTCATATCATGAACTCGACCCGCACCGCCAGCGGTGATTATTCCATCGTTATCGATCCACCTCTGCACGAAGCGCTCGGATGGCGTTCCGTAGCCGGTTGCTATGTGAGCAAAAGAGGATGCAGTCATCGAATTCCTGATTGTCATCCGTGCCTGAATTCCGTGCTGGTTCGCCCTCAGGATCTCATACTTGGCCGTATAGGACCCCATGGCTGCCGTTGCGACGTTTGCGTCACCCGTGGCCATCGACTTCGCATCACGGGCAAATTGCCCATTCGCGTCACCGTTCGCCGCTATAGAATTAGATGGCAAACGACCACTAGTTTTCCCCTCTTCCTTGTATCTCTTTTCAATTTCATCTCTTTGGGAGGCTGTCACATCCGACATCATCACTTGTCGGGCAACTTTACTGTCTTCCCCGTAGGTCGCGTCCCTATCCAATAGTCCGAGAGCCCACTTGAGACCAATCTGCACGAGTCCGTCGCCACCGCCACCGAGAACTGCGTCTTCAGGATTACAGCTCGTCGAGATCGGATTCATGGAGCATGCGCGCAGATCCTCGTAACCAGGAGCCGCAATCATCGGCGGCACGTACGGGAGGACGACCGGAGCTGGCCCGACAATGGATCCATTACCTAGAAAGGCTGTCCCGCCGGTGAAGCCTGTCCCACTGGCTCCGCTACCGCTGCCACTGCCACTGCCACTGCCACCGCTACCTGTGCCGCTGCTCGGTGGGGAGCTGCTGGGCTCATCCGGCCTCCCGGTGGTGTTGCCCGGCCGGCACTGGCCGCTGCCGTCATCTTGGCAGGTCCCTGTGGGGTCGGAGTTGGTGACAGGACTCTGGCTCGCGTAGCTGTATCCGTTGAGCGTCTGGTGTTTGTCGACTTCGAGGATGGGGTCGACGCTGATGAATTGCCCGATGGTGGGGTCGTATTCGCGGGCGCCGATGTGGGTGAGTCCGGTGGTTTTGTCGTCGGTCTTGCCGAGGAAGGACTTGTCGTCGGGCCAGGTGCCGGTGGTGGTGCCTCGGGCGGAGCCGAAGGGGGTGGTGTAGCGCTTGGTGAGGGTTTGCGCGGTGTCCGCGGTGATGGCGATGGAGCCGGTGCTGTGGCGATCGGCGGTGAGGAAGCTGAGCTTCTCGGTGCCGGTCTCGTTGGAGCGGATGGCGATGGTGGAGCCGGCCGCGCTGTAGTAGCGGTTGGCCCACTTCTTGCCGGACTTGAGGTGTACCTCGGTGTCACCGAGGTACAGGACGGTTTCCCCGGAGGTCGCGTTGTCGCGGCGGATGAGGAGTTCACCGTCGGCGTCGTAGACGTAGTCGGTGGCGGTGGTGCCTTCGGTGAGCTTGACCGGCTTGCCTTCGGCGTTCCACTGCAGGGACTGGGTAGTGCTTGAGCCGGCCTTCTCCACGCGGGTGGTGGTGTTGCCCGTCTTGTCGTAGCTGTACTGGGCGGCGACTCCGGTGCAGGTGGAGCCGGTGGTGGTGGCGGTCAGCCCGTGGGGGTGGGCCGGGTCGTTGTAGCAGTAGGTGCGGGTGACCGGGGTGCCGGTGTTCTGCTTCTCGGTCTGGCGCTGTCCTGCGCGGTTGTAGGTGTAGGAGGTCCAGTAGGGGGCCGGACCGCCAAGGTTGGCGGTGGTGCGGCCTGTGCCGGCGCAGTCTGCGGTCTTGGGGGTCCAGGCTTCGGTGACGCGGCTGTAGCCGTCGTAGGCGAAGCACTGGTTGTCGGTGCCGGTGCCGATATCTGCCCGGTCGGTGATGGCGGTGACGTTGCCCGCCTGGTCATAGCTGTAGTTGAGGTCCTGGACAGAGCCCCGGGTCTGGTCGTCGGTCGCCGCGGTGAGCAGGCGTCCGGTGCCGGCCTCGTAGGTGTTGCGCTGGAAGACCCGCTTGGTTCCGGCGGCGGTGGAGGTGCCGAGCTGGAGCTCGGAGACCTGGCCGAGGGACGTGTAGCTGGCTCCCAGGAGATACCCGGAGGCGCCGGACAGGCCGGTGATCAGGCCGCTGTCGGCGTTGTAGTCGGCGGTGACGGTCTCTGCGGCAAGGCCGCCGCCAGCTGCCGTCTTGAGACTCTTGAGCGTTCCGTCGAGACGGTAGGCGACCTCGGTGGTGCTGGTTGCCGTGACCGCGCCGGAGGTGACCAGGGCATCAGTGGACGGCAAGGCCACCGTGGTAGCGGTGGCGCGGCCCAGGGTGTCGTAGGCGGTGACCTGCTTGGTGTAGGCCTTATTGCCGGGCTGTCCCTTGCCTCCCTCGTAGCGGGTGGAGGCGACAAGGAGCCCCTTGGCTCCTGTGATGCTGTCGAAGGCCCACTCGGCCTGGAGGTTCGCGTCCGTGCGGCTGGTCTGCCACTGCTTCGTCTTGCGGCCGAGCTCGTCGTACTCGTAGAGGAGGACCTTGTTCTCGGAGTCGGAGGTGGAGTCGATCTGGTCGAGCTCGGTGTAGCCGGTGGTCGCCTTACCCTTGTCAGGGTCGGTGGCTGTGCGCTGACGGCCGAAGAGGTCGTAGGTGTAGGACCACTTGGTGTCGTCGATGCCGGTGATCGTTTCCTGCTTGCCGTCCCGGGTGTAGGTGTGGGCGACACGGCTGTACGGGGTGCCGAGGGTGGCGCCGTACTGGGTGTCGTCCGGTTGGGTGCCGGCGTAGGTGCGGGTCTCCTTCAGCCGTCCCAGGACGTCGGTGATGGTGCGGGTGGCGTTGCCTCCGGCCGGCGCCGTGGTGGCGGTGGAGTCGCCGGTGTACGTGGTGGTGGTGTCCCACTTCTTGACACCGTCGACCATGAAGGTGGACTTGGCGGCGCGACCGGCCCCGTCGTAGTCGGTCAGAGTCTGGGAGCCGCTGCCGTAGGGCACCTTGGCGTAGGTGCTTGAGGGGGCGTTGTCCTTGTCGTAGACATCGGCGTACGTCTCGTAGGCGAGGCCTCGGGAGTCGTAGCGGGTGTCGGTGAGGATGCGGCCGCCGTTCGGTGAGGGGCTCTGGGACTGGACGGGACGCAGCATCGAGTCGAGGAGTGCGTAGACGGTCTTGTAACTGGTGCCGTCAGCTTTGAGGGTGGCGACCGAGGTCCAGGGGGCCTTGTTGCGCTCCAGGCCGTAGGCGTACTTGGCACTGGGGCTGTCGCCGCCGGACTTGGAGCGGTTGGGCATCCAGGTAGCAGTGATCCGGCCCAGCGCGTCGTAGGTGTTCTCGGTGCGCTTGAGGTTGGCGTCGAGGCTGTAGTTGACGGTTGCCCGGGAGGGGTCGAAGTAGGTGCTGCTCTGGTGGGCCTGGTTGTTGGAGGCCAGCTTGGGCTTGGTGACCACCAGCGTGGCCAGCGGGCCGGCGGCGGCCGGGTAGTAGGCGGTCGTGGTGGTGCGGCCCTTGGCGTCGGTCACCTTGAGCGGACGGCCGAGCTTGGCAGTGGCGGTGTCGTACTCGGTGGTGGCAACGGTCTGCCAGCCGTCGGAGACGGCGGGGTCACGGTCGGCGGTGCCGTTGGCGGCCGGGTAGGCCTGGGCCCGTCCGGTCCAGGTGGGCAGACCCAGAGTGGGCTTCTGACCCGGGGCCCAGCCGGTGACGGTGGAGCCGGCGGTGTCGTAGACGACGGCAGTGTCGGACAGGACGTCGCCGTTCTTGTCCTTGCTTTCCACGAGGGTCGGCAGGGTGAGCTTGTCGTCGGTGTCGGCGCATGCCTTGGCGACCGTGCGGGTCCGGGAGACCAGATTGGTCAGACCGACATCGGTATTGCGGGCGTACCAGGTGCGGGTGCAGGTCTCGTCACCGGTCGCCGACCAGTTGCCGTGGTCCTCGGTCTTGGTGACCATGCCATACGTGTCGTCGAACGTGTTTGAGACGGCGGTGACACGCCAGCTGTTGCTCGCGGTGAGCCAGGTGCGGCTGTAGGTGCGGGCTGTGCGGATGTAGTGCGCCTTGACGTGGGCGTACGACTTCTGCTGGCTGGCGGTCTGCTTGGCCCACAGGTTGTTGAAGTCGAAGGCGATCGGGGTGCTGCCGTTGTAGGTGATCCGCTGGCGGAGCTGGCCGGCCCAGTAGTCGGTGTCGGTGGCATCAGGCATGTCGGCCGACGGCAGGTCGATGCCGGCGACCGTGGCGGTGCGGGTGGTGCCGTCCTTCTTCTTGTCGCCGTGCATGCCCTGCATGTAGAGGCTGGCGGTCTTGGACTGGGTGCCGCCGACTTCACCGCTGGTGGTGGTGACCTTCTGGTATCCGCGCCAGGAGGACCAGGTGCGTTCCTTCTCCTTGGTGAAGGGGTCGTCGTTGTAGTGCCAGCCGGGCGTAGCGTAGGAGTACTGGGACTCGGTGCCGGGGTTGCCGGTGGCGGGGTCGTTGGTGGTGACGGCGAGGACGCGGTACTTGTGGAACCAGTCCAGTGCGGGGTCACCGCCGTTGATCGGCCAGTAGACCGGGTAGCAGGACTTGTTGTTGTTGTCCTCGGCGGCCGGCATGTTGCTGCCGCGCACGCACTCGGTCGGCGAGATCGAGACGGTGGTGAGCGCGCCGGTCTCGGAGGTGATGTGCTCGATGCGCGGACGCGTCAGCGGCAGGACGTCATCACCGGTGGAGTCGACACGGTTGGGACGCTGCTGGTAGGTGAATTCCACCGGCGGCGCGCTGACGGCCGGGGTGGCGGTCCTGCCGGTGCGGACCAGCTTGGTCAGGACCAAGCTCTGGTCGGAGCTGTTGTCGATGTCCTGGCCGTCCCAGAACTCCTGGGTAAGGGCGTAGGAGTCGACCGGCACGTAGGCGTCCGGTTCGGCGGCACGCGACCACGAGTAGGTGTCGATGTCCGTGAGCCGCTTACGGGTGAAGAACGCTGGTCCGGTGCCCTTGCAGTCCGTCTCCGAGGAGGAGCAGATGGTATCGAAAGGGACGTCGGGCCAGTTGTCGGCGGTGTCCTTGGTCAGCGAGGAGCAGTCACTGGCGGTGCAGCGCTCCTTGTAGGTGTAAGTCACCTTGCCGGAGGGCTGGCCAGTGAACAGGGTGTCGGCGCGCTGGCCGTAGCGGATCTCGTTGAGGTAGCCGCCCCGCGTGTAGGAGGCGAGCTTGGTCTTGTCGCCGTTCTTCGCGTAGTGGTTGGTCTCGGCGGTGTACCAGTAGGTCGCGGCGTTGCCGTGGATGTCCTGGACCAGGTCGAGGTTCCAGCGCCAGGCCTGGGTCTTGGACCGGTCGGCGAAGGTACTGCCGGCGCTGTAGCCGGGCTCACCGCTGTCGTCGCCGTAGACCGGGGCAGTCCACACCGAGTTGGTGCGCTCACTGCCGGCGCCCGGCAGCTTGTTCAGGCCGAAGGTATAGACAGTGCCGTCACTGGTGGTCACCTGCCAGTACTCGCCGGTGCCGTCGACGGAGTCGCCCTCGTCGGCGTTGTCCGCGCCGGTCTTGTGGACGACCTGGGAAGCGTCGTCGTTCTTCAGCCTCCATACGCCGCTGGTGTCGTCCTTGACCAGCTCGGAGGCCTTGCCGTTCAGGACGAGGGAGGCGTTCTCGAACTTCCAGCACTGGTCGAACTTGTCACTCTGGCCGTCGTCCTCGCAGGAGCCGTACTTGCGCTCGATGTAGGAGGAGGTCAGATCGAAACCCTCACCGACCTGGGAGCTCTGGTTGTTGGTGTTCGCGGTGCGGCCGTCGATGCTGCCGGAGTCGTACGACAGGGACAGCGACGGGACGGGGCCCGCGGCAACCGGGGGAACGGTCAGCGGATATGACCAGGAGAAGGCACCCGAGGAGGCCCCCGCCTCCCAGGAGGAGGAGGCCGACAGCGCGGTCGCCTTGAAGTCCCCCAGGCCGGAAGCCGAGGTCTCGGCTGCGGCCGTCAGGGCGAAGACAGTGGGGGCAGAGGTGACCGCCGCCTTGTGGGTCATGGTGCGCGCACCGTCGGTGTCGGCGATGGCGATGGTGGTGCGAGCGGTAACCGTCTGGGCCTCGGGGTCGTTGACCGACTCCATCGAAGTGGCAGTGCGGCACTCGTCCTTGTCCGGGGTGGTCAAGACACACGAGGGCAACTGGACGAGTCCGAGACGACCGGCCCAGTCACCACCGATGGCGGAGGCGAACCCGGAGTAGTCCACCGTGACTTTGGCCGTGCCGGGCTGCTCGGCGGCGGCGGTGAACAGGACACCGGTGATGCCGGCCCTATCCGCGGCCTTCTGGTCAAGGACGGTGATGTTCGCGGTGCCACCCGCCCTGGACCGGGCCTGGCGGGAGGACTTGTCGGATACGACGGCGTCGACGGTCACTGGGCCGACCGGCTTCGCACCGGCGGCATCCAGGTCGGTCTCAGCAGACGACTGCTTTGGCCATGCGGCGGCGGCACGTTCGGCCTCGGCACGCTCGAAGCTGCGGCGATCGTCCCGCTTCGCCGATGCCACCTTGGCACGGGCCTTGGCCGCGCCCGGAGTGGTGGTGTTCTTAACCCTGGTGGACTTCACGTCGGACACACCGGGGCGGCCAGGGCGTTCGGCCGCCACGGCGAGAGGAGTCAGGGATGTGGGCACCGACAGCGCCGCCGCGAGAAAGACAAGCAGTGCTGCTCGTCCGGCCCGGTGGCGGGACGGTAGTGAGGAACTTTTGAACATGCGCTCTCTCCGGGAGAAAAGGGCAGGAAATACCCCGCGCCGGCCGGCACGGGGATGAGGAGAAACAAGACCGCGATGTTTGACCGTCGGGGCAGACAACTGCTTCGGCGCATCGCGGCGACAGGTGGGGGCCCTCCCTCTCCCGCTGTTGAGCCGGAACCGGCAGGGCAAGGGCGCCACAGCAGGAGAGGTGTGTGTTCCCCGGGCCGCGGGCCCGGGGAACACACGTCGGTCGGTCAGTAACCGACGACTTCCGCGACCTGGGTTTCGTCGGTGACAGCACCGGCCCACAGGCGGATATCGGTGATGCGGCCGGGCAGGTAGTTGCCCCAGACGCTGCTCAGCCAGCCCTTGCCGACCGCGAGTTCACCGGTACCGGCCTCGGCGGTGTAGGCGAGCCGGTCACCGTGGATCTCGCTTCCGACGTAGAGCGTGATCTGCCCTGTCCTGGAGTCGTAGGTGCCGACCAGGCCGACGGGGGTGTCCAGCGCAGCCGGAGTTTCGCTGGCCACAGAGGTTCCGGTGCCGTCCGCAGTCAGACGGCCGAAGTACCAATGGCCAACCGGAACGATCTTCGGGGGAACTGGACTCCCGTTCTCGTCCAGGACGGGGTTTTCGTCCTCGTCGAGGACGGGCTCGCTGTTAGTGCCGGTCTTCTCGAACCACAGCCCCCAAGAGGAACCGCTGGCGGTGCGCTGCCCCAGGATCTGGACGCGGTATCCGATGGGCTTGGAGGCCAGCGCCGAGGTGGTCACCGCGACCTCGGTGGCGACGGTGAACGAACCGGTGTCGTCCACTGGCCGTCGCGGAGCTGTGGCCGAACCGGTGCTGCCGTTCAGGAGAAGCCCGGTCCCGTCCAGGGACGCCCCGGAGCTCAGCGTCATCGTGTTGCCGTAGTCGGTCAGATCGGTCAGTGAGGTGGCTCCCGAAGGGGCGGCCTCGGGGTTGTAGTGGGCGACAAGCTCGGCATAGGCCTTGCCGTTGATGTCCACTGGGTTGGCGTCCCTGGCGATGTCGCCGTCCGTCTTCGCCTCCTGCCACACCGTGACCTCGTCGACCTCCCCGGGGAAGTGGTCGACGTAGCCGCCCTTGTACTTCACCCTGCCGATCTGGAGCGGACCGGAAGACGACCATGCCCCGGTAGTGAGGTCATCAGAGTTCTGCAGGACGCCGTTGACGTACAGACGCAACTTCTTGCTCTGGGTGTCGACGACGCCGGCCAAATGCGTCCAGACCTTGGCCGAGACCGCCTGCTTGCCGTCGGCCCGCTGGTTGTCCAGCGAAGTCGAGGCCGCGTCGGCATCGGCAAGCCGGAAGCACCAGCGGTTGACGCTCTCGCAGTAGCCGAGGAAGAAGGGACTGTAGTACGTGCCGTCCTGGCCGAGCACGGTGACGTTGTGCCCTGTGTTGTCCAACCACACCCAGGCCGCCACGGTGTAGGACGCCTGCGTCTCCAGTACCTTTCCGGAGGTGGAACCGTAGGCGGAGTTCGCCAGCCACAGCCCCTTGTCCTGACCGGTGGCCGTGGTCTCTCCCATCACGCCGTTGGTGATGGTTTTCTCGGTGACCACCCCACGACGACCGTTCGAGGTGCGGGAGGCTCCGGTCAGGGTCACATCGTCACGCAGAGCGGCGCTCGTGGCGGAGAGGTCGTAGCCGACACCGGAGGTCTCGTTGAACGACCACTTACCCACCGGACTGGCGCCCTCACCGACCAGGAAACGGACCGTGTTCTGCCCGGGACGGTTGAGAGAGTCCTTAGTCAGCACGTCGAGGACGACCGTACCCGAGTCCGTAGGGACGATGTCCTCGGTGACCGTCGCACCCGACTTCCAAGGCCGCCAGGCAGTGTCACCGGTCAGCTTGTAGGCGTAGGCCACGTTCACATCACTACTGCCGGCAGCCGGGCCGAAGGTCACCCGCCCCGCAGTACCGGGCTTACCACCAGGTACACAAGAACCGGGAAGGCAGGCGGTGTAGACGGAGTTGAAGGTGATCGACGGCGGCTTGGGTGCCGCGCTGTCGATAGTGAAGTAGCAGTAGGGCGAGGCATTGCTCCCGAGATAATTCTCATACGAGGTGTCATAGTAGGAGCGGGTGTACGCGGAGTAGCGGTACTGCTTCCCGTCTGTAAGAGCCTTGTCCCAGACCTTGTTCTGGTCAGCTCCGTCACCGACGTGGCCGCTGGTGGGCTTAAGTGAACCGGTAGGGGGCTCAGGGGAGTCCGACCAGGTGCCGTCGGTGTTCTTCACATCGATGTCGAAGTAGGCGCGGAGCATCGCGCCGCTCTCGCCGCCGGAGGCGGTCTGCGGAGTGGCCGCCAGATTCGGTGTCGGGTCGGACCAGACGGTCGGCTTGGCGGGGTCTTTGCTGCAGACCTGTCCCGTGCCTGTCTCGAAGCCATACTCGGTGGGAACGGCGGCCCTGCTGACGTAGATGACCCTCAGCACGGCGTCGTCGTCGAACCGCTTCCAGGCCACGGAGTCAGACTCGTCCTTGGCTTTGAGCATCAGAGTGAGCGTCGAGAACTTGCCCTCGGCGAAGTCCTTCACCGTCGGGGTGAGGTTCTCGTCCGGCTCGGGGGCATAGTCGCTGAAAGTGACGGGAGCACGAGGCTGGGAAGGGTCGCAGGCGCTACCGCGGCCGTGCGACACGTTGCGGTCGCCCATCTGGTCCCAGGAATTGTCCGACTTCGGACCGCCCGGTCCCGGCCACTTCGTGGACGCGGAGATGCCGTCGGTGCGCTCCAGGTCCACCCAACGGGCATCACAGGAGAAGGACCACGTCTCCGTCACGGTGAACTCGGCGTCCAGGACATGCTTGCCCTTGAGGTTGCCGGCGGTGAACTCGTAGTACATCCGGTTGGTGTAGTGCGTGCCGGTGGTGCAGTAGTACGACGCACCGCCGATCACGGCGGAACCGCAACGTCCAACACTCATCCCGTTGTCGCCACCGGAGAAGTTGTAGAACACATCGCCGTCGGAGGACAGCACGGTCCGTTCCGACTTGGTCGCATTGACCGCAGGGTCGATGTACACAGGGAACTCAGCCGGAGCGGTCTGCTCGATCAGTTCGGCATCGGGGGTAACGGTCAGCGAATCCCGGGAGACAGCAACGCCCATCACCGCTGCCTCGTCACCGTCGCCAGGGCCCGCCAGCGGGTCGCCTTCCTCGGCCGGTGCCACCAGGGTGGATCCGGCAGATGTAGAGGCTGTGGGGGTGGCCGACGCAGTCAGCGGACGGACCGCGAGGGACTGCGTGCTGACGCCCTCCTCCGCCGTGTCACCGGCGGAGTTCCACATCTGGGCCGTGGGAGACCGGAAGACCACCTGACCGTTGCCGTCCAGGGCCTCCATGGTGCCCACCGCACCCGTACGGATGGTCAGGCCTTCGGCGTCCATGGAGTACTCGATGGACTTCAGCTCCGGATTGGCCGCCGCCTCGGGCGTCTCTACCTCCAGCACCTGCCGGAAGCCCTCCACCGTGGCCGTCATGATCAGGTTCACATCGGGCAGCACGTTCTCGTAGACCGCGCGTTCACCATCGAGCCTCGGCGCGGGAAGCGTTCCGGGCCACCCCAGGGAGACCGTCTGACCGTCCTCACCGATGGTGACAAGACCGGCCCCCTCGCCACCAGGAGAGAAGGTGAGGTCAACGGTCGCAGCCTTCGGGCCGATCGAACCGTCGGACCGCTTCACCAACGTCGCGTCCGGCTCCTGCCAACCACCGCCGGGCGTCTCCACGCGGACCGGAGCGATCGACTTCTCCAGCGTGAACGTCGCACCGTCCGGGTTGGCATAGGTCGTCTCGTACTCGGTCCGCTCCTCTACGACCTCAACCTGCTGCCCTGAATCAGAGGCCTGCGCCAGGGCGCTCTGGCCAGGGTCCTCCGCCGAAACAGCTTCAAAGGCCGATGCCTGCGCGGAGGGCGCCGCTATGAGCACCGGAGTGCCCGCGAGGAGGGCCAGGGCTGTCAGCGAGGTGAGGATTCGGCGTTTCCCCCCACCATGACCCCTTTGACCGTAACGCAACGTTCTCACAGAATCCCCATGCTTGCTTCAAAGGATCAATCAACGTGCCACATGCAACAGTCACGATTTCCCCAGGTCAATGGCCGTTACGGAACCGGAACTTCGCATCCCGCCAAAGTGCATGCCGGGCAAGTGTGAGGAGAATGCGAGAGATTGTCGGGCAAGGCGGCCTAGTTCTGGGACAAACCCGGCCGGGAGCCGCACAATGCCCGCTACGTTCACACCCGTTACAGGTTCGACGGCTGAAAGGGCTCCGGATTGACAGACAACCCCGGGGTGACCGGGCAATGCGCATGGTCCCCCTGCACTGCACGGGTGCTTCGTTTCTGCTGGCCGCGCGATACGTTGAGCCGTACATGCAAGGCGCGCAGCAGGATGTCGAGCGGTGGGATGGGTGGTTCAAGGACTTCACGCGGGGTTGTGGTTCCGGGTGGAGCCACGGCTGACGCCGCGGGCGGATCTGCAGGCCCTGCTGGGCCCGGTGGAGCAGACGTACACCTGACAAATCGCCGCGAATCTGGGACGCACCGTGAGGGGCCGAAAACAGCCGCGAGCTACCTGCTGACGCCTCAGATGAGCCAGGGAGAACAGGGTGCGACGGCTGACTAGTCCCGCCATCGAGACCCCACCCCACGCTTTCGGACGCCAAGCCGCCCGGTCAGATGCTGGTGCGCGCGGTTGGTTGGCGGGAACGCGAAACGGTTGGCGGACACGGGCGATCTGACCGTCCCATCCAGGGAAGCGCGCTCACCCGACGCGAACCCGAATCACCGGCTCGCAATACGCCCTCCAGACGGTGACAGGCGATCAGGTGGCTGGTGGCTGGTGGACGGAGTCCTCTCAACCGGGCTGCCCGTCGGGGTGATCGTTGATCCAGGCCAGGCCGCCGATGTCGAGGTGGTTGCGGGCGCGAGTGGTGGCGACGTAGGCGAGGCGGGCTTCTGCGTCGCTGATGGGTCCGGGGACGGGGGTGCCGTTGCTGTTCACTTGGTCGCTGTCGCGTGGCGGGGTGAAGTCCTTGGCGATTCGGATGCATGGCCATTCGCGGCCTTTTGCTTTGTGTGCGGTCGAGATGGTCACGGTGGCGGCAGATTCGTCTTCGAGCCGGTCGACCGCGGCGAGGATGGCGTCGGTGCCGTGGGTGTCAACGAGGTCGATCAGTGGCTGGAGGTCTCGTCCGGCCGGGTCATGTTCGGCATAGTCCTGCACAAGACCCCAGGTGGGGAAGAGGACGAGTTCGGGGTGGTAGGTCCGGCGGCCTTCCTTGAGGTCGTTGGCCGCGTGGGCCAGGGCGCGCAAGGCTTGCCCTCCACCGACCAGCGCGACGCGATGTCCTGCTGCCAGCTGTTGCATGACTTCGTTCATGGCTCCGGCGTTGGTCCGGCACAGGATTGCATCTGGGTGCTGCGTGGGTCCGAGTTCGGTGCTGATCGCTTCGCTTCCCCGAAGGCGCAGGGGCGCTTGGGCAATGGTGAGCCAGCGGTTGGCTTCGGCCGCAAGGTGGGGTCCGAAGCGGAAGGATTTCGACAGGGCCAGTTGTGTGCCGTCGAAGGTGGTCATCACGTCGCGCGCTCCGCGCCATTGATAGATGGCCTGGGCTGAGTCGCCGACCATCACGAGCTGGGCATGGCTGCGCTGGTTGAGGAACACCTCTTCGACCACGGGGTTGGTGTCCTGCGCTTCGTCCAGGAGCAGGAAATCGGTGTTGATCTTCGGTTGAGTGAGGGCCCAGATTTTGAGGTAGTGGTCGTGGTCGAAGCGGACGACCCCGTCGTCGGTGTGCTGGAGGTCCGTCCAGGCTTTACGGGCGAACGGTACGACGTGGCAGGCCAGTTGGGTGTGCAGGTCGGGGTCTTCGAGGCCGCGCAGGCGCGGGACGTGGCGGTGGGTGATGGCGGGGTCGGCGGACTGGCAGAAGCTGGTCACAGTACGCAGGGTGGCGTTAGAGAGGGTGGTGGGTGACAGGTCGCGTTCGCCGATGCGGATGGGTTTGGTGATGCCGAGGGCTCGTCCGGTCTGCCAGGCGGGGCGTCGGGGGGCGTTCAGGCGGCGGGCGTAGTGGCGGCCGGTGGCCGCGAAGGCCAGGGCGTGGGCGGTTTTGCAGAGGATTGTTGAGGGGAAGCGGGTGGTTGCGTCCTGGGCGATGGCTTTGTTGTAGGCGAGGTATTGGCCGCGTCGTGGGGTGTGGTGGGCGAGGTAGGCCAGTGTGCTGGTCTTGCCGGTTCCGGCGCCTGCTTGGAGGGCAAGGTGGTGGCCAGCGTGGAAGGCATCGGCGGCGGTCGTCTGTTCGTCGGTAGGGTTCAGTTTCAGCACCCGGGGCTCCGTGAATGTGTGGGGATGGGGGTGAGCTCGCGGGTTCCCGCGGCCAGTAACTGTGGTGAGGCGACGCGACCAATAAAGTGATCCGGGACGCTGTCGAGCCGTTCGGCGCCTTGGAACGCGCTATTCGCCCCTGCGCCGGGCCCGGTGGCGGACGGTGGTGGGCAGGCGGCTGTGGACGTGCTGGTGGTGGAGCAGCGGGTCGAAGGTTTCCCAGTCGGGGAGTGCGAGGTCGGCCGCGTTCGGTGTGGCGGCGTGCCGGGGGCAGCGTTGTTGGTGCCAGCGCAGTTGTTCGGTGTGGGTGAGGTGGGTGAGGTCGTAGACCGCCATCAAGCCTGCGGGGTGGGCCCGTTGTCTGGGGTCGGCGGCGGTGGGGATGAGGGTCCAGGTGCCGGCCGGTGCGCTGGGGCTGAGGACGGGGCGGGTGCAGCGATGGCGTCGTCGGGTCTGGGTGACGCACTGGATGGTTTCCAGGGGGCGGGCGCCGAGGTAGCGGGTGCGCAGGGTCAGGACGATGGGCCGGGCTGGCCGGCAGGGTTCCGGGTCGGCCGCGGGTGGGGACGGTTCTGGTGAGGGTGGGGTGAGGGTGCCGGTGTCGATTAGGCGTCGGGTGTGCAGGGCGAGGTGGCGTCGCAGGGCGGTGATCTGAGGTGTGAGGAGTGCGGGTGCGGGCTGTGCGGGGCACAGGGCGCGGTGCGGGATGCGGCACCAGGGGGTGCCGTCGTCGGCGGGGTGGGCGATGCCGGAGCTGAGGTGCCATCTGCTGGCGGCCGGGACGGTGGTCGCGTCGAGTTCGTGTGGGTGGAGGCTGACGGGGCGGTCGTCAGGGCGGGTGTACCAGTCGATGCGGTTGCCGCAGTCGTGGCAGCGGCTGTGTTGGGCGCTGCGTACGAGGTGTGTGGGGCTGTCGGAGGCGACGCGCAGGGCCCGTCGGCGGTGGGGGCGGGCTGGGGTTCCGTCCCATCGGCGGCCGGATGAGGCAGTGGTGGAGAACATGGCCGTGAAAGTGGCAGGTGACACGCCACAGGCGTGGTGAGCGTGCCGGGTTGTCCTGCGGATGGCCCAACCAGCCGGGGCTGGTGTGCTATTTCCCGTACGAAAGTTCGTGCCGCTGACTGGATCGGGTGATCTTCCGCGACCCCAGGCGTGGGTACTGTCAGGCGGGTTCGGCGGGAGGCGTGTGACCTTCGCAGAGGGTGGCGAAGAGGTGATCGACGGGGACTTCGAGGGCGTGGGCGAGAGCGTGCCAGGTCTTGAGGGATCCGATGCTGCGGCCCTGCTCGATCTCGATGAGGGTGCGTCTGGCCAGGCCGGTGCGGTGGGCGAGTTCGTCGTAGGTCCAGCCGCGCTCGCTCCTCAGCCGTGCAAGTTCTAGGCGCAGGGCGGTGAGGTTCGGGTCGGGCGGGAAGATCGTCACTCCACCATCCGAAGGTGCAGACCCCTGCCCTGTCAGTGCAGACTTCTGCCCTATTTCCGCAGGTCGCCGCTCCGCGCATGGGGCAGAGGTCTGCACTACGGTGTGCGGCCAGCAGCCCACTCCCCCGCCCCATGCAGGAGGAGTGGGCCGGCACTGGACGAAGGCAGGAGGAATACGCGCGTCATGAGGCTGTGCACGACGCATCCAGTGGTGCAGCGGGCTTGGACGGTGGAGGTCCGTCCCGAGCGCGGTGGACCTTCGCTCTACTGCCCCCAGTGCCCGTCGGTACGGGTGGCGGCGCCCGAAGTGCTGGCGCACCTGGCCCAGCACGCCCGCCGCAACGTGTTGGCTGCGCATCTGCGTACCTGCCAGTGCCACACGCGCGGTTGCCGTTGGCACCGGCGCCACCGCGGCTGCTCCGGACCGGTCCTGCTCGTTCTGACTCGAGAGCTAGGCGGCCGCCTCTGGCGCCTGGCCGACGTCTGCGCAGCTTGCGCTGGAGCTACGCCACATGCGGCAGTCGTTCCGGACGCGGCGCTCGTGCCCCCTGCCACCGGAGCGCGCAACCGCAGCGGGGCAGGGCGTGCGCGATCGTTGCGTGGTCCGTCCGAGCAACTGCGGGTGCGCGAGATGCTGAGCTACCTCGGCGTCGCCCTTCCTGCCGGAGCCAGCGCGTCAGCCCGCCTGCTCGCGCTCCAGTGCGCCTTGAGGTCCACCGCCGCAGGCCACGTGCGCATCCCTGCTGGCCTGGTCCGCGGAATGCGGTTGCGTCCTGAAGGTACTCCGCATCATGAGCTGGAGGAATCCGGCTGGCTTCGCTTCCTCACCGCACGGCCGAGCATGGAGCGGCCTGCCTTCGCAGCTCAGTTGCTGGATGCCACGGTGTGCTCGCAAGCCCCGGGTCGGCGCGCGCGGGCGCGCGCCGCGGACTGGGCTCTGCGTGTGTGCGGTGCGCCACAGCTCAGTGCGCTGGGTGTGGTGCCGCGGCTGCTGGGGTTGGCACTTGCTTCCCATTCGAGGGATGAAGGCGGCCGGACCTGTGCCGAGGAGGATCTGCTGGCCCGGATGTGCGGTATGGCCCTCGCAGATCAAGGTCCCGCGTTCGATCTGCTCGCCTCTAGGCGCTTCGTCCGTTCTTGGGCGCACGATCCGCGCTCGGGAGATGTGGAGTGGGAGAGGTGAAGTGTGTGAGCCGCGATGGTGGCCGCAGCGCCGCAAGCAGGGTGGCACACCGACGGGTTCGCAGCAGGCCGCCACAGTCGAACTGGCCCCGGTGAACACGGCTGGGCCGAAGGACCCGTATCGGCTCTCCCGAGCGCCGCCGAACAGGCGCCCGGGGTGGGCGGATCATACGTATCCACCATCCATGCTGGAGAACTTTTGCGCAGGTGTCGAATCCCGGGCAGACGGCATTCATCTGCGACCGTTTTTGACCTTCTGCTATTGAGCGATGAACGCTTCGCGAAATTGCATGAATCCATGATTCCGCTTGAGTTCAGGTTTCGCGCTCAGGGGGATGGAATGTTTGCAACCACCAGGAAATAAGGGTCACTTGGCGCGGTGGGGCGCTACGGTCATCACACATGTCCGTCGGACATGGCGAGAGACTCCGGCAGGAGCTTTGGGAAACCGAGCCGGAGTCTCTCAACGATCGAACCAAGGAACGAGTCCCCATGATTGACCTTTTCTCTGCCCTCGGCCGCTATGGGCCTCAGACAGTTCCTGACGTTAACATTCCGATGTTTCGGTCTGCAGAAACATCGGGTGTCAATTCCTGGGCTGGAACGGCGGATGCGGCAGCCTTCCTGGCGCTGCTCGTTGGCCCGCTGATCTTGATCCAAGGAGGTTGGCAGACGCCGTCGGGTGGGGCGTTGCTGTTCGCAGCGTTCGCGGCGGCAAGTCGGACCCGTGTCGTCTACCGCCGGGCACGTCTGATCTGAGTCCTCTTGGCCCCGCGGCATCGCAACGAACTCCGTCGTTTCGGTGACGCGGGGCCTGGCGAACTGTCGGTCTCGGAGAAATGACGTGGGAGGGGAGGGCCCGTGATGCACGGTCCTCAGTACCGGGTGTGTGACTACTGCGGTCAGGAGTTCGTCCTGAGTACGACGCCGGGTCGGAAGAAGCTGTACTGCACTGAGGCCTGTCGAAGGCAGATCCAGCGGGAGCGGGAGGGGCGGGGTCCGGCGCGCCCGCCGCACAGCCCGGTGGGGCGCCCGATTGCGGAGGATCTCCAGGCGTTGGCCGCTTCTCTGCTCGCTGCCGAGTACGGCGGGCAGAGCCTTGAGGAACTCCTGCGGCGGGCCGGCGCCCTGGCGAGGGAGGTTGAGCACTATGCGGCGGCTGCCGTGAGTGATGCGCGAGCGGCCGGCGTTCCATGGGAGCAGGTGGCGCGGGCTGCGCGGGTGAGTGTTCCCACGGCGCGGACCCGGTGGAACCAGGACGAGGTTAAGCGTCGTATGCAGCGGCGCAGTCTGGATCGGGCCGCCTCCGCGAACCCTGAGGTTCCAGGTGAGGACGTCTCTCCAGACGAGGGTCCGTCGGCGGAGCGGGCCAGTAAGCGTCTGGCGACTGCGCTCTCGCACTTGCACAGGTCGAGCGGGCTGACGATCCGGGATCTGGCGGAGCTCATCGAGGTGACCCCTTCCTATGTGTCTCGGATTCTGTCGGGTTCACGCAAGCCGGGTTGGCCGGTCACCGAGGCTCTTGCGCGCGCTTGTGGCAGCGACCCGGCGCAACTGCTGCTGTTGTGGGAGAACGCACACGCGATGCCGCCCCCTGTGCGGCTGGATTTCACGGCGCATCTGCATCAGTTGCGGTCCGCGCTGTCGGGCATGTATCTCGCGGCTGATCGTCCACTCCCGGCGCATCTGTGTCGGATCGCGGCCGGCGTCCTGACCCCTGAGGTCATCACCGACCTTCTGGAGGGGGACTTGATGCCTGACTGGCCGACGACCGGCGCGTTCGTGTCCGCCCTGGGGCAGCAGCCGGCGGACGTTCGCCGGTTGTGGGAGCAGGCGCACTATGCGTTCCTGGTTTGCCTTCACCCTGGGCTGCCGCCCACGGAACAGCACGCCGAGGTCAGCGATGCCTAGGACCGGATGGACAACTATGGCTCGCAGGTCGGCTGACGGGAGAAGCAGGGAACTTACGGGGAGGGAGCGACCTCGGTGCCCTCTGGGTGTCGGGCCGGCGGCGTTGCAGATCAGTTTGCCGTTGGACTACGCCGCGTTCTGCTCCCTGTATCAAGACGCCTACCTGCGGTACAGCGAGGCTCGGCTGTGCGGGACGGAGGCGGGCAGAGAGGCTGTGCAGGATGCACTGGGTGGGCTGCTGCTGGTGTGGACCTCGGCGCTGGGCAGTTCCTGTCCGGCGGCGATGGCGTGGGACCTGCTGGGGCAGGCGGTACTGGAGACCCAACGGCACCTGCCTTCCGCGGCGCCGCCGGTCCACAAGGCGGCGCACCAGCAGTTGCCGACGGAAGTGGCTGACGTGGTGGTCCTGTGCGGGGACTTGTCTTTGAGTGTAGAGATGGCGGCTGAGGTGATGGGGGTGGAGGAGCCCGTGGTCCGTAGCAGGCTCCGCATCGCCGAGCGGACTATGCCCACAGGGTGACCCGCTGTCAGGAATAAAGTGGCCTCTACGCACGGGTAATGCCAGAGGCATATGCCAAGTGCCGTCGACAGTCGGTTCACTCCCGCGAGCACTGTCGTACAGCAGCAGCCTTACCTAGCATGGGTTTCTCACCGGTCGAAGGTGCTTGTGGCACAAACGTGGTGGGGGACGCATGGATCACGAGACGCGCCCGCAGTCGGTCACCGTGGATATCACGGTGCCGAGTGTGGCCCGAATGTATGACTGGTTTCTGGGCGGGAAGGACAGTTACCCCGCGGACCGCGAGGCGTGCGAGGCGTTACTGGAGAAGGTTCCCAGCACCCGCGAACTCGCCATCAATAACCGGCTGTTCTTACGCCGCGTAGTAAAGACGCTCGCCGCCGAATACGGCGTGCGGCAGTTCATCGATCACGGGTCCGGCCTGCCCACTCGGGACAACGTGCATGAGGTGGCCCAGCGTGTCGATCCGGAGACTCGGGCTGTCTACATCGACAACGACCCCGCCGTGCTGGCCCACGGCCGGGCGCTGCTGGCAGAGAACGCCTCCACCGCGGTGATCCAGGCTGACATGCGCGACACGGATGCGATCTTCGGGCACCGCGACACCCTCCGCCTGATCGACTTCCAGAAGCCAGTGGCCGCGCTCTTCGTGTCGGTGATGCACTGCCTGCCCGACGAGGACGATCCCGCTGCCCTCATCCGCAGGGTCGCGGAGCGGCTTGCCCCGGGGAGTTTCCTGGTGGTGTGCCAGCTCGTCAGCCCTCACCAGGAAGTGCGGGATTTCGTCACCTCGTTCATGCACGACAGTACGCACGGCAACTGGGGTCGGGTGCGTGAGGAACACGATGTCGCAGGGTTTCTCGACGGAATGGACATCCTCCCCCCAGGGCTGGTGGAAGTGTCGACGTGGCGGCCCGACTCCGACCTCGCTCCGCGGCAGCGGACCGCGGAGTGGACGGAGTTCGGGGGCGTCGCGCAGCTCCCGCAGTAGGCCGCCGCCGACAGAGTCAATCCAGGAGAGCTTCCAGGACCTCTTTCAGCCTGGTCCTGGAGTCTTGAGGAGTCAGTGCGGCGGCAGCCATCTGGTCCAGCAGCGCGCGGTAGACCACCGTGGGGTCCTGATCGTCGACACTGCCCTCAGCGGGTGCTTCGTAGAACTCCGCTTTCCTTTGGTCCTCCACGTAGACGACATCAGGAAACTCGGCAAGGTCGAAGCGCAGATGGGTGAAGCCGCCCATCGCCGACACCGAGACGGGCGCCGACATCGGCACGATCTGCAGGGAGATGTGCGAGGGCCTGCCGGAGGAGAGGTCGGTGAGGTCCAGGAGATGCTGAATCTGCTCGCGCATCACCTCCGGGCCCCCGGGGGACCGGAGGAGGACGGATTCGTCGATGACCGCCCACAACTTCGGTGCGTTCAGGCGCCCCAGCAGTTCCTGGCGCGCCATCTTCAGCCGGGTGCGGGTGTTCACCTCGTGCTCGCCGGCCAGGGGCAGCCCGTTGCGCACCACGGCGTGTGCGTAGCGCTCGGTCTGCATCAAGCCTGGAACACGCTGTACCTCGTAGCAGCGGATGAGGGCAGCCTCTTCCTGCAGGGCGATGAGGCGCTCCAGGTGCTCGGGCAGGTACGCACCCGAGAAGCTCTGCCACCAGCCGTGCGAGCCGGAGCGGTCCAGCAACTGGAGCATCGAGAAGACCAGTTCATCGTCAGCACCGTAGAGGTTCAGCGCTCTCTCGAGGTCCGCGGCCTTGACTGGGCTTTCGGCCTTCTCGATACGGCAGAGCTTGCTGTTGCTGAACCCCAGGAGGTCGGCAGCCTGACCTTGGGTGAGTCGCGCATCGCACCGCAGACCTTCCAGGGTTCGAGCGATGAGCTTCCTGGCCAGGCCGCTCCCCCCGCGCTTGGCAAGGTAGTTCTGAATCGATGTCGTGCGGACGTGCTGGGGTACAGCGGACATGGAGGCTCCAGTAGACGGCGACTTCTCAGCGCGAGTCTTGCAGCCTCACTCTTCCATCAGAACCAAAACGGATTATGTCCACTTCATCACTTCATACGAGGTGATCGAATTCCCCGCTCCGTGCCCCGTCCAGGAACGCGGCGATCTCCGCCTGGGTGTAGACGAGGGAGGGCCCTTCGGGGTCGCGCGAGTTCCGCATCGCGATTTCACCGTGGGGCAGAGCGGCAAGCTCGACGCAATCCCCTGACGCACTGCTCGCAAGGCTCTTCACCCACCGCACATCCTGCAGAGACGCAGCAGGGGTGCCGTTGTTGTGCTTCACAACTTCCTTCTTCCGCTGAACTGTTCGAATTACCGCACGTACTTTCGGGCGCACGGAGCACCCGCTCGGGAACTAGCGGGGATCTGTGCAATTCCTCTTGCAATTGCATGGCCGGACCGGCACAGCGTGGATACTAAGCACACCAACCGTCCTCCCAGGCCCTATCCGGCCTCGATGTTTTTCGGAAGGTCATGTGCTGTCACATGCGAAGACGGTGCTGTCGCAGGCCCAGCACAGCGACAGCCCACCACTACAGCCCGGAGGTGTCTCACCCGAAAGAGTGCCGCCCGCCGGACAAATGGGGTCCTGGGACTGGCCGGTTGAGATGCGCATCAGCGCAGCCGGCTTCACCGCGCGGCGCATCACGCCCAACGGAGCAGCATCCGCTCGGAGTCGGGCCTTCATTCGCCGTACCCTCGACCAGTGGGGCCTCGCCGAGCAGAGCGACAATGCCCTCATCATCAGCGGTGAACTCATCAACAACGCCATTCAGCATGCGTTGCCGCCAAGGTGGGACGAGTGCCGGGCAACAGGCTGGATCGCGCTGCTCCAGAACCCAGAACACCTCGTCATCGCCGTCACCGACCCCAGTTCCGAGCCGCCCGTACGCCTGCGCGGGGACGATCTGTTCGAAGAGAGCGGCCGCGGACTGACCATCATCGATGGCCTGGCCGAAACGTGGGGCTGGATGCCATCCCAACCGGAGGGCAAGACTGTCTGGGCTTCACTGCGGACCTGGCCCGCGCGAGAGACCCCGTCCGCCGGAGGCCGTGCGTCCTGACAACTGCTACGCAACACGGCACGAACAAAGGCGGTTAACTGAGCCCGCAGCTCGCGGAGTTCAGAAGCCGTTCCGGAGTGCAGCCCAGCCATTGCCCAGCACAGCGTCCAGTCGAGTACGTCTGACTACGGCTCGGCTATCTTCGCTCTGCCCGAGGAGACACAATCGCCCTGCAGCGCCTACCACGAGCTATCCGCACCATCCGATGTCGCGTACCTCGAGGCCGTCGAGGTACGCCACCACCGACACCCAGCAGTGCCTGCCGAACCAGTCGAGACAGTCCTCTCCCCCGGGCTGCGGCCACCGGCCGGATTGCTGTGCCACCTCGGTGATCAGCGCCCCGACCTCGGATCGCGCCCTATCGTCCGGGAGGTCGTCCAGGACCTCGGCAGCCAGCCACTCCAGCTGTACTTCACGCATTGATGTCACCCCGTTTCGGCAGATCCGAACCCTACGGCCGACCACCGGGGCCGTGCTGGCCCTGTGGATAACTGCCGCTTCGCCCCTGCCGACTGGAGCGCCTCCTTGCCCCGACTCGCATGTACGCATCGAGGGCTACCTGAACAGGGCTCCGTTCTGCAATGCGCGGATACCTCGATCGGTCACCGTGACCTGCGCTACCGGACGGCAGCCGATGGGCCGCTGCGAGCATGGAGAACGCCAGATCGCAGCGATCGTGCCACTGGGCGGTCGGGGGCAGGCCGTGTTCCGGGAGGAGCGGCTGCGCGGTGAGCGGATGGGCGCGTTGCAGGCCGCGCTGCTGGAAACGATGGCGGCGCACCGGTTGCAGACGACCATCACCTTCCATCACCGGACGATCGAGGCCAGTGCGTTCGCGAAGGGGCTGGGGCGGGTGGCTGCTCGGTTGCACACCGCTGATCCGGAGCGGTACCCGAAGCGGGTGTGGGCCGACTGGCTGTGTGGTGAGCACGAGCCGGACCACCGGCGTGCGGTGCTCTCGGATTTCGGTCGCCGGGCCGGGCGGGCGGTGTTGGCGAACTGCCGGGTTTTGGGTGAGGGTGTCGATATCCGGGCGGTTGATTCCGTGGCGCTGCTGGACCCGAAAGGGTCGGCGGTGGACATCGTGCAGGCCATCGGGCGGGCGCTGCGGCAGAAGCCGAATCAGGGGAAGTTGGCGACGCTGATCGTGCCGGTGTTCTTGGCTCCGGGTGAGCAGCCGGAGGACATGTTCACCTCCGCGTCGTACCGGCCGCTGGTTAAGGTCCTGGAAGGCTTGCGGGCGCATGACGAACGGGCCGTGGAAATGCTCGCCATTCCGCAGGAGAACCAGAAACGGGTGGTCGATCCGTCGGAGAACATCGGTGAGGAGCCCGGGGAGGGTGAGGAGGAGACGCGGCTGCTGCTGCGCTTCGCCGCCCCGAGGGACCCGGTGATGGTCGCCAAGTGGGTCAAGTTCCAGATCCTCGACACCGAACGCCAGGACTGGACACGCGGCTACGACGCCGCCCGCCGCTACCACCAGCGCGTGGGCGACCTGGACGTGCCGTACGAGCACACCAAGGGTGCCTATCCGCTGGGGCGGTGGCTGTCCGACCAGCGCCGGGCCTACCGGGCCGGCACCATGCCCGCCACCCGCGCGGACGAGCTGGAGGAGCTCGGCATGATCTGGGACACCGCCGACGCCCAGTTTGCGGAGAACCTCGCCGCGGCCGGCGCCTACTACGCGGAGGCCAGCACCCTGGCCGCGCCCCGGTATGCCACCGCACTCGACAAACCGGTCGGGCAGTGGCTCACCAATCTGCGGCGGCCCGGAGGACTCGGCAAAGACCCCGAGCGCGCGGCACGGCGCGCGGCGCAGCTCGCCGCGATCGACCCGGACTGGAACCCGG
This sequence comes from Streptomyces sp. NPDC045968, assembly GCF_056430475.1. Classification (NCBI taxonomy): domain Bacteria; kingdom Bacillati; phylum Actinomycetota; class Actinomycetes; order Kitasatosporales; family Streptomycetaceae; genus Streptomyces; species Streptomyces sp. NPDC045968. The sequence goes on along the minus strand of NZ_JBWKLF010000005.1, from coordinate 519,709 downwards.
GCGCGCTCGGGTGGACAGTGGACTGGCAGCGCCACTACGCGGGCCTACAATGCCTGCTGGAGTCCGGCGGGATGCTGCCCAAGATCCAGCCCGGCGTCACCCATCGCGGAGACGACATCGGCCGCTGGCTCGCCCGGCAGGCCCGCAACTGGGCACACCTCAACGCCGAGCAGCAGCGACGCCTCACGGAACTCGGGGTGGAACCCGCTGTACGGCCGCACAAGGCGCCCGTGCAAAGCGGTGCGAAGACTGGGGCGGTCAAGGGCTCCGATGCCTTCACGCGCGGCCTGGCGGCCCTGGCGCAGTACATCCAGCGCGAAGCGCGCACCGTCGTACCGCGCGGACACACCGAGCACCTCGAAGACGGCACCCTCGTGCGGCTGGGCATCTGGCTGTCCAACCAGAAAAACCGCCGCGACCGGCTGGACGAGCAGCAACTCGCCGGACTCGGATACGACTGGGCCTAGCGTCAAGGAGTGAGACCCCGGGTGCGGGGGTCCTGTGCTGTCAGCAACCGAGCGCGGAAAGCCGGGCGAGGCCGTGTCGAGCATCCACCAGCGACAACGCGATACTCAGCCCCGAGATAGCCTGGCCCTCGGCCTTCGGTAGGAGTGCTCCTCATGATCGATGCAGTCCAGGCAGGCAACGCTTCTGATGACGGGGACCTTGAGAAGGTCCTCGCCGCATGCAGCGACAGGCTGCCTGCACCTACCGAGTGGTCCGCCTTCACCAGCTACCCCAACAGCCTTGCACTCGCAGTGATCGACGCGATCTGGTCCGTCGGCACCCGCTACGCCATCACCACAGGCGTCATCAGCCGCTATACCTCCTACCTCCAACGAATGGGCGGAGATGCGACACACGATGGCCTGACGGACCTGCTCGGCCTCTATGACCGCCTCGGCGGCATCGACGGATTCATCGACGAGGTCGGCACCAGGAACCGCGTCTCCACACAGCCAGGCGCCACCTTGAAGGGCGCAGCGGTCCACCAGGCCGCCACGGCCCTGCTGGGCCTCGGCATCGACACCGCTGCCCAGTTCCTCGCCGCTGAGGCAACCGACCTAGAGGATCAGGCTCGGGTCGCATGGACGGCAGTACCCGGCCAAAGCTCAGGCACCTCCTGGAGGTACTTGCGCATGCTGCTGGGACTGCCGGATGTCAAACCGGACCGGATGCTGATCCGGTTCATCGCCTCCGCCCTCGGTGTCGACGAACGAACCCTCGGCGGCGAGCACGTCGTCCAGTTGGTGCGGGCTGCGGCCGAGCGCCTCGGCGCGGACCAGCGGGCCCTGGACCACGCGATCTGGACGTACCAGACAACAGGGCACCACACGCACGGCGGCAGCAGTGGGGCGGAACATATCAAGACCCTCGCGCACGCGTTCATCGGCAGCGCCTTTCCGGTCCTGGCGCAGCAGCACGTTATCCCGACCTCCATCTACCAGCCCTTCGTCCAGGTCGGCCACGACTACGCGGGGGACGACTTCATGCCCCGGACAGAGTTCAGGGAACTGGAGTCGGCGCTGGAACAGGCGTACCCCGGGCGATTCGCCGAACCGCTGAAACGACCTCACGCCGAATTCGCCAACGGGTACGTCTTCAGCTTCCTCGAAGCAGCCGTCGCACGCTGCGCAGTCGGCGGTGGCGTGTTCGAAGCCGACAGCGCACCCGTCGCCGAGTCCGCCGACGAGTTGATCAGTGTCCTCGACAGCGACGAGTACACCATCCACTGCTGCCGCGCCGTCTCACACATCACAACCGCGGACGAGGAGCCCGTCCAGATCGGCGACGTCACCATCTATCCGGAGACGGGCACGCGTGACCTTGTTGAGCGCGCACAGCGCCTGATCCCTGCTATCCCGACCGCCTTCGGCGGAGACCTGCCCTTCATCTACGCGCCGCCTCACGCCCTCCTCGTCTCCGTCGCGTCTTCCCCATACAGCGATGATCCGTACGCTGCCGCACAGCGGGCATCCGCAACGATCAGCCGATTCCTGCTACTGGCCCGTTTGCTGTACGCCGGCACACATCAGTCCTGCTGGGAGGTCGCCGGAGCCCCCACCCTCGTGGCCGGGATGCATCCGCAGACTCGGGCGTTCGGCGCGGTCAAGCTCTTCACCCTCAAGCGCGTCGTCCGGTTGTCCGCTGACGACGCGCCAGCGTTCGCAGCGCTGAGCGACTCCGTCAACGCGGCCGTCATCAAACGCGCGGGCATGACTGCTACGTCCTTCGACACAGCCCTGTACCGGTACAACCGCGCCCACGAAGAAGGCGACGACTTCGAACGCATCGTCGACCTCGCGACCGCACTCGAAGCCGTCCTCACCGGAGACGACAAGGGTGAGGGTCTTTCGCTACGGCTCAGGAACCGCGCCGCTGCTCTGCTGGCGACCGAGGCAGACAGCGGGACCGCGATCTTCAATGACATCACCAAGTTCTACGACCTGCGCTCCCGTCTGGTCCACGGGGGCAGCATCCCGGAGAAGGACCTACGCAAGATCGTCATGGCTGTTTCCACGGTCCCCGACGACGCCATGTTCGGCGTCGCACTCGCGCTCGCCGTTGACCGCATGCGCGATCTGGTCCGGCGCTCCTTTCTCGCCCGCCTGTGCCTGGCCTCCAGCACCGATCCCCTGTGGCCCTTCGGCAAGAGCACACCCGTAGACGCCGCACTCGCCGACGACACCACACGTGCGCAATGGCGAACACACTGGAGAGACCAACTCGCAGCCCTGCACATGGCCGCGGCAGCTGATCCAGCAAGCCAAGGGACCGATCCCCCAACGCGGCCCAACTCGTCGTGACCTCACATACGGGCCGGGCCGGTGAGTGGCACCGCCTCCTCCACGCTGTCCCCGAGTTTCGCCTGAGGTTCACTCCAAGAAGCCCCCGCTGCAGAATGCATCGTCCCGCAGCCGCGTTCCGGTGGGCACGGCACACGGGACTCATCCCGGACCCCGACGTGTCTCCTGACGGTGGTCCCGGGCCGCCGTGGGAGCACTGCACCCCCGGAGTTGGCAGACTCCGTCCGTGGTGATCAACGATTGCCGGCGGAGGACGGCACCTTCCGCCGCCTGCCCTTGACAGCGTGCCGGACTTGGTCCAGCTCGGTGTCCGGCCGCCGGAGAAGCCGGCCTCCGTTCCAGCGAAGGCGCGGCCGCGGCGGGCGTCGGGTGGGGCGCGGGCCGGGGCAGTCGAGCGGGGTCTCGCCGCGCTGGCCCAGTACGCGGCCCGGGAGGGGACGGTGGTGATGGCGAGGTCCTGGTCGGAGGAGTTGCCGGATGGGACGTCGGTCCGGCTCGGTGTGGGGCTGTCGAACGTGAAGAGCCGGCGGGCGACGCTCACCGGTGAGCAGCTGGAGCGGCTGGCCGGCCTCGGGCTGGAATGGGCGAAGACCGCATGAACGGCGACGAAGCCGAGGAGGCGCGGATCCGCACGGCGGTCGCCGGGCATGTGCGCCGGCGGGCTTGGGCGGAGGCCGAGGCGGTGCTCACCACGGTGCTGGGCGGCACGGAGGTACGGCGAATCGGGGCCCTGGTCGAGGAGGAGGAGCGCCGTGCCGGGGCGAAGCTGCGGGGCGAGCGGTGGGGGCGGATCTGCGTGCTGGACGCGGGGCACGAGGACCGGGCGCCGCCCTGAGGCACCATGCCGGAGGGTGCCTATCGCCTGGATCGGCAGCGCCCCGGACGATGACTGAACCGGCCTGATGCCAGGGGCCGCCAGCATCAGGCCGTGCGGCCTGGCCGTACTCCTGGGACCGAGCCTGCCCTCGCGCATGGGCATGGAGGGAGCGTAGGGCCTCGTGTGGCCAACTACCCGGTGCCTTCGGTTTCGCCGTCGTCTGCCCGAGCCCCGCCTGCTGTCGGCACGTTTGCGTAGTCGACGCCGGGAATGAGCCGGATGCGGCTCTCATCGACGCGGACTCTGGCTGGCCGCGGAGCGTCGTTCGAGAGACGGCACAGGACGTCCGCTTCACGGCGGCCGTCCCTGGTGGTGTGCCAGGATCGCAACTGGCCGAAGCGCCGTTTCCCGTCGGCGGTCTCCAAGAGGACGAGCGGGTCCGGTGCACGTCCCGGCCCCTTGGTGACCTGGGTGAAGAAGCCTTCCTGGCGCAGCCGGGTGCACAACTCCACCAGTGACGATGCTTGTGTGCTTCCCAATTCCATGCCGATCTCGAAGTGCTCTTGAAGACCGAGGGAGGACAGGTTCGCGCTGCCGAAGTAGCCGGTGGCACGGTCGGCGACCACGAACTTGGCGTGCATCATGCCGGGGTTGGCGCCGGTCCACCAGTACAAGGACGTTCTTCCGTAGTCAGCGCAGTCTTTGACGAGATCGTTGAGGGGTTGGGCCCGGCTGCTTGGGTCGTGGGCGTAGAAGTGGACGGCGACCTGGCGCTCGGCGACGGCGGGCAGCAGAACCTCGCGCAGTAGGTCGCAGCCGTGACGGTTCCAGAAGGGGCCGCCGATGTGGAGTTCGCTGTTGGCTCCGGCGATGACGTCCTGGACTAGCAGGTCCAGGCGTCGGACGGGGGGTGCTACCAGGTGGGCGGCGGCTCGCGGGGTGGTGAACACCAGGGGGCGCTCGGATGGTGGTGCTGCGGGCGGTGGGTCAAGGCCGTCCAGGACGTCCAGGAGCACCTGGAGTTGGGAGAGGCGGGCAGGGACGAGCTCTGTGTGCCGGCCTGGGTCCAGTAGGCCGCACTCGGCGGCGAGCTGGCGTACGGCGGTGGCGTGATCGTCTGCGACCCCGTGCTCGCGGAGGGCGTCGAGGGTGTCTGCTCTGGCGATCTGCCGTGTCCATTCGGCGGCTGCCGCGTAGCTGCCCGCGAGGCGCTCTAGTAGCTGGGCGAGCGGGACCAGCGGTCGCAGGTCGTCGGTCATGTGTGGCTCGAGGTGGCGGTGTGGCGGAGGAACTCTGCGGCGAGGCCCCGGTCGAGGTCGTCGTTGAACAGCTGGCAGCCGAAGGTGAGGTAGACGCAGCGTTCGCAGCAGCGTGGTGAGGACTGATGGCACAGCGGGTCGTTCTCGCAGCTGAGCACCGAGTCTGCGGTACTTTCCAGCCAGCTGAGCACGCGGTTGCTGAGCAGGGTCCACAGTGATCCGAGGGTGAATTCACGGACGTTGTCGGCGTAGATGGCGACGGTGAGTGCCTTCGTGACGACCCATTCGGCCAGCGTGTTTTCGGCCAGTCCTACTTGGCCGTCGTCCAGGGACCGAAGCAGGAGGTGGCCGAGGGTGTGGATGATCGTGTGTACGGTTGCTGCCGCGCGGGCGGCTTCCGGGTCGTCCTGGTCCGTGAACAGTTCCAGTAGCCGCTGGCGGGCCGCCGATTCGTCTTCGGCCGCCCCGACAGAGAGTCCTTTGGCATTCAGGAACGACAGGACGGAACGTGCGGAGAAAGTGACCAGGAGGGCTTCGGTGTCCGATGCTGCGACGTAGGCCGGATACTTTCCGTCGTGGTGGTACTTGTTGTGGAAGCCGGTCAGGACTCCCCGCTCGGGCTCGTGCTCTTCTCTGGTGTAGCCGAAGGCGACTCGGGCTACAGGGAACTCCCAGGTGACTGCGATCTCTTCGATCCCCAGCGTGCGGGCCTGCTCGCGGGCGCGTTCGGTGGTCTGCTGGGCCAGCCGGTCCTGCAGCTCGGCGAAGCGTGCACACTGGTCGTCGAGGGTGATGCGCTGAATCTGGGCGGGGTCGAAGACGGCTGCGCGTTCCACGAAGGGGCGGTCTGCACCGAGTAGTTCCCACCGCGCGTTGGCGGCGTCCGTACTGGGCAGAGCAGCCAGGCCGCTCTCCTCGGGGCCCATCACTCTTCGGAGCTGCTCGATCGCCTCCTCCCCCATGTGGATCTGGCGCAGTTGCTGTTCTTTCTGCTGCCATTCCTGCGGGGACAGGCGCGTTACTGTGACGTTCTGGGTGGCGTCGCCGAGGCCTTGGGCCAGGGAGTCGATCAAGTTCAGGTAGTGGGCGGCCGCGATCCGGCCGCGCTGGGGGTGGCGCTGGTACTGCCGGAACTCGGAGTTGTCGATGTTGACGAGTTGGAGGGCGTGGACCTGGTAGGCGCGGGTGTCGTTGAACGTCCTTGCCCGCATCATGGCGCGGCCGGCTGCGTCCTTCCATTCGCAGCCGCAGGGGGACTGCGAGGTGCCCTGGAGCTTCGCGCCGCCGCAGCCTGGGCCGACGCAGCGCCAGAGGGCGGTGACGAAGCTTCCTGTGTTCTCGAACACGATGTGTTCGTAGCCGTGCGCGGGAACACGGCACTTGGGCACGTACATGGGACGGACGCGTCCGCAGTTGTGCGCGTTGAAGTACGGAAGTTGCCGCAGCTGTGCGCCGCAGGTGCGGCACCGGGGGTCGGCCGCCAGTTGCTGGGGCTTCACGTACGTGCGCACGCGGCGGCAGGAGCGGCGGACGCATTCGAGGACGAGGGGGAATACCTCGAAGCGAACGAGGTCGGGGCTGACCAGGACGAAGTTCTGCCGGAGTCGGCCCTGCGGCAGGGGCAGGGCGGCTCTGGCGTCTTCGCTCCAGCGCTCCAGGTAGCGGGAGATCTCGTCGTAGATGACGTCTTCGTTGAGCTTCTTGACCACGTCTCCGTCGACTGCCTGGACCCTGCCGCGTAGTCGCTGTTCGTGGCGGAAGACGGCGCCGGGCAGGAAGGCGGTCATGGCCTGGCTACGGCTGCGGTTCATCCTTGCCTCCCTTATTGATGTCGGCGGTGTTGGTGGCGAGTGCTTTGAAGGCGTCCTGGCTGCTGGTCAGCGACTGGAACGATGTGCTTTTGTCGATGTCGCGGAAGCTGGTGAGCGGCTGTTGGAGGAAGAGGTATGCGGTGCGCTTTTCCTCTGCCCCCTTGTTGAGGTTGGGCCGTTCCTCCTGCCGCCAGGTTTCGATAATGCGCTCAACGAGGTCGTTCTCCAGTCCGCGCCCATTGACGCCCGCCACGCGCTCGCGGTAGCAAGCTGGGATGCGTCGTTCCAGCCAGGGGTCGAGGAGTGGTCGTTGGGCGCTCCACCAGCGCTTGAAGTCTTTGGAGTAGTCGGCTCCTTCCGGTGGTGGCTTCAGCGCGGGGTCACGGGCGGCGTCGTGGAGCAGCGCCAGCACGATGCCGGGCAGGGTGCGTCGGGCTGCGAAGTAGGCGTACTTGTTGACGGGTACGGGGGTGACCATGCGGTCGAGCAGGCGGTGGTAGCTCAGGAAGTTGGAGAACATGGAGCGTTCGCGGCGCGAAACGGGGTCGTAGACGGTGACGACGAGGCCTGCGTGGGTTCGCCCGGCCCGGGCGGTGACCTGGATGTAGTCGGCGGCGGTCGGCGGCATGCCGGCCAGGACCAGGAGGTTGAGGCGCTCGAGGTCCACCCCGTGGCTGAGCACGCTGGTGCCGACCAGTGCGCGCAGTCGCTCTCCTCGCGGGATGTCCAGGTGCTCGCGTTGGACCCGGGCGATGGCCGCGGCGAGCTCGGGGACAGGGACTTCGCCGGTGAGCACCGCGTGCTCGACGCGGTCGAGTCCGGCGTGCTGAAGGTCGTCGGAAAGTTGGCCGAGCTCCTCGTCGAGCTGGGTGCCGTGCTGCTTGCTGTTCACATAGGCCAAGGAGACCTCGTAAGGGAAGAGGAGCCGTGGGAGGTCCGAGTCGGGCAGGCCCTGCAGGGCTAGGCGCTCGCGCAGGGCCTTGGGCTCCTCCTGGAGCCGGGCGATCTCGGTGAGGAGCTCGCCCTGCACGATCGCGGCTACGTCGGCTTTTCGGCGCTTGTGCGGGAGCACTCCGATGTGAACGCGCCGGAAGTCGGGCCGGGTCGTGGTGTAGAAGCTCTCGCCGAGTGTCCATCCCGATGCGGGAAAGGCACGGGGACGGCGGCCGTAGAGCTGGCGGAGCTGGTCCTGATACTGCTCGATGGTGGCGGAGGCGCCCAGTACCTTGCTGGGCAGGCCACTGCCTGCTCCTGACTGGAGTTCGGCGATCATGCCTTCGTAGTGCGCGTTGAACGCGCCGAGCTCCTCCTTGAGGAGGTGCATCTCGTCCTGCACCGTCAGTGCCGGTACCGGGTCCTTGATCGGACGGGCCGCCGGGTAGCCGTCCTTCGGCGCAGTGCAATGGTCCGGCCCGGCCGAGCAGACTCCGAAACGCGGGAAGGAGAAGTAGCCATGCTCGGCGCAGCGGTGCCTCGGGCCGTGCTGGAAAGCGGTGAATTCGGGGAACCAGCTGTGTCCCGTGAGCTTGTCGACGGTGGAGATGACGATCGCGGGCAGTGTGCGGTAGACCTCGACGTCACTCACGTGCAGGGGCAGGATCCGCTGGCAGGCGGCGCACTCGTGATGCAGGCGGACCGCGTCGGTGTCCAGGCGCAGCCGTACGCTGTCGCGCTCGCAGTAGGGGCAGGTGATCACGAGCCGGTCGCGCAGATGGTCTTCGGCGAAGGTCCCCGCCCGGGTGGCCGCGGCCTCGGTCTCCCAACCGCGCCACCAGCCCCGCTCCCAGTGGAGGTCGTTGGGGCTGCCCGTCCCGCCGGCCAGGTAGCCGAGCGCGAACGGGTCGTCGTGGGGGGATCCGATCTGGCGTTCGGCGCGGAGCGTCTCGGCCGCGATCAGCATGCGCAGGGTGCGGTCGAGTTGCTGCACGCTGAGCATGCGCAGCGGGAAGCGCAGCCAGGCGGTGACCCCTGCGTGCTTGCCTCGCAGCCGGTCGTAGAACAGGGCCGTGAGGATCAGCCCCAGGTATGCCTCGGTCTTCCCTCCGCCGGCGGGGAACCACAGCACGTCGGTGTGGTCGAGTTCAGCGCGCAGGTCCGCCCGCTGCGGGTGCTCGCGCACGGCGAGGGCCGGCAGGTGCGAGACGATGTAGACCAGCTGGAAGAGCCGCCAACTATCGTATTTACGATTCTTGTTGACGCGGGCGAAGACCTCGTTGGCGAGCTGGAAGGCGAGTTTGAGGTCCGGGTCCAGGTCCAGGCACTCGCGGCCGAGGCCGAACCTCCTGACCTCGTCGTCGAACTGGGCGCGGTCGGCTTCGATGGCCTTGTGGTGCGGCAGCTGCTGGGCGGCACGGCAGGCGGCGGCGAACTCCCGGGAGTAGCGGGCCATCGCGACCTCGACGGAGTCCAGGATCGGGGCCGGCTCGTCGGCGAGCTCACTCCACCGCGGGTGCCGCACCCCGGCTTGGCGCGGCACGACGGTGCGTTGGACATGGACGGGCAGGGTCTCGGTCCGCAGACCGCTGCCGTGGGGAACTGCTGCGCAGCCGGTACCGCGACCGATCACCTCCGCCAGCGCCTCCAGCCGGTAGTCGCGGGGGGCGAGGTGGAAGCGCTGGGGCACGATGCTGATGCCGTCTCCGGGAAGGACCGCGAAGCGGCAGTCGTACACGGAGAGGTCCTGCCAGTCGCTCTGTGCCGTGTCGCTTTCGTTGTGCAGGGACACGCGTACGAGGTGATCGCCGCCGTCCAAGGCTTGGGCGTGCGCGGAGAGCACCAGTTGGGGCGCGCAAGGGGCTGCGTCGCGGTCCATCAGTGCCGCGACGTGGCTGTGGAATGCCTCCTCGTCGGCCATGGCCTCCGCAGGGAGCACGTTGCGCCTGCGCCGTCCCTGGCGGCTCTGCGGACCAGCGGTGAGCGGGCGACGGGCCTCGGGGCGGGTGAAGTGCGCATCCACCGCGCGGCGGACCGCCCGGTCCAGCACCTGCTGGGCCTCGCCGAGCGCATGCGGATCGCGTTCGCCTTCCCCGAGCGGCACTTCGATCACCAGGTCGGGCACGTGAATGTCCTGGCGGCGCCAGACGCCCAGCAGCTCTCCCGGCCGGGCCTGTGCACCGGAGGGGCCTTCGTCGCCGCGCAGGTACTCCATGTGTTCGGCGTAGCTGGCGATGTCCTCCAGGTACAGGGCGAATCGGCAGTGGACGGCGAGTTGCGCGGTCCTGCGGCCGGGGGCCGTGCTCACCCGGAAGTCGAGTGCCAGGACCGGGGGCGCCTGTGTGCCGCGCAGGGACTCGACGGGCCGACGGCTCGGGTCGGCCGTCGCCTCGTCTGGTGCCGTCACTTGCCGCGGCGGGACCGCGACAGCGGGCAGCACTCCGACGACGACGTGGTCGCGTGGTGTCCACGGGGGCGTGTGCGGGGCACCGCTGCGGTCGGCGAGCCTGTCGGCGAGGACCTGCGTCAGGTGTTCGATCAGCACCGTCTCCCGCTGGTTGTCGGCAGCGCTGTCGGGGTGCGGCGCTAACGGGTTGTTGCGGGCATCGTTCACGGCGCCTCCTGTGGTGAGCTGCTCGTGCCGCGGGGGCCTGGTACGCGGCCCAGGGCGGCCGCCGACATGCTCTTCTGGCCGCCGACGCGGCGGACGACGACCAGGTCGAATTCCTCGAGGATCTCCGAGACGTCGATCCCGGAGCACAATGTCTTCAGCTGGCGCAGCGCGGGGCCTTCCATGCCCCGTGCAGCCTCGGTCATCGCCGCCGCCGCGGTGTGGCCCAACGTCCGATGCAGACGGCGCAGTTCCTCCGCCATGCGGGCCAGGCGCTGCCACGTGCCTCCTGCGGTCAGGCGAGTATCCCGGGCCAGCAGGGCAACCCGGTGGATGTCTTGCGGATCCTCCGGGGCGATGACGCTGCCATCGGCCCATTTACTCACCGCCTGCCATGACGAGACCTCGCTCCCGAGGTTGTTCAGGGCTGTGAGCACGTCCGGCCACGACCCTCGCTGCTCGTACACGGCAGTGATGGCCTGGCGGAAGAAGCCGATCATCGTGTCCATGGCGGTTACCTCGGCGCTGTCATGCATCACCATGACGAGCCGGTCGTGGAGTCTGGACTGACCGTCGCCACGTGCGCGCAGCAGCCGACTGCCGGGAGTGAGCGCGGCCACGGGCACCCTGGCGTAGCGCTGGCCTATGAGGACATCGACCGGCTCGTCGCTGCGCAGCCAGAGCACCGCCCCTTCGGGTTCGGTGACCACGGCCGTAGCCGACACCGGGCCGTACGCTGCCGTCGTGGCCCTGCGGCCGGGGTCCGCCGGGGTGCCGAGGGCTCGGGCCGTGGCGTCGTAGTCCTCGAAGAGCGCGGAGAGATCGAGGGCGAGCCAGCTGTCGTGCTGGGGCGATGCCTCTGGTGCGGAGGACGGTCCGGAGAGGTCGACAGGGCCGTACGCGACGGGCAGCGAAGGGGTCGTCGGCTCCGGTACTTCGCCCAGCCTCAGCACTGCGGCCGTCTGACGTATCTGCTCGTGCCAGCCGCTCAACGCGCGGTCGGCCGAACGCTCCAGCCAGGTGTACTCGCTCTGCTCTACAACGGCGACGTGTTCATCGGCAGCACCGGAGAACAACACGCCGGTGCGTAAAGGCGAGGGGGCACCGAGGTGAAGCTCGAGCCTTGGCGAGGCGTCCCAGGCCAGGCGTTCCGTATAGGGCATCACGTGCAGAGCACCGGTTCCTCTGCCGGCGGCGGCCCCGGGCTGGGGGGCGAGCAGCAGGGAGTCGGCATCACCGCCGAGTGCGTCGGCCAGCTCCCCGGCGACAGCGGCGGCGGCGGAGCGGGAACGGGTACGGACAAGAATGGGGGTGCCTGTCCGGCTGGCCCGTGCCCAATCGATCAGCGCAAGCAGCAGGTCCCAGCGCGGGTTGTCGTCGTACAGCAGTTCATACAGGTCCAGCACGCCACGCCGGAGGTCGGGCCATTGAGTCTCGCGGAACAGCCCCCACGGCCCGCCCCGCCCCTCCAATGTCCCTCGGGACACCGACCGGGCCAGCGCCCGCGCTCCACTGCCGCGCCCCATCAGTACCTGCCAGGTGTCTTGCCTTCCGATCGAACCCCAGCTGCACCACAGCAGGTTGAGCAGACGCACGGCGTCGGCGACCGGCTGCGGCCAGGACTCCGACGCGCGCACACGCCGTGCTGCGACCACACCCACCACAACCTTCCGGTACAGCTCGGCGAGCTGCTCGTGGCGGTATACCGCCGCGCTTGGTGCGGCTGCCGGGCGGTGGGCAAGGAGGGCGTTGCTGGTCAGGAGGCCGTATGCGGGGCGGTGCCCGAGGGTGTGCCGCACGTCGGTGCGCAGCGCGGGAGTCCACGGCCACTGCGTCCAGGCCCGGCTGCTGCCCGGCTGGGTGCCCAGGTCGGCCACGGCCACGACGCGGGCGGCGTCGTGCTCGCTCGCCCAGGCCAACGCGCGCTCCCAGGACTGGTCGTTGGCCATGCTGGTGCGGTCGATGACGACGGTGCCGACGCTGGTCCCCAGCGAGGGCCTGCCGAGCGCGGTGTTGAGGTAGAACAGCCCTGAGGGCGAGTCGACGGCCCTCGTGATCTTTCCCTGGAGGTCAACAACCCGCCCGTCACCGCGGATTCTCTGCATGCGCAGGGCTCGCGAGAGGTTCTGCCTGCCGATCGCGAGCTGTGCCAGCCGTACGGTGACGTTGGTGCGCAGTCCGACGACCACCACCGGTCCGTCAGGGACCGGGCAAGGTGATCCGCCGGTCAGCTCTGCCCCGCGCCGTACGAGCTGGAGGTAGATCCCGATCAGCACGGCCATGTCGTGTCGCCCGCGCGGGAGGCCCAGGTACACGCTGCGTTGATCACTCGATAATGCGCGGGACAACAGAGTCAGGGTGGCACGGTCCAGCGGGCCGAGATCGACGGTGCGTCCGCGGTCCGTCATACGAAGGGCCTGCACGCGCTCGAAGAAGTCGGCCGGGCCTGCGTCGGGAGGGACGAGACAGTCCAGATACGTCACGCGCGCCATCACCCACCTGGTATCCCCCCACTACCTGCCGTTACAGTAACGCACGTTGACAGGCCGTCACCTGCTCCTGCCCAATCCGAGGGCGGTGGATCCGGGTTCGGACCACCGGGGGCGTACACATGAACGAGAAGCCAGGGGCGGGCCTCCCCCCGGTCTCACTCCTCGAGGCCGGGCCGGCGCCAGTGGAGTGGAGCCGGATCGCCGAGCACGAGTCGTGGCGCAAGGAGGTGCACCGGCCCGCGACCTACGTGCACAAGTGGTGGGCGAGGCGCCTGGGCAGCGTTGCACGCCACTTACTGTTGGCTGCCGTGTCCGGACCGGACGACTCCGTTGCGGACGCCGCGGCCAGGCTGCGGGGGCTCGTCGTGTATGACCCCTTCGCCGGATCGGGCACCACCCTTGTCGAGGCGGCCAAACTCGGGGCCGCCGTCGTGGGCCGCGACATCAATCCCGTCGCGACGCTCACCCAGCGGCAGGCGCTGCAGCCATGGGATCTAGAGGTGCTCGCGGACCTCTTCGGGCAGGTCGTCAGGAAGTGCGCCCGTCCCGTCCAGGAACTGCACCGCACCGTCTCCAACGAGCCGGTCCTGCAATACTTCTGGGTGGCCCTCGCGTACTGCCCGGAGTGCGGCGAGGACGTGGAGCTCTTCACCTCCCGGGTCTTCGCCCGCCATGCGTACCCGCGCCGATTCCCACGCGCACAGGCCGTATGCCCAAGCTGCCGGGGCATCTGCGTCACCGACTTGAGCAAGGACGAGAGGGGGCACTGCCCCGCCTGCGGCATGACCTTCCCGTTCCAAGGGGCCGCCCGGGGAAGATTCATGACATGTCGTCACGGGCACCGCACCCCTGTCATTGCTGCGCTGAACGGCGCCGTCCCGGAGCGGCGCATGTACGCGAAGCTGGTGCTGCGCGCCGACGGCCAGCGTGAGTACCGGGCGATCGACGACTTCGACCTCTGCCTGTACGACAAGGCGGCGAAGTCCCTCGCCGACACATCGCCCGAGGAGCTCGTCCGCCCGCTCGGCGCGCTGGAGGAAGGCGTCAGCACCATCCAGGCGCTGCGCTGGGGGTACGACTCCTGGGAGCGGTTCTTCAACGAGCGCCAGCGTTACAGCCTCGGACTGATCGGCGCGGCGCTGCGCGATCTGCCCGGGGCTTCCGCGGAACGCGAGGCGCTCATCGCATCGTTCGGCAGAACCGTCGAACACCACAACCTGTTCTGCTCCTACAAGGGGGAGGGTACCGGTCCGGTCCGCTCGGTCTTCCACAACCACGTACTGCGACCGGAGAGGTGCAGCGTCGAAGGAGACCCCTGGGGTGCCCAGGGGGGATCGGCTGGGTTCTCCGGGGTGCTCACCCGGCTGCACAAAGCGGCCCAGTACAAGAGCACCCCGCTGGACTTCAAGGCCGAGGCCGACCGGATCCTCACCGTCGACCAGTCCTCGCTGCCCGTCGCGCGCCCCCTGAGCACGACGTGGCAGCAGTTCGTGCGGAATCCCGCAACGGCCTACACCACTACCGGCGACGCCTCGCGCACGGATCTCCCCGACGACAGCGTGGACCTCATCGTCACCGACCCCCCCTACGTCGACAACGTCCACTACTCGGAACTGGCCGACTTCTTCCACGCGTGGCTCAGCGCCATGCGCCCCTACCAGGGCTACCCGGACATGCCCAGCACCCGGGCCGTCCAAGAAGTACAGAACGCCGCCCCTGATGGATTCCAAGCCACCGCAGCCCGCGTCTGGCGCGAGTGCCGACGCGTCCTCAAGCCCGGCGGCCGCCTCCTATTCAGCTTCCACCAGTCGCAGACCACGGGCTGGTGCGCTCTGATGCGGTCGCTGTCCGACGCCGGCTTCACCGTTACCACCACCCGCGCCGTGATCGCCGAAGTGGCGACCAGTCTCTCCAAGACCGCAGCAGCGGAGCCCAACCGCATCGACGTCATCGTGCTGTGCCGGGACGCTGCCGGCACGTCTGCCGGGGCAGCCCCCGACCTCGACCAGGCCGCCGCGCAGGCGCTGTCGGAAATCCAGGGCCTTAGGGGAGCCGGGCTGCGGGTAGGTCCCGGCGATGTCCGCACCGCCGTACGCGCCGCGGTCCTCGCGGCGGGAACACGCCAGGCATCCGCCGACTGGGAGACCCTGCAAGCAGAGGCAGACCAGCGAGCCACGGCGGCGGTAGCGGAATTCAACACCACCTGACTCCCCCGGTGCCGGTGCCTGCCACATCCCGGCCTGGCCCGGGCCAGCGAGGAGGACCGAGTACGGCCCCAGCACGCGGACCGCCCGCCGGCGACTGCCCTCGCACTGCTGCCAGTCGCCTGCCGAGGAACAGGGGGCCGCGTCGCACTGCTCACGACCGGCACTGTGGTCCGGCTCAGAGCCCGAGGCGGTCCTGCGGCGGCGTTGCGCGGAAGAAGGCACGCAGGGGTTCGTCGATGGCGCGTTCGCGGCCGGTGCCGGCAGCAGCGGCGTCGAGGAGGGGTGCGAGGTCTTCAGTGTCGCAGGGGGTGAGGACGAGCCAGCGCAGAACAACCTGCCGCACGATCAGCCTGAGGTCACGCAGGGCGGCCAGTTTCTCGCTCTCTTCCTGGTCCTTGAGGACGTCCCCGTGCACGTACTTGGAGCGCGCGCTGTACGCGTCCTGCACGATTGTCTCGACCTGCTGGCGCAGGGACGGGGTGAGGAACAGGGCGGCTGCGCGGGACCGGATCCTCTCGCTGACGCCCTCATGCTTGTCGTGGGGACTGGCCATCAGGGCTTCCAGCGTGATGACGTAGTCCAGGTGCAGCTCGTCGGCCTCCTGCTCCCACACGCCGTAGTCGCTGTGGGTGCGCTGGTGGGCCTGCAGCAGGTGCCGGGCCGCGCGCTCCAGGCGCAGGGCGCGCCTCCTGGGCAGCCTTCGGCTGCTGGTGGCGCCGTCCATGACGGCGTCGATCTTTGCGGTCACGGCGGAGCAGAAGGCTTGCAGACGCGGGAGTTGTTCCCAGGTGACGTGGAAGGTGCCAGTCTCGCGGACCTCGACTTCCTCCTGCCTGCCGTCATGGTCCTCGTAGATCTGGAGGGTGGTGGGCACGTGGTTTGGGTGCAGCCCGAACTCGCGACCGCGCTCGACGTCGAACACCGCGTCGACATGCAGGAGTTCGGGGCTCCACAGGATCAGCGGCAGCAGCGCCCTCCAGTGCCGGGCCTCCGGCCGCGGGCCGGTGAAATCGAACCAGGGCGCGCCACTGCGGTCCGATGTACGGTCCAGATCGGGGACGTGGATGAACGGTGCGCCGGACAGGAGACGGAGGTCGAGCCCGCCCGGCTGAAGGCCGTGGAGGGCGGGCATCGGGCCCAACTTCCTCAGTTCGTCGGCGGTGAAGGTCTGCAGGGTGTACCGGCCCAGCGGGATCCGTGCCCCCTCGGGGAGGTCGCCAGTCAGCAACAGCCAGTCCTCCACTGCCGGCGCGGGCGCCGTGCAGAAAGCGACGAAGCTGTCCGCAACCTCTTCCACCGGCACCGTCGCCCCCTGGGCAACCAGACGGGTTGCATCCCCCAGCCCCGATCCGCTCAGGAGCGTGGACCATCGGGGCACCCAGTCGTCATCGGCCTTGCCGTACAGGTCGCGGTGTTCGGATTTCGGCGCGGCGCCCACCACCGCGTTGATCACAGCATCGAACTCCGGCTGCGTCGACAGTGCTACATCGGTGATCGCCTGGGGTATCGAGGGCAGGTCCCGTGCCTGTTCAAGCCAGGCGAGGACGGCCTGACGCAGTGGGGCGGTGTCTTCCATACGGCACGAAAATAGCGCACCCTCGCCGCCCGCCAGACCCAACACCAGGCCACAGCTCCCGGCCTGAGCGGCCGTTCCCACGTTGTTCTGCAACTCGGACCGCTGCGCTGATCGGTGGCTGGCCCGCTGCGATCAGTTGATCTTCTCGAATGGGTGACCTGCGGAGAACGGGTCTGGCACCGGGCGGGGCCGGCATCCGCTCGACCTTCCAACGGCATCGAGCTCCGGGGCACCCGTCCGCCAGTGGCACTACCCGCAGTACGCCCTCACTCAGCAGTCGTAGCTCTTGAGCGTCTTCGAGGCACCGGTGGCCGACTTCAGGTAGTCGTTCTCCGACTTCAGGCTCTCGTTCTCCGCCGTCGACTCCGCCAACTGCACGACCAGTCCCGCAGCCATGGACAAGAGCCCCTGGTGCTTCGTCTGGAGCTCCTCGTGCTCTTCTTGAAGCCCCTTGTACTTCCAGGTGAGGACCCCGATGGTGGTGGCGGCCAGAACGCTGGCGCCGACCTTAACCGCGACCCTGGCTTTGCCGGACTTACCTCCCGCTGGCCCGGCACTGTCCTTGCCGATGCAAAGGTGGCCCGTCTGGTGCGAGTGCTGTTGAGCCTCGCCGAGATGGTCGCTCTGATACGAGCACGATCCGCATTGGTAACGGGTCATCAGTCGTTCCTCTCCCCCAGGGAGATGAGCTTGCCACAGGTCACGTGCATCAGGCGGCCACTTGGTCATCCTCCGTACACCCCACCGACGCTGAGGGAAGGACGCGCACCTGCACGGGCGGCGCGCCCCTGGTTGTGGGCTATGCCGTCAACAGTCCCAGGAGGGCGCATGGCGCGCCACGGGTAGCTCGTTCAGGTCTCTGGCGAGCGGGATGCGTCGATTCCACAGCGTCGATGCTCCTCGCGGGCCGTCTGTGAAGTCAGAGGTAATAACAGGTGACGGTACGTCACTGTGCCTACTTTGGATTAGTGTTGAATTGAACTCACTTTGTCTGTTTGTGGGGCGCAAGAGGCTTTGTGTATGCCTTCCTGACAGAGTGGATCTGCCTGGGTCCAAGGTCCGATGTGTCTCTGGGGAGGGCATGTGAGTGCCGGGGCGGGCGCTATGGCCCTGTTGTTCAGTGAAGCGGAAGGCCGCATCCGGGTATCGCTGGCTGAAGTGCCGGAGGGCACACATGCTCTGTCCGTGCCGGTACGTCGTGAGGGGATGAACCGCGCACCGCGTAATCGCCGGGGCTTGCTGCGCATTCGGGAAGTCGACCTGGTGACTGCGCGGGAGCAGCCAGCCTATGAACCTCCGGAGACTTTGGATAGTCGGCATCTGGTGTGGGCGCTCTCGGCGCAGCGGCGCTCTTGGGCCACGGTGGAGTCCCGTTTCGGAGACAGGGCGTGGGATGTAGCTCTGGCGCTGGTGCGGTGCGGAGGTGTGGTTCTGCGTTGCGCGGTTGATGACGATCTCGAGGTCGCCGGTCCGTTGGCATGGCGCCTGTCTCATTCCTGGGCATTGCAGGCGGATGAGCTGTTGCAGGAGCTGCGCGGATGGCGGGATCCCGATGAGGTACGCAAGGAACTGCTTGCATTGATGGCGCCGATACCGGAGTTGGAGCGGGAGCAGGTGCTGCTGGATACCTGTCCGGCGGGTTCGCCGCTGAGGGTGCCGCAGGACAGTGCGGTCGCGACCGAGGCGTGGACTGCCTATGAGGCGGCGGTGCGCGCGGCGTCTGTGTGGTGGCCGGCGCACCGGAACGGGGAGCGGTTGTCCGCCAAGGAGTTGGCTGGCCTTGCGTTGAGAGGGTCGAAGAAGTGGACCCCTCCACGGCAGGCGGCTTTCGAGAACCTGGTCGGGATGAGCTTTGACCTGGCGCTCGATGAGGCTGATGTCGATATTCGGGTGCGGGGGCCTTTGCGGTGGCGGGTGGGGTCGGTGGCTGCAGACGCTGCGGTGGCCAAGCCGTGGATCGCTCTGCCTGCTGGCGCTCTGCGGCTGGTGGGGGAAGTCGAGCACGGCGGGCGGGGCGTCTTCTTGGTTGAGAACTCCGACACATTTGAACGCGTGTGCGCGATCCCGGAGGTCACGTCGCAGTGGCTGTGCATCTGGGGCAAGGGGTACGTCACCAACAAGCTTGTTGCCCTGCTGGAGTGGATGCGTCCGGAGCGGATGGCCATTTGGGGAGACCTGGATGCCGATGGGATTGCCATCATCGATGATCTGTCCCGGCGCTTGGACCGCAAGGTGCATCCGGTGGGGATGGAAGTGGAGATGTGGCGTGCCGGCCCCTACCGGGATCAGGAGCCGGAGCAGTATCCGAAAGCGCGCGCGCTGGCGGAGAGGATGGCGGCGGAGGGGCCGGTGGAGCTGCGGGCCCTGGCGGCGGAGATCGCGGTCTCGGGCGAATCGTGTGAGCAGGAGCCGTTGCACCGGAAGGTGCTGCCTCGCTTGGTTGGGCTGTTGGAGGCGGTGCCGGCCGGTGGGTGAACAGCTCGCGTTCGGGGACGGCGATCGGGAGGATCTGGCGGCGGTTGTTCAGTTGGCCAACTGGCGGGCGTTCATGGCTCCCGTTGCTGAGGATGCTGGTGCTGTGGCGCAGCACCCGGAGGTGGCGCGGGTGGCGCTTGCGATCCTGAAAGTGTTTGCCGAGCATGCCGGGGCGCACGGGCTGTCGAAGGCTGAGGTCGTGCAGGCATTGAAGGTCAATCCTTCGGGGTGGCCGGAGGAGCTGATCGATCGCCGTTTGGCTGTCCTGATCCGGCTGGGGTTCCTTGAGCCCTATCTTCTGAAGTCCCATCAGGACCGGTATGTCGTGCGGCCTGCAGGGCTGGCGGGTGCTTTGGCGGCTGAACGGCTGGCGGAGCACGGGGGTGTTGATGAGTTGATCTTGCTGTTGGATCGGGCGAGGGCGGTGTTCGATCGCAGCAATCCCGACCCCGAGGCGGCTCTGGACTATCTGGTGTCGTGCCGGAACGCGCTGCGGGTTTTCGCTCTGGATTTGCAGCGGCAGATCGCTACCGGCACGACGGCCGAGTTGATGGAGTCCCATCGACAGCATGATCATCAGGGGTTCACGCGCCAGGTGAAGGAATTGAACAAGCTGGTCACGGACCGGTTCAGTGGTGACTGGGCGCTGGAGGAAGCTGGTTCGGCTCTGATCGAGGCGGAGCAGTTCTACCGTCTGCAGGTCATGGCCGCCGCGGACAAAGTGCTTGAGCAGGGCGGCGGCAGTCTGAACTTTGACGTGCTGACCGTGAAGGAGTACGACCACGCCGCGGTCCAGGGTGACGTCGGGCTGCTGTCGCAGGTGGGTACGGCACTGGTCGCCGACGTGCCGGCAGTGTGGATCGAGCCGGCTCAGCTTCTGGAGACAGTGGAGGGGTTCGCCCCGCGCTCGCGGGCACGCGTGCGGCCTCTCGTGGTCGAGGGCGACGACGAGGATGAGGACGATCCTTTGCAGTGGGCCGAGGATGCACACGCGCATCTACGGGAGCGGCGTCGGCTGCGGGCCGATGAGTTGTTGGCGGCAGACGAGGAAGTCGATCTCACTCAGGCGCTGTACGAAGCGGGATGGCCTGCGGCTGCTTCGATCATCACCGATGTGCTGGCGCTGAGTGCCGATCCTGACGAGCCCTATACGGTCGTGGTGGAGGACGGTTTGCTAGCCGATCCGGAGGCCTCCGTCACCTATCTGCATCCCCTGCGTCTTCGGCGTCAGAATGTGGCTCAGAGGTCCGATGGGGGTTTGGGTGGCTTCTGAACAGGACGCCATCCGTGAGGCGGATGAGGACAGAGCGTTTCAAGCAGCCTTGCTTCTGGGGCGGTTGCGGGCCGCTGGAGTGACGTCGGCCGAGACGACCGGTCCCGTGGCGGTTGCCGCTGCGGCCGCGGCCGCCCGAATCGGACGCCGGGTGATCCGCGTGCACGGGGTGGGCCAGCTGGCTGATGTGCTGGTCTTGGGGTGGGACGGTGAGACGGCACCGGCTGCTGGCCTGGCGCCGGCGCTCCGGATTGGTTTGTCGCCGGTGCCGACCCTGGTGTGGGCGGCCTGCCTGCGCGCGGCGTGGCCGCGGCCTGAGCGCGCGCCGTTTCCGGGCGGGCCGTTTAGGCGTGCCGCCATTGTGGCGTTGTGTTCTCAACTGGGCGCGGACCGCGAAGCGGTGGAGCGGGCACTCGAGCGGACCTTGCCAGAGGCCGGCCTGATCTCCGTGGACGGGGACGAACTGCGGCTGGGGGCAGCCGTTGCGGCGTTTCCTGCTGTGGTGGTGGAGGGCCTGCGCCGCGGACACCATCTGCTGCCGGCTCCCGGGGCGGATGAGCAGGCGAGCGGGGAGCCGGATTCGGCGGTGCCGCCGCATGAGGTCCGGGCCGATGCCGAAACGGCGCTTGAGATGTCCGACGGATATGTGGTGCGATCAGTGATCGCCACACTGGAGACGGCTCGTCGGCCGGTGCCCCGGGGTGAGCTGCCGATGCTGGCTGATCCGGCGATACGGGCCGCGGTGGATCAGGCATTGCTGCCGTGCGGGCGGCAACTGCTGCAGACAGCGGAGGGCAACTGGGTCACCGGGTTTTGTGACCCGCTCGCCGACGCCCTGGTAACCGAGGAGGTCGGGACCCTCGCCGCGGTGGACCGGGCCGTGCTGGCCCTGGTCCTGTTGCACACAGTGGCGATTCCGAGAGCTCGGGGGCGGCACCGGCACAACCGTTGGACGGGGGAAGCCCACACCGTCACCCTGGCGGAGCTCGCCTCCAACCGGCGGATCTCCAAGGCCGCGATGAGAACGGCGCTGCGCAGGCTGCGGGCGGCGGGCATGGTCGCTGAGACCACCACGGGCCGTTACCTGCCCGGCCCTGCGCTGGAGCGCATGAGCGAGGCCCGCAGCAACCTGCTCTGGGAGGACCTGATCCTGGTCGGTCGGCCCGGCGGGCAGCTGGCCGCCGCCATCCGCCGGCGGCGTGGCCTCGAAGACCCCGAGTCTCGCGGCGAGTTATCTGAGATCCCCACAGAAACGGACCGCATGTGAGTCAGCAGATCCCCAGTGCACGTGGCAAGCGGGGAGTGATCGGCACCCGTCAGCTGGTCGCTGTCCAGACGTTCTCCATTGCCCGTCTGACCTCCCACCCGGTGGCGATCGTCCCCGGCACATTCGTCGCGGTGACCGGGCGGGGGCCAAAGGACTCCAATGAGTCGGGAAAGACCAGCTTCCTGTCTGCCCTGGCCCTCTTGCTGGGAGACCCGGAATGGCGCATGACGGGCGGTGGCTCCGTGCACGCACCCAAGCTGCTGTTCGAGCCCGTCACCGCCGGCGCATCGCCAGAGGTGAACGAGGCCGCCTCGATCGGCTATGTGGTGGGCGTCTTCGCCGAACCCGAGGATCCGCTGGGCAGCGCACACACCGTGTGGCTGCAGGTATCGGCCAAGTCACCGCACATCGAGGTACGGCACAAGGAAGGGGTGCACCTTCTGCTCAGCGGAGACGATCGCACCCAGCACGAGCTGGCTCCGGGGTTCTTCCGCGCCCTCGGTGGTAAACCCCTGGGGGCCACGGACTACGCGGAGGTCCTCTACGGCCGCGCCCCGCGTCTGCTGGCCTACATCATCAGCCGCGGCGGCATGCGGTCGCGGCCCTCTTTGCTGAAGCTGGATGCGGGCACCTTCACTCCCGTGCAGATCGGGGAGGCGCTGCTCGATCTCACCGGCAAGGCCGGCATGCTCGCCACGGACGTACAGGCCCGCAAGGATCTGGCCAGGACGCAGAAGAACCTGGCCGACAAACTGGCCGATGCCGAGAAGTCCTGGCACGAAGAGGAAATCATCCTTCACTCTGTCGAAACCCGACAGCGGGCCCGGGTGGAGGCCGGCCGGGCTCAGCTCTTCTGGCGACTGGCATCGGCACGCGCCGCCCTTGATGCCGTCGTCTACGAGCGCCGGATCGGCAGCAGCCTCGCCCGTGTCGAGGATGATCTGGCAGCTCTGGCTGCGCGGCATGATGCAGTGCAGGGCCAGCTCACCAAAGCCCGCGACATCGGCCAGCTCCGGCAATCGGCCCGTTCCGCACAGTTGCGCAGCGACGAGCATCAGCGGGAGGTGGAGGAGGCCAACGAGAAGGTGGGACTGCTTCGAGGCGACTTGAAGCGGGCGCAGCAGGATCACCGCCAGGCGCGGCAGCAGGCCGAGGACTACGCCGGCCCCTCCCCCACCGAGCTCGCCCAGCACGTCAGCGACCAGGAGGCGCGTCAGCTCGAGGTAAAGGCGGAACTCCTGCTGGCCGAGGAACGTGTCAGGGCGCTGGAAGGAGAGCTCGCCGAGGCCCGGGAGGGGCGCACCGGCCAGGCGGGGGCGGCGTTGCGGGCCCTGGAGGGGGCAACGTCCCACCGGAGGGTGGGGCTTATGGCCACCACTCGCGTCCGTCCTGAGGCGCGGTCCCAGTGGGAGGCCCGCCTGGCGCCGTGGAGGGAGTCGGTGTGTGTCGCCTCCGATGCCCTGGAGGATGCCAGCCGTGCGGTGAGCACTCTGCCCGGGACCATCCTCATCTGCGGGCCGTCGAGCGAACCGGAAGCGGCAGGTTCCGGCGCCCCGGATGGCTTGCCCGAGGGCATCTTGGACGCCGATCCCCTGGCGGTGCCGTTCCTGCATGCCCTGGCCGATGCCACGGAGGTGACGGTTCCTCCGCATGCCTGGCTGTCTGGGCTGGGGGTCCGCGTCATCGGAGGCTTCGAGAAGCCGATCGCTGGCCAAGAAGACATCTGCGCCCACCTTGAAGGGCAGCGGGACCAGGCCCGGGCCCAGTGCGCTGCACTGGAGACCGCAGCCGACCTGCACCGTCGCCGGATCGCCGAACTGCGCCGGGACATCAAACGGGCCGAGGCCCAAGAGCTCGCACAGCGGCTCGTTCCCAAGATCCGCGACCTCGAGGACACACACGCCCAGTGCGTTGCCGCGCTGCCTGGGCTGCGTACGTTGGCCAAAGAGGCAAGCGAGACAGCGCATGAGGCCCAGATGGCGTTCCGCACGGCGAAGGAGCGCGCAGACAAGCTCGAGGGCGAACTGCGGAAGCTGAAGGACGACAGGGCGCAGGCGACGCGGAGGAAGGAGAAGCTGGAGGAGCTCCGCAGGGGGTCAAGCACCGACCGGGCACGGATGATCTGGACGGGCTCTGAGGAGGAGGCTTTGGAGGAGCTCAACTGGAGCTGCCTGCCCGAGGATGAGCCCGGCGCGGAGCCAGCCGACGGCATCAACTCCTACGCCGTCGTATCGCGAGACACCGAGCGCCCGCCCGAGGTCCGCACCTGTGCGGACCTTCGCAGCGAGAGCCGGTCCCGGCTGACGGCGGCGCTGACGAGGCTCGCCGCAGACACGGCAACCACCGGTGTGGCCACCGTGGAGATCGCCGACGCCCTGCACCATCACGAGGCCCACACCCACGATCCGCACGACATCATCTTCCGTAACTCGCTGACCGCGATGAAGACGTGGCTGGACGAGTACGAGGAGCGGGACGCAGGAGCTCGGGAGCAGGTGGAGGTGAAAAGACGGGAGCGGGAGGACGAACAGAGCTACCTCCACGACCTCGTCGAGGAGTCACGCCAGGCCCTCGAAGAAACCCAGGAGTCCATCAAGGAACGCGTGCACAGTGCGCTGGACCGCATCAGCAACCAGCTCAACCTACTGCACAAAAAGGAGGGGTACGCAGCCGACCTGCTCTACAGCGTAAGCGCGCCGGACAGCGCCGAGGACCAGTGGATCTGCCATGTCGTGCCCCGGTGGCAGCGCAACCCCGGCGGCTCCTTGCTGGCCTACGATGCGCCCACCAACACCGCCCAGGAGAAGCTGTTCTCCATCCATCTCGTCCTGGCCGCCCTGCTGGCCGCACCCGACGCGCGGGGCCGCGTCCTCATCCTCGACGAACTCGGTGACTCACTCGGCGCGGAGCACCGTCGCGAAGTGATCGCCGCACTGCGTGACGCCGCCCTGGAACACGGCATCACCGTGTTGGCCACCTGCCAGGACGGCCTGATGGCGGACGTGGGGCCGATGTGTGGCCAGGTACTGCAGTTCCGCTACTACTCGAAATCCGACCCCTTGAACCGGCCCACTGCCATGTACGGCTTCGACACCAACCGGCGCCGCGTCAAGCTCACCTTGAATGATCTCGTGGTCAGCCGATCCTGAACGACGTGTGCGTATCCGCCGACGGCCGTTGGCCCGACCTCGGCACCCGCAGCCGGAACACGGCTCTCGTCGCCGTCTTCGTCCTTCCACCCCTCGTCACCCGTCATCAGTGTCCTCGAAGTCGTACAGCACCGTGAAATGCCAGTGACCGTATGCACTGCAACCAGACTAGATCGACTGGGAGTTCACCGCGGATGCGTCAGATCGCCATCGCTCCCTTCAAGCCGGGGCGGGGTGGGCAACCGCACAAACGCCACCGCCGCCGCGAACTGTGCCGGGTCGTCACGCGCTTCACGCTGGCCGGGGCGGTCTGTGACGGCTGTATTGAGTGGCGTCCCTCTGGACACAAACGGGACGATGGCCTTGATCGTGGGACGTTGAGGTCCTGGCAGCTGTGGCCAGCGAACCTCGACGTCGTCGAAGCGGCTGGAGGCCAGCATGTGGGAACAGAGCATCGGGACCTTCCCCGTGGACTTCACCGAGCATGGCAACGAGTGGGCCCACCACCTTGGGAACGCCATGGGCGGAGGGTTTCGCCGCGTCAGCGGCACTGACAGTCACGGTGGCGCGGTGGAAATGGGGCCGCCCCTCGACGACTCCATGACGAGCATCCTGCGCGTCCACCCTCACCCCGACGGCATCAGCTGCACGGTCGTCGGCGACGTCGGCACCCCGTCCGCGGACCAGGTAGACCCCTGGCGGACTGGCGCGCGGAAGGCCGTGGACGAGATTGGGCACCACCAGCGGACTCACGTATGGGATGCGCTTGTTGGGGTCAGCCCGTCCGCTGTACAGGGATTTCACCCCTTGGGGCAGATCAGGGCGACAGACGTAGGGCCGCTGGCCCTCGCCCCCGGTGGTGTCCACATGCGCGAATTCCGAGGGCAGGACCGAGTCGACTCGCAGTTCATCACGATCTGCCGCAGCTTCCCCGTCGTCGTCACCGGCCAGGTCGAGACGTACCACTGGGACCCCGTTGTCCCTGTCGCTCAGGCGCAGTTGCGTCGGCTCTGCGCTCTCCTGACGCTGCACCGGAGGCAGCTGTGGGAGCCCCGGACGCTCCCCTGGCCTCAGGGCCCCGACGGGTCGGTTCTGAAGATCCCGACTTCGGTCGGTCCCGAATTCCCGAGCCCGCACGGGGAGGAGTGGACCGGGGAGGTCCCTCCGGGGACAGGAAACTGGAGGCTGCCGCTGTGGGTGCTTGGGGCATGGGAGAGGCTGGACGGCGACCCCGAACTGGAGACCGCGCTCAGCGCGTACTACGAGGCCGTACGCCTGGGGAGACGTCATCCGTCGCTCTCGCTGCTCACCTTCGTAGCCGCGATCGAGGGCGTCGGTATGAGGTCCGTCCCAGACTCTATGTGCGACTGCCATCCCGAGTGCAAGCATCGCAAGGGAGTGGCCGAGAAGCGGTTCCGGAAAGCACTCAAGACCGTGCTGACGCAGAAGCAGGTGAAGGAGCTAGCGGGCCCGCTGTACGACCAGCGCTCGCATACGGGGCACCGAGGGACGCTGTTCGGATCGGAGCAGGTCCTCGGCTACGGCGGCAACGCGGGGCCGTTCCAGGCCAACCCGTACTTCCAGTTCGAGGCGGTGCAGCTTGGCCGACTGGCGCAGGTCGCCAATGCCGTTCTGGTCAAGGTGTTGAGTGAGCCAGCAGTGGACCCGGGCCATAGCTGACTGAATCGGACCTCGCTCACCCACGTAGAGAAGAAGGAAGAGGAATCTGCATGGCGACCTGCGGAACATGCCGTCATCCGGGCTCGCACGCATCCGTTCGGCCCTCCAACTCAACAAAGCGACCGACTAGCCCTGAACCAGGGCAAACCTACCGATCCTAGCCGGGCAGCCATAACCAAATCCTGCAACGATCACCACAATCCGAAACGATCACTACACTCGCAGGTCAGTCGATCCCCCTAGCACCTTTACCAGACAAATGCCCCGTTCAAGGCAACGTCACGCCGTGGCACAGCATCCCGAAACGATCACTACATTCACAGGCCCAGGCCACTGTCAACTCAGTGATCAACAGCGTATTTGTCACACGAGGCGATCGGCCTCGGGTCGGAGTTTCTCGATCCGGGCATCGATCTTCTGCGCCGCCGCCAGCCACTGTGCGGGT
Source organism: Streptomyces sp. NPDC045968 (assembly GCF_056430475.1). Taxonomy (NCBI): domain Bacteria; kingdom Bacillati; phylum Actinomycetota; class Actinomycetes; order Kitasatosporales; family Streptomycetaceae; genus Streptomyces; species Streptomyces sp. NPDC045968. The sequence continues at coordinate 492,907 of NZ_JBWKLF010000005.1, read as the reverse complement.
GATCCCTCGTTCATCCGCCTAGTGTGACAACCAGGTCCGACAAGCGAGACGGATTTTCGGTCCGCCCTCAGTCCAGGGTCTCTCCGCAGCCGCAGTTGGCTGCCATACGGCGCCAGATACGCGGGCTCGGGAGAGCACTCGCGGGCGCCGCCCTGCTGGACGATCCGGCATCGGCCGTGAGCCGGGGGAGGCCGAGCGCCGCCAGGCATCGGCCGTGAGTCAAGCCAGAATCACTGAGGCGAACAGCCCACGGGCCGCGCTCGCGAAAGGCGGTGGCCCGGAGCGCTTCTTCGGGTCGCAATCTGCGGCGACACCGTCTCGGTCGCTGCTTTCGCCTACGCACTGCCGTGGCGTGTGCTTGGTCTGCATGATGGCGGGATGAACTTGCCGTCCGGAGTGCCAGTGTTCAAACTGCGGGATGCCATCGCGGAGGCCTTGTGGGGTCACGTCAAGGCCAACCGACTTGCCGCGGTTTGTGAGTACCTGGGGCTCGCCCCGCAGGGCGCGGACGAGGATCCGTACAACAGCAAGAGGGGCTACGTTCTGGCTCGGCTGGAGGACAAGTCGCTCCCGGATCTGATGGAGATAGCTCGTCGCGTGATCGAGGAGTACGGCGATGACGACCTACAGCAGTTACTGGCTCAGCTGGGCCTGCAGGGCGTCTCCGGAGAGCTGAAGAACCTCATCTTTGCCGCCGACGGCCCCAAGCCGCAGATCGTCCTGCCGGACTCCATCAGCAACACCATCCGCATCGTCAAGAACGAGCAGTACTGCCTGGTGTATGACCAGCCATTGGAGGGCCGTGGGCTGAGCTGGCAGGACTTGGTCACTTGGTGGGTTCGCCAGCACCCTGAGTACGCGGGCGATCCGACACAGGCACGGATCTCTCTATGGGACCGGTTGCGGCGCTCCCTCGGTGACAACGGTGCTGAGCTCCTGGTGTTCGACACCTATGTCAAGCTCGGCTTTGACCTTCCGGCGCTCATCCCTCAGGTCTATCTCCATTACGACCCTTACAGCATGAGCGAGTTGGGCGGGGTCAGACGCCTTGCCCGCCAGCGGATGGACTTTCTGCTGCTCATGAGCCATCGCACCCGCGCGGTCATCGAGATCGACGGCATCCAGCACTACGCCCGCCCCGTCGGCCGCGCCGCCGCGCAGCGTTCTGACGCCGACTGGCTCCCCGACCCTGCGCGCTACGCCTCGATGGTGGCGGAAGATCGCGAGCTCACGCTCCAAGGCTACGAGGTCTACCGCATCGGCGGCCACGAACTGTGCGATAACGCGGCTCCCGAGATGCTCACTGACTTCTTCGAACGACTTCTGCGCCGGCACGACCACACCGGCTCGAGCTGACGGATCAGTCTCGGTCTGGCTGCCATCGAAAGCTGGTGTATCTGAGATGCCCGCTGCCGGCGGTCATAGCGAACGACTGGCTCTCCCCGCTTCACAGATTGGCGACAGGCCGGGTGCTGCCTCCCTCCTCACGGTTCAGGTGCCGAGGTGGCGGGAGTGCCAACGGCGCCCGGTGCGGCTGATCAGTCCAAGGTCTTCCAGGCGACCGAGTTGGTAGGCGACCGAGCTGGTGCTGGACAGGCCAACCTGTTCTCCGATCTGGCGGATCGAGGGCCCTTCGCCGTGGTCCGCGATCCAGTTTCTGATCACTCGCAGAATCTGGGCATGCTGATCGGTCGGGGCGTCCACCCTCATGCCGCCCTCGCTGCGCGACGGTCGCCGCGGGCCTGGCGGCGCAACTCGGTCCGGTCTGCCGGCCTGCCGGGCGGTCGGGTGTTCCAGAAGGGGTGCCACCAGATGCGGGCGGACAGGAGGAGCAGGCGGCGCAGTGCGGTGTTGCCGTGCTGGCGGGGTGCTGCGAGGGCGTCGTACGTGCGTTGAGGTCGCGCTGGGCCTGGACCAGGTCGGCGGGGAAGGTGGGGGTATTGTTCGATTTTCGAAGACACCGTCTCCGGGAACCCCGCCTACGGTGACATCTCCGTCGCCGCGGCACCACTAGGACGAATGTGCCAACGCCTCCTACGAGGGCGGCACGTGCACTTGCGACCTCATCGAGGAGTACGGGCCGCCGTCCGGGCGCGACGACTAGGGACCGCACCCGCACCAGACCGGGCCTTGGATCTCTGGCCCGGGAAGCCCGGTCTGGTGGATGGTCGTGCTAGGCGACTGCCGCGGTGAGTTTCACCGACGGGATGCCGCACTCTTCACGAAGCTCGGCAAGGGGATGGCGAGGAAGGCCGGAGACGATCCACATCCGCATGGTGTCGTGGGTGACCAGTTGGCCGGAGCCCGTTCCGTCCTCGTTGAGGACGTCGACCTTCAGCAGCATCCGTTGCCCGGATTCCCCAAGCGTCCAGAGGTCCAGGAAGCACGGGCGCCGGCACGTACGGAGGTTGCGGCGCTGGTTCTTCCACCGGAAGCTCACGATGCCGTCTGCGAAGGCGGTCAGTGAGAGGGCACCGGAGGCGTAGACCGAGCGGCCGTCCCAGATCCACACCATGTGGCCGTGGTCCAGTTCGCGTCCCATGATCTTCGTCGGGGACATGCTCGCGTGCTGGATCTCCACCACGCATCCGTCGGCCGCGACCACATCGGCGATGTGGCTTCCTCGGCGCTGTTCGCGCTGGGTCGCCGGCACCATGGTCTTCCAGTAGTCGTGCCACTGGATCGAGGAGTAGGGAAGGCTGTTCATACCGCTCCCGCCAGGGCCACCAGGTCGGCGTCGCTCATGCCGAGTTCCGCGGCGCCGATGCCCAGGGCGGCCAACGCGTCCAGCCCGATCTCCGGGTTTTCCTTGAGGCGCTCCTGCGCCCGCCGGAGGGCGCGGAGCTGGGTTTCCAGCTCCGCGTACTGCCCGTCGAGGAGCTTGCGGAACGCCCGGCTGTCCTTCTCCTGCTCGCGCAAGTGCTTCTGGTTGGCCTTGATGGCGAGGAGCTGTTTGGTCACCTCTACGATGCGGGCGTGGACCAGGTCGGCGGGCAGGAAGGAGCGCTGGCCGGGGATGGTGATCCCCCGGTCAATCCCAGTGCCGCATCCGCCCGGAGCGGGCCCGGGGGATGTCCCGCCGTTTCCAAGACCGGGGATCGGCGGTGTCGTGCCGCCTTCCGTCCCCGGCCCTGCGAGCGGCGGTGTCTCGGTGCCGCTGTGCGCGAAGCGGACCATCAGGTCGTGGTCCAGCGCACCCAGGACGGGGCCGAGGACGACCTTGAAGTACTCGATCGCCGGCAGCTCGCCCGCCTGGATCCCGTCGATCATGACGTCCATGAACTCGCCGGTCCGCCGGTTCTTGTCAGCGTGCTGGGCGAACAGCGGGCCGTAGTTGTCCGTGATCCACTGCCGGGTCGCAGCGGACGAGGATGTGTAGCGTGAGGCGGTCACCGCACACCCGCCTTTCCGCCGGCGCGGACCGAGTGCAGGCGTTGTGCCCAGTGCACCACGCCCTCACAGGCCTTCTCCAGGTCGTTGAGCATGGCCTCGTCGGCGATGTTGATGATCTGCTCGGGGTGCATCTCGACCAGGCCGTGGAGCAGGTTCACCCGGCGCCGGAATTGCAGGACGAGCCGGTCGTCGTCGGTCTCCTCGGGAGCAGAGGTGCTTTCCCTGGTGCTGGTGACCTGGGTGACCTGGGCGAGGCTGTCGCGGATCTTGAGCTCCGCCATGGGATCGGCCTCGAACGCCTCTACGAGGAACGCCGGTTCCATCACGCTCGCCAGGACTGCGGACCTGATGTCGGGGCGGTCGAGCTGTTCCACGATCTTCTCGGCGGTCATCGCGGAGGCCGAGTTCGGGATCGGCCGCGCGCCGATCGCTTCGCGGAACTCCTGCGCCGTCACACGTCGGCGGCCTGGCTCCTGCAACATCCGCAGCAGGATCTCCCAGCGATCCTGGCGCCGACGCTCACGGTCCGCCTTTGCCAGAGCCTTCTCAGCCTCCCGGCTCTCCTTCGGCAGGGAGAACCCCAGTGCGGCCTCGCGGACGACCGAGTAGGACACGGTGACGTCGGACTCGGCCAGCACCTTCCTGAGTGCGCTGTCGCAGCCTGCGGACACACCCCGGTACTCACGGGCCATACCGGCGGTCATGCCGATGTCTGCGGCAAACGCCCTGATCACCTCGTTGGAGGCGTTGGTGGTCTTGTCGGTGTCCATCGGCGCGACTGCCAGCAGGAGATCTCCGATCTCCAGGCGCGTCCGCTGCTTCTCGCCCGTCAGGAGATCATCGCGAGCTACGAGCTTCCGGCCGAGTTCCACCTGCTCGGAGGAGTAGGCCGGTTCTGTTTCACGAGCACAGGGCTCGATCCAATCGGTCATGGCCCGGAACGTAGGGCGGCCCACTGACAATTCCGGGGGCCGCAGAACACGAATGGTCTAACCGGTCACCCGTGGTGCTGAAGAAGTCGCACCGAACGGGTTGCGCAGCCGGTATCGAGTGGACGCCGCCGGGGAGCGGAATCACCGCCGCCCGGGCCGAGGTTCACCCAGGTCAGAGGCACAACGCGGCTTCCGTCCCACTCGCACTTCTTCTGGGTCGCTTTTCAGTCCGGCGTCCGGTCCGTGCCTGGCCGCCCCGCCGGGCACGGACCGGCCGGGCGCAGCGCGGAGCGGGCGGCTGGAACCGAAGGGCGGTCTCCCAGCAGGGGTGCCACCACAGCGTGGTCGGCCTCATGATCGGGTCCCGGACGCCTTGCGCGGAAGCGGGCTCGTTCGTGGTCTGCGTCGGCTATACCGGGATGGATCCGACCACCTCGCCCGCCGTAGTCGAAGGAGTCCACTGCCTCATGACCGACGCCGCGAACGCTGCCTCCGCCACCCGTGCCAGCCGCGTGATCTCGATCGCGGCTGTCGTCATCGGCCTTGCCTTCACCGGCTTATGGTCCTTCATCTCCATCCCTCAGCTCATGGACTTCATCGGTGACCGGGACATCACCGCGCCGCTGTTCCTGGCCGTGGCGGTCCTTGCCGGTCCCGCCTTGTTCTGGGCCTTCATCGGTCTCGGCATCGGGATGAGCGCGCTGGGCTGGGCTGCCGGGCTCGCCACCACTGGCATCTTCATCAGCCTCACCTGCGGGTCCCTCGTCGCCGCCTCCGACGGCCACGGCTTCTCCTACTGGCTGTTCATCGCTCTGCTCGTCGCCTGCAACATCGCCGCCTTCTGCGTGACTCCTTACGTCCTCGTCCGCGGCGCGGTCGGGCGCCGCCGTTGACCCGTCGGCCCCGGAGCGGGCGCTGTGACCGGAAGCCCGGTCGCGGCCTCCAGGCGGTCCAGACGTTCGTAGAGGGCGCGCACGAGACGGGCGCGGTTCTGGGCGCAGCGGACGGTGCCCTCCAGGGCGACGGACAGCCGGCCTTCTGCTTCGCGCAGGACGACGTCGGCGAGCGCTTTTGGGTCCGCTGTCCTTGGGCAGGTGTTCGGCGCGGCGGCGGACGTGGGCGGCGACGGCGCGGGCGTGGCCGGTGAGCTGGAGGGCGATCTGCTCCAGGTCGCGGGTGGTGAGCGTGTCCTCGCCGTTCCATGCGAGGACGGCCGTGACGAGGCACGCGTATGGTTCGCGGTCGAGCGGGAGCTCGGCTTCGATCTGGCCGTCGGGGTCGTGCAGGAGAGTGTGGGTGCTGGTGTGCATGGCGGGCCTCGATGCCGGGAGCGTCGTGTGCGGGTGGCCGGTGGTCACCGCTGGGGGCCCTCGCTGCTGTCGGCACCGTCGTCCTGGTCCTCGCTGTGCTGACCGAGGAACCGGGTGAAGCCGCGGTCGGCGCGGGCCAGCAGGGCCGGGGAGGGGACGCCGTAGGCGGGCGGCTGGAGGCCGCGGCCCTCCGGGGCCGGGGCGGTGGAGTCGGTGTGCGCGCGCAAGGGGCCCGCCTCTCCGGCTGGTGGTCCGTCGATGTCGTCGACGCTACGCACCCACAGTCCGCGCTCTCAACGAAGTTGCGGAGAATTGCGGAAGTTCAGTCCAGGGCGTCGATCGCGGCATGGATGAGGGCGCGGGCGGCGTCGCCGTAGACGGCCATCTCCGTGAGGCCGGCGAACGCCCGCGCGTAGTCGGTGAGCTCGCGCGGCTGCGTCACCTTGATCTCCGCAGTCAGCGTCTCCACCACGGCCATGGTGTCGTCATGGACGTAGAACGATTCCAGCGGCCACACGGTGCGCTGCGCGGTGAACGGGATGATCCCCAGCGAGACGGAGGCGAGGGGCATCACGGCCAGGAGGTGGCGCAGTTGCCCGCGCATCGCTTCGGGGTCGGCGGTGCGGAAGCGCAGGACGGATTCCTCCAGGAGGACGACGTAGCGGTGTCCGCCCTCGTAGAGGAACCGGGAACGGGCGACGCGGGCGGCGACGGCTTCGGCGACGTCGTCGGGGGTGCCCTGGAAGCGGGTGATCTGGGTGAGGAGGGCGGTGGCGAACGCCGGTGTCTGGAGGAAGCCGGGCGGCACGTTGGAGAGGTAGACGCGGCAGTGGCGGGTCTGCTCGTGGAGGGCGAGCCAGTCCTCCTGTACTTGGCGCATGCCGCCCTGGTGCAGGCGGCGCCACTCCATGTACATCGAGTCGACCGCGCGGGCGGTGGCGATGAGGTCTTCGGCCTGGTCATCGGCGCCGCACGCCGCACACCACGTGCGGATGTCGGTGTCCGAGGGTGCGGCCGCACCTTTTTGGATGCGGGTGGTTTTGGCGGGGTGCCAGCCGCACCGGGCGGAGAGGTCCTTCCCGGTGAGGCCGGCGTCCTTGCGCAGGTGAGAGAGCCGGACGGCGAGCGCCTCGCGGGCCGACTGGGCGCTGGACGATGGAGAGGCGGTCGTCATGTGGCGGCCTTTGGCTGTGCGTCGGTCAGATGCGGTAGTCGGCGTGCTCGGTGGCCAGGTCCCACACCGTACGGAACGCCTCCACGCACAGCTTGACCGCGTGTGGGTCTTCGGTGTGGTCGGGCTCGAGGGCCTGGCCGTCGCCGGAGAACAGGTTCCAGCGCACGAGCCGGTCGTCGACGAGCCAGAAGTCGTTGCCGGGCAGGGCGAGGGTGGAGGCGCGGCAGCGGGGCAGCCAGCGGACCTGTTCGCCGGCGCGGAGGTTGGCGTCGGTGATGGCGTACTCGAAGCGGATGTAGTCGGTGACGGGCTCGGACACGATCCGGGCCCGCAGGACCTTCACCCCGCGGGCGACGGTCCGCTCCACCAGCGGCAGCCACCCGCCCCAGAACTCCGAGTCGTCCGCAGGCACGCTCCCGTCCCGCAGGAACGCCTCCAGGACCTCCTGCTCCTCCCCCACGGCATAGACGTCGCGGAGCTCCAGGTGCAGGGCGCGCCGTTGGGCGGAGTCGAGCAGGTCCTCAAAGCTGGGTGCCGGCGGCTTCTGCGGCATCGCATGCCTTCCTGATCTGGTCGACCATCCGCACCGGGAGCCGGATGACTCCCTCGTCATCCGCCGACGGGCTGTCCTGGCTGCACGCGGCCCGGATCTCCGCGTCGGCGAACTTGCCCTGCAGAACCAGTTCCGGCCCCTCGGCGGCCTCGGTGTCCACCCACACCGCCGGGCAGTTCCCTCCGCCCGAGTTCGGGTCCGTGCCGAAGAAAAGTAACGCCATGATCGCCTCCGGAGAAAGCCAGTTGCGGGTTGTTGCGCACCGACCGTCCCTCAGCACGGAGAGCCGGTCAAGAGGACCGGGGACGTCGGAAGGCCAGCCCACGCGTCGCGGGGCGGGCCAGCCCTCCGAGGTCAGCTCCTGTCGGCAGGGCGGGTGCCCAGCGCCGTACGCAGGCGCCGCGCGATGGCCTGGTACGGCTGGACGAAGTCGGGGTCCTTCAGCTGGTCGGGCTCGGGCAGCTGCTTGCGCGGGTCAGACCGGCACTGCCCGGCGAGCGACCAGCCCAAGGGACGCAGTCCGGCACGGTCCATGTCCCGGTCGACTCCCGCCAGGTAGTCCGCGTCGACGGGCAGCTCCCAGTTCGACTGCCAGATCACCCCGGCCAGGGCGATGGGGAGGTGCGGGAATCCGAAGAGGAAGCCCAGACAGCGCTCGCGCAGCACTGCCGCGCTCTGCTCGGGGCTCAGCGGGACGCCCTTCTCTTCGCCCCCAGGGCCGGGGAGTGCGGTCCTGCAGTCGGTGTCGGGGAAGATGTCGATCTCCCCGATCACGACGTGCGCCGTTGCGTTCTCACGGTCGGGGTAGGACCAGTGCTTCGGCACAAGGACGATCACGTCGTAGGTGCCGAGAGCGCCGGCCACCGCCGCCGCGAGCGGGCTGCGGTCGGTGCGCGGCAAGCCGCGGTCGCTCTCCTGCGAGGCGTGGCGGACCTGCCACATGCAGGTGTGGCGGGTCAGAAGGCCGGGGCCGTCCGGCGAAGCCCACAGGGTGCTGGTCGTCGGCTCCGGCAGGGTGGCCGGCTCGATCTCTTTCTTGCGGCGGCTCCGGCCGCGACCCACGTTGCTCATGCTCCAGTGCCAGTAGTCCTCGGCTTCCTCGAGGAGCAGGACCCGCTGTCCGCTGTATGCCCAGGCTGCCGCGATCCCGCCGACCAGGTAGTAGAGGTTCCCTGAGCGCTCCGCCAGGAACCGCAGGACATGCGGTGCGTGCGGCGTATCGCCGGTCCCCGCGCCGCGAAGGGCCTCGGTGTACTTGGCCCCGCTCCGGCTCGCCCTGCGGGCTGTCTGCGCGGCGGTGGACTGGTTCTTCGGCATGACGTACTCCTCTGCCGGACCGGGCCACGCCCCCGGGACCGGCTCGTACGACTGCCGTGGACACGACGGAACGCAGAACGGGAAGGAGCGGGCCCCGCAGGACCTTGGCCCCCGCGTCCGGCGGCGTGGCTCCGGAGGCGGCGATCGGCAGTACGCACTAGCCGGGCAGGATGCTAACCGGCGCGACCGCACATGCCGAAGCCACAAGCCGCCGTTTCCCCCGAACGGGCGAGGTCTGCGTCGGCTGTGCCACTCAGGCTTGCCCGGCTGCCGGCTCCCACAGCGGGCGGGCGCGCCCGGTCCCGTCGCAGTGGAAGCACCGGCCGCCCCCGGGCGTACTGCGAGCCCAGATGGTGTCGGCGGCGTCCCGGAAGAGCTGGGTGAGGCCGGTGGTGTGCGCCGCGTGGATCGGGAGTTCCTGCCGCCTGCTGAGCGTGACCTCCAGGGCGACGCCGGGGCCGGTGAAGTGGGCATGGGGGAGGTCGCCGGTCATCGCACGGAGCGTCTCGTTCACCTGGCGCATCGTCTCGGCGCCGGTCAGCTGCACCCGGGCCGCGAGGATGGTGTCGGCGGCCGCGGTGAAGGACAGCAGCCCGGCCGGACGGGCGAGCGGCCCGACGCGGCCCACCGCGTCGGGATGGGTGTGCTGGAGCTGGGCCAGGGCATGCCACAGGTCACCCGGCAGGTCTTGGGGCGCGGTCTCTTCTCTGCTGCGTCTCATGAGACCTGTCTAGATCCTGGCACCGGCGTACGACCGGGTTCGGCCTCTCCCTCCCGTACGGCGACGCCGCGACTTCGCGGGCCGTCCCGCCGGGCGGGCGGTCACGCCCGGCCGGCGGGCGGCCAAGCCCAAGCTCCCCTCGGGCTTGGCCGGGTCAGGTTCGCCGGCGAAACCAGCCGCGGCCCCGGTCCGGCTCGGAGTCGTCCTCCGGCTCCGGCGGCGCGGCGGCCTGGAGGCGGGCGGCTTCGGCGGCGGCTTCCTTTCGGGCGACGTCGTCGGCGTGGCAGGTGCCGCACACGGACGCGTCCCCGGCCGTCCAGGGGCCACCGCGCGCGGTGGTCTCCTCCCAGCGCTGGTCGGTGAACTTCTCCCCGCACCGCTTGCACACGGGCCGCTGCGCCTCCCGCTCAGCAGCACGGCGCCGCTCCTCCGCCGCTTCGGCGCGGGCCTCCTGGTCGCGGAAGAGGACGTCGCCGTCAGGGTTGTCGAGCGCGGCCGTCAGCTTCTGCTCGCCCGTTCGTCCCAGCCGCCGCCACACCGCCGCATCCGCGCCGTGCTCCGCCAGCTGCTCCAGGGTGGTGACGACAACGGGCACCGCCTGGCCGTAGTCCTTCGCGGTGATCCCCCGGTGGTAGGTCTCGTACCGGCGCGGCGCCCAGTAGGCGCGGCCGGCCTCCTCCAGCACGGCAACCGTGTTGTCGACCTTCGCCTTGGTGGTGTCCGCGAACACGAACGCGAGGGGCACCAGGCCCTCCCGGCCGGTCGGCGGGTAGAACCGACGCCACAGCCGCTGCTCGTGATCGACGTGCTCGATCGCGTCCGGCCGCGAACGGACCCGGTCCACAGTGCGCTTGTCCGCGTCCTTCGGCAGCAGCCGGCCCCACTCCCAGTACCGCCGCAGCTTGGCCACCAGCTCGTGCGCGTCCTCGGTGCGGCGGTCGATCTCCAGCAGCATCACCGGCACCCCGGCCTCCGGCGCCCGCACCACCAGGTCCGCCCGCTGCACGAGGCTGCTGCCGAGCCGGTGCCCGATCTCGGTCTGGAAGCCGAGCCGGTGGCCGATCCCGGCACGGTGGAGTTCGGCGGCCGTCGAGGTGACCGCCGCGGCGTGGTCGTCGTAGCCGGTACCGAGCAGTTCCCCGGTGTCCGGGTCGTACTCCTTCTTGCGCAGCACCGAGACCCGTATGCCCTTCGGCTCCAGCAGCTGCTTCGCCTCAGCATGTCCTCGCTTCGTCAGCACCCACACCTGCCGCTGGTCCTCCTGCACCGACTCGATCCTCACCAGGTGGTGGTCCTCCAGATCCAGGAGGTTGTCCCGCGTCAGCCGGTCGTGCTGGTTGTCAGGGCGGGTCAGCTTCCACAGCTGATCGGGCGTAGCCCTCTGGAAGATTCCCAGCGCTTGCAGCAGCTCCCGACGTCGAGGCTCGGTCGAAGTCCTCCTGTGCTTTGGCTTCCTAAATACAAGAGGGCTGTCGGCGCTGCGACGGCCCCCCTTCCGGCGTGCCTGACCTGCGGAAACGCCCGGTCCTTGGCGTCGAGGCGCGGAGGGGGTGATGGAGGGGTCTACGGAGGGGGCCTCTCCGGCCTGGACAAGGGGCTGCTCGGGGCCGTCGGCGGTGTTCGCCACAGGGTGCTCCTGGAGGTGGGGCGGGCCTGTCCCGCCGTTCACCTTCTACAGGTGTCGTCCCCGGCGAGTTTGTGACGCCGATCTTGAAAAACCTCTCCGCCGTGACCGCATCGTGATCATCCCGAGTGTGACCGAGAGTTCTAGTTGGCGAATCACGATTTAGACCATGCAGGTCAGAGATGCGCCGAGGACTCTTGTTGGCGGATCTTGAGTGAGCTAGTTGGCGGATCACGGACGGTGGCAGTCGCTCTGCGTGAGCGTTGGCCTATTCGTTGACCCGTGATGATCTGGCAGTGCCCGCGTCGATGTCCCGGGCGAACTGGTGGGCATACTCGACGGAACAAGGACACCCTGGGCGTCCGCCTGATCCGTGCCATGTCCGCCCGCGGCATCCTCGTCGGCACGGTGGAGACAGCGGAGCTTCCCGCCCTGTATGCCGCTACTTCTCCAGATGCCAAGGGCGGCGGGTTCTACGGGCCCAGCGGGCCCGGTCACCTGGGCGGCCCGCCCGCCGAGCAGAAGCTCTACAGCCAACTGGCCAGTACTGAGGAGGCGCAACGCGTGTGGCAGGTCTCCGAACAACTCACCGGCGTTCCCTTCCCTCGCAGTTGAGACGTTCGCCTCCGCAAGCGACTCCGCAGCCTCCTCCGGGCCGATGACTGGCGCCACGCCACTCGAGGCCGATCGCCGACGCCGCGATCGGCCTCGCCGTGACGGTCCCAATCGACGCCTTGAGGCCAGTGAGGTTCTCGGTGGCGACTCAGGGCCTCTGGCCGCAACGGGGCGGAACATCCCGCCTTCTGACGGGAAACGCGTCTGGGTTCGCCGGCCCGGTGAACGCGCTCTGGTGAGTGACACCGTTCGGGATGCCCGACTCCCTGGGGAAGAGAGCAGGCTCAGGTGTCCTGGGGCAGGCCCGGTGCGTCGCCGTGTCCGTCCGGCGGCAGTGGGACCTGGTCGATGAGGTCCAGCGCCTGGGGGCGGGTCACCGATAGGAGCTTGCGGCAGATGTGCCGCAGCTGCCCCAGCTCCTGTGGGCTGAGCACGTCGATGACTGTCCTGCGTACTTCGCGTACATGGCCGGGTGCCGTCTCCGCCACCTTGGTCATGCCGGAGTCGGTGAGTACCGCCTCGACGGCACGGCTCTCGATGGGGCAGGCGCGTCGCTGCACCCATCCGAGCTGCTCCAGCCGCCGGACGGCGTGCGAGAGGCGGGACTGTGAGCCGTTCGCGAGCTGGGCCAGCAAGTGCATCTGACGGGTCCGGCCGGGGCTCATGGAGAGCTCGGCAAGGATCGAGTACTCGAAGAAGTTGAGGCCCGCGTCCCGTTTGAGCTGGGCGTCGATCGCAGGCGGCAGCGCCATGAGCGCTCCGGCCAGGTGGGCCCAGCTTTGGGTCTCCTCGTCGGTCAGCCACGGAGTGTCGTCGTCGGTCACGACTCCGAGCCTACCCTGATTGAACATTCAATTCAAATGTGTCACCATTTGGATTGAACATTCAATCCATCTCTTGAGGAGTTCCCCATGAGCCTTCTGCGCATCGACGCCAGCATTCTCGGTCCCGCTTCCGCCAGCTCAGAGCTGGTGGACCTCGTCGTGGACGCGTGGGCCGCCCAGCACCCGCAGGAGCGGATCGTCGCCCGCCACCTGGGCGCGAACCCGCTCCCCGCGGAGGCCTGGGCCAGCGCGGTCAGCGCCGGACACGCGCCTGAGGACCAGCGCACGGACGGCCAGAAGGCGGCCGTGGCTCTGGCCGCCGAACTCCGCGCCGAACTGACCGCAGCTGACCAGGTCGTCCTGGCCGCCCCCTTCTACAACTACGGCGTCTCCCAGCACGTGAAGACCTGGATCGACCTGGTCATAGCCAGTGGCGGCGCGGCCGACCGGCTCCTGGAGGGCAAGCAGGTCGTCCTGGTCGTCACGCGCGGGGGCGCCTACGGGCCCGGCACGCCGCGCGAGGGCTGGGACCACATGACCGACTACGTGCGCCGCATCCTCGTGGACGTCTGGGGCGGCGACGTGACGGTGGTGGAGCGGGAGTTCGCCCTCGTCGGCGTGAACCCGGCCCTTGATCAGTTCAAGGACCTCGGCGCCGAGCTGAAGGAGAACGCCCGCGAGGGCGCCCGCGAGGCCGGTAAGGCCCTCGCTGCCGCGCACTGAGCTAACCGTTCTAGAGACCGTCTTCCAGCGTTTCGGAGGCTGGCATGGATGTCGACGTGGAGCGGCTGGCGAAGCTGCGCGGCGCGGAGCACGCACTGCGCCCCGAGTCCGTGCGGAGCCAACGGATGCCGGGGATGGACTACGACGGGGTGCCCGACGTGCTCGCCGCGGGCGCAGTCGAGCCTGGAGACCGCGCGTACCGCAGCCTGTCGTCGACGTATACGCGAGGCGGCGCGCCGGGCCTCGTCCTTCGGCCGCGCACTGTGGAGGAGGTCTCCGAGGCGATCGCGTTCGCGCGCCGGCACACCGATCTGCCGCTCGGCGTGCGCAGCGGGGGACACGGGTTCAGCGGCCGCTCCACGAACCATGGTGGCCTGGTCATCAATGTCGGCGGGATGAACGGCATCGAGGTCATCGACGCGCAGCGCAGGCTGCTGCGGGTTGGACCGGGCGCGCTGTGGAAACAGGTGGCGGCGGCTCTGTACCCGTACGGCTGGGCGATCGGTTCCGGCGACGCGGGCGGTGTCGGCGTCGGCGGGCTTGCCACAGCGGGCGGCATCGGCTTCCTGTCCCGCAAGCAGGGCCTGACGATCGACCGGCTGCGCGCCGTCGAGCTGGTACTCGCCGATGGCACACCCGTCCGAGCAAGCGAAGAGGAGAACCCCGACCTGTTTTGGGCCATGCGCGGTGCGGGGGCCAATTTCGGCATCGCCACCGCGTTCGAGCTGCAGGCGGAGCCCATCGGCGACGTTGGCCACGCGCATCTCACGCTCGTCGTCGACGACGTCGCGGAGGCGCTCGAGCGCTACGGACAGGTCGCGAGCGCGGCCCCACGCGACACCACCCTGTTCATGATGATCGGGGCGGCGCGGGGCGGCCCGTCCGTCATGCAGCTGTACGGCGTGGTCGACGACCCAGACCCCAAGACCATCAGAAGCCGGCTCACCCCGTTCATTCAGATCGGGCCGCTCGCGCAGCAGCGGGTCGTGCTCGCCAGTTACCCCGATCTGATGGAGACACCCGACGTCGGACCGCAGGGGCATACGGGCTTCGGCGAACCGGTTGCGCGCTCCACCCTCGTGCGCGAGTTCACCCCAGAAGTCTCCCGGCAGGCCGCTGAGGCGCTGGCCAGCGGGGCCGTGGGGATCCTCTCCGTACGACCGATGGGCGGCGCGATCGCCGACCTGCCCGAAGGTTCGACGGCCTTTTCCCACCGCGACGCCGGCTTCGCGATCTCCGCGATGGGGTCGAGCACGCAGCGCATCGACGCCGCCTGGGACCCGGTGCGGAAGCTGGGCGTCGGCTCGTACCTGAGCTTCGAGACCGATCGGCGCCCTGAGCGCCTGGGTGATGTCTTTCCTGCGCCGGTGCTCGAGCGACTGCGCGAGCTGAAGCGGCGTTACGACCCCGGCAATCTCTTCCGCGACAACTTCCCCATCACCCCACAGCCCGCGGATGCGCACCTCACGGAGGCCACACGATGACCGACTACGGCCATGACCTGATCTTCGGCACCTTCGTCACCCCCACCGCGCACAACGCGAGGGAGGTGGTCGACTTGGCAGTCGTCGCCGACCGCTCCGGCATCGACCTGGTCACCTTCCAGGACCACCCCTACCAGGCGAACTTCCTCGACACCTCTACGCTGCTCGCGTTCGTGGCCGCCCGCACGCAGCACATCCGCGTGGCAGCCAACGTCACCAACCGCTTGACCGAGCAGGCTGCCGACGCCGCCATCGACAGCGCCTGTCGGCTTCTGCGGCTGCCGTCGATCCGCAACGAGTTCTCCGACATCGCCGACCGGGCTATGAGGGACCAGATGACCTACCGGGGCTTCCTCGCCGAGCTGCTGATGACCGAGTGCGACGACCGGTCCCGTCGCCGCTCGGAAAGGCGGATCAAGGCAGCCGGCTTCCCGCGCGAGAAGTCGCTGCGGGCCTTCGACTTCGACGCGAACCCCAACATCGACGCCGCCACTATCCACACCCTCGCCAGCTGCGAATGGATCAAGAAGAGCCAGCCACTCTGCCTGATCGGGGACTCCGGCACCGGCAAGTCCCACATGTTCATCGCCCTGGGCACCGAGGCCGCCATGAAGGGCTACCGCGTCCGCTACACCCTCGCCACGAAGCTCGTGAACGAGCTGGTCGAAGCGGCCGACGAGAAGCAGCTGAACAAGACCATCGCCCGCTACGGCCGCGTCGATCTTCTCTGCATCGACGAGCTCGGCTACATGGAACTCGACCGCCGAGGCGCCGAACTCCTTTTCCAGGTGCTGACCGAACGCGAGGAGAAGAACAGCGTCGCCATTGCCTCGAACGAGTCATTCGGCGGCTGGACCAAGACCTTCACCGACCCTCGCCTCTGCGCGGCCATCGTCGACCGCCTTACCTTCAACGGCACCATCATCGAGACTGGCACAGACTCCTACCGCCTCGCCAGCACACGAGCCCCGAGCTGAGGAGCCCGTCAAGGCCGGCTGACTTCTGCCGCCGTCTCGGTTGTCGGCCCGCCGTCCTGACAGGTGGCGGGCCCAATCGCTCAACTCGCCAAAGTCCCCTGGTGGAAGTACATCCGCCAGCCCGTTTCCGTCAGACGCCACAAAGAGCTTCGCCACGCACGACGTCCTCTGTTGTCGGCGAGGTACGTCAGATGAACAACGCCGGGAGCGAGTACAACCCCTACCATCTCGCTGACCATCACCGGGGACTCCGGGACCACCGAACCAGCACTCGTCACCGTGAGAATCGACGTTGCGTCCCAGCGTCGTCCCGAAGCTCCGATCTCGGTGAACTCCGGGTCCAAAAGCTCCGAGACCAGAGCTCGCGAACCACGCACGTCGGGGTCGAGAAGCCGCATCTCCGCAGCAATCGCCGCCTGAACGAACCGCTCGGTCTCGTCTGCCATGCACGCACCCTACGGACATCTCTGGTCTCGTCACAGCGAATAGTCGACGGCGCGGGCAGCGACCGGCAGTGCCGTCATTTCGCGTCAACATTCCTGGATGCGTTGATCACCAACTGCCGTCGGAACTCATGCACAAGTGCTGTCACTAGACATCAACGAAGCCACTCACCCTGCTGACCGATCCCAACTTCCTGCACCGGGGCAGCTTCGCCTACCTGGGAAACGGACTCTTCTCCCGCCGCTTGACCGAGCCGGCCATCGGGGTCCGCGACCTGCCACCCGACCTGGACGCCGTGATCCTGTCGCACCTGCACGGGGACCACTGGGACCGGCTCGCCCGCCGGGGTCTGGACCACGGGCTGCCGATCATCACGACTCCGCACGCCTCCCGGCGCCTCCAAGGACTGCACGGTTTCTCGCGGGCCACCGGCCTGCGTACCTGGCAGTCTCAGACGCTCTCCCGCGACCGGTCCCAGGTGCGCGTCACAGCGCTGCCGGGCCGCCATGGTCCCGGGCTCGCCCAGGCGTTGCTCCCGCCCGTCATGGGCAGTCTGCTGGAGTTCGGCCCCCAGGGCGCGACGCCGGAACTGCGCCTCTACATCACGGGGGACACGCTGATGTTCCCCGGCATCAGGGAGATCGCCCGGCGCCACCCGGATCTCCATCTGGCCGTTCTGCACCTGGGCGGCACGACGCTCCCGGGCGGCCTGCTGGTGACCATGGACGCGCGCCAGGGAGCCGACCTCGTCCGGCTCCTGCGCCCGCGCCGCACGCTGCCCGTGCACTACGAGGAGTACGGGGTCATGCGCAGTCCGGTGTCCGACTTCTTCGCCGAGGCGGAGCGCGGGGGCTTCGCGGCCGATGTCGTGCGCTGCGGCAGGGGCGAACGCGTGCTGGTCGGTCCGGGGGCCGGTGAGGTGAGGCGCCTGCCCGCGTAGCTCACCGTTCGGTGGCGGCTCACCGGGACAGGCGGCCCGACGCCTGGGATCGCCCCGGTCGAGGCAGGTCCGATAATGGTGGGTGTCGCGTCCCAAGAGGTGCTGTCGCCGCTCCCGAGGAGGCAAGGAACCATGGTTGCAGGTGCGACATCAACGCATCCGGCTTCGACGAGCCGACAGGTGCTGATGCACGGATGGCGCGAGCAGATCATCAGCGGACTCATGCTCGTCATCGGTATCGCCTTGTGCGTCGCCCCGTGGGTCGGCGGTGACGGGCCGGACGCCGCCAAGGACATCCACCGCAACGAGATCGGCGTCGCCATCCTGGTGCTCGCGGTGGCGATAGCCCGGCTGAGCCGGCATGTCGGAACCTGGTCGGACATGATCATGCTGCTTGCGGTGGGTGGCTGGTCGCCTCCCCATGGCTGCTTGGTCTGCGGAACACCGCTGTCTTCGACGGGGCCCAGGTCTTCGACGTCGCCGCAGGGGCTGTGCTGATCGCCCTGGCAGCGGCGTCCATGGCCTTGCGCGCGCTTCTGCGCCGCGAGGAACCCGACGCTCGTCACGGTTGAGGCCGCTCGTCGATGTGCACCCCGGGTCCCGGCCCGGGGTGCACCTATGAGTGCGCGTGAGGCTCGTGCCCGGCCGACCCGCCCTCTTCCGTCCAGCGACCCCCGGCGATGAACGTCCGGTCCGGCTTCGCTTGGGGGTGCCGGCCCGGCTCCCGCCTGTCCCGCCCCGACTCATCGGGCGGGTCGGCCGGTGCGGCAGGCCGCCCTCCATCTCGAGGACGTAAGCGAAGCGCCAGTGGGACGTTAGAGGAGAGGGCGAGGATATCCACGTCGGGTGGCAGGGGGGTTGGTTCTTCCCGCTCCCCGACATGACCACGCCACTCGGCAAAGGAATATGGACATGCGCGGATTCAAGAGTGCCCTCGCGACAGTCGCGGCTTTGGCCGCTTTCGCGGGGGTGGGGGTCGCGGCGTCGCCGGCACAGGCGGCGACCTACTGCTCGACCAAGGGGCAGACATACATCTGTGAGTACGGCGTCTCGACCATGAGATTCGCCAACGGGACGAAGGAGGAGTTCGTCGTCGGTGCCGATCACGCGGTGTGGACGAACTGGACCAGGTCCGACGGATCCTGGAACGGCTGGATGTCCATGGGCGGGTGGGTCCAGAGCCGCATCTACGCGACCCCTGAGCAGGAGAACAGCACTTCGCTCCTCTACATCATCGCCACCGGCTCGGACGGCAACGACTGGGCCCGTGTGCGCCACTCCAACGGCTACTGGACCAGCTGGCAGCCCCGCTGCTTCGCCATCCCGGAGGGCCATAACTGCGCGTAACCGGCGGGGCGAGCGGTACTCGCCCCGACCACCGCACGCGGTCCACGGGGTGTCACTGGCGGCGGACCGCACACCGGCGCGGCGCGTAGCACGGATCATCGAGGAGCCTTTCGAGGAATGTGGCGCGGAAGTGGCCTGGCAGGGTCGAAGCTGCGCATCTGGTCGCGGCCGGTGATCGGCTCGGCCGCCCGGCTCCCGCGGCCTGCAACGGCAACTTGGGGTGCCGGTCCGCAGAGCGGGAACAGCAGTGCCGGGGCCTGCAGGTGGCCGCGGTCCCACCTTCTGGCTCCGCGACTTGCCCCCGCCCTCCCCGCAGGCGGAATCGGCCGGGAGGCGGCCGGTGCCCGGCGTGGCGGCACTGCCCGGGGCCGCCCAGTCCGTGGGGCGGGAGGCGCAGCCTGGTTGTGCGCCGCATCCTCCCGCCCCACGGCGTCCTCGGCGGCCGGGGGCCCGAGGCGGCTGTGGGCGGGCGTAGATGGGGTGGCACCTGTTGCCCGAGCGACCCGTATGGAGCCGATGACGTGAGCCCCCGCACCGCCCCGAACCTGCCCGATGAGGGCCTGGCCATCGGCTTCCAGCCGTCTCCGCCCGCGGTCGACACCCGAAAGCTGCATCGGCTGTACCGCGCCCTGGACCGGGACGAGCTTGCGTTCCTGGGCTTTCCGGGCCACCTGGGCCAGGTGATGGCAGAACTCGCCCCGCTGCTGAGCATGTTCCTCGATCAGCCGAACGGCCCGTACTCCCCCACCGTGCTCGACGCCGGCACCGGAGAGTACGAGGAGGCGGTGCTCACCTACTTCGCCGCGCTCGCCGGCGCCTCACCCGAGGAGGCGCACGGCTAAGTGGCGGCCTCACCGCGCGAGGCGCTCCTGCACGGTCTGGTCATGGGCTCCCTGACCGTCACCTTCGACCGGCCACCGGACTGGGTGGTCGAAAAGTGGCGCCTTGAGTGCTTCGAGGACCTGGCGCGGATCAGCACCACCGGGCCCATGACGCACACCGCCGTCGATGAGCTCGCCGCCGACCCGTCCGCCGCCCGCCTGGGAGCTGTCGCGTGACCCCCGCCGTACCACTGCCCTAATCCTTGCTCACTCTGGCCGCCGAAGTCGGTGATCTGATGGACCACACCCCCGAGTCCGCGTACGCGCACCTGCGCGACACTCCCCCCGCCTGGTTTCTCACCCCGCCCGGGGACGGTGCGATCAGCATCATGCGCAGGCCGATGACCGAAGGACAGGTCATCTACCGCGACAAGTGGTGGATGCTGCTCCAGGACCCGGTCGTCTTCCCGGACGGCCAGCAGGGCCGCTACCTGCGCATGGTCTCTCCGCAGGTAGAGCCGGGGGTGGCCGTACTGCCCCTACTGGGCGGCGACGTCGTCCTCATCGAGCACTTCCGGCACGCAACAAGGGCCTGGCACTGGGAAATCCCGCGGGGCGGCGCCACCGCCGGACCTGCACACGCCGACAACGCGGCCAAGGAGCTGCGGGAGGAGATCGGCGCTCCGGCGGCCGAGTTCATCGACCTCGGAACAGTGCATCCCGACACCGGAATCCTGGCGGACGCAGTCCAGTTGTACGCAGCGCGGATCGACACCGTCGGCGAGCTCGAACGCGGGGAGGGCATCCGCCGGGCCCGCACCATTCCCTTCGCCGAGGCCGAGAAGATGGCCCTGACCGGCGAGGTCACCGACGCCTTCACCATCACCGCGCTGTTCCGGGCTCGCCAGGCCGGGCTGTGCGAGGAGAGTCTGGTCGCGTGACGGGAAGGCAAGGGCGCGACCGGCTGACCGCTGTCGTGGAGCGTGCCATCGAACAGCATCTGCCCGGTGGCACGGTCGGGGTGGACATCTCGAGCATGGCCCACGAGGTCGTACGGCAGGTCCGCCGGCAGTTGGCGATCGAGCTGTTGCAGGAGACTGCCGCGATGCTCGCCGAGACACTCGACGGGGCTGCCCCGGCCCGCGGGCAGGAAGTGTCCGCGGAAGACAGCGCCTGAGTCAGGCCGTGGGTGTCACGGGGTGCGGTCGTCGCCTGCGTCGAGCCCCAGGGCGCGCAGGGCGTCCTCCCATACCGGTCCTCCTGCGGGAACTCCGGAGGGCGGCGGGCCGTCGACGAAGATCGGGGTGTACGCCTGCGGGAGATCGCCCAGCATGTGAACGTCCAGCGCCTGCGCCGCGCGCTCCAGGGTGCCGAAGGCCTCGATGACGCGGCGCTGGGTCTGCGCGGCCGCGACCGGGGCGAGCGTCTCGGGCAGGTCGCGGAGGCCGGGGCGGGAAAGGCCAGGCGGCCGAGCGCATCGTGCATGAGGTGCAGTTGGCCCTCGCGCGCGGCCAAATAGGAGGTCTCGGCGTGCAGCAGTTCGGGGTCGGCGAATCGGTGCTGTCCTCGGCCGTGGTCGCGGCGCGTTGCGACTCCTCGACCGGCTGGAGCGGCCTACCGCCCCCGCACCGAGCTGATCGAAGCATCAGCTCAAGCGTCACGTGAGACGGGACGGTGCGGTCGGCGATGTCCCAGCGGGAGGAAGGAGGCTCTTCTTCACCCGCGCTGGAGGAGACCGCGCGCCAGTTCCTGGTCCGTCTAGACGCGCCGTTGGTGGACAAGCCGATGCCTTGAGTCCACCGCGCCCACCGTTGCTGTGGCTGGTGTCAGTCGTTCGGTCCGGAGCCGCGCTGGCCGGAACGCGCGAGTGCGGGGAGCGGCTAGGCGACATCCCACTCGATGAGCCGGCCCCCTTGGCGCTGGTAGAACTCCCGTTTCTCGGCCTTGCGCCGGTCGTAGGTTTCCCGGCCGTGGATGCCGTAGACCTCGACGTATGCCGCGGGTGCCACGTCGGTGAGGACGAAGTCGGGCAGGACAGCGTCGGCGGTGTCGTAGCGGAGGGGCTTGATGAAGGCGCGGCGGCAAGCGGCGAGGGCGTCGGCCATGACCACCTCGTAGGAGGAATCGGCGGGAATGTAGGTGCCGGTGGTGAGCATCGCGGCCAGGTCGACGGCGATGAGGTGTCCCTTGGGGCTGCGTTCGGCGACGAACAGGGCAATCCGTGTGGCGCCGTGCTCGGCGGCCATCTTGCCGAGGGCATGCCGGTAGGAGCGGATGGCCCTCGCGTGCAGGGCCGCGCGGGCATAGAGCGGGGTGCGCTGGTGGGCGAGTTGGTAGGCGACGCCGTGCGGGGTGGGTGCCACCTCCTTGATCTGTCCGAGGATCAGGGCGCGCCGTTCGGTCATGCCGTGGCGCCCCAGGCGTGCGCGGAAGGCGTCCAGTGCGGCGGCGTTGGCGTCGGCCGCAGCGGGGGTGAAGGGCGGAACGATGTAGAGCGCCTCGTCCATGCCCTGGCCGTTGATGGTGGTCTCACGCATTGGTTGGCGCAACCGGGCGTGGCACGTGCGCCAGGTGAGGCGCCCGGCCTGCGGGTGCGAGACGTTGAGTTGGGCCTGTTCCCAGAGCCAGTGCGTAGCGCACCGCTCGGGCGGTGGGACGAGCCCGGAAGGTGATCTTGCGAACGTCCTCGCCGGGTTCGAGTTCACGCAAGCAGGTGTTGACGGCGAGCGTCTTGCCGAAGCCGGCGCCGCCGTGGATACACATCATCGCGCGGGCGGCGACCGTATCGCCGATGGTCTCCCGCGCGGTGAGCAGGGCGCGGGTGGTGACCACAGAGGCGTCGGGCAGGTCGACGTACTGATAGGTCGCCGCGGTCACGAGGGGTCTCCGTCTTCGTCGGGGGTGGAAGGTGCGCCCCGCCCGGCCGGGCCGTCCGGGACTGCAGGGGCGGAGTCACGGCTGGACGGGAGCGGGGCGGGCCGGCCCGCCGTGGCCAGCGCAGCCAGGGAAGCAGGGGTGCGCCAATCGGCCGGGGGTGCGGCGGGCGGGATGACGTCCGGCAGCGCAAGCTGCGACAGGCTGGTGCCGGCACTCCGGGCGAGTTCGGCGTCGGCCTGTGCACCGGTCAGTGCGCCGAGCCGTCGAGGGGGCTCGGCATGGGTGGCGGCGGCGTAGCGCTGGCGCTGGGAAGCTTCGAGGTCCTTCTTCAGGCGGCGGCTGCGGGCGGCCCGTGCCCGCCGTACAGCGCTGACCTGTTCCTCGGTGGCTTGGTCGGCCAGGTCCGCGGGACCGAGGTAGCGGCCGGTGGCCGCGTGATAGACCTCGATGCGGTGGTCATGGTGGGGCATGAAGCGGATCCGGACCTGGATCCCGGACTGACCGGTCATCCACGGCCCCACATAGTCACGTTTCCTGAAGCGGATACCGCGGGTCGTCAGCGTGCGGGTGCCGGCGTCCTCCAGGGTGAACGTCCACAGATCCGCCGCGGCCACGTCTCGTAGCGGGGTGGGATCGTCCTGCCACGCCTCAACCGGGGTCCTGCCCCGCAACGGCGCGGGCTGGTGTTCGGTGTTCCACCACCGTGTCCAGTCCAGCAGCCGGGCTGTGAAGTCCTCGAAGCCGAGCAGCACCTCGTCCTTCGGCCGGGAAGGGCGTTTGCCGGGGCGCGGCTGGCGGGCATAGCCGGGCAGCGCAACCAGGAACATGCTCTCCACCGCCCGGTTCAGACCCTCCACAGTGCCCTTGAGGTGCGGGGTGTAGGCGGGCAGGTCCTCCACCGTCACGTCCAGCAGATCGAACGCGGCGGTCACCGTCCTGGACAGGAAGTCCTTGCCACGGTCCACCCGTACCTTCTCCGGCAGGCCGCCGAACGGGCCATAGGGGTCCTCGCGCAGGACCGCGGAGCGCAGCGCGGCCAGCACCGACTCCCGCGACGGATGCACCGGCGTCACGGCGACACCGGTGATCGCGTTGGTGGCGCAGTCGGTGAACCAGGTGATCCACGGCTTGCGGGCCCTGCCCTCGACATCGACCAGCACCGGCGCCTGCACGTGGTCGGTCTCCCACACCTGGTTGCGCCACCCCCGCGGCCGGGCCAGGAACACATCGTGCTTGCGCGCCGCGCGTTCACCACCGGCGAGTCCGGCCCGCTCCCCCGGCGTCAGGTCCCGCTGGATCGCCCGGTGCAGCGTCGGGATCGAGGGAGGCGGATCCCCCTCGCCCCTGGCCGCGCGAGCGGTCAGCTCACGATGAACTGCCGCGACGTTGCCCTTCCACAAGGCCAGCAGACGGCGCACTTCCGGGGTGACGGAGAAGCGGTCTTTGCTCTGAGCTCGCGCCCCGGGCTCCGCGGCCGCTGACTCGTCACGCTCGGCAGCGGCCAGCCACCGCCACACCGTGCGCTCGGTCACTTCCAACGACTGAGCCATCAGCCGCACATGCTGCGTTGTCAGTTGCTGGTCCTGCCGCAGGGCGAGCAGCCTGCGCACGGCAGGGCCGCGCAGCGCCGACAGGGAGGAAGAAGGCAGACCTCCCCGCACGCCCGGGCCGTCCCCGTGCGCGCCGGAGCGGGAAGCGTCCTCTGCCGGCCCTGCCGCGCCGGTCACAGCGGTCCCATGAGCCGTGCGCAGGCCCGCTCCGGCATCCGGCGGTCCACCACTGCCCGGCTCTTGCCGTAGGTCTCGGCGGTCAGGTGCGAGGTCAGCTTCGCTCAGGTCCGGAAATTGCCATGCCCCACATGCTCGTCCACCCACGCGACATCGTCCTCGCTGACGTCCTCCCACAGCGGGTGGAAGGCAGCCATCACGGTGGCCACCTCCCGCTGGCTGAGGCGCGGCACCAACTCCCAGGTCAGTACCCGAGAGGCCAGCGCAGGCACGCGGCGCAGCGCCCGTTCGCTGCCCGCGCCCGCGAGCACGAGGGCCGTGTCCGTGTCCGGGTGGTCCCACAGCCCGCGCAGAAACTCCAGCGCCGGCCCCGGAAGGCGCTGTGCCTCGTCCAAGTCCAGCACGCGGGGCTGTCGGAGCGCGTTCACCAGCGTCAGGTCGGCCTCCCCCGCCCCGCGCGGCAGACGCCTGCCCAGCTCGAGGGCGTCCGCGAGCACCCGGCGCAGTTCGGGAACCGTCGGGTGCACGCCGACGTGGACCCGGCGGACCCGGGCCGGGTGCGGCAGCTGGGACAGCGCGGACTGCAGCGCGACGGTCTTGCCCTGGCCGGCGTCGCCGTACAAGCACACCACCGCCCCGACCGCGGCCGCGTGCGCGACCGTCCGCAGCACCGACCGAACGGCAGGTGTGCACCACCTGGGCATCCGGGACCAAAACCGGGACCTGCGCCAGGTGCTTCTGCTCCCGCAGGAACACCTGCCCACCGACGCCTTTCTCGGCCACCGCGTTCAGGCCCAGCTCACTGAGGGGATCCTGCCGGCGCGTCCCGGCCACCTCAGGCTCCCGCCCGGTCAGCAAGGCCCGCCCCGCCCGACGGTCCCTACGGATCAGCCGGCACAACGTCGACATCGACGGAACCGGGGCCTCACCACCGGCAGCCACCAGCCGACGCCTCAACTCCGAAACATTGCCCCCTGCCTCACCCAGCAGCTCCCACACCTCGTCCGACACCGCATATCCCTGCCGGACCGGCGCCTCCGCCCGCCCGGTCGCCTTCGCGTGCTCCAGCCAGCGCCAGACCGTACGCTCCGAAACACCCACCGTCTCAGCGACCGCACGTACATGCCGCGTGGCCAGCTCCCCCGCCTGCTGCCGCTCCAGCAGACGACGCACCACCAACCCCCGGGGCAGCACAGGCCCACGACCGGCCCTTACCTCGTGATCCACGCCCCGATCACACTGGCCGGGCCCACCTCACCGCATAAGAACTCACGAACCTGAGACAACATCAGGCGTCATGCGATAAAGCCCCACGACAGCGATCCCACCCATCAACCTCTCACCTCATGACAGCGCCCCCCACCCGTAAACACCCACTGACCAGCCCCGAAACACCAGCCCCGGACCAGCACGACCCACTCTCACCACCACCGACACCAACCCGAGAGATCGCAACATCCCGCCTTGCGTGGTGAGGTAGGGGTGCAGTCCGCGGACATCTCCGCCTTCATGCAGTGCTTGCGCGACCGCGTGGAGAAGGCTCGCCAGATCAGGCCAGGAATCGGTGAAGTCGCCACCGCCGCTGTGGCCTGCCCAGCCGAGATGCTGGGCCTCTGGGCCAGGACGCAGGTCGATCACCTGCGCCGCGCCATCGGCGCTCTCAGCCCAGGGAACCCAGAGTGGGTGCCACCAAGGCTCGTCGTCCCAGGGGCGAGCGGTCAGGCCGTCGTTCTCCGATCCGCCACGCGTAACGGATTCTCGGCACTCGGCTGCCC
Organism: Streptomyces sp. NPDC045968; assembly: GCF_056430475.1. Classification (NCBI taxonomy): domain Bacteria; kingdom Bacillati; phylum Actinomycetota; class Actinomycetes; order Kitasatosporales; family Streptomycetaceae; genus Streptomyces; species Streptomyces sp. NPDC045968. The sequence continues at coordinate 467,329 of NZ_JBWKLF010000005.1, read as the reverse complement.
GGTGATCTCGCTGAGTCTCTGCAATGCTGCCAGTGTTCCACGATGCCGCTCACTGCAAGCGGGGACTGCTCCGGTAGGACCGATGTCCAGGTGCTCACACCGTTGTGGGCCAGGACTCCGACGGGGGCAGGATCTGCTGGGGCCCGCACCGCGACATCGCCGCCGCCGTCCGTGACCAGGCCGGCCCGGCCCTGGCCGCCGGCATCGACCCGGCCTCGCCCCAGGCCGATCCGATCGTCGCGGCGTTCACGGCGCACTACGCGCACCTCCTGGCCCGCCCCGACGACGTCGAGCTTCGCCGCAGGCTGGCGGCTCGGGAGAGCGTGAACGACCCCCGCAGGGAGCGGTACCTCCAGCTGCTTGCCGTGGTCAATCTGGCTCCGGTGCTGGACTGGTCCGTCCAGGCTCTGCCCGTCCGGATACAGCGTTAACGGCGCCGTCGCAAGGCGCCATGGGCGGGACGCGTCAGCCATCGGTCGAGGTGAGCCGGGATCCCGCATTGCGCCCGCGGGCGGATAACGGTCCCCGTCGGGAGGTCTGGAGGAGCGAGAAGGGGGAACACGGCGAAACGCCGGGTGAGCCCCGGTTCCACCCACAGCCCGAGGGCCACTGAGACGACGGGAACGCCATGCCGACCGACACACCGGAAAGACGCACCGCCCTCCCCGGTGGGCACGTGTCCGCCACGCCGCCCCCTGTCGGCGAGTGCGTTCCGGGCCAGTCGTCCCGGCTTTCCCGGCCGTCCCGGCCTTCCCGGGCGGATGCGGAGCGCTCGCACCCTGCCCCGGAGACCGCCGGGGGCATGGGCCGGGCCGCGGGAATCATCGCTTCGGCGGCGGTCTGCCAGGCGGCCCTGATGGTGGGTTTCGGACTCCTGATCACCGGACCCGCGGCCCGCGTATGGCCACTGACGACCGAGGACGGGGTCACCGACGCGCTGGAGCGTGCCCGTACCGGCGCGCTCGACACCGTGTCCCTCGTAGTCTCCGAGGCGGGCAACACGGCCACGGTCATCGCGGGCACCCTCCTGGCCTGCCTCGTCCTCCTCGTGGTCCCGCGGCTTCCCAGGTGGCGGGACGCGCTCTTCCTGGCGGTCGCCGTCTCGCTCCAGTCCCTGGTCTTCCTGGTCATCACCGAAGCCGTGGACCGCACCCGGCCGGACGTCGAACGGCTCGACGCCTCGCCCCCCACTTCCAGTTACACCTCCGGACACACCGGCGCGGCGACAGCCCTGTACGCCGGCATCGCGATCCTGGTCCTGCACCGGACGAAGGGGCCGTGGCGCAGAGTCGTGGCGGTACTGCTGCTCCTCGTGCCCTTGCTGGTGGGGATCGCCAGGGCGTACCGGGGCATGCACCATCCGACGGACATCGCGGGCGGCCTGCTCAACGGCGGACTGTCCCTGTTCATCGTCGGCCGCGCCCTGCTGACCGGACCGCACGTGCCCGCCCCCGCGCCTGCCGACGCGGCGGCCCGTAAGGCACCGGCCCCCAGGGCGTCGACGGAGCAGGCTCACGGCCGCACAACGGTGGTCTTCAATCCCACCGTCACCGACGAGGCGGCCTGTGCCGACCTGCGACGGGTTCTCGAGGACCACGGCCACTACGGGGCGGACTTCGTACCGACCACAGCCGACGACACGGGGGAGGGTCAGACGGCGCGCGCGGTACGGGACGGTGCGTCACTCGTCGTGGTCTGCGGCGGCGACGGGACGGTCCGGGCAGCGGCGGAGGCGCTGGCCGGTACGGGCATACCGCTCGCGGTGGTGCCCTGCGGCACGGGCAACCTCCTCGCCCGCAACCTGGGGCTCCCGGTGAAACCGGCGGAGGCGCTGGCCGTCGCGCTGCGCGGCGCTCCGCACCGCATCGACCTCGGGCGGATCGAGGGCGACGGCATGGCGCCCGCGCACTTCACGGTGATGTCCGGGGCCGGGCTCGACGCCGCGATGCTGGAGAGCACCAGCGACCGCGCCAAGGCCGTGCTCGGCTGGCCCGCCTATGTGCTGGCGGGCCTGCGGGAACTGCGCGCGCCCCGGATGCGCCTGACGGTCGGCCTCGACGGGGCGCGGCCCCTGCGCCGCACCGCCCGGATGGTGCTCGTCGCCAACACCGGCAAGGTGCAGGGCGGCGCCGCGCTGGTCCCGGCGGCCCGGCCCGACGACGGCGTGCTCGACCTCATGATCCTCGACCCGCGCGGACCGATGGGCTGGGTGGGCGCCGTCGTCTCGCTGGTACGCCGCAGGCCGGAGAGGGAGATCGGCCACACAGGCCGGTCGCCCGTGGAGTACTTCACCTTCCGTCACGCGGACATCCGCTTCGAGGCACCGCAGCCACGCGAGCTGGACGGCGACCCCGTGGCCCCGGGCAGGCGCGTCACCGCGCAGGTCCGGCCCGGCGCGCTGACCGTGCTCATGCCTGAGCGGGGGGAGTGAGATGGGCACCGCAACCCGGGTCCCGCAGACCCGTGACATGGTCGGCAGCGAACTCTCCGGCGACGAGGCGCTGGCCGCCCTGCGGCGCTACGGCCGATGGCCGCTGCTGCGCGACTCCTTCGTCCGCTTCCGGTACGCCGACGGCTTCAGCCACTCCAGGGCGCTCGCCCTGCAGACCGTGCTGGCCGTGGTGCCGCTGGTCATCGCCTTCGTCGGGCTGTCGACGGCCCTGCACACGGAAAACCTGGGCAGGGTGGCGGAACTGACGATCCACCGGATCACGGCGGGGCCGAGCGCCGCGGTGGTCGACGACGCGCTGGACCGCAGTCGGCGGACGGCCGACGAGGGGGCCCAGCTCGCCCTGTGGTTCGGACTGGTCTTCTCCCTGACCAACACCACGACGGCGATGTGCCAGATAGAGCGCGGTGCCAACCGCATATACGGGGTCGAGCGGGACCGGGTCTTCCATCTGAAGTACCTGCGGGGGCTGGTGATGTCGTTGACCGCCGGAATCCCGCTCGGCATCGGCTTCGTCACCATGGTCGCCGGAGGCGACCTGGTGCCGGCCGTCGTCGAGGTGTACGACCTCGGTGCCGGCGCCCGGTCCACATGCGAACTGCTGCGCTGGCCCGCCGGGGTGGTCCTCGTGGTCATTTCGGCGAGCGCGATCTTCCGCCGTTCGCCGAGGCGCCAGCAACCGGGCTACACCTGGCTCGCCTTCGGTGCCGCCGTGTACCTGGTGCTCTGGACCACGCTGACCTGGCTACTCAGCCTCTACCTCGAGGTCAGCGGCTCGTTCGACACCGTGTACGGCCCGCTCACGGCCTTCATGTCCCTGCTGCTCTGGGCCTACCTCACCTCCATCGCGCTCTTCCTCGGAATCTCCTTCGCCGCCCAGCTGGAGGCGGTGCGGGCCAAGCGGCCCGGTCCCGTACAACCCGATCCAGGAGCCTGAATGACTGCCCGACCCGCTGCCCCGGCCCGACGACGGATCCGCCGGGACGCCGACCGCAGATTCGGGATCCGGCTGTTCGGTTCCGCGGCCGTCGCCGCGGTCGCAGCCGTCCTCTTCGGCCTCCTGTTCGTCCTCGTGGAGAGCGGCTGGGGTCCGCTGCGGCGCCTCGACGCGGGCGCGGCCAGGTGGCTGAACCGGACCGCCCTCGACCATCCGGCGTGGACCGGCACCCTGCGCTTCTTCTCCGACGTGGTGTGGGACCCGGTGACCCTGCGCGCGGCGGTCGCGGTGCTCACCCTGTGGCTGGTGCACCGGCGTGCCTGGCGCCTGGCCACGTGGTCGGCCTTCACCGCCGTGGCGGGAGGGCTGACGGGGCTGCTCGTCAAGATGGTCGTCGAGCGGGCGAGGCCGGACCTGCCGGACCCGGTGGCGCACGCCCCCGGCTTCTCCTTCCCCTCCGGCCACGCGATGACGGCCACGACCTCGTTCGCGATCCTGCTGCTCGTTCTCCTGCCCCTGGTGCGCCCCGGCCTCCGCCCCCTGTGCTGGGCCGTCGCGGCCTTCTCCGTACTGGGTGTCGGCTTCACCCGCATCGCGCTGGGCGTCCACTGGTTCAGTGATGTGGTCGGCGGCTGGACGCTCGGGCTCGCCGTGGTGGCGGTGACCGGCTGGTCCTTCGAGGCATGGCGCGCCGACGCGGGCCTCGGCCGGACCGAGATGGCGGAGGGCCTGGAACCGGAACTGGGCGACGACGACCCGGAGTCGGACGACCCCGCCCCTCGCCGTGACTGACCAACTCCCTCAGGAGCCAAGACGACAGGAGCGCCAGCGTGCACCGGTGCGGCTGACGTAGCCGGGGGCTTCCAGCCGTCCGAGCTGGTAGGCCACGGAGCTGCTGCTGGACAGGCCGACTCGGTGTCCTATCTGCCGGATTGAGGGGCCCTCGCCGTACTCGAGGATCTAGTCGCGAATCGCGCGCAGAATCGCTGCCTGCCTGACGGACAGCGTCTCCGGGCGGTTCACGCTGCGCTCCGCTCGCGCTGCTCCTGGCGGCGGGCGACGCGGCGGAGCTCCACCCGGGCCGCCGGCGTCCGGCCCGCTGGGGTGGACCAGAACGGATGCCAGAGCACCTGGCCCGACAGGGCCAGCAGCCGGCGGCGCAGCGTGGTGGTGCGGTTCGGGCGAGGGGCGGCGAGCTCCCGGTATGTCACGAGCCATGCCCGCTGCGCCTGCACAAGATCGTCGGGGAAAGGGAAGTGCTTTATAACTTCGATTAGAGCACTCGTTCGAATCTCGAGGCCACTCTAAGACCGTGTCCTACATGGTCAGCTTGAGGAACCGTTTGTAGCAGCAGAGAGCGGCTGCGAGTCCGAGAAAGGCCAGGTAGTTGCGGGGTTGGCGTTCGTAGCGGTGGTTGAGTCTGCGGTAGCCGGTCAGCCAGGACATGGTGCGTTCGATGACCCATCTGCGTCGGCCGAGTCGTTCGCTGGAGTCGATGCCCTTGCGTGCGATGCGGACCCCGATGTGTTTGCCCCAGAGCCATCGCCGCAGGTGAGGGATGTTCTACGCCTTGTCGGCGTGCAGGCGGACCGGTTTGGATTCGGTCGCGTGGGATTCGTGTCCCATGCGGAAATGGGACAGCATCGGCTTCAGAGCCTGGCTGTCATAGGTGTTGGCCGCGGAGAGCCCGACGCGTAGGGGCAGTCCGTCCGCGTCAGACAGGACGTGCATCTTGGAACCTGGCTTACCCCCTTGGGTTCTAGCGGTCGTTGCAACACCTCTCCGTGAGGTGTGTGATGTTCGAGATCCGCAAGAATCGCACTCGGGCTCTGGGCGTCCGCCGTCAACTGGTCCGCGAGCGGGAGGAATACTTCCGGCTCGTGGACCTGGGCTATGGCAATACGGAGGCCTGCCGGCTGGTGGGCATCAACGATCGAAGCGGTCGTGAATGGCGCAATGGCCGGACGGCGAAAGAGCGATTTCGTCCGCCGGCACGTCCAGCTCTGCTACCCGCTGCTCCTGGCCGCTATCTGAGCCAGGACGATCGGCTGCACATAGCAGACCGGCTGCGCGAGAAGGCAACGGTCAGGGCGATCGCCGCTGAACTGGGCCGCAGCCCGTCCACCATCAGCCGGGAGATACAACGCAACGGCATCCCACTTCGTGGCGACACCTCACGCTCGGCCTACCGGCCCTACGCGGCTCAATCCCGTGCCGATGCCCGCCGGCCACGGCCGCAGCAGGGAAAGATCACGCCTGCGGGACTACATCCAGGAGCGTCTGGTACGACGCTGGAGCCCTGAACAGATAGCCGGCCAGCCGCCCCGCGACTGCTGCCTCATCACCCAACGACAATTCGGTTCAGGGTGTTAGCCGCTGTAAACCGGCAGCATTCTGGTGATGCCCGTGACCGTCCCGGTTGAGCAACTGGCGCGCGCCGAGATCAGCTCGGGCCTGGCCTAACAAATCGGAGGCGAGGCATTGCTCTGCGTCACTTCACCTGAATGGGTGCATCCGGATGCCCTTCACCTGAGACGGCTCCATAGTGGCGGGTAAATGGGCCTATCGCAAAGTCCCAAAACGCCCAGACTTCCTGGGGCAACGCAGGCGTAGATGCCGGCTATCGCGAGATGGAAGGTGCACATATGTGGCGGAACTGCTCGGACTGTCAAGGACTTTTTTACGCTGGCTACTATGGCGACCATGAGGATTACGACATGGGGAAGTGCCCGCAGGGTGGGATGCATCAACCCGCAGGGCCGCAGTTCACCCTAAGTGAGACATCGGTGCCGCTTATTCCCTCCCAGGCGGATTGGCGGCGATGCACCTACTGTTACGTTCTCTACTTTTCTGGCCACCCGGACCGTCCGCCGAGTTACGGGGAGGATGGCGTCTGTCCGGCACGCCCCGGCCACGGGCACGTTCACGGTGACCCCGCGCCCAACTACACACTGATTTACGGTCTAGGTGAGGGTGATCACCTTCAGAATAATTGGCGTAATTGCTGGAAATGCCAGGCGCTATTCTTTGGTGGCTTCATGTCCAACTCGGTCTGCCCGGCGGACGGAGGGGATCATTACAGTCCCGTAAGTGTCGACAGTACGCCTAATTTCTGTCTTCCCTATCCGATGAAACCACGCATTACTGGAGAGAACCTCGGCAGCTCCAATATTCGGATCCGTGGAATGGATTTCACCATGGAGGGGGGTGTGCGTATTGCGTGGGCAATCTTCAGAAACCCTGCCGATTCGGTGTTGTACCGCGAAGATAGTATCGGGATTGCTCGCGGAATGTCCTCATTCGAATATGCGTTCCACATACCGGAAGCGCACTGGGAGTATGTCAACGTGCGCGCTTGGGATTCGAACAGTGGTGAAACGTCGGCCAATCCGCTGTCGATCAATCACTGAGCAGGTCATTCTGTCAGGGCCTCATAAGCATCCCGGTGAGGTCTGCGGCTACCATCGAACATATGAGCGATAGCCTGCGGATGCGGTGGAGCGCCGGCCCTGGCGCGCGGAGGACGGGTCCGAGCCTGTCGTGCGTTGCTGGCGCCCGGCAGGCCGCCCGGCGCTCTACGTGCGGTTCTGCGGCCGCTGGCGCTACGCCTCCGTGCAGGCCCGGCAGGACCATGCCGACGGGAGCAGGGTCTATCAGGTCGCCGTGGACCTGCGTGGCGACACCACGGTCACCGTCCGGCTCTACCACTGGCCGCAGCCCGGACTCCGCGCGGCCCATGGGGCACCGCTGCAACCGGGCGCCGGCCGCTGAGAAGGGTGGGCCCTACACCTCGATGTAGGCGACCACCACGACGGTCCGCAGCGCGGTCACCCAGTACAGGAGGCGCACCCGCTCGATGTCGTCGGTGTACTGGCGCAGCCGGGGGCCGGCGGTGTCTGCGGGGATCAGTTCACCGACGTCGGGGTCGACGGAGACGACGACCAGGGCGCGGTCCAGGGCGTGGATCTTCGCCTCGCTGGTCAGGTTCTCCATCTGCTTCGCCGCGGAGTCGGAGAACGCGATCCGGGCGCGGCGTGTGCCGCGGGGTCATCAGGCGACGGCCGGGCACTGGGCGGCGAGGCGGGCGAAGTGGGTCTCGCGCAGCTCCTCCCACGGTGTGCAGCCGTCCACGGGCAGGCCGTTGGCGGCGATGTCCTCCAGGACGGCGGCGTGCAGGTCCGCCTCGGGTACACGCCGTCGGGCAGACCGTCGAAGCAGTACTCGTACACACCCTCCGTCGCGGTGGAGTACAGCACCTGCTCCTCCGTGCCTACGACAGCCCTGTTAGTTCGCAGCGTTCTGGCCTTCCCGAGGTACCCGTACGAGCCCTCCGTGTACGCGCGGTCGCCGCCCCACTTCTCGCCGAGCCGGTCCGTGGCGGGGGTGCCGGGCCCTGCGTCGAGCGCGGTCCGGTAGGCGGGCAGCGACATCGTCACCGGGACCTCGATGACCGGGTCCCGCCCGCTGTCGGAGGCCACCTGGACGGTGCCGCGGAGGACCGAGCCCGGCTCGGCGCCGGCCGCGTCGAAGGTCAGCTCTCGACATCCTCCGCCGCACCGGTGTCGAGGCTGCCGGAAGGTGTTCCGGTGACGGGTGTGCGACAGGGGGCGGTTGACGTAGATGCGCCAAACTCCCCTTCGCCCAGTTGCGGCCTGCGCGGCGGGCGCGTGGTCGGCCGCTCCGGCGGCGAGCGACTCATTGACAGGGACATGACCACTGTCTAGTTTGCTGTGCGGCTGCGGTGTCACCTGGACCCCCCGCCCTCGGGAGGATGCACATGGTCGCATCGTTCGTCACGCATCGCGCCCTCGACGGTGGGACGTATCACCTGGAGGGGGACATCGACCTTCAGGAGCCGTGCACCTCGACCGTCGAGGTGGTGGCAGGCGGCCGACTGGTCGAATTCACCGCAGGGCCGGCCTCTCTGGGTGACGCTGTCGCCGCCTCCCTGGGTATCGGGTCAGCCGACTCCGAACTCACCTTCCAAAAGGGCATGTTGCGCATCTTCCGCTCGATGGAGCGGGAGCCGCGTTCAGGGCTTGTGGAGCGGCCGTTGCTCGTCGTGTGGCAGGGCGAGAACCACGCACTGGTGACCCGGTTGTACGGCCTGAGCGTGACCGAGGTGCTCGGGCTGCTGCGGTCGGTGCGCGTCACCGAAAGCGAGTACGGCCTCACGCTGCGGCCGGACACGTCGGCCGGAAGCGCCTTCGCGCGGCCCGCGACGGTGATCAAGGAGCTACCAGGTCTGGGGTTGCTGGAGCTGTCCCGGAGGACGAAGGAGCACACTGCTCAGCTGCCACCCTGGAAGGGTGTGGCGGTCGCGTCCGGTGAGCTGTTCCGCGACGCGCTCTCCGACGGAAGCCCGTTCTTCGTGCTCTCCTCCACCGATATCTGGGCCACCCTGGTTCCGCTGGGATCCACTGCCGTCGAGCGCGTGCCCGAACTCGTCGGGCGGCTCACGCTGCGGCACACCCGGTGATCCGGCGGTGATCGCCTTCTGCGGTGGACTGACCGCCTCCATCGTCGTACTGACTCTCCTCATGGGCGCCGGCTCCCATGCCGCACGCCCAGCCGCTCTGGGTGAGGCGCTGCGGAAGCACGGTGTGCTCGGCCCCCGGTTCCGCCGCTTCGCGGCCGTCGCCGTGCCCTTCCTGGAGCTCGCGCTGGGGCTGGTCGGCGGGTTCGCCCTGCTGACGGGTCACCAGAGAGGACTGCAGGCCGTACTTGCCGCGACCGCCGTCCTCTTCGGGCTCTACGCCGGCTATGCGAGGCACGCCCTTGCCCTCGGACGGGGCGGGCCGTGCGGCTGTTCGGGCGAGGATGTGCCTCTGAGCCACTGGGTGACACGCCGAGCCGCTGCCCTCGCCGTACTCGCGTCTGCCGCCACGGCCGTCGCAGCCATCACGGAGGGTACCCCCGCACCGCTCTCCGCTGCGGAACTGACCACGGTGGCACTCGCAGCACCTGCCTGCGCCCTGCTGCTGTGGTCCCTGCCCGCTGCCATGCACGAGCCGACCGAAGCAACTGCCGAAGGAGTGTCGACGCGATGGACTTCACCACCAGCGCTGTGATCGCCTCGTGGGCAGCGATCGCGCTGCTCGCGCTGGTCGTCTCGGGACTGATCAGGCAGGTGCACCAGCTGTCACGGGCACAGCCGCACCGTCCCGGGCGGGTGGGTATCGCCCCCGGCGCCCCGGCCCCAGGCCTCGATGCGGGCGGCCTCGACGGCGGCCTCGATGCGGGCAGGCTCGATGCGGGCGGCCTCGAACCGGCCGCGCCGGGCAGCCTCCTGACGCCGGGCCGCACCGCGCTGCTGCTCTTCCTCGACGCCGACTGCCGAACCTGCGGCCAGGTGCTCGACGAGGCCGGCGCCTGGACGATCCGCCAGGAGGACGCCACCGCCCCGCAGGTGCTCGGGCTGTACGCGGGCGCCGGACCGCAGGCCGACGGAGGTGCCGTCCCGGTCCGGGATCACCGCCCGGAGCTGTTCACGGCCTACGACATCCCCGCCACTCCCTACGCGGTGGTCATCGATCCACAGGGCCGGATCGCGCGCTCGGAGCCGCTCGGATCACCCACCGCCCTGCTGCGACTGCTCGGCGACATCCAGCCCGCGACGCCGAGGAGCCTGTCGTGAACACACTGGACGACATACCCATGCTGCGCAGTTCCGAGAGCGGTGGCCGCCGCTCCCGGACCAGGCGCGAGGCACTGCCCTCCTTCGCGCCGTCGAGACGCACCGTGCTGCAGGCGGCGACCGCTGCAGGTTTCGCCGCTCTGGGGGTGTTCTCCGCCGCCCGACAGGCCTACGCGGACGGTTACGACATCTGGACCGGTGCGTGCCCGAGTTACGCCGCGGACCACAACTGCTCCCCTGGCTGCGGACCCAGCACCATCTACGCCGACGCGTGCGTGACATCCGGGACGAACACGGGTTTCCACCGGACGGACGGTGTCACCTGGACGCTGCGGCCCAACCAGTGCTACGCCGGTACCTACGACGGCTGGCTGTGGCGGTACAGCGCGGCCTGCGGAAGCTGCGGCTGCGGCATCGAGCGGCGCTGCCACGACGGGTACCGCAACACCGGCTCCGGCTGGGTGAAGTCCATCTGCCGCTGGACCACCGGCTGCGACTGCCCGGGCTCCGTCACCTGGCCGACCATCGGACGCGGCGCCACCGGACCCGACGTACACACCATCCAGCACCTGCTTGCCTTCCGCGGTCACCCGACCGACGCCGACGGAATTTTCGGTCCGGACACCGAGACGCAGGTCGAGGTGTTCCAGTCGGCGAACGGGCTGAGCCCCACCGGCAGTGTCGGTCCGGCCACCTGGCCGGTCCTCGTCGTCACCGTGCGCCAAGGCGACGTGAACGACGGCGTACGCGGCGCGCAGAGGCAGCTCAACAAGCACGGCTCCGCACTGACGGTCGACGGCAACTTCGGTTCGCTCACGAGGCAGGCCGTCCTCTCGTTCCAGTCGTTGCACGGCCTGACCGCCGACGGCGTGGTCGGCCAGAACACCTGGCTCAAGCTCACCGGGACCGTCTAGATGAGCGAATCCGGCCGCCCGACGGCACGGAGGAGCGGCGTGCGCGCCTCACGGGCACTGCTCACCGACCCGGCCCTCCACGCGGCAGCCCTCGGGATCGCCGCGATCACCGCCGCGCTGCACGCCCCCATGCTGACGTGGGCGATCACCGGCGGCCTGGCAGGCTACTCGCTCTCCGGCTCCGTTTGAACGCGCAACAGCGCTTTCGCGCTGGCCTCGCCAGGTTGGCGGGCAACGTACAGACAGGCAGTGATCCTCGGCGTGTTCACCGGCGGCCTGCTGGTCGGCGGGGTGTTGACGGCGGGGGTGCTGTGGCTCCTGTCCGGCCTCTTCACGCCGCTTCCGGTAGGCGTGCGGCAAGGGCTGATCGTGACCGTCGCGCTCCTTGCCGCGCTGCGCGACGCGGGCAGGCTGCCGCTACGGCTGCCGCAGAACGCCCGGCAGATCCCGCAGGACGTTCTGCGGCGCCATCTGGCCGGCGGCGCCCTGCAGTTCGGCTTCGAGCTCGGCACGGGGGTGCGCACCTACGTCTCGGCGAGCGCACCGTACGCGATGGCGGTCGCGGTGCTGCTGTCCGGAGGCTCCTTCGTGCCCGCCCTGGCCGCCGGACTCGGCTTCGGAGCGGGCAGAGCGCTCACTCCGTCTCTGCGCAGGCTGTCCGGGCACGGCGAGCGCTGGGACGGCGCGCTTGTACGGCGACTGACCGGCATGACCGTCCTGTGCTCCTCGCTGATCGCCGCTGCCGCCTGCGGAGTCGTCCAGTAGTGGCGGTACACGATGCGATGGCGGGGGTGGAGGCGGTGCGAGTCCGCCTCACCGTCGTGGTGTCGTGACGGCGGTGGCGGTGCCCCTCGACGCACCGACTGCGCGGGCCCCCTGGCCCGGGCCGTGGATGATGCGCCATCCGACACAACTTCTGCTGCACACACGCTAGTTGTTCCGGAGGTCTGGTCCTGTGGCAGATGGTGACGGTGTGGACACGCGACTGCCGGGGAGGCCAAACTCGCCTCAGCCCTCTAGCGGGGAACCGGCAATGACTCATCACGGAGGCGCGATGTTGAGACGTGTGATCCGACTCGCTCTAGCGTTTGTCATGCCCATGATAATAGCTGTGGGTGGAATGCTCACCACGGCAGCCCCGGCTCAGGCCGACGAGTGCTACACCTGGGGCCGCACCCTCTCCGAGGGCATGTCGGGCTCCGATGTGACCCAGCTGCAGATCCGGGTGGCCGGGCATGTCGACTACGGCGAAATCCTCACCGTCGACGGCAACTTCGGTGCGCGGACCAAGGCCGCTGTCGCCAAGTTCCAGCAGGCTTACGGGCTGGGAGCCGACGGCATCGCGGGTTCCCAGACGTTCAGCAAGATCTACGCACTGCAGGATCCGGACTGCACTCCCATCCACTTCACCTACGCCGAACTGAACACATGCAACTCCGACTGGTCGGGTGGTGCGGTCAGCGCCGCGACGGCCAAGTCCAACGGGCTGCGCACGATGTGGAAGCTCGAGGCCATGCGGCGAGTCATGGGAGATGTCCCGATCTCCGTGAGCAGCGGATTCCGTTCGGTGGCCTGCAACAACGCGGTGGGCGGAGCCTCGAACAGCCGGCACCTGTACGGTGACGCGGCCGATCTGGTCGGCAGCCCGTCGCTGTGCCAGCTCGCCCAGCGTGCCCGCTCCCACGGCTTCGGCGGCATCTTCGGCCCCGGCTACCCCGCACACGACGACCACACCCACGTGGACGGCCGTACAAGCCGCGCCTGGTCCGCACCCAACTGCGGCGTCTGACCGGCGATTGCGTACGCGTACAGCCCTCCGCCCCTCCCCCGGGCCGGCCTCCGGCCGGGGGGAGGGACGGCATCTGATCCAGGTGAAAGGCGCAAACTCCGGGCGGGCGCCACCGCACCCCCCGAAGCCGGGCTACTTTGCCGTGCCGCCCCCTCCATACCCCCGCATCGAGTAGGAGTGCCCTGATGTCGTCCCGCATCCCCTGGCGCGTCCGCACCGGAACGGCCCTGCTGGCGGTGCTCGCCGGCATCGGCGCGCTCGCCGTCCCCGGCCCTGCCGCAGCGGCCCCGCCACCCGAGATCCGGCAGACCGTCACCTACGAGGGTTACAGCATTGAGGTGCCCGCCGACTGGCGGGTGGTCGACCTGGCCGAGAACCCCCGTGCCTGCCTCCGGTTCGACAGACCCGCCGTGTACCTCGGTGTACCGGCCGAACAGAACGACTGCCCGGCCAGTGTCGTCGGCCGTACGGCGGGCATCGTCGTCGAGCCCATCACCGCACGCTCCTCGGGACAGGCGACCGCGGCGACCGCGCGGGCCCGGAGCGGCAAGGCCGTCGCCCCCTCCGCGGTGTCCAGCAACGGCACCATCCAGATCGCGGTCGAGGACGCCGGCGTCCTCGTGACCGCCGCCCACACCCCGGACACCGAAGGCCTGGTGCGTGGGGTTCTCGCCTCGGCGGAACTCACCAGGGGCGCTGAGCGCACCGAGCTGGTCTCGGCCCAGCGGAACGAGGCCGCCCCGATGGCCGCAGCCGGGCCGCAGCCGGGCACTTACCTGGGCAAGGGCTTCGACGCCTGCACAGCGCCCTCGCAAGCGGCCATGAACGCGTGGCAGGCGAGCTCGCCGTACAGCGCGGTCGGCGTCTACATCAGTGGTTCCTTCCGTGGCTGCGCCCAGCCGAATCTGACGGCGAGCTGGGTGACCAGCCAGACCAGCAACGGATGGCGCCTGTTCCCCATCGACGTCGGCCGCCAGGCACCGTGCACCAACTACTCGCTGAAGATGTCAGCCGATCCGGCCACGGCCAAGTCCCAGGGCGTCACCGCGGCGGCCGGCGCCATCACTGCCGCGTCGAACCTCGGCATCCCGGCGGGCAGCGCGATCTACAGTGACATCGAGGCCTACACCTCCACGGCTTCCTGCAAGGCGGCCGTGCTGTCGTACCTCTCCGGCTGGACCGAGCGACTGCACAGCAGCGGCTATCTGTCCGGCTTCTACTCCAGTGCGGCCTCGGGCATCAAGGACGCCGCGAGCGAGTACAACAACGGCGCCTACACGCGGGTCGACCACCTCTTCTACGCGTGGTGGAACGGCGCCGCCGACACCAACACCGGTACCTATGTGCCGTCCACCTACTGGTCCAACCATCAGCGGATCCACCAGTACGTCGGCGAGGTCACCGAGTCCTACGGCGGCTACTCGATCAACATCGACCGCGACTACCTGGACGTGGGCAACGGCACCACGCCCACGCCCACCTGCACCGGGGCGAACCTCAACTTCAGCGCGTACGCCACCGTCCAGAGCGGCTCGACCGGAGACCAGGTCAAGGCGGCCCAGTGCCTGCTCAAGGCAGCCGGCTTCGATCCGGGAACTCCGGACGGGATCTTCGGGCCCGCCACGACCACCGCCGCCCGGAACTTCCAGTCAGCCAAGGGGCTTTCGGTGGACGGTGCGGTCGGCGCGAGGACCTGGACGGCGCTGCTGTCCCGCGGGTCGGCCCCGACGATCCAGAGCGGTTCGACCGGGGAGGCCGTCACCCGGGTGCAGCGCGCCCTGACCGCTGCCCTCGGCCGGACGGTGTCCATCGACGGCGACTTCGGCTCGGGCACCGCCCAGGCCGTACGCGACTACCAGTCCACGCGCGGACTGGACGCCGACGGCATCGTCGGCCCCGCCACCTGGGGAGCCCTCCAGTCGGGTAAGTGAAGCGACAGGCGAACAGAGAAGTGAGGCAGAGAACGTGAGACGACTTGCACGCATCATCACGCTGTTCACCGCCCTGGCGGGCCTGCTCCTAGGACTGGGCGTCCCCGCGCACGCCTTCCCACAGGCGGCGTTCCCGCTGACGAGCAACGGCAACCGAGGCTCCGACGTCGTCGCGCTGCAACACCTGCTCACCGCGCACGGCCGTTCCGTGGCGGCGGACGGTGTCTTCGGCACTGGCACGCGGAGCGCGGTGGTGGGTTTCCAGCAGTCGAAGGGCCTGACCGCGGACGGCGTCGTCGGGCCCGCCACCTGGGGCGCGCTCGCCGTCACCGTACGACAGGGAGACAACGGACCGGCGGTGGCGGCCGTACAGTCACTGCTCAATGCCAAGCGCGGCGCCGGCCTTTCGGCCGACGGGGCCTTCGGCCCGGCGACCGACTCCGCCGTCCGCACCTTCCAGTCCCACGCGGGAATCGGCGCGGACGGCGTCGTCGGCCCGGCCACCTGGCAGAACCTGTTGTGGCACTACGAGAACATCAGCTTCGGCGCGGGCACGATGTGTGCACAGAGCCCGGACGGCAACGCGGGAGCCCACTGGGCGACAGCCGGCGCGGTCGCCCAGCTGGAGGCCGCCGCCGCGGCCTTCGCCGCCACCGGGAACGGCCGACTGCCCGTCGGCGACGCGGGGTTCGAGCACGGCGGCGACATCGCCGGTCACGGGAGCCACGAAGTCGGGATGGACATCGACGTGTGGCCGGCCCGCACCGACTCGGCGCAGTGCACCGCGGGCCGGATCACGTGGCAGTCGAGCACCTACGACCGCGCGGCCACCCGCAGGCTCGTGCAGGAGATCCGGGCGAAGGCGCCCGGCCACGTCCAGCTGATCTTCTTCAACGATCCGCAGCTGATCTCGGAGGGGCTGACCACGAGCTACCCGAACCACGACAACCACCTGCACATCCGTTACAAGTAGCCGACCGGCCGCGGGTCCGGGGCTTCGCTCCCGGACCCGCGGCCGTTCAGCAGCCCTCAGCGGATGACCAGGGTGGTGCCTGCCACGGCCGGCACCAGCTCCCCGATGACCGGATGCCCGGGTATCTCCCCGGCGACCAGCAGCCCGCCGGAGGTCTGCGCGTCGGCGAGCAGGCACAGCTGGTCCTCGCTCGCGCGTCCCGCGTCCAGGTGGGGGCGTACCCAGTCGAGATTGCGCCGGGTGCCGCCGCTGACGTACCCGGCCCGCAGGGACTCCCACGCACCGTCGAGCACAGGGACGGCACCGGCGTCCACCACGGCCGTGACTCCGCTGGCCCGGGCCAGCTTGTGCAGATGGCCGAGCAACCCGAAGCCGGTCACATCGGTGGCGCACACCGCTCCTGCTTTCACGGCGGCAGCACCGGACCTGTCGTTGAGCGCCACCATGCAGGCGACGGCGTGCGCGAAGACCTCACCGGTGCGCTTGTGGCGATTGTTGAGTATCCCTACGCCGAGCGGTTTGGTGAGGGTCAGAGGCACACCCGGCCGTCCGGCGTCGTTGCGCAACAGCCGGTCAGGATCCACGACCCCGGTCACCGCCATGCCGTAGAGCGGCTCAGGACTGTCGATGCTGTGGCCGCCGCCGACGAGGCAACCGGCGCTGCGGGCCACGTCGAGCGCTCCCGCCAGTACCTCACGGGCCAGCTCGGGAGGCAGTACGTCACGGGGCCATCCCAACAGGTTGAGCCCGACGATGGGCCGCCCGCCCATCGCGTACACGTCGGACAGGGCGTTGGCGGCCGCGATCCGCCCCCAGTCACGGGCGTCGTCGACGACCGGCGTGAAGAAGTCGGCCGTCGACACCAGGGCGGTGCCGTCACCGGTGCGCACCACCGCCGCGTCGTCGCCGTCATCGAGTCCGACCAGGAGCCGGTCCTCATCGCCGACCGCGTCGTGTCCGGGGTTCCTGGGCAGCAGCCCGGAGACCATCGACTCCAGTTCCCCCGGAGGGATCTTGCAGGCGCAGCCGCCGCCGCGTGCGTACTGGGTCAGCCGCACCGGCGCGGTCGGTCCGGCCGAGGGGCCAACTGGCTTCATACGGCGATCATTTCACCTCTTGCCCCAGCAGCGTGCGGGGATCACAATCTTGTCCGGAGGCGTTGGGCGGGCTGGTGCCCCTCCCGATCTTCAAAATCGGTGTGGTCCGGAATCCGGGCCAGGCGGGTTCGATTCCCGTCCGCCTCCGCTGACTCGGATCGGGGTGGCACGCATGGCGGCCGAGATGCGGCAGCCGCCGGCAGACCCCCGGCGGCGGGTACCGAGCACCACCGCGCTGCTCGGTGACCCCCGGCTCGACGAGGCATCCACCCGGCTGGGCAGGGGCATCGTCAAGGCCGCGATCGCCACGGCCCAGCAGGCCGTACGCGACGGACGGATCGGCCCGGGTGACGCGGTCCACGCCGCTCTCGCCGGGCTCCCCATGCACGCGGCCGGACTGATCCCCGTACACAACGCCACCGGGGTGGTGCTGCACACCAATCTGGGACGGGCCCCGCTGTCGGGGTCCGCGCTGGAGGCCATGGCGGCGGCAGGCGGATACACGGACGTCGAGTTGGACCTTGGCAGCGGCAGACGGGCGCCCCGAGGCCGCAGTGCCATGGCGGCCCTTCGGGAGGCCGTGCCGGCCGCGGAGGCCGTGCACGTGGTCAACAACGGAGCAGCCGCCCTGGCCCTGGCAGCGGTGACGCTTGCCCCCGGGCGTGAGATCCTGCTCAGCCGGGGCGAGTTCGTGGAGATCGGGGACGGCTTCCGTATACCCGAACTGCTCGCCTCCTGCGGCGCCCGGATACGGGAGGTCGGCACCACCAACCGGACCCGGCTCGGCGACTACGCGGACGCCGCCGGCCCGGACACCGGCTTCATCCTCAAGGTCCACCCCTCCAATTTCACCGTGAGCGGCTTCACCCAGGGTGTGGACACCGGGGAACTGGCCTCGCTGGGTCTGCCCGTGGTGGTCGACATCGGCTCCGGCCTCCTCGCCCCTGATCCGGTACTACCGGACGAGCCGGACGCGGCCACCGCCCTGCGCGCCGGGGCCACGCTGGTCACCGCCAGCGGGGACAAGCTGCTGGGCGGTCCGCAGGCGGGACTGGCCCTCGGCACGGCTGCCGTCGTCGAGCGGATGCGCCGCCATCCACTGGCCCGCGCACTACGCGTGGACAAGTTCACCCTGGCCGCGCTGGAGGCGACACTGCGCGGTCCGAAGCCGCCCGTGTACGAGGCCGTGCACATGCCGCCGGCGCAGCTGCGCACACGTACCCTCCGCCTCGCCGATGACGTGGCCCGCCGGGGTATCGACGCGCGCGTCGTACCCAGCGAGGCGGTGGTCGGAGGGGGCGGAGCCCCCGGGACCGTCCTGCCGTCCTGTGCGCTCAGCCTCCCCGACCACCTGGCGACGCCGCTGCGCACCGGTGCACCGGCCGTGCTCGGCCGCGTGGTGGGAGGCCGGCTGCTGCTGGACCTGCGCTGCGTACCGCAGACGTGCGACGAAGACATCCTCGCCGCGGTGCTGCGCGCGGCAGGACTGTGACCATGCGGGTCGTCGCGACCGCCGGGCACGTCGACCACGGCAAGAGCACACTCATCCAGGCGCTGACGGGCACCCACCCCGACCGGCTGGCGGAGGAGCGGCGGCGCGGCCTGACGATCGACCTGGGCTTCGCGTGGACGGATCTTCCGTCGGGCGAGCGCCTCGCGTTCGTCGACGTCCCAGGACACGAGAAGTTCGTTCCCACCATGCTGGCGGGCGTGGGCCCCGTGCCCGCCGTGCTGTTCGTCGTCGCCGCCGACGAGGGCTGGAAACCACAGTCGGCCGAGCACCTCGCCGCCGTGGACGCTCTTGGCGTACGGCACGGACTGCTGGCCATCACCCGCTGCGATCTGGCCGACCCCGGCCCGGCCACGGCGCAGGCACGCGACCGTATCCGGACCAGCACGCTCGGCGGCATCGAGGCCGTGGCCGTCAGCGCCCGCACCGGCGCGGGCATGGCACACCTGCGCGCCGCTCTCGTCCGACTGGCGACGCGCCTGCCGGACGGGGACGCCGGCGCCCCGGTACGGCTGTGGATCGACCGGTCCTTCAGCGTGCGGGGGAGCGGACTGGTGGTCACCGGCACCCTCGGTGCGGGGCGGATCCGCACGGGCGACGCCCTGGTGACCGCCCGCTCGGGACGTCCGGTGCGCGTCCGGGCGCTGCAGGCCCTCGGCGAGGAGACCGGGCAGGTCCTGGCCACCGCCCGTGTCGCCGTCAACCTCCGAGGCCTCGGCAAGGAGGAGACGGGCCGCGGCGACGCGCTGCTCACCCCCGGCAGCTTCCTCCCGAGCCTGCGCTGCGACGTGCGCGTACACGGCGGATCACCGGCCGCGGAGCTGCCCCGTACCGCCGTCGCCCACATCGGCTCGGCGGCCGTGCCCGTACGCGTACGGCCGCTCGGCGCCGACCTCGTACGGCTCACCCTGCCGGAGCCGCTGCCGCTCCGCATCGGCGACCGGGTGGTGCTGCGCGACCCCGGTCTGCGGCGTGTACTGGCCGGCCTGACGGTGCTCGACCCCCAGCCACCGGAACTGCGGCGCCGTGGCGCCGCGGCACGGCGGACGGCAGAGCTCGTCGACACCCAGGGCGAGGCCGGCGAGCTACGGCGCCGACTGCTCGTAAGGCGCGGGGAGCTGACCGCGATGGGGGTGACTGTCCACGCCGAGCCGGTCGCGGACGACTGGCTTGCCGACCCCGCCCACTGGGCAGGCCTGCGCGCTTCCCTGGCCGAACTGGTCGAGGTCTACCGATCCGAACATCCCACGGAGGAGGGCATACCGGCGGAGGCCGCCCGGCACCGTCTGGGACTGCCTGCCGTCTCCCTCGTGCGGGCACTGGTCGCGCCGCCCTTGCGGATGAGTCGCGGACGCGTGACCTCCGGGTCCGCGGCGCAGCCCGCCGGGATGGCGGAAGCGGTGCGCCGGCTCACCGCTGAGCTCGGCGGGCGGCCCTTCGCCGCCCCTCACGCCCAACGGCTCGCGGAACTCGGCTTCGGCCGCCGAGAGCTCGCCGCGGCGGTCCGCCACGGAGTGGTACTGCGGCTCGCGGAGCACGTGGTCCTGCTGCCGGACGCCCCTCGGCTGGCGGCCGGCCGGCTGAGCGAACTCGACCAGCCGTTCACCGTGGGAACGGCGAGCCGCGCCCTGGATACCACCCGACGCGTCACCGTTCCCCTGCTGGAGCACTGCGACGCCCAGGGCATCACTCAGCTACTCCCCGACAAGCGGCGCCGGTGCGCGCCGGGGGCCGGTAGGTGACTGGTGCCTCGTCGGGGATCGGCAAGGAGACGACCCGTGCCCTCGCCGCGTCGGCCTGCGAGGTGATCGCAACCGCTCGCAACAGCGCGCGAGTCACCGCGTCCGCCAGGGTGACCTGCGTCGACCTCGACGTGACCAGTTCGGAGTTCGACGCTGACCACCCGCCAGGTGGTCACATTGATTCCCTACACCCTCAATAAGGGGAAGGAACGAGGACCTGATGAGTGCCTTCCACCCCGATCTCGGACGAGGTCGCTCCATCCCCGACATGTCGTAGGGACGCCTGTCGTCGCGCCTCGTGCGCAGCGTGAGGTGGCGTACGACCGATCCAGGGCCGGACATCGCGGTCCAGGAGATCGTCGTGCCCGGGCCCGAGGGTGCGCCGCCCGTTTCGCTTCGCGTCTCCTCCCTCGGCGACGCGTCGCGGGCCCGGACGTCTCGCCCTACGCGGCCGCGGCCCGCTGGTTCGGCCGCGCCGACGCGGAGGGGCGGGCGCAGTTCGAGACGACCCGGAGCGTGGACCACGCCTGCGGCCGGCACGACCAGGGCGCCGGTGACCTGCGCAGCCTGCACGTCTACTTCCGGCGCTTCCGCGTGCCGCGCAGTCGGCCGCGCAGGGACCGGCGGACGAGTTCGGAGCCGCCCTCGCCCGGCTCCACGAGGAGCAGATCATCCCCGCCATCGCGCGCGGACTGAGCGCCACCGTCTACACCCAGTTGTCCGATGTCGAGGACGAAATCAACGGCCTGCTGACCTACGACCGGGAGGTACGCAATCTGCCCGAGGAGCAGATCAGGGCCCTGACCGAAAGGATGCGCCTGCCGTGAGCGACGTGCCTGAGAACGACCGGCCTGAGAACAACCGCTCTCGCAACGACCACCCTGCCGGCGACGGGTCCCGGCACGTGCTCCCCGAGATCACCGCCGCCGTGATCTGTGTCTGCCGGATGGGCATCTGAACCCCGCGGCCGTCGGCTGGACCCGGCGGCCCCTGCACCGTGCCGGCCTGCACGGCTGGGGCCGTACCAAACGCTGGGAGTACTGGGGGATCGTCACCCCCCGGCACATCGTGGGCCTGGACGCCTCGTCCCTGGACTACGCGGCCGTGAACGGCGTCTACGTCCTGGACCGGGAGACCGGCGTCGAGTACGCGATGGACGTCGTGGTGCCGTTCGCCCGTGGCGTGGTACTGCCGGATCGCTGCGGTTCGGGAACCGCGTCGGTGCACGGTGCCGGGGTGGACATCGTCATCGAGCAGCGGTCCGACGGCACCACGATCCGCGCGGAAGCGGCGTCCATCGGCGTCGGAATGGACCTGGAGATCCCGCTTCCTGAGGGGCACGAGTCGCTCGGTGTAGTGGTGCCGTGGTCGGCGAAGCAGTTCCAGTACACCGTCAAGGACCTCGGGCGGCCGGTGAGCGGGATCCTGCGTCTTGGCGGCTCCGGCGAGTTCGACCTCGACCCGGCCGACTCGTTCGCGGTCCTCGACCACGGCCGCGGCAGGCGGCCGTACCGGACCTCCTGGAACTGGGGCGCGGGTGCCGGCCCCGGCCGGGCGATCCAGCTCGGCGGGAAGTGGACGGACGGCACCGGCTCCACGGAGAACGGGCTGTTCGTCGACGGCCGGCTCCACAAGATCCACGAGGAGCTCGACTGGTCGTACGACCCCGCCGACTGGTTCCGTCCCTGGCGGATCACCGGACCGCGCGTCGAGGCGGACTTCCATCCCTTCCACGTGAAGACCGGCCGCACGGAACTCGGCCTGCTCGGCAACCGCACACGTCAGTGCTTCGGCGCATTCACCGGCCGCGCCCGTACGGACGACGGCCGGTGGATCACCCTGGACGGCCTGACCGGCTGGGCCGAGGAAGTGCACAACCGCTGGTGAGGCCTCTTTCATCGCCGGAGTGAGACGTTGTGGGACCGGTTCGCCAAGACGTTCGCCCCGCCCGCAGACGGACACCCTGACGGCGGACATCGAACGCCTCAAGAAGCCCGACCGGACGCTGCGTTCGCGACACGCGGCCGAGCAACGGGAGGCGCGCGCAACCATCGCCGCCTACGCCAACCACATCCAGGCTCTGTGCCTGCGAAACGCCGAACTCGAAGCGGAGAATGCCACCCTGCGCGAAGCCCTCCACCGCGGCGGCTCCGTGGCCTCCCTCCCCGTGACGCCTCGAATGCTGCCGCCGGAATGACTGCCGCGCCTCTACTTCCTGCGAGGGCTTCTATGCCCTTGATCAGGGAAAATAGGGCTGCCTTGAGGCCGGGTGCCGGGCAGTAGGCTGAAAGCTGATGTGCTGGCGATCTTCCGCTTCTACTCAGACGAGGAGATCGATTTCGACGTTGATCTGCGCGAGTTGCAGAGGCAGGAGCGACTTGAACTGTTCTGCGGCTTCTTGCGGGAGATCGGGCGGCGGTTGGGTAAGCCGGTGCTGATGCGCCCGGAGGGTGCCCATGGTCATCCGGTGCTCGGATCCGATGTCGAAGCAGATCGAGTCGTCCTCCTTGCGGAGCCACTGGTCAAGTGACTGCGGCTGAGGGCCGGAGTTCGTGGAGAGTGCGGAACAGCACCCGGTTCAGCCTCCGAGGCGGTGTGCAAGGTTGAGTAGATCTGGCGCGTGCAGCACCCGTCCGTCGAATCCTGGGAGAGGGACACGGAGCGGTTGGGTCCAGCGGGCGGGGATTGCATCCAGCCCGTAGTACGCCCCCGCGAGGCCTCCGGTCACCGCGGCGACGGTGTCCGTGTCACCACCGAGGTCGATCGCCGCGCGTATCGCGTCTTCGAAGCTGGCGGTGGTGCGCAAGGCCCAGACGGCTGAGCCCAGACAGGGCCAGACGGCACCGTTGAACTCGGTCGCCTGATCGGGGTGCCAGTCGGGCGCGAGGACGGTGGCGTAGCGGCCGCGGTGGTCGGGGTGGACAAGAGCCAGGACGTCCGCAAGCGCGGCGAGGGGGTCAATGTCCTCGAACGTGACACGGATGAGCTCGTGGAAGATCGCGGTGCCTTCCCAGGCCGCGCGGTCCCCGTGGGTGAGGGCAGCGATACGGCGGGCCGCCTCCATGGTGGCTTCTTGGCCGGCGGCCGCGAAGTGGACTGCGGAGGTCGACGCCCGCATCAAGGAGCCGTTTCCCGCCGCTCGTTGGTTGACCTGGAAGTGGATCGCGGCGGCGAGGTCCCAGGGCATGCCGTTGGTCAGGACGTCTTCGGTCTGCAAGCCGATGTCCTTCGGCTCTGATGCCGCCCACCGCTGGAAGCGGGCGAAGATGTCCGGCAGATCCAGCCCGCCCCGCTCCAGCAGCGACTCCGCGACCAAGACGGCCATCTGCGTGTCGTCAGTGGCCTCGCCGGGGTCCCAGCCACCACCTCCGCACATCTCGCCCCCGGCACCAGGCGCGGGAAACCGCGCAGAGAACGCTCCCTGGGGGCCAAACTCGAAGGGAGCGCCCAGAGCGTCGCCCACCGCTGAGCCGACGACCGCGCCGGCCGCTCGCTGAATCCGCTTCATTCGCGCAGGTTATCCGGGCCGTACCGACGGCCGCACGGCCCGATTGCCTTCCTCGGCTTCCCGAACCAACGGAGGTGAACGCGTCTCGTCTACGGAGGTGCACCGCCTGAGACACCTTGGGTCTGAGACACCCGTACAGGTCACATCACACCATCGAGCACCGTGCCGGCAGGCAGTGCCATTCCGGCAGACGCGAGATCCATCCAGTGGGAGGTGACGACGCGTCCGGACCGGGCGTACAGCACCCCGGTGTCCTCGGTGCGGCGCATCACCGTTCTGTGGCCGTACGCCTTCACTCGAACCACCAGCCCTTACCTTCGGGCAGCGTGGGGACGGCGCGGGCCAGGGCGACGTCGACAGGGAAATCCACACCCCGATTCTGTGGCCCGGGGGACGGCAGGGCACGCTCACATCGGCCGTACAGCCCACTGTCAGGGAGTGCTGCCCCGGGGCTATCGCAGGCTCTGGTCCGTGCCGCACTGGATGCAGCCCCGCGCGCCCGGCTGGGCCATCGCGGCCCGCCTCCTGCTCGGTCTCCACCTCAATGCCTCCGCCCTGCTGGGTGGCCTGCCAGCAGTCGGCTCGATGCACCGCCGTCCGGCGGATCTGTGAGTCGTACGCGTAGCGGTCGGGTACGACGACCCACTGCGTAGCTGGGCACAAGGGGCTGAGATACGTTTCCGCCCCACGGAGCCCTGGGGCCGCCGCCGCGTCGGCGGCTCCGACACTCCCGGCACGGCAACGGCCTACTGCGGCTCGGTCGCGATCTGGATCAGGTTGCCGCAGGTGTCGTCGAAGACGGCAGTGGTGACAGGGCCCATCTCCAGCGGCTCCTGGGTGAAGCGGACGCCTAGGCCGTGCAGGCGCCGGAACTCCGCGTTCACGTCGTCGACGGCGAACTGGGCGAGAGGGATGCCGTCCGCGACCAGCGCGTCGCGGTAGGTCTTGACGGCCGGGTGGCCCGCGGGCTCGAGGAGCAGTTCGGTGCCCGCGGGCTCGTCGGGCGAGACGACGGTCAGCCACCGGTCCTTCTCACCCAGCGGGACATCGTGCTTCTTCACGAAGCCGAGGATCTCCGTGTAGAAGTGCTCGGCCTTGGCCTGGTCGTCGACGAAGACGCTGGTCAGGTGGATCTTCATGGGGTGCTCTTCTCTGGTCGGGGCGCGTCGGGATGGAGCCATCGTTCAGCGATCCGCCGCAGCGGGGCCGTGTTCAGGTCGTGGAACTTGTAGCGACCCTCCCGCCTGGTCTCTATGAGCCCGGCGGCCTCCAGCACGGCGAGGTGCTGGGAGGCGGCCCGACGCGAGATGCCGAGCTGGTGCTTCATGCTCAGTCGGGAGCAGATCTCGAACAGTGTCTGTCCGGACCTCTCCGTGAGCTCGTCGAGGATCGTGCGACGGGTGGGGTCGGCCAGGGCTTTGAAAAGGTCGTCGGCCACGACCAAGGGATAGGCAACTATTCACTTGCCTATCAAGTCGAGTGCGTCGTGCCCCGGGCCGAACCCCCGTCCGGCCCCCTCCTGCATGGTGAGTACCCATGTAAATGCCGAGGGGCTCGTGGCTCGCGAAGCCACCGAGACCGGCGCCTCACTATGACCGCACAGGAGCGGCAGGCCCATGTACACAGGGTGCGGATCGCCCTCGTCCGGTTTGCGGTGATCCTCGAACTACGTGTCCCACAGACTGCCCGGACCGGCTCCGCCCCCTCCGCCGACGGAGCGGAGCCGGCCCTGGTCGCGCCACGCCCTCAGTTCGCAGCGTCGCTGTTGTCCTGGCCCAGGGCCGCGACTTCGTCGATCCAGCGTCGGACAACCTCCGCGAAGTCCACCCGGCCGACGTCGTGGTAGGCGGCGACATAGCGCAGGGCAGGCGGCTTGTCGTCCCAATGCCTCTGATGGATCGCGGCCCGGCGGACGTAGATCTCGCAGCCGACGGAGTTGCTGTGGAAGGTCAGTTCCAACTCCTGCGGCCCTTCATGGCCGTTCCGTCGGGTGAGCAGGAAGCTCTGCCGCAGATAGAGGAAGTACTCCGTGTCCGGGATCGTGGAGTCGACGATCCGCGTGGTCGTGCAGTCGTAGCCCTCGGCAGTGAAGGCGTCGAAGACGGCCGTGTGCAGGGGCCGCGCGGCAACACGCACAGGGTCGGCGTCCGTCCGGGTACTGATCCCCTCGGCCTCGACCTTGGTGTGCAAGGTCAGGGACACCCCGTGGAACTGCTGCCCGTTCACCTCGGACACCGGGGTCTCCCACCTGAGCCGCTGGCGGAACGGCGACCGCCGCTCGTCACCCTTCTTCAGGGTGAACCAGCCGCTCGCGGCGGTGGACGTGAACGAGTGGCCCTTGCCCTCGTCGCCGTCGTCCTTGCGGACGCCCGACGCATCGACGAATCCCTCCAGGTGGATCGACTGCACCTCCACATCACGATCGGGCGCGCGCAGCACCACCTCACCGGTGAGCATCCCTCCCGGTTCAACGGGATCGGACAGGATCACCGTGTCCACCTCGAGCGGCATCTCGCCCTTGTCGCCCCATAGACGTCTGAAAACCATGCGCGCAGGCTAACCTCACTGGCTCTCCCCCGGAAGGATCTTCCGGTACTCCGCTGCCTCTCTCCTGTAGCCGACTACCCCGCCGCCCCGCCATGCCGACAAGGTCCACATCTACGGCGGCCTCGTGACCACGCCTCAGCGGTGGCTGACCACGGGGCGCATCGTCCGCGCCCGTACCTGTCAGGACGAGGCGAGCAGCGTGAGGCGGGTCCACCTCACTCGAAGAGGAAGAAAGCTTCGCCCACCCCTCGGGCGGCGATCTGTGCACGTCCATCAGCGTGACACCGACGTTGTGGTACTCCCTCGCCGGGGGCACTGCCCCGTACCGGCCCACCAGACCGTCTACGTCGATCCGGGCCTCGACCTGACCCACCGCCGCGTGCTCAGCGCCGCACGCGCGCAGGACATCGACTACGCGCTCTGCGAGGAACTGCTGGCCGTCCTCTCGACCGCCATCCGCCGCACCACGACCGGGCCGAGCCGGCGCACAGGCCGTTCCCGGCATCCAGGACCGGTACTCCCCGGGCCCGGCATGTTCCTCATACTGGTGAAGAGGCATTGTTTGAGGTGTGCGGTATCAGGTGTCTGGCCTTGTTTATGAGAACGGGTTCTGGCCCAACTTCTGTGGACGGTGACTGTAAGTCAGCTCTTTCTTGCCGGATGGAAGGTGTGCGGGTGTGTCATGTGGTCCCGGAACAAGGGCGAGGTAACTGCCAAGGCTCTGTTGTCGAGGCCGGCGGCCACGTGATCGAGCCAGCGTTCATACCAAGCGAGAAAGTCTGGGGCTGAGGAGACGTTCGGGCCCCAGAAGCCGTCCGCGTTCCCGATGAGCATGCGTCCGGTGAGAGGGCCAGTCATGCCAATGAGGACGAGGTCGCTGCAGCCGCGTTCGATGACGTGCAGAAACAGGTCGCCGTGGCGTGTGGGGCGGTGTGCCCGAGTGAACCCTCTCGGGGCCCCGGAGGCGTCCTTGGGGTTCATAGTGAAGAGCTGGCAGTTCTCCAACGGAATCAGCCCGTAGTACGGAGAGGCCCCGCTATTGCCCAGGTTCGTAAGAAAGTCTCGATAGGGCTTGGGGAGCTCCACGTCGTGCTCGGTCTCGAAGGTGTCGATCCGGGCCTGAGGCAGGCATGGGCCGAGCCGGAATTCATGCCGTTCCTCACCGAAGGAATGGCTTCGGTTGAATGCGTAGGGGATGCGTGCCAGCTTGCGTCGCAGCCGCGGGATGCGGGAGTCCATGGACGCTCTTCTCTCGTCACCCGCAACCTACCGCACATGGAGGGGCGTCATCCGGCGAGAAGAACACGCTTCCGGAGCAGCTTGAAGCCGGCGCGTCCGTACATCTGCCGCTTGATCATTTTGATGCGGTTGACGTGGCCCTCGACGACACCTGAGCTCCAGGGCAGAGTGTGGTGTCGCTGAGGCAGCGTCGTAGCTGCTGGTCGTACTCGTTGGCTGTCTCAAAGTTCACCGCGTATGTACGTCCCCGCTTGGGTAGTTCGAGCGGGCTGGTCAGACGCCGGGTTGCAGTCCGGCGGATGAAGGAGCCAATCGCGACTCGCTGGGTCGGGTAGCTGGTGAACCAGTAGTCGAATTCCTCCTGGTTCAAGGAGCCCAATTGCTGTTCGCGCTCGTCGAGCCAGGTCAGAAACCTGATGGCGGCTTGGATGTCCTTGATGTCACCGGAGGCGGCGCCGTTCGAGTAGCGGTCTCGGGCCGCGCGGCGACGGGCGGCGCGGACCACATGCCACTCTGCGAACGGCCGGATGACTAGGGCCTGGTGGCCGGGCAGCACCGGGAGTGTGTGGGTCACCCATCGTTCCAGTCGGGCGAGGTGTTCATTGTGTTCGGGCAGGACGCTGGCGACGACCAGGAGGGAGCGGACGTGTCGGGCGGTGGTGCTCTGGGGGAAGGCGTCGAGCAGTTCGTGGGTGAGTGGCTCGGCCCGGCCGGCGAGCTGGGCGAGTGCCTTGGCGGAAGGGCTGCGGCGCAGCCAGCCCAGCGCTGACCAGGGCGTCAGCCATCGCCTGCAGGTGATCCGGGACGGCATCGTGGTCTCCGCTGAGGAGATCACGGACCCGCTCGGCCAGGACGCAGCGGGGGCACTGGCCATCGTCGAAGAGATCACCGGTCTGGCCGCACCCGGCGCAGCGTGTGGCGAGGTCATCGGTTTCGCAGCAGGTGGCGCATAGTCCGCTGCCGTCGGCGTGCGGCCGATCATGATGCGCCGGTCACCACATGAGGAGCAGGCCGCCGGCGTCGCACGCCGGGCCTGGTAGCAGCCCGAGCAGACGGGTCCAAGAGGCCAGATGGTCTTGGTGCGCCGGTCGTGGCCGCACATCCCGCAAGTACGGACTGGCCGCGGCCAGCAGGAGCGGCAGTGAAAGGCTCCGCTCCGCTGACTGACCTGCCCACCGTGACGCCACCGGCCGCAGACGCTGCACTCGCCCTTCAGGCCGCGGTAGCAGCGGATGCAGATTCCCGACTGCCCGTCGGTGGTACGCACCGCAATCTGCTCGGCCTCACCGCACACGCCGCACTGGCGCTTCGGCCCCTCGTAGCAGGCGCCGCAGACCGGGCCCGCTGGGGTCCGGGCGTTGACTTGCGCACCCGGCCGCAGCCGACGCACTTCTTCTTGGTCCTCGGCGCGCAATTGCAGCACAGCGCTGTCCCGTCCTCGCACCTGTGTCCGGGACGCCGCATCCGGTGGCACCCCGCGCACTCCGTGACGACCAGCGGATCAGTGCGGTGGCAGTGCCGGCAGATCGGCCCGTCCTGGCGGCGGGTGACGATCTGGTCGACCCGCCCGCAGCGCCCGCACGGGCGGAAGTTCGTCCGGGCATAGCACCAGCCGCAACAGCAGACCCCGAGCCTGTTGTTGGGGCCCATCAGAGGACGCTTCTCTTGCCCGCTGCCATCTATGCCGGTTTTTGGACCGACCGGCAAATGGAGGGGCTGCGGCGCCTGGCGGCGGCGGACGACGGGGGCTG
Source organism: Streptomyces sp. NPDC045968 (assembly GCF_056430475.1). Classification (NCBI taxonomy): domain Bacteria; kingdom Bacillati; phylum Actinomycetota; class Actinomycetes; order Kitasatosporales; family Streptomycetaceae; genus Streptomyces; species Streptomyces sp. NPDC045968. The sequence continues at coordinate 438,305 of NZ_JBWKLF010000005.1, read as the reverse complement.
ATTATTCACCCGCCCACCGGTTGCGGTCATGCTCTAATCGCCGGATGACGAAGATCGAATCAGAGCTGATACGACGTTGGCTGAACGGCTGGACCGTGGCTCGCTCCCTGCCCGAGGCCGAGCCGGTCGAGTCCGCCGGGGACGGCCTGCGGTCCAAGTGCGACCAACCCGGCCGCGAGGTCGAGGTGTTCGCGCTCCGTGCGGACGAGGAGCCCGAGTCCTTGGCACGGCTGGCGGCGGCCGTCGCCGCCGCGAGGCAGACCACCTGGCTCACGGTACCTACGCTGTGCCCAGGCACCGTCGAAGCCGTCGTCGGCGCCGCCGGACTGGAGTTGCTCCACCGGTCCGAGTGGTTCATGACGACCGATCTGACCGAGCACCCGCAGCACGCGCCCGCCGCGCCGTACGAGCGTGAGGTCCGCACGGAGGGACCAGTCACGGTCGTCTCCCTCCATTACTCCTCCGGAGAGGTGGCGGCGCGCGGCACCATCGCCGTGGTCGGCGCCGATGCGATCGCCGATCGCATCGAGACGGACGCGGCGCACCGCCGACGCGGCCTGGGCCGCGCCATGATGAGCGCTCTAGCGGAGGCCGCCGTGGCCCAGGGCGCCCGTACCGGTCTTCTCATCGCCAGTGAGGAAGGCCAGCGCCTCTACTCCTCCCTCGGCTGGCACCACGAAGCCGACGTCCTGATCGCCCGGGGGCCGGCGGTTCCCTCCAACCGGTAGGACTGGCTCACACTGGCCGATCCGCCCTTACGCACAGCGCACTCCTGCGGATCCCACCGAGCTAATATCTCCGGATTTACTGCGATTGCCTGTTCCGGCTGTATTCCGGTTGGCCGCCAATCTCGGCTGCCCCTGTCAGAGACCATCCGCGGGAAGGCGAAACGCGCTGTCGTACGGGCCGGGCGGTATGTGGAGGGTGGCGGTGTCGTAGTCGCCGAAGCGGAGCACGTTGTCCCTACGGTGCGGGCTGAGCGCGGCGATGTCGTCGGGGTTCACCTCCCGGCCTTGGGCGGCCATTTGGCGCAGTGTGTCGGTCATGTCGACGGTGGTGGAGAAGATGATGCTGTTGGCCATCAGGTCGAGGAACTTGACGGCTTTCTCCTGGAGTTCGGGATCGCGGGAGCGCAGGTAGCCGCCTCCGCCGAAGTGCAGCCATTTCGTGTACCCGTTGTATGCCTCGGCCTTGTTCGTCGCCCTGGTGATCTGCTCCCGCAGCTGCGGGTCCGACAGGTAGCGGAGTAGGACGATCGTCCGGATGGCGCGGCCGACCTCGCGGAAGACCCGGTAGACCTGGTTCTTGCGGGAGTGGTTGTTCAGGCGCCGCAGGAGGGTGACGGAGGACACGGTGCCTTCGCGTACCGACAGGCCGACCTGTATGAGGTCCTTCCAGCCGCTCTCGATGAGCTGCCAGTCGATGCAGGTGCGCGGATCAGCGGAGAACAGCGCGTCGATATGCCGGTAGCACACCTGGGGATCGGGGCGGTGGAAGGTGAGGTCCTGGAAGTTCCGGATCCGCGGCAGCAGGTCGATGCCGAGCAGGTGGGCGAGCCCGAAGACCGGGAAGGACTGGTCCTGGGTGTCGGCGTGTACGGTGTCCGGCTTGACCTCCGACTCGTTCGCAAGGAGCGAGTCGATGAGGTAGACGGCCTCCCACACCCCGCAGGGGATGAACCGGGAGAAGAGCGCAACGTAGGTGTCGGAGACGAGATGGTGGGCGATCCCGCCGTAGCGGATCGAGGTCTCGGCGAGGAAGTTGTCGATGACGGTGTCCATCATGGTGCCGTCCACCGCCGCCACCGATTCGTCACCCCACGCCGCCGTCAGGTCCAGGCCGGCGTGGGCGTTGACGACGTCGGCCCCGCACCGGTTGAGGACCGGGATGGTGAAGTGGCGCTTCGCGATCGCGCCGAGTTCATGCGCGGCCACGCTGCCTCGCATGTGGCGTACTGCCTGGGCGGGGCCAAGCCCGGATCCGTAGACGAACGCGGTGGTCACGTAGCGCGGCAGGGGTTCCTTCAGCTTCGGCTCGCTGCCCGAGCGTGGGCCGGGCCGTTTCCACCAGTCCGTCCGGTGCGCCGCCCGCGCCAGATGTTCCAGCACGCTGCGAGCGGGAAGACGCTCGGAATGATCTTGTTCCAGCTTCTCCGCGGAGGCGGTGCGCTCGCCTGCTCTGCGTACAGCGAGGGAGGGGACGCCGGTGACCGGCTCGATGGTGAGGTCCTTGTTGTCCGGATACCCGGCGTCCACGGTTTCGGCGATCGTGGTAAGCCGCTCGCGCAGCCGAACGGTGAACTCGCTCGCGTTGGCCGGGATACCGGCCTGCTCGCAGAAGCCGGCGAGCTTGGGCTCGCACTGCTCCCAGGGCAGGAGCATGCGGGTCCGGTCACCGTAGTCCTCGGCGCCGATCACGGCGACATCACCGCAGCGCAGCTCCTCCACGAGACAGGCGAACACCATCGCCTCGAAATGGCGGCGGACCATCATCCCCGGCTGCTCGCGGGAGTAGACAGTGTTCAGCCACATCTTCGGCGCGAACGACAGGTCCAGCCGTACCAACTCCCCGTTCTCGTCCTTGCGGGTCGGATGCGTGTCCGCCACGAGGGGCCGGGTGAGGTGCTGGTGAGCGAGGACGTGGTCCAGCGCTTCCAGCACGCTGCGGTCGGTCGAGGTCGCGGTGAACGACAGACGGTGGGTGATCTTGAACATGGTCGGCCGGTCCGGCTTGAAGAAGCGCTCAACCAGCGCCGTGTAGTTGCCGCCCCGGTAGGCGTCCAGGGCCTCCAGCTCCGCCAGCTGGGCCTCGAACCCGCCCGCCGTCTCGATCGCAGCCCGGGCGTTCTTCAACGCCAGCAGGTCATCCAGCGACGCCTCCCCCTCCCACCCACCGAGGGCGGTCTCGCCGCTGCCGCGAAGGGCGGTCAGCACGTCCCGGAAGGTGGCCAGGAGCTGCTCGGTGGTCTCCTTCTGCCGCTACTCGATCTCCAGCAGCTCTTCCTGGGCCCGCTTGAGGTGTCGGGACATGCGCTTGGAGAGCATGACCACGGTCTCGTCCCGCACCGCCGCCTGCACCTGCGCCAGCAGGCACACGGTCATCGCGGTGTGGCTGGGCTCGGCAATGTCCTTCATCTCGCCCACCGACAGCACCTTCGCCTGCTCTGCCAGCGCGGCCACCTTCGCCGACGGTGTCTTCCCCACCCAGTAGACGGCATCCCCCAGCCCGTCCACTCTCTCCATCCGCTCCGCATGCGCCCTAAACCGTGACCATGTCGCCCGCCGGGCGGGCTGCTTGATCCACGCGCACAGGCTCTGGTACTCGCCCTCGACGACCTCCAGCATGCCTGCGACCCGCTGCCGCGCCGCGTCGCTCATGCGCGCGACGATCGCCTCGCACTGCGAGGCTTCCACCTCTGAGCGGATACGGGCAGCCATCCGGTCCAGGGTGGAAAACGCCGGCAGCTCCAGCCGCTCCTTCTGCCGGACCAGCTCCTCCGGCGCCACGTTCACCAGGTCCGCGGTATGCGCCTTCACCGGCGCCGCCGCCCGCATCGCTGCCTCCGCAACCGCGCGGGCCTCGCCCGGCTTGTGCCTCAGCCACCCTGACCCGACCCCCGCAGTCTTGCACCCGCCTTGACTGCCGAGTACCGCATTCACGTAGGCCGGTGTGATGTCGTCCGCTCCACAGGTCAGGCACTCGCAACGCCACTGTTGCCAGGCATCCGTACAGCGCTCCAGCGGTCTTGCCCGCGCTCGGTCATCTGCTGGGCCGCTCGTTCCGGTCTGATGGCTCTACGCGCGCAGTACTTGCAGGCGGAGATGCGACTGTTGCGTGCGTCACTCAGGCGCGGCTGAATGTCGGCGGGATCGCCCATCCATAGTCCTGGGCACAAAGCGTTCAGACAGCGGCAGCGTCAGGGCGCGTCAACTCCGGGGAAAAGCTCCAGGGGCTCGACACCTGCGGATCATCACCTTCACGGCGTCGTCGTGCGACTGGCTGCGTAGGTTAGAAGCGAGAGCACTTGTCGGTGGGTTTCGGCATCGCTCGGTATCCGTAGAGCGGATGAATGTCGATGAGATAGGAGCACTCGCTGTGGTGCGGTGGACCCGCTCTCTTACGGGTCCGATGTCGGCACGTACGCTGCGATCATGGATGACCCCGTGCTCACCGCCCGCGAACTGGTGCGGGACCGATTTCCCGCTGCCCGGGCGGCCTTCCTCGCCGGCAGCGTGCTGACCGACCGCCGGACGCCCACGTCTGATCTGGACATCGTGGTCCTCTTGGACGGACCGCCCGCCCCCATTCGGGAGAACCTGATATATCGGGGCTGGCCGGTGGAGCTGTTCGTGCAAACAGAGGCCGCCTGGCACAGTTTCGCCGACCAGGAGACCGCGAACCGGCGTTCGCCGCTGCTCGCCATGTGTGCTGACGGCATGCTCCTGGTAGACACGGATGGGCTGGGCGCTTCGCTCCAGGACGAGGCGCGAAGGCGTTGGGCTGCGGGCCCGCCCCTGCTCTCGGACCGTGAGCGTGACTACCAGCGGTACGTCCTGACGGACTTGCTCGATGACCTGTGTGGCTGCGCGGACCCTGCGGAGCGGGTGTACTTGGTCTCGCGCATGTTGCAGTGTGCCTCGGAGCTGGTCCTGCTGGTCAGCGGGCACTGGCTCGGCGGCGGCAAGTGGTTGTCGCGGCGGCTGGCTGCGGCCGACCCCGGGGTCCACCGCGCGTTGTCCGAAGCTGCCGCGCAGGCGATCGCCGGGGACGCGAAGGTCTTCGCCGAGGTCGTGGCAGAGGTGCTGGACAAGTCTGGCGGCCCCCTGTGGGACGGGTATGCCATCCGGTGAGTCGGTGGGGCGCGATCACGGCCACCACAGGGGTATGGCCGCGGTCAGCCGGCTGAGGCCCGTTGTTCGGCGCGGGCGCGGGTGGTGACGAGTCGGTAGGAGTCAGTGCCGGTCTCGATGATGTTGCCGCCGAAAGTGAGGCGGTCGACGATGGCCGCGCAGAGGCGGGGGTCGGTGAAGGTGGAGGTCTTGGTCCAGCCGGAGAACGACTCGTTCGAGGCGATCGCCACGCTGTTCCCCTCCCCTGATCTGATCCGGCAGCGTTGCCAGCGGTCGCAGAGCGCGTGACGCCGGGCCCGCTCCGTCGTTGCACAGCGCGAACTCATACCGGGCCCCGTGGGCGTCGTGGCTGATCCCCCGGGGCCCATGGTGTGTCCGGATCCGGCCGGGTGAGTCCTCTTCGGCCGCCGTGGCGGCGAGCCAGTCGGCGGCTTCGGCGTCGGTCATCAACAGGACCTGCGTCGGGTGGGCGGTGCCCTCCTTCACGACGTGGGCGCGGCCCGGGTGCGCGCTGCTCTTGGGGGCGGGGCCGGCTATCGGGGCGAGCTGCCGCCAGATGCCCTCACTGAACCGCGAGAGGACGAGGGTGGCGAACTGTTCGCGGGTGGCCGGGGCGAGGCCGCCGACGACCCGGCCGTTGTAGAGGGCGTAGATGCGGGAGCGGTGTCCCGCGTGCAGGACGTCCTCGAGCGCGGTGATGGCCGGGGACTTCTTCGGGTCCTTCTGCCGGAAGTTCTCCCAGTAGCTGGCGAGCTGCCGCAGGGTGGTGTCGGCCCGGTCCAGGACGACCACCAGGCGGGGCGCGTCGTCGAGGATGTCGTACCGGGCGGGTGGGTCTGCGCCTCGATGGGCGCCTTGCCCGCCTCCACCGCGATCTGCAGCTTCCGGTCAGCAACATAGCGCCTGACCATCGGATACGACACGTTCGCGCCGTGTTCCTCGACCAGCCGGTACGGCTCCTGGACCTTCCCCAGCATTGCCGCTTGAGAGTAGGTCTGAGCGCTGCGTGTGTCGTTCACTCTGACGGTCGCCGAGGGCTCGCGCGTGGCCGTGGGCGGGGTTCTGCTGGCCTTTAACCCACAGCACGAGAAGGTCGAGCCATGCCGAACGGCGGATCAGCGGGTCCCGGCGGTGAACGACCTGACGCGTCGAGCCCCGGTGAACGCTCCGAGCTGGAGCGGCTACAGGCACGTATCACCGCTTTGGAGGCCGACAAGAAGGCTCGGGCTCCGCGTCACCGGTGGCGGTCCTTCTTCTCCGGGTTGCTCATCGTCATTGGTTGCATTCTTGCCCCACTGGCCGCTGTCGCAGCCTGGACAGGGGATGAGATCGGCGACAGGGACAGTTACGTTGACACGGTCGGCCCGCTCGCTTCCGACCCCGACATCCAGGCGGCCGCCGCGATCCGGGTCACCAACGCGGTGATGGAACACATCGATCTGCCGACCCTGCTGGAGGGAGTGGCGCCGGCTGACCGGCCGCTCGCTGAGAAGGCCCTGGGTAAACTCGGCGGCTCACTGGAGAGCGCCGTCCGGAGCTTCGTCCACGAGAAGTCGGAGGAGATCGTCTCCTCCGACACCTTCGAGGACTTCTGGACCGATGCCAACCGTCGGATCCATGCAGCCGTTGACAAAGCCCTGACGGGTAGCGGTGACGGCGCAGTGAAGATCAACAACGACTCGGTCACCGTCGACCTCAGCCCAGTCGTCGACCAGGTCAAGCAGCGCCTCATCGACGACGGATTGACCGCGGCCTCGAAGGTCCCGGACGTGCACACCGACTTCACGGTGCTGCAAGCCGACGACGTCGGCAAGGTCAAGACGTACTTCCGGATCCTGCAGATGGCCGGGTTCTGGCTGCCCGCCCTTTCCGTGCTGCTCATTGCCGCCGGGGTCCTGCTGTCCGTGCACCGTCGCCGCATTCTCGTGGTGGCCGCGCTCGCTTTGGCCTTCGTCATGCTGCTGCTCGGCGGAGCCCTGACCCTCTTCCGCGTGGCGTACCTGAACGCGCTGCCGGAGACCGTCTCTCAGCCTGCTGCCGCGTCCGTCTACGACACGCTTACGCGCTACATGCGCACCATGGTCCGCGCGGCCGTGACGCTCGGCGTCGTTGTCGCCCTGGCTGCCTGGCTGAGCGGGCACGGTCGATGGGCGACGCTCGTACGGCAATCGTGGCGCTCCGGCATCGGCTCCGTCCGCGCCACCGCCGACCGGGCGGGTATGCGCACCGGTCCGGTCGGGCCGTTCATCCGGCGCCACCGCACATGGATCACCTGGGTCCTGGTCGGTCTGGCAGTGCTGGCGGCCATCTTGTGGAGCTACCCGTCCGCGCTGGTCATCACCGGCATCGCACTGGTCTGGCTCCTCGCGGTGGCCGTGGTGGAGTTCCTGGCGGGGAACCCGGAGGAAGGACACGCACGGACGGCTGATGTTTCGTCGGGGCAGCCGACCAGCTGAGGACGGCCCGTCTCCAGGAAGTGCGAAGGTACGTGCGGGGTGCTGGACTGGCACAGAGGGCTTCCCGTCGCCGTGCTGACGGCCGCCACCGCCTGCCGTCAGTGACCGGGGCAGGCCCGGACCTCGATCCGCTCGTGAGGAGTGGCCGTGAGCGAAGACCTTGCTGATCTGGAAGAGATGGGGCCTGTCTACTACCTGGTCGTCGAGTTCCCCGGCAACACAAGATGACGGGTGAGGGCTTCCCTCTCCTGCTCGACCTCGTCGAGGGCATCATCCGCATCCTTGACCTCGTCTTCGTCCGGAGGGACAGCGACGGGTCGGTTGCCGCGACAGAGCTGAGGGATCTCGGCGACGGGACCGATTTCTCCGTCTTCGAGGGCGCTTCGTCCGGACTGCTGGACGAGGAAGACATCAACGAAGCCGGTACCGCTCTGGAACCGGGCAATTCGGCGAGGATCATCGTGTACGAGAACGTCTGGGCCCCCTTCACTCAGGCCATGCGGCGCAGCGGTGCTCGACTCGTGACCAACGGCCGTATCCCCGTCCAGGCCCTGCTGGCCTCCCTCGAAGCCGCCGAGGCCGCGGGCACGCAGTCTGGGAGTTGATCGATGTGGTGATCGCAGCTGGAGCCGCCTGCGTCAGGCGACCAGCTCGTAGATGCTCGCAGCCGTCAGCCACAGGCCGGCGAGGAGGGAGAGCGTGACAATCAGCTGCTCCTGGTGCTGGCCCAGCCAGCTCCGCAGGGCGTTCAGCCGGGCTTCCGCGGCCGCAGGTGCCCAGACCGCGTACATCTCCATGACGATGAGGCTGAGTGTGGCCAGCAGGCAGTAGCCGGTCAGCGCGATCCAGTCGCCGGCGGTGGAGAGGTTCGCCTCAAGGGCCGTCGCCGCACCGGCGCCGACCAGTCCCCAGGGCTGCAGTAGCCACGCCAGACTGGCTGCCGCAACCCAGGAGGCGTTGTCGATCCGGGCAGCCCAGTGCGGTGGGCCGTGCGGGCGAGGCGGGCGGTGCCGCCGGTGCGCGCCGTACAGCACCAGCGCCAGACCGATGGCGAGTTTCGCGGCGATCGCGGCGGTCGAGGGCGCGCTGTGACGGGCCGGGGGCTGACCGCCGGTCAGCAACACCACGACGGCAATCACGGCGATCAGGTTGGCCAGCCACGACACGAGGAATGCCAGCCCCTGACGGACGCCGCGACGCGAGGAAAGCAGCAGGATGAAGGCGCTGTTGTGCAAGGGCCCCAGGGTGATAGCCGTACCGATCACCACCAGGTCGAGGACCATCGGACCAGTCTCTCCTGGGTGTCATGGCCGTCCGCCACCCAAGCAGTAGGGACCGGCCGGCACAGGGACGCGGCGCTGCCGCGATGCCGCATCCCGACTGTGCAGGCGGCGGCCTGGCAGGTCAAGCAGGCCACGCCCATTAAGCCTGCCAGTCCATTTGGGAAATGCATCGCCGGCTTACGTCTGCCTCGGATTCAACGAGGCCACCGAGACGCGATCCTGGGCACCACCAGGCATCTCTTCACAGCCCGAACCGCCTTTGCCTGGGCCTGTAACCCGCTAGGCCGTGTATCGAAAGTGGATCTCGGGCTGTGAATGATCACGGCTCATGGGTCGGGGAGATCTCACGTACGAGCAGTGAGCAGTGCTGGAGCCGTTATTGCCAAAGGATGCCAGGACGGGGCGACCACCCGTCTGGCCTCGTCGGCGGCTGATCGACGGCATACGGTTCCGGGTCAGGACCGGTGTGCCATGGCGGGTCGTCCCCGTCGAGTACGGACCTTACGACATCCAGGTCGCCCACCACGCTGGCCTCGCGGACACCCAGGCCCTGCCCCGGCTCATCACCAAGTTCGGCTGGCCCGGCCGCCGTCTGGTGGGCGACGCGGGCTCCGAGGCGGCCCTCGCCATCGCGCTACAGGCCGATCACGACAACCGCCTTCCAGACCACCTTGCTGACGATGCTGGCCGAGGCCGCCCGCCCCGGGGACGCCACGTCGGCCCAGTGGGCTCACCTGCGCGACCGATGTCTCGTCCCCAGCGACCCGCAGGAGTACGGCACGCAGTACTGGCTGCGCGACGGGCGGATCAGGCTGCATTCCGTTGTCGACCCCGGCGGCCTGGACGAACGGCGGGCCGACGTCGGACTGCCCGGCCAGCTCGCCCGACTGTCGGGACTGCTGGAGATGGACGGCCACATCACCGTCCCGCGGCCGGGCAGCTCCAACGACAACGCCATCTTCGTCCCCCCGGCGACCGCTGGTGGGAGTACCCGCAGGCGTGGGCGCCCTGGCACGCGTCGACGAACATCGCCGTCCGGCTCCGCGACGCCGACGGCACCCTCAGCTTCCGGCAGCTCAGCGCCGCCAGCATGAAGACCTGCTACTGGTCAGCCGAGCACCGCCTGACTGAGGCCCGGTGGTGCACCACTCTCGCCGAGCCCGGATAGCCTAGTAGGCCGTGCAGGCGCGTATTGGAACCCTCGGAATGGGTGGGTCTATTCGTCGAGGTACTGGTGTCTGGTGTCGGCGGGCGAGATGACGAGCTGGCCTTCGCGTACCTGCCACTCAGTCGTCCCATCGACTTCGTGGCTGGCAAGGAACAGGCCCCGGATGAGGTCTCCGTCGTCGTCGGAGGCCGGGATCCGGGCGATCTCTTGGAGCTGGTCCGTGAACCAGTCCAGGGCTGATGCGCGAATGTCGGCGCCGTAGAAGATGTAGCTGGTCCAGTTGACCTGCTGTCGCGGTGTGCTCCATCCCCCGGAGTAGTGATCGTCCGCGTGGGACGAGATGATCTCCTGGACGGTGGTGAGTTGCGTGTTATCGCACTCCAGCCATCCTCTGACCGACACGTAAACGCCCATCTTGTATGTCCTTTCTGTCGTTGTCAGTCCTGGTGCGTGAGCCGTCGGCTGACGTTTGCCGCGTAGGTTCCCCAGTCGTCAGCTACGGCTCGCTGCCATTTGACGGCGACGGTGATGTCGATGCCGAGAGTTCGGGCGAGGACCGCGGCGGGCAGTTCGGTGGCGAGCTGGAACAGGCGGTCGAGCGGGTCTCGGCGAGTCGGATGCCGAGTTTGCGGAGGCGTTCGCCCATGGCCCAGACGCTGATGGGTCGGCCGGACTGGCCGCCGGGGAACAGCCAGGGCGAATCCGTGCGTCCGAGGACGGCGTGACTGCCTCGAACCGAGACCTGCCGAACGGCCAACTCGGCGACCAGTTCCGGCAGTTCCACCGGGACATCGCCGAGTCGGATGCGGATCGCTCCATCAGCCTGCTCGATGTCGTCGATGGTAAGACGGGAGATCGCTGCGGGCCACTGGGCATAAAGGAGAAACAGCAGGCCGGCGAGGCGGTCCTCGGTCCGGATGGTGTCGTCGTGCAGGAGTCGGCGGGCTGTGGCCCAGCGGGCCTCGTCGTCCATGGGCCGGGAGGGGCCGTTCCATCTCAGGGCCGGGAAGCTGAGGTCGCGGCATCAACGAGCAGACCACCACCGATGTCGACGAGATCCTCGGCTGGCTGTGCCGGACGCGGGACGCAGTCGCGGATCGATCGTCTTCGTCTTCAGGAAGCGAGCCGCCGGTTGACGAGCCCAGCCTTCCTGCATCCCCTTGAACACACGACCGCTGCCGGGTCGAGGTGCACCACATTCCGGGCCAGAACAAGCCGCGCTGACCCTGCTGCCTCGGCAGTCACAGAGCTGTTGTAGCCAACGCAACATTGTTGCGGCAGCTTCCTTGGCCCCAGGTCACCGCTAGGAGTGAACTTCCGGCGAAGGGGGCCTCATCGCGATCGACCAGCAGTACGGCGAGCTAGGTGGGCAGTCAGCCGACCGGACCTGTTTCGGCGGCGAACTTCTTCATGCACTTGTCCTCGAATGCCACCAGGGTGACCACTCCGTCTGGGAGCTTCGTCCACGTCCGTTGGTACTCCGTGACCAGGGTCCAGCCGCGCTGCTTGAGGATGACCCGGACTTCGGAGATCACTCCGTCCTTGCCCTTGCTCTCCTCCCGCTCGCCGCGCTGCCGCCAGTCGCGCTCGTGGAGCTCGCCCACCACCGCCTCATAGCGGGCTACGTCGACCGCGGTGGTCTCGGTGCCGAAGCCCTTGAAACCGACGCTGCACGAGCCCACCAATCCGTCCGAAGCCTTCCTGGTACGGGTGTATGCCGGGTCGTTCGCCGGAGCGCCCGCGTCCGCGGCCGAGGTGTCGAGGTCCGCGCGCACAACCTCCCTCGTGAGCGGCCCGGTGCCCTTGGGTCGGGGCGACGCCGGGGCGGCTGCCGCCCCGGCGTCGGCGTCGCTCGTGCCGCAGCCCGCGGCTCCGAGCGCGATGACCGTTATCGCTACGGCGGCCCAGTTCGTTCTTCGCACAGTCGTACCCTCCCAGGTCACGGAGGACATGCGCCCCTGTGATCAAGGCAGGAGTGTGTCACTGATAGAGCTGTCCCGTCATCGGGTCGCCTTCCGGGCGTGGAGCCGGTCGGCGATCTCTGCGTCCATCGAGAGGGCCTGATGCCGGTCCCCCGCGCGGGCCGCGATGTAGGAGGAGTCAGAACTACCCGTTCTTGTCCTGCTCTCTGCGGCACAGCGGGAGGCTGGTCTGGTTGACACTGACCAGGCCGGTGGCCACCCGATGGAGCCGGTCCGTCAGCATCACTCGCAAGGCTTTGACAGCGGACGCGCGATCCACTGCCGAAGATCGGACGGGTACGCAATGTGCCAGAGCGTCCTCAGATCTCTGCTGCGCCGCCGGCGACGACGGCCGCTCAGTTCGTGTCGGCCACCGAAAAGTCGGGGGCTGTCTTGGCCGGGCCGGTGTCTGCAGACGGCCAGGCACAACTGAGCGACTCACCCACCCGCTTGGCGGTCGCTGTGCGGACGAGACCGCCGCTCGAGTACACCGACTCTGATGCCGCGCCAGTAATCGCTTCGTAGATCCGCTGGCCACGGTCTTTAGACCTTGCCCGCCTGGCCGCGGAAACCGGGCTGGTCATCACGGTCTGCCACCTACCGCCGGGCACGTCGAAGCGGAACAAGATCGAGCACCGCCTCTTCTCCCACATCACGATGAACTGGCGCGGACGCCCCCTGACCAGCCACGAAGTCATCCTCGAATCGATCGCCGCGACCACCACCCGCACCGGACTGCGGGTGAAGGCCGAGCTGGACACCAACGCCTACCCCACCGGCATCGGTGTCGGCGACGCGGAAATGGCAGCCCTGCCCTGACCCGGCACACCTTCCACGGTGAGTGGAACTATGTCCTGCACCCCCAGCCGAGCCCGACCATCCCGGCAGCCCGCAGCGGCCGGCCACCGACATCTCAGTCGCATCCGGCGCTGCTGGCCGACCCCGCACTGACCGGCCTGGCTCCGCACCAACTGCAGCACCTCGTTCGCGCCCTGGCCACAAAGGGCGACACCCGCCGCGGACGCCCACCCCGGCTCACCTTCGCCGACCAGGTCCTGGCTACCGTGCTGCATCTGCGCGTCAATCTGGCCGCAGAACCTCTTGCTGTGCTGTTCAACAGCAGCCGCACGGCAATGCACCGCACCCTGCTGAAGATCAGGCAACTGCTTGAAGCGCAGGGCATCACCCCACCGACCGCCCTGGCAGCCCTTCGAGCCAGAGTGGCCGCCCAAAGCAGCAGCCCCAACAGCAAGATCAAGACGACAGGTTAATGATCGGCAGACCCTTGGTCGCCGGTCGTGCCGTCGAGCATCTCGCGCAGGATGTCCAGGTGGCCGTAGTGGGGGTCTCCTCGGTGAGATGGAGGAGGATCCACCCGGATGATCCGTCAGATCTGACTGCAGTCGTCGTAGCCAGGGGTGACGGGCTTGAAGTAGTGGATGAGCGCGTCGCGGGTGTTCGGGCCGTAGACGCCGTCACCCGTGACGCCCGACCTGTTCTGCGCCCGGATCAGGGCCAGGCGGGTGTTCTCGCCGAAGTCGTTGTCCACGCTGAGGTTCTCGCGGTAGCACTTGTTCAGAGTGCGCTGGAGCGCGCCCACGGCGGAGCTGTTGGAGCCCTTGCTCATCTGGCACGTCCTGGTGACGCTGTTGCTGGTGCGGTACACGGGAATCTGCGCCTCACCCAGCCACTCGCCGAAGTTCAGGCGGACGGCGGTCGTCGAGTTGCACCAGCCAATGGCGGCGGCGGGTGTGGCGGTCAGGAGGGTGCCGCCCATGCCGGCCAGCACCATCGTGCCGGAGATGAAGGCCGCTTTCGTGCGGGTCATCCGGGTCCTTGCCATGCTGTTTCTCCTCTGTCACGTGCTTCGGTGGGTGAAGTGGTTCAGGGGGTGGGTCAGCCGTTCCCTCGCTGGGCCTGCGCCAGCCGACGCGCCCGTTTCCGCCGTTCCGGGGTGGCCGGGTCGTCCGGTGCCCCGGGGTGCGGAGCGTCGTGGCGGGCCGGACCGCCGCCGAACGCCGCGGTGAGGCGCCCGAGGGTGCGGGAGTCCGGCTTCACGTCGATCTGGAAGTGGTCCGCGGTGGCCGGTGACAGATCGAGGCCCCAGCGCACGGTGCCGTCGCAGTCCGCGAGGATGTCGCGCACGATCGCCGTCTGGTGCGGCCACAGGCCGTCGCCCGCGCCGGGGAGGACCAGCGCGGTCCCGGAGAGGCGGTTCGACGCGTAGGCGGTCCGCACGGCGCGGTCGGTGGCGTGGCCCAGGACGTCCGAGGCGGCGTGGAGCGGCATGACCTCGTAGTGCCAGCGCCGCGCCACATGCAGCAGGACGGCGGCCGCGTCCGCGTGCAGACGAACGGTGGCCGGGGAGCCCTCGATGCGGTACGACTCGACGGCGTCCGGGTCAATGATCCAGCCGTTGTCACTGCGGCCCGCGTCCCAGAGCCTCGCACGGGCGGGTGCGGCTGGTGTGGTGCGGGGCGCGGCGGTGGCGGGTTGCTGCGGCAGGGCCAGCAAAGCGGTGGCCGCTCCCGTGGCCACCAGGAGTGTGCGGCGGTCGATGGTCACGATGCGCCTCCTTCGGCGTCGACGCGGTCGGTGAGCGCCCAGCGGAAGCCGAGCAGGAAGGAGTTCAGTTCGGATGCGGGGATCGCCGTGGGGTACTGCTCGATATCGAGCCCTTCCTTCTCCATGGCGATGATGTTCACGCCGTACTGCCACGTCTGGTCACCGGTCAGCGCCCGCCTGGCCAGATCCTCGACCCGTACGTAGTCGGCGCCAAACCGGTTCGCGTAGAAGTTGCGCCAGCGCTCCTCCGCGTTGATCCCACCGGTCGACACCTGTGTGTAGTACTCGGAGACGGCCTCCGACATCCGCTGCCCGGACTGCAGGCGGCGGCTCAGGTTGAACGCGTCGGCGTCCTCGATGAAGTCGCTGTAGCCGAAGGTGGAGTCCACGTCGGTGCGGCCCAGCCGGTCCTGGCAGAACGCCAGACCGGTCGGGTAGGCGTCCCGGTTCTTGCGCCACTCGATGTAGAAGGTCAGCAGGTCGCCGCCCCAGCCTGCCATGTCGGCGAGGTTCGGGCTGTCGATGGAGACAGGGCGGCGGAGGAAGCCCTCGGTGGAGGCCATGAGGTGTTGGGTGGCGATCGGCTGCTGGGAGACCGGGTCGGTGAACTCCAGGATGTCCTTGTCGGAGATGCCCTTGCCCTTCACGTACGAGATCCAGACGTCGTCGATCGGACGCAGCAGGGCATCCCACACCACACCGTCGTACTCCCCGTGCCGGAGGAACTGGGTGACCAGCTGATTGCGGCTGATTCCCTCCTCGTTCCCGTAGGTATCAGCCGCGGCTTCGAGTTGCCTCAGACGGGCGGCGAACGTGTCGAGTTCCGGTGCCGGGGAGTTGACCGAACCGGATCCGGGGTCAGTCGACCCACGCCAGACGTCGTGGTCGAGATCCCGCACCCCGTCCCCGTCGAAGTCGAACTCGCGGATCTGGTTGATGGACCAGTTGCGCGGCAGCGGGTAGCCGAGGTTTCCGGAGAAGCCCCAGGACATGCCGCTGACGAAAGACCAGCGGGCACCGGTGTTGCGGGACACCTGCTCGCACACGTTCCGCGAGCCGTACACGCCGAACTGGTAGTAGTTGCCGTACTGGGAAAGCTTCGAGCGGACCCCCTTGAAGTACGGGATGATGTACTGGTTGATCTCGGTGCCGATGGCGTCGTAGTCGACCGCGAAGTAGATGCACGTGCCCCGGTTGAATCCGAAGCTCCGGGCCTTCTGGTACGCGTTCCAGCCGTCCAGTTCACCTCGCGCGTACGTGAACTCGCTTGCTGCGCCGCCGTAGTACTGGGAGATCGGGAACACGCGCAGTCCCGCGTCGAAGATCGTCTGGAGTTCGCCCGGCTTGATGACCTTGTCGAGCCAGCCATTGTCGCCCTCCTGCGGTTTCTCGTCCAGGTAGCGGCCGACGAGGCGGTATCCGGCGTTGTACAGAGCCTGACCGCGCTGCGGGGTGATCGTGGTGATGCCGTCGCATCCGGCGGCGGGCCGGGTCGGATCACCGGAGGAAATCAGCAACTGCGCCCAGGTCCGGTAGGTACCCGTGGCGTTGACCGGCCCCAGCAGGGAGAAGCGCTTGAAGGCGCGGAGCCATTCGCCGTGTTCGGTCGCGGTGAAGGAGAAGTCGTAGGGGTATTCACCGTAGTCCTCGTCGTACGTCGGCGAGTTGAACAGGCAGGCGGCCTTGAAGAGGTAGCCCAGTGGCGTGTCCAGGTCATCGGGCTCGACGTTGTGGTTCAACAGGCCGGCGATGGTCCCCTCGCCGAAGTATCCGGTAATGCCCGCCGGAGCGATGCCGATCTCATACTGGATGGCCATCATCAGGCCCTGCTGGACATCGCGCGAGTACACGCCGTCGCAGGGCACCAGGCTCATGGCGGGGATGCTGATTCCGAGTACGTAACGAGAGTTGAGTTGGCGTTGGATGCCCTGGACCAGGGTGTCACCGCCGGGCACCAGGCGGAACTGGTCCATGCGCAGTAGTGCCTTGGTCACGCGCGGCCACATGTCGGCGCTGATCGGGATCTCGGGCGGGCAGCCCATGCCGGCCCACAGGTCCATGAGCGAGCTCTGGGCGGTGGAGTCCCAGGTTTCGGGGGTCGCCGAGCCGTAGTAACCCTTGCACCACAGGGCGTAGTTGTAGATCCGGACGATGTTCCTGTTCGTCTCGGATCCGGGCCGGAGATTGCGGGACCGCACCTTGGCGTACGTGCCGGGGCCGAAGTTCTGCACGAGGGGCGAGATCCCGAGCTCGTGCTGGAGGGCTTGGGTGAGGCTGAGTACGGTGCCCCAGCCGGTGCTGCCGTCCTCGTCGCAGTCGAGGTACCCGTTCACGCCGCCATAGGTCGCGTTCACCCACTTCTGGGCCGCGAGCACGTTCGGATCGTTCATCGTTCCTCTCCTGGAGGTTCGGTCGGTTCCTGGACGTTCGGTCATGTACGGGCGGGGGTCGGGGCGCAGGCCGGACCGGAATTCCCCCGACGGCTCCGGTCCGGCCGCGGCACGACGGAGCCGACGCCCCCGTCCTCCGTGCCGGACAGAGCATCCGATGCCGCGCGTGCCGGGCGCCAGAGCCTTCCGGACGGTGGGGCGATCACGGGACGGGACGGCCGCTGCCTGCGGCGATACGGACCCGGGTGGGGTAGGAACGGGACGGGTGCGCATCGGTGCCGGTGTTCTGGCATGCTGACGCCCGGCGCAGCCGAAGACAGTTATGGGGGGACTATGGCGCGGTGGAAGGGCCTTTCGGAATCGCTCGATCCGCACCTGCGGCAGCTGGTCGTGCTGCTGCGTGAGCACAAGGACCGCAAGGGGCTGAGCATCGCGGCGCTCGCGGCCAGGACCGGATTCGGCAAGTCCTCCTGGGACCGGTATCTGAACGGCCGGGTGCTGCCTCCCGAGGAGGCCGTCGAAGGGCTTGCCCGGGTCTGTGACACGGAGGCCGCTCCGCTGCTGGAGCTGCGGGAACTGGCTGCCGCGGCGCCGGCCCCCGACGGACCGTCCGAAGGGGAGAGCGCCCCGGTGTCCCGTCTGCCCGTGCCCTGGCTCGCGATGCTGCTGTCCAGTGTCACCACGGCCCTCGTGATGCTGCTCGGACTCCTGCTCG
The DNA here is from genome assembly GCF_056430475.1 of Streptomyces sp. NPDC045968. Classification (NCBI taxonomy): domain Bacteria; kingdom Bacillati; phylum Actinomycetota; class Actinomycetes; order Kitasatosporales; family Streptomycetaceae; genus Streptomyces; species Streptomyces sp. NPDC045968. The sequence continues at coordinate 420,917 of NZ_JBWKLF010000005.1, read as the reverse complement.
TCGCCCCCTGGGAGGGTGCCACGAAGGCTGGGGGCAATGCCGAGAGAACCCCGCTCCCCGGCCCCGTCCACCCGAGCCTCGGTGTCTTCACCTACAAGGCCGGCACGACGTACGAGTGTCAGGTAGCGCGGGACACGGAGGACGGGCTGCTGTACGCCGGGTACAGCCGTACCCGGTCCGAGCAGCTCCAGCGTGATGCCTCCGGCTGGTCGGTGGTGGAGGCCCAGTGCCTCCTGGAGCACCGTGCCTTTTCGGCCGGCAGCGTCGACGGTGCCTTCGGGAACAACACGGACCGCGCGGTGCGGCGGCTCCAGGAGGCGGCGAAGATCGCGGTGGACGGAATTGCCGGGCCGGACACCTGGAAGGTGCTGCGGAAGTGACCGGGCGGGACATGCTGCCCGAGTGGGCGGGACTGTGCCGGACCCTGCGGGAGCTGCGTGCCGGTACGGGGCTGAGTCTCGCCGCCCTCGCCGCCAAGACGCCGTACAGCAAGTCGTCCTGGGAGCGGTATCTCAACGGGCGCACGCTGCCGCCCCGGCAGGCGGTCGAGCAGCTGTGCGCGCTGGCCGGGGCCGATCCCCGGCGCCCGCTCGCCCAGTGGGAGCTGGCCGAGACGGTGTGGAGCGGCCGGGCGGGAGAGGGACGGCAGAGCCCGGCGTACGACGAGGTGGCCGCCGCGCCCGCCCGCCGACCGCGCCCCTGGGTCCTCGGCGCCGCGATCCTTGTCGTCGTCGCCACCGCCGCGACGCTGGCGGTCCTGTTGCGCCCGGGGCCGTCCCCGGACCCGCTTCCCGCTGTCGATGTCCGGGCCACGGTGCAAGGCCCCGGCTGTCACGGTACTAGCTGTACCGGCAAGGACGCCGAGGACCTGGAGTGCTCCAACTTCGCCGAACCGCCCACCACCCTCGGCGAACAGCGGCTTGACGGGACCGTGGTGAAGGTACGCCACTCCGCCGTGTGTGAAACGGTCTGGGCCCGTATCGACCGGGGCAAAGAGGGGGACCTGGTGGAGGTCCTGGTGCCGGCTGTCCCGGCTCAACGGGTCGCCGTCAAAGACCGGTTCGATGCGACGGGCTCGGTCTCCACGCCCATGGCGGCAGCATCCGGTGCCGCGCTGCTCCAGGTCAGGGCCTGCCTGGTCCGGGCGGGCGAACGGCACTGCTTTACGGCGGCCCCGAGCTGAGTGACACCCGCGCCGGTCAGCGGGGGCCCGGGTCGGTCAGTGGCCTCCCCGGTTCTCCACGCACGGCCCCGTTCCCGGCTGCGGTTCGGCGTAGGCGCCGTGCACCTGGATGGTCAGTTCCTTCGCCGTCAGGCGGCCGGACACGCACACGTCCCCTGTGTGAACGCTATAGAGCCCGTCCCAGATGTAGACGCCGTGCTCCTTCCCGCAGCCGAGGTGTGCCAGTGCCGCCGTGATCCGCTTCTCGCTGACGTCGCCCTCCTTCCGGGCCTTCTCCAACTCGTACCGGATGCGCTTCGCCGACGCCTCGCCCTCGGCGCGCTTGTCGGGGCTGAGCTCGCCCGCCATGCGGTAGGCGTGGTTGTCGCCGTAGTTGGGCGGCCGGTCGTCGCTGTTTCCCTCGTGCGGTGCTCCGTTCGCGGAGGTCGCGGTGGGCGTGGGAGCGGACGTCCGCTTCGAGGGCGCCTCGGTGGGCTGGGCGCACTTCGGCCGGGGAGCGAACGACGGCTGCAGAACGGCTGATTGGGCCTGCTGCTGCCCGGCGTGTTCGGTGCCGCACGCGGTCACGGCGAGCGCCATGAGGGCCACTGCTGCGGCTGAACATCTGAGGCGTGTTCCGAGGTGTGGGGTGAGAGGCATGGCATGAGTCTCCGGGGCCGGGACTGTGCTTGGCATGAGTAGGAGTACTCCTGTTACGGCCGGGGGCCCGCCGGCTAAGACCTGTCCCGGAATTCGTGCCGGGCTGGTACGCCACTCCCCCAGGGCGGGAGGGGTCGGCTACCGGCCTTGGCGCTTGCGTTCGACGCCCGCCCCGGGAAGAGTTCCGTCCTGCGGACGCCGTTCGGGCGATGTATTGGGAGCAGGGGCAGAGAGATGTGTGTGATGGATGCGGCGGTCAAAGAGGCTGCCGTCGCTCGGTTCCTCCGCGAGTATCCGCAGATAGAGCGAGCTGCATGCGACCACCCCGCGCTGCTGGGCTGCGCCGATGTCGACTGGTCACAGATTCCTGGGTGCCCTGTGGGGGTCCCGGTCCTGCTCCGCGGCCTCTTGGATGAGGTAGCCGGCCCCGAGGCCCTGCCTGTGCTGGGCAATGTCTTGATGAACAGTGTCTTCCACGTGAGTGCCGTGATGCCGGCTGTCCTGCCCTTCCTGATTCGCCTGGCAGCCGTCCCTGACATCGCGGTGCGGCCCGGCCTGGTTGACCTCTTGGTCGTCGCCGCGGAGCTGTCTTCGCCCGTCGACACCGACGATGAACGCCAGGTGTTGCTGTTCGGGAAGGACTGCGATCACCCGGAACGCGAGTGGTGCAGGGCCGCCTTTGCCGCACATGCTTCTGCCCTACGCGCGTTGTCGGAGGACGACTCTCTTCCGGACGGACTGATCAGCGCCGACGACCGCGAGTGCCTGCTCAAGGCTATGGAACCGCAGCCATAGCCGTCCTGACTATCCGTAGGCCAGCACTGCCGCCCGTGAAAAAATCTTGCGGTGTCTGGTGTGATTACGGCGTCGGAGTCTTCCTGGATAGCCCCGTTCACCGGGCTGAGCCCGCGGCAGTTCGGCAAGCTGATCACCGCGCTGCGCCGCGAAGGAGCGGATGCGGTCCGCAGAGGACGACCGTGGAGCCTGCCGTTGGAGGACCGGGTTCTCCTCGTCGTCGCGTACTGGCGTACGGACCTGACCTTGCGGCAGCTCGCCCCACTGTTCGGGGTCTCGAAGTCAGCCGCCGACCGCATCATCGCCCACCTTGGGGCAGCCTTCGCGCTCCAGCCTCGTAAACGGTTCCGCAAGGACACTGGGCTGATCGTGGACGGCACGCTGGTCCCCACCCGCGACCACAGCATCGCCGAGCAGTCGAAGAACTACCGGTACTCCACCAATCACCAGGCTGTCATCGACGCAGATACCCGGCTCATCGTGTACGGCTCCTTCTGCGCACCAGAAACAGCCATCAGCACAGCACAAGGCCCAGTTTTCCTACAGGTCTATGGGTTGACCCACTGGGGCGGGGCTCTTCCGTCCGTGTCAGCCGGTCTTGCCGCCAGTGAGGGCGATGTCCAGGTGCGCGAGCAGCGTGTCGAGTGTGGCCAACTGTTGTGGTTCGAGACGGCCGAAGCGCTGGCGAAGTACGTGCGTGCCCGCTTCTTCCGCGGCCCTTAGTGCCGTGCGGCCGGTGTCAGTGATGGAGACGGTCTTGCGGCGGCGGTCCTCGGGGTCGCCGGTTCGGGCGACCATGCCGAGGCGCTCCAGGCCCTCCACGATCTGGGTGACGGAGCGCGGTGCCTGGCCGAGGGAGGCGGCCAGCTGCGCTTGGTGGAGCGCGCCGCAGCCGACCAGTGCCTGAAGCACCTTGGTGCGGGACAGGGACAGGCCGGCGGTCGCCAGCATGTGCTGGTCGACCTGTTCGCGCAGGCTGTACGCGAGGGCCAGGAAGGACAGTCCCACCTGCTCCGGGGTGTTGCCCGCCGTTGTTGATTCGTGCTGCTCCATGGTTCGGGTATCCTCGCACAACATAATCATGAGGTACCTCACGAAAGGGGTTGTGGGATGGATCGTCCCGTCGCCGTGATCACCGGAGCTACCTCCGGACTGGGCCGCATCGCCGCCTTCGAGCTGGCCCGTCAGGGCTACCGCATCGGCACCGTGGCCCGCTCCCGCAGCAAGGCGCAAGCCCTCGTCGCCGACCTGAGGGCGGTGACCGACGAGCCCGTCGACGTCTTCCACGCCGACCTCGGTCTGCTCTCCGACGCCCGCCGCGCGGGCGAGGAGATCGCCGCGCGCTATCCGAGCCTGGACGTCCTGGTCAACAACGCCGGCTTGCACGCCTTCGCGCAGCGTGTCACCACCGAGGGCCTCGCGGAGATGACGGCGGTGAACTACCTCGGCCCGTTCGTCCTGACCGAGGCGCTGACGGCGAAGCTTGGCGCCTCGGCGCCGTCCCGGATCGTCAACGTCGCCTCCGAAGCGGCCCAGCAGGCGAAAACGATCGCCCCGGCCGAGGATCTGCGGCGCACTGAGCCCTACACCCGGCGGGAGTCGATGTCCCTGTACGGGCGCACCAAGTTGATGACCATCATGTGGACGCAGGAACTCGCCCGCCGCCTGGATGCGGACAAGGTGACCGTGAACTGCTGCGACCCCGGCTGCAACGCCACCGGCCTGGGCCGGGACCTGCCCGGCTCCGCAGTCCTGCAGCGGGTGCTGAACACCCTGAGGATCGGCGATCCGCGCAAGGGCGCCGGCATCATCGTGCGACTCGCCACCGACCCGGCGCTCGCGGGCACCACCGGCGGCTACTTCTCCGCCCGCGACGCCCGTCCCCTGCAGTGCCCCGAGCCCGGCCGGGAGCCGCGCGTGCAGCGGGAGCTGTGGGACGCGACCGTGGCGCTTCTCGCCGCCCACCTGGCCGCCTGAGACCCGGGACGTCCGCCTCAAGGAGGACACCGCCCGGTACGGGGGTACCGTCCCGGCCGCAGATTCGTCCTCGCGCAGCTAATTTCGGCCGCACGCGACTTCTACGTTCATGGGCAGAGCCTGTCGGGCTCGCCCTCACACATCCGTTTTTTCCCTCCTGGTGGGAGTAATTTTCGTGGCCACCTTTCTCTACCGGCTCGGCCGGCTCGCCTTCCGGCGGCGCAGGCTGGTGCTGCTGGCGTGGATCGCGGTGCTCGTCGCCGCGGTCATCGGCGTCAGCAGCGTGTCGGGCAGTACGACGGACGACTTCACGCTTCCCGGAACTCAGTCGCAGCAGGCCATTGACCTGCTGGAGAAGGAGTTCCCGCAGGCTTCGGCCGGCGGCGCTACGGCCCGTGTGGTCATCGAGGCTCCGGACGAGCAGAAGCTGACGTCCGCCGCGCACAAGCAGGAGGTGGAGTCCCTGGTCGCCGACCTGCGCAAGGCACCGCAGGTGGCAAACGTCACCGACCCTTTCACCGCCGGCCTGGTCAGCTCCTCGGGCAGCATCGCTTATGCCCAGGTGACCTACGCCGTCCCGCAGGCCGATATCACTCCCGCCGCATCGGACGCCCTGCACCAGGTGGCGGACAAGGGCGAGCAGGCAAACCTGAAGATCAGCCTCGGCGGCAACGCGGTGCTGGAGGAGGAGCAGAGCAACGCGGCCGAACTGATCGGCCTGCTGGTCGCCGCCTTCGTCCTGGTCATCACCTTCGGTTCACTGGTCGCGGCCGGACTGCCCCTGGTGTCCGCGATCGTCGGCGTCGGCATCGCCCTGTGCGCCATCACCGTCGCCTCGTCGTTCGTCGACATGGCCTCCAACGCGCAGACCCTGGCGCTCATGCTGGGTCTGGCGGTGGCCATCGACTACGCCCTGTTCATCGTCTCCCGCTACCGCACAGAGCTGCGTGAGGGGCACACGCCCGAGGAAGCCGCCGGGCGTGCCGTGGGCACCGCGGGCTCGGCGGTGGTCTTCGCCGGTCTGACCGTCGTCATCGCGCTCGCCGGTTTGAGCGTCATCGGCATCGCGATGCTCACCACCATGGGCCTGGCCGCAGCCTTCGCCATCACCGTCGCCGTGCTTGGTCGCGCTCACCCTCCTGCCGGCCACTCTGGGCTTCACCGGCACCCGCGTGGCCCACGGCCGCCTCACCACACGCCGCGTGCGTGCCGAGCAGCACGGCCGGCGCGTCACGATGGGCGTTCGCTGGGGTCGCTTCGTCACCCGCCACCCCTGGAAGATGCTGCTGGCGTCGGTTATCGGCCTGGGTGTACTGGCCATCCCGGCACTCTCGCTGCGGCTGACCCTGCCCGACGACAGCATGGCCGCTCCCGGCAGCACCCAGCGCGTGGCCTACGACACGCTCAGCAAGGGTTTCGGGCCGGGCTTCAGTGGCCCGCTGACCATCGTCGTCGACGCTCGGGACAGCGACGACGCCAAGACCGCGGCCACGGACACCTCCGCCATGCTGGAGGGCCTCGGCGACGTCGCCACCGTGCGGCCCCCGGTCTTCAACGAGGCAGGTGACGTGGCCCTGATCACCGCGGTGCCGAGCAGTCCGCCCACCAGCCAGGAGACCGTCGACCTGGTCGGCGACATCCGCGACCGCAGCGACGCGGTGAAGAAGGACAGCGGCACGCAGGTGATGGTGACCGGCACGACCGCGCTCAACATCGACGTCTCCGCCAAGCTCGGCGAGGCCATGGTGCCTTACCTGGCCATCGTCGTCGGCCTCGCGCTGGGCCTGCTGCTTCTCGTATTCCGCTCGGTCCTGATCCCGATCAAGGCTGCGGCCGGCTTCCTGCTCAGCGTCGTCGCCACCCTCGGCGTGCTGGTCGCCGTGTTCCAATGGGGCTGGCTTAAGGACATCTTCGGCGTCGACGAGACCGCACCCATCGTCAGCCTGCTGCCCATCCTGCTGATCGGCGTGGTCTTCGGCCTGGCCATGGACTACGAGGTGTTCCTCGTCTCCGGGATGCGCGAGGCATACGTCCACGGCGCCGGCCCCACCGAAGCGATCGTCACCGGGTTCCGCCATGGCGCCCGCGTGGTCACCGCCGCCGCCATCATCATGATCTCGGTATTCGCCGGGTTCCTCCTCGACGACATCGCCCTGGTGAAATCCATCGGCATGGGCCTTGCCACCGCAGTCCTCTTCGACGCTTTCGTCATCCGCATGACCCTCGTCCCCGCGGTGATGACCCTGCTCGGCGCACGGGCCTGGGCACTTCCCCGCTGGCTCGACCACCTCCTGCCCAACGTCGACGTGGAGGGCGAGAAGCTCCGCCAAGTCCTGGCCGAACGCGACCGCCAGACCCGCATCCCCGCGCAGAACGGCCAGGAGCCGACGGCGCCCGCGCCCCTCGGGTAGGCACAGCCCCGGCACACCCCGACCCCGCCTGCCGGCCCCCATCCCCCGAGGGGCGGCAGGCGGTCCCCGGGGCCCGGACAGCACACCGTGCACCGCACAGCGGCTGTCCGGGCCCCTTGGCCCCCGCCCGCCGGTTCATGCTCCCCGAGGAGCGGCGGACGGCCTGCCCGGACAGCGAAAAGGCGCCCATCCATGAGCGAGCCGACCACCCGAGAACCCGTACGCAACACCTCGCCCCATGCTTCCCGGCTTCCGCAGTCATTGACCAGCGACCCCGACCACCGCGTCACGGTGTCGATCATCAGCGGGCTGGCCGCCTGGCGGATGCTCGACCGCGACCACCCCCGGCTGCGGTTGTGGGCCGTGCCCGTCTTCTGCGCCGTCCTCGGACTGCCCTCCCTACTCAACCCGGCCAACCGCGCCCACCTGCCCAGCGAGATCGTCCTCACCCTCGCCTACACGGTTCCGCTGCTGTGGCGGGAACGACGGCCCGGCCTGGTGTTCGCGATCACCACAGCCGCCTCCGTCCTCGCGCTGCCGCTGAACGTCCTCAACGGCGCCGACGCGGCCCGGATCGTCGCGCTCTACAACGTCGGCCGCTACGGTAGCCACCGCCAGCTGGTCCTCGCCTGCACGGTCACCGCCGCCCAGCTCGTTCTCTGGGTCGCGGCATTCTGGGGAAGCGGCCAACTGCAACACGCCAAGCGCCCGGAAGTCCTCACACTGCTGGCCATGCTCGCCGTGACCGCCTGCGCCGCACTGGCCCTCACCGGACGCCTGGCGAAGGCCTACATCGTGGCATTGGAGACCGAGAGCGACCAGCACACCCGCCTGGCCGCAGCCTCGGAACGCACTCGCGTCTCCCGCGAGATGCACGACATCCTCGGCCACACCCTCGCCGTCATCATCGGGCTCGCCGACGGAGCTGCCGCCCTGGCCAGGTCCCGCTCGGAGAAATCCGCCGACACCCTCGACCTCATCGGCGACAGCAGCCGCGAGGCCCTCGCGGAACTACGCCGCCTGCTCATCGTGGTCGACAACCCCGCGACACCGCGGGACACCACCCCGCTCGCACCGCAGCCGAACCTTCAGGACCTGCCCGCGCTACTCCACCGCGTCCGCGCCGCCGGCCCCACCGCCGACCTGCACACCAACGGGGACCTGACACCGCTCAGTCCCGGCCTTCAGCTCACCGTTTACCGCATCGTGCAGGAAGCCCTCACCAACACCCTCAAACATGCCGCGGCCGACACCGCCGTGTCCGTCGACCTGTACACAGATGAGGAATTGGTGCACATCACGGTGGAGGACACCGGCCCGACCCGTGCGGCGGACAGCGAACGGCACGGCAGGCACAGCGGGCAAGGCCTGGTCGGCATGCGCCACCGCGCCGCCCTCTACCAGGGCCGCATCAGCGCAGGCCCAACCCTCGCCGGCGGCTGGCGCGTCCACACGGTCCTGAGCACCTCCCACACCCTGCCCAGCGCCGCCACGGAGAAGCACCGCATATGACCACTGTCCTCATCGTCGACGACCAGACCCTGCAACGACTGGGCTTTCGCATGCTCCTTGAAGCACAGCCGGATATCTCAGTCGTCGGCGAAGCCTCCCAGGGTCAGGAGGCTGTCCGCCTGACCGCGGAACTGCGTCCCGACGTCGTCCTGATGGACGTCCGGATGCCCGGCGTCAACGGCATCGAGGCCACCCGCCGCATCGTCGAGTCCGGCGGCCGCTCGCGGGTCCTGGTCCTGACCACCTTCGACCTCGACGAGTACGCCTACGAGGCCCTGCGAGCCGGAGCGGCCGGCTTCTTCCTCAAGGACGCACGCCCCGAGGAACTCGTCGTCGGCATCCGGGCCGTGGCGGCTGGCGATAGCGTCATCTCCCCGAGCCTGACCCGCAGACTCATCGACGCCTTCACCACCTCGCACCCCCAACGGACGCCCGGCGCTCCGGTGCTCAGCCCCGCACAGCGGCGCCAACTGGCCGCCCTGACCGAACGCGAACGCGAAGTTCTCGCCGCCGTCGCCACGGGATGGTCCAACACCGAGATAGCCGCCCACCTCCACCTGGCCGAGTCGACGGTCAAATCCCACGTCAGCCGCATCCTGGCAAAGATCGATGTCCGCGACCGCGTACAGGCCGTCATCTTCGCCTACGACGTGGGCCTGGCCCGCCCCCAGTGAATTCGCGCAAGCAGGCAGATGAACCCCAGATGCCGCCGTCCGACAGGGCCGTCCCTCCGGCCGGGCGCCGCCGGACCCCGGACCAATCAACTCCAACTGTTTCATCTGCTCCGAACATGATCGGCCGGACAAGTCCTAGTCGCCACGGCGCCAGTGGGTCTCAGTCATCGTGCGGGGTGAGGGTGATGACGACCTCTGAGCCAATGATCTGGCGCGTGAGCGTGCAGTCCTGGGCTCCCTCGTCGTCGCCAGGCGTGAAGGCGCCGATGAGGGAGCCGAACAGCTCCGGGTCGGCTGAGCCCGATAGCAGCAACTGCAGAGCCCGTTCCGCGGCGGGCTGGAGAGCGTGCGGGCCCAGGCGCAGGCAGACCTCGTGCAGGTCAGCCAGCTCTCGTACCTCGAAGCCGTGCCGGAAGGTGCTGTCTGAGTAGGCCCGCGCCAGCTGTCGAAAAGCCGGATCGCCGCGTTCCAGCATTTTCACGGGCAGGTCGTTGAAGGTGTCCACCACATGCATGCAGGCCCACAGGGCCAGGGCAGCCACCTGGCCCTGTGGGCCTTCCCAGTTGTTCCAGCATGTCCTCGCGGCAGACGTCGCGGCCGTCCCGGGATGCGCCGTACAACCGAGCCATCGCAGTGCGGTCCACGTTCAGGTTGCCGCCCTGCCCATTCAGCCAAGTCGGGTCGTAGGGGGCCGGGCTGACCAGTTCGGCGGCGATGTCACGCTCATGACGGTGGTCGAGTAGTGGATGACCGACGTCGCCGCCGTGATCACCGCAGTGCGCCGTGTACTGCGGCCCGGAGGCCGGTTCGTCTTCAACATCGGCGGCGCGTTCGCCGGCATCACCCATCCCGACGCACAGGTCCCGCCTACCGGGCCCTCCCTCAGCGCGTTGATCCAGCAGATCGCCGCCCGGGACTACGGCATCGCCCCACCAGCGACCGCCCTCCCTCCGAAGCTACCGCTCCCCCGCTGTTCCTCACCGACACCGAGGACGCCATCGCCCTGGCCACGGCTAACGCCATCCCCACCACCGGCACCCCGCTGCCCGAGCGCGTCCACCAGATCCGCGTGGACGGCGGGTCGTACACCTACCCGGGGGCCGCCTCCCCCGCGCTGCGGGACGTCAGCTTGCGGGTGCGCCGCGGTGAGGTGACCGCGCTGGTGGGCGCGAACGGCTCCGGCAAGACCACCCTGACCAAGGTGCTGTCCGGGCTCCTGCTGCCCCCCGACGGCCAGATCTGGTGGCAGGACGCCGGCGGCAGCGACGAGGTCGAGCTCCGGGACGCCAACCGGGCCGAGATCTTCGCCCAGGTCGGCCTCCTCCCCCAGGACTTCCCGCGCTGGGAGATGACTGCCGCCGCGAACGTGACGATCGGCGCCGGCGACCCCTGCTGAACGGCGAGGACGACGCGACGGGGCTGCACATGGCCGCCGTGACGGAAGTCGAAGGCGACGAGCCTGGAGTGCCACGACGGCACCCCCTGATGCCGATGACGGATGAGGTCTTCGACGGCGTCACGGACGAACGGAGCGGTGGGGCTGTGACCTTGCACCGGGACCCTCACGCGCCGGCCACGGACCCGTACTTCGGCGTCCGCCTGTGGCTGGAGGCGGAAACCCGGCACGGGTGGGTATGGGCCTACAACCTGGAGCACCTGAACCCGCAGCGGCCGGCGCGCAACGCAATTCCGTCGGTGGCCCTAGGGGATGACGAGTAGCTTGCCGGTGGTACGCCGAGCCTCCAGATCGCGGTGAGCTTGGGCGACCTCGGCGAGCGGGTAGCGGGCCGTCACGGTGGTCTCAAGCACCTTGGTGCGCACCAATTCAAGCACGTCGGCGGCGCGCCGGAGCAGCTCGGACCGATCGGCGATGAAGTGCCCGAGGCTTGGCCGGATCAGGGTCAGAGAACCGCCCTGGGCGAGCCGGATGGGGTCGAAGGGCGGCACTGCACCACTCGCGGCGCCGAAGAGCACCAGGTGGCCGCGGGTTCGCAGGCTGGCGAGGCTCGCATCGAAGGTGTCCCTGCCGACACCGTCGAAGACGACAGGCAGGCCCTGGCCGCCATGGAGCCGCTTCACCTCGGCCGCGAGATCGTCCACTGCAGAGTAGAGGATCACCTCGGCGGCCCCGGCGCGCCGGGCCAGCTGGGCCTTCTCCGGTGTCGAGGTTGTGCCGATCACTCTGCCGCCGAGATGGGTGATGAGCTGGGTCAGCACAAGCCCCATGCCGCCGGCAGCAGCGTGCACGAGCACCGTGTCGCCTGGCTGGACCGGGTAGGCGTCCTTGACGAGGTAGTGCGCCGTCATGCCCTGCAGCAGCACGGCGGCGGCGGCCTCGAAGTCGACGCCGTCGGGCAGGGGCACGAGCCGGGAGGAGTCCACGACGGCCTGCTCGGCATAGGTGCCGGGAATCTCCACCCAGCCGACCCGGTCTCCCACAGCGACGTGGGTGACGCCGGGTCCAACCTCGAGGACCGTGCCCGCGCCCTCAGTGCCCGGAGTGAAGGGCAGCGGGAGGGTGTACCGGCCCTGGCGGTGGTATACGTCGAGGAAGTTGACGCCGGACGCGGCGACCTCCACGACCGCCTGGCCCGGGCCCGGTATCGGTTGATCAATGTCGACCAGTCGCAGCACCTCGGGACCGCCCACTTCGGAAACCTGAATCGCTCGCATGACCCCTCCTGAAACGGCTAACTTCCCTCACCAACTCCGGTCGTGGCGATCCGATTCCCGCTCGCGGTGAGGTGTCGTAGCCGTCTCGTGCCCACGTGGGAGAAGGGTGCCACCGACGGAATGGGCCTGCCCAGGTGACGAAACGCGGTCGACGGTCGGCCGGGCATCACGGCTCTGCCTGCGCTCGCACCGCAGCTGGCTCCCGTTAGCGGTCATCACCCAGGATCGCGGACACAGCTGCGCGGGATCTACGCCTGGCGGAAGCCACGTTCCTGCAGGTCAGTCAACTTCGTCGGTGGCCCACAACTCGCAATGGGCGAGAGAACAGGAGGTCGCCACAGAGCATGCGGCCTCACAGAAATCCTTGCCCGCGAACTCCGCGCCCGCGGCCGCCAGGTCGAAGTCGAGCACCTCCTCGGCCACCTTCCGCGAGTCCTCACAACGCCCGCCGACACCCGCACCGTCAACCCCGAGCAGGAGACCGCCTGATGAGTCGTCGCATGTTCAGCCGCTGCGCCACCACGCCCGGCACCGTCCCACCCGAGGGCCAGGCCGTCGTCGATGAATTCCGCGCGATGCTCGCCGCCATCCGCAACCCCGAACCCTGGACACCTGACCTCGCCCAGGACATCGCCGTGCGGGTCGGTCCGTTCATCGAGCGCGCGCACCCCACCCCGGTTACGAGCACGGCACCGAGTTGATCGCCGTCGCCCTGGTCCACCCCGACACCGGCCACGCCGAGGAAGCTCTCAAGGACTCCGGGCCGCCGAGGCCCAGTCCCAGCATCGAGCGGAGCAGATGGCCCTCGCGGCAGCCGTTCTCATCCTCCGGCAACCCGATGGCTAAGACCAGCCTGTCCCCGACAACGTCATCCCGCTCCGCCCGTCCGGCGATTAAGGAGAGCAATCCGTCACGCGGCGACGCCGAGTTCCTTGCGGGTCCGGTGTCTGAACTCGCGCACGGCCGGCTCGCGCAGACAAGGGGCGAGGGCCGTGTTGAACTCGCGGACGTAGTCCTTGGCCCGGGAGGACTGGACGCGGGCGAGAATGTCGACGGACCGGTTGCCGAGCTCCAGGCCGCGCGCCTGTGACGCCGTTGCAACTGTGGTCGGCGAGCCACTGCACTGGTCAATGAGGCCGGTGTCGTCGAACCGATGCACGACCGCCTTATACAGATGGCTTCGCACCCCAGCACGCGACCGGATCCTGAACGGCCGAGCGGCTCAATGGCCTGTGTTGCTCGTTCGGGTGAGTGCCCGTGCCCGTGTGGCGGGGTGCCCGTTGTCTGGTTGATGCGCCATTTCGTGGAAGCCGGGGCTGACTCTAAAGGGTCGTGGCGAGGCGCAACCTTTTACTGAGAGGCGTGTGTGAGCACCATCGAGGACTGGCTGACCAGCGTTCCCATGGAGAAGTTCGGTGGGGCGCCGGAGACAATTCCTCCGGCCGGGGGCTTGCTGTGAGCGCCGCGCAGATCGCCGTCACCGGCGTGGGGATGATCACCCCCGCCGGGGCGGACGTGAACGAGACCTGGCACAGGGTCTGCGAAGGGGCTTCAACTGCCGCGGCCGTCAGTCCCGAGTTGGCCGGGCTCCCGGTTGAATTCTGTTGCTCGGTTCCCGAGTTGGATGTAGGCAGGTTAGGGCGTCGCAACGTCCTCCGGCTGGACCGGTTCACCCAGCTCGCGTTGCTGGCTGCGCGCGAGGCCGTGGACGACGCCGGGCTGGACACCGGGACGTGGGACGGGGCCCGGGTCGGTGTGGTCATCGGGTGCGGCATTGGCGGCGTGGGCACGTGGGAGAAGCAGCATGCCCGGCTGCGGGAGCACGGCGCGAGCACCGTCTCGCCGCTGTTCATTCCGATGCTGATCCCGAACATGGTGGCTGGGGAGATCGCCCTGGCCCACGGTGCGCGTGGTCCCAGCCTGGTGACGTCGACCGCATGCGCTTCGGGTGCGACGGCGATCGCCACCGCCCGCGACCTCCTGCTGGCCAACCGCTGCGACATCGTGATCGCCGGCGGGACCGAGGCACCGAACACCCCGTTGACGACGACCGGTTTCGCGAACCTGGGTGCCCTGTCCCGAGCTCAGGACCCCACCACAGCGTCCCGGCCCTTCGACGTCGACCGCGACGGTTTCGTGATGGCCGAGGCCGCCGGTGTCCTGGTCCTGGAACGCGTGGATGACGCGGCTGCACGCGGGCACCGGCCCCGCGCGCTGCTGGCGGGCTGCGGGATGACGACCGATGCCCACCATCCGACGTCCCCTCATCCCGAGGGACTCGGGGCGGTCCGGGCGATACGCGCGGCGCTGGACGACGCAGGACTCGCGCCGCGGGATGTGGAGCATGTCAACGCCCATGGCACCGCTACGCCCCTCAACGACGTTGTCGAGTCCCGGGTGATCAACCAGGTTCTGCCCCACCGGCCTCTGGTGACCTCCGCCAAGGGAGTTCTGGGCCACTCCTTGGGGGCCGCCGGTGCTGTCGAGGCCGTGCTGACCGTGCTGAGCGTGCAGCACTCCGTCGTCCCGCCCACCGCCAACCTCGACAGCCCTGACCCTGCCCTCGACCTCAACCTGGTCGGTAAGGCCGTCCGACAACAGCCCATCGGCGTTGCACTGAGTAATTCCTTCGGGTTTGGGGGACACAACGTGGTCCTGGCCTTCTGCAGACCATGACGTGCCCGGTGGCGCCGGATTTTCTCCCAACCCGCCGATTACCAAACATCCCGAGGATCGTTGCTCAGAGTGACGTATGAGCGGCCGTGGTGGCGTTCACAAACGGACGGCGAGCGGAGCGGCAGTGGGAACGAATGGTGTCGACGGAAGCGGCCCAGCCACCATGACGGAGCCGCACACGGCAACCAGGTCCCCGTCCACGGCACCTGTCTTGCCAGAGGCGGGTGCCGTGGACGGTGCGGGCGGGCTGGCGCCGGGCATGGACCGTGTGATGCTCGAATGGGAACGCCGTCACCCTCGCGATGGATACGTCATCGGGGCGCTGCTGCGGTTGCGGGGCCGCAGGCCCACACGGGAGCGTCTGCTGGCCTGGGCCGCGGCCCGGGTTCCGCTGGTGCCCGCTCTCGCCGAGCACCTGGACGGGCCGGTGCGCCGGGAGCGGTGGACCCCCTTCGGCAGCTTCGACATCGCCTCACACGTCCACGTCGCCGACGGCCCGGGGGCGCTGCCCGCCGGGGAGTGGGCGGTGAACCTGCCAGTCCCCGTGGACCGGCCGCGTTGGGGCCTGTGGCTGCTGCCCGACAGCGACGGCGAGGACGGATACTCGCTCGTTTACCGCGTCCATCACGCGGCCCAGGACGGCCTGGCGATGGTCCACACGCTGGAGTGTTTGTTCGGGGCGGCCGAGCCTGCCGGGACCGTGATCCCGCCGTCGAGCGGCCCGGGGACCGCAGCGGCGGCCGGAGCCAACCGAGTGATGGCCGTCGCGGATGTTCCGGCGGCGGCGCTGCGTGAGATCGCCCGCGAGGCGGGCTGCAGCGACCACGACGTGTATCTCGCTGCTCTCGCGGGCGCCTTGCGCGTGTGGCTCGGGGCAGGCGGATGCGACCGTCCCGTTGCGGTGCGCATGCCGTTCAGCGTGCGGATGCCCTCCGATCGCCGGGACCGGGGGAACCATGCGGGACATACCCGGATTCTGCTGCCGGTCGACGAACCCTCGGCCGGCCGGAGGCTTGCCCTGGTCGCCGGGAGAACCGCCGCCTGGAAGGGGCGCTCGGCCCGGGAGCGCACCCGCCGGGTCCAGGACCGTATGCCCGACCGCATGCTGCTGGAGGAGTTCTCAGCATTCTCCGACGCCGACGACTCCCTCGCCACAGCGACCTCCATCCGGTTTCGCCGTCCTTTGGTGTTCGACGGCGATCCGGTCACCGGCGTCACCGGACTGCCCCCGCTGCACGGCGACCACGTGTTCACCAGCGGGCTGTGCGTCCACGGGGCGCGGACGACTGTCTGCTTCACCGCCCGGGCACAGGACCGCCATGTCCTCGAATTGGCCGGCCTGTGGGAGAACGCGGTCGCCGAACTCGCCGCCGCCCGACCCTAACCGTCGCCGCCTCGAGAGAGACCACCGTGCCCTATACCCGCTCCACCGTCCTGCTCACCGGCGCCACCGGCGTAATCGGCTCACGCCTGATCACCGCCCTTACCGACCGCCACCACGTCATCGCACTGATCCACCGCCGCCAACCAGAAGGCCCCCACACCTGCGTGACGGGGGACCTGACGGCCGACCGACTGGGCCTGGACACCGGCCAGTACCGCGAACTGGCGCACAACACCGATGTGATCGTGCACTGCGGGGGCCAGACCGACTTCGCCCAGCACACCCTGGACACCTTCGACGAGGTCAACGCGGACGGCACCCGCCGCATCATGGAGCTCGCCCGAGCTGCCGGGGCGCCGGTGCTCCTGCTGTCCTCCATGGCCGCCGTGA
The DNA here is from genome assembly GCF_056430475.1 of Streptomyces sp. NPDC045968. Classification (NCBI taxonomy): domain Bacteria; kingdom Bacillati; phylum Actinomycetota; class Actinomycetes; order Kitasatosporales; family Streptomycetaceae; genus Streptomyces; species Streptomyces sp. NPDC045968. The sequence continues at coordinate 404,603 of NZ_JBWKLF010000005.1, read as the reverse complement.
TGGAAGTCGAAGGCGACGACCTCACCGCCCGCAGCCTGCGCGCCTACGCCCAGTCCAAGCGCCGTGCCGAGGAAGCCGCCGCCAGTACCCACCCAGTCGCCATCGTCCGCTGTCCCACGCTGTTCGCGCCCCGCAACAGCATCGACACGCCCGCCCACCAGTTCCCGCACATCTGGTTCCGCGCCCTGCTGCGCGGCCAGGGCCGCAACCTGCCCGTCTCGCCCGACCACTGGTGCGACGTCATCCCGCTGGAGACACTCGTCGCCTACCTGTCCGCCCTGACCGACGCCCTGCTGAACGGCGAGGACGACGCGACGGGGCTGCACTGGGCGATGGCCGGCCCGGCCCGGCTGACCGCCGGCGAACTCGCCAGGGTCTGCACCGAGTTCCTCGCCGAAGTGGGGCTGCCCGCCGGAGACCCGATCCTCGCCGACCCCACCAGCACCCGTACCCGTTTCACCGGCATGGGCCGCCTCGCGCAGCTCTCCCTCCAGGCCCCCCAGCAGCCGCCCTACCCCTCGGACCTCGACCGCTACCTGCCGCGGCCCCTCACCCTCGCCGTGATCCTCGACGCCCTCCACCACAACCTCCGCCTCACCGCAGCCGCACAACCCATTCCCGCCGCGACGGCATCCGGCCGCTGACCTCACCCGCTGCCTTCCCGGCACCGGCCACAACACATCCGACAGACGAACCGAGGAGCCCCCGTGTACGAGACCCTGACGCGCATGCTGATCGAGGACTTCCAGCAGGACCCCGCCAAGATCCGCCCCGACACGACGTTCCGCGAACTCGACATGGACTCCCTCTCCCTCGCCGAACTCGCCGTCATGATCGAAAACGCCACCGGCCGCATCATCGCCCTCACCGACCAGGACACCACCCTGGCCCAGGCCGCCGAGCTGTACGCCTCCGCAGGAACGCCGGCCTCCTGACGTGACCGCCACCGCCACCGCGCCCGCGACGGCGCTCGCCATGCGCGCCACCGGGCACCTCATGCGCATGCACCGCGCCGTCGACGCCGCCCCCCACCACGAGGCCCTGCGCCGCCTGGGCCCCGTCCTGCCCACCCTGTGGGGAGGAGTCCTGGTCGCTGACCCCGCGCTGGTCCGCGAGGTCCTGGCCGACCCCGTCTTCCACCTGCGCGACACCGCATGGCGCGACGCCCACACCCCCGGCTGGCGCCGCCACGAAAGCCTCGTCTTCCTGTGCCGCTCGATGATGCTGCTCAACCCGCCCTTCCACACCCACCTGCGCCGCTCCCTCAATGGCCTCTTCGGCGCCCGCTCCGTCAACGCCCTTGCCCCGCACATCGAGCGGATCACCCGCGAACGCCTCGACGCGCTGGAACACGACATCCACGCCCGCGGCGAGGCCGACTTCACCACCCTGGTCGCCGGACTCATGCCCTCACAGGTCATGTGCGCCTGGGCCGGCCTGCCCGAGGACGACGCACCGCTCCTGGCCGGCTTCAGCGATCGCTTCGCCGCCGCGCATAACGTCGCCAGCGACGCCGAACTCCACGACGCCGACCGTGTCACCAGCGACATCCGCGCCTACTGGCACGCCCACATCGACCGCCTGCGCACCCGCCCGGGCGACGACCGCATCTCCACCTGGCTCACTGACCCCAGGCTCACCGCCGACCTCCCCGACAACGAGACCCTCGCCGCGACCCTCGCGCTGTTGTTCTTCGCTGCGCACGAGACGACCGCCGTCGCCCTCGCCTACGCCGGCGCCGCCCTCGCTGAATACCCCGACCAGGCCGCGGTACTGCGCGAGAACCCCGATCGCGCGGCCGCGGCCGTCGAGAACCTGCTGTGCGCGCACCCGCCCGTCAGCTTGACCCAGCGCGGCGCCTTCCAGCGGACCACACTGGCCTCGCACACCATCCAGGCCGGCGAGAGCGTCTACCTCCTCCTCACCCCCGACAACGACCACCACACCCGCAGCACCCGCTTCGCCACCACGCCACCCCCCGCGGCCTCCCACCACGCAGTCTTCGGCGCGGGCGCGCACTACTGCATCGGCGCCCAGGTCGCCCGCCAGGAACTCGCCACCGTCCTGCCCGCACTCGCCCACCGCTTCCCCGGCCTGCGACTGGCCCGACCGGTCACCGTCCCCCGCGGCAGCAGAGCCCGCCGCGGCGCACCCCAGGTCCACCTCACCGACCACCCTGAAGGCAGCCGAGGCAGCCAGTGACGTCCATGAACACTTCCCTGCACAGCGCAACGCCAGGCGGCCTCAACTGGATCGAGGAAATGGAGCCGGTGGTAGGCGGGCTGTTGGACCGTCACCTCACGGTCGCCAAGGAATGGTTCCCCCACCAGTACGTCCCCTGGCGGGCGGGCACCGACTTCGACGGACCGCTGGACGGGACACCGTGGCAGGACGCTCACTCGGCACTCGATCCCCTGGCACGCTCGGCACTGGTGCTGAGCCTGCTGACGGAGGACAACCTGCCCACCTACCACCACGAGCTGGCAAGCATCGTGGGCCGCGACGGCGCCTGGGGAAACTGGCTGCACCGCTGGACGGCGGAGGAGGACCGGCACTCGATCGCGCTGCGCTCCTACATCCACGCGACCCGGGCGGTGGACCCCGTCGCCCTGGAACGCGCACGGATGACGCACATGTCGACGCCGATGCCTGGCTTCTTCCCACGCGGAGTGCGCGGTATCGCCTACGTCCTGGTCCAGGAACTGGCAACACGGGTCGCTCACCGCAGCACGGGTCTCAACACCGCCGAGCCGGTGTGCGCGCAGCTGTTCGGCCGGATCGCCGCGGACGAGAACCTGCACATGGTCTTCTACCGCGACCTCTACGAGCAGATCTTCGACCTGATCCCCGACGAGGCGATGGAAGGGCTGCGCTGGGCGGTGTGCGACTACCGGATGCCCGGCCAGCCGATCCCAGGATTCGCCGCCATGTCACTGAGTCTGGCCATGGCCGGCTGGTACGACCCCCAGATGTTCCTCGACTCCGTGCTCGCACCGATCATGCGGGCCTTGCGGGTCATGGACCGCACGGACCTCAGCTCGGCGGGCGAGGCGCACCGCGAAGCACTGGCCGAGCACCTTGAGCGACTGCGGGTACGGGCCGGGCGCTTTGAGGAGCGACGCCAGGAGCACCGGCCCAACGGTGCAGGCGAACCAGTCACGACCGGCTGACCCGCCACCAACCGCCCTGCGGGCTGTGGACCAAACCAACGGCCACCTCGCCAAACGCCGTCAGGGCCCTCAAGCCATCATCGAAGACGTACGAGCGGAGACCACATGCCGACATGGCGCACATCAGCAGGCGATGACCACCCGCCCCGCACGGTGCGTCTGGGAGCGGCGGACCAGGCGCTGCTCGCCGGGCCGGCCGGCCGGCCGGTTCCCATCGTGGCGCTGTTCGACTTCGACGGCCCCGCCCCCTCCGTAGAGGGGCTGCGCGCACGCGTCGCCGAGCGCGCCGAACACCTGCCCGCCCTCCGCTACCGCATCGGCGACGGTGGAAGAACCGCGGAATGGAGCGACCGGCTCGACATCGACCGGCACGTCCGGGTGCTGTCCGCGGGCGGCGACGCAAGCCACGTCGGGGCCGAACTCCTCCTCAACCAAGGACCGCCAGCCGGCAAGGACCGCCCGCCGTGGAACATCGTGCTGATCCCCCGTCCCGGCGAATACAGCCTGGCCTTCCACGGCGACCACGGCCTCTACGACGGCGGCGTCGCCGCCCTTGTGCTCGCCCTACTCGACGATAACCCGACAGCCGGTCCGCCCCTGCCTCTGCCCAGGCGGCCCCCGGCGGCCGGGCTCACCAGTGCGCTGGCACAGCAGATCGCCCTCCTACGCGCCTCACGGCCGACTCCTGCCTTCAGCTCGCCCCAAGGGCCAACCCGCAAGGTGCGTTACGCCGACGTCGCCCTGACGTATCTGCGAGATCTGGCCCGCACGCATCATGTGAGCGTCAACGACATCTACCTCGCGGCGCTCGCGCACGCCGTACACCTATGGAGGGGCGAGCAGTCCGACGTGGCGCATCCACCGGTGGTCACCGGCATGCCCATGTCCTTCCGCCGGCCCGGCGAGGAAGGAGCGGTCGGCAACCGCATGGCCCTGGCGCGGGTCGTCCTGCCGTGCGACGAGCCCTCACCCCTGCGGGCCCTGCGCCTGGTCGCAGCGCAGACCGCCCGCCACAAGCGCCTGCGCCAGCACGATGCCCTGCGAGTGCTGTCCGCGCTCACCCCGGGCGGCGCCACGAAGCGCCTGTTCGGACGACTCGGAAACCCCCTGACCGCCAGCAATGTCGTGCTCGGCGGGCCTCTGACCTACCGTGGTAACGCCGCCCGCGCCGCCTACGGCGTCACCGACACCCTCGGGCCCGACCAGTGCTACACCTGCCTGATCAGCTACCAGAACACAGCCAGACTCAGCGTCGTCCACCACGCCGGGACCCCCGTCGGCCCGCTGCTCCCCGACCTGTGGCGGACCGCGCTTCAGGCCATCGAACACGCCAATGATCCACCGGTGGACAGCTCTGATGCCCTTCAGCGAGGAGTACGGGCGTGACCGGCACCTGAGAAGGGCGGCCGGCTTCCTTCACCGTGACAGGGAGGTCTCCGCGACGACGGTCGCCGCCTTCCGGTCCGCCTCGGCAGCCGGAGAAAGTGCGCGTACGTACAGCGAAGGCGGCCATGCCCAGGGCCGCCATCCCCAAAGCCCATCCGGCACCCAGCAACAGACAGCTCCAGGGCACCACCTGCAGCTCCGCTGCCGCGACCGAGCTCTGCACCGCGCCGTAAGCCGGCAGGTATCGCACGAGGACGCTGTCCGCGTTCGGGTTGATCAGGGGATTCTGCAGCAGCAGGTCGATGGCGCTGATCAGGATCGCCAGGAACATCCCCGCCAGCTCACTGCGCAGCACAGCCGCCAGGACGATGCCGATACCACCGTAGATCAGAGAGCCGGTGAACAATCCTGCGGCGAACACCACGGGCTGCTCCGGCCGCCAGAACACATGCACCCACGCCGTGGCGTACACCGCGACGACGGCGGACACCAGGACGAGCGAGGCGCACTTCGCCAGCGCGAGGCACGATCGCGGGTAACCGGCCTGCACCAGACGCCGGTCGAAGAGCGCCGAGCGGGCCGTGGCCACGAACATCATGAACGCCACCACCAACGCGAGGGTCTGCAGCGCCCCGGTCACCTGGGTCAGGAGGTTGCCGTCCATGACCAGGTAGGCGCCGACCGGACGGACGTAGAACCGCAACGGGTCCCTGGCCACGACCTCGAAGGTCAGCGTCATCCACAGCGGTACGAACAGGATCACGATGAGCAACGCCAGCCTGTTGCGGGCCTGTTCGACGATCGCGAACCGCATCGCTGTACCGAAACACGACCACCAGCGCCTCACACCGACACCCCGCCCGTTCCGGCCCCGTCCATCTCGCTCAGAACCCCCGCGTCGAGGCGGTACAACGTGTCCAGCCGAGCCGCATCGTAAGCGAGATGGGAGACCACCAGCACCGCACAGCCCCGGTCCCGCAGCGTCGCCGCCAGATCCCAGAACCGCAGATAGGTCTCCCAGTCGAAACCCTGGTACGGCTCGTCCAGAAGCAGCACCTGCGGATCATGCATCAACGCCAGGACCAGGTTGAGCTTCTGCCGGGTGCCGCCGCTGAGCACCTCAAGGCGCTCGCCCCGATAGCCCGTGCAGTTCAACTGTTCAAGCAACTCGAAGGCCCGGTCCAGACTGTCCAGGCCATAGGCCGCCTGGAAGAACCGCAGATGCTGCTCGACCGAATACGCGCCGTGCAGCACAGCGTCCTGAGGGCAACTGCCCACCACCCCAACGCACTCCACCACACCCGCGTCCGGAGCCAGGTCGCCCACCAGGATGCGCAGCAGCGTGCTCTTGCCCGCGCCGTTCTCGCCCACGATGCCCACCAGCTGCCCCGGGGTCAGATCCAGCGACACCCCACGCAGGACCGGGCCCCTGCGATAGCTCTTGCATACATCCCGGATACGAAGAACTGGCTGGCTCGACGTCACGACGCGACCCTGATGCAACGCTCGTAGCCGACGGCCAACCACCCGCGCCGCCCATGCGCAGTCTGCTCCAACGCAGTCACCATCCCGTCCTGGCAGCGTGTCAGCCAACACGATCAAAACGACACGACCCGGCATGAGTGACGGGCAGGGCGTCAATTCCCCGCAAGGAGCCCTTTCCATTTGTCCCCGTAGTTGGTGAACGTGCTCTACGCCGATTCCTCGGCATGGACCGACGAACCGGTGAGTAGACCGGCACAGATCCCCACCCTCACGACTGCTGCCGCACCGGACATCTTCAACTTGACGCTCATATCCCGCACGCCTCTCGCTACGTCCTGTGCCCACCCTCGACCGGGAAGACCGATCGGGAGGATCAAGAATGACTACGGCATCTCGGTGTTCTTCGACTCGTACGGCGCCTCGCCGGTCGGCTTCTACGGTCGCGAGGGTCTGGCCGACCAGGCGGGCACGGACCAGGAAGCAGTGGTTTCAGCGGGCTGGTTCTGACCTACGTCGTCCGCAGTGAGGCACGGGTCGAGGAGATCATGGCAAAGGCCCAGACGGCCGGGGCCACGATCCTCAAGTCCGCCGGTGCTCTGCCGTGGGGCGGGTATGGCGGCACCTTCGCCGACCCGGATGGCTGTATCTGGAGTCTCGGCTACAGCGCCCCGGGAACCGACCAGCCCTACGCCGAGTAGCCACGATCCCCTGCCTCACAGCCCTCCAGGACACGGCGATGGTCCCGGTGTGGGAAGTGGGAGCGGTTATCGGAGCCGGGCGGACCGGATCCGCGGCGAGCCGGCAGAACAACAGGAGAGAGATCATGAAGTTTTGGGCCCACGTCGAGCCACCCGAGCCCATGCGGGGCCTGGAAGTTCCGCCCGAGGTTGTAGCAGCGCTCGGCGGGGGCGCACGGCCGCCAGTGACGATCACGATCAACGGGCATTCCTGGAAGAGCCGTGTCGCCATCACGCGAGGCCGCCACCTGCTCGGCCTCAGCAACGCCAACCGGCACGCCGCGGGTGTCGCGGTCGGCGAGGAGGCCGAGGTCGAGTTGCAGCTCGACACCGAGCCGCGCGTCGTCGTCGAGCCTGCGGACTTCGCCCAGGCTCTGGACGACGACCCCGTCGCCCGCGCCGCCTACGACAACCTTGTGTACAGCCACAAGCGCGAGCATGTGCGCGCCATCGAGAGCGCGAAGAAGCCCGAGACGCGCCGAAGGCGTGTCGAGAAGACGACCCGCGGCAGGCGTTGGTGCAGCCCCTCGTCCCAGCGGTCGTCGAGGTAGGGCTTGCACTCGTCCAGAACGGAGGCTCGGTCGAACTGCTGACTCCCGAACGGATCGAACAGTTGCCCACGGTCCGGTTCCGATGGCCGTGATGGGCGCCGTCGTCACCGCTGCCGCCGCGCTCGCAATCGGCTATCCGCTCGCACGGCTGCGCCCGTCGCGGCAGGTGAGTGACTGGACGGCCGATCACCCCGACCAGCAGTACGCATCAGCCACGGCGACATCGTCTCATCCTGATCATGCTGCGAGGGCTGCCTGCCTCTGGCGGGACATATCTCGGTCGCCCGGACAGATTCGGCATGAGAGCCTCACGCCCGTGGCTACTGAATCCTGCTGGTGAATCCCTGCCGTCGCCTGCGGTCAGGTGAAATTGGGAAAGAGTTGCGCTGTTTGTCCCAGCGGCATGCCCCCCACGGCGCGCTCGCGAGAGCGTTGAGGAGGCGCGAGCTGAACAGCCAGCCTCGCCAATACCCTGCCAGAAAGCGTAGGTTCGCCAACTCCGTCGGCGTTGGCTCACTCCAGAGCTCATAGCGCAACCGCGTGCTCCGACCAGCTCTCGCGTCCAGCCCCGTTGGTCACCCGGACAGCCAGGCTGTCTCGCCAACTGTTCGGTTTCACGTCGACGATCACCACACCATGCCTGGTCACCGGCAGGAAGCCCGGCACGGTTTCCCGATCTCGCTGTCGACCACCGCCTTCAGTAGAACGGCTGGGCGACGATGTGCCGGACGCGGACATCGAAATCGGCGTAAAGGAGCTCTGAACCCGGTGGCACATCACCGGACCCTGATCCCGGTGAGCCTCCCATGCCCTCCAGTCGGCCTCACCGACGGACACCTGTCGGATCAGCAGCTTCTCCGTCTGCCCGGGACGCCGCGCCTGAGTCGGGCCCGAACCCCCTGACGATCAGCCACCCGGCCAGCCCCAGCTCCCAGGCGAACACCGGGAGCGCGGCGGCCGACCCCGCCACGGAGAGCTGCTCGTAGGCCCCGAACATCACGGCGACGGCCGACGCGCAGATCAGCGGCCCGCCGACCAACCCGAGCACGGCGATGAAGCGCGGCACGAGCCGTGCGCGGTACGCCAGGTACGCAAGCAGGACGGTGTTCAGGCCGAGGGCGATGTTGGGCCCGAGCAGGAACGTCCACTCGTGCACGGCCGCCAGCGCGACGTCGGCGCCGGCCGCCGCCGTCCCCGCGTCCCGCCGCAGGGTGACGAGCGCCAGGACGGCGACGATCCCGAGGGCGATGACGGCCGCCTCCAGCAGCCGCCCGAAGGCGTACCCGAGCGCGAGCCCCTCGCCGTGGCGCCGTAGGACGGGGAACAGCGCCGCCCCGGTACCGGCCACCGCCACCACCAGCACCACCTCGCAGAGCACCCCGAGCAGCGCCCACGTGTCGGCGCCCTGCGCCAGCCGGCCGTCCGCCGCGCCCAGCAGGGGGCGGTACAGAACCGCCCCGGCTATCGCGGCGGCCTCGGTCAGCAGGAACAGTGACCCGGCGGCCACCGCGGTTCTTCGGTCCGGACTCATCTTTTTCTCGTACCCCTCGATCGGTGATGGTGTACGCCGTACACCTGCCAGCAACCCTAGGTGTACGACGTACACTCGTCAAGGAGAGGGCACTGTCGAGGAAGGAAGGGGCCGAACCGGAATGACCCGGCAGGAAGCCACGAACACGCAACGGATCCCCCTGAACAGGGACCGCGTCCTGCGCGCCGCCGTCGCGCTCGCCGACGCCACCGGCATCGACACGCTCAGCATGCGCAGGCTCGCGCAGGAGCTGAACGTCGTACCGATGGCGCTCTACAAGCACGTGGCCAACAAGGAGGAGCTGCTCGACGGCATGGCCGACGCCGTCGTCGGCGAGATCGACCCGCCGACTACGGGCGCCGACTGGCAGCGCGTGGTCCGCGAGCGGATCCTCTCGGCCCGGCGGGTCCTGCTGCGCCACCCCTGGGCGGCCCGGGTCATCGAGTCGCGGAGCGGCCCCACCCCGGCCGTGCTGGCTTACCTGGACTCGATGGCCGGGAGCTTCCGGGCCGGCGGCCTCACCGCCGACCTCACGCACCACGTCATGCACGCGATGGGCAGCCGCCTGCTCGGCTTCAGCCAGGAACTGTTCGACACCTCGGGCCCCTCCGGCCCACCGGACCCCGGGCTGGCGGCGCGCTACCCCCACATCGCGGAACTGGCCGCGACCGCCGCACACGACGGGGGCTCCACGGTCGGTGGCGGCTGCGACGACCAGTTCGAGTTCGAATTCGCCCTGGACCTCCTCCTGGACGGCTTCGAAAGCCTCCGCCGCCAGAACTGGACGTCCGCACGGAAGGTGTAGCGGGCGGGGGGGGCGAGGGCGGGGGCTGATCCAGCGTCGAAGAGGAGGGAGGGAAACCCAGCCGAGCCGGGGCCAGTGGTTGCGCGCGGGCCCGCGTGCGCTCGGCGGCATACCTTCACACCCCCCGCCGCCCACGCGGACACCACGCTCTGCATCAACCAGGTCGAGCGGGCGCCGCAAGGCGGGGAGGCCCCGGACTCCATTCGGATGACCAAGGAACTCGCACCCCAAAGCAGTTCCCCACAGGGCGCCCAGCTGCTGGAACGCCTGAGCTTGTCGTTTATCGTCCCGGTGTCGAACGGCCTATGAACCTGCGCCGAGTTGACGCAGTTCAGCGGACATGCGGGCGGCCTTCACCCGATTGTGCGCTCCGCCCAAGGAGCGCACGTGACCATGACGACGGCCGTGGAGTCGGGTCTGTTGGATGAGGCTGAGAGTGAGCCCTTTCCATCCTGTCGTTGAGCTGGCCTGACGTAGGGGGACAACGGTCTGGGCGAGAGCGGTCATGAGGGTGGCAGAGCATCAAAGATTGCATAGGAGCCGTTATGTCTTAAGGCGACGGTGGGCTGTTCGTTGGCTCCCCCGCGCCCCGACGTGTGGAGAGCCAGGCTGTGAGCGCATCCCGGCGATAGGCTCCTGCTGTACAGCGCTGGAGCACACTTCGAAAAGCTCCGAGCATGGGTGTGGTGTGAGCTGGGTCGACCGCAACTGGCCGCTGCTGAAACACGTCACGCAATTCCATACCGCCGTTTTCCCTGCCACGCGCGGGATGGTCGGGCACCGACTTCCAGGAAGACGCAGGTACGGCTCGGCGCAGCACACCACTTCGCGCGAGCGCGCGAGGCAGTCTCGCCGAGCCTCGACGCTCTGGTTCACCACTGCGGACGAGGAGGCTGAACACACCCCTGACTTCCCTGACTTCTTGGTTCTGACCTCTGGGGGTGCGCTCTTGGTGGACCTGCAGCCAGCGCACCTGAAATCAAGCAGCGCGACGCTCCGAAGTTCGGTGCCGTGGCCCAGGCGGCAGCAGTGGCGGGGTGGGACTACATCGTGGTGACGGGCTGGCGCCGCCGCGTGATGACTGGGCTCGGTGCGCTCTCTGCACGATGCCGTCCGCCGGAGGACCGGTTCGGGCACCCGTGTGCTGCCTACCGCTTGCGCAACAGCGCGCAGACGAAGTTCTCCTCCACGGTCCGCAGCCGCTCCAGCAGTTCCGGCTTGTTCGTCTTGTTGACCTGGGTGGTGAGGGAGACGGTCAGCGACCTCTTGCCGTCCGGGGTGGCTGCGACCAGCTGCGTGTAGCCGGGGAAGTTGCCCGTGTGGCCGTACACCACGCCGCAGCGGGTGGTGTACCGGAAGATAGCCAGACCGGCTTTGTTCTTGCCGGGACCCGCGGGTTCGGATGCACCATTCACCCAGCTCAGCTGCTGACGACGTGTCCGGTCGGAGATCAGCCTTCCGCCGGCGTAGCCGCGGATGAAGGCCGTCATGTCCTTCGGAGTCGAGATGATCCCGCCCGATGCCCACACGCCCGACGCACTCAGTACCTCGCTGATGTCCTCGGGCGGGTTCGGCGGGGCGACGTCGTAGCCGTGCATGTAGGGCTCGGGCATCCGGTAGCCCTGCGGCAGGCTGGTGCTGCGCAGATCCAAGGGGCGGTACACGAGCTGGGCGAGCAGATCTTCGTAGCGGCAGCCTGTCACCGCCTCCGCCATCAGAGCCACGGCGATGTTGTCGGAGTTGGAGTAGGTGTATCGCGCCCCCGGACGGAACCCCAACGGCTCGTCGGCCACGAAGTCCAGCAGTCGGCGGGAGTCGAAGTGGTGGCGCGGGTTCTCGGTCACCAGGGCCAGGAACTCCGGGTCCGCGGTGTAGTCCGGCAGTCCGCTGGTGTGGTTCAGGAGCTGCCGCAGCGTCACCCGATGCCATGCACGCGGCAGCCGGGGAAGCACCTTGCCGATGGTGTCGTTCAGACGCAGCTTCCCGCGGTCGACAAGCTGGAGGGAGACCGCGCCGCTGTACGCCTTGGCCGTACTGGCGATGCGCATGTGGTCGGTGACCTTGATCGGGCGGCCGGTGCCGGTCTCGGCAACGCCGGCCCGGTAGACCTCAGTGCGGGACTCGCGCTTGAGGACGGCAATCGCTCCGGGCGGTCCGCCGGGCGCGGTGGTCAGTTCCTGCAACTGCCGTCGCAGTGCGCGGTTGTCGTCGGCGGGGACATCTGCGGCTTGGGCGGCCGGGCCATACACCAGCCCGGCCATGCAGGCAGCGGCCAGCAGAGCGACAAGGGGGAGGCGGGCCTTCGGGGAGCGGGGAATGAGCACTGAAGGACTCCTGAGACGTGAGCGCGGTGGGACGTCCAGCTTTACCCGTCGGTCAGCAACCTGCGCGCCGCTCTGCTCCAACCAGCCGAGAGGTACGCGGGCGCCGCCGATGCCCGCGCAGAGCTTCCGCTTCCCTGATGCGTACCCACGACCCCACGGCCACTGCCGCCCATATCACCTCGCCGAAACCCCTCATCTTCGCCCTGACCGCCTACCCCCCCAGCCAAATCCTGGTGTGTGGTCTGCTGCGGATTGCCAGATCAACCCGTGGCGGAGGAGGGCGGCAGTCCGCGCGCCCCGTTGGTCTTGGCCCGGGTGAGCTTGGCTCCGGCCAGCTGTGCGCCCCGCAGGTCAGCATTGGTGAGGTCTGCTCCGGTCAGGTTCACACCGCGCAGGTCAGCGTCCGTCAAATCGGCGCCGGCCAAGTCAGCGTTCGTCAAGTTCGCGCTTTCCGTAACGGTGCCAGAGAGGATCTTGGCTTGCAGCGACTTGTCGGCAGCGCTGAACTTCGCGCCGTGAAGATGAGCCCCGGCCAGGGACGCACCCGTGAGGTTGGCATCAACCAGGATCGCCCGTGCGAGGTTGCATCCGGCCAGACTTGTGCCTGTGAGATCCGCATCCCAGAGCACCGCATCGGCCAGATTTGACGGTTCGGTGGGGATCGGCGCGTCCGGTGCCCCCAGTACCGCCTCGCGCAGGATCCCGCTGCTGAGATCCGCACCGGTCAGATCCGTCTCAAGAATATTCGCGCGGGTCAGGTCTGTTCCGTTCAGCTGGGCATCGCTGAGGTCTGTGCGCAGCAATTGTGCTCCGCTCAGGTTGGCCTCGCTGACGAATGCGCTCCGCAGGTCCACTCCGGAAAACGTTGCATGTCGCAGGTCTGCACCCTCCATGTTCGCGTAGCTGAATGGGGAACGCGTGCTGGGTAATTCGCCGCCCTCGGGGATCTTTGCGATGTCTCTGACGTCCCAGGTGGACAACCACAGACCCCGGAGGTCTGTCCGATTCCAGTCGAGCAGAGCACCCCGGTCGTGGCGAGGAGGGCGGTGGGCCAGCACGTTCATCACAGCCGCCACATCAGTGGACGGGCGGATTTTTAGTGCCTCCTCCATGTCCTTGGGCTCCTTCGCGAAGCCGGTGACCGGAAGGGCTGCGTGGCGTCGTACGTACGCCGAGAGGACCGAGACGATCCGGGACTGATCGCGAGGTGAGTCCTGCATGATGCGCTCCAGCGCATAGATCCCCCCGAAGCGCACGTCCAACGACTGCGACCCGAGGTTGGTGATCGCATCGTTGAAACGACTCGTGAGTTGTCCCTGTTCGGCGACTCGTACCTCTCTCCACGTGAACAGCAGTGCCAACACTGCGGCCAGGCCGGGCAGTGTGGCCGCCATGAGCACAATCCATTGAGACCATCCCGAACCGCGGGCATCGTGCACACCCGCTCCGCGCCGGCGGCGCCTCTGTCTGGCCTCGCGCCTGTACGCGATCCGATTCAGCCATCGACGACGCGTAGTTCCCCTCACCGGTCCATGGCAATCGACGGATCCCGAAACGGGCTGACGCCACACCGTCGAGGCACCCGATCGAGGCAGATGGCGGCTCAGACGGTACGGACAGGCGGACAGGCAGACAGGCAGACAGGCGGACAGAAGCCAAGATCATGAACCATCCCCTGTTGGCCTCGGCTGAGACACGTCGAAGGGATAGCGGACCCGGGGCAGTGAGAGGTCGTAGGCCGACGTCGAACCGTAGACCCACACCGGGCGTGAAACCGCTCGGCGCCGTCTCCGGGCAACGCGACCACATACCCGACCACGGTGCCGTGGCCGTTGAGTCCCCCGCGCGCCCCTACTCCCCCGTCGCGCAGCCGGTTCAGGAAATCGATGTTGCCCGTAGCGTGCGCGACGGCCTCGCGCACGGTGCGCTGGAGAGACTCGCAGGCGCTCTCGGTCAGGCCGCGGCGGGCTGCTTTCTCCGCTTCGCCGGTGGCCGGCCAGCGGCGGGCGGTGCGGTCCAAGGGCGACATCGCCACCAGTGACCGCCGGGCCTCGAAACCGCGGGCGGCCGTGCGCATCGCGGATGTCGCCGCGCAGGCTGGGTGGCGGCCGTCGTGGCGGGCGAGGGTCGCCAGGAGGTGGATGCGGTCGGGTGCGTGACGTACCGCCACCTACCAGCACGCCCGCTCGTCGTCGCCGTGCCGGCGATGCCCGCGATGTTGACCATCTCGGCCATGACCTGCGCACACTCCGCGTCCGACAGGGCGCGGTCGCCCTGCGCGTTACGGACCGAGACGTGCCACTCCGGGGTCCCGGCCGCCGACAAGGTGGGGGTCAGTGTTCAGTGTGCTCGTCGTGGCTCCCCGGACCGAAGAGGTATGCCAGCGGACCGGTGGTCGTATCGCCGCCGCGGGTCTCCTTCCGCATCGCGCGCCCGAGCACCTCTCCCGCACCACCGCTTCCAAGGCGTCCTGCAGGACGGCAGCCGCGTCCGCAACAGTGCCCGGGGGTGCGTCCAGGGGGGCGGAATCGGGGTGCACCGCGCCAGGTGTCGTCGCCGATGGAGTAGCAGCCGTGGAAGTAGGTGACGCCGTGGGTGCGGTGGTAGGTCGCCGGGATCCGGTGGGGCCGGTTCCGCGGTGCCCAGCAGGATCCCGCGGTGGGGCGGATGCCGAGCGGTCCGAACTCGTCAAAGGCGAAATCACGGTCGGGTACGTGCTCCAGGACGTGCTCGATGCGGTCCAGTTTGGCGTCTCGTTGCGGGTCGCTGGATTCCTTCCAGGTCTTGGTCCGCTGGAAGGTAACGCCGCGCCGGGCGAGGAGGCAGCGCAGGGCCTCACGGCCGATGCGAATCATCCGACCCTGGACTTTGCGCAGGTAGACGGCGAGTTTGCGGATCGACCAGCGGGTGAAGGGCTGGCCGAGTCTGACCGGGCGGGTGGTGGCCGTCGCGATGACGAAGTCGTCGTCCTCAGCGCTGAGCAGGCGGGGACGGCCTCCCGCCCACTGAGGGTCCCGGCAAGCTAGGCCGATCTCGTTGAAGCAGTGGATGACATCGCGCACGGTGTCCTCGCCGGCCGCCACGAGCTGGGAGATGACGGGCACCCGGTTCCCGCCGGCCGACGCCAGCAGCATCATCGCGCGGCGGTAGCGCACCGGACTGGTGCTACCCCGGCGCACGATGTGCTGCAGTCGTTGACCCTCCTGGTCGGTCAGTCTGCGTACTCGTACCAGTTCCGCCATCGCTTCTCCCCGCAGGACCGATCAGTCACGCTCGAACCCGGCGCGCGACTCGCTTAGCATCTCCTGCCATGAACGATTCGGAGCCCCTTCTCGACTGGCTGCAGAATTGGTACGCGCAGCAGTGCGACGGCGACTGGGAGCACGCGTGGGGCGTGAAGATCGCCACGCTCGACAACCCCGGCTGGACCATCGAGATCGATCTCGAGGACACGGACCTGGAAGAACGCGAATACGCCCTCCAGGACATCGACCGCACCGCGCAGGACTGGGTCCATACGTGGACCGCTGACAAGACCTTCCACGCCGCGTGCGGTCCCGGAAACCTCACCGAGGCCCTCATCCTGTTCCGAACCTGGGCAACAACGACAGC
This sequence comes from Streptomyces sp. NPDC045968, assembly GCF_056430475.1. NCBI lineage: Bacteria > Bacillati > Actinomycetota > Actinomycetes > Kitasatosporales > Streptomycetaceae > Streptomyces > Streptomyces sp. NPDC045968. Next base: position 389,002 of record NZ_JBWKLF010000005.1, on the reverse strand, counting down.
CTCCTGAGCGGATACACGGCCGGAGACACCAAGCCGGTGAACCTATGCGGTCACGGCACTAATGCCTCAAAAATCCTTCCAGACCCCGGACCCGGCACGTGGAAAGCCGTCCCCCGCCCAAGAGAGAGTGGTGCGAGATGAGATTGGTACTGCAGGAATTCCTGTCGCTGGACGGCGTCTGCCAGGGCCCGGGGTCCCCGGAGGAGGACACCACCGACGGGTTCACCCAGGGTGGCTGGTTCGTGCCGCACATGGACGAGGAGTTCGAACGGCGGGTCGGCACTTGGCTCGGAGTGGCGGATGCGTTCCTGTTCGGCCGCCGTACCTACGTCAACTTCGCTCGGGACTGGCCGAAGATGACCGAGCACCCGTTCGCCAACACCATGAACGGCCTGCCGAAGTACGTCGCCTCTCACAGCCTGGTCAGGGCCGAATGGAACCCGACCACGATCCTGTCCGGCGATATCCCTGCCCAGGTCGCCGAACTGAAGCGGCGGCCCGGCCGCGAACTGCAGATCCACGGCAGCGCCCGGCTGGCCCAGTCCCTGCTGGCTGCCGGGCTGATCGACGAACTGCGCCTCGTGATCGCTCCAGTGGTCGTGGGCAAGGGGCGCCGTCTCTTCCCGGACGGCGGCGCCCCGGCCGGCCTGCGACTCCTGAACAACGAGACGACGCCTGGTGGACTGGCGATCCACGTATACGAATCGACAGGACTTCCGGAGTACGGGACGTACGGGGCCGATGCGTAGGCACTCCGGGCCGAACCGATCCCGATGATCCCGTCCCTCGGGGAGCAGGTGACGGGGCGGCAACGGTTCGACCGCTTCGACCGCCGTGTGCCGAGGCGGCCGCGGTGAACCTCGGATTGTCCACCGCCCCGGCGCACAGCGCCTCCCCGGGCTGCGCAGCTCAATCCAGGCGCGGCGTGACAGGTTCCTCGCAAGTCGGCATCGTACGAACACGGGTAGGCCCGCGCCGAGGCGGAGCAGCCTCACCTGCCTCTTCGGCCACGGCTCAGGAGCCTTCGGCGGCGTCGGCCGATGCGTGCGGGGACGAGCACGCACGGGCGGTGTGAGGAGTCGGCGCGGGTGGTCACCTCCCCCAGCCGCACACCCACTCCTGCAAGTATCGAGGTGAGCGGGACAGCTATCCGTCCATGGTGACGACGACGCGGGGCGCGAGTCGCGGCCCGTACGGCCGTCGTTGCAACAACGAGGCGCGAATCCGCGCCCTGGTTGTCCTCCAGGCTCGGTCCGCCACATACCGGGGCGAGGACTGACTCCCCCACTCGGAGCAGCAGCGGACTGCCGTCATGCTGGATGGCCTCGTTCTTGACCATCCCTCGGGACGCGCGGAAGCGGAACCTTCCCGGCACCGTCTTGCCGTCCGCGTCGTGCATGAGGTCGTCCAGTGGAGACCGCGTCCGGCCGACGCACTGCAGGCGCGGTGGGACTCCGGCTCCCACCTCCAGAGCGACAGCACCTGATGAGGGTCCCGAACGTGTCCGTGTCCGCGCCCGGTCAGTACCGGCGGGCACCGCGCTGCCAGAGCCTCTGACAGCTGCGGCATCGGTTTCAGTACGCGATTGTGAAGCGGCTCCGGACGAAGCGGGGGCAGTTCCGCCTCGTCGATGAGCGCAACGGCGGAACCGCGTCCGGTGCGCGAACAGGTGCGGTGCGACCAGATTGAGCAGGGCCCACAGCTCGTCGAGGTGATTCTCGACGGGCGTTCCGGGCAGGGCGATCCGCGCGTCGGCCGCGATGGTGCGCGCGGCCTTCGACACCTGCGTACGGAAAATCTTCAGGACCTGCGCCTCGTCGCAGACCGCAGTGCTCCACTGGATCCCCGCCAGTGCCGGGCTGTTGATGCGCAGCGTGGGGTAGCCGGTGAGCACCACCCGTGGCGCTGTCCACCTCGGGCAGCGGCCCGCCGCGCCAGATCGTGGTCCGCGGTCCGGGTGCGAACCGCGCGATCTCGCCGCGACACCTGTGGCATCGGGGACCGCGTGGGCGGCGGTCGGCAGAGCCGACTCGCCGCCCGCGATCCACGACCGCCAGACCTTCACCGACGGGCCGGGCGGGTCGAGGGTATGGCCACGTGCCGGTCCCGCTCGATGAGCACGCAGCCGACGTCGGACACCTTGAGCCTGCCGAGGTCCGGCGCCGGCACGACCAGGGGAACGGTCTCGGCGTCGCCGACCGGCGGGGCCGCCCCTACGGCGCCGTCGGCCCGGGTCCACAGGGCGAATGTGTGCCGGTCGGGCAGGTAGGTGGCCGGACTGTCCGACAGCGCCTCGGGGAGTTCCTGCCTGGTTCCCAGGGCGTCAGCGGGTGCCCGCGTCGTCGCCCACGCGGGCGGGCCGGGCATCGGCCCCGGCCCGAGGGGCCGCCTCGTCCGTCGTCGGGCCGTCTTCCTGCGCGGGGTCCGGCTCGCCCCCGGCAGCCGCGGGCTTGCGGACCGCGCGCAGGGCCAGCAGTAGTACAGCCGCGCCGAAGAGCGTGATGAGCATGATCCAGATTGCACCGACGTGCATGGCGTGGACGAACGCGTCATCGGCGGCGCGCCCGAGCGCGGGCAGGTGGGACGTGGTGGCGACGTGCCGGGCCTGTTCGGCGGAGACCCGCGCCTGGTCCCGCACCGGTCCGGGGACACCGTCCAGCGAGGGTTCGATCGCGCGCCGGTACACGATCGACATGATCGTGCCGCCGACGGCGATCCCGATCACGCTGCCGGTCTGGCGCACGGTGTTGGTGACGGCCGACCCGGCGCCGGCGCGTTCCAAAGGCAGGGTGCTGATCAGCGCCGCAGTCACCGGGCCGATCACCATGCCGATGGACAGGCCCTGGACCAGCAGCAGGACCTCGATCCAGATGACGGGAGTGCTCAGCCCGAAAAGCCCGTACGCACCCATGGTCAGCGCCGCGACGGTGAGGGCCGGCACGGCGACGAGCCGCAGCGACCAGCGAAGTACCAAGCGCGCGCCCACGGACGCCCCCAGAACCGCGCCGAGCGCGGTCGGGAGGCTGGCCAAACCCGCCTCGATCGGCGAGAAGCCGCGGGCGCCCTGCAGGTAGAACGCGTTGTAGAAGGTGACGGCGGAAATGGCGAACAGAAGCAGTCCGAGGGCTACGTTGCCGCCACCGAACGCGCGCTGGGCGAGAAGGCGGGGGTCGAAGCTCGGCATCTTGCTGCGCAGTTCGACGCGGACGAACACGGCCAGCAGGATCAGTCCGACGACGATCGGCGCCCAGACGTCCGTACGGCCCCAGGCCGCTACCTGCCCCGTGCGGATCAGTCCATAGGCGAGCGCCGCGAGGCCGCTGATCGACAGCAGCATTCCGGCCGGGTCCAGCGGTCGCACGACGGGGCTGCGGAAGTTCGGGACCAACAGGACGATGCCGATCAGCGCGAGGGCCACGACTGGGACGTTGACCAGGAAGACCGAGCCCCACCAGAAGTGGTCGAGCAGCACTCCGGCGAGCACCGGGCCCACGGCCATGCCGACGCCGGCTGAGGTCGAGGAGATGGCGATCGCGGTCGATCGCGCCGGGCCGGTGAATGTCCACATGAGGATGGCCAGGTTGCCGGGCATGATCAGCGCGGCGCCGACGCCCATCGCGGCCCGGGCGGCGATCAGCTGACCCGCGTCGCCCGCGAACGCCGCCCACACCGAGGACGCGGCGAAGACCACCAGGCCTGTTGCGAGCACCGTCCGGTGACCGAAGCGGTCGCCCAGCGCGCCCGCGGTGAACATCAAGGTGGCGAAGGCCAGCGTGTACGAGCCGGTGGCCCACTGCAGCTCGGCCGGGCTGGCGTTCAGCCCACGGACCGGGTCCGCGAGGGTCTCCAGGGTGGTACTCAGGACGGTGTTGTCCAGCCAGATCAGCAGTGAACACACCATGAGAACGGCAAGAATCAACTGCTGCCTGGACTTCGGCAACGAGGATGTAGTCATGAATACCTTCGGATTCGATCTGGAAAACCTGATGAGCGGACCGTAAGCAACCATCAGGCGGGTGTCAATTCCCTGGCGACCGATAACAGTGGGCGATTTTCCGGTGCACCCGAGGGCATACCATTTAGCATTCTGTCAATTCTTGAAGATGTGACCGGGTCGGCGATTTGGTGCGCTCTCGGGGGCATGCCGACAAGTGCTCTGTCAATTTCTGAGCCTGACGTTTGACCTCGCGAGAATTCCGTGCCCCACGTTGCGTTCTGCCCCTGTCCTGCCCCGTGCTCCGTTCCGGGCACAGAGGCGGGACTCAGGAGCGGGCGCCCCGGCGGTGCGCCTGCTCCGGGAGCCTGTCCTGGTGGGAGTCCTGGGGCCTCGGGCGCCGTTGAGCCCCCAGACGGGTACCCCCGTGCGGATGGCCATTTCGCCCTGCCGATTCAGCGGGCCGAACGCCCTTCCCCGCATATCTTCCGTATGGGAGGGTTGAAATTCACCCGGGTCAGCGGAACGGAAGTCGGCGGGGTTTCCATGGAGAGACAGGGGATGACCCTATAGGGCCACTGGCGGAGCGAAAGCGACCATTACGTCTCGGACAATCCCTCGGTGCGCTCATTGGATTCGGACCGTCCGATTCCGCGAGCTGGCGCGGTCAGGTGGTATCAGGTGTCGAACTGAACCGTTCCGCCTTCCTCGAGATATTCCAGACGCTGCATGACAACGGCGTACGGAAGGGGGATGTCGTAGCCGTTCTGGTCACCCACCCGCCGAGCGGTTGGCCACGCTGGCCGATCCGCGGCGCCGACGCGGAAGGCGTCACCCCTTCGTGGCGGTGCTGCTGATCGCCTGCTCGGCCGTGGCGAGTGGAGCGAGTGGGGCGAGGAGCTTCGCAGCGATCAGGGAGCTCCTCGGCAACACCCCCGACGACCAGTAGGAGCGAACCACGCCAGATCTCGTGGCTGGCAACTAACCCTGATCACGTGCGACGACCAAATCGAACAAGCCCACCCCGCGACACCACGGCATCTGGCCTGCAGGCACATAGCGGAGACATGACACACAGCTAAGGCGTCAACCACCCTCCGCATAGCCGAAGCAGGCGTAAACCGGGCGGCAGCGCGAAACCGCCGTGCCGGCACCGTGTGCGGCGTAACCCGGGACGCCTCCCGCGGACAGCACCTCGATGTGGCACAGCCCGGTGCGGGTGGATACCTCCAGCTCACGGGCCAGCGTGCCCGCAGTCAGCCGACCGCGCTGACGCAGCACCACCAGCAAGTCCCACCGGTCGGCGCCCATACGAGAACCTCATCGAAATACACGACTAAGGGTGTCGTGTTTTGTGGCGAGGCTCTTCAACACGACGTCGAAGCTGGCAGCTGCCGAGCCGATGGCCGTGTACGTACTCCCCATGAAATGAACTGAACTGAATGGAGCTGACGTGGCAATGGAACGAACGGCGGTCAACCCGGTGACGTGGTCGGTGGAGATGGGGTTCAACCAGGGGGAGGTCGTCTCCGGCCAGACCCGGACCCTGTACATCTCAGGGCAGACCGCGATGAGCGGCGACGGCAAGCCACAGCATGACGGTGACATGGCGGCGCAGTTGGCGCTGAGCATCGACAACCTGGAGGCCGTGCTTGGCGAGGCCGGCATGTCTCTCGAGAACCTCGTCCGACTCAACGTCTACACGACCGACGTCGATCTGCTTTTCCAGCACTACGGCGAGCTGGCGGGGCGGTTGGGCGCCGCCGGGGTGGCGCCGACCACCACGATGCTCGGGGTGATGCGGCTGGCGATCCCCGGCCAGATGATCGAGCTTGAGGGGACCGCCGTCGCGTGATGCGAAATCACCGCTTGGCTGCTACTCGCGCCGGTCGGCGCGAGTAGCAGCCAAGCGGTGATGTCCGGTGACTATGCGTACCCCTAGCCCAGGTAATACCTGCGAAGCCGCGATCCCACCCCGCCGAAGCGGATAGACAGAACCGACTCCCGTCGCTCGCAAGGTGAGTCCGCTGATCTGCGATTTCCAGCAAGCCGAGACGAGAAATTGTCAAGAGTTGTGGGTCGACTGAGGGCGACTGGCTCTATAGACGACAAGTGACTCCACCCGAAAGGGGGCTTCTGACTCCACTTGGTGTGGGTGGAGTTCGTGTTGGTGAGTTTTGGCTCCAGTAGAGGGCTGGTGGTGGAAGGATCGGGGTGCTAGCGAGCGTGAGGGGACTGCAGTGCCCTGCTCCAAGGTCGCGTTGTATACCGCGATCCGTCGTGATGCGCGGGAGGCGGGTCTGTCGAGTCGCGCTCTGGCGTTGAAGTACTCGGTGGGGCGGCGCACGGTGGCTCTCGCAGTGGAGTCGGCGTTGCCGACGGCTCGTAAGCGGATGCCGCCGCGGGGGTCACGTCTTGATCCGTACAAGCTGGCCATTGACGGGATGCTGCGGGCGGGTCTGGATGCTCCGCGCAAGCAGCGGCACACGCTCACGCGGACTTTCCACCGACTGCTGGACGAGTAGGGGGCGGAAGAAGTTTTCTACGCCTCACCTTCGGCGGCAACATCATCGAGACCGGCACCGACTCCTACCGCGTCGCCCACACCAAGGCCCAGCAGCGGTTCAAGGCCATCTGAACCAGGACCGCCAGCGTCAGCCGTTTGGGGCCTCGAACGTATTCACCGCAGTGCGGAAGGTTCCGTGACCGGGCTGAGCGGGGTTGATCAGCACCACAAAGTCCGGCAGGGCTCCCGGAACAGGCCGTCCCGCCTTGTCCTGGCTGCCAGCCTCAGCCTGCCAGTCGAGCAGGTGGACAACCACGGCACAGTTGCCCTCGGGAACGGGGTACTCAAGCACGCCATCCGAGACGTCAGCACCGACGTTTTCGATGCCACCCACGAGTGCACGACCGCGGGAGACGAAAAGGTAAGGCTGAGAAGCAACCAACTGGTGGGCTGTCTCCCGCCCGGTCAACTTGGCCGGCGCGGCCGCAGTGCCCGCACGGACCAGAACACCGAACGCGCCATCTCCGCCGACGTTGAGCGGAACAAGAGCACCCGCCTGGATATGGCCGGCGATGTCCTCGTCCTCCAGGAGCTCGTCCTCCCAGGTGTCGTAATCGACGACAGCCTGGAACCGCTGCGGATCCCACAAGACGAGCATTCCCGCGTCCGTGGCCACCGTCGCCGAAACCTCATGCAAGGGCTGCTGAGCAGTCACTCGCTCCTCCCGTCATCTCGCTCGCTGCATTCGAATCGGCTGATTCTCCCAGCAAAGAGCCACGACCTACCTGGCGGGGCTGGCTCTGGCGACCCACTCTCGGCCTGTTCCGGAGCCGGAGTCTTCTCCAGCGCCGACTCGGCGAAGGTCGCACGGAGGCATGCGCTGTGGCCGGAGATGCACCGCTCGGCCGCTTCACCGAGGTTGCGCCAGAGGTGGAATCGTCGGCGACCTGGACCGCGGTGGGCGCGCCGATGCTGGCGCCCTCGGCGAAGAACGGGGCGCGGTCGCGGCAGACGACCTCGATGCTCGGGTGCTCGGCCCGCCAGGCCGCGTCAGTGCCTGCCTCGCGATCCGGCAAGCGGTCCACCGGTCTGCGGGTCTCGACGTCGACCAGCACGGTCCCGTAGATACGGCCCTTGCGCATCGCGTATTCGTCGACGCCGACCACACGCGGAACCTGTGGCTTGGGCTCCGGGAGAGCGTCGACCAACCGCAGGACCGTGTTCCGGCTGACCCTCGCCCCGAAGACGTCGGCCAGCCGGGCACCGGCGCCACCGGCCAGGGCGAGGCCGACCTCGGCCAGCGCCGACCGCATTCGTTCGGTCCGCTGGCTGTACCGACGGGTCAGGCCGGAAACCTGCTCGACGAACGTCCGCCGCCCGCAGGTGTGAGGGATTGGCGGACCGATCCGGCGTTCGAGATGTGCCGGGCGCTGGTGGACAGAGCGGAGCTGCTCTACCGCACCGATCCTCGGCGTCACGCCCCCGACGACTACGGCGTCGAGGTGACCGGCTACCCGGCAGGCTGGTCGGTGGCCGCCGCCCGAGCCGCAATCACCGCCGAAGCACCCGTGCTCCTGCCCCTTCTCAACGACTCCGACCCCATCATCCGCATCGACGCCGCCTACGCTCTGGCCACCGCCGCCGACCCCGATCACACCGTCCGAACCGACCTCGCCACCAGGTTCGCCACGGAGCATGACGCCATAGTCCGTGCCGCCCTGCTCCTCGCCGCCTCGGAGACCACCCGGGCCCACGCACACCCGCCGACCGTCTGGTGGCTCCGTGAGCGGTGGCAAGACTGGACAGAGGCCCCCGAAGTCCGCCTAGCTGCGGCGATCGGCTGGCTCTGCCTCACGGACGAACCCGCCCCCAGGACCTCCACCAGACCATCAATACTTTCGCCCCAGACGAACGCGCGCATGCCATGGACGCGCTGCCGTGGATGAACGCCGCCGCCGGATCCGGTGAACCGGGACTGCGGCGCTGTATTCGCTGCATGCTCTACCCCGAAGAGCCCGAACCGTCGGACGACCCCTGGGCCTCCTCGCCTTGAGCGCCCGGCCTCGGCCCCGTTTGTGCATCGAAGTTGTCCACCGGGGCCAGGTACAGTGCTCGGTCACATCGCGCGGGACCTACCAGCAAGGCCCACGGTCACAGGGAGTGGTCACACCACAGAAGTTGGACCAGACCCCGTTCTCATCGACATAGCCATGGCGGGGCCGCGTCACGCCAAAACCAGGACCACTCCAGGTGGCCACCGCCCACCGGATACGGCGCCCACCGGCGCCGCCTCGGACCACCGAGCCCAGGCCGCCTCAAACCGTCACGGCCAACGGAATCCCGGTCTCCCCGCAGTGGCGAGGAGGACAACAAACCCGAGATGCCTTAAATGTCCACTACGGAGTCGCTGACTATCGAGTCATATCTCGCATTCAAAACTTGCTCTGGACGCCCCTGAACGGAGTCAGAACTGACCTACCACTGGAGTCGGTTGTCACTGACGCAGCCAGGCCTCTGGCGGTGGAGCGGAAGCGCTGGTGCCCTACGGGTGCTGCTCCCACTCGGTTCGGGTGAGCTCGTACTCCACCTCGCCGTGCTCGGAGCCCTCGATCGCCTCAGGCCAGTCCCCTGTGAAGGTCCGGATGAACGACAGGCCCGACTTCTCCATCACACGCCGGGATCCCGCGTTGACCGTCATCGTGTTCGCGGTCACCCGCTCCACCCCGAGGTCCGTAAATCCCTTGCGGATCAAGGCCTGTGAGCCCTCCGTTGCATATCCACTCCCCCAGGCGGCCTTGTTCAGCCGGTAACCGAGTTCGACCACGGCGGAGCTGTGTTCGTCCAGGGGGCGGAACTCGAACCAACCCAGGAAGGCCCCGGTGGTTTTCTCCTCCGCCGCCCAGTAGCCGCGGGTCCCGATGCACGGATAGACGTGAAGGAGCCTGGGCAATGTCCGCGCCTGGATCACCTCGCGGCTCGTCGGCCGGCCGCCGTTGATGAAGCGCATAACATCGGGGTCACTGTCCAGCGCGAGCAAGTGGTCGGCGTCGGCCTCGGTGAACGGGCGCAGCACGAGCCGTTCGGTCTCCAGGAAGATATGCATGCCGCGATCTTCACCACCGGCAGCCGGGGCCACCACCGAATATTCGCAGCGGGCGGCTGATAGGGGGGTGGTTCATGCCACTTGGCGCATCAGGCGTTCGACGAAGTGACCTCGTTCGAAGCGGGCTCCGGCCCTCACCAGCGCGGCGCGCTGGGGTGCGTTCACGGGGCGGGGCTCGATCAGGACCATTGGCGCGTCGCGGGACGACCACCCTCGTGATGGCGAACCCCACCCAGCCGACGCGCAAAGGTGCCATGTTCGCGGCCACTCAGTCGAGTCAGAACTCGATACCCTCGACGTCCTGCAATCACGAGGCACGACCCTTGGTCGCCATCGGCAGACAGTAGTCGCAGGCGTACCGCGTCGAGCGCCACGGGCGGGCCCGCCCCTGGCCCGGCGGTGCCGAGTCAGGCCACGTTCGCCCCTTTCGGCGACGGCCCGGAGGCGCCTCACGCCATGGAATCGACCCTGCGGGCAAGGCCCAGGAAGCGCACGTGCACGACGACGAGCCGGTACCAACGTGGCTGAAGGAACCGCGGCGGCATCGCGCTCGGTGATCCACCTCGAAGGTCCGTCGTCTGGCGAAACCGTAACGCCTGATCAAGCAGGTTGCCGCAACCCAGCACTCAGCCCATCACTCAACTGCATCCCGGATCAGGCACCCCTGGACCACGGCACCACGCCTCGACGTGGTCCAGGTCCGGTTGGCCGTCATCGAGGTCTCAGGGGTACACGCACCGCGCTGTCGCATCGTGATCAGTAGTGCTTACGCGGGCGACTCGCTACGAGATCATGGACGCAAGTCTGTCTCGCCCACAGCGCGAAGCGGGCTCTCGTACCTGCAACCACGGGGCGCGTCCGCCCGGCCAAAACAGTTGACTCAATCAGTCATAGACGCGGTCCACATGAGCCTGGAGACTGAGCCGACCCGCAGCCGCAACCGCCTCAACCCTGGAGACGACATGCGCCCCCATCTCGCCACCACTGCCCTCAGCGCCTTCGTGCTGACCACAGGCATGCTGCTGGGCGCTCCTGCGGCCAGCGCCCACACGACCGACTACCCGGTCAGTGAATTCGACGTCACCTTCGGGAACACGTACACGAGGGGCACGCTGACTTGGTTCAACCGGTCGGTCACCGTGGCAGGGGAGCACAAGTCGGTCGACCCGGCGAGTTGCCGTGGGACCTCGGCGTTCACCCTCGATGCGGCCAGCAACCAATTGGGTGTCAACTACAGCGAGGGCGCAGTATGCGGCGCCAGCGGCAAATTCAGTTTCAACGTACCGGCAGATGTTGCCGGCGGAGCTGCGATCGTGCGGGTCTGCCTCGACAACGGTGCCACGACGCTCCCGGTCACGTACCTGCTGTGCAAGCGTTACGGGCGGCCGTAGCCCTCTGTTCCGACGTCGAAGACGTCCACCACCGGGCCCACACCTGCGTGTTCAGCCGTTCTCGGCGGCGCTCTCCCTGGAGCGTAAACTCCTGTCGACTGCGAAGAGTTCGGCCTGCTGCGCGTCCTCGACCGGGATATGGACGGTGTGAGCGACGCGACGCACTCGTCGACGAGATCGCTAACCGCGGCCACGGGAATGTCGCAGTCAGCCATCTCGAGGATCTGGCGGGTCTCCGCTCTGGCCGCCCCGCACAGGCCTCAGACACTCGCAGGAACAGTTCACACGCGGTGTCCACCGAACCTCTGACTCAGGTCACTAGGGAGCGCCTTCCGGCTCTCGCCAGGTGGCGCCGGCCGTGTGGACGTCCAGGGGGATGCTGCCGACACGGTACCCGCGTTCGTCGAGCAGGTGGCCGCTGAGCTTCAACGGCCAGAGGGCCACGGCCCGGTCGGTGATGTCCAGGCCGGGGGCGCGCTGGGCGAGTCGTACCTCGAAGCGCTGGGCGTCGGCGAGGGACTTCACCCAGGCCACGACCAGGACGTTGTTCCGGCCGGTGAGACCGGTGCACAGCCGTACCTCGCGGGCGCCGGTGACGGCGTGGGAGACGCTCTCCAACTCCCGCGCGGGCACCCTCCCCCAAAGGATCACCGTGACCGGCCACTCCGACAGGGGGCGGGCCACTTCGCAACGGGGCTGGAGCATGCCGGCGGCCAAGAGCCGGCCCAGTCGGCGACGGACCGTGTCCGGGCTCGTTCCGCAGGCGTCTGCGAGGGCGCGGTAGGTGGCGCGGCCGTTCATCGAGAGGGCTCCGATGAGGGCGTAGTCCAGATCGGTGAGGGGGAAGACAGGGGTCTCGGAGCGGGGAGCGCCGGCGTCGGCGAGACGGGCGATCTGGGAGCTGTCCAGGGCGCGCAGCCGCCAGCGGCTGCCTTCGGTGTAGACGGTGCTCGCGAGGTGGGTGCGGGTGGCGACGATGCCCTGCATCGCGCCGATGCCGCGAGTCACCCAGTGGGTGAGCGCGGCGAGGTCTGCGGCCATCACCGTGAGCAGGAGGTCGCGGTCTCCACTGACGTGTTCGACGGCGGTGACGTGGGGCAGCTCTGCGAGAGCCCGCGCGACGGCCAGCAGGCTGCCGCTGGCGCAGTCCACCTCGACGACGGCCAGCAGTCCCTGCCCCGCCGAGGCGAGGGCGGGCGACGGGGAGCAGCTGATCCAGGCGGCGCCGGCATCGGTGAGCCGCTGCCAGCGGCGGGCCACGGTGACCGCGTCGAGTCCGAGGACCTCGCCGATCTCGCTCCAGCTGGCACGCGGGGCGATCTGTAGCGCGTGCACCAGCGCCTGGTCGACGTCATCGAGCGCCCGCATCTGCCCGTGGGCGGAATTCCGTACCGACGGGCGCACGGAATGCTGCGTCATTCGCTGCCCCCTGCGCGTTTCCTGCGATCTGGGTCGGCTGGACGGGCCAGGACTTCAGTCTTGCCCCACCGATGGCCGGAACCGTATCAGGAGGTTGACGCAGCATGTCAGTACTGGAACGTGCCAGGGAGCTCCAGCCCGATCTCGTGCGGCTCCGCCGCTCGCTGCACCGCGAGCCGGAGCTCGGACTCCGGTTGCCGCGTACGCAGGAGAAGGTCCTCACCGCCCTCGACGGTCTCCCTCTCGACATCACGCTGGGCCGGGAACTGACCTCGGTCACGGCCGTGCTGCGGGGTGGCCGCCCGGGCGGCGCGGTGCTGTTGCGGGGTGACATGGACGCGCTGCCGGTGGACGAGCTGACGGGGGTGGAATACGCCTCCCGGATGCCGGGCCGTATGCATGGCTGCGGGCACGATCTGCACACCGCCGGGCTCGTCGGCGCGGCGACGCTGCTCGCGGACCGCCGGGAGAGCCTCCAAGGTGATGTGGTGTTCATGTTCCAGCCGGGCGAGGAGGGGCACAACGGGGCGGGCGCGATGATCGACGAGGGCGTCCTGGGCGCGGCGGGCAAGCCGCTCGACGCGGCCTTCGCGCTGCACGTCTCGGCCAATCGGCTGCCAGGTGGATGGGTCGCGTCCCGGCCCGGCACGGTCATGACGGCGTCCGACATCCTGCGGGTGACGGTGCGCGGCGAGGGCGGGCACGGTTCGGCACCGCATACCGCCAAGGACCCGGTGCCGGCCGTCTGCGAGATGGTGACCGCGCTGCAGAACTGGGTAACGCGCACCTTCGACATCTTCGACCCGGTGGTGGTGACCGTCGGGCGGCTGCACGCCGGTACGCAGCACAACGTCATCCCGGACACGGCCGAGTTCGAGGCGACCGTACGCAGTTACTCGGAGGCCAACCACGAGCGGCTGGCCGCAGGGCTGCCGCGCCTGATGCGCGGGATCGCGGCCGCGCACGGCCTGGACGTGGACGTGGCGTACGAGATGCTCTATCCGGTCACCGTCAACGAGCCGGCCGCGACGGCGTTCGCGCTGGACACGGCGCGCGAGCTGTTCGGCGCGGGCGAGGTGTGGGAGGCGCCGCAGCCCGCCAGCGGTTCGGAGGACTTCTCCCTGGTGCTGAACAAGGTGCCCGGCGCGATGCTGCTGGTCGGCGCGGCGCCCGAAGGCGTGGACGTGGAGAAGGCGCCGCAGAACCACTCCCCGCGTGCGGTCTTCGACGACCGGGTGCTCCATCGCCAGGCGGCGCTGCTCAGCGAGCTCGCGGAGCAGCGGCTCGCCGCAGGGGCCTCGGCATGACGGCCCCGCGCGGGCCGGCGGAGGTCGCGGCGCCCCGGGTGACCGCCGTAGTCGGCCTGCTTGTCGTCTTCGAGCTCGTCAGCGGCTTCCTCCAGGGTTCGGCGCCGGCGCTGGTACCTGCCGTTCAGGACTGGCAGTCCATCAGTGCGTCCCAGGCGCAGTGGTACATGGCGGTGCAGTTCCTCGCGGCCGCGGTCGCGGTGCCGGTGTTCGGGCGCCTGGGAGATCTTTACGGGCACCGTCGGCTGACCCGCATCGCGCTGGTCTGCGTCGCGGCAGGCACCATCCTGGTGGCCTTCGCGCCGAATCTGACGGTGCTGCTGGTGGGCCGTGCCCTGATGGGGCCACTGGCGGCGCTGCTGCCGCTGGAGATCGGCCTCGTACGGGACCGGCTCGACCTCGACGGCGGCCGGAGGGCAGTGGGGCTTCTCGTCGGCGCGCTCACCCTCGGCTCGCTCCTGGGCCACGGTCTGGTGGGCCCCCTGCTCGCACTCACCGGTGGCGTCCGGGCCACGCTCTCGGTCCTCGCCGCGCTCGCGTGTGCCTGCGCAGCCCTGTCGTACTGCGCGATCCCGGAGTCACGGACGCGTGCACCGGGCCGGATGGACTGGACCGGGGCGCTGCTGCTCGGCCTCGCGCTGGTGCTGTTCCTCGGCACGACTGCGCGCGGCGCGGCATGGGGCTGGGCCTCTCCGCTCACCCTGGGCGGTCTCGTGCTCTCCCTGACCCTGCTCGCCTGGTGGGTCCGGCTCGAACGGGACCGGCCGCACGCACTGGTCGACGTCCGGGCGGTGGCCCGTCGGCAGTCCGCTACGTACTATGCCTCCGGCTTCCTCTTCGGCGCGGTGATGCTGGGTGGGCAGGCGGTCGGCATCTCGTATCTGGCCGCGTCCACGGCCGACGAGGGCTACGGGTTCGGGCTCACGACCTGGGAGATCAGCGCGTGGGGCGCTGTGCCGCACGTGCTGGCCTTCGGTGGGGCGAGCCTTGTGGCCCGGGTGGCGGCCCGCACCGGCTACCGCCGTGTGCTGCTGCTCTCCTTCGCGCTGATGGCGGCAGGGAACGTGGGGCTGATCGCCACGCACACCTCTCTGCCGCTGTTCGCCCTGGCGTCCGCCGTCGCCGGCTTCGGCATGGGCCTGGCCTTGGGCGGCCTGCCCACTCTGATCGTGGAACGCAGCGCCACGGACCGGACGGCGAGTGCGACCGCCGTCTACAACAACCTGAAGACCCTGGGCGGCAGTGTCGCGGGCGCGGGCTCGGCGGTCGTACTCGGCTCCCTTGTCGTCGCAGGTACGGAGGTCCCGGCGCTCTCCGCGTATCTGACGATCTGGGGGCTGAGCGCGCTGCTGTGCGTGGTCGCTCTGGTTCTCCAGATGCTTACCGGTCGTGAGGTGAATGCTCGGGGTGCGGCGGGGGACCTCGGCTCCGGAGCGGGTACGACGGGCGGCGCGGCCACGCCGGATCCCGCTCGGGCGGCTTGAACGTGACGTTGCGCCGGGTGGCGGCCCGCCGCTGACCCGACGACTACACGCATCGGCTCACCTGTTGTGTGACGAGATGAGGTGGGGATATTCGCGTGGCGAACCGCCCGTACCGCAACTGTCCTTGGCTCACGTGCAGTCCTCAGCCCCACCGCTTCCCCGCCGCCTTCGTCGACGAGCACACATTCCGTGAGGCGTGATGGTGATCGCGAGGCCTGCAAGCGAGGGGCTTGGTCGGGGGCGGCCGAGCTGGTCGGATGCGGCTCCATCCAGATGTGGCTTGTAGGGATCGAGCCGGCTGGGCTGGGGCTGACACCGTGACTTCAGCGCGGGGCGGCACGGCGGGCGGTGTTCGGTGCCATGTGCAGTTCCTCCCCTGGTGGCCTCATGGATGCTGCGCCCTTGGCCTCCTATGGGGCCTGCAGACTACGTTTCGGTCGCGGCTGCTGACTTCGGTCGGCGACAGTTCCTCCGCCGTGCTCGCCGGTGCAGCGGAGGAGGGGCCCGCGGTTCTCGGTGCGTACGACGCCCGCACAGGCTGTTGTTGCAGTATGAGCGCCGTACGATCAACTCCACCAGAACCGCGCTGAAGTGCGGAAACAGCATCGTTACGAGGCCATGGCCGCCCACCTCGATCCCACATGACGCATGCACCATCACCGTGGCCAAACCTCGTAGATCGCCCTCACGGAATGCGTGCCAGAACCCTGTAATCACCTACGAAGCCAATGGTTACGCCGGGTGCACAGAGGTGCCGGACCTCTGGATGAGTGTCGGACAACGACGCGCACCATGGGCCTACGGATCAGAGCAGGAAGTGTGGCGCTCGACTGTGATCTCTCACCTCCACGAGAACAGCTTCGGCTCTTCTCCTCGGCATCGCGACCGCGAGCGCCTCTCCCGCTAGACCCCGGCCGTCGCCTCAACCACCCGGATACGGTACGAAGGCCGGTGTGAACGAACAGATTCAGCCCGCGACCGTTCGCGTGTTCATCGCCCTCGCCCCGCCCGACCACGCGAAAGAAGAACTGGCCCGGGAACTGCGTCCTGCCTATGACACACATCCGCACATGCGGTGGAACCGCATCGAGGACTGGCACATCACCCTGGCATTCCTCGGGGAGCTGCCGGTCGAGACCGTTCCGCTCCTGCGCCGGCCTCTCGCCGGCCTTGCAGCGAAGCACCAACCACCCCGCTTGGCACTGCGCGGCAGCGGAAGCTTCGACGACCGGGTGCTGTGGAGCGGAATCGACGGAGACCTCGATGAGCTGCACATGCTCGCCGCCGATGTGCGTACCGCGGTCAGGAGCTGCGGTGTCGCCTTCGAGGATCGGCCCCTGCGCCCACATCTCACATTGGCCCGTGCCCGCCGAGGGGATCGATCCTCGGCGGCTGAAATCGCCGAAGGCTTTGCCGGATTCACCGGCTGCCGATGGCCTGCCGAACGTCTGCACCTGGTCGGCAGCAACGTCGGCCGTAGCCGTGGACCGATCCACTACCGCGACATCGAGGCCTGGGCCCTCGGCAACGGGAACTGCACTGGATCTTGAACGAACCAAAGCGAACCAACCAGAGCCCTCCGACAGGTAGTACTCGACCCGGCAGGCGAGGTAGTGGCCGAGTGGGGCGACGTCGCCTGCGGGCGGGGTGCGTAGGGCCTCGGTTCAGCTGGGTGACGGCGACGGTCCGGAAGCGACAGCATCGTCGACAACGGCCTGAGGAATCTCAGCGGGCGGCTTCCCCTTCTCAAGCCGGTCGACCACAGGCGCAATAGCCTCGTACATCCGTCGGGACAGCTCCTCGACGGAAGGGTTCGCGTTGAGACCGCCGCTCAGGACTCCTCCAGGGTCTTGAGGTAGTCCACGAGCTGGGCGCCGGTGAGGGTGATCTCGACCAGGCCCCGCTCCTTGGCGGGGCCGCTGAGGCTGCGGGGCTTGGCGCCTTCGTGCGAGTCGGTGGAAAGGTGTCCCGGCTTGGTGCGCCCCCAGAGGTCCTTGGTGCAGGTGATCTTGAAGGAGGCGACGCCGGCGGCCTTCCGGAGACGCTCCGAGTGTCCGGCCGGCGGGTCGTCCGCACAGCCAGTGACGAGAGCGAAAGCGGCCACGGCGGCCAGAACAGCGGAGGTGGCGCGACGGCGGCCGCGGAGCGGGTAGGTGATCACCGGCCGATCAATCGCCTTGGCTCTTCCCGGGGGGCCAGCCCGGCCGGCCCATCACCGCCTGGGCCATGGGCGAACGGCTCCGCAAGCTCGGCATCCGGCTGGCGCAAGCCCGCTCGACCGCCCTGTTCCAGCTCGCCACCCAGCTTCCCGCCGCGGTCCTCGCCCGCACCCTCGGCATCGACATCACCGTCACCGTTAAATGGCAGCGAGCCGCCGCCGGAGACTGGGGCGCCTACGCAGCCGAGATCAGCCGCCGCGCACGAATCCAGGAGCCCACATGACACACCGCGCCGAACAGGCAGCGAATCAGGCCGAGATGTCACGCAAGCGGGCCGACGAGGTGGAGGAGCTCATCGATCGAATCACGCGCTGGGCCGCAAACCGCCAGGACATCGTCGGCCTGCTCCTTGTCGGTTCATACGCCCGCAACACCGCGCGCCCCGACTCCGACATCGACATCGTCCTGCTCTCGACAGACCAGACCCAGTACTTCAACAACACCTGGGCCCACAAGCTCCCACTCGGCAAGTTCCTCCGGACTCAATCGTGGGGCCCCATCACCGAACGACGTTACGCCACGGACTCGGGCTTGGAAGTTGAGATCGGTATCGGGTCTCCGGAGTGGGCACGCACAGCCCCAGTCGACCCCGGAACACTCCGCGTCGTCACCGACGGCGCCCGACTCCTGCACGACCCCGCAGGAGTCCTTGCCTCTCTCATCCAGACATGCTGTCCCTGACGACCCCGCCAGAGGCATTCGTCTCCTGTCTCGTTGCGGAGGCGGCTGGTGCCCGGCCCGCCTATGAGGAGTGCTTGACTTGGTGGATCTGCGGTTTACGGCGCTACGGGAGTACTCGAAGAGCTGGCGGTGATGCGGCACCACGTGCTCAGGAGTTGCGTCAGTTCGGGGTGGATTCGCGGGTGAGTCGTCGGCTCACGAGGTCGATCATTGCGGTGTGGATCATGGCTTCGGAGCGGTGTGAAGGGGCCTCGTAGTCGCGGGCGAGGCGTGTCCCGGCTCCGAGCCGCCGAGCCTGAACGCCAGGGCATCAAGCCCTTGCACCCGAGGGCTCCCGGGCGCCGACCTCCATCCCTACCCTTACGCACATGTCGATCACTTCTCACATACCCGTTCTCCACACCGGCAGGGAAACCGTCGCGCTCGTGGAGAACGATGTGCTGACCGTGCGCCGTCCGTACGAGCAGACGCACATCCCGCTGAAGGCCATCAGCCGTGTACTCGCCGAGGGACAGTCCGTCACAGTCGAGCTGACCGCCGCGGCGAGCACGGATGGGACGCACGTCCACCGGGTCTGGGACGTCGCAGACTCCGCCGCCGTCGCCTTCGCCGACGCCGTGAACGCGGCTCTGCCAGGGCGGAGCGAGAAGACCGAGGCGATCGACGGCGCGGACCTCGTCTGGGGCGAGCGCCTGTACCAGCCGAGCTACCGGAACTGGCTTCGCCGTATGAAGCGCGGCGCACGTCGCGACCCTGGTGGCCATCGCCTCATGCGTGCTCGTGAGCTTCACAGGAAGCCCAGCCGCCATGATCTTCATCATCCCGTTCAGCTTCTTCGGGATACTGATCCTCACGTCCGGCGCGTTCCTCGCCTACGCACCGGTCGAGGAGCGGTACCTGCGGAAGCATGGAATCCGGACGGCCGCCATCCGGCTCCAGGACCAGCCCGGCGAGTACGCGTACACGGATCCGGGCGGCGTGGTCCGCACCGTGCGGCACTCCATCCCGACCTGGAGCATCGAGGCGGCGTACGACCCACGCGACCCCGGCCGCGTGCTGCCGCTGCAGTCGCGGGGCCGGCGGATCCGGGACGCCATCCTGGTTGTTGTCATCCTCGGTATCGGCCTCCTCTTCGTCGGCGGGGCCGTCGCGACGGTGATCGGTGCCTTCCTCGGCAAGTTCGACAGCTGACCCGAGACGCGGCCAGATGAGGCACATCGACCTCAGTCGTGTCCGCAAGGGAACAACGGGCCAGTTAGCCCGTGGCCGCTGTTCTCGGGTCTTTGCCAGGTGGTCAGTCTCACCGAACCTTGACCCCTCGGCTGTTTGTCTCATCGAACTTTGACCGCCGCAGGTCAAGGGCAGATGGCCCCCAGGCCTGGCAGGCGCTGCGTGACCGGACGACGCACTGCCGTCTGCGGTTTCCACCTCGAGAAGGTACGGCTCGCTGCGGCCTTACGCACTTCTCCGCAGGGCCCTACCTTTGCGTCATGGAAACTCGGCGTCCCGCCTCGCTTACGGAAGTTGTATTACCCGTGACAGCCGGATGGCGGCTGATGTTCGTGCGCAGCAGGGGCCACGAGCTGGCTAACGCGCTCGGCGGGAGCATCATGGTCCCGCCGGTGGTCGCAGCCCCGCTTCTGCTGGCCGCTCTGGTGCCCGCCGTCGTCTGGGGGAACGCACTCATCTGGGGCAGTTTCTGGGTCCTACTGACGCTCACGGTCGTCGCGGTGGTCGTGCTCGCCGCAGCCATGCTGTTCGCCACGGTCTCCCTGACCGTGCGGTGGGTCGAGCTCCGCCCCCTGGGGACTCCGGCCCAGTTCGTGATCGCCCGCTTTCTGCGTTCGTCGACCACGGCGATGGCTGATCTGCAGCGAGTCGTCGTCATCGAGCGACTCAGGCTGGGGCAACGACGGTCGATCAAGGTGGTGTTTCACACCCGCAGCGAGAGGGTGGAGTGCGAACCGGGGCCGTCCGCACCGCTCTCCCGGGTCGACGCACAGGAGCTGACCGACTGGTTGAGCGAGCAACTCGGCCAGGTCCAGGTGGCGGTAGAGCGTCAGACGGAGGTGCAGCGAGACTTCCTGCGTCCGGACGAGTGGTGGACCCAGTCCCACACCGCCCAGCTGTGGCGGGTACCCATCGGCGAGGTCGACGGCATAGCCGCCCAACGCGGCGTCGAACTCCATCGGTACACGCCCCGGACGAGCGCGATGTACAGCCCTGGCACTTCGGTCACCGTCTACGACCCCGGCCGGGCCTACGACGTCGCCGAAGAGCTCCGCGCTGAACGAGCCGCCGGCCAGGCCGCCGACAGCACGGCAGCCCCCGGCCCGGCCGAGGACGACGCAACGGATTCCCGCTGACTGGGTCGGGCCGGTCCTGACCTGGCTCGGAGACTGCTCGCCATGAGCGGGCGGATGGCACCGCCTGCGTGGTGACGAAACCCGTCGGAGCCAACCCGAAATCCTCTCCGTGAGGCCGCACCGGCTCGGCGACGGGGTCCGTGCCGCCGTCGACACGGCAACCACGCCGACCGCACGGCTCGCCCTGGCCCTTGCCGCCGTCCACGCCAGCCCGGCCGAAGGCAGTTCGTGAATTCCAGCTCGACGACGTGGACCTGGGCAATCGCCGCCTGACGGTCAAAGTCCGATGAGACAACGCCGGGTGGTCAAGGTTCGGTGAGACTGACCAACCTTCGGGGAGACGGGACACTCTGGTGTTGACCACGGTCAACACGCCTGCCACGACCAGGGCCACGGCGATCGGGCCAGGCAACCTGCTAGACGTGCTCTCGAACCGCCTCGATCAGGGCATTCAGCTCGGTCGTAGAGAGAGCCGAAGCGATCGCCGCCGCTTGGGCTGCTGGCGTCCTCCCGAGCTCCTTCATGAGGACCTGCGCGTACTCCTCAGCCTCGCCGGTGTGCTCTGCCGAGCGACCTTGAGATGGCACGGGTGACTTGGTGGGAGGTTCGGAGACAGCGGTCCCGGAGTTGGCCGATGGCTTGCGCTCGGGTGCCTGCGGGGTACGTGGACAGCCATTCCGGACGTGCCCGCAGGCAGCTCGCCCTCGCCCTGCGCAGCCCGTTCAGGACGCTGAAGCGCGAACGGGTGTCCGCGTACGCTTGAACGTGC
The DNA here is from genome assembly GCF_056430475.1 of Streptomyces sp. NPDC045968. NCBI lineage: Bacteria > Bacillati > Actinomycetota > Actinomycetes > Kitasatosporales > Streptomycetaceae > Streptomyces > Streptomyces sp. NPDC045968. The sequence continues at coordinate 367,823 of NZ_JBWKLF010000005.1, read as the reverse complement.
TCAACCCCGTACAGGTGAACGTGCTCAGTTGATGATGCGCTGACCAAGGGTCCTCGTCAGCCCGCAAGGACCGTCGACGGCGTCCGGCAACCGGGCACTTCTCATGCCACCTTGATGACGACCTTGCCCGAGGCGTGAGCGTTCTCGACGGCGGCGAGGGCGGCCGGGGCTTCGGAGAGCGGATGGACTGCGGTGATTACGGGTGCGAGCACTCCGTCGAGGGCCAGCCGGGCAGACCGCTCCAGGTTCTCGCGGTCGACGCGACGCTCGACGAAGCGCCCACCGAGATCGGGCACAGACGTATCACCCACAGCAATGACGTTGCGGGGATCCCGGGCCAGCGGAGCGACCGTCCGCAGCGAGGTGCCTCCGACCAGGTCGACGACCCCGTCGAAGCCGCCCGGCACCAGCTCGCGTGCCGCGCCGGCGACGTCCTCGGCGGTGTAGTCGATGAACCGTACCCCCATGCCCTCGGCGTGCTCGCGTTTGGCCGCACTTCCGGTGCCGATCACGCGCAGCTCGCGCCCGATCGCCAGTCGGGCGACGGCGAGGCCGACCCCACCTCCGACCCCGTTGACCAGGACTGTGGCGCCGGCCGGGAGGCCGAGTTGGTCGAGCACGTCCACCGCGGTCGTCCCGGCCACTGGCAGCGTTGCCGCCACGGTCACGGACAGACCCGCCGGGATGCGCGCGGTGTTCGGTGCGGACAGCACCGTCGTCTCGGCGTAGGTGCCACCACCGGTCAGTGCGAAGCCGAAGACGGCGTCGCCCACCTCGAGCCCGTTGACGCCCTCGCCCCGGGCGAGAACGGTTCCGGCTGCCTCCATGCCCAGCACGCGGGGAAACGGACGCCCGCCGTCGAGCCCGTCGACCAGGCCTGAGCGCAGAAGGTGGTCAAGGGGATTCACGCCGGCGACGTCGACCCGGATCAGCACCTCACCGCGACCGGGTACGGGATCGGGACGATCGAAGAACTCCTGCACCTCGGGCCCGCCATACCTGTGAAAACCCCATGCCTGCCCCATCTTCGGCCGCCTCTCGTATGACCAACCCGGTGACTCCGGGCGCTGTCGCCATCCTCACCTCTGACACTGATGTCAGGGGCAACCGGCTGAGATGCAGGTCACAGAATCAGGTCGACTGCGCCACCGATTGCGGGGCCGTGGACAGCTCCGCCCGGTGCCTGCTGTTGGCCCTTATCAGCGTGTCGAGCGCATCCCGGGTCTCGATCAGGTGCGCGATGTCGGCGTCGATCCGGTCGCGTTCGCGCATCATCGCGGTGAACGTCTCCTCGGCGATGCCCAAGTCATCCGGGATGTCCACGCACGGCAGCACAGTCGCGATCACCCGGCTGGACATCCCAGCGTCGAACATTTGTCGAATGAGCGACACGCGCTGGACCGCAGCATCGGAATAGTGACGCTGCCCTGCGTCGGAGCGTGAGCTGGTCAGCAGCCCCTGGTCTTCGTAGTACCGCAGTGAGCGCGGACTCACGCCCGTGCGCTGTGACAACTCGCCTATCCGCATCCTTGAGAGCCTACGTCCGCGGCCTCCAGGTTCAGACCGCCGATGAGTCACGCACGCTTACGGGCACCCCTCCGCAGGGTTGCCGTCCCGGCCCCACGACTGGGCACGTTCGTCTGTACACGCCTGAGTAATTTCCTCAGTACGCCGACAACGGGTGGTCTCCTGCGACTCCGCCCAGCACCTTCGCGTCGGCAGCCCGACAGGGATCCCCAATCCGGTCCCCAGTGACCTGCTGGCCAACGCGTTGCAGCAGACGAAGACCCCGCTCGGGCGTCTGATCCTTGTCCTGGCCGCTGTCCACGCCGTGCCCGTCCACGAACTCCGCACGATCCTGACCTGCGACCTGGACCTCGCACGGGGCACCCTCGTCATCCGTCGCGGTCTTCGGCGGCACACCCTCTACCTGGAGGAACTCACTCATCAGATCGCCGCCGCCTGGCTTGACCACCGACACCGCCGCTGGCCCGCCTCGACCAATCCCCGCCTGCTCGTCAGTCAGAGATCGGCGCTCGACCCCGACCACCCCGCCGTCGGTAAGACCCTGCTCCGTTTCGACGTGCCGCCGGGCCTCACGCTGGTCCGCCTGCGCCAGGACCGCATTCTCAACGAAGCGTCAGAAACAGCGGATCCCCTCCGGCTTATGAGGCTCTTCGGGACCACGGAGAAGACCGCCATGCACTACGTGGGGACCGCCCATCCCGAACGCACGACCAAGCTGCCGAGGTGAGGCTGGCCGTCAGCCTTCCGTGGCATCCGCATGCCACGGGGCGCCTGCTCGGGTAGGGCGCCCGAGTCGCCGGGCGCCGCGGCGGCGAGAACACCAGCGGCCAGCAGAACGACGCCGGAGGCAGCGGCGATCTTCATGTGGCCGTAGCGGTCGACGAGCCAGCCAGTGAGCGGGGAGGGCAGGTACATGGCGCCGATGTGGATGCCGATGACGAGGCCGGAGGCGGCCGTGGAGTGGGCCGTGGTCGTGCATGTGGACCGGCGTCATCGTCATGATCGCGACCATCACGAGCTGAGTGAGGACCATGACCAGCGCACCCAGGACCACGCCTCCGCGGCCCTCGCTGGTGTCGGCGCCATCTGCGGCGGGCGGGTCGGTCGCGGCGTCGGCTTCCTTGGCCTGGGCGACGGCGCGGGCCAGGAGCAGCGGGTCGGGTCGCAGCCAGAGGGCGAGGACGAGCGCGGCCAGCGCGTAGGCAGTACCGGAGATGACGAACAAACCGGCGAGGTGAGGGATGCCGAGGTGTTCGGCGAGGGTGCTGGAGGGGGCGGCGAGGTTCGGTCCGGCGACGCCGCCGAGGGCTATGGCGACCAGGACGGTGGAGACGGCGCGGGCGCGGTGGCCAGATGGGGCGAGGTCGGCTCCGGCATAACGGGCCTGAAGGTTGGTCGCGGAGCCGGCGCCGTAGACGAACAAGGCGATGAACAGCAGGACGGGATTGTCCAGGACAGCGGCGGTAATGACCCCGGCTGATCCGATGGCGCCGGCGAGGTAGCCGGCGGCAAGGCCGGGGCGTCGGCCTCTGGCCTGGGAGATGCGGCCCACGGTGACGGCGGCGAGGGCGGAACCGGCGGTGAACAAGGCGCTGGGCAGCCCGGCCCCACCGGTCACCTCGCCGATCGCATCGGCCGCAAGCCCCTGATCGTCTACGGCATGCTCGTCCAGGCCGTCGGCTTCGTCCTCGCCCTCGTCCTGCAGGAGCGCCCGCTGCTCGCGGGCGTCTTGTCCGCGGTCTTCCTCGGTCTGGGCACGGCCATGGTCTACCCGGCCCTCATCGCGTCCATCTCCGACCACGCCCACCCCGCCTGGCGGGCCAACGCCCTGGGCACCTACCGGTTCTGGCGCGACATCGGCTACGCCGCCGGCACCCTCGTGGCCGGTGTGCTCGCCGCCTGGCTCGGCCTGAACGACACCGTCGTCGCCGCAGCCGTTCTCACCGCCGCCTCCGGCTTGCTTGCCGCCCGCTGGATCACCGAGCACCGGCCCCGACGCCCGCTGAACGGACAGCCTGTCCCGGCCGCCACCGGGGCAGGCTCTCGGCGACCCGGCCTCCGCCCGCAGCCATTGGGTTACGTGCGTGCGCTGTCGACTCGTGGGGCGGGCTGCTTCGGCCCTTCGGGTTCTTTTGCTGCCGATTCAAGCGCGAGAAGAACGAGCCCGGCGCAGATCGGCATGTAGACGAAGGTGTCAGCTGACTGCCACGGCTCGCCCAGAAATGTCAGGGAAATCAGCACCAGCAGCACCGGCTCGACGTAGCTGAGCACCCCGAACAGGGAGAACGGCAGGACGCGGCTGGCGGTCAGGTACAGCGCGAACCCGGCGGCGCTGAGAAGCCCAAGCAGGACAAGGCCGGCGATCAGCTGTGGGCGGTGGGTGACCGTGCCGAGGGACGGCTTGGCCGCCAGGACGAAGACCGAGAAGGGGAGCATCGCGATGAGCTCGAAGAGTTGGGCGGCGGCGGAGTCCAGGGCGAAGGCGCGTCGGCTGATGAAGTAGAGCGGAAGCCCCAGTGCGACGAGCAGGGTCGGCCAGCGCAGCCCGCCGGCGACGACTACGGCCGCCGTGACTCCCGCAGCGGCGCAGAGCACGGCCCCGATCCGCCAGCGGGAGAGCTTCTCGCGGTAGACCGCGACGCTGACCACCACCATGACTAGCGGCAGGATGAGATAGCCCAAAGAGAGATCGAGGCCGTGCCCGCTCTGGGGCGCCCATCCGAAAAGCCACAGTTGCAGCCCCAGAAGAGCGGCGTCCACGACCAGGGCGCCGGCCAGATGCGGTGTTGCGCGCAGACGGCCGACCAGCGCCGCGGCCTGGTCCCACATCCGCGCCGCGCAGAAGAAGGCAGCCAGGAAGGCGACCATCGCGATGATGCGGTATCCCAGGATCTGCTCGGGATCCAGCGGCAGAAGGTGTGGGGGGATCATGAAAATGATCCCGAAGATGACCGACGCTCCGACCGAGGACGAAATCCCGGACACAGGGGCGGAGGGGGTGCGGGCGTTCATGTGAGCGTAAGTGCTTTCCGAGAAGAGACGGGGAGCGTGAGGGGCCGAGCGACGGCGGCGACCTCCAGCGTCCCCCACCTCGCCGGTAAGGTCCAGCGATGAATCATGGAGCTACTTTGATCGGGGCGGGCACGCCACTGCGGGTGACCTCGCCGGTGAAGCCCAACTCCCGAAGCAGAGCGCGGGACGTGTTGCTGTCATAGCCCCGGTCGAGGTTGACGTTCACGACGTCCGGCAGTGGCCCGACCTGGTCCATGGCTGCATGGAGAGTCGGTCCGAGCGGGGGGCGAGTCGTGGCGGTTGGCTCCCGCCGCGACCAGGCCGAGCGGGACGCCGCATGCGTCAGTGGCGACCAAGCGTTTCAGGCCCTGCTTCCCGCGGTCCACCGGGGACCGGCCCCACTCTGGCCGGCACATGGGGCCTTGGTGATGCAACCGTCCACGGATATCTCGGACAGTTCCAGGCCTGCCATCCGGTCGTACGCTTCCAGCGCGAGAACGTGCACCGCTTCGGATATCCCCTGCTCACCCCACTCTTTGACACGTCGACGGATGGTCCGGTCAGAGCATCCGGGGCTGGAGACCCATTCGTAGCCCGAGCCGTTGGCCAAAGCGAGCACCACGTGCTCGAACACCGTCCGGTCGGGGACACGGCGGCGGTGGCAACTAAGCGGTGGCCCGCTGCGAACTCCTCCCGAGCGGGCAGGAGCGCCACGGACTGGTTCCAGAGGGGTTCGAGCAGGCAAGATGGCAGTGCGGGAACAGCTGTCCTTCGTGATCACTGAGCGTAGAGAACTCCATGATCACGTGGGCCCGTGCCCGTTCTGATGCTCATCCATCTCCGGGCATCTGCTGCTGGAACGTCTGAGAAGGAAGCTCAGTCACCCGTTGCCCCGTCGGTCCGCTCTCGCAGGAAATCGGCGTGGCCGTTGTGGCGGGCGTACTCCTGGATCATCAACATGTAGACCCAGCGCAGGCTGAGGGGAACTCCGTAAGAGGACATAAAGGTCTCGTCGAGTTCGTGTCCGGCCGCCGCCGCGTCGCACGCTTTGACCTCGGTCTGGAAGAATCCGAAGTCTCTCTCCGCATTGGCTGCATGTACTCCGTCGATTCCCTCATTGCCATCTGACGGGCCGGTGAAGACGTCTCCGATAGCCTCACCTGCGAAGCTTCGCCGGAACCACCACCGCTCCACTTCCGCCATGTGCCGGACCAAGCCCAGCAGGGTAAGGTCCGACGGCTCTACGGTCGTCCGCGCCAATTGGACCGGCTCGAGCCCAGCGCACTTGGCCTGCAACGTTTCCCGGTGCCAGTTCAGCCAACCCTCCAACATCTGACGCTCAGTTACGGTACCCAGCCCGCCTAGCTGCTGGGTACGCACGACCGATGGCGCTGTCCATGTCATGGATCCACCCTGCACCGCCGCCTGGGAGGGTTCAAGCCGGTGGAGGGACCACCGATCGGTGATCGACGCGATCGCATGGAAGTTCCAGACGGGATCGCAGTGGATCCACCCTCCCCCACAAGTACGGCAACTGGCGAGGCGTCTACAACCGGCTGCACATGTGGGCCATCGACGGCACCTGGGAGCGGGTGTTACCACGCTCGTCGCGCAGGCCGACGCCGACAAAGACCGCAAGTGGGCCGTTTCGGTGGACTCCACAATCGTGCGCGCACACCAGCACGCCTCCGGAGCCCGCATGACGGGCCCCAGCAGGCGAACCGCCAGACCACGCCACCGGCCGGTACCGCGGCGGACTGACCCCAAAGATCCACCTCGCCTCCGCTGCCCACTGCAGGCCATTGGCCTTCGTGCTCGCCGCCGGGCAGGCCGACGACGCACCCGCCTTCGCAGGTCGTGGCTTGCTCAGGTTCTCGCGGATTGCGCGGGAGGAGAACGCTTTGTCGGCCAGTACTACATCCGGTCTGGTCCGGGGCCGTCCTCGGCGTCGCGGAACGTGAAGGCGGAGCGCGGTATCCGGGCGGTCATCCCTGTTCCGGCAGATCAACCTACGGCCACCGCCTGCGGCGCGGAAGCCGAGGCTGCAGGCCACCAGACTTCGACCGCGAGGCATACGTCGAACGGTGCATCAACCGCCTCAAGCGGTGGCGGGACATCGCTACCCGGTGCGAAAAGACCGCGCCCATCTGTCTGGCCGGGCTCCACATCGTGGGCATCTTCCTCTGGCCTGCCCGGTGATCCGAGAGAAGCGGCCTGGCTCACTCGCTCTCTAGTGCCGTGCGCACAGCCTTGGAGTTCGCGCTCTCAGTCTCGACTAGATTGACCGCCTGATCGACAAGCCAGGTGCCGCGTTCGTCACGGACGAGCCGCAGCGCGACATGAACGACCATGTCGCGTCTCACGGAGTCCACAGTCACCCCCAGTCCGATTCCCGCCGGGTGCGGACCGAAGGCCGAGACCTCGACCGCCTCACCGGTGCTCACCCGCGCGTCCCGGTTGTCGCCGGGTTTGGGCGCCGTAGTACCTTCGACGCACTCGGCGATAGTGTCCATCCCCCAACTCCGCCGCAGGCGTTCGGTACGGGCCTCGCAGGCGGCCTCCCAATCATGGTCCAATTGGGCCTGCTGATAGGCCCGAGCGGCCTCGATCGCAGCCGTCGCGCGTTCCTTACTCCCGCCACCGCCCCCGCCCCCGCTCGCCGCGCCATCGGTACCGCCGCAACCGGCCAGTGGCAGGGTCACCGCCATCATGAACATCCCAGCAGCACGTCCCACCCGAGCAGCCACGTTTTGTCCCCCACCTCTCATCGGCCCTTCCCGGAACCGGTAGGGAGGATTACAGCACAGGACCGGAGCAGTACCTGACGGCTCTAATGCAGCAACAACCGCTTCGAATCCGTCGAATGTTGGCCAGACGCGCGATGCACGTCCTGCACGGGGTTCGTGCTCACCGACCGTTCATTCGCCTTCGCCCGCTGGTCACAGGAGTCGATCTTTGCGACCCGGGACAGAGACATCCGGCAGAGCAGCGAGGTGCGGGGTTACTCACGCGCCAACTGGGCTGCATGGTCACGACAGTTGTGAGTGCCTGCCGCAGTTGGCCTGGCTGGCCAGATGCGTATCCAATCGGGTACTACGTCCCGTCTACTGCCCCCGCCGACTACGGCGTAGACGAGTCTGCGTGAGGGGCATCGACATCCAGTGTTGGACCGCCCTGTGGTGGGAGGGAGCCCGTCGCGGTACCTCCGGCGGCTGCCTCAGCGTCCGTGGCGTAGCGCGGTATACCTGAGTGGGTCAGCACGACGTGTGGCACCGCTGAGTGCGCTCGCCGCCCGGGCGGCGAAGATGTTGGTGTGCGGGGCTGACGGAACCGGGTAATGTCTTTGTCATTTACGAGTGAGAGCGTGACGGGCCCCCGCTGACGTCCTTCGACGTCGCCGCCCGTCCCCCACCGATGAATCCGTAGATCACTCCACATCATTACCGGGAGAACCCATGACCGTGAGCAAGAACATCAACAACCCCGTGGGCATGGGCGGCGGCCAGCGCAAGAAGCTGTCCCGCGCCGAACGGCAGAACAACGGCCCGCACCGCAACCTCGACCGCCAGGGTGCGGCCGACCAGAAGGCGGAGCTGGTGCGCAAGATGCGCGAGAAGGCAGGCTCAGCTGAGGGCGCCGGGTCGGCGGGCGACGACACCGCACAGAGCTGACGCACTGCCGCAGCGGCGGCACCGCACGGGGCAGGGCCCGGACCGCGACGCGCGGGCCGGGCCCTGCCGCCGTATCGGCTTTGCTGCCGTGGTGGGCGCGGCCGCCAGCGCGTTCCCCGTGCCCAAGGTCCGTCTCGCCTTTGTCCCGCGCTGACCCCACTCGCCTTCGTTCTGACCGAGGGGCAGGCCGCCGGTAGCCCCCGATCGTCCTGGTCCTGGACCCGATCAAGGTCCGCGGCTCGGTCGACCGTCCGTACACCCGGCCCGACGCGTCGTCGGCGACAAGGCGTATTCCTCCTGCGCCAGCCGTGCCCACCTGCGCAACCGGAACCGCAAGGCAGTCATCCCGGAGAAGGCCGACCAGGCCGCGAACGTACGAAGAGGGACCGCGAGGGGGGGAGAGCCCGTCAGCCACGACGCCGAGCTCTACCGAGATCGCAGCAGCGTTGGACACTGCATCAACAAGATCAAGGCGTAGCGCTGCCTGGCGGCCGGCTACGGCAAGACACCCGAAAGCGACATCGCCGGCCCCCACCTGCGCGGGGCGGTGATCCAGCTTCGCAGCTGACCCTAAAGCGCGAGCTTGAACCCTTCGTGGCTGCGTACGAAGCCCAGCGCGGCATAGAAGCGGTGGGCGTCCTCGCGCTGCTTGCTGCTCGTCAGTTGGACAAGCGCGCAGCCACGCGCACGTGCCCGCGCGACCATGCACTCCATCAAAGTCCGGCCAAGGCCGTCACCACGCCGGTCCGCGCGGATTCGCACCGCCTCGACCAAGGCTCGCTCGGCGCCGCCCTTGCCGAGCCCTGGGATGTACGTCGCCTGCAGACAGCCCACCACCGCGCCGTCGCCCCCCTGGCTGTCGGCGTCTTCGACCAGGACCAGCATTTCGTTGCGCGGGTCCCTGTCAATCGCCGCGAAGGCGCGCTCGTACGCCTCCGTAACCGTAACCGTCGCCGGGTCCACCACCCGCTCCTCGTCGGCAAGCAGGGCGAGCGTCGCGGGCAGGTCGGCTCGGGTCGCGGAGCGCAATGTGAGAGCGGGCACGGGTCCGGAAGCTGCAGACATGGCATAGACCTTAACCGGACGCCCAACGGAAGCTTCAGCCCTGCTCAGCCACATGATCACGACTGGAAACAGGTTCTGGAGCAGGCAGGGTTCGCGATCCGGGTCCACCTGCCCTCCACCCCGAGGCTCAGACAAGCCAACCAGAACGCTTGATGCCTGCGTTCTCTGGTGCAACATCAGTCTGCTCAGCCGCGGGCCTCTACCTCGGCGCTCTGTGGCACCGGGGGTTGAACGCTTGCTCACGAGGCGGCGAGTGCGTTTCGCCAGACGGGGCTGTCGACGTAGTGGTTGTCGTACCGCTCCGAGGACTCCGCGATCTTCTTCGGGTCGGTCTCACCGCGCATCACGCTGCCGAGGAGGCGCAGGTAGTCGAAGCGGCCCATCCCGGGCGTAAAGATGAACAAGACATCTGCCTTGCAGCCCGGGGCCGCCGCGAAGGCGTGCGGAGTGCGCGGAGGCACGGCAAGGAAGTCACCGGCGTTCAGGACGGTGATCTCGTCGCCCACCAAGACCTGGAGGGAGCCGCTGATGACGAAGAAGAGCTCCGTGGCCTTGGTGTGGAAGTGAGCGGGAGCGCCGACGGCCCCTTCGGCGAAGGTGGAGCGGTACGTGGTGAACCCGCCGCCCGGTCCGTCCGTGTCGGCCAGCAGCGTCATCACGCTGCTCGGGTCGGCGCAGGTCTCGGCCTCCGCAGCGCGGGTGAGGAGGGCGGCGAAGTCGGCGTTCTTGCTGTCCATGGTGGTGTCCCCTTCGGTTCCGCAGCGGGCTCGCTGTCGTTGTGATCACCACTGTATGAAGCCGGAAGACCCTGCGTAGAGTGCAATTCAGTGCCGGAAAGAACGGTCAATTTTCGATCCGTCCTGCCCGCCGGAGCGCGTGAGAACGCCCGTGATGCCATCGAAGATCGCTGTCATCATGGAGAAGGTGACAGCGGAGGCGGTCAGCAACGGTTCGTGCTCGGACGGGGGCGAGGCAGGAGCGGAGCCCGATGAGGCGGTGGTCAGGCAGGCTCCTTCTCGCGGTCGATGCGCACGATGCACGTCGGAACTGCCGGAACGCCATACCGTCGCCGGACCTCGGAACGTGCCGTGGCTTTTGCTTCGCGCCGCCCCCGAGGACAACCACCCCCCGCGGCCCGCCGCGCGATCTGCCGGACCGAAGCCGCCGGCTTCCTGACGGCTTCGGCTATCTCGCCGTACGGCATGTGTCGACGGCCTCGCGGAGCGCGAACACCGCCCGCTCCGTCGGCCCGGGCGTTTCCAGTACCGTCAGCATCGCGATCGATACCCTCTCCGTGAGTTCGACGTCCGAGTGGTCGGCTTCGGTCCGCCGCCGCCAGGGCTTCTGCACCACGCCCTCCGCATCGGCTGCCGCCCCGGGCATCTCGTAGGCGACCGTGAACAGCTTGCTGCGATGGGCCACGAACTAGCTCGCGCTCATGCCGGTGCCCCTGCTCCGGGCTCAGGACGCGCGGCCGGCGAAATCTCGCAGGCGGCGGAGAAGCTCTGCGACTCGATCCCGTTCGCCTTGTTGTTCCCGGTCGCTGGCCAGGTCCCGCTTCTGGTTCCGGAAATAGCCGATGCCCCGAGGCACGGCCATGTGCGCGAACGGCTTGAGGCTCGCGTCCGCCACATCCCACTCCCCCACCTTGCCCGAAGACTCCAGGTTGGGCGTGGCGGCCTTGGGGTCGCGTCACACCCACCTCGACAGGCTCGGGGACGGCCCCGCCTTCTGGACGCGTACCGCCGTGATGTCCTCCTTCGATGGCTGTTTGTCGGACATGAAGACACCGCTTGGCCCAACGGGTACGACACCCACCATCGCCGCCGCGAGCGGGGGCTTCCCTCGTCGTCGATCGCGTCCGGGTCCGGGTCCGGGGCCGGGTCCGGTCCGTGGCTGCTGCACCCATCGGGGTTTGACCTGCGCAATCGTGATCAAGCAGCCGTTGACAGCGGCAGTGAGCACTACGCAGGGTGCTTGTTCGGACGACAGGGGTGGGGACGTGGGACAGCAGCAGTACGTGGAGCGGTGCTCAGAGCTCTACGCGGTGGGTGGGTACGCCGCTGTGCGGACGACGGCGGAGGCGGGGCTCGCGGAGTTCGGGCCGGATCCGGTTCTCCTGCGCTGGCTCGGGCAGGCCCATGCCGCGGAGGATGAGGACGACAACGACTCCGAGGCCGAGGCCGCGTATCGCAAGGGCCTCGCGCTCGCACAGGACGATCTCGGGCTCTTGGTGTCGTATCTGGAGTTGTGCCTTCGCGCCGACTCCTTCACCTACCCTGGCCGCGCAGGGCATGCGGTGGGTTTGCGGGAACGGATCGAGGAACTGGCACCGCCCGGGTCACCTGAACGCGAGCGCGTCGATGATGCGATGGGCTGGGCCGGACGCGGTTACTGGGACGACCTGAAGACAGCTGCTCTACAAGGGCAATCTCAGCAGGCTGCAGTCGCGGAGCAAAGTGTGCTGGTCACCGACGCACTGCGACGAGTCGCTCGCGATGGGCCCGGCCAGCCTGCCGACGACGACCTCCAGGCCGCCGAACTCGCGGCAGCGGTCGAGCTCTTGCAGGGGCCCCGAAACGCACCGCTGCGCCTGCTTCTTGCCCATCGGGTCGCAGCGTATGTGCTGACGTTCAGCCTGTCGTTCGGTCTGAACCAGGCGCTGGTGTGGGGCGGAGTGGTGGACTTCAGCCTGTGGGGCTGGTTGTTCTGGATCCCCGTGCTGGCCGCCGAAGCCAAGCTCCGCCAGGCCAAGCGACTGGGACAAGAGCGGGTCGTGGCGCGCATACAGGAGCGCCACCAGGAGATGGATACCGCCTGACTTCCAGCCGCAGGCCAGTGCCTGTGAGTGCTTCAGCCGACGACAGCCGTCGACTGAAGCACCTGCCGACACCCATACGTCGTGAAGGTGGCGTGCCGGCGGCGCATTGGATGCGTTGGCGTGAAGCTGAGTCACGCCCTCCCGTACAGCCGGAATCGCGGCAGGACCTTGTTTCCGTTGCTCGGTTCCACGGTTGTTCCCGATTGCCTCGACTGCGAGTCCGTCACCGGATGGCGCGCTCAGCGCTCGACCCCTGGAAGTGAACGGATGGCTTACGCATCGCTCAGGAGTGCGCACCCCGGCGCGTGCGCCGTGCGTTCGGGTCATTACTCTTTCGACGACTTGCCAGCGGTCAGCGAACTGCAGGACAGGTTCGGACTCACGGCTGCCTCGGACCAGCCGTTCGAACCGGCCGGCTACGACGAGGAGAGCCTCACGGCCACCCGCCGGGCGCTGCTCGAACTTGTCAAAGGCCTCAGTGGAGTGGAGCGCGCCTTCGGTACGCGCGATGCCGTGGACCCGGTACGCCATCTCATCGGCACGGCGGCGGGGTGGGGCGGGCTGCCTGAATCGGAGGTGTTCTACATCACCGTCAACCCGAACTTGCCCGTCGCGGAGTACGAACTGACGGTGCGTGATGTTCCTGTGGATGCCTTCTGGTCGATCTCGCTGTACAACGCGGACGGGTTCTTCGAGGCCAACGACCGTGACGCGTACAGCGTGAACAGCGTCACCGGGGTGCCCAATGACGACGGTTCGATCACCGTACGTTTCGGAGGCTGCACCGGCGGCCGGGCCAACTGCCTGCCCACCATGGAGGGCTGGAACTACTTGGTCCGGCTGTACCGCCCCCACCAGGCGATCCTCGACGGCTCCTGGGCCTTCCCCACCATCGACGCAGGTTCATGACGTTGCCGGCCGGTGCCGGACATCTGCTCGGGTGCCGCGTTCACGGTGAGTGGTCCTGACCCGCTCCTCGTCCGGGCCGGTCACGGTTTCGATCCCCCACCGCAGGGAAACGTCCGGCCAGCTCACTTTCGACCCAGGCCAGGCGGCGGTCCAGTGTCTCCTCGTGAAATGTGCGGCAGTCACGCAAGTGCCGAAGCAGACTTCGCAGACGAAGGAGTACGGATGGTGAGTTCGCCGCGGCGATGATGTCGTCAAGACTGGTGCGCAGGAAAGTCTCCCCGTCTGGCAGCTCCATCAACACTCGCACCACCCCGTCCTGGGCGGTGATCCGCAGCCAAGCCGCAGTCGTCCGTTCCGGCGCAGGCCCCGGCCCGCAGAGCAGGTCCTGGATGCAGTCCAGAGCGTGGACGGCGGTGGCAGGGTCGTGCACCGCCGGCGAAAGCGCCCTCAGCGCGATATCGGTCAGCAGTTGGAAGGCGAGCAGCGGATCCTGGTCGAAGGTCCGCTCCACTCCGGTGACCAGGGTGTCCAGGACGGCCGGCGGTGACAGTCGCCCGCCGTGAACGTCGGCGACCCGCATACCGCGGTGCAATGTGGTGCCAGGCATGGTGTGCAGGACGATGACCGCATTCGCCTCATGTGCGGCTTCCAACAGCCTCTCTCCGTCGACTTGCTGCAGCGAGGCCATGGGCCCGGGCCAGGTGACGGTGGAACGCAGCGGGGGCAGTACGGCCGCCGTTGGGGCTGGGCCTGCCGCGTGGTCCTGGGAGTAGAGCGGTTCAAGAATGGCGCGGCCCCGGGCGGTGACCTGGTGGAGAACCGGCGCGAGCTGGATGGACGCGAAGGCTTGCAGCAGCAGGTTCCGCAGCAGCGTCAGCAAAGCGAGCAGCAGGATTCCGGCGAGCACCGGCACCGACAGGGACACGCTCGGGCGGGTGCCGATGGTGAGTGCGGCGGTGATGCAGAAGGCGGCCAGAGCGATGGCGAAGGCAAAGGTCCGCCAGACGACCGGTTCCTGCCGAAAGAAGGTCAGGCGTGGTGTGAAGGTGGTGTGGGACCACTGCACCACCAGGATGAGCAGCGAGAAGATGAAGCCGCTCACACCCAGGACACCGAAGCCCAGCCCCAGCAGCATGTCCGTGACCTGGCGTGCTGCCAGGTGCGGGCCGATGGAGACCCTCGGCAGTGCCAGGCCCAGCCCCAGTCCGATGAGGGTGAACAGCAGCTGGGTGCGTCCCGCGTGCAGACGGCTCGTGCGCCGCCAGGGGCCTGCGGGCGTCATGAGGCGTGGCGCGATCGAGGATGGGGCGCTGCGAAACCGGGCGCTGGGAAGGGGGCCAGTGCCGCTTCCTGCGCGCCCGACGCAACTGCGGCTGCGGCTGCGGCTGCGATCCGCTCTCTGCCCTCTACGGCCAGCGGAGCCGGGTCCGCGGCGTCGTCAGTCGGCACGATCACGCCGCGGAAGACGAAAGGGGCCTTCTCCCAGACAAGGATGTCGCGCCCCCTGCGGTCATGTCCTTGCCGCCCATTCCCGCCGGTCCCTGGCATGTGGCCGTCGACCACTCTGGTCGCGCCCTTGAAAGCCCCTGGCCGGCCGCCGGCCCAGCGTCGCCGTGCCGGCTCGGCGGCCAGCATGACGACGACCACCATCAGATCCACACCCAGGACGACGAGCAGTGCGAACAACATGCTCTCAAGTGTCCCGCCCTGCCCGTCATACCGCCTGATCAGCAGGTGCAGCCGGTCACCGCGGCATCTCGGTCCGAGATGCGGGCGGGGCCGCCCGCTGGTGCAATTGGAGGCGTGCGCGCAGACGGGAAGACGGGAAGACGGGAAGAACGGCTCGGCTGGTCGACTCGCCCGCGCTCAGCGCTGAGCTACTGGGCCCGACTCGATGAGGAGCCGACGTGAGCAGCGAAACCATGGACACGGGCGAGCCGGGGCCGATCGACTACCTCGTCGTCGAGTTCCCAGAAAGCCGCATGACCGGGGAGGGTCTGCCTCTGCTGGTCGACCTCGTCGACCAGGGCATCATCCGCATCCTGGACTTGCTGTTCGTGCGTAAGGAACAGGACGGATCGGTCGTCGGCGTGGAACTCGCCGACCTGACCGACGACGGCCGGCTCGACCTCACCGTCTTCGACGGCGTCTCCTCAGGGCTGCTCGGTCAGGCTGAGATCGACGATGTGAGCGGCGTCCTGGAGGCAGGAAGTTCCGCGGGCATCCTCGTGTACGAGAACGTGTGGGCCGCGCCCTTCGCCGCCGCACTGCGGCGCGGCGGCGGTCGGCTCATCGCGGGCGGCCGCATCCCCGTACAGGAGATCCTGGCCGCACTCGATGCCACGGAGACCACGGCCTGAGCCTCCGCCCCAGATCCAGTTCAGCCCAGCCCAGCCGAGGAGAACCGTCATGCCAGGCCTGCTCCGCGGAATCGCCCGCACCGCCGTGGTCTCCGGGACCGCCACCGCCGTCTCCAACCGGGTCTCGCGCCGCCAGGCGGGCCGCTGGGCCGCGCAGGAGACACCGACGGCACCACCGCGACAACCGGCCTACCAGGCCCCGCCGCCTCAAGGCGCCCCGGCAGCGACCCCTGCCCACGACATGGGCAGCAAGATCACCCAACTCAAGGACCTCGGCCAGCTCAAAGAGCAGGGGGTCCTGACCGAGGCTGAGTTCGAAGCGCAGAAGGCCCTGATCCTCGGCACCTGATCCTCGGCATTGGATTCCCGGCACCTGAGCAGACTCGCATTGCACCTGAGCAGACTCGCATCACGCCTGGTAGGGCGCCGGCCACCCAGCACCCACCCACCCGCGCCGCCCGCGGCCTTCACGTGGCGTTCTCAGCGCGAGGCGGGTTCCGTCGGTACGGCGCTCACCTGCCCCTTCTTGACCGCTTTCAGCAGTGCCCGGTGGTCTCGCTCGTTCTGGTCCGCGTAGCTCTCGGCAAAGGTGACCAGCGCGTGGTCGAACGATTCGCTGCGGCCCAGATATGCGGCGATGGCGATCCGGTCCCCCGCCCTGGCGTGGGCGCGGGCCAGGGTGTAGCCGCAGAGTTCGCCGAAGACCTTCATCCCCTGCGGCACCATCAGTTCCGGCTCCGCGATGCCTTTCCAGTCGCGCAGCTGACGCACGTAGAAGTCCCGGCGCCGGCCGTCGATGCCGTCCACCTGCTCCCAGCCGAGGAAGATGTCACTCGCGCTCTGCATCAGCCGTTGCCCCGCGACCACCCGCTCGCCCTGGTTGTCGTACTCGCCGGCCCCGAGATAGGGCGCGAGCGCTGAGTGGTCGGCCTCCTTGGCCTGGAGGAACAGGGGATCGTCACCGTCTCTGCCGCGCAGCAGGATGATCCAGCAGCGGGTGCCGACACTGCCGACGCCGACCACCTTGCGGGCCACGTCCACCAGCTGGAAGTCGGCCAGCAGGGCACGCCGGTCCGAGGTGAGCGTGCGGCCGTAGCGCCTGATCAGCAAGCGGAACTGGTCTTCCAGAACACCACGTTCCGTGTCGGGCAGCAGGTCGGTGAGCGGTACGAGCAGGGGCGGGTCGGCTGCGATGCGGACCTGCCCGTCCACGGTCTCGGTGAGTCTTTCGACAGCCTGGAGGCTGTCGCGGGTGCGCGCCTTGGACATGGCCCGGTCCAAGGCGTTGCGGCCACGTTTGGCCAGATGTTCTTCCGCCATATTCTTCAGGCGGTCCGCGTCGGTTCCGGCGTACCAGACGTCGAGGTTGCGCATGCCCGCGAAGCGGATCATTGACTGACGGTAGGAGCGCACGGTCGCGCGCACGATGTCGGCACGTTTCTCGTCATCGAAGTCGTTGGCTCGGCCGGCGATGACGAAGCTGGCGGCAAGGCGTTTGACATCCCACTCCCAGGGGCCGGGCAGCGTTTCGTCGAAGTCGTTGATGTCGAACATCAGGCGCCGCTCGGGTGAGGCGAGCAGCCGGAAGTTCAATAGGTGCGCATCCCCGCACAACTGTGTCCTGATGCCGGAGTTCGGGGTTGTGGCGAGGTCGGCGGCCATGATCGCGGCGGCACCGCGGTAGAAGCGGAACGGGGACTCGCTCATCCGGCCGTAGCGGACGGGGACGAGCTCGGGCAGCCGGGCCGCCGACTGTGCTTCGAGGATGCCCAACGGATCGGGCCGCCTCTCTGATGGTTCGAACTCGCCGTGGCTGGATCGGGGTGTCCGGCGGCGCGCCGCCTTGCCACGCGCCGCCCGCTGCGGGGGCGTCTCACCAGGTAGCGAACGCATCGTCATCGTGGGGTGTTCCGTCATCGCAGACCTCCAGACTCGGCCGCAGCCGCTGAGCCGGTGCAACCTGGCACACGACCCGCCCTTTGTGCGCAACCCGCTTCCCGCGCGGCCCGGACCGTCGCCGGCGGAACCCTCGTCTCTTCCGGCAGGCCATGCGCCTTTGCTTCGGCGTCCGCCGGAGCTCTCCTCTCAAGCATCGCGGGTTCTCGCTCTGACGGCATCACCTCCCTTGCTGGACTGATGACAGACACTGGTGTCCCGGGGGTCAACCAGCGTGTGGCAACGCCGTCGCCGTTCCAGTGTTCCGAGCGGGGCGCCGCTCCCCGCCCGGCACCGCCGCTGTCACGCGGCGGATCGACGTGGCGCCTGGCTGCGCCGGGCTGCGCGGACGTGGGCGCGAACAAGGTGCACATCGTTCCGGCGCCCCGGCCGGGAAGGTGGCGGGACCATCGCTCTAGGATCGGCCGTGTGCGCGCAAACGTCATAGTCGCCGAAGACGACGAGAAGCAGGCCGAACTCGTACGCCGTTACCTCGAACGCGAAGGGCACGCCGTACGGGTGGTGGGCGACGGGCTGGCCGCCCTTGACGAGGTACGCCACCGGGAGCCCGACCTGCTGGTTCTCGACGTGATGATGCCGCGAGCCGACGGCCTGGACGTGGTACGGGTACTGCGGGCCGAGCGCCGCGAGGTGCCCGTACTGATGCTGACGGCCCGGACCACCGAGGACGATCTGCTGCTCGGGCTCGACCTCGGCGCGGACGACTACATGACCAAGCCGTACAGCCCGCGCGAGCTGATGGCACGGGTCCGCACGCTGCTGCGCCGGGCCCGTCAGCCGGGGGCCGCCGGAGCGGCGGTGGACCGGGTGCTGCGGGTGGGGGCACTCGCCGTGGACCCTGAGCGGCACGAGGTGTCTGTCGAGGGTGAGCAGGTGGAGTGCACACCGGGTGAGTTCCGGATTCTGGCTGCGATGGCCGCCCGGCCGGACCAGGTCTTCACCCGGCAGCGGCTGTTGGAGGAGCTGCACGGTTTCGACCGGTACATCAGCAACCGTACGGTCGATGTGCACGTCATGAACCTCCGCAAGAAGATCGAGCGTGCCCCGCGTCGTCCGGTCCGGCTGCTGACGGTCTTCGGTGTCGGATACAAGCTGACCGATCCCGAGCCGGCCGATGCCAAGCGGACTGACACCAAGCGGACCGACACCAAGCTGATCGATGCCAGACAGGGTGATGCCGGGCAGGCCGGTCCCGCGAGGGCGGGCCGGCGTGCCTGAGGAGCGGACAGCCTCGCGGCGGGCCCGGATACCGCTGCGCAAGAGCCTGTTCGGTCGGTTGCTGGCCGTGTCGGCGCTGGTGGCGGCCTGTTCGGTGGCGGCGACCGCCTGGCTCGCCGTCCAGACCACCTCCGGAGCGATCAAGCAGGAGCAGGGGCAGAACCTCACCGCGGATGCCCGGATCTACGACACCCTGCTCGGCTACGCGGCCCGCAACTCCACCTGGAACGGTGCCGGGGCGACCGTACGGGAACTGTCCAGGCAATCCGGGCGCAGGGTCGCCCTGACCACCCAGGACCACCAGCCGCTCGCCGATTCCGCCCTTCCCGGGTCCGCGCCCCCGTTGCCGCCGCAGGCATCCGCCGTCGTCGATCCGATGTCGGTGGACGCGGTCCTGGCCTCGAAGACCGCCGACCGGGCAGGTGCGGCCGGGGACCGGGTCGATCCGCGCGCGGTGGGGCCGTTCCGGTTGCCCGCAGTGGAACGGGCGAGGCTGCGGCAGGCGGCGGAGCGGGCCGTGGAGTGCCTGAGCGGGGTCGGGATCGCCTCGGACGTGGTCGTGGAGCCCAGCGGGCGACCCCGCATACAGGTGGTGGGCAACGACCCCGAGCGGGCGCAGGACACCAGATGCGACACCGGGGCGCTGAACGAGCCGACCCCGACCGAGACGAAGGCGCTGAGCGCGCTCAACCAGTTGACCGACGCATGTCTGGAACGCCAGGGCCGCAGCTCGGTGCGTCTGAACCGGGACCTCTCCTGGGGACAGCGTTCCGTGCCGCAACCGAGGCCGAGCACGGAGGCCGAGCCCGTACCCTCGGCGGAACCGACCGTAATGAGCGGCGAGGGCGACCGTGCCATCGCCTCCTGCATCGGGACGGCACGCCGTGAGCAGCTCAGTTCCTATGTCGCCTCCCCCGCCCTGCTGTTCATCGGTGACCAGGGAGGGAGCACCGTCCCCGGATTCGACCTCTCCCCCGCGAACACCGCGAAGATCACCGGTGTCGCGGCTCTGGTGCTGGCCCTCACCGTGGGCGCTTCGGTGCTCGCGGGCGCCCGGCTGGTCCGGCCTCTGCGGGCGCTGACATGGGCGGCGCAGCGTATGCGGGACGGGGAGATGTCGGCCTCCGTACCGGTCACCACGGACAACGAGATCGGCCGGCTGTCCGCCGCGTTCAACGACATGTCCGAGCACCGGGCTCGTCTGGAGGAGCAGCGCAAGGCGATGGTGAGCGATGTCGCGCACGAGCTGAGGACTCCCCTGAGCAATATCCGGGGCTGGCTGGAGGCCGCGCAGGACGGCCTGGCCGATCCCGGCCCGGCGCTCGTCTCCTCGCTGCTGGAGGAGGCGGTGCAGTTGCAGCACATCATCGACGACCTTCAGGATCTGGCCGCCGCCGATGCGGGCGCGCTGCGCCTGCATCCCGAACAGGTCGACATCCACGGCCTGTTGAACCAGGTCGCCGGTGCGCACCAGGCCCGGGCGGAGGCCGCGGGGGTGACTCTGAGGGTGGACGCCGACGCGGTACGAGGTCCCGCGTTGCGGGCCGACCCGGTCCGGCTTCGGCAGGCGGTGGGAAACCTGGTCTCCAACGCGGTACGTCACACCCCGGCGGGCGGGAGCGTGACCTTGCGTGCGTACGGGGCCGGGGACGGGGGCGGTTCAGGGACGGGGGCCGAGGACGGTTGCCGGGACGGGTGCGGGGACGGTGCCGGGGTGGGGTCCGAGGTAGGGGCCGGAGTGCGTTGTACCGCCCTTTGTGGGGCTCAGGTGGTGGTCGAGGTGGCGGACACCGGCAGTGGTATCCCGGCCGCGGACCTCCCGCACGTCTTCGACCGCTTCTGGCGCGCCGAGAAGTCCCGCAGCCGCCGCACGGGAGGCAGCGGCCTCGGCCTGGCCATCGTCCGCAAGCTCGTCGAGGCCCACGGGGGCACGGTGAGCGCGGCGAGTACCGAAGGGGAGGGTTCGACGTTCGCCCTGAGGCTCCCGGCGAACGCGCCCTGATAGGACGACCACAGCGTTCTGACAGCTTCTTCATAACTTCACGCCAGCCTGGCGGCATGCCCCGTACCCGGTGCACACCGGCATCCGGGCCCGTCACGGGGCCGAGTTGGAATGGAGCCACCTGTATGACCGCTCGTCTCACCCTGCGTACCGCCGTGCTCGCCGCCGTCGCGGCCGGTGCGGTCCTCGTCCCGTCCACCGCGGCTTTCGCCGACGCCTCGCCCCAGCCCTCCACTCCCGGATCCGCCCCCGCCGTCGAGAGCACCCCCTCGCCGGAGCGGGCGGAGGCCGCCCCCGGCACCGAGACGCGGGCGCCCCAGGTCGCACCGCGTGGCGGCGTCGCGGCGGGTGACCGCCCCGCGCCCGCCGTGCCCAGCCAGGCTCCGTCCGTCCAGCCCCGTGGCGGCGTCGCGGCCGGCGAACGCCCGGTCGGCACCAGCGGCGGCGAAAGCACCACCGCTCTCGCCGGGTCCGCCGCCGGAGCGCTCCTGCTCGCGGGCGCGGGCACCTTCGTCGTACGTCGCCGCTCGGCGGCCCACCGCAACGGCTGACCCGCCGTCACCCGGAAATGACCGTGGCGCCGTCCTCCACCGGGCGGCGCCACCATCCGTCGTCCTCGCTCTTTTCTTCCCCTGGAGCCCTCGTGCCCCGTACGACCCCGCGCCCTCGGCGGGCTGCCGGACTGCTGCCCGTCCCAGCGGCCTGCGTCGCCCTGGCGGTCTGCGTCGCTGTGGCCGGCTGCTCGGCCACCACACCCACACCGGCCACGTCCTCACCGGCCGCCACAGGTACCGCCGACACCCGGCCGACGCAGAACGAGTCCGCGCGATCGGGCCGGCCCGCGCAACCACCAGGGACCGCACCGGCCGCCCCCGCCCACCTCTCCATACCCTCCGTCGGCGTGAGCAGTTCCCTGATGCGGCTGGGGCTCAACGCCGACGGCACCGTGGAGGTCCCACCGGCCGAGCAGGGCATGACAGCGGGCTGGTACACCGGCGGCGCCGTCCCGGGCGAGCCCGGAGCGGCGGTGCTGATCGGCCACAACGACACCCGCTTCGGCAGGGCCGTCTTCCACGATCTGCAGGACATCCGCAAGGGTGCGGACATCGTCGTCCGCGACAAGCGCGGAAAGACGGTGCGCTTCACGGTCACCGGCAGCGAAACGGTCAGCAAGAAGGCGTTCCCCACCGACAGGGTCTACAAAGCCACCGGCAGGCCGACGCTGCGGCTCATCACGTGCGACGGCGCGTTCGACGCCGAGGGGCACCCGGTGGACAACCTCATCGTGTACGCCGCCGCACGGCACTGACTCCGCATGCCGGTGGGCTGACGGGAGACCCTCCTCCGTTCGCCTCTCTGCGGTGGTGAGGTCGTAGGAGCAGAGAGAGCATGAGCGCATTGGAGACCCGTCTACCGGATGAGCCTGAGGCGGACGCGGGGTGCCTTCCACGTCCCGGAGTCCGGCCCTCCGTTTGAAGCGCCGGGGTGCCTCATACCGGGGGCAGCGAGAAGGAGCGGTGTGCTGTGACAGACGTAGCAAGCTCAGGGCCGGACCCGGACGACGACCGGCCGGAGCTCACGAACCGGCAGGGTCATGCCGTCTACGACAACCAGAATCAGCGCACGGTGGGGGCCCGGGGGCCGGCCACCCTGGAGAACTACCAGTTCCTGGAGAAGATCAGCCACTTCGACCGGGAGCGCATCCCTGAGCGTGTGGTGCATGCCCGGGGAGTGACGACCTACGGCTACTTCGAGGCATACGGAAAGTGGGGCGACGAGCCCATCTCCCGCTACACCCGCGCCAAACTGTTCCAGGAGGCGGGCAAGCGCACCGACGTCGCGGTCCGCTTCTCCACAGTGATCGGTGGCCGTGACTCGTCGGAGTCGGCGCGCGACCCCCGCGGCTTCGCCGTCAAGTTCTACACCGAGGACGGCAACTGGGATCTCGTGGGAAACAATCTCGGCGTCTTCTTCATCCGGGACGCGATCAAGTTCCCCGACGTCATCCACGCGCTCAAGCCGGACCCGGTCTCCCATGAGCAGAAGCCGGGGCGCATCTTCGACTTCATGTCGCAGACGCCGGAAAGCATGCACATGCTCATGAACCTGTTCAGTCCACGGGGCATCCCGTCCGACTACCGTCATATGCAGGGCTTCGGCGTCAACACGTACAAGTGGGTGAATGCCGAAGGGGACTCCGTGCTGGTCAAGTACCACTGGCTGCCGAAGCAGGGCGTACGCAGCATGACCGCCGAGGACGCGGCCAACGTACAGGCGCGGGAGCTGGGCCACGCGACGAAGGATCTGTACGACGCCATCCAGCGGGGCGACCACCCCGAGTGGGAACTGGTCGTGCAGATGATGTCCGACGACGACCATCCCGAGCTGGACTTCGACCCGCTGGACGACACCAAGACCTGGCCGGAGCAGGACTTCCCGCCGAAGCCGGTGGGCCGGATGGTGTTGAACCGGGTGCCGGACAACTACTTCGCGGAGAACGAGCAGGCGTCCTTCGGCACCGGCGTACTGGTCGACGGGCTGGACTTCTCCGACGACAAGATGCTGGTCGGACGGACCTTCTCCTACAGCGACACACAGCGCTACCGCGTGGGTCCGAACTACCTGCAGCTCCCCGTCAACCGGGCGAAGAACGCACACGTGGCCACCAATCAGCGCGACGGGCTGATGGCGTACGACAACGGCCACCACGGTGAGAACCCCGAGGTGAACTACGAGCCGTCGATCACGGGCGGTCTGCGCGAGGCGCAGTACCCGACGCATGACGAGCAGGGGCCGGAAATCCGTGGCCGCCTCACCCGCAAGCGCATTCCCAGGGCAAACGACTACATGCAGGCGGGACAGCGTTATCTCCTCATGGAGGAGTGGGAGCGGGACGACCTGGTGGCCAACCTCATCGGTCAGCTCTCCGAGTGCGAGCGGGCGGTGCAGGAGCGGATGATCTGGCACTTCCTCCTCGTCGAGAACGATCTCGGCCGCCGGGTCGGCTCCGGGCTGGGCATCACCCCGCAGGACGTGGCGGGACTGAGGCCACTGGCCGGCCAGGATCTGTCGGACGACGACCGCAAGCGTCTCGCCCGGCTCGGTGACAATCCGCCGCGTGACGTCGAGGGCCTGACGATGACGCACTGCGTTCCCGATGAGCGGCACGTCGTCACCCGCTGAAGCGCGGGAGCGGGAGCGAGAATGGGTGAGGTGCGGACCGGGGACTTCGGGTGAGTTGTCTGGTCCGCCCTCGTTGTGCGAGCCCCGGAGTGTGTGACCTGTGCGTCTGCTGCTTACATCCGACACTCATGTGCCCAAGCGGGCCAGGCAACTTCCTCCGCTCCTGCTCGGGGAGATCGAGAGAGCCGATGTCGTCTTTCACGCGGGCGACTGGGTGGACGCGGCGACGCTGGATCTGTTCGAAGCCCGCGCCCAGCGCCTCGTCGCCGTCTTCGGCAACAACGACGGGCCGGAGCTGAGGGCCCGGCTGGCGGAGGTTGCCCGGGTGGAGTGCGGAGGGGTCCGCTTCGGAGTCGTGCACGAGACCGGGGCCGCTCACGGCCGTGAGCGGCGCTGCGCGGAACGCTTCCCCGATGTCGATGTCCTTGTGTTCGGCCACAGCCACATCCCCTGGGACACCACCGCTCCTGGTGGCTTGCGGCTGCTCAACCCGGGGTCACCGACCGACCGGCGGAGACAACCGCACTGCACGTACATGACCGCCGAGGTGTCGGACGCCCGGCTGCTCGACGTACGCCTGCACCGACTGCCTCCACGCTTCTGACGCGGCGGGCGTGTGACTCCGTCCGCGCGGCCGGTGTGGTGGAGCCGGGCCTCGGCCACGGTGAGTTCGGTCGCGGCCGGCGGTCGTAGCAGGCTCCCTCGATGGAGCGGGATCTCACTGATGTGCCCCAGCGGGCGACAGGAGCGCGGGCCAGTCCTGACCGGCGGCCCAGTCGGCGAAGCTGTGCCAGCCGACTTCGGGGTAGTCGCGTCGCAGACCGGCGACATCGACATCGAGACCGACGGTGGTGAAGTACGCGAACATGGCCGCCAAGTCCGTCGACTGGGTGCGGACATGTGCCAGCGAGACCTCTTGGTGGGCGATCGGCCGCTCAGTGACTGCCGCGAGGACCGCGGCGATCTCGCCGGGAGTGCATTCGTCGGAGGCGATCTCGATGCGCCGGCCGGCGAACTCGTCGCGGCGCCGCAGTACCAGCGCAGCGAAAGCGCCGATGTCGACTGCGGGGATGAGCGTGAACGGCCGGTCGGCGGGCATGGGCCAGGCGAACGTGTTCTCACGCAGGCCGTCGAGCGTCCAGCCACCCGCGTAGTTGTCCATGAACGCCGCCGGGGCAATCACGGTCCAGGGCACATCGACTGTGTGGAGGTGCTGCTCGACGAGGTACTTGCTCTCGTAGTGCGGAATCCTCGTACCGCGGTCGGCATGGGAAGCGGACGTGAGGACGATGTGCCCGACACCGGCGACTGCCGCGGCGTCGACCAGGCCCCTGCCCTGCCGGGTTTCGGTGGCGACGTCGGTGCCGAACGGGGTGGTGACCGCGAAGAGGGAGTCCGCCCCGGCGAGGGCGGCACCGAGGGAGACGCGGTCGTCGAAGTCGGCGTGGCGCACCTCGGCTCCCAGACCGCGCAGGACGTCTGCGGCAGGCGAGGCGGGGTGCCGGGTGAGCGCGCGCACGTGGTGGCCCGCGGCCAGCAGGGCGCGGGCGGTGGCTCCGCCCTGGGTTCCGCTGGCTCCGGTGACGGCAACGGTGAGCATGGTTCTCCTGGCAGCTAGTATCGATGCGTCACGCATTAACTGCGTGACGCAGCAGATGCTACGACATGATTGCTGCGCCGCGCAGCGATTTGGAGCGTGATCAAGGTGACGGATGCACGTCGGGCCCAGTTGTACGAGGAGCTGTCGAAGGAATCACGCCGCCACCTGGCGGCGTACGTGCTGTTCAACCAGGCCGTGGCCGACCACCTCGGGCTGCACCCGACCGACGTGCAGTTCCTGAGCCTTCTGACGGCCGAACCCGGACCACGCACCGTGAAGCAGATCGCCGACATGACAGGCCTGACCACGGGCTCGGCCACACGGCTGGTGGACCGGCTGGAACGAGAGGGCTACGTTCGCCGCGCGCCCGACCAGCAGGACCGCCGCCGCGTACTGGTCACCCCCGTGGCCGACCGCGTCGCCCGCGTCACTGGCGTGTGGGACGACCTCGGCCAGGCATGGCAATCGCTCCTCGACACCCATACCGACGACGAACTCGAAGTGATCACACGGCACATGCGGGGCGCCTCCGACCTCAGCCACACCCAGATGCAACACCTGCGGTCCCTGCCGAAGCCGGACTGAGCCGCCCGGACACCAGCCGACTGAGCCGTCGCGGACCCGGGGCCACACCCCACTCGGCGTCAAGCAGCGCAGGACTTCCGCCAGTTGAGCCGCCGACCTCGGGCAGGGCGCACCGAAGGGCCAGGTGTGTCCACCGATCGCGAGATGGCCGGAGCGTTTGACGCAGGCCGTATGCCAGTAGTCAAAAGGACCTTGTACGTTCTATGACATAGAGCATAAGTTACTTCCTGGTAGTTCTCAGGTCCGGTCCTTCGGCCCCCATGCCAGGAAGGCACACCGCCATGTCCGACGGCCCTCGCGGTGCTGATGCTTCCACGTGCCCGGTCAACGGGGTGGCGAGTACGTGAGCCCGCGGAAGAGCGACAGCCGCGAGCGCATGGTGCTCAGCATCGCCGCCCTCCTGCGGGAGTACGGGGCCGGCGCGACCAGCATCGACCGCGTGCTGGCGCACAGCGGCGAGCAGAGCGTCGAACCGCTGGAAGCGACCGCCGCCGAAATCCATGAACTGCTGGTGCACGCCTTGCGTGACCGGCCCAATACGGGTCACCGGCCGTTGCCGTTACCTTGCCCGCTTGACCTGTCCATCTTGAGGGAGCCGCCATGCCTACGCTCGACCGCCAGGACAACATCTTCGTCCTCGACCTCGGAGACGGCGAGAACCGCTTCCACCCCGACTGGCTCGCCTCCGTCGGCGCCGCGCTGGACGAGGTGGAGAAAGCCGAAGGGCCACGGGCGCTGGTGACGGCCGCGACGGGGAAGTTCTTCTCCAACGGCCTCGATCTGGACTGGCTGTTCGCCCACGCCGACCAGCACCAGGACTTCATCGGATCGGTGCAGGAGCTCTTGGCCCGGATGCTGTCCCTGCCCATGGTCACGGTGGCCGCGCTGCAGGGGCACACCTTCGCCGCGGGCGCGATGTTCTCCCTGGCCCACGACTTCCGCGTGATGCGCGCGGACCGGGGCTTCTGGTGCCTGCCCGAGGCCGACATCAACATCCCCTTCACACCGGGCATGTCGGCCCTGATCCAAGGGCGGCTCGCGCCGCAGACCGCACACGAAGCCATGACCACCGCCCGCCGCTACGGCGGCCACGAAGCCGCGGCGGCCGCCATCGTCGACCACGCGGTGGCCGAGGACGCCGTCCGCTCCACCGCGATCGAGATCGCGAGCGCGCAGGTGGGCAAGGCCGGCGACACCCTCGCCACCATCAAATCCCGCATGTACGCACCCGCTCTCGCGGCGCTGCGCGACAAGGGCAGCTCCCTGGGCTGACGCACGCCGACTCGGCACGGCCTGGTGCGGAGACCGTCGATGGTTGTCATGTCGGATCACCTGAGCCGTCCAGGGAGCAAGGAGAAGTCAGTGCAGTTGCGAAACGTCCAGCTCGATGACGTCGATGTATACGTCAGAATGCGGTGCGATCCCGCCATGATGGCCGGCCTCGGCGGACCACTGCCACGCGAAGGTATAGAGGACAAAGTCCGACGCGACGTCCACAGGACAGCGGCAGATCACGACTGGACCAGGATGATCATCCCTGACCCCGCCGCACCTGAAGTCGTGGCGGGAACGGTGACCATGTGGTCTCACGACGCCGAGGACGGGCCCATATCGGAGATCGGATGGATGGTCCTGCCGGAATTCCAGGGACGCGGACTGGCCAAACTGGCGGTCCGCACCCTGCTCGAACAGGCACGGGACGAGGGCCGCTGGGGGCTCGTGCACGCATTTCCGGCAACGAGCAACGGCCCTTCGAACGGCATCTGCCGATCTCTCGGCTTCCAGTTCATCGACGAACGCACTGTGACATTCGCGGACCGGGTTCTCCAAGCCAACCACTGGGCCATCAACACCAGCACTTCCCTCACACGAAGGTGATGTCCAGTCACCTGGCTGCCAGGTGAGGCGCATAGCCCCTACGAACCGCCCCGTTGGGACCACTCCCAGCGGGGCATTTCGTCCTCGTTCGTCGGCATCCTCAGTGCCGCACCCGTCGGCATTCTTCGGAGGCGGACGTGAACGAGAGGGCCTTCAAGAGGAGTCGGTTCAGCGAGACAGGTGCGCGAGCAGGCGGTCCAGCGGCCGTGGTACTTGGGTGAGGTCCAGGTCATCGATGAGCGATCGCGCGTACTGGCTCTTCCGGCCGCTGATGGTGCCCATGAAGCGCCGCAACTGCTGCTCGACGCTCCGTTCCCGCTGGGCGGGCTGTTTCTGGAAGATACGGAATGCCCGCAGGTCGCCCTGGGCGTCCACGACCTGCTGCACGGAGGCGGCACCGCGAGAGCGGATCAGCTCCTCTTCCAGGTCGGCTACGCACACGTAGAAACCGAGCGGCTCCATGTCGGCGCGAGCGAGGTCACAGCCGAGACCCTCTCGTTCCAGGGCGCGGGAGAAGTGGCCCTCCTCACCGGCGTCACACAGGCCCGCCAGCCCGATGTCGAGCCCCTGCGGGCCGAGCAGATTCAGGAATCTGCCGATACTGGTCGCGCCTCCGAGCGGGATGACGGCGATGCCCTCCGCCTCAAGGTCGCGGCCGTGTCGCGCAGCCAGCGCTTCGAGCGCGACCTGGTCGCTGACCCCTTCCACGAGTACGGCCGTGTGCAAGGCGGTGCCGGCGGCCAGTTCGCGTGCGGCCGCGGCGGCTGCCGGAGCCCCCGGGCCGCCGGCCGCCCACTCGATGACCGCCAGACGGAACCGCCTTGTCGCATCCATGGGCCCCAGTCTCTCAGCCGCGGGCGGGCAGGCTGTAACGAGTATTTCGCGCGGCACGTCGCAGAGCTCGTGCCGTCGCAACGGGCTGATCCCGCATCAAGTCCCAACGTTTCCGGTGGAGTTCCCGCTGCGCTCGACCACCCCCCTACGACAAGCGCGGATACGTCTTCCTCGGTACCGTCAGCGCTGCCGCACTCCTCATCCGGCTGCGCTCCTGATGCGGTCCCGTACCTCGGGGCGTCGCTGGAAGCCGGCTGACTCGTAGGTGGCGACGGCGCCTGCGTTGGAGCTCGGGGTGCAGACGATCGCGCTCGATGAACCCAGTTCCTGGAGTGCGGCGGCCGCGGCGACGTTGATCGCCTCGCCGTAGCCGCGACGGCGATGTTGCCGGTGTACGCCCATCGGTTCGAGCAACCCGGGCCTTCCCGCACCGGCCGACCACACCGTCACCGCCGCCACCGCGTCGCCCTGGTCGTCGTACGCGACCAGACCCCGGGCTTCGGCGTACGGCAATCCGGCCGCCATCGCGTGCCAGTGCCTGTCCGTGAACCTCGACCCGTCGAACGCCGCCCGATGTACGGCGGCAAACACGTGCGCCTGCTCCGGCCCGACCACCTGGATCCTCAGGCCCGGGTCGTTCACCGGCTCCGTGAGGTCGCGGCGCAGCGGCGTCCACGGCTCGTCGGTGTTCCAGCCGTCCTCGGACAGCAGGTCCTGGACCAGTGCGTTCATCGGCGCCTCGATGTTCGCCTTCCCTTCGGGCAGCACACCGCGCTCCGGCCGGGTCACGTCCACGGTCAACTGCTGCGCCAGCTCCTCGTCCCGCTGAGCGTCTGGTGCGATCGTCAGCCGCAACAGCCCGGGACCGTCCAGCAGCCCGACGGCGAGAATCCGTCCGTCCCGGCTCCACGTCCTGACCGCCGCGGCGGTCGCTTGCGCACCTGACCGCCAGAACCAGCCCAGGTCCCCCGGATGCAGTTGCATCGGCGCCCCCTCGTACTGCCACTCCCGCAGCACGCCCACAGCCTCGCTCAGCCCGTCGATCCCCGGCCTGCCCAACACAATCGCCATGTCCCCGATCACACACCATCGCCCCGGCAGCCCGCACCCGGTTTCCTACGGCCGGCGTGCTGCCGGTCGCCTGCGGTGAGTACGCCCCGGCCCGGAGGCTCACCGCGGCGGCGAGGCGGTGGCGTCCGCTGGTCGCGCGCGAAGTCGTGCCCGGGTCATCGCAGCAAGGCGTCCAGGCCCGCGGCCAGTTCCTCGGGGCCGCCCCGCTCGGCGATGCCGACGGCCGTCGCTCGCAGGCGGGGCAGTTCCTGCGCGGGCATCCTGTGCAGGCCCAGCCGGAAGGCGGGGTCGGGCTCGTCCGGCTGGTCGTCCATCGCCCGCAGGTCCACCAGCAGGAAGCCCAGCAGCCAGGCGGTGAAGGTCCGGTGGACGCGCACCGCGTCGGCGTCGTCGAAACCGGCGTCGTGGAGCAGCGCCAGGACGCGTTCGTCGCTTCGCAGCACGGACAGGGGCCGGCGGGCCATCGGTGTGGACAGCAGGCGCGTCGCCAGGAGCGGTACCACCTGGGGGTGGCGGTGGGCCACGCCGAGGGTGGTCTGCGCGATGTGGTGAAGGTGCCCGCGCCAGTCCGGGGCGGGTGACTTCGCGGGCTGTCGCGCCGGCGCGGGAGCCCGTTCCAGATCCCGTTCCAGTTCGAGGCAGAACTCCTCGACGAGCCCGTCGAGCAGCGCGTCCTTGCTGGGTGCGTAGCGGTAGAGGGCCATCGCCTCCACGCCCAGTTCCGCGCCGAGCTTTCGCATGCTGAGGCCGGACAGGCCGTCGCGGTCGACCACGTCCAGGGCGGAAGCCAGTACGCGTTCTCGGCTGAGCCTGCCGTAGCGCCCTTTGTCGCCGGCCCGTCGCCCTGGACCCTGTTCGGCGTTCCTCACCATGTCCAGTTCCTCACCATGTCCGCCTCCGATTGACATAGGGGAAGAATAGTCCCAAAATCGTACATATACGACGTAAACATACAGCGTCAGCGTACGACGTCAGCGACTCAGGAGCGTTCGATCATGACGCACAGTGAGCTGGAATCCGGAGATCTCCTCCAGATGGAGCAGCACCTGGCGCGGATATCGGACGGGAACGTCATACGGATCAGCGATGAGGGCCCCACCTTCGAGCACCCCTACCAGGCCCGCGCGGTCCGGCGGACGACTTTCGTCCCGGTGCTTCCGAGGCGGGACCGGGCGGCGCTGTGGGCGATCGCCGTGGGCTGGGTGGTGTCCTTCCTGTGGTTCTGGTCGTGGTGGTTGCAGCCGGAGCACCGGGCAGGCTGGGCCGGGCTCATCGTCAACAGCCTTCTCCTGCTGTACCTCACCGGAATCCCCTGCTACTTCTTCGTCACCGCCCTGCGGTTGCGCCGGGTCGATCCCACGCTGCCCATCCGGTCGATGGCGGTCGCCTTCGTGGTGACCCGTGCGCCCTCCGAGCCGTGGCCCACCGTCCGCCGCACCCTGGAGGCGATGCTGGCCCAGGACTATCCGCACGCCTACGACGTCTGGCTGTGCGACGAGGACCCCACCGAAGCGGTCGAGCAGTGGTGCCGCGAGCACCGCGTCCATATGTCGTGCCGACGCGGCGTCGTTCCGTACCACCGGGCGGGCTGGCCCCGGCGCACTCGGTGCAAGGAAGGCAACCTCGCCTACTTCTACGATCACTGGGGTTACCGGCGCTATGCCGTGGTCGCCCAGCTGGACTGCGACCACGTGCCCGCCCCGACGTATCTCGCCGAGATGGTCCGCCCGTTCGACGACCCCGCGATCGGTTACGTCGCGGCGCCCAGCATGTGCGATGCCACCGACGCCGCGTCCTGGTCGGCGCGTGGACGGCTGCACCGCGAGGCGATCTGGCACGGTGCCGTGCAACTGGGCCACAGCGACGGGCTCGCTCCGATGTGCATCGGCTCCCACTACGCGGTGCGCACCCGGGCGCTGCGGGACATCGGCGGTCTGGGTCCCGAACTCGCCGAGGACTTCTCCACCACGTTCCTGCTCAACTCGGCAGGCTGGCACGGTGCCTTCGCCATCGATGCCGAGGCGCACGGAGACGGACCGCTGACCTTCGCCGACATGGCCACGCAGGAGTACCAGTGGTCGCGGAGCCTCACCACGATGCTGCTGGGCCTGCTGCCGCGTCACCTGCGGCGGCTGCCGGTGATGCTGCGTCTGCGCTTCGGATACGCGCTCGCGTACTACCCGCTCCTGGGGCTGATGATCGTGTCGGGGCTGATCCTTCCGCCGGTGGCGGTGATCACAGGGCTGCCGTGGATGAACGTCAACTACTTCGACTTCCTGGTGCACTTCTGGTCGATGCCCGTGTGGCTTCTCCTGACGCTCGGTCTGCTACGGCGCCGGCAGCTGATGCGCCCGCGCACCGCTCCCCTGATGAGCTGGGAGACCTGGCTGTTCGCGGTCACCCGATGGCCCTTCGTCGTCTGGGGCCTGCTGGGCGCGGTGCACCAGAAGCTGTGGCACACACCGGTGACCTTCAAGGTCACCCCCAAGGACACGGGCGGGCCCCGGCCTCTGCTCGCCCGGCTGACCGCACCATTCGCGGGACTCGCCGTGATGCTGTCCTCGGTCGCCCTGTACGGGGAGCTGACCGGTCCGGCGGCCGGATACGTCTTCCTCTGTCTCATCGGGGCGACGGCCTACGCGACGGTGGCGCTCGCCGTGCCCGTACTTCACGTGCGGGAGGCGGCCAGGGCGTCGGGGACGCGCTTCGTCTCCGCGCTGCGGACCGCGCGGCTGTCCCTGGCCCTCGGCCTTCTGTCGTCGCTGCCCGTCGCCGCGGCGATCCTCTTCTATCCGGCCTACGCGGCCGCTGTTCTGGGCTGGTGAATGTGGTGACCACGAACGCACACGCGCACGCGCGCAAAGGAACCGGGCACATGAGCTCGCCCTCGACGATCCTCGTCACCGGCGGGGCCGGCTTCATCGGCTCGCACGCCTGCGTCGAGCTTCTCGACCACGGCTACGAACTGATCGTGATCGACAACTACTCCAACAGCAATCCGCAGGTCTTCGCCCGCGTGGAGCGGATCGCCGGCCGATTCGTCGGCTCCGTGTACGAGCTGGACATCCGTGATCGACACTCCCTTTCGGCAGTCTTCGACCGCCACTCCGTGGACGCCGTCGTACACTTCGCCGCTCTGAAGGCCGTCGGTGAGTCGACACGGATGCCCATCGACTACTACGACGTCAACGTCGGTGGGACGACCTCTCTGCTGCGGGCGATGCACGAACACGGAGTGCACCGGCTGGTGTTCTCCTCGTCCTGTTCGGTGTACGGCGACGCCGGGCGCGGACCGCTCTCCGAGACGGCCCCCGCCCGGCCGACCAACCCGTACGCCGCCTCGAAGTGGGCGTGCGAACAGGTCCTCGCCGACGTGTGCCGGCGTGTCCCTGAGTTCACCGTCCTGTCCCTGCGGTACTTCAACCCGGTCGGCGCCCATCCCAGCGGGCTGGTCGGGGAGGACCCCTCCGGGACTCCGGACAATCTCATGCCCTACCTGGCACAGGTGGCCGTCGGCCGACGCGAGCGCCTCCCCGTGTTCGGAGACGACTACCCGACCCCCGACGGAACCGCCGTCCGCGACTACCTGCACGTCATGGACACGGTGGAAGCGCACCGCATCGCCCTGGACCATCTCGAGGAGGGCGCCGGGATGCGGGTGTACAACCTCGGGGTCGGCCGGGGCCGCTCGGTCCTCGAAGTCGTCGCCGCCTTCCGTGAGGCGAGCGGCAGGCCCATCCCGTACGACGTAGTGCCGCGCCGCCCCGGAGACGTGACCGAACTCGTCGCCGACGCGGCCTCCGTGGCGCGTGCCTGGGGGTGGCGGCCCACCCGGGACCTGGCCGCCATGTGCCGGGACGCGTGGCGGTTCCAGCAGCTCAATCCCTGTGGCTATGCCGGCTCCACCCGGCTGGGAATCCGTGAAGGAGTGACGTCATGCGAATGACAGTGATCGGAACAGGATACGTGGGGACGGTGCACGCCGCATGCATGGCCGACATCGGCCACGAGGTCCTCGGCATCGACATCGACGCCGAACGGATCGCGTCCCTGGCAGCGGGCCGCGCCCCCATCCACGAGCCCGGCCTGGACGAACTCCTCGCCCGTACCGTCGCGTCGGGCAGGCTGCGCTTCTCCACGTCCCTCGCCGAGGGCGCGGCCTTCGCGCGGACGCACTTCGTGTGCGTCGGCACTCCGCAGCGCCCCGACAGCGAGGCTGCCGACCTGCGTCATGTGGACGCCGTGGTGGACGAGCTGGCGCGGCATCTGCGGCCGGGAAGTCTGGTCGTGGGCAAGTCCACCGTGCCGGTCGGCACGGCCGCGGCACTCGGCAGGCGGATCGCGGCGCGCACCCGGGACTGCGAAGTGGCCTGGAACCCCGAGTTCCTGCGTGAGGGCTCCGCGGTGCAGGACACCATGCGACCCGAACGGATCGTGGTGGGCGTGTCCTCACCGCACGCGGAATCGGCCCTGCGGGCGCTGTACGCGCCGCTGGTACGGGCGGGCGCGGAGTTCTTCAGCACGGACACGGCCACGGCCGAGCTGGTCAAGGTGGCGGCGAACTCCTTCCTCGCGACGAAGATCTCCTTCATCAACGCGATGGCCGAGGTGTGTGACGCGGCCGGCGCCGACGTGACGGTGCTGGCCCGCGCGGTCGGCGCCGACTCCCGGATCGGCCACCGCTTCCTGGAGCCGGGGCTCGGCTTCGGCGGGAGTTGCTTCCCCAAGGACATTCGCGCGTTCGCGGCCCGTGCCGAGGAGATCGGCGCCGGTGAGGCGGTGGCGTTCCTGCACGAGGTCGACCGCACGAACCTCCGCCAGCGGCGGCGCACGGTCACTCGGGCGCGGCAGCTTGTCGGCGGGTCCTTCGCCGGCCGCCGGGTCGCCGTCCTGGGCGCCTCGTTCAAGCCGGGCAGTGACGACGTGCGCGACTCGCCCGCGCTGGCCGTCGCCACCGCCGTGCGTCAGCAGGGGGCCGCCGTGCGCGTACACGACCCACAGGCCCTGGACAACGCGCGCACGGCCGTCCCCGACCTGACGTACGCCCTGGACATCCCCAAGGCGTGCGAGGACGCGGATGTGGTCCTGCACCTCACGCCGTGGGCGGAGTACCGGCAGATCGACCCCGTGGCCCTGGCCCCGGTGGTTCGCACCCCGGTGCTCCTGGACGCACGCAACAGTCTCGACGCACAACCCTGGCGCGCGGCCGGCTGGTCGATGCACGCGCTGGGACGCCCGATGGGAGGCACGTCATGAAGGTCCTCGTCACAGGCGGTGGCGGTTTTCTGGGATCCCATCTGTGCGAGGCGCTGCTGCGCAGAGGCGACACGGTGTGGTGCCTGGACAACTTCTGCACGGGCGAACCGCGGAACGTCGCCCATCTGCGCGCGAACCCGCGCTTCCGGCTCCTGCGCGGTGACGTCACGGCGGCGTTCGAGATCCCGGTTCCTGTGCACGCCGTCGCCCACCTCGCCAGTCCCGCTTCTCCCCCGGACTACCACCGGCTGCCGCTGGAAACCCTCTCGGCCGGCGGCCGGGGCACGGAGAACGCCCTGCGCGTGGCCCTGCGGAGCGGCGCCCGGTTCGTCCTGGCCTCGACCAGCGAGGTGTACGGCGACCCCGAGACCCACCCGCAGCCCGAGGACTACTGGGGCAACGTCAACCCGGTCGGCCCGCGCAGCGTCTACGACGAGGCCAAGCGGTACGCGGAGGCCATGTCCATGGCGTACCGGCGCAGCCTGGGCGTCGACGTGGGCATCATACGGATCTTCAACACCTACGGGCCCCGGATGCGTCCGCACGACGGCCGCGTGGTGTCGACGTTCCTGCGCCAGGCGCTGGCAGGCGGGCCGCTGAGCGTCTACGGCGACGGAAGCCAGACCCGGAGCTTCTGTTACGTCGACGATCTCGTACGCGGCATCGTGGCCATGATCGACCGGCGCGGTCTGAGCGGCCCGGTCAATCTGGGCAATCCGGCCGAGCACACCGTGCGGGAGCTCGCGGACCTCGTCCTCGGCATCACCGGATCGCGGTCACGGATCGAGTACGCCCCGCTGCCCATCGACGACCCGGGCCGCCGCCGACCCGTCATCGCCCGGGCCCGCCGGGAGCTCGGCTGGGTTCCCCGGGTGCCGGTGGACGACGGCCTGCGGCGTACCGCCGCGTGGTTCACCGACCGCTCGCGTCCGTCACCGGAGAATGGGCCGATGCAGCCCGTCCGGGGGCCCGACCCCGGACATCCTGAGCCCGTGGAGGCTTGATCCCCATGCGTCGGACAGCCGCGATGACCACTCTGACCGCCGCGATCCTCCTGGTCGCCGGCAGCGGTTGCGCCGGCACACCCCACTACGCGCCGTCGTCCGCCACGTACTACGTCAGCCCCGGCGGGAGCGACCGGAACTCCGGTACGTCGCCGGGCGAGGCGTGGCGGTCCCTCGCCCGCGCCGAACGCACGGCCCTCGAAGCCGGCGACAAGCTGCTGCTGGAGGGCGGCGCCCGGTTCGCCGGAACGCTCACCGTGGGTGAGGGAGAGGCGGGCGACGCGGACCGGCCCGTGGCCATCGGGTCGTACGGCACGGGGCGGGCGACGGTCGCCGCGACGGACAGCCCCGGCATCTCCGTCCACAACACCGCGGGCGTCGAGATCCGGGAACTGAAGGTGACCGGGAAGAAGGGCTCGTATCTCCACGAGGGCGGCATCAACGTGTACAGCGACCTGCCTGGTGGCAAGAGGCTGGACCATGTCGCGATCTCGGGTGTCGAGGTCTCCGGGTTCCGCGCGGGCATCGCGATCGGGGGCGCGGACGGCGGGGGCGGATTCGAGAACGTGACCGTCAGCCGGTCCCGCCTGCACGGCAACAAGGACGTGGGTCTGCTCACCTACGGCCCCGACTTCGACGCCGGTCACCCGTCCTACGCCCACCGCGGCGTCCGCATCGAGGAGGTCGAGGCACACCACAACACCGGAGACCCCGAATCGACCAGGACCCACTCCGGCAACGGCATCGTCCTGGGTGGCGTACGCGACGCGACGGTCCGCGACTCCAGCGCCCACGACAACGGGACCCGCGCCTCCACCGAGGCGCCGGCCGGACCGGTGGGCATCTGGGCGTACGACGCGACGGAAGTCCTGCTGGAGCACAACACCTCGTACCGCAACCACACCGGTTCCCACGTCGACGGCGCCGGCTTCGGCCTCGACTCGAACGTCTCGGGCTCCACGGTCCAGTACAACCTGGCGTTCCACAACGACGGTCCGGGCTACTACGCCTACGCGAACAAGAAGAACGGCGCGCACCGGGACAACACCATCCGCTACAACATCGCCACCGACAACGGGCGCAAGCTGCCCGTCAACGGCGCTCTGGCCGTCCACGGCGAGGACATCCGTGGCCTGGACATCTATCAGAACACCTTGGTCATGCCGGACGCGCCCACCGGTCAGGGACCCGCGATGCGGCTGCGGGAAGGGCTGTTGGACGTCACCGTGCGCAACAACATCCTCGTGACGGACGGAGCCCCACTGATCACCGCCGAGAAGGGCCTCGCGCCGCGCAACGTCGTGCTGCAGGGCAACGCGTACGCAACGGCCTCCGGCTCCTGGAGCATCGACTGGGCGGGCCGCTCCTACCCGGACCTGGGCTCCTGGCGCACGGCGACCGGGCAGGAGCGCGCGGGCGGAAAGCCTTCCGGCCTGAACACCGGCCCCTGCTTCGCCGGCGGCGAGCTGCCGCGTATCCGCTCCGCCGCCGACGCGCCCCTGGTCATCCCCGACTGCCCCGCCCTGGCGGGCATGGGCCTCGATCTGCGCGCGCTCTTCGGCACCGACCCGGGCGCCGTCGACTACTTCGGCAAGGCCGTCGGCACGCCGCCTCCGGTCGGAGCGGCGGTCCCCTCGGTGAAGAACTGAGCTCGCGGGCACGCCCCCGCGCCGAGAAGGTGCACGCCGCCCTGGCAGTACCTACGATCAGAGGGGAGGCGCATGCCAGTGACGCGGACACGGAGACTGATGACCGTCTACCTCGTCCTCGTCGTGGGCCTCACGAGCGCCTACTTGACCCTGCCCCGAGCGCTCACCCCGCTGTGGGCGATGATCGGTCTTCTCAGCGTGACCGCCGTGCTCGTGGGTGTCGGTGTCAACCGGCCCGCGCACCGCTGGCCTTGGTGGGTGCTCGCCGCGGCGCTGCTCGCGTTCGCCGCGGGCGACACGTATTACAACGTCCTCGAGGGGTACTTCTCGGCGGCCAATCCGTTCCCCTCACCCGCGGACGCGTGTTACCTGGCGACGTATCCGCTCTTCACGATCGGGCTTCTGGGCCTGGTGCGGAACCGCGTGACGGGCCGTGACCTGCCGGGGCTCCTGGACGCCCTGATCTTCACCGCCGGACTCGCTCTGCCCGTCTGGGTGTTCCTGGTACAGCCGCTCACTCAGGTCGCCGACCTGACGTGGGTGCAGCGTGCCATCAGCATCGCCTACCCGCTCGGTGACGTCCTGGTGCTGGCGCTGCTGGTCCGACTGCTCACGCTCGGGTCCGCAGCGAGCCGCAACCGGGCCGTGCAGCTCCTCGTCCTCGGCACTCTGACGCTGCTCTGCTTCGACGTCGCGTACGGGATACTGCAGCTCAACGGAACGTGGCAGGCGGGCTCCGGGCTGGACAGCGGCTGGATCGTCTTCTACACGGCCTGGGGGCTGGCCGCCCTGCATCCTTCGATGACCGAGCTGACCGCTCGTGACGTCCAGCCCCAGTCGATGCTCCCGCAGCCCCGCCGGCTCGTGCTGCTGTCCGGCGCCGTCCTGATCCCGCCCGCCATCCTGTTCTACGAGGGGCTGAGCGGCAACGCCCAGGACGCGCCCGTCATCGCCGTCTTCTCCGGGGTCCTGATCCTGCTGGTGATCCTGCGTCTGACCGGCATGGTCGTGGCGCACCGCAAGGCGGTGGCCCGTGAAGTGGCTCTGCGTACGGCCGCCGCCTCACTGGTGGCGGCCATGAGACCGCAGGACATCGCCCGGGCCTGCGACTGCGCGGTGGCGACACTCTTCGGACCTGCCGTGCCGCACGCGAGCATGCTCCTCTCGGCCCCGGGCGCCGAGGACCCGGGGACGGAGGCCGAGCCGCCGTCCCCGGGAGCCGGGCCCTGGCGCAATGCCCGTACGGGCGAAGCCCTTCCCGGACCGCAGGCCCCTCTCTTCAACCACCGGGCCCATCTGACTCCGGCCGACCGGCTGGGGCCGGTCATCGCCGCCCGGCTGGGGCATCTCGACAGCGTTCTGGTCTGTCCGGTGACGGAGCCCGACCGGCCGGCGGGGGCCGAACCGCCGGGCGTCCTGCTGGCCGCGGGGCCCGAGAGGCAGTTGAGCGAGATGCGCAGCTCCCTGGAGATCCTGGCCTCGCACGCGGGACTGGCGATGCAACGGCTCATACTCCGCCAGGAGATCATCCGGCGCGAGAGCGAGGCGTACTTCCGCACGCTGGTGCACAATGCCGCGGACGTCATTCTCATCGTCGGCTCCGACGACATCGTCCGCTACGCGAGCCCTTCGGCGCGCCATGTGTTCGGCGGCGTACGGCTCGTCGGCGCATCGCTGCCGGCACTGGTGGACGAACGGGACCGGCGCAGAGCGGGCCGGGCACTGACCGCGATGCGGAACGGGGACCGGGGCGAGGCCCAAGACCTGTGGTGCATACAGAACGGCACCCGCGAGATCGAGGTCCAGGTGCGCTTCCGCGACCTGCGGCACGACCGCACCGTCCGCGGGCTCGTCGTCACGCTGAGAGATGTCACCGAACAGCGGCAGCTGGAACACGAGCTCACCCAGCGGGCGTTCCACGATTCGCTGACGGGCCTGCCCAACCGGACGCTGCTGCTGGAGCGGATCGAGCGGGCGCTCCTGCGCGGCCACCGCCAGTCGACCGTCACCGGCGTTCTGTTCATCGACCTCGACGACTTCAAGATCGTCAACGACAGCATGGGGCACATCGTCGGCGACCAGCTCCTGGCCGCCGTGGGCGGCCGGCTCTCGCAGACCCTGCGCCGTACCGACACGGCGGCGCGTCTGGGCGGCGACGAGTTCGCCGTACTGATGGAGGACGCGAAGGGACCCGTCGATGCCGAGCTCCTGGCAGCGCAGGTCGTGCAGACTCTGAGCCGCCCCTTCCGACTGCCCGACGGTTCGGTCAGCGTCTCCGCCAGTGTGGGTGTGGCGACGACCATGGACAGCGCCGACAGCGGGGAACTGCTCAGCCATGCCGACCTGGCCCTGTACGCCGCCAAGGTCGCCGGCAAACGCCAGTGGCGCCGATTCCAGGCCCGCCTCCGGGACCGCATGATGGAGCGCCACGACCTGCGGGCGAGCCTGGACGCGGCGCTCAGCCGGGAGGAGTTCGCGCTGTGCTACCAGCCCGTGGTGGACATCGCCGAGGGTGAGGTCGTGGGGTTCGAGGCGCTGGCCCGCTGGCCGCATGCCGGGCGCGGCCCCGTGCCGCCGCAGCAGTTCATCGCCATCGCCGAGGAGACCGGACACATCATGCCGCTGGGAGCATGGGTCCTGGGGAACGCCACCACGGACATCGTGTCCCTGCAACGGGCCACGCCGGCCAAGCCGCCGTACGTCAGCGTCAACGTGTCGGCCCGGCAGTTCCGGGACACGGACTTCCTGGACGAGGTGTGCAAGGTCCTCGCCACTCCCGGCCTCGCTCCGGGGTCGCTGCAGCTGGAGCTCACCGAGACGGTCCTCATGCGCCGGGACAGCCAGATCGAGGGGGTGATGCGGGCGCTCAAGGATCTGGACGTACGCATCGCCGTCGACGACTTCGGCACCGGGTTCTCCTCGCTGCGCTACCTCCGGGAGTTCCCCATCGACGTGTTGAAAATCGACAAGTCGTTCATCGACGACATCACCACGGACGCTCAGCAGGTCGCCCTTGTCGAGGGAATCGTCAATATCGCCGACACGCTCGGCCTTCAGGTCATCGCCGAAGGCATCGAGGGCGCGGGACAGCGCGATCTCCTCGCCCGCATGGGCTGCCGGTTCGGTCAGGGCTTCTTCTACGCCCGTCCGATGACGGTCGAACAGGGCGATTCCCTCCTGCGCCATCCCGAAGACCACTGGCGTCCGCGGCCCAACGGGCACCGGCGCAAGAGCGCGGGGTCCGCGCGAAACGGGCGGACCGTCGCCGAGAGGGAGAACTGATGCCGGAAACAACCGTCGGGGGCGTGGAGGTACGGCGCGCTGCGCGCTGGGGTGATCTCGAACATCTGAGGCGGACGAGCCCGATGACGGACGCGGTGCTCGACGAGGTGCGGGGCAGACACATCCGCTGCGGAGACCACTGGCTGATCGATTTCGCCTCCTGCAACTATCTGGGCTTCGACTGCGACCCCGACATCGTCGCCGCGATCGAGCCGGCCGTACGGCGCTGGGGGACTCACCCGAGCTGGTCGCGGCTGCTCGGCAGCCCGCGGATCTACCCCGAGATCGAGGAGCGGCTCACCACGCTGCTGGAAGCCCCGGACACGCTGCTGCTCCCCACGGCCACCCTGATCCACGCCTCCGTGATCCCGGTCCTGGCGGACGCGGGGCATGTGTTCGTCGAGGCCACGGCGCACCGGACGGTGTACGACGGATGTGTGGGCGCGCGGGGGCAGGGCGCCACTCTGCAGCGGTTCCGCGGCGACCGCCCCGAGCAGCTCGACCTTCTGCTGCGGGCCGTGCCGCCACGATCAGCGCGTCTGGTCTGCCTGGACGGCGTGAACAGCATGAGCGGCAACATCCCCTGCCTGCGTGAACTGGCCGCGGTCTGCCGGCGCCACGGCGCCACCCTCTACATCGACGACACCCATGGTTTCGGCGTCATCGGCGAACGGCGGCCGGGCGAGCTGTGCCCGTACGGATCACGGGGCAACAGCGTGGTCCGGCACACGGGCGAGTCGTACGACGACATCGTGCTGGTCGGTGGCTTCTCCAAGGCCTACTCGTCGCTGCTGGCCTTTCTCGCCCTGCCCACCTCGCTCAAGAACCTGCTCAAGGTCGCGGCCGCCCCGTACCTGTACTCCGGGCCCTCGCCGACCGCGTCCCTGGCCACCACCCTTGCCGGTCTTGAGGTCAACGACCTCCGCGGCGACGCCATCCGCGCCGACGTCCACCGCAAGACGGCCACGGTGCTCGGTCATGTCCGCGGCCTGGGCCTGGACACGCCCAACACGGACGGGCTGCCGATCGTGGAGATCCCGATCGCCGACCCCGCGGACCTGGACGCCGTCGCCGGTTTCCTCTGGGAGAGCGGCATCTACGTGACGCTGGCCGCCTATCCCCTCGTACCACGCGACCGTGTCGGCTTCCGCGTCCAGATCACGGCGCTGAACTCCGACGACGACATCGCACGGCTGTGCGGCGCGCTGACGCAGCTCAGTGAGCGCTTCGCCCTGCAGCGGCGGGAAGGCTGAGGCCGGCATGAGCAGGCCACCTACGCGCAACGACGACGTGGACTGGGACAGCTGGCCCGTCCAGGACTACCTCGCGGAGAACTACCGCGAACTCCACCCCTCCGATGCCGCCGTCATCGCACACCACAGCGCTTTCTACCGGCGTGCCGCGTCGGACGGTGCCGCCCGCTCGGTCGAGTTCGGTGCAGGGCCCAACCTCTATCCGCTCATGCTGGCCGCCGCCGCGAGCCGGCGTGTCGACGCGGTCGAGGCGAGTGCCGCGGGCGTCGCCTACCTGGCCCGGCAGCTCGAGCGGGGCGCCGATGCCAGCTGGGAGCCCTTCTACTCGCTGTGCCGGGAGCTGAACCCGCGGTTGCCGCCGACGCTGGCCGAAGCGCTCTCGGTGGTGCGCGTGGTCCATGCCGACGTACGGAACCTGACACCCGGTACCTATGACATCGCGTCGATGAACTTCGTCGCGGAGGGAGTCACCGAGGACTTCACGGAACTCAGGGAGTTCTGCGGGCGCTTCGTACGCTCCGTGCGGCCCGGCGGACGTCTTGTGGCCGCCTTCATGGAGAACATGCCCACGTACCGTATCGGCCCGGCATCGCGGTGGCCGGGCTGTCCGGTGAACCCCGCGATCGTCACCGAGGTCTTCGCGCCCCTGACGGATCAGCTCACCGTCACCCGCATCGACGCGGACCCCAGCCTGCCGGACTACGGCGACTCCGGGATGGTCCTCCTGACCGCGCTCAGGCCCCCGCGGCCGGTGTGACCCCGGCCCGCTGGAGGGCGAACGCCGTCTCCACCAGAGCGATGTGGCTGAAGGCCTGCGGGGCGTTTCCCAGTTGGCGACGCTCCCGCGGGTCCCACTGCTCCGCGAGCAGACCGACGTCGTTGCGGACGCCCAGGACCCGTTCGAACGTCTCGCGTGCCTGTTCCAGGTGGCCGGTTGCGGCCAGGGCCTCGGCGTACCAGAGCGAGCACGCCACGAACGTGCCTTCCGAACCGGTCATCCCGTCCACGCTGTGCACGCCGCTCCCATTCGGTGCGTAGCGCCTCACGAAGCCCTGGTCGTCGAGGCCGCGCATCGCCTCGACGGTGCCCCGTACCCGTTCGTCGCCCGGCGGAAGGAAACCGAGTCTGGGGATCAGCAGCGCTGACGCGTCGAGGGACGAGGACCCGTAGGACTGCACGAACGAGCCCTGCTCCTGGTCCCATCCCTCGCGGCACACCTCCTCGTGCACGGCGTCGCGCATGGCCCGCCAGCGTCCCGAGGATCCGTTTCTGCCGAGGAGAGCCCCCATGCGCAGGGCACGGTCGGCGGCGACCCACGACATGACCTTGGAATGGACGAAGTGCCGCCGCGGGCCCCGGACCTCCCACAGCCCCCGGTCGGGGTCACGCCAGTGCTCCTGGAGATGGCGCATCAGCGCGTTCACCAGGCTCCACATGTGACGCTGCATGGGTATGCCCGCGCGGAGCGACCGGTAGAGCGTGTCGAGCACTTCCCCGTACACATCGAGCTGGAGCTGCCCGACGGCGGCGTTCCCGAACCGCACAGGCCGCGCGCCCTCGTATCCGGGCAGCCAGGGCGCTTCCGTCTCCGGCAGCCTGCGTTGTCCTTCGAGGCCGTACACCGTCTGCAGGTCCGCGGGTTCGCCCGCGATGGTGCGCAGCAGCCAGGCCAGCCAGGCGGTCGCCTCTTCGCGGTAGCCGCTGCGCAGGAGGCAGGACAGGGTGAGGGTCGAGTCGCGCAGCCAGCAGAACCGGTAGTCCCAGTTGCGTTCCCCTCCGATGCACTCGGGGAGGGAGGTGGTCGGCGCGGCGACGATGCCGCCCGTGGGCGCGTACGTGAGTGCTTTCAGCGTGATCAGTGAACGCACCACCGCCTCGCGCCAGGGCCCCTGATAGCGGCACTTGGCCGTCCAGGCGCGCCAGAAGTCGCCGGTCTCCTTCAAGGCGGTCTCCGCCGGCACGAACAGTTCGGCGGGCGGGTCGCCGAGGTGCGAGGGGGCCCAGGCCAGCATCAGGGTCAGGCGCCGCCCAGCCGGGACGGCGAACTCGACGACCGTGGAGCCGTCCCTGTCCTCGAACCGCACCGGGCCGTCGGCGCTGTGCCACAGGGCATCAGGCCCGGCGACGGCGACCGTACAAGCGCCTGAGGCCCGCACCCAGGGCACCACCCGCCCCTGATGGAAGCGTGGTCTCAGTTCACTGCGCATGGTGACGCGGCCGGCCATGCCTTCCACCGTGCGCACGATGCAGGGCGATGTGCCGCGTGGGGGCATGAAATCGGTGACGCGTACCACTCCGGTGCCGGTCTCCCACCAGGAGTCCTGGATCAGCGTGTCCTCGCGGTACTCCCTGTGGGAGCACTGCTGTCCTCCCACAGGCGCGATCCGCCAGAAGCCGTTGTTCCCCGTACCGAGCAACGCCGCGAAGCAGGCCGGCGAGTCGAAGCGCGGGAAGCACAGCCAGTCGATCGACCCGTCGTCGCCGAGCATGCCTGCGGTCTCAAGGTCGCTGATGAGGGCGTAATTCTCGATTGGATTGCTCATGATCGGAATACGCCGTCGTACACAAAGCCGCTACCTCCAGGCTACGCCGCATCCCCCGGCTGTGCGGTGCCCCGCGTCTCCCTGTGGGCCGACGCCGCTCAGGGGTGCATGCGCGCGCCCTTGAGGACCTTGTCCACCGCGTTGCGCGGCCCGTACACGGCCATGCCGACCAGATCGAGATGGTCCGTGGAG
Organism: Streptomyces sp. NPDC045968; assembly: GCF_056430475.1. Classification (NCBI taxonomy): domain Bacteria; kingdom Bacillati; phylum Actinomycetota; class Actinomycetes; order Kitasatosporales; family Streptomycetaceae; genus Streptomyces; species Streptomyces sp. NPDC045968. The sequence continues at coordinate 322,952 of NZ_JBWKLF010000005.1, read as the reverse complement.
ACGGCCCGGACAGCCGCCCGGTTGTCCCGGTCGTTGCCCGTGCTGAACAGGTCCGACGTGAACAGGGCCCTCGGCAGCGAGCGGGACAGCGCACGGGCGTGGGCGGCGGTCAGGGTCTCCTTCCTCCCCTCGAAGATCAGCACCGGCTGGCGGAACATCGGCAGGTACGCGGTGCCGTCGGCGTCCGCGTAGGGCTCGCCGATCACCTCCGGGGCCACTGTGCCGAATCCGCTGACCAGGAACGCGGTCACGTTCAGTCGCTGCCAGGGCTGAAGGTCGTCGCGCAGCAGGACAGCGATCTTCGTGTCGAATCGGACGGGCACGTTCACGTTCTCTTCCTCGGTTCTCATGCTCTGAGACTCCGGGATGACCGCCCCCTCCGTCTTGTACGTTCTTTGCATGGTGCCCCGGCCTGAGATCTCCGCCTGGCGCCCGCCGGTCGCGGGTGTCGTGGAGGTCTTCCACGCCCACTTCACCGAGCACGCGTATCCCATGCACGTCCACGACGCGTGGACCCTGCTGATCGTCGACGACGGCGAGGTCCGCTACGACCTGGAACGCCACGAGCGCGCCACCCCGGACGACACGGTGAGCCTGCTCCCGCCGCAGGTCCCGCACAACGGCTCACCCGCCTCCCCTCACGGCTTCCGCAAGCGCGTGCTCTACCTCGACATGACGCACCTGGACGAGAGCTTCATCGCGCCGGCCGTGGACGGCCCGGACCTCACCGATCCCCTCATCCGCAGACGCGTCGGACAGTTGCACACGGCCCTCGCGGAACGGGGCGACGAGTTCGAGGCGGAGAGCCGTCTGGCCCTCATCGGCGAACGGCTGCGCGAGCACCTGCGCCCCAGGCTCCGCGGCAGGGCGTGGCCCGACCACGGAGTCGCCCGGACCCTGCGTGAGCTCCTCGACGAGCGACTGCTCGAAGGCATCACGCTGAGCGAGGCCGCGCGCCTGGTCCACGCACACCCCACGCATCTCGTACGCGCCTTCAGCGGCGCTTTCGGGATCGCTCCGCACCAGTACGTGATGTCCCGCCGCGTCGACCTGGCCCGCCGTCTGCTCCTCGACGGGCAGCCACCGGGCGAGGTGGCGACGGCCGCCGGGTTCTACGACCAGTCGCACCTCACCCGGCACTTCAAGCGGGTGATCGGCACCACGCCGGGCCGGTACGCCCGTACCGGCCCGGCATAGCGCCGGCCACCCGGAGAAACGCTCACGCACCGGTCTTCTCGGCCGCCGGAACCGCCGAGGCGCCGGAGGCGATGCCGAAGGCGGGATCGGGCACGGCTTCGGGGCTGATGAGGACGGAGGAGCGGCCGTCGACACCGACCGGGATGTCGCCGTCGATGGTGACGCGGCGGAGCTTGCGCTCGTGCGCGTCGGAGTCGTCCACGCCGTAGTGCTGGGTGGCGCGGTTGTCCCAGATGGCGACGTCGCCGGTCTGCCACTGCCAGCGCACGGTGTTCTCGGGGCGCTCGATGTGCGCCTGGAACAGGTCGAGCAGGGCACGGGAGTCGCGGCCGGTCAGTTTGCTGATGCGCTGGACGAAGTTGCCGAGGAGCAGGGTGCGTTCGCCGGTCTCGGGGTGGACGCGCACCACCGGGTGCTCAGTGAGGAACTTCGTCGAGGTGAACACCTTCTGGTACTGGGCGAGTGCCTCCGGCCGCGCCTCGGGACGCAGCGCCACGTAGTCGTAGTCGTTGGAGTGGACCGCGCGCAGGCTGTCGGCGAGTACACGCAGCGGCTCCGGGAGTCCGGCATACGCCGCCGCGGTGTTCGCCCACAGGGTGTCGCCGCCGTACGGCGGGATGACGACGGCGCGCAGGATCGAGAAGGCCGGGTAGGCGGGCACGAAGGTGACGTCGGTGTGCCACTGGTTGGCCCGGCCGCCGTGGTCGGAGTCGATGCCGAGCGAGTAGCGGCCGTCGGCGGACGGGACGGTGGGGTGGGCGACCGGTGCGCCGAGCAGACGGCCGAAGGCCTCGTGGCTGTCCTCGTCCAGGTGGTCCTGGCCGCGGAAGAAGACGACCTTGTTCGCCAGTAGGGCGGCCCGGACGGCTGCGACGGTCCCCGGGTCGAGGTCGCCGCCGAGGCGCACGCCGGAGATGACGGCGCCGATGCGGCCGCCGACCTTATGGACGGTGACGGTGGAGGCGGGTGCGGTGGCTGTCGATGTCGACACGACGGGTCCTTTCGGAGGTCAGACTCGTTGGCGTTGATTAATCTTGGAGAGGAAGTAATGAGGCCGAGCGGGTGCCAGGCGCAAAAGCGTGAGGTGCGGGGCGCCGCGGACACGTAGGAGAAGGGGCTGCCGGTGGGTACGGGGCCGTGGGCCGGACGGAACGTCAGGCGGCGGTACAGCGGACCGGACACGCCGGTGGCGTTGCGGGGCGGCCGGCGCGGGCGGGCCGCGCATCGGTGAGGGCCGTCGCGAACATGTCCCGGAGACTCGCAGCGCTCCGTGGCGTACGTCAAGCACGCGACCACTCCCCCGGCGCTGCCCAGCAGTGCTTCAATCGGCGCCTGCGCAACGTCCGCACCCCGGGCGCAGATGCCTCCTCAAACTGCCTCTGACCAGTGGTTTTACCGCCGCTCCTGGGCAGGGTGAGCACCCTGCCCTGGAGTCGTGCCTGAGCCTCTGCTTGATTTCATGCCGCCGTAATGTTGCGACCGCCGCGTGTCGCAGGACCGAAGGAACACTTCATGCCAGGTGCCCCGCAGATCTCCCGGACGACCGGTGACGGCCGGCGCGAGGCCAACGCCGCGACGGTGCTGCGCGCCGTGCTCGATCACGGGCCCGTCGCCCGCAGGTCGATCGCGCAACTGTCCGGTCTGAGCCCGGCCGCCGTGTCACGTCAGTGCACCGACCTCGTGCGCCTGGGCCTGGTGCGGGAGTTGCCCGAGCTGGTGGAGAGCACCGGCGTGGGCAGACCCCAGATCCCGGTCGACCTGCACACCGGGGACAGCGGGGACACCGGAGGTCCGGTGGCAGGCGGCGTCCACATCGGCGTGCCCGGATCGACGTTCGGCCTGCTCGACCTGCGTGGCCGGCTGCTGGCCCGCCGTGCGCTCCCGCACGAGGGCATCGCCCCCGACGAGTTGTCGCGGCATATCGTCCAGGGACTGCGCACTTTTCTGGCCGACGCCGGTCGGGGCCGCCGTCTGCTGGGGGTGGGCGCGGCACTCGGCGGCTGGGTGGACCCCGGTACGGGCGTGGCTGTGCGCCACGACGCACTGGGCTGGCACCATCGGCCGCTCGCCTCCGAACTCGCCCGTGGACTGGGCGGACTTGAGGTGCGGATCGACAACCACGCCCGGGCCATCGCGCAGTCCGAGATCCTCTTCGGCAGACCCGCCGCGCGCCGCAGCCTGGTCCATCTCTTCGTCGGCAACGTGGTCGACGCCGCGCTGGGCATCGCCGGGGTGGTCCACCAGGGGCCGGGGTCCGGTGCGGGGGACGTGGCACATCTGCCCGTTCCCGACTCCACGGTCCCCTGCCCCTGCGGGCGGTCCGGCTGCCTGGAGGCGACCGCCTCCAACACGGCCGTCGGGCTGACCGCCCTCCGGCGCGGGATCGTGCCGGAGCCCGATGTGTTCCTGGTGGTGGACGCGGCGGCGGCCGGGGACCGTCGTGCAGACCGGCTCCTGCGGGAGCGGGCCCGCGCGGTGGGCCGGGCGGCAGCCCTGCTGCTCGACGTCCTCAATCCCGATCTGGTCGTGGTCACCGAGTACTCCAGCCTGGTCAACCCGGAGTACCTGGACGAGATCCGGGGCGCCGCGGTCGATCTGTCACACGTCTGCGGAGACCCCGACCGGATCGTCAGTCCACATGCCGGAACGGCTGCGTTGCCCGTTGCCGCCGGCACGATTGCACTGAACCCGCTGTTCAGGAGCCCTTTGGCGACCTTCGACCGGTAGTCGCGGGGCACGGGCGAGCCGATGCTTCGTACCAGCATCCGGGCAGTCCGGGTTGACCGCCCGACGAAGCCGCTGTCATATTGCTTCCGTGAACCCGGACTTGCGCCTCATCTCCCGCAGGCATGTCGACCTCTGTCGACAGGCCAGCGCGGTCTGTGCCGTCCACAACTGATCCGGACCGCCTCCGCCACGGCCCCGGCCGGGTGCCCTCAGCGCCTCGCTGACACCGCATCCGTGGAGCGATGTGTCCTTCCGGGCCGTTGCCCGGGTTTCCCGCACCGCGTTCGGGCCTGATCCGCGGACCCGGTTCCTTTTCCGTTCCCTGGTGGTTCCCGTAGCGGGCCGCTGCGCTGATTCCGTACGTCCAGAGCCGCGCGTCCTGCTCCTTCAATTCGTTCCGCAGCGACATCAATGCGCGAAGGCGCCTCTTCGCACCCTTCGCCTCACTCGTCCCTCACCGTCACAGGCAGGCTTCCGATGACCGAGCTGCACCCTTCCACGTCCACCGGACCCACCCGGCGCTCGACGTTGCGCGCCGCGGGCGGCGGCGCCCTGCTTCTCGGACTGGGGCTGGCGGGCTGCCGTTCGGCGGTCTCGGAGACCTCGTCCGAGCCGAGGGCCGGCGACGCCCCCAAGCGCGGCGGCGTTCTCAGCGTCGCCGTCAACAGCGACTTCACCCCCGGCCTGCTGTTCGCACAGAGCGGGCAGTCCTACCAGCACCGGCTGATCTTCAACACCCTGACCCGCTACGACGACCGGCTCAGCCCGAAGCCCGAGCTGGCCACCTCCTGGACGTACGCGAAGGACGGGCGCAGCATCACGCTCCGCCTGCGCGACGACGTCACCTTCCACAACGGCCGCCCGTTCACCGCTGACGACGTCATCTTCGCGGTGAAGAACCTCCAGAACCCGGTGCGCTCGGCCCAGTTGCGCAGCACGGCCGCCACGATCACCGGATTCGAGAAGCGCGGTGACCACGAGCTGGTCCTCGCACTGGCACATCCGGTGAACAACCTCTTCGACCTCTTCGAATTCATGATCATCACTGATCCGGAGTCGGTTGAGGACGCCGTCACCGGAAGGAGGCTCATCGGCACCGGTCCGTTCAGGCTCAAGAAGTGGAGTCCCGGCTCCGGTCTGAGCCTGAGGAGGCACGACGGCTACTGGCAGCCCGGCCGCCCCTACCTCGACGGGGTGGAACTGCGGGTCATACCCCAGGCCGACGCGCTGATCTCGTCCCTGCGCTCCGGCCAGTCCCAGCTGTCCTTCAACGTGCCGGGCAAGAGCCTGGGCACGGTCAAGAGTGACCCCCGGCTCACCATCACCGACTACGACACCGGCTCCGGTGCCGTCTACATCGGCGTCAACACCACCGTCGCGCCGCTCGACGACCGGACCGTCCGTCAGGCCATCGCCTGGGCCGTCGACCGTGAGCGCATCCTCGCGCAGGCCCTCGGGGGCTACGGTCTGGCCTCCGCCGCCCCCTGGCCCAAGTCCTCCCCCGCCTTCGCCGAGGCCCACCGCACCCACTACACCCACGACGCGGGCAAGGCCCGGGAACTACTGAAGTCCGCCGGACACAACAAGCTCGAACTTCCGCTCCTTCACATCGCGTTGCCCGGTGACACCGCCATCGCCGAAGCCCTCCAGTACGACCTGAAGCAGGTGGGAATCCACGTCACGCTCCAGCCCACCGACCCGGCCACCGCTCAGAAGAAGCTGATTTCCCAGGACATGCCTGCCCTGTGGACCATGGGACACGGCTTCTCCCAGGTGCAGCCCTCCACGCTCGCCGTGAGCGCCTATCCGTTCAACGAGGCGAAGAACACCTCCAAGTACCGCTCCGCCGGCTACACCGAGGTCGTGCAGGAGGCCTGGACGACGCCCGAGTCGAGCGCCGCGCAGGCCAACGCCCTGCACGAGAAGATCTCCGGCATCCTGCTCGACGAGGCGTTCATCATCGACCTCGTCGTCCGGGGGCAGGTCCAGGTCGCCGCGGACCGGCTGCACGGCGTCGTGCTGAACAAGTTCTCGTATCTGAACCTCGACAACGCATACCTGGTGTGACATGCGCGGCTACCTGCTCCGACGGCTGCCGTCCGCCGTCCTCGTCCTGCTCGGGGCCTCGTTCCTGATCTTCGCCATCCTGCGGCTCGTGCCCGGCGACCCCGCCACCTCGCTCGCCGGCCCCGACGCGGACGCGGTGACCGTCGCCGCGATCCGCGACCGGCTCGGCCTCGACGCGCCCCTGCTCTCCCAGTACGCGCACTGGCTCGGCTCCCTGCTGACGGGCGACCTCGGGCCCTCGTACGCGATCGGCGGCCAGGCCGCCGACCTGATCGGGGACGGACTCGGCGCCACCACGGAACTGACCCTGGCCGCCCTGCTGTTCGTGATCGTGCTCGGTACGGTCTTCGGCATACTCGGGGCCACCTCCCGCAAGCGCTGGGTCCGGACCTCGATCCGGGTGATCACGACCGCCGCGCTGGCCGTGCCGCCCTTCGTCAGCGGCGTGCTCCTGGTCCTGCTGTTCGCCGTCGTCCTGGGTGTGCTGCCACCGGGCGGCCGGGTCGCCTTCCTGGCCGCCCCCGACCTCGCGGCGCAGTACCTGCTGCTGCCCGCGCTCTGCCTGGCGCTGCCCAGCGCCGCCGTACTCGGCCGCTATCTCAAGGACGGGATCGAGCGCGCGCTGGCCGAGGACTACATCCGCACCGCCACCGCCGCCGGAGTGACACCGCGCCGGCTGCTGTGGCGGCACGCCCTGCCGAACGCCCTCCCGCCCGTCGTCACCCTGCTCGGCATGCAGACCGGGCATCTGCTCGGCGGCGCCGTACTCGTCGAGGCGATCTTCGCCTGGCCGGGACTGGGCCAGCTCGCCGAACAGGGCCTCACCCGCAGGGACTACCCGGTCGTCCAGGACCTCCTGCTGCTCCTGGTCGCCGTCTTCGTCCTCGTCCAGCTGCTCACGGACCTCGTGTACGCCTGGCTCGACCCCCGGATCAGGTGGGAGTAACCGCCATGACCTCGACCACCGGCCTCATCACCGGCCCGCCCCCGCCCACCACCGCCCGCACACCACGCCCGGCCCGCAACCGCCACCCCTACCGCGGTGCGCTGTCCACCGCACGCGGCCGCACCGGTCTCGTCCTGGTCGGCGCGGTGGTCCTCGCCGGCCTGCTCGCACCCCTCCTGGCCGGGCACGGGCCGACCGGGCAGAGCGGTCAGAGCCTCGCGGCCCCCGGCACGCCCGGGCATCCGCTCGGTACCGACGATCTCGGGCGGGACCTGCTCAGCCGGTTCCTGTACGGCATACGCGCCGACCTCGGCATCATCGCGCTCGCCGTCCCCGTCGGCGCGGCTCTCGGCTGCCTGTTCGCCCTCGTCGCCGCCACGCACCCGGTCGCCGACACCGTCGTCCAACGGATCTTCGATCTCCTTCTCGCCTTTCCTGGCCTGATTCTGGCGCTCGCCGTCACCGCGATCCTCGGCCCCGGCCGCCTCCCCGTCGTCCTCGTCATCGCGCTCGCCGAAATCCCGGTCTTCGGGCGGCTGCTGCGCGGCGGAATCCTCGTCCAGCGGGAACGCGAGTACGTCACCGCCGCGCGGGTCGGAGGCAGTTCGGGACCCCGGGTGCTGGTCCGGCACATCCTGCCCAACGCCGCCGATCCGCTGATCGTCCAGATCGCCGTATCGCTGACCGTCGCCGTGTTCATCGAGGGTGCCATGAGCTTCCTCGGCGTGGGCGTACGGCCGCCGGAGCCCACGCTCGGAGCCGTGCTGAGCCAGTCCATGCCCTATCTCTCCCAGGCCCCCCACTTCGCGGCGGGGCCCCTGATCACCGTGACAGCGCTCGTCCTCGGCCTGTCGCTCATCGCCGATGCGCTCAACAGGGAGATACGCCGATGACCGACCAGGAGCTGCTGCAGGTCCGTGACCTCGGCGTCGAGTTCACCGCCCCGGACGGCTCGGCCCTGCGCGCCGTGCGCGGGGTCTCGTTCGGCCTGCGCCGGGGCGAGACGCTGGCCGTCGTCGGGGAGTCCGGCTCCGGCAAGTCCACCACCGCCCTCGCCCTGACCCGGATGCTGCCGGGGACCGGCCGTATCACCTCCGGCTCGGTCCGCCTGGACGGGCAGGACCTGGCCGCCGCCACCGAGGAGGAGCTGCGCGCGGTGCGCGGCGCCCGCATCGGGATGATCTTCCAGGACCCTATGACGGCTCTGAACCCCGTCCTGACGGCCGGCCGGCACCTCGACGAGGTGCTCCGCGCCCACGGGAACCACGACCGGGCAGCGCGCCGGACACGTGTCGTCCAACTCCTCGACCGGGTCGGCATCCCCGACCCGCACCGTCGCGCGGACGACTATCCGCACCAGTTCTCCGGCGGCCAGCGCCAGCGCGTCCTCATCGCCATGGCCCTGGCGGGCGAGCCCGACATCCTGCTCGCCGACGAACCGACGACCGCGCTCGACGCCACGGTCCAGGACCAGATCCTCACCCTGCTCGCCGACCTCAACCGGGAGACCGGCACCGCCCTGGTCCTCATCACGCACAACATGGGCGTCGTCGCCCGTGCCTGCGAACGCGTCCTGGTCATGTACGGCGGTACGGTCGTCGAGGACGGGCCCACCGCCGAGGTGCTCGCCCGCCCACGCCACCCGTACACCGCCGGTCTGCTCGCGGCGGTGCCGCGGCTGTCCAGCCCGTCCGGCACGCGGCTCACCGGCATTCCCGGCAGCCCGCCCGACCTCACCCTGCTCGGGGACGGCTGCGCCTTCGCCGACCGCTGCGCACTCGTCGAGGACCGCTGCCGTACGGGAACACCACCGCTCACGCAGGTGGCGGAGGGCGTGCGGGCGGCCTGCCTGCCCGCCGCCGGGCGTACCGAACCGCTGCCGGCGCCCGCTCCGCCCGGCCGCGTCGAACGCCCCGCGCCCGGGGCCGTGGTCCTGGAGGCCGACGAGCTCCGCAAGACGTACAGGGGGCGCGGTGCCCGTGGCCGCGGCTTCACGGCCCTCGACGGGGTGTCCCTGACCCTCGCCGCCGGTGAGACCCTCGGGATCGTCGGGGAGTCCGGCTCGGGGAAGTCCACGCTGGCCCGGGTCCTGGCCCACGCCCATCCCGCGGACGGCGGCACGATGCGGCTGCGTGGCGAGGACGTCACCCGGCCCTCGCGCCGCGAACTGCACGCGGTGCGGCGTCAGGTGCAGATGGTGTTCCAGGACCCGTACGCCTCGCTCAACCCGCGGATGACGGTGGGCGAGATCGTCGCCGAACCGCTGATCGCGTTCGGTCTGGGCGACCGGGCCGAGCGGGAGGAGCGGGTGGCGGAGCTGCTGCGCCTGGCGGGTCTCGATCCGGCCGTCGCCGGCCGGCACCCGCGCTCCTTCTCCGGCGGACAGCGTCAGCGCATCGGCATCGCGCGGGCACTCGCCCCCCGCCCGTCCGTCCTCATCTGCGACGAGCCCGTCTCCGCGCTCGACGTGTCCGTCCAGGCACAGATCGTCGGGCTCCTCACGGACCTCCAGCGCGACCTCGGCCTCGCCCTGGTCTTCATCGCGCACGACCTCGCGGTGGTCCGGCAGGTCAGCCACCGTATCGCCGTGATGCACCGGGGGCGGATCGTGGAGAGCGGCAGCGCCGACGAGGTGTGCGAGCACCCCCGGGACCCTTACACCCGCGCCCTGCTGGCCGCCGCGCCCGAACCCGTGCCCCGGGCCGCCCGTCCGCCGCGCGCCGTGAAGACGGGGGTGCTCGCGTGAACGCGTGCTGCGCTCCCGGGCGCGCCTGTACGGGCGGGACGGGTACGGCACTGCTGCCCCTTCCGGCCGTGCGCCGCACCGCCGGACCGCCGGCCGTGACGCACCGGGCGATGGCCGAACTGCCGGGCGGCGTCTTCCGGATGGGCGACGCCTTCGGCGAGGGGTACCTCGCCGACCGGGAGGGGCCCGTGCGCGAGGTGACCGTGGCGCCGTTCGCCATCGACACGACCGCCGTCAGCAACTCCGACTGGGCGGCCTTCGCCGAAGCCACCGGCTACCGCACCGACGCCGAGCGCTACGGCAGTTCCTACGTGTTCCACCAGCTCGTCCACCCGGCGGCCGCACCCCACATCCTCGGGCGGGTCCCTGCTGCCCCCTGGTGGCTGGGGGTCGCGGGAGCGTCCTGGGAGGCACCCGAGGGTCCGGGCTCGGGGGTCGCGGACCGGGCCGGCCACCCGGTCGTCCATGTGTCGCACGACGACGCGCTGGCCTACTGCGACTGGGCAGGGGTCCGGCTGCCGACCGAAGCCGAATGGGAGTACGCGGCCCGTGGCGGGATGGACGGCGCCCGCTATCCGTGGGGCGACGACCTGGCCCCCGGCGGCCGCGAGATGTGCAACACCTGGCGGGGCCGGTTCCCGCACCGCTCGGACCGGCCGGGCGGCCGCACGGGCACGGTACCCGTCACCGCGTACGAACCCAACGGCTACGGCCTGTTCAACACGTCCGGGAACGTCTGGGAGTGGTGCTCCGATGCCTTCGGCCCCGGTGAGCGCGTCATCCGGGGCGGTTCATACCTGTGCCACGCCTCGTACTGCAACCGCTACCGGGTCGCCGCCCGCTCGCACAACACCCCGGACTCCTCGACCGGCCACGGCGGTTTCCGCTGCGCCCGCGATCTGACACCACTGCCCGCTCCGGAAGGACGTACCACCTCGTGAAGGCCGTCATGGTGATGTTCGACAGCCTCAACAGGCATCTGCTGCCGCCGTACGGGGCCGTCTGGACCCATGCCCCGAACTTCCGGCGGCTGGCCGACCGTACGGTCACCTACGACACCTGCTACGCGGGCTCGATGCCGTGCATGCCGGCCCGTCGCGAACTGCACACCGGGCGCCACAACTTCCTCCACCGGGGCTGGGGGCCGCTGGAGCCGTTCGACGACTCGATGCCCGAGATCCTGAAGCAGCACGGCTTCTACACCCACCTCGTCAGCGACCACCAGCACTACTGGGAGGACGGCGGCGCCACCTTTCACGGCCGCTACAACTCCTGGGAGTTCTTCCGGGGGCAGGAGGGCGACGCGTGGAAGGGCCAGGTCGCCGATCCGGAGGTCCCCGACGACCTGCGCGCCACCCGCAACGACCTGTGGCGGCAGGACTGGGTGAACCGGCAGTACCTGGACACCGAGGCGAAGCAGCCGCAGACCCTCACGTTCGACGCCGGGCTCGAGTTCCTGCGGACCAATCACGCCGAGGACAACTGGTTCGTCCAGATCGAGACGTTCGATCCGCACGAACCGTTCTTCACCCAGGACCACTACAAGGACCTCTACCCGCACGACTACGAAGGACCGCACTTCGACTGGCCCGACTACAACCGGGTCACCGAGACGAGGGACCAGGAGACGCACGTCCGGTACGAGTACGCGGCGCTGCTCTCGATGTGCGACCACTCACTGGGCCGGGTCCTCGACGCGATGGACGCGCACGGCCTGTGGGACGACACGATGCTCATCGTCTGCACGGACCACGGCTATCTGCTGGGCGAGAAGGGCTGGTGGGCGAAGGTCGTCCAGCCCTGGTACAACGAGCTGGTCCACACCCCGCTGTTCGTCCACGACCCGCGCCGCCCGGACAGGGCCGGCAGCCGGGACGACACGCTCGTCCAGACCATCGATCTCGCGCCGACCCTCCTCGACTTCTTCGGAGCCGAGCGCACCGCGGACATGCAGGGACGCCCGCTCGGGGAGGCCGAACCGGCCCGGGAGTCCGCCCTGTTCGGGATGTTCGGCGGCCATGTGAACGTCACCGATGGACGGTACGTCTACATGCGGTCCTGTCACGACGACCGCAACCAGCCGCTGTACGAGCACACCCTGATGCCGACCCGTATCCGGGGCCGGTTCACCCCCGCGGAACTCTCCGGCCTGACCTTGGCGGAACCGTTCGGCTTCACCAAGGGCGTACGCACCCTCAAGATCGCCGCCCATCCCTCCCCGCTGCTGGGACCGCAGCGGTTCGGCACTCTCCTCTTCGACCTGGAGACCGACCCGCGGCAGGAGAAGCCGCTCGTCGACGACGCCGTCGAACTGCGGATGATCAGACTCCTGGTGGAGCGGCTGCGGGCGAGTGAGGCACCCGTGGACCAGTACGAGCGGCTCGGTCTGCCCTCCGATCCGGACGAGGTGGGCGAGGCCCATCTGCTGGCCGCGGCCCAGCGCGAAGCCGGCGAGGCGGCCCGTGAACCGGCTCCGCGTTCGGACGAGTTCGCCGAGGGCGCACTGAACCTCCGTACCCCGTTGGCGCTCCTGCTGGCCGAACCCGCCGCCACCGAGGCGATCCGCCGGATCGTGCCGGGGCTCCTCGACACGGAGCTTCTGACCGTCCGCGGCGGCGGCACTCTCCTCCAGATCGCGGGCTTCGCCGGGCACCCGGGGCGGGCGCAGCTCACCGCCCTCGCCGACGAACTCGCCCGCCTCTTCCCTCTTCCCCGGACCGACGACGGAGACCCACGCCGATGACCACCAACGCCCGACGCGATCCGTACGACGGCTTCCCGGGCCGGATCGGCCGCACCTTCGCCGAGTCCGAGCCGGCCTGGGCTGGGCGCACCGCCCCGCCGCACAAGGCCCCGAACATCGTCGTCGTCCTCGTCGACGACATGGGCTACAGCGACATCGGCCCGTTCGGCTCCGAGATCCCCACCCCCACCCTCGCGTCACTGGCCGAGGAGGGAGTGCGGCTCAGCAACTACCACACCATGCCGCTGTGTTCACCAGCCCGTGCGGCGCTGCTCACCGGCCTCAACCCGCACCGCGTGGGCTACGCCATGGTCGCCAACTCCGACCCGGGCTTCCCCGGTTACGGCATGGAGATCGCCGACGACATCCCCACCCTCGCCGAACTGCTCCACGACTCGGGCTATGCCACGTACGCGGTCGGCAAGTGGCACCTGGTCCGCGACTCCGCCTCCAACGCGGCCGACGACCGGGACAACTGGCCGCTGCGCAAGGGCTTCGACCAGTACTACGGCGTGCTGGAGGGACTGACCAGCCTCTTCCACCCGCACCAGCTGGTGCGTGACAACAGCCCGCTGGACATCGATGAGTTCCCCGACGACTACTACTACACCGACGACCTCACCGACCAGGCGATCTCCATGGTGAAGTCGCTGCGCGCCCACGACCCGGACAAGCCGTTCTTCCTCTACCTCGCACACAACGCCGTGCACGGCCCCCTCCAGGCCAAGGAGGCGGACATCGCCCGCCACCGGGGCCGCTACGACGAGGGCTGGGACGTGCTGCGCGAGCGGCGCTTCGCCGCCCAGCTCGCCGACGGGCTGTTCCCGCCCGGTACCGAACTCCCCCCGCGCAACAGCGAGGCCGGACTCGATGTCCCGGCCTGGGCGGACCTCACCGAGGAGCAGCGGAAGCTCTACGCCCGGTACATGGAGGTATACGCGGCGCTCGTCGACAACATCGACCAGAACCTGGGCAGGCTCACCGAGACGCTCGAAGCCCTCGGGGAGCTCGACAACACCATCATCGTCTTCACCTCCGACAACGGCGGCACGGGCGAGGGCGGCGCGGAGGGCACCCGCTCGTACTTCAGCCGCTTCGTCCACCACCCCGCGCTCCCCGGCGACTGGACCCCGGACGTCGACCGCGACCCCGGTCTCATCGGCGGCCCGCGCAGCCTGGTCCACTACCCGCGCGGCTGGGGCATGGCCTCCAACACGCCGTTCCGCCTCTACAAGGGGCACACCTACGCCGGCGGCGTCCGCGTTCCCTTCCTCCTCTCCTGGCCGAAGGGGACCCGCGAGGGGCGGCTCACGCCCGGACTGCGGACGCAGTACCAGTACGTCACCGACATCACCCCCACCCTGTTGCGGCTGGCCGGTATCGAACGGCCGGCCGAGCGGCGCGGCACCGTGCTCCAGGAGCTGGACGGGGCCGATTTCACGCCCGTGCTCGCCGACGCGGAACACCACTCCACCCACACCGAGCAGTACTGCGAGATGACCGGCAACCGCAGCTACTACCGGGACGGGCACAAGCTCGTCACCCTCCACCGGCCCGGCGCGCCCTACGACGACTCCGAGTGGGCGCTGTACGACGTCCGGGCCGACCCGACCGAGATCCGCGACCTCGCCACCGAACAGCCGCGCCTGGTCGCGGAGTTGTCGGCGGCCTGGGAGGAGGCTGCCTGGCGCAACGGGGTCTTCCCGCTGCCCGACGGCAGCGGCGCGCTCGCCCGCCGCAATCCGGCCGAGCGGCGGCTGGCACGCCCGCTGACCCTGCTGCCCGGCACCCCGGAACTGGAGCGCTACCGCTCCTCCCGGTTGATCTCACTGCGCTCCTTCGAGATCTCCGTCGTCCTCGACGAGGCGGGAGAGGGGGTCCTGGTCTCCCACGGCGACCAGGGCGGCGGCTACAGCCTGTACGTGGAGGACGGCCGGCTCCACTTCGCCTACAACGAGTACGGCGTGCTCCACGAGACGGACGCCGGGCCACTGGCGCGGGGAGAACACGTCGTCGTACTCACCGCCACGGCCGAGCAGGGGCTGCGGTGGGCGTTCACGGTGAGCGTCGACGGTGAGGCCCGGGCCTCCCCTCCGAGCGTGCACCAGCTCATCGGGATGGCCCCGTTCCAGGGCATCAGCGTCGGGGTCGACCGCAAGTCACCGGTCTCCTGGCCGCTGTACGAGCGGCACCGCTCGTTCCGGCACCGCGGCCGGCTGAGGTCGGTGACCTATCTCCCGGGGGAGCCGGGACCGGACTCCCCGGAGGCGGTGGCTGCCGCGCTCAGGGAGGCGGCGGCCGCGTTCGAGTGAGGGAGGTGGGGTGGGGTTGTCGGGTTGGAAGTGCTGGGGCCCCGCCCGGCAGTTCTGTGGCATCGGGCCGTCCTCCCGGACTCCTCGGAGTCACGGGAGGATGGAGTCCACGTACCCGCCGTCCACCCGGACCGCGCCCCCTGTGGTGGCGGACGCGAAGGTGGAACTGAGGTAGACGACCATGTTGGCGATCTCCTCGGGCTCGATCAGCCGCTGGATCAGCGACTGAGGACGGTGCTCGCGCATGAACGCGCGTTGAGCCTCTTCCCAGGGCAGCTCCCGGTCCACCAGCTCGTAGACGAAATCTTCGACGCCTCCGGTGTGCGTGGGACCCGCGATCACCGAGTTGACCGTGACTCCCGTTCCCGCCGATTGCTTCGCGAATCCGCGGGAGACCGCGAGCAGCGCCGTTTTCGACATCCCGTAGTGGATCATCTCGGCGGGGATGACGACGGCGGAGTCACTGGCGATGTTCTGGATACGCCCCCAGCCGCGTTCCGTCATGCCCGGCAGGTAGCTGCGGATCATGCGGACCGCGGACAGTACGTTGACGTCGAAGTACCGTCGCCACTCGTCATCGCTGATGTCGAGCGCATCCTTGGCACCGAAGATGCCGAGGTTGTTGATGAGGATGTCCGCTTGCGGCAGGGCGTCGACCACCCGCCCGGCGCCTTCGTCCGTGGAGATGTCGCCCGGCGCCGCCAGGAACTCCGCGCCGGGGAGCTGCTCGCTCAGCCGCGCCACGGCCTCGCCGACGGACCCCTCCGTACGGCCGTTGACGGCGACGCGCGCCCCGGCCCGGGCGAGCCCCGTCGCGATGGCTGCTCCGATGCCCTGGGTCGATCCGGTGACCAGGGCGGTTTTCCCGGTGAGGTCGATCAGCACCGTGACGGTCCTTCCTGCGAAGCGCGGGGGTGAGGAGGTGCGGCTGTCCGGCACGTCGCGCCGGATACGGCGAACACGGGCCGGGGGCAGCATCTTCGCAATTTCCGCGCCGACACTGTTGGACGCCGGATGCCGAGGGTGTCGGTGCCCCGGGAGGAGGGAGACGGCGGCGGGTACTCGGCGTGGCACCACGCCGCCGTCAGACCGGCCCCCTCGGGGGCCGGGCCGCCGTCGGCGCCCTCCGCGCCGGCGACGGGGTCCGGAGAGCCCTCAGGCAGGCAGGCTCCACTTCTGGTTGGCGCCGGTGTGGCAGGTCCACAGGTGCAGTTTGGTGCCGTCGGCCGAGGAGACACCCGACGCGTCGAGACACTTGCCCGACTGCGGGTTCTTCAGCGTCCCGTCGGCCTGCGGCACCCACCTCTGAGCACCGCTGCCGTTGCACGTCCACAACTGCACCTTGGTGCCATCAGCCGTACCACCCCCGCTGATGTCCATGCACTTCCCCAGGGCACGCAACGTGTCGTCACCGGGAACCGACCACTTCTGCGCGGCCACACCCGCACACCCCCACAACTGGATCTGCGTACCGTCGGCGGACGCGCCCCCGGCCACATCCACACACTTGCCGCCGATCCCCCTGATCTCACCGACGGGTGTGCCCGTACCGCCGCCCAGTTCCTTGATGCGGACGTTGCGGAAGGAGACATCGTCGCCGGTGCCGTGGTTCTGGAGGCCGATGTGCCCCTGCTGGAGGCTGCGGGCGGGGTCGGTGTTGGTGAAGTCGTTGATCCTGCGCCCGTTGAGGAACAGTTGCAGGCGCTCCCCTTCGACCCGCAGTTCGTAGGTGTTCCACTCCCCCGGCGGGTTCAGGGCCGCGTCGCGCACGGCCAGGTCGGCGGACGCGAAGCCGTAGACCGCACCGGTCGTACGGTCGGCGGCGTCGGTCGCGTCGATCTGGATCTCGTACCCGTTGTTCACGGCCGACCAGGGGTCGTCGGAGGCGGGGAAGCCGATGAAGACCCCGGAGTTGTCGTCGCCGGCCATCCGCCAGTCCAGTTTGAGGGAGTACGCCTTGTACTCCCGCGCCTGGTACCAGTACAGGCCGAGACCGCCCTGGCTGGTGAGCGTGGCGTCGGTGTTGGTGAAGGAGCCCGGCCCGGCCTGCTTCCAGCCGGCGGTGCTGCCCGTGTTCCCGAAGAGGGTGGTGTATCCGGTCTCGGGGCGGCAGTCCGCCTCGGTCGTTCCGGCCGCCCACCGGATGCCGCCGAGCAGATGACGGCGGAATCCGGTCTCGGTGTACGAGCCCTCGGTGTGACCGCCGCCGGTGTAGAAGGCGCGGCCGCCCCGGTAGTCCTTGCACCAGGCGATGGGGTGGTCACCCGCCATGGTGCCGCCGCTGTAGCTGCTCTCGTCGAGCGAGGCGAGCACATGGGCGTCGGCGCGGGGGTTGGTGCGGTAGTTGTACCACTCGTCGGTGCGCTGCCAGGCGGTCGGCAGATGAGCGGTGGCGTCGTGGGCCCGGTCCTCGACCTTGACCGTGGCCTGCTGGATCTGGGGGTGCGAGTGGAACAGCGCGCCGGCGAGTCCCCCGTACCAGGCCCAGTCGTACTCGGTGTCCGCCGCCGCGTGGATGCCGACGTACCCGCCGCCGTTCTGGATGTAGCCCTCGAAGGCGGTCTGCTGGGTGGCGTCGAGGACGTCGCCCGTGGTGGAGAGGAAGACGACGGCCTCGTAGGGCGCGAGGCCCGCGGGGGTGAAGGCGGCCGCGTCCTCGGTGGCGGTCACGGTGAAGTTGTGGGCGGCGCCCAGCTCGCGCAGGGCGGTCACCCCCTCGTCGATGGAGGAGTGCCGGAAGCCTGCCGTCTTCGAGAAGACGAGGATGTCGTAGGCGGGGTCCGCGGCCTCCGCGACCGCGCGCGACGCGGACTCCGGCTCGGCGGCGGACGACGCGGTGGCGGGGAGCGCGGCGGCGCAGAGGAGGCCGCCGACGGTCCAGGTCAGGGCTCTGCTGAGCCTGGTGGCGCGAGCAGTGGTCATGGCAGGGTCCACTTCTGGTTGGCGCCGGTGTGGCAGGTCCACAGATGGAGTTTGGTGCCGTCGGCCGAGGAGACACCCGACGCGTCGAGACACTTGCCCGACTGCGGGTTCTTCAGCGTCCCGTCGGCCTGCGGCACCCACCTCTGAGCACCGCTGCCGTTGCACGTCCACAACTGCACCTTGGTGCCATCAGCCGTACCACCCCCGCTGATGTCCATGCACTTCCCCAGGGCACGCAACGTGTCGTCACCGGGAACCGTCCACCTCTGCGCGGCCACACCCGCACACCCCCACAACTGGATCTGCGTACCGTCGGCGGACGCGCCCCCGGCCACATCCACACACTTCCCGTCGATCCCCCTGATCTCACCGGTCCGTGTGGCGGCACCGGATGTCGTGAAGGAGAACTCGTCGACGTCGAACAGTGACCCGGTCCCGCCCTTGAACACCAGGTGCAGGGTGGTGGTGGCCGAGGGACGGCTGGTCAGATCGGCGCTCACGTCCTGGAACGTCTCCCAGCCGCCGGTGACGGGGACGGGCGTCGAGCCGAGCAGGGTGCCGGTCGGGGAGCCTGCCCGTACTTCCAGGGTGCCGCCCACGCCGGCGGAGGAGATCCGGGCGGTCAGCTTGGTGGCGTTGTCGAGCAGGTACGGCTTGAAGGAGATCCAGTCGCCGTTCTCGATGTGCCCGACGGTCTTGCCGCCGTGGGCCGCCGTATGGTCGACGACCTGTACACCGCTCGACCCGCCGTAGTGCTCGGCCTGGCGGTGGCTCGGCTGGCTGATGTGCTGGTCGTGGGTGGTCAGCGCGGGCTGGCCGTTCGCGCCGTTGTCGGTGTACTCCGCGTCCCAGACCCCGAAGATGTTGGCGTTGGGGTCGTGCTCGCCGTCCGCGATGGTCTGTACGGTGCCGGAGCAGCCGGTCGCGGAGGTCTGCGGGTGACCGTGGCTGTCGTGGCCGACGACGAAGGTGACCTTGACCTTCGCACAGTCGATCGCACCGTCCTCGGGGTCGGTCACCGTGACCTTGAAGGGCACCGCGGCCCCGGGGTCGATGATCCGGCCGTCGGCGGGCAGATCCAGTCTGACGGTCGGCGCGGTGTTGCCGACGGTGATGGTCACCGACGCCGTGCCCGACTTGCCCGTGCCGTCGGAGACGGTGACTTCGGCGGTGTAGCGGCCGTTGGCCGTGTAGGTGTGCGACGGGTTGGCGGCGGTCGAGGTGGAGCCGTCGCCGAACTTCCAGGCGTAGCCGAGCGGATCGCCGTCGGGGTCGGAGCTGCCGGCCGAGGAGAACTGCACGGCGAGAGGGGCTTTGCCGGACGTGCGGTCGGCGGCGGCCTGGGCGAGGGGGGCACGGCCCCCGGTGACGGCCTCGATGCGGTAGAGCGCGCTGTTGGCGTCACCGCTGAAGTAGCCGGTGCCGTAGTCCAGGACGTAGAGGGCGCCGTCGGGGCCGAACGCCATGTCCATCACCTGGGTGCCCTGCCAGGGAAAGGCGTTGATGGACTGCACCGCACCGTCGGTGCCCTGCGCGATCCGTTTGATCCACTTGCGGCCGAACTCGCCCGCGAAGAAGTTCCCGTCGTAGCTCTGGGGGAACTTCACGGTCGAGGTGGACGAGGCGCTGTAGCGGTAGACGGGGCCGCCCATGGGCGATTCGGAACCACTGCCGAACTCGGGCACGGACCCGCCGTCGTAGGGTATCCAGGCCGGCTGGGCCGGCGGCAGATCGGTGAGGCCGGTGTTGCGGGGCGAGGTGTTCTTCGGTGCGGCGCAGTTGAAGGCGGCACCGGATGCCTTGGTGGCGAAGTCGTAGTCGATGTAGGCGTCGTTCTTGCCGGTGCAGTAGGGCCAGCCGTAGTTCCCGGCTTTGGTGATCCGGTTGAACTCCACCTGCCCCGCGGGGCCGCGCGTGGCGCTCGCGGTGCCCGCGTCGGGGCCGTAGTCGCCGAGGTAGACGATGCCGGTGGGCTTGTCGACGCTCATCCGGTAGGGGTTACGGAAGCCCATGGCGTAGATCTCGGGGCGGGTCTTCGCGGTGCCGGGGGCGAACAGGTTTCCCGAGGGTATGGAGTAGCCGCCGTCCGCGTCGACCTTGATCCGCAGTACCTTGCCGCGCAGGTCGTTGGTGTTGGCGGAGGACCGCTGGGCGTCGTACGCGGGGTTGCGGTTCGGACGCTCGTCGATGGGCGTGTAGTTGTCGGAGGCGAACGGGTTGGTGTCGTCGCCGGTGGAGAGGTACAGGTTTCCCGCCGCGTCGAAGTCGATGTCGCCGCCGACGTGGCAGCACAGGCCGCGACTCGCGGGGACGTCGAGGACCTTCTTCTCGGTGGCGGTGTCCAGGGTGCCGTCGGTCCTGAGGACGAACCGGGACAGCCGGTTCACTCCGTCGTACGGGGTGAAGTCGGCCGCCGTTCCCTCGGCGGGGGCGTCGCCGCCGGGGGTGGTGAGCTTGGGCGCGTAGTAGAGGTAGACGAAGCGGTTGGAGCTGAAGCCGGGATCGACCGCGATGCCCTGCAACCCCTCCTCGTCATGGCTGTAGACGTCCAGCTTGCCGGAGACCTTGGTCGTGCCCGCCGCGTCGGTGAGGCGCAGGGTGCCGTCGCGCGAGGTGTGCAGGACGGACCGGTCGGGCAGGACCGCGAGCGTCATCGGTTCGCCGGTCTCGGCCACTCCCTTGGCGAGGGTGACCTGCTGGAACTCCTCGGCGGCCGCGGCCGCGGCCGGTCTCTGCTGTGCGGTGAGGGCGCCCGCGGCGGCGAGCAGGGTGCAGGTGAGCGCCGCGAGGGGCCGGGTGATTCTCCTGTGCACGCGCATCCTCCGTATGAGTACGGGGTGGGGGGTCTGGCACAGGCGCGCGCCGTCGCGCCGGTGGACGTCACGCCCCGGGGAGGAGGGACGGGGCGGTCGGTCCGTGTTGTCCGGTACAGGTCAGGAAGGTAATGGCTTTTCCATCCGACAGAAAGCCCTTTGACACGAGAGACGTCAACTTTCTCCAGTGATCGGACAAAGCCGCCCCGCCGGACCCCCAGGCCCCGCCGGACACCAGGGACTCTTCTCCGTCCGACCGCAGCACGGCTCGTGACGTCGAGTCAGGTGTGCCGCTCACGCGACGGGGTTCGCGGTGCGGCGGGCCGAGAGCCCGCAGGACGGCCAGGCACCTTCAGGACGACTCGCGGACCACCAGCTCGGTGGGCAACAGGACGCACCGCCGGGGCATCCCGGGAGTGGCGATCTCTTCGAGCAGTATCTGAGCGATCGTGCTGCCGATCTGCTCGACCGGCTGGCGGACGCTGGTGAGAGGGGGGTTGGTGTGCCGCGCGATCAGCGAATCGTCGAAGCCGACCACCGCGATGTCGTCCGGCACCCGCTTCCCCCGGGCGCGGAGCTCCAGCAGCACGCCTGCCGCCATCACGTCCGATGCCACGAACACCGCGTCCAGGTCCGGGACCCGGGCCAGCAGTTCGCCCATGGCCCGCCGGCCGCCCTCCTCGGTGAAGTCGGCCACCGCCACGAGTTCTTCGCCCGATGGGCGCCCCGCCCCGGTCAGCGCCTCGCGCCATCCCTGGAGGCGGACGCGGCCGACCTCCATGTCGAGCGGCCCGGTGATCGTCGCGATCCGTTCCCGGCCTCGATCGATCAAGTGCCGGACTGCCGCCCCCGCCCCTCCGAGATTGTCGGAGTGCGCGTGGCTGAGCGGTTCGGCGTCGGATCGCCGGCCCGCCAGCACGGTGGGCAGGCCGAGGGCCTCCAGCAGATCCGGCAGCGGATCGTCCCGGTGGACCGAGACCAGGAGCACTCCGTCGACCCGGCGGGCGGTCACGGTCTCGGTCAGATGGTCGAGCTCACTCTTGTCCCTGACCAGCACGAGTTGCAACTGCGTCTGGGTCGCGGCCAGTCCGGTGCTCACCCCCCGGATCACGGCGGAGAAGTACGGCTCCGCGCCGAGCCGGCTCTCCGACTCCGGGATCACCAGGGCGATCGAGTTGGTCCGGCGGGTGACCAGCCCACGCGCCACCGAACTGGGCACGAAGTTGAGATCGGCGATGGCCGCTTCGACGGCTGCCCTCGCCTTGTCGCTCACCAGGGGCGAGCCGTTGAGGACCCGGGACACCGTCGTACGCCCCACCCCCGCCCGTGCGGCGACGGTCTTGATGGTCGGCGGCCGACCGGTGCTCATGTGCCCCTCCCGCTGCCCCGCGCCACCGGCGCGTTCGTTCCGCACCTTCCGGCACGTGCAGGGCGCCCGGACCGGCGCTCGCCAGCGCATTCTGCCAGACCGCGCCGCAGTCCCGTAGACGCATCAGTTGAACACACAGGTGCTCATGACGACAGATTCGATTCAACTTCTTGACACAGCGCAGGGAGTTGGCCAGTCTTCACGGCACGTCGGTGGGATCGATCCCACCACGATTGGAATCGTTCCCACTTCACGTTTCGAGCCGCAGCGTGGACCGGACGAACGGGTATCGCCGTGCGCCGGAGCCGCCGCTGGGAGGAATCCTCATGCGCACATCCCGAACGCTGTCACGGTCGAAAGCCACCGTCGCGGTCTCGGTCCTCGCCGTCCTCGGCCTGGTGACAAGCTGCTCGGAGGGCAGTACGTCGTCCACCGGAGGCGGGAAGAAGGACGGCAAGGTCACCATCACGATGGGTCTCTTCGGCGTCATGGGCTTCAAGGAGACCGGGCTCCTCGAACAGTACGAGCGCGAGAACCCCGGGGTGACGATCAAGGCGGAGGTCGCCGGCGACGAGCAGACGTACTACACCGCGCTCCAGACCCACCTCGCGGGCGGCAGCGGCCTCAAGGACATCCAGGGCATAGAGGTGGGCCGCGCCAAGGAGATCGTGGACACCCAGGCCGACAAGTTCGCGGACTTCGCCGGCGTCGACGGCACCGGCCACTTCCAGCCGTGGAAGCTCAACCAGGTCACCACCCCCGACGGCAAGGTCCTCGGACTCGGCACGGACATCGGGCCGATGGCGGTCTGCTACCGCAGGGACATGTTCGAGCAGGCCGGGCTCCCGACGGACCGGGAGAAGGTCGCCGAGCTGTGGGCGGGCGACTGGAGCAAGTACGTCGAGACGGGGAAGCGGTTCGAGGCCGGCTCGAAGAACAGCGAGCTCGCCTTCATGGACAGCTCCACCGGACTGTTCAACGCCATGATCTACGGCTCCTCCGAGCAGTTCTACGACAAGGACGGGGAACTCATCTACGCCAAGAACCCCGTGGTGAAGGAGGCGTGGGACCTGGCCGCGGAGGCGGGAAGCTCCGGCATGACGGCCAAACTGCGCCAGTTCCAGCCCGGCTGGGACCCCGGCCTGGCCAACTCCACCTTCGCCACCACGGTGTGCCCGGCCTGGATGCTCGCTCACATCAGCGAGAAGGCCGGCCCTGCCAACAAGGGCAAGTGGGATGTCGCGAAGGCGCCGAAGGGCGCCAACTGGGGCGGCTCGTTCCTCGGCGTCATGGAGAAGAGTCCCGTCAAGGCCGAGGCGCAGAAGCTCGTCGCGTGGCTGACCGCGCCCGCCCAGCAGGCCGCCCTGTTCAAGGAGATCGGCAACTTCCCCTCCTCGAAGGAGGCGCTGGCGCAGACCGAGGTCTCGGGAGCGAAGTCCCCGTACTTCAACGAGGCCCCGATCGGTGAGATCTTCGGCGCAGCCGCCAACGAGATCCCCGCGGAGCAGGTACTCGGCCGCAAGGACGGCACGATCAAGGACACCTTCTCGCAGGGTCTGCACCTGATCGAGTCCAAGGGCAGGAAGCCGGCCGAGGCCTGGGACACGACGGACGAGCGCATTCGCAAGGCCGTCGGCTGACGGTCGTCTCCGCCCGGCCCGGGCATCCCGACCCTCCCGGGCCGGGCCGGGCACCCGATCCCGCGCCATCCGGCCGCCCCGCAGGGGGCCGGAGTACGGGCCGGGCAGAACGGTCCGCCCCCGCGCGCCGCGGCGTTCGCACCACTCGCCGGTCCAGTGCCTCCCCTCCCCCGGAGCACGGCGCGCCCCCTGTCCCCTCTCAGCTCTCCCTCAGGAAGGAGGCCACGGTGGCCACCTCCATCTCCACCCCGGCCCCCGGCCCCGGCGGGCCGGACGTCGGCGCCCCGCCCGGCCCCGGCCTCACGTCCGGTGGCAAGGACCGCCCCCGGCAGCGCCGACGCAACCTGCTGCACCGGCTCGATCTCCGGGGCGCGCCCTACGGTTTCGTCGCCCCGTTCTTCCTCGTCTTCGGCGCGTTCAGTTTCTACCCGCTGATCTACACGTCGTGGATCTCACTGCACAAGGTCGAACTGGCCACCATGGACGTCATGGAGTGGCGCGGGTTCGGCAACTACACCGCCCTGTGGGCGGATGACCGCTTCTGGAACGCACTCGCCAACACCATCACCATCGGTGTCATCTCCACGGTGCCCCAGTTGCTCATGGCGCTCGGGATCGCGCACCTGCTCAACTACTCGCTGCGCGGCTCGACTTTCTTCCGCGTCGCGGCCCTGACGCCGTACGCCACGTCCGTCGGCGCGGCCGCGCTGGTGTTCACCATGCTGTTCGAGCGCGATTTCGGGATGATCAACTGGTTCCTCGGGATGTTCGGTGTGGAGAACGTCGACTGGGAGGGCGACAAGTGGCCCGCCCAGATCGCGATCTCCACGATCGTCATCTGGCGTTGGACCGGTTACAACGCCCTCCTCTACCTGGCGGCGATGCAGGCCATCCCGCGCGACCGCTACGAGGCGGCGGCGATCGACGGGGCCTCCCGCTGGCAGCAGTTCCTCACGGTGACCGTGCCCGGGATACGGGCCACGATCGTGTTCACCATCGTGCTGTCGACGATCGGCGCCACCCAGCTCTTCGGTGAGCCCTTGATCTTCGGACAGGGGCCCAACGGTATCTCGGGCGGAGCCGACAACCAGTACCAGACCCTCGGGCTGCTGATGTACGAGGAGGGCTGGAAGAACTACCAGATGGGGCGGGCCTCGACCATCGCCTGGGCCATGTTCCTGCTGCTCGTCCTGGCCTTCGTCCTCCAGCGCCTCATCCAGCGCGCGACCAGCCGGTCCCGTGTCTCACAGGGAACCAGGAGCGGAAAGCGATGACCACCGACAGCCTGCGGAGCGCCCCTCCGCACACCCCGAAGGGCAAGCCGTCCGTCGCGCCGTTCCGCAGCGGCTCCCGGCTCCCGTCCCTGAGGATGAGGGCGGGCAGGCAGCACCACGCGGGCCCGGTGGCGTACGTCCTGCTCGGCCTGGTCGCGCTGATGTCCCTCTTCCCGCTGTACTGGACGATGGTCGCGGCCTCGACCGACAACACCCGGGTGACGCAGACACCACCGCCGTTCCTGCCGGGCCCGAACCTGTTCACCAACCTGAGCCGTGCGTGGACGGAGGCGGCTCTCGGCAAGGCGATGGTCAACAGCCTGATCGTGGCCGGAAGCATCGCCGTGGCCACGGTGCTCTTCGCGACCCTGGCCGGGTTCGCCTTCGCCAAACTCCGCTTCACGGGCCGCAACGCGCTGCTGACCCTGGTCATCGGCACGATGATGATCCCGCCGCAGCTCGGTGTGGTCCCGCTCTTCATGATGATGAGCGACCTGGGCTGGGGGCAGCGGCTGCCCGCCGTCATCTTCCCCACCCTGGTCAGCGCCGTCGGCGTGTTCTTCATGCGGCAGTACCTCATGGAGGCGATGCCCGACGAGCTGATCGAGGCCGCGCGGGTGGACGGCGCGCACTCCCTGCGGATCTTCTGGAGCATCGTGCTCCCGGTGGCCCGGCCTGCCATGGCCGTCCTCTTCATGATCACTTTCGTCCACGCGTGGAACGACTTCTTCTGGCCGTTCATCGCGTTGAACATGGACAACCCGACCGTGCCGGTCGCCCTCACCCAGCTCAGCGCCGGTTACGTGCGCGACCAGTCGCTCATCATGGCGGGCGCGCTGCTGGGCACCCTGCCGCTGCTCGTGATGTTCGTCGTGTTCGGCCGCCAGATCGTGGGCGGCATCATGCAGGGCGCCGTCAAGGGCTGAGTCGCCCCGCTTCCCCTCTCCCCCTCCCCTTTTCCGCACCGTAAGGACTCACGTGGCCACCGCAACCTCGCACACCACCCACGCCGCTTCCCGGCCCGTCGCCCCTTCCCTCCTCTTCCCGCCGGACTTCCTGTGGGGCACGGCGACCGCCGCGTACCAGATCGAGGGGGCCGCCGACGTCGACGGCCGGACGCCGTCCATCTGGGACACCTACTCCCGTACACCCGGCAAGGTCCGCAACGGAGACACCGGGGACATCGCGACGGACCACTACCACCGCTGGCCCGAGGACGTGCAGATCATGTCCGATCTGGGCGTGGGCGCCTACCGGTTCTCCGTCTCGTGGCCCCGCGTACAGCCCACCGGGCGCGGGCCCGCGGTCCAGAAGGGGCTCGACTTCTACCGCCGCCTGACGGACGGTCTGCTGGAGAAGAACATCGAGCCCGTCGCGACCCTCTACCACTGGGACCTGCCGCAGGAGCTGGAGGACGCCGGCGGCTGGCCCGAGCGCGCCACGGCGGAGCGGTTCGCGGAGTACGCGGGCATCGTCGCCGAGGCGCTCGGCGACCGCGTGAAGACCTGGACGACGCTCAACGAGCCATGGTGCAGCGCGTTCCTCGGTTACGGCTCCGGGGTGCACGCCCCGGGGCGAACCGATCCGGTCGCGGCTCTGCGCGCGGCCCATCACCTCAATCTCGGTCACGGCCGCGCTGTGCGGGCGATGCGGGCCGTCCTGCCCGCCGCTGCACGGATGTCCGTCACCCTCAACATCCATCAGGTGCGGTCCCTGACCGACAGCCCCGAGGACGTCGACGCGGCCCGCCGCATCGACGGGGTCGCCAACCGGGTCTTCACCGGTCCGATGCTCCACGGCGCCTATCCGGCCGACGTACTGGCCGACACCGCGCACCTCACGGACTGGTCGTTCGTCCGGGACGGCGACACGGAGGAGATCCGGCAGCGGCTGGACTTCCTCGGCGTCAACTACTACACACCGACCCTGGTCTCCGCCGCGACGGGGGACGGCGCCCACCACTCCGAC
This sequence comes from Streptomyces sp. NPDC045968, assembly GCF_056430475.1. NCBI lineage: Bacteria > Bacillati > Actinomycetota > Actinomycetes > Kitasatosporales > Streptomycetaceae > Streptomyces > Streptomyces sp. NPDC045968. The sequence continues at coordinate 296,228 of NZ_JBWKLF010000005.1, read as the reverse complement.
GGTCACGGCGTCAGCGAGCACAGCCCGTGGCCCGGTGCCGACCAGGTGGCTTTCCATCGCCCGCCGGGCAGCACCACGGCGATGGGATGGGCGGTCGACGCGAGCGGCCTGTACGACCTGCTCCGCGACCTGAAGCGCGAGTTCCCCGCCCTGCCGCTGATCATCACCGAGAACGGTGCCGCGTTCGACGACTACGTCGACCCGTCGGGCGCGGTCCACGACCCGGACCGCATCGCCTATCTGCGCGGCCACCTCGCCGCGGTCCACCGGGCGATCGCCGACGGAGTGGACGTCCGAGGCTACTTCCTGTGGTCGCTGCTCGACAATTTCGAGTGGGGCTACGGCTACAGCAAGCGCTTCGGCGCGGTGTACGTGGACTACCCGACCGGCCGCCGTACACCCAAGTCCAGCGCCCACTGGTACGCCGAGGTCGCCCGCACCGGCGCGGTCCCCTTGACCGGCTGAGCCCCCGGACATCACCGGCCACCTGCGGGACACATGTGTGAAACGGGCTGGGCGAGGAAGGCGCCCAGAACAGGCCCCATGAGGGCGCACCACGTCACACACCCAAGGAGCCATGTGAGTCAGACGACCACGCAGCGTAAGAACATATTCGTGCTCGGCCTGGACGAGGCGAATCTGCCAACCCTGCGCGCCGTGCCCGACGCCCATGCGTACGTGTTCCACCCGCTGCTCACGATCGAGGAGCTCCAGGTCGGCGAGGTGTCGGTGGCGGAGCTGTTCGAGAAGGCCAAGGGCGTGCTCGACGGCTTCGACGGCAGCATCGACGCGATCGTCGGTTACTGGGATTTCCCCGTGAGCACGCTGGTGCCGATGCTGAGCGAGCTCTACGGAACACGCAGCACCGGGCTGGAGTCCGTCGTCAAGTGCGAGCACAAGTACTGGAGCCGGCTGGAGCAGCAGAAGGTCGTCGATGAGCACCCCCGGTTCGGGCGGGTCGACATGGAGGCGGACGAGCCCCGGCCGCCCGAGGGGGTGCGCTTCCCGATGTGGCTGAAGCCGGCCCTGTCGTACTCGTCCGAGCTCGCCTTCGGCGTCAAGGACCAGCAGGAGTTCCGTGAAGCGGTCGAGGAGATCCGCAAGGGAGTGGCCCGGGTGGGCCGGCCCTTCGAGTACATCCTCGACCGGCTCGATCTGCCCGAGGAGATGGCCGGTGTCGGGGGGCAGGTCTGTCTCGCCGAAGAGGCCCTCTCGGGTATCCAGGTCGCGGTGGAGGGGTACGTCCACGACGGTGAGGTCACCGTCTACGGCGTCCTGGACTCGATCAACTATCCCGACTCCTCCAGCTTTCTGCGGCACCAGTACCCCTCGGCCCTGCCCGAGCCGGTGCAGCGCAGGCTGCACGACGTCTCCGCCCGGGTGATGCGGCAGATCGGCATGGACTCGGCGACCTTCAGCATCGAGTACTTCTACGACCCGGGGACCGACGCGATCAATCTGCTGGAGATCAACCCCCGGCATTCGCAGTCGCACGCGGAGCTGTTCGAGTACGTCGACGGCGTCCCGAACCACCACTGCATGATCAGCCTCGCCCTCGGCAAGGACCCCTCGCTGCCGCACCGGGCGGGCCCGTACGCGGTGGCCGCCAAGTGGTACCACCGGTGGTTCGCCGACGGTGTGGCGCACCGCGTTCCCTCGCGCGAGGACATCGAGCGGATCGAACGCGAGATTCCCGGTGTGCGTGTCGACGTCGTGCCCGAGGAAGGGCAGCGCCTCTCGGACACGCCGCAGCAGGACAGCTACAGCTACGAGGTCGCGCACATCTTCACCGGCGGGGACAGTGAGAAGGACCTGCGGGCGAAGTACGACCGCTGTGTGGCGGCCCTGGGGCTGGCCTTCGACGAGACCACGCCGGGCGGGCGCGACCAGAAGAACATCTGAGGATCTCAGGGAGAGGAGCGGTTCCGCCGTATGCGTTTTGTGAGCAATCTGCCGCACGCGACGAAGGAAGAAGAGCACGTCGTCGTCCCCATGTCCGACGGCACACACCTGTCCGCGCGCGTCTGGCGTCCGGTGTCCTCGGACGAGGAGCCGGTGCCCGCGGTGCTGGAGTACATCCCGTACCGCAAGCGCGATCTGACCGCCGAGCGCGACTCGATCCACCATCCGTACATCGCGGGTCACGGCTACGCCTGCGTGCGCGTCGACGTGCGCGGCACCGGTGACTCCGAGGGTGTGCTGGCCGACGAGTACCTGGAGCTCGAACAGGCCGATGCCGAGGAGGTGCTCGCGTGGCTGGCCGAGCAGCCCTGGTGCGACGGCTCCACGGGAATGATGGGCATCTCCTGGGGCGCCTTCGCCGCGCTCCAGACGGCTGCCCGGCAGCCGCCGAGTCTGCGCGCCGTGGTCGTCGCGTCGTTCACCGACGACCGGTACGCCGACGACATGCACTACATGGGCGGCACGATGCTGTCGGACAACCTGGCGGAGGCGGGGACGATGTTCGCCTACGCGACGTGTCCCCCGGACCCTGCCGTCGTCGGTGACCGGTGGCGCGAGATGTGGCACGAACGGATGGAGCACACCAAGCCCTGGGTCCTGGAGTGGCTGCGCCACCAGCGCCGCGACGACTACTGGCGGCACGCCTCGGTCTGCGAGGACTACACGGCCGTACGCTGCCCGGTGCTCGCGTCCAGCGGCTGGGCGGACGGCTACTCCAATGCCGTGACGCGCCTGCTGGGACACCTGGACGTGCCGCGCAAGGGGCTGGTGGGGCCCTGGTCCCACAAGTTCCCGCACCTCGGTGAGCCCGGCCCGGCGATCGGCTATCTCCAGGAGGTCGTGCGGTGGTGGGACCACTGGCTCAAGGGCGCGGACAACGGAGTGATGGACGGCCCCATGCTCCAGACCTGGATGCAGGAGAGCGTGCCGCCCTCGACGTCGTACGAGGAGCGCCCCGGCCGCTGGGTCGGTGAGCCGAGCTGGCCGTCGCCACACATCGAGGCGGTCGCGCACCCGCTGCTGCGGCACCGCATCGTCATGCCGGACGAGGTGAGGTCCGCTGACGACGGCGATCGTGCGGGCGGCCCGATGACGGTGCAGTCGCCTTTGTCCGTGGGCCAGTTCGCGGGCAAGTGGGCGTCGTACAACGCCCCGCCGGACCTGCCGTACGACCAGCGCGAGGAGGACGGCGGCTCGCTCGTCTTCGACACCGGACCGCTGGAGGAGCCGGTGGAGATCCTGGGTTCGCCGACGGTCGAGCTCGACCTGTCCGTGAGTGAACCGGTGGCCACGGTCGCCGCCCGCCTCTCCGACGTCGCGCCCGACGGCCGGGCCACGCGTGTGACGTACGGCCTGCTCAACCTGACCCACCGTGACGCGACGGGCGAGCCCGAAGCGCTGGAGCCGGGACGCCGCTACCGGGCCACCGTCCAGCTGAACGGTGTGGCGCAGGTCTTTCCGCCCGGCCATCGCATCCGGCTGTCCCTCTCGACGTCGTACTGGCCCCTCGCCTGGCCGCCGCCGCGGCCCGTCCTGCTGAGCGTGCACGAGGGGTCCAGCACCCTGACGCTGCCGGTGCGCCCGGTGGACGAGCCCGACGAGCTGCCGCAGCGGCCCTTCGGTGAGCCCGAGGGGGCGCCGCCGATCTCCACCACCCGGCTGTCCGCGCCCGAGCAGCGCTGGGAGGTCAGGCGGGATCTGATCGGGTACGAGTCGGCGCTGGAGATCGTCAAGGACCGGGGCACCGTGCGCATCGACGACATCGGGATGGACGTGGGCTGTCGTGCGTACGAGCGCTACACCGCGACCGCCGACGACTTCACGTCCGTCGGGGGCGAATCGGCGTGGACGATGCGGTTCCGGCGGGACGACTGGGACGTTCGGGTGGAGACGCGCACCGAACTCCGGTGCAGTGAGACGGAGTTCTTCGTGGATGCCACCCTCGACGGTTACGAGGGCGAGCGGCGCGTCTTCTCCCGTACCTGGAACGAGACACTGCCCCGGGACCTGCTGTGAGAGCTCAGGCGGGGAAGGCCAGGCCCCTGGCGATGCCGTTGCGCTGGATCTCGGAGGTTCCGGTGAGGATGCGGAACATGCGGATCTTCCGGAACAGGAACTCGATCTCGTTGCCCTGGGTGAGGCCTTCCTTGCCGTGGATCTGCACGGCCTCGTCGAGGATGCGGAAGGCGGATTCCGCGACGAAGAGCTTGCACATGAACGCCTCGGTGCGGACGTCGGCTCCCTGGTCGAGTGCGGCGAGCGCCGCGTAGGTCATGGAGCGGGCGGCGTAGAGCTCGGTGGCCATGTCGGCGACCTTGTGCTGGATGGCCTGGAGCATCAACAGGGGCTGTCCTCCCGCGACCTTGCGGTGCCGGGTGCGCTCCAGGGTGAGGTCGAGGGCCCTGCGGGTCACGCCGATGACCGTGGGGCAGTGCAGGAGCCGGTTGGTGGTGACCCGGCCCAGCGCGATGCGCATGCCCTTGCCCTCCTCGCCCAGGAGGTTGGCTGCCGGGACGAAGCAGTCCTCCAGGACGATGTCGCTCTCGATGTGCTCGCCCGACATCGGTGTGGCGCCGGCCTCGACCCGGCAGCCGGGGCTGTCCAGGTCGACGAGGAACGCGGAGAAGGAGGGCTTGTCCCCCTCCGCCTCGCCGCTGCCTGCCATGCGCGCGACGACGATGGCGAAGTCGGCGAAGGGGCCGGCGGAGCTGAAGACCTTGTGTCCGGTGAGCCGGTATCCCTCGCCGTCACGCACGGCGGTGGTGCGCATGGAGCGGACGTCGGAGCCCGCGTCGGTCTCGGTCAGGGAGAAGCAGCAGGCACGCTCCCCCCGGATGAGCGGCAGCAGGTACTTCCGCAGTTGCTCGTCGGTGGCGTACTGGAGGATGTCGCCGGCGCGCAGGGGGCCGCCCATGTCACCGAGGACGCTGTGGCCCAGCACGCGTCCGCTCGCGCCGATCTCCTCCTTGAGTGCGGCGAGTGCGGTGAAGGAAAGGTTCTGGCCGCCGTGTTCCTCGGGCAGGTGAATGCCGTAGAAGCCCAGTTCGCGGCTGCGGTGCCAGACGGGTTCGAGGTCGGCACGGGTGAGGCGGCTTTCGTGGGTGAGGCCGCGCTCGCTCTCGTAGTCGGCGAGTTCGCCTTCGAGGTAGTCGCGCAGCCTGCCGACGAGGTCGGCCAGGTGGGGGTCGGCGTAGGCGGGGCGGAGGGAGAAGCTCATGGCGGGTGGTTCCTCGTTCCGGTTCGGTTGTTCAGTTCACGCGGCGGGCGGCGTTGGCCCAGAACGGCTCGCGTACGGCCTTGCGGTCGAGCTTTCCGTTGCGGTTGTGGGGCAGTTCGGCGACGAAGTCCACCGAGCGCGGCTTCTTGAAGCTGTCGAGTCGCCCGGCACAGAACCCGGCGATCTCCTCGGCGGTGACGTCGCTGCCGGGGCGGGGCACGATCACGGCCTTGACCGCCTCACCCCATGTGTCGTCGGGGATGCCGACGACACAGACCTCCTGGACCGCGGGGTGCTCGTAGAGGGCGGACTCGACCTCGGTGCAGTAGATGTTGAATCCACCCGAGATGATCATGTCCTTCTTGCGGTCGACGAGGAACAGATAGCCGTCCTCACGCATCCACGCCAGGTCGCCGGTGTGCACCCAGCCGTCGCGGAAGGTCTCCGCCGACAGTTCGGGCTCCTGCCAGTACGCGCGCACGCAGTCGGGTCCCCGCACGATGACCTCACCGACCCCCCGCGGCGGCAGGACGCGGCCCTCCTCGTCGACCACGCGGATCTCGGTGTCGTACATCGCCCGGCCGCAGGACTGCAGCAGCTCCCCGTCCGAAGCGGCGGCCCGGGCGACTTCCGCGCTGCTGAGACCCGCGACGACACTCGTCGTCTCGCCGAGTCCGTACCCCTGCGCCACGACGGGGCCGAAGAACTCCACGGCGTCCTTGAGGCGTTGGGGTGAGATGGGGGCGCCGCCGACCCGCACGCTGGTCAGGCTGGACAGGTCCCGATCGGCCGCTCCGGGATGCGCGAGCACCATGTTGACCATGGCCGGCACGAGGAATGTCGCGGTGATGCGTTCCTTCTCGACCGTCTCCAGGAACGCCTCCACGTCCCAGGTGGGCAGCACATACGTGGTCGAGCCGCCGAAGACGCCGGCGAGCAGCCCCATGCCGGTGGCGTGCGTGATCGGGCCGCACGCCAGGTAGCGGGTCCCGGGACGCGGGCGGGACTCGTCGCTCATCAGCAGCTTGCGCATGTTCGCGAGCCGGTTGCCGACGCTCTGCACCGCCGCCTTCAGGGCTCCCGTCGAACCCGAGGTGAAGTTCAGGACGCACGGCGCGTCCTCGTCGACGTCCACCTCCACCGGGGCCTCGTCTCCTTCGCCGAGCAGGGCCTCGTAGGTGAGGAGTTCGCCGTCCTCCGTGTCGTGATCGCCGAGCAGGACGGGCAAGCAGTCCGTTCCCGTGGCGGCGATGGCGGCGAGCGCGTCCTCACGGTGCGCCGCGTCGAAGACGAGGACGCGCACGCGGGCGTACCTCAGAATGTGCTCGATCTCGCCACGTCCGAGGCGGGCGTTGACCGGCGCGCGCACGAGACCGGCCTTGTACAGGGCGAACTCCACTTCCACGAGTTCGCCCCGGTTCCACGCCAGGGACGCGACCGCGTCGCCCGGGCGCACTCCCCGGGCCAGGAGCGCCGATGCCAGGCGACTGGTTCCGGCGTCGAGCTGGGAGTAGGTCCAGGAGCGGTCGCCGCAGACGAGCGCGGTTTCGTCGGGCCAGTACCGGGCGCTTCGGGTGAGGTAGGTGCCGAGGTTCATCAACACTCCAGAGGTAGGGCCGGTCAGCATGCACGTAGAACTACATGTCGATCAATTCCGAACAGGTTGTTCGTTATCTTCTGGGCTGTCAAGAGCCCTAGACTGTCGCCGACAACCAGACGCCGACGTGAGGAGGGGCCGTGATGGCCGAGGACAGACGCATCAGACGCACACGGCGGGCCCTGGGGGCGGCTCTCGTCCAGCTGGTACTGGAACGGGGTTTCACCGCCCTCACCGTGGAGGACATCACCGAGCGCGCCGATGTCGCCCGGGCCACCTTCTACGCCCACTTCCGGGACAAGGAGGACCTGTTCGCCCGCGTGACCGCGGACCTCCTGGAGGAGCTCGGCGAGAGGCTGCGTCCGACGATCGCGGACAGCACGGTGGGATTCACCGGTAAGCCGCTGCTGGAGATGCTGCGGCACGCGCGGGACGAGCGGGATCTGTACCGGATCGTGCTGCGCGGCGAGGGGGACGGCAAGCCGCTGCAGATGTTCGTGGACACCTGCGCCGAGGCCACGGAGGGCGAGTTCACGGCGCGCGCCGAGCGCAACGACGTGACGCCGCGCATCGACTCGGAGCTCCTCGCCCGCGTCTGGGTCGGCGAGCAGGTCGCCGTCCTGCGGTGGTGGGCGGAGCAGGAGACGCCGCCGATGCCGGCCGAGGAAGTGGTGCGCATGCTCCTCGACCTGGCCCTGCACGGCCGCTACTGGGCCAGCGGATTCAGCGCGGCGGTCCCTACCCCGTAAACCCGCCACGGCGACCGGAGCCGAGGGCAGGAGCGCACTCCCCCGGCCCTCGCTCCCGGCACCTAAGCGGGCACCTTCGCGTCGGCCGGGGACCGGCCTCCGAGGCCGATACCGAGCCGCCGCGCGTCCCGTTCCGGATGAATGCACAGCAGGGCCACCAGTCCGGCCGCCAGCATGACCGCCGCGGCGATGAGGAAGGAGCTGGTGTAACCGGCGCTCCTCGAAGCGGCGTTGTCGAGGAGATGTCCGGTGAGGTACGGCGCCACCAGGCCCGGCAAGGTCCCCGTCGCGGCCACGATGCCGAAGAGCGCTCCCCGCTGAGCAGTCGGGACGACCACCGCGGCCGTCATGTAGTGCAGGGGGAACGCGATGGCGTGGGCACCGAAGGCCACGCCGATGAGCACGAAGCGAGGCGCTGTCGCGTCCACGAAGGGGATTGCGGCCATGGCCACAGCGGCGACGGCGACGGCCATGCCCTGCGGTGCCCCGCTCGACCAGCGCAGGGACACGCCCCGCCTCGTCAGTGCGTCGACCAGCGGCGATATGGCCAGCAACAGGACAAGGCTGAAGGCCGAGACCCCGCTGATGAGCGTCGCCGCGGACGCCGGGCTCATATCGAGTTCCGTCCTGAGATAGGGCGGCAGCCAGGCATGGCTCAGGCCCACCGCCCATGAGGCGCCGAACGCGCTGGCCATGCTCCCCAGCACCGTGCCGTTCAGCAGCAGCTTGCGATAGGGCAGCCTGCCACCGGGGCGCTCCACCGCCTCTCCCCCGGCGCCGGGCGTCCGGCCGTACGGGCCGTCATGCCCGACCTTCCACCAGACGGCGCTCCACACCAGACTGGCCCCCGCCAGAGCGACGAACGCCGAGCGCCACCCGAAATCCGTGATCAGCCAGGTGACCACCGGCGCCGCGATCAGGGTGCCGAGCGCGGCGCCGCTGATCTGCAGGGCCGAGGGAAGGCCACGCCGGTCGGCCGGGAACCACTTGTAGAGGGCGTGCATCGACATCGACGTCGCCGGGCCCTCGGCGGCCCCGAGCAGCACCCGCCCCGCGATCAGCGCCGGAACCGCCGCGAAGACCAGCACCGGCAGCTGGGCCACCGCCCAGACGAGACACATCGTGAACAGGAGGACCCGGCTGGAGATACGGGACGAGAAGAAGCCGACGACCAGTCCCGACACGCTGAACAGGACGGAGAACGAACTCGAGATCAAGCCGTACGTGCTGTTGCTGATGCCGAGCTCTTCCATGATCGGGACCGCCGCAAGCCCGAGAACGGACTTGTCCGCGAAGTTGATGATCATGAACACGACGATCATGGCCGTGATCAGCCAGGCGCGGCGGCGGTCGAAGACCGGCTCCGGAGGATCACCGCCGAGATCGGCAGCGAGGGACGAGGAAGGCTGCGAGGCCATGGAGAACTCCTGCGGTTCGGAGAGGAGCAGGGGGCCGGGCGTCCTGCGGGCCGCGGGAGCAGGGCCCCGACGGCGCGGCGCGGCCACACCCCCTGACGGGCGGGCCGGGCGCTCACACCTCAGCGGCCACAGAACAATTGAACAATGCGTCCATTAACGCGCTGTTCGTTCGGCAACGTATCCGGGCGCAACCTTGCGGTCAATGGTTCCGACCATGCGATCCGCGCCCAGCACGCACGGCCAGGCAACCGCCACGGGCGGCACAGGCGCGGCGGGCCGCACTCTGGCTGAATACTCAGACAACATGTACGTTAACGATCTACCCGGCCATCACACATTCGGGAGTCACGCATGGCTGAGACAGCCCCTCTGAGCGATCTGAACTGGACCCGCGGCTTCACTGATCCCGCGTGGGTGCGCCGCTACACCACCTCGGGCCGGGAGCTGTCGCCCAGCCGGCGCGTGTGGCGGGGCACCTCCGCTTCCCGTGAACTGCCCACCAGGACAAGTGATCTGGACAGCATCCGGATCTCCGCACGCGACGGGCGCACACTGACGCTGCCGGACCTGTTCGCGGCCGCCGAGACCGACGCGTTCCTCGTGATGCACCGCGGTGCCCTCGTGTACGAGAAGTACCTGCACGGGACGCGGCCCCACACGGCGCACTTCCACGCCTCCGCGGCCAAGTCCTACCTCGGCCTCGTGGCAGCGGTGCTGGACCATCAGGGACTGCTCGACCGCAGCGCCACAACGTCCACCTACGTTCCCGAACTGTCAGGAACCGCGTTCGGCGACGCCCAGGTCAACCATCTGCTTCACATGGGCACCCAGGTCAGCTACGCCGGTCGCCCCTTCGACAAGCCCATCGAAGCCCAGCGCTACCACGCCGTCATCGCGCCCCCACTGCGTCCCTACGGCTACTCCGGCCCGACCAGCATCCGCGAGCACCTGTCGACGGCACGCGCGACCGGTGCTCCCGGCACCGAATTCCGCTACGAGAACGGCAACGCCGAGGCACTCGCCGAAGTCCTTCGCCGCGTCACCGGAACCAGCACGTCCGCGTTGCTCAGCGAGCTCGTGTGGTCCCACCTGGGGGCCGAGGAAGACGCGTACTACATACTCGACGGCGAAGGCACCGAGGCCGCGTGCGGCGGATTCAGCTCCACGGCGCGGGACCTGGCGCGGCTGGGCGAGATGCTGCGCTGCGGCGGCGCCGTCGGCGACCGGCAGATCGTGCCGCAGGCCGTAGCGGCGGGCATCGTCAGCGGCGTTCCCGACGGCTGGCCCCGACGTGTGCGCTTTCCCTCGGCGCCGGCCGGCGCGCCCGCCAACCTCTCGTACCACGACTTCTGGTGGGTCCTCAACGACCCGTACGACTCCTTCATGGCCAGCGGGCTCCATGGCCAGCGGCTGTTCGTCTCGCCCCGGCTCGACCTCGTGATCGTGCACTTCGGCTCACAGGTCATGTCACCCGCGGTTCCTCCGGCCCCGCTCGTCCCGGCGTTCCTCCAGATCGGGGCACACCTGAACACCGCTGCCTGAACCGGTCCACGGGGTGCCCGGGGAGCCGGGGCCCACCACACGCCGATCGCCCCGCCCCGCCCCATCGAGGGGGGCGGGGCGGGGCGGAAGGCGATCGGCGTACGGAGGCGGGCGGCGGGCCCTCCCCCCTCTTCTCAGATCCGTCCGCGCGCGAACCGGGTGAGCGGTCCGACCGGCGGCTTCGCCGTCGAGCGGCCGATGGCGAAGGCGGCCCCGGCCACACCGGCGACGCCCGCGGCCGCTCCGGTCACGATCGCCTTCCTCTGCTTGACGACCGTCCAGGCGGTGGTGGCCACGGTGGCGGCCTTCGCCGCGTTCGCCGTCACGGCGTGCTGCCCGCTCTGAAGGCCGTTCGCCGCCGCACGGCCGACCCGCTTGGTGGCCTCACCGGCGGAGCGCACACCCTCCGACGCTGACTTCTCCGCGTCCCGTGCCGCGTGTTCCGCCCCGTTCGCCGCCGCCTTGGCCTTCGTGTCGGCCCCCTTGGCCGTGGTCGACGCGCGCTTGGCCGCCGTCCTGGCCGTCGTCTTCTTGGCGTTCGTGGCGCTGGAATTCCTGGCGTTTCCGCTTTCAGCAGTCATGGTTTCCTCCTTGCCCATCCCTCTCGGGTGAAACAGCGTGTGTCGTACCAAATCCCGTCCGGTGACGGTTCCGTCAGTCGCGGGGAAGCAGGGACCCCAACGGCCCCAGATCCAGATTCAGGTCGTCCATCGAAAGGCCGTACCTCCGGCACAGCTCTTCCATGCGTTCGTGAAGGATCATCAGCGTCATGCCGATGCGTTCTTCCTCGTCCTCACTCAGGTCGCCCTGGTCGACCCGGTGAACGGCGGTGCGTTCCATCAGCTGACGCAACAACTCGACGATGGTGAGGACGAGTTTCATCAGGTCGCGTTCCACCGTCTCGGGGTCCGTGGCCAGCCTTCGGGCAACAGAGCCGCTCGCCGTGATCCGCTCGTCGAGAGCGCCTGTACCTGCGGGGGCCGACTCCTTCATCGTGGGAACCTCTCTGCGGTGGGCTCTGCGGGCGTCTTCGCCCAGGGCGCGGGCTCGTCCCCGGTGATCGACCGGATGACCGCGCGCAGATTGATGTGGACGAGGTCGACGTCCGCGATGGACAGGACCACGTCCCCGGTCAGGACCGCTCCCCCGGTCAGGAGGCGGTCCAGCAGGTCGATGAGAGCGACCGGCGGCCCGGGCACACGGTCCGGCTCGTGGAAGCCGTCGTCCGTGAAGGGTGTGCTCATGCCGGCGTGCCCTCGTCCCCGCCCGTCTCCGGGGCCGCGAAGGAGTAGGGAGCCCACGGGCCGGTCACCGCGATGTGCACCCCCGGGACGCCCCGCGCCACAGCGCCGACGTGTTCGCGGAACCGGTCCACATCCCCTGCGGGCACCAGGTAGGCCTGGTTGGTGAGGTTCACCCCGGGCCGATCGGCCAGCTCGCCCTGCTGGGGGCGGTGCGTGACCTCGGCGCGCGCGAATCCGCGGGCCACCTTCGTCGCATCGACGGCGATGTCACCGGCGGCCCTGTACAGGTCCTCGGTGCTCCGCCTCCGCTGCCTGCGCTGCTGCAGGTAGGCCCGGCCCGGGCTCGACGCGGAGGCCGGGGCCGCCGACTCCCGCGGGGCCGCGGCCGGTGCCGCCGCCCTCGCGTCCGGGTCGGCGTAGACCTTCACTCCCAGCTCCACGTGCCCGTCGAGCCACGCCAGCGACTCCGCGAAGCGCGAGTGGTGTTCGGCCAGCATGGCCGCCACCCGGCTCTCGTCGAGGTAGACCGTCGCCAGCCGCAGAGGAAGCACGACCGCCTCGGCGAACGCGGCGTCGACCACGGCGTGGTGGGCGCGGGCGATCGTTTCGAGCCTGGTCAGGTCCTCCAGTTGGGCGCGCAGCGCGGTCTCGTCGAAGACGTCGGACGGTACGGGCGACACCAGTGCGACGAGACCGTCGGCACCGACCAGCCGCACGCGGTGGCCGTCCACCCCGCTCAAGGTGTTCACGAAACGGCGCAGGGCCGCGTCGTCCCGGCCGACGGCGTACACGTACGCCCTGCGCGCCGCGGCAGGAGCCTCCGCCGGGGCGGCCGTCTCCGGTCGCGGATCACCGGTGTCCACCGCATCGCGTGCGCGGTCTCGCGTACTCACCTGTCGTCCTCCTTCCGCTCACCGCCGGCAGGGGCCGGGTCCGGCGTGTCCCCGTCCGCTCCGGCTGCCGACCGCAGGCGGGTGAGCTCGCCGCGCAGACGCTCGTTCTCCTCGGCCAGGAGTTCCTCCCGGCCGGCAGCGGGCGCGTGGCCCTCGACCTGCTGGGACGGGCGCGCCCTGGAGGAGAGCGACGGATCGTGCTCCCACCAGTCGATGCCCATCTCCTTCGCCTTGTCGACCGAGGCGACCAGCAGGCGGAGCTTGATGGTCAGCAGCTCGATGTCGAGGAGATTGATCTTGATGTCGCCGGCGATCACGATGCCGTTGTCGAGCACCCGTTCCAGGATGTCCGCGAGGTTCGCGGACGATCCCTGCTGGGCGTGCGGCAGCGTGGTTCGTGGTGATGCCGGCAAGCGACCTGCGAGTGAATCGGACACGGTGGCGCCCCTGTTCTGTGTGCTTGCTCGTGCGCTCGGTCAGCCGCCGGACGTGCTTCGGCGCCGGGAGCGGCGGGCGGGCTCGCGCGGCTCCTCCTCCATCTCATCGGAGTCCCGTGCGTCGTCGACGGGCTCGTCGTCCGCCTCGTCAACGGGTTCGCCGTCCGGTTCTTCCCCCGACGGGTCGTCCACTTCCTCGTCGTCCACCTCTTCGATGAGGTCCTCGGGCGGCTCTTCCTCGTCCTCGGCGTACTCGCCGTCGAACTCGCCCTCGTACTCGTCCTCGGGAAGGTCCTCCTCGGCGTACTCGCCCGGAAGGGCGCGACCTCGCGTACGGCGGACCAGGGAGTCGGCGAGGGCGGCCGCGCGCTCGGTGAGTGCGTGCGTCGCGGCCGCCTTCGCGGCTTCCACCAGTTCCCTGAGCAGCTGGTCGCTCAGGGAACCGGACTCCGGCGCGGCGGACGTCAACTGCCCGATCCGCCGCGGGTCGAGGTCAAGCCTGCGGCCGACGAAGAACACGCCCACGCAGATGGCCACCTTGGCGTTCCTGGTCCGTCCCAGCAGATAGCCCCCGGCCAGCGCGGCGGCCGTCGCGGCGTTCCTCGACATCACCGGTGCACCTCGTTCTCCCTCGATCGGTCGTGGTGTGTGGTCATGAACCGTTGTCCAGTCGCTGCCGGTACGCCTCGATCTCGTCGAGACGGTCCAGCAGCGCGTCCTCCCGCCGGTCGAACTCCTCCGCGTCCACGCGGCCGTTCGCCAGATCGTCCACGAGCGCCGCCAGCTCCCTGTGTACGGGCTCGGGGTCGTAGTGCTCCCGTTCCGCGGCGAGCAGCACCTGGTCGAGAACCCAGGCCGTGCCGTGGAGCGGGGCCATCGGGAGGGTCAGAATGCCGGTGATGAGCCCCATGGCCGTACCTCCCTCGCCGCCGGGTCACACGAAGCTGTACGGCGGCAGAGGCCCCGTCAGGGTGAAGGTGTAGGCATCGCCCTGCCGGTCCGCCTCTTCCTGCACGGCGCGCACGAAGGCATCCGCGGACCGCGCGGGGACGAGGAACGACACGTTGAGGAAGTGGCTCGCGCCTGGTTCGCTGCGGGAGACGCGCGCGGCGGCGGGAAGCAGCCGGCCCATGGTCTCCTCGGCCTGCTCGCCACTGCGTTCGGCCACGCTGCGGGAGACCAGTTCACCCAGCGCGATCAGCTCGTCATGGGCCTGCGGGCTCGTCCGCGTGCGCTCGTTCAGCTTCCTGACTTCCTCGGACCGCGCCATGATCTCGCGCAACAGGTCCTGTTCGTCGCGGGCTGCCTTGAGGTTGTACTCGACGTGTCCGTCGAGTTCGGCCAGGCGCGTACGGTACGCGTCGCTCTCGCGCTCCAGCGCCTCTGCCACCCCGGCGTCGTCCGGGCCGAGCAGGCCGAAACGCATCGGCAGCGTCGCCCCGTCCGCCATCAACGCTTCGAGGACGCCTTCGTGGGCCGTCACGTCGCGGCGCTTGGCCCGCAGGCCGTCGGGTGCGTCGCTGACGACCGCGGCGACGCCGTCGCTCGTGACCGTCCGCAGGGGCGCCGGGGGTTCCCCCACTCCGTGGAGGCCGTCAAGGCGCAGGGGGTGTTCGGCGGCGGTGATCGCGTATATGTAGGTCGACACCTGTTACTCCTCGCGTCGCTGGGCGGACGAGCGGCTGGTCGTGGACTTGCGCGCGGGTCGCTTCCGGGGCTCTTCCCCGGATTCCTCCCGCTTGCTCTGCAGGGAATCCGTGAAAGCCTCCACGGCCCCCGTCAGTGCGCCTTTCGACTTTCCTTTGGCGCCGCTTTCGGTCATGTCGCCGACGATGTCGGTGAGCTGGGTCGGCGCCTTACGGCCCGATTCCAGATCGAGTCGGTTGCACGCCTCGGCGAAGCGCAGATAGGTGTCCACACTGGCGACCACCACACGGACATCGATCTTGAGTATTTCGATCCCGACGAGGGAGACGCGCACGAACGCGTCGATCACGAGACCCCGGTCGAGAATGAGTTCCAGTACGTCGTAGAGATTGCCTGAACCGCTTCCGCCGTTCGTCGCACTGCTCTGCTGGACGAGTGCCATGGTGAAACTCCTTCCGGTGATGCATCCGTTGATGCATGCGCGTGGCTTTCCCGGCGCGGGAAGGCCGACGCCGGCACAGACTTCAGCGACGGTCGATCTGACCTCGGGCGTAGCGCCGCGTCCGTTCGTAGGCGAGGAGCCGGCCCTCACTGTCGAGAGCGACGTGGTACGAGGCCATCACGCTCATCGTGTCCGGAATCTTCTCCATCTCGACGACTTCCACGTCGGCCGACCAGCCGTCGTCGGAAGCCTTCACCGCCGAAACGGATCCCGGTTCGCACCGCAGAAGCTCCGAGAGCTGAGCGGAAGCCCGGCGCATTGCCGTGGCTATGTCGATCCGCTTGCCGGATTCCTTACCCTGTTCGTCGTCAGTCGCGTTCATGTTCCCGCCTGTAGGCCTGGAGATCGGTCCGGAGTTGTACTCCGGCCGCCGTCTGTGGCTGACGTTCGCGTGCCCGGCAGTTCCGAACGTATGCGTGACTGTCGCCGAATCGACGTCTCTCCTGGCCGCTTTCGCGGGCGCGGCCCCTATCAGGGGCGCCCGTCCAGGCGCATCGGGCCGCTTATCCCCGGTTGCACGACGGGCACAGCCCGCGATAGGTGACGTCGGCCTTGGAGACCGTGAAACCGAACCGTTCCTCGGCCGGGAGGCCGGCCAGCGGATCGCCGGTCGGGTGGACGTCTCGGATGAGACCGCAGCCGGAACACACCAAGTGCTGGTGCGACTGGTGCGCGTTGGGGTCGTAGCGCCTGGCGCGGCCGTCGGTGGTGAACTCGACGACCTCGCCGAGGGCGACCAGCTCGCCCAGTGCGTTGTAGACGGTCGCCCGGGAGATCTCCGGCAGCAGCCGCACGGCACGGGCGTGCACCTCGTCGGCCGTGAGATGCACGTGGTCGCCGTCGAGGACCTCCGCAACGACACGCCGCTGAGAGGTCATCCGCCAGCCACGTCCCCGCAGTCGCTCCAGCAGGCCGCTCATATCGGTTCACCTATTCGGGTTCGACGGGATACGCCCGCGTCAACAGGCGTACATCCGCACAGCCGGCTTCCGAGGGGAAAGGCTTGGTTCGCTTCTTGACTTGGACTCTGTCCATCGTAGGATCGGTTACGGCGATAGCCAAGGGACAGGAAGACTCCAGCTCGACAGCGTGGCCCCTCTCCTTCCTTCCTGAGCAATGTGATCCGCCCCGTCCGGAAGGATTCCCATGTCTGAGAACCACGATGCAATCGTCACCGACGCGAAAACGGAGGGCGAGGGCGGCTGCCCGGTCGCGCACGGGCGTGCCCCGCACCCGACGCAGGGCGGCGGAAACCGTCAGTGGTGGCCGGAGCGGCTCAACCTGAAGATCCTTGCCAAGAACCCCGCCGTGGCCAACCCCCTGGGTGAGGACTTCGACTACGCCGAGGCGTTCACGTCCCTCGACCTCCCGGCCGTGAAGCGGGACATCGCGGAGGTGCTGACGACCTCGCAGGACTGGTGGCCCGCCGACTTCGGTCACTACGGTCCGCTCATGATCCGGATGGCGTGGCACAGCGCGGGCACGTACCGCATCAGCGACGGCCGCGGTGGGGCCGGGGCCGGACAGCAGCGCTTCGCGCCGCTCAACAGCTGGCCGGACAACGGGAATCTGGACAAGGCCCGCCGTCTGCTGTGGCCGGTCAAGAAGAAGTACGG
Organism: Streptomyces sp. NPDC045968; assembly: GCF_056430475.1. Lineage (NCBI taxonomy): Bacteria > Bacillati > Actinomycetota > Actinomycetes > Kitasatosporales > Streptomycetaceae > Streptomyces > Streptomyces sp. NPDC045968. Next base: position 279,404 of record NZ_JBWKLF010000005.1, on the reverse strand, counting down.
CAAGAACATCTCGTGGGCCGACCTCATGATCCTCACCGGCAACGTGGCCCTGGAGTCGATGGGCTTCGAGACGTTCGGCTTCGCCGGTGGCCGCGCCGACGTGTGGGAGCCCGACGAGGACGTGTACTGGGGCCCCGAGACCACCTGGCTCGGCGACGAGCGCTACTCGGGCGACCGTGAGCTGGAGAACCCCCTCGGCGCGGTCCAGATGGGCCTCATCTACGTCAACCCGGAAGGCCCGAACGGTAACCCGGACCCGCTGGCCGCGGCCCGCGACATCCGTGAGACGTTCCGCCGGATGGCGATGAACGACGAGGAGACGGTCGCCCTCATCGCGGGCGGTCACACCTTCGGCAAGACGCACGGCGCCGGCCCGGCGGAGAGCGTCGGCGACGACCCCGAGGCCGCCCCGCTCGAGGAGCAGGGCCTGGGCTGGAAGAACTCCTTCGGCACCGGCAAGGGCGGTGACGCGATCACCAGCGGTCTCGAGGGTATCTGGACGAACACCCCGACCGCCTGGGACAACAGCTTCTTCGAGATCCTGTTCGGCTACGACTGGGAGCTCTACAAGAGCCCTGCCGGCGCGCACCAGTGGCGGCCGAAGGACGGCGGCGGAGCGGGTACCGTTCCCGACGCCCACGACGCCTCCAAGAGCCACGTCCCGACGATGCTGACGACCGACCTCTCGCTCCGGTTCGACCCGGCGTACGCGGAGATCTCGCGCCGCTTCCTGGAGAACCCGGAGGCGTTCGCGGACGCGTTCGCGCGGGCGTGGTTCAAGCTGACCCACCGCGACATGGGACCGGTCGTGCGCTACCTCGGCCCGGAGGTCCCGAGCGAGACGCTGCTGTGGCAGGACCCCCTCCCCGCGGTGACGCACGAGCTCGTCGGCGCCGAGGACATCGCCTCCCTCAAGGGCCAGATCCTCGCCTCGGACCTGTCGGTGTCGCAGCTGGTGTCGACCGCCTGGGCGTCGGCCTCGTCCTTCCGGGGCAGCGACAAGCGCGGCGGCGCCAACGGTGCGCGCATCCGCCTCCAGCCGCAGAGCGGGTGGGAGGTCAACAACCCCGACCAGCTGGCGACGGTGCTGCGCACCCTGGAGGGAATCCAGGAAGCCTTCAACGGTGCCCGGACCGACGGCAAGCAGATCTCGCTCGCCGACCTGATCGTGCTCGGCGGTGTCGCGGCTGTCGAGAAGGCCGCCAAGGACGCCGGCTTCGACGTCGAGGTCCCGTTCACGCCGGGCCGCGTGGACGCGTCCCAGGAGCAGACCGACGTGGAGTCGTTCGCCGCGCTCGAACCGACCGCCGACGGGTTCCGCAACTACCTCGGCAAGGGCAACCGCCTCCCGGCCGAGTACCTCCTCGTCGACAAGGCGAACCTGCTCGACCTGAGCGCCCCCGAACTGACGGTCCTCGTCGGTGGCCTCCGTGTCCTGGGCGCGAACTACGGTGACTCGCCGCTCGGTGTCCTCACCACGACCCCCGGGTCCCTGACCAACGACTTCTTCGTCAACCTGCTCGACCTGGGTACGACGTGGAAGGCGACGTCCGAGGACGCGAACACGTTCGAGGCGCGCGACGCCGCCACGGGCGAGGTCAAGTGGACCGGCAGCCGCGCCGACCTCGTCTTCGGATCGAACTCGGAGCTGCGGGCCGTCGCGGAGGTCTACGCGAGCGACGACGCCAAGGAGAAGTTCGTGAAGGACTTCGTGGCCGCGTGGGACAAGGTGATGAACCTCGACCGGTTCGACCTCCGCTGACCGTGGGGCCCGGGGGGGGGGGGAAGGGGGGGGGGGGGGGGCCCCGACACGGCCGGCACTGGGGGTGAAGTCCACACGAATGGGTGACGGGGTTGGTGTAGCGCCACCCCATTTCTCGTCGACCAAG